>CAWJBD010000013.1:0-244648 GCA_963841045.1 uncultured beta proteobacterium | reverse complement strand
ACACCTTGCCAGCGGGCTTGCGTGTGGCCAGCGCGCCTAACGTAACCAACAGCTGTACCGGCGGCACGGTCACGGCGGTGGCACTGAGCGGCAGCATCGCAGTCGCGGGCACACAAGTTGGCGCCGGCACAGCCACGCCGACCACCTGTACCATCTCGGTAGACATCACCACCTCGGCCACGCCGACGGTAGGCGCTTGCCCAGGCACAGCGGCCAACACCAACGGTTCCGGCCAGATCAGCGGTCTGAGCAACCTCACCAACGGCGTGACCAACCAGTGTTTGACAGTCACTGCCTTGACACCGACCCTGACCAAGGCCTTCAGCCCGACCAGCATCAGCATCGGCGGCACCAGCACACTGACCTTTACAGTGAGCAACCCAGCGCTGAACCCAGCACAAACCGTCAGCTTCACCGACACCTTGCCAGCGGGCTTGCGTGTGGCCAGCGCGCCTAACGTAACCAACAGCTGTACCGGCGGCACGGTCACGGCGGTGGCACTGAGCGGCAGCATCGCAGTCGCGGGCACACAAGTTGGCGCCGGCACAGCCACGCCGACCACCTGTACCATCTCGGTAGACATCACCACCTCGGCCACGCCGACGGTAGGCGCTTGCCCAGGCACAGCGGCCAACACCAACGGTTCCGGCCAGATCAGCGGTCTGAGCAACCTCACCAACGGCGTGACCAACCAGTGTTTGACAGTCACTGCCTTGACACCGACCCTGACCAAGGCCTTCAGCCCGACCAGCATCAGCATCGGCGGCACCAGCACACTGACCTTTACAGTGAGCAACCCAGCGCTGAACCCAGCACAAACCGTCAGCTTCACCGACACCTTGCCAGCGGGCTTGCGTGTGGCCAGCGCGCCTAACGTAACCAACAGCTGTACCGGCGGCACGGTCACGGCGGTGGCACTGAGCGGCAGCATCGCAGTCGCGGGCACACAAGTTGGCGCCGGCACAGCCACGCCGACCACCTGTACCATCTCGGTAGACATCACCACCTCGGCCACGCCGACGGTAGGCGCTTGCCCAGGCACAGCGGCCAACACCAACGGTTCCGGCCAGATCAGCGGTCTGAGCAACCTCACCAACGGCGTGACCAACCAGTGTTTGACAGTCACTGCCTTGACACCGACCCTGACCAAGGCCTTCAGCCCGACCAGCATCAGCATCGGCGGCACCAGCACACTGACCTTTACAGTGAGCAACCCAGCGCTGAACCCAGCACAAACCGTCAGCTTCACCGACACCTTGCCAGCGGGCTTGCGTGTGGCCAGCGCGCCTAACGTAACCAACAGCTGTACCGGCGGCACGGTCACGGCGGTGGCACTGAGCGGCAGCATCGCAGTCGCGGGCACACAAGTTGGCGCCGGCACAGCCACGCCGACCACCTGTACCATCTCGGTAGACATCACCACCTCGGCCACGCCGACGGTAGGCGCTTGCCCAGGCACAGCGGCCAACACCAACGGTTCCGGCCAGATCAGCGGTCTGAGCAACCTCACCAACGGCGTGACCAACCAGTGTTTGACAGTCACTGCCTTGACACCGACCCTGACCAAGGCCTTCAGCCCGACCAGCATCAGCATCGGCGGCACCAGCACACTGACCTTTACAGTGAGCAACCCAGCGCTGAACCCAGCACAAACCGTCAGCTTCACCGACACCTTGCCAGCGGGCTTGCGTGTGGCCAGCGCGCCTAACGTAACCAACAGCTGTACCGGCGGCACGGTCACGGCGGTGGCACTGAGCGGCAGCATCGCAGTCGCGGGCACACAAGTTGGCGCCGGCACAGCCACGCCGACCACCTGTACCATCTCGGTAGACATCACCACCTCGGCCACGCCGACGGTAGGCGCTTGCCCAGGCACAGCGGCCAACACCAACGGTTCCGGCCAGATCAGCGGTCTGAGCAACCTCACCAACGGCGTGACCAACCAGTGTTTGACAGTCACTGCCTTGACACCGACCCTGACCAAGGCCTTCAGCCCGACCAGCATCAGCATCGGCGGCACCAGCACACTGACCTTTACAGTGAGCAACCCAGCGCTGAACCCAGCACAAACCGTCAGCTTCACCGACACCTTGCCAGCGGGCTTGCGTGTGGCCAGCGCGCCTAACGTAACCAACAGCTGTACCGGCGGCACGGTCACGGCGGTGGCACTGAGCGGCAGCATCGCAGTCGCGGGCACACAAGTTGGCGCCGGCACAGCCACGCCGACCACCTGTACCATCTCGGTAGACATCACCACCTCGGCCACGCCGACGGTAGGCGCTTGCCCAGGCACAGCGGCCAACACCAACGGTTCCGGCCAGATCAGCGGTCTGAGCAACCTCACCAACGGCGTGACCAACCAGTGTTTGACAGTCACTGCCTTGACACCGACCCTGACCAAGGCCTTCAGCCCGACCAGCATCAGCATCGGCGGCACCAGCACACTGACCTTTACAGTGAGCAACCCAGCGCTGAACCCAGCACAAACCGTCAGCTTCACCGACACCTTGCCAGCGGGCTTGCGTGTGGCCAGCGCGCCTAACGTAACCAACAGCTGTACCGGCGGCACGGTCACGGCGGTGGCACTGAGCGGCAGCATCGCAGTCGCGGGCACACAAGTTGGCGCCGGCACAGCCACGCCGACCACCTGTACCATCTCGGTAGACATCACCACCTCGGCCACGCCGACGGTAGGCGCTTGCCCAGGCACAGCGGCCAACACCAACGGTTCCGGCCAGATCAGCGGTCTGAGCAACCTCACCAACGGCGTGACCAACCAGTGTTTGACAGTCACTGCCTTGACACCGACCCTGACCAAGGCCTTCAGCCCGACCAGCATCAGCATCGGCGGCACCAGCACACTGACCTTTACAGTGAGCAACCCAGCGCTGAACCCAGCACAAACCGTCAGCTTCACCGACACCTTGCCAGCGGGCTTGCGTGTGGCCAGCGCGCCTAACGTAACCAACAGCTGTACCGGCGGCACGGTCACGGCGGTGGCACTGAGCGGCAGCATCGCAGTCGCGGGCACACAAGTTGGCGCCGGCACAGCCACGCCGACCACCTGTACCATCTCGGTAGACATCACCACCTCGGCCACGCCGACGGTAGGCGCTTGCCCAGGCACAGCGGCCAACACCAACGGTTCCGGCCAGATCAGCGGTCTGAGCAACCTCACCAACGGCGTGACCAACCAGTGTTTGACAGTCACTGCCTTGACACCGACCCTGACCAAGGCCTTCAGCCCGACCAGCATCAGCATCGGCGGCACCAGCACACTGACCTTTACAGTGAGCAACCCAGCGCTGAACCCAGCACAAACCGTCAGCTTCACCGACACCTTGCCAGCGGGCTTGCGTGTGGCCAGCGCGCCTAACGTAACCAACAGCTGTACCGGCGGCACGGTCACGGCGGTGGCACTGAGCGGCAGCATCGCAGTCGCGGGCACACAAGTTGGCGCCGGCACAGCCACGCCGACCACCTGTACCATCTCGGTAGACATCACCACCTCGGCCACGCCGACGGTAGGCGCTTGCCCAGGCACAGCGGCCAACACCAACGGTTCCGGCCAGATCAGCGGTCTGAGCAACCTCACCAACGGCGTGACCAACCAGTGTTTGACAGTCACTGCCTTGACACCGACCCTGACCAAGGCCTTCAGCCCGACCAGCATCAGCATCGGCGGCACCAGCACACTGACCTTTACAGTGAGCAACCCAGCGCTGAACCCAGCACAAACCGTCAGCTTCACCGACACCTTGCCAGCGGGCTTGCGTGTGGCCAGCGCGCCTAACGTAACCAACAGCTGTACCGGCGGCACGGTCACGGCGGTGGCACTGAGCGGCAGCATCGCAGTCGCGGGCACACAAGTTGGCGCCGGCACAGCCACGCCGACCACCTGTACCATCTCGGTAGACATCACCACCTCGGCCACGCCGACGGTAGGCGCTTGCCCAGGCACAGCGGCCAACACCAACGGTTCCGGCCAGATCAGCGGTCTGAGCAACCTCACCAACGGCGTGACCAACCAGTGTTTGACAGTCACTGCCTTGACACCGACCCTGACCAAGGCCTTCAGCCCGACCAGCATCAGCATCGGCGGCACCAGCACACTGACCTTTACAGTGAGCAACCCAGCGCTGAACCCAGCACAAACCGTCAGCTTCACCGACACCTTGCCAGCGGGCTTGCGTGTGGCCAGCGCGCCTAACGTAACCAACAGCTGTACCGGCGGCACGGTCACGGCGGTGGCACTGAGCGGCAGCATCGCAGTCGCGGGCACACAAGTTGGCGCCGGCACAGCCACGCCGACCACCTGTACCATCTCGGTAGACATCACCACCTCGGCCACGCCGACGGTAGGCGCTTGCCCAGGCACAGCGGCCAACACCAACGGTTCCGGCCAGATCAGCGGTCTGAGCAACCTCACCAACGGCGTGACCAACCAGTGTTTGACCATCACTGTTTCCGACATGAGTGTAGCGATTAACGGCTTACCAGCGACCGCGGCACCGGGCGCAGTCCTGTCGGGCCCTGGTGTTAACTTGGTCTGTACCAACGTCTCTGCCACGACCGCAGCGACCAACGCAACCTGTACCGCAGCCGCTGGCACCCCAGCGGGCGCGACCGTATCTGTTGGCGCTTGCGTGGCCAGCAGCGGTAGTGCAGCATCTTTACCGGCCGGCGCCACCCTGACCTGCCCATTGACCGTGACCATGCCAGGCACAGCCGGCGGCACCAACACGACACAGACCAGCGTTGGCATTGATGCAGCGACCAGCGCGACCAACGACAACGTTACGGGCAACAACACCACCAGCGCCACCGTGGCCCTGATTGATGCAGTGACCGACAGCCTGACCACACCGTTTGCAACTGCCGCGACCTTGAACGTGCTGACCAACGACCAAGCCACGGGCATCACGGGTGCGACACCAGCCAACGTGACCGTGACACAAACAGTAGCACCGACAGCGGGCTCGACCTTCAACCCAGCCACAGGTGACTTCAGCGTACCGAACACAGCGCCACCAGGCGTGTACACGGTGAGCTACCAAATCTGTACCAACCCAGCCGTGATTCCTGCGGCGTGCGACACTGCGACCGCCACCATCACGGTGGGAGCCGCTGCCGACATGAGTGTAGCGATTAACGGCTTACCAGCGACCGCGGCACCGGGCGCAGTCCTGTCGGGCCCTGGTGTTAACTTGGTCTGTACCAACGTCTCTGCCACGACCGCAGCGACCAACGCAACCTGTACCGCAGCCGCTGGCACCCCAGCGGGCGCGACCGTATCTGTTAGCGCTTGCGTGGCCAGCAGCGGTAGTGCAGCATCTTTACCGGCCGGCGCCACCCTGACCTGCCCATTGACCGTGACCATGCCAGGCACAGCCGGCGGCACCAACACGACACAGACCAGCGTTGGCATTGATGCAGCGACCAGCGCGACCAACGACAACGTTACGGGCAACAACACCACCAGCGCCACCGTGGCCCTGATTGATGCAGTGACCGACAGCCTGACCACACCGTTTGCAACTGCCGCGACCTTGAACGTGCTGACCAACGACCAAGCCACGGGCATCACGGGTGCGACACCAGCCAACGTGACCGTGACACAAACAGTAGCACCGACAGCGGGCTCGACCTTCAACCCAGCCACAGGTGACTTCAGCGTACCGAACACAGCGCCACCAGGCGTGTACACGGTGAGCTACCAAATCTGTACCAACCCAGCCGTGATTCCTGCGGCGTGCGACACTGCGACCGCCACCATCACGGTGGGAGCCGCTGCCGACATGAGTGTAGCGATTAACGGCTTACCAGCGACCGCGGCACCGGGCGCAGTCCTGTCGGGCCCTGGTGTTAACTTGGTCTGTACCAACGTCTCTGCCACGACCGCAGCGACCAACGCAACCTGTACCGCAGCCGCTGGCACCCCAGCGGGCGCGACCGTATCTGTTGGCGCTTGCGTGGCCAGCAGCGGTAGTGCAGCATCTTTACCGGCCGGCGCCACCCTGACCTGCCCATTGACCGTGACCATGCCAGGCACAGCCGGCGGCACCAACACGACACAGACCAGCGTTGGCATTGATGCAGCGACCAGCGCGACCAACGACAACGTTACGGGCAACAACACCACCAGCGCCACCGTGGCCCTGATTGATGCAGTGACCGACAGCCTGACCACACCGTTTGCAACTGCCGCGACCTTGAACGTGCTGACCAACGACCAAGCCACGGGCATCACGGGTGCGACACCAGCCAACGTGACCGTGACACAAACAGTAGCACCGACAGCGGGCTCGACCTTCAACCCAGCCACAGGTGACTTCAGCGTACCGAACACAGCGCCACCAGGCGTGTACACGGTGAGCTACCAAATCTGTACCAACCCAGCCGTGATTCCTGCGGCGTGCGACACTGCGACCGCCACCATCACGGTGGGAGCCGCTGCCGACATGAGTGTAGCGATTAACGGCTTACCAGCGACCGCGGCACCGGGCGCAGTCCTGTCGGGCCCTGGTGTTAACTTGGTCTGTACCAACGTCTCTGCCACGACCGCAGCGACCAACGCAACCTGTACCGCAGCCGCTGGCACCCCAGCGGGCGCGACCGTATCTGTTGGCGCTTGCGTGGCCAGCAGCGGTAGTGCAGCATCTTTACCGGCCGGCGCCACCCTGACCTGCCCATTGACCGTGACCATGCCAGGCACAGCCGGCGGCACCAACACGACACAGACCAGCGTTGGCATTGATGCAGCGACCAGCGCGACCAACGACAACGTTACGGGCAACAACACCACCAGCGCCACCGTGGCCCTGATTGATGCAGTGACCGACAGCCTGACCACACCGTTTGCAACTGCCGCGACCTTGAACGTGCTGACCAACGACCAAGCCACGGGCATCACGGGTGCGACACCAGCCAACGTGACCGTGACACAAACAGTAGCACCGACAGCGGGCTCGACCTTCAACCCAGCCACAGGTGACTTCAGCGTACCGAACACAGCGCCACCAGGCGTGTACACGGTGAGCTACCAAATCTGTACCAACCCAGCCGTGATTCCTGCGGCGTGCGACACTGCGACCGCCACCATCACGGTGGGAGCCGCTGCCGACATGAGTGTAGCGATTAACGGCTTACCAGCGACCGCGGCACCGGGCGCAGTCCTGTCGGGCCCTGGTGTTAACTTGGTCTGTACCAACGTCTCTGCCACGACCGCAGCGACCAACGCAACCTGTACCGCAGCCGCTGGCACCCCAGCGGGCGCGACCGTATCTGTTGGCGCTTGCGTGGCCAGCAGCGGTAGTGCAGCATCTTTACCGGCCGGCGCCACCCTGACCTGCCCATTGACCGTGACCATGCCAGGCACAGCCGGCGGCACCAACACGACACAGACCAGCGTTGGCATTGATGCAGCGACCAGCGCGACCAACGACAACGTTACGGGCAACAACACCACCAGCGCCACCGTGGCCCTGATTGATGCAGTGACCGACAGCCTGACCACACCGTTTGCAACTGCCGCGACCTTGAACGTGCTGACCAACGACCAAGCCACGGGCATCACGGGTGCGACACCAGCCAACGTGACCGTGACACAAACAGTAGCACCGACAGCGGGCTCGACCTTCAACCCAGCCACAGGTGACTTCAGCGTACCGAACACAGCGCCACCAGGCGTGTACACGGTGAGCTACCAAATCTGTACCAACCCAGCCGTGATTCCTGCGGCGTGCGACACTGCGACCGCCACCATCACGGTGGGAGCCGCTGCCGACATGAGTGTAGCGATTAACGGCTTACCAGCGACCGCGGCACCGGGCGCAGTCCTGTCGGGCCCTGGTGTTAACTTGGTCTGTACCAACGTCTCTGCCACGACCGCAGCGACCAACGCAACCTGTACCGCAGCCGCTGGCACCCCAGCGGGCGCGACCGTATCTGTTGGCGCTTGCGTGGCCAGCAGCGGTAGTGCAGCATCTTTACCGGCCGGCGCCACCCTGACCTGCCCATTGACCGTGACCATGCCAGGCACAGCCGGCGGCACCAACACGACACAGACCAGCGTTGGCATTGATGCAGCGACCAGCGCGACCAACGACAACGTTACGGGCAACAACACCACCAGCGCCACCGTGGCCCTGATTGATGCAGTGACCGACAGCCTGACCACACCGTTTGCAACTGCCGCGACCTTGAACGTGCTGACCAACGACCAAGCCACGGGCATCACGGGTGCGACACCAGCCAACGTGACCGTGACACAAACAGTAGCACCGACAGCGGGCTCGACCTTCAACCCAGCCACAGGTGACTTCAGCGTACCGAACACAGCGCCACCAGGCGTGTACACGGTGAGCTACCAAATCTGTACCAACCCAGCCGTGATTCCTGCGGCGTGCGACACTGCGACCGCCACCATCACGGTGGGAGCCGCTGCCGACATGAGTGTAGCGATTAACGGCTTACCAGCGACCGCGGCACCGGGCGCAGTCCTGTCGGGCCCTGGTGTTAACTTGGTCTGTACCAACGTCTCTGCCACGACCGCAGCGACCAACGCAACCTGTACCGCAGCCGCTGGCACCCCAGCGGGCGCGACCGTATCTGTTGGCGCTTGCGTGGCCAGCAGCGGTAGTGCAGCATCTTTACCGGCCGGCGCCACCCTGACCTGCCCATTGACCGTGACCATGCTAGGCACAGCCGGCGGCACCAACACGACACAGACCAGCGTTGGCATTGATGCAGCGACCAGCGCGACCAACGACAACGTTACGGGCAACAACACCACCAGCGCCACCGTGGCCCTGATTGATGCAGTGACCGACAGCCTGACCACACCGTTTGCAACTGCCGCGACCTTGAACGTGCTGACCAACGACCAAGCCACGGGCATCACGGGTGCGACACCAGCCAACGTGACCGTGACACAAACAGTAGCACCGACAGCGGGCTCGACCTTCAACCCAGCCACAGGTGACTTCAGCGTACCGAACACAGCGCCACCAGGCGTGTACACGGTGAGCTACCAAATCTGTACCAACCCAGCCGTGATTCCTGCGGCGTGCGACACTGCGACCGCCACCATCACGGTGGGAGCCGCATTAATCGACGCAATTAATGATCCTGCAGTGACACTTCCTTCGACAGGCGGCACTGTGCCTAACGTCGTGGCAAACGACACGGTCTTTGGAAGCGTCACGCCAAATGCAGTGATTGGTACCAATGTGACCTTATCGGCAACATTGACAGGTGCACCAGCTGGTGTGACCATCAACACTACAACGGGCGAGATTACAGTACCCGCAGGCACGGCCCCTGGTGTGTACACGGTCGGTTACACCATATGTACTTTGCCCGCAACGCCAATACCGACATGTGATAGCGCCACGGTTGTGATTACTACTTTGGTAGCGCCAGACATGCAAGTTGTGCCGAGTACGCAATTAGAGAATCCAGTAGCTGGCGTACCTTATCCACCAGGTCAAACGATTACTTGTACAAATGCTAGTCCAGTTACAGCAGCTAATGCGTTCTGTACCGTGACAGATTTGCCTCCAGGATTGACTAGCACATGTAGCCCAGCAACGCCTGTACTGTCATTACCACCCGGAGGCTCGATTGTTTGCACAATAGGCGGCACACCAACTACGTCTGCACCAATCAATGCTAAAGTCGTTACTGGAGCCGATGGCGACACGATACCGTCCAATAATAACGGTGTCATTCCAAGTAAGCCTGCAACAGGACTACTAGTAACCAAATCTGCTAGCGCAAATCCCTTAAAGATTGATGGTAACAACCAATACTACTCAATATCTATAGCTATTACAAATGGACCAACTCCTGCGCCAATTGTTCTAAATGATGATTTTGGAGCGGGTATATCTACAAGTGGTCCAGTATCAATTACTGGCGGTACATTCAAGCCAGGCACTTGTGCCGCGGCATCGGGTAGTGGCGCAACTACTTTGACAGGTTGCACTATCGAAGCGGGTGTTGCTAGCATCGTCTACATAACCGTACCGATTAATATCAGTGAAGCAGCAGAAGGACCAACTGGAGGTAATAATACCGTTATCGCATCAGGTGGCGGCGATCCAACATGCCCAACCGCAGCAAATTGCATTGGCATCACAGGCAATATTGCAGTCGAGTACAGTCGATTTGGGCTCGTTATTTATCCGTAAAGTCGCTGACAAAACCAATGCAGAAATTGGCGATGTTGTGACTTACCAGTTAACCGTACGCAGCACCAAGATTCGTGGAGCAGCAGTTGTCAATGACAAATTGCCACTAGGCTTTACCTTAATAAGCAAAACAGTACGCGTTTCTACGGGCGGTTCGTTCGTTGCGGCACCAGATCCAGTTGGTGCGCCTGGTCCAAACCTTGCGTTCAGCATCAATATACCAGCGAAAAACCAAGATGTGATTATCGAGTACAAAGTGCGGATAGGGCTTGGTGCTGATCGTGGTGATGGAGTGAACTCGGCACAAGCATCAATGCGAAATTACAACCTTCAATCAATGATTGCGAAGGCAAAAGTTAAAGTGACTGGCGGCGTCTTTACTCGCGAAGCTTGTATCGTTGGCAAAGTCTATGCAGACTGCAATGGCAACGGCGTCCAAGACGACAAAGAATCAGGCGTTGCAGGTGTACGGTTATTTATGGAGAACGGTACCACGATTACTACCGACGAAAGCGGGCAGTATAGTTTGTGTGGTGTCAGAGCTGTGACACATGTGCTTAAGATTGACAGCACATCAATACCTACAGGAAGCAAACTTGGTATTACAAGCAATAGAAACATGGGGGATCCCAACACCTTGTTTGTCGATGTTTTAGCTGGCCAAATTCATCAAGCGGATTTCAGGATTGAAGGCTGTAGCGCCACGAATGGAAACCAAAAAGGTACGGGAAATTCTCAATCCCCAGTTGTGCAACAAGGAGGCGGTGTTCAGTTTGATAGCTCTCAACCTAGCTCATTGGGACTAACACCAATAAGACCCAATGCTCCTGCAAAGGATGGGGAAAAGTGATGGCTTTAAATACTATTCTTAATATACGCACTACTCCCAGCATAAGAGTCTCTCAAATGGAAAATCAGGCTAGCGTATTCAATAGCGCTATAAACAAAAATTTAAAGGCATGCCTTTTTGCATTTGCTTTACTGGGGGTGATGGCGATAGCCAACGCACAGACAACGAAAGCTCAATCTGAACAGAAAGTGCAACAACAATCGCCATCAGTTGACCCGCGAGCAAATTCATCGTCTGTAAAAACACCAACCATTGTGTACCGTCAAATGACTGGTGAGGATTTAAGTTTACAAAATACATTGTATGTATCTGGCATCAATGAAAGGCTTTGGCGTGATAGCTTAGGTTTGACTAAAGGTAGCAAAATACTACTAAGCGCCTCTTCTGCGCGAGCACCTGCAGACAATTTATCCCAAATAAATGTAAAGATTGAGCTGTTTGACAACTCTGGCAAGCCAATTTTAAAACCTACAAAACTCTATGTAGAAACAAGTATTGGTAGCTTCAAGACTTTTGACTCTCCCTTCCATACGATTGACGCCGTCGGTGCATTGCGAAAAGTAGAGGTTAGTCGTTTAGAAGTTGCAGTCACAAACGGCATTGCAGAACTGGTGCTAAAAGCGCCAGCGACACCTGGAACTGCTTTATTAAAAGCAAGCAGTGGTGATGTGGTCGTACAAGGCGAAATAAGCTTTCTGCCAGATCTGAGAAATATGTTGGTGGTTGGTATAGTTGAGGGCGCAATCAATTTATCAAAAGCCAAAGGTCCAAGTGCAAGCGATATCAAAGAATTTGGTTTTTCAGATGCTTTAAGAAATTGGGAAAAAACCTCAACAACTGTTAGTGGGGAAAGTACCGAATATAAAACCGTCGCAGGAAGGGTTGCGTTGTTCGCAAAGGGTGCGATTAAGGGCGAATACTTGTTAACTGCAGCAATAGATACCGACAAAATAACTAGTCAGAAATTATTTCGCGACATAGACCCAAATGCTTTTTACCCAGTTTATGGTGACGCATCATCGAAGTTATATGACGCGCAAAGTGCTGATCGGTTATATGTACGCGTCGATAAGAACAAAAGCTATTTGTTATACGGCGACTTTAATACGGCCACTGCTGATACTGCAAACAAATTATCAATCTATTCAAGGGCATTGACAGGAGCCAAATTACATTATGAAACCGATAGTTTGCAAGCAAATTTGTTTGCAGCAAAAACAGCTAATAAAGGTTACGTAGACGAACAACCTGCTCGTGGCATTAGTGGACCTTATGCTGTAGAAAGACCAAATGCTATTGCTAACACTGAAACCGTTGAGATTGTAGTTAGAAATCGTTCACAACCGGCAGTGATCTTAAGCAGAACCAGACTAGCGCGTTACTCAGACTATGATTTTGAACCTTTTAGTGGAAGAATTTTGTTTCGCGAACCAGTTCCCTCGGTTGATGAAAATAACAATCCAATCTATATCCGAATTTCTTACGAGGTTGAAGAAGAGTTTGGTGACAAGCACTGGGTGGGTGGTTTTGATGCCAAAGTGAAGCTATCAGACAACGTGTCTTTTGGCGCAGCATATGCCAAAGACAACGATAAACAAACACCCTACGAAATTGCTGGTGCGAACATTGAAGTGAAACTTGGCAGCAAAACGTACGTTGTTGCTGAAGTGGCACAGAGTAAAGGTACGAATGCTTATAACCAAAACTTCTCTTCAATCACAGAGACCAATCCATTGGTCTCTACAGAGGGTAAAGCAGCTCGCTTAGAAATTCGGCATGAGGGAGAAGATCTCAAGGCCAGAGTTTATGCCACCAAATCGGATCCCGGTTTCCAAAATGCCAGCGCAGGTGTTGTTGCTGGAAGAACAGAATTGGGCGCCAACATTAACTATACAGTTTCACCAAACTTAGAACTAAGCGCTAATGCGTTGAACACAAAAGATGAATCTGGCGGAACGACCGATGGTGCCAGCCGTGAATCAGCCGGTGTAACTGCCGCCTATAAAGTCAACGACATGATTAAAGTTGAAGTTGGCGTGAACTCAGTCAAAGAGCATTTAATAAATGGATCTGGCGGCGCCGTTAGCAATGTTGGAACTGGGCTTAATAACAGCTCTATCCCTGGTTGGGGATTCAATGGTACAGGATTGTTGGCTACACCATCAACCGTACTCTCAGCACCAAGTGAGATTCCTTCTGTTATCGATAACGAATATACAAGCGGCCGCATTAAGCTAATTGGAACACTCTCGCCACAAGCACAACTCTATGCTGAATATGAACAAGCCATTTCAGATACAGAGAAAAAACGCGTCACTGTTGGTGCCGAATATAAGTTCTCTGAAAAGAGCCGCATTTATGCCAGCCACGAACTATCGAATACATTAACCGGTGTTTATGGTTTGGCAAATGATGGTACGCGCAATGCGAGCACTATCGTAGGTATGTCATCCGGCATATCGCTTCCTTTCTTGCCAGATGGTCAAGTTTACGGCGAGTTTAGAGCTGCAGGCCCATCAGGCAACAAAGACATAGCAGCCGTTGCTGGCATTCGTAATTTGTGGCAAGTGAATCCTGCATTAAGTTTTACCACCGCATTAGAACGACAACAAATTTACCAGGCGACAGGCGAAGAGCATGAAGCGACGGCTGCAAGTCTGGGTGTTGATTATCTGTATAACCCATCAAACAGGGTCAGTGGTAAGTTGGAATACAGAATCTCAGACGTTCAGGAACAATGGTTAGGCACACTTGCTTACACACGCATCTTGTCTGAAAATTGGTCTGCAATGGCGCGTGAAGCATACACACGCACCGAAGGTCGTGGGCTCGAT
Source organism: uncultured beta proteobacterium (assembly GCA_963841045.1). Lineage (GTDB taxonomy): Bacteria > Pseudomonadota > Gammaproteobacteria > Burkholderiales > Burkholderiaceae_C > Aalborgiella. The sequence continues at coordinate 230,771 of CAWJBD010000013.1, read as the reverse complement.
ACATCAAAAGGCGTACAGCTTCAGAATCAACTTCAAGTGGGTCTTGCATATCGTGATGTAGCTACTGGTCGCTGGAACGCTTTGGTGCGTTTAGAAAACCGCATTAACAAATCATCAATCACTTCAGATCTTAAAGACGAAGAAACTTGGATTTTCAGCCTGCATGGCACACACCGTGTGGCGCGCAATTTAAGCTTAGTTGGTCAGCTTGCAGCCAAGCATGGTGCCCAAACCATTCTCAATGACGGCAGCTACAACATATACAGTGGTCGTTTGGCAAGTGGACGAATTATTTGGGATATCAACTGACAGATTTGATGCCAGCTTGTATGGCAGCTACGGTATCGACAACGGTCAACGTGTCACCGGTTACGGCTTGGAGTTGGGTGCAAAAGTCATTCAAAATCTCTGGTTCTCAGCTGGATATACCAAAGGAAAATTTGCCGATGTTGACCAATTCAGTACGAATACAAGCTGGTCGGGATGGCATGCACGCTTGCGCTATAAATTTGACGAAAACAGCCTAGGCTTGGCAACAGCACGACCAAAAGAAGAGGCCAAACCTAGCGTTGTTGTAGAACCAACAAAACCTGTTGATGACTGCCACCTGCTCCAGTGGTGACGCCATCAGCAGTAACAATTAGCGTAGCAACAAAGTATGAAAAAATCACGTTGGCAGCTGGTGCCTTGTTTGGACATAACAAATCTGGGGTAGACCAAATCCTAGCTGAAGGACGCGCTCAACTGAATGCTTTGGCTGCAAAACTAGGTGCTTTAAGCAACATAGAACGCATCAGTATCAGTGGTCATGCTGATATTACAAATGGCACTAAAGATGCCAACTACAATGACAAATTAAGTCTGGCACGAGCAGAATCTGTTAGAGCTTACTTGGTATCTCAAGGCTTAAATAGCAAAAACATCAGTGTTGCTGGGTATGGCGGACAAAAGCCAATCAAAACCAATTGCCCATTGCCTAAAGGTGCAAAAAACACACCTCAAGGTGTGATACAGGGCAAGCGCAAGTTGGCAGATATGAATGCATTCCGTGCATGCCTGCAACCTAACCGTCGTGTTGAGGTTGAAATTTTTGGCGAATCGGCAGTCAAATAATTAATCACCAAAATAAAAGCCAGCAGTTCATCACTAAACTGCTGGCTTTTTTCTTATCTCGTGTCTAACTAAACGAACGCGAAAATTAGTTAATTTTAGAAAAATCAGGTTTGCGTTTTTCCATGAAAGCGCCAAACGCCTCTTTGGCCGCTGGCTCACGCAACATTTTGCCAAAACTGACCGCTTCTTCGTTCATGGTGGTTTGCACCAATGCCGCTTGACCTTTTTTCATAAAACGTTTGGTTTCAATCAATGAGCTGATCGGTTTGCTGGCTAATTTGTGTGCAACTGCATTGGCCAAATTATTGGCTTCGTTAGGTGCCACCACGCGATTGACCAATCCCACTTCAAGCGCTGCCTCCGCCATAAAGGGTTCACCCAACAATAGCGCTTCTGCCGCGCGGTGATAACCCATCATTTGAGGCACTAACAAGCTGGATGCAGCTTCTGGACATAAACCCAAATTAACAAAAGGCAAGGCAAACGCGGCATTGTCGCCTGCGTAAACCAAATCACAGTGGAACAACAAGGTTGTGCCTATACCCACTGCTGGACCACAAACGGATGCAATGATTGGTTTGGAGAATGTGCTGATTGCGCGCAAAAACCGGAATACTGGTGCATCTTCTGATGCAGGTGGATTGTGCAAAAAATCAGCGATGTCATTGCCGGCGGTAAAAATTGCTTCATGACCTTGCAGCACAACGACACGCACTTCTGCGTTTGCCTGAGCATGCACAATGGCATCAGCCATTTGCGCATACATGTCACGAGTGAAAGCGTTTTTTTTGTCAGGTCGATTGAAGGTAATGGTCATTACCCCCGCATCTTGATGCGTCAAAATATCAGACATGTTTGCTCCTAGTTGGCTAGTTATGTTTATAAATAATGAATTTAAACGCGTTCGAAAATGCCTGCAGCACCTTGACCCATACCCACACACATGGTGACCATTCCATATTTGAGTTGCTTGCGTTGCAAAGCATGCACAACGGTAGCGGCGCGAATAGCTCCAGTCGCACCAAGCGGATGACCTAATGCAATGGCACCACCCATCGGGTTAACTTTGCTTGGGTCGAGCTTGAGCGTATTGAGAACAGCCAATGATTGTGCGGCAAATGCCTCATTCAGTTCGAACCAGTCGATCGCATCTTGCTTCAAACCAGCGTAACGCAACGCTGCAGGAATAGCCTCAATAGGTCCAATGCCCATGATGTGCGGCGGAACGCCTTTGCTGGCAAAGCTGACAAAACGTGCCAGCGGTTTAAGACCAAACTTTTTAACAGCACTTTCGCTGGCCAAAATCAATGCGCCTGCGCCATCAGAGGTTTGCGAACTGTTACCTGCAGTAACTGATCCGCGTGCTGCAAACACCGCTTTAAGTTTCGCCAATCCTTCGACGCTGGTATCAGGTCGTGCGCCTTCGTCTAGACTCAAGATGCGAGAACTGGTTGCAGCACTTCGCCTGTCTCAAGATTTGGAGTTCGTTCGGTCACCTCTATGGGGGTGATTTCATTAGCAAACTCGCCCGCTTTCATGGCCGCAATGGCTTTCATGTGCGATTGGTAAGCAAATTCATCTTGTGCATCACGGCTGACTTTCCATTGTGTTGCCACCTTTTCAGCCGTCAAACCCATGCCGTAGGCAATGCCAATATTTTCATCGTTATTGAACATAGCGGGTGACAGAGAAGGGTTGTTACCCATCATGGGCACCATGCTCATGCTCTCTACACCTGCAGCAATCATCACATCCGCCTCACCCACACGAATGCGGTCGGCAGCCATTTGGATAGCCGAAAGTCCAGAGGCGCAAAAACGATTCACGGTGATACCGCCCACGCTGTGTGGCAGTCCTGCCAAAACAGCGCCGATACGGGCAATGTTGAGGCCTTGGGATGCTTCAGGAATGGCACAACCACAAATTAAATCTTCAATGGCTTGCGGGTCTAAGGTTGGTACTTGTGCGAGTGCGGATTGCAGCACTTTGACCAATAAATCATCTGGACGTGTGTTGCGAAAAGAGCCGCGGTGTGAGCGCCCAATTGGCGAGCGCGTGGCTGCAACAATATATGCTTCTTGTACTTGTTTCATCTTCAATTCCTTACGGGCTTGCCGGTGTTCATCATGCCCATGATGCGTTCTTGTGTTTTAGCTGTAACGAGCAAAGCGCAAAACGCTTGACGCTCAAGTGCCATTAAATATTCTTCGGTGACCAAAGTTCCTGCATCCACATCCCCACCGCAAACCACGGTAGCAATTTTTGAGGCGATGTCAAAGTCATGCGCGCTGATGAAACCACCATCACGCATATTGACCAACGAACCTTTGATGGTCGCAACGCCATTGCGCCCTGCGACGGCAAAGGTGCGTTTCAAAGGTGCGCGGTAGCCGCTGTTAAACATGGACTTGGCTTCGTTGATAGCAACGTACAACAACTCGTCTTTATTCGGTACGATGACATCGCTGTCAAGCAAGTAGCCTAGCTTACGAGATTCAATGGCGCTGGTTCCCACCTTGGCCATCGCTGCCGCAGTAAAGCCTTCGGTTAAAAATGGAATGATGTCTTTGTTGGTGCTGCTGTTGGCATTTTCAGCCGCACGGCGTGCGATGTATGCCAAACCACCTGCACCTGGTACCAAGCCCACGCCAACCTCAACCAATCCAATGTAGCTCTCCATGGCGGCAACGCGTTTCGCAGAATACACCGCCATTTCACAACCACCGCCCAAAGCCAAACCACGCACTGCCGAAATGGTGGGCACGTTGGCATAACGTAATTTGAGCATTACTTTTTGAAGTTCGTGCTCGACTTCGTTGATGGCGCTCACGCCCGACATCATGAAAGCTGGCAACATGGCTTGCAAATCGGCACCAGCAGAGAACATCTCGTCAGGCGACCAAATCACCAAGCCTTTGTAATCCTTTTCTGCCATGTCAACGGCCAAGTTCAAACCTTCGGTCACATCTGGGCTGATGGCATGCATTTTGGTTTTGATGCTGGCGATGACCACTTCGTCATCTAAGGTCCATAAACGAATGGCATCATCCTCGTGCAAAGTTTTACCAGCAGTTGTGGCACTCGATGTGATACAACCTGCCACATCTTCAGGGAAATGCTGACGTTGGTATACCGGCAAATTGCGACGCGGAATAAATTTGTTCGCCGATGCACTCCATGACCCAGCCGGTGTATGCACTCCACCGGCTTCAGCAACTGGTCCTTTGAAAACCCAATCGGGCAATGGCGTATTGCACAGTGCTTTGCCCGCATCAATGTCTTCTTTGATCATTTGCGCAACGTTGAGCCAGCCTGCCTCTTGCCACAATTCAAATGGGCCCTGCTTCATGCCAAAGCCCCAGCGCATCGCTAAATCGATGTCGCGTGCCGTTTCGGCCACATCGTGTAAATGCACGGCTGAATAGTGCAGTTGGTCGCGGATGATGGCCCATAAAAAGCGCGGTTCAGCTCCTTCGGCATTGCGCAATAATTTCAAGCGTTCAGCGGCAGGCTTTTTCAACATACGCCCTACCACCTCATCGGCTTTGCCGCCACCGGTCACATACTCTTGTGTAGCGGCGTCAAAACGCAAAATATCGCGGCCTACTTTTTTATAAAAGCCAGCGCCTGTTTTTTGTCCTAAATTGCCCATTTCTAACAACTTGGCCAATACGCTTGGCGTGGCAAAGTTGTCGTAAAACGGATCGGTTTTGATGGACAAATTGTCTTGCAAGGTTTTGATCACGTGGTTCATGGTATCCAAGCCCACCACGTCCGCCGTGCGGAATGTGCCCGAGCTGGCGCGCCCCAGTTTCTTGCCTGTCAGATCGTCCACCACATCGTAAGTCAAACCAAAATTTTCAACCTGCTTCATGGTCGCCAACATGCCGGCAATACCGATGCGGTTGCCAATGAAGTTGGGAGTGTCGTGCGCGCGAACCACGCCTTTGCCCAAGCCACTGGTGACAAAGCTTTCCAAGTCATCCAAAATTTGTGCTTGCGTGGTGGGTGTGTTGATCAACTCCACCAAGTACATGTAGCGCGGTGGGTTGAAAAAATGGATGCCGCAAAAACGTGGCTTGATGGATTCAGGTAATGCTTCAGATAATTTCGTGATGCTCAATCCTGATGTGTTGCTGGCCACAATAGCATGCGGTGCAAGATGGGGTGCAATCTTGGTGTACAGATCCAGCTTCCAGTCCATGCGTTCAGCAATCGCCTCAATCACCAAGTCGCACTCGGCCAGCATGCCCATGTGCTCTTCGTAATTGGCTTGCACAATCAGCGACGCATCTTCAGGAACACCCAAAGGTGCGGGTTTGAGTTTCTTCAAACCCTCTACCGCTTTGCTGACAATGCCATTTTTTGGGCCTTCTTTGGCCGGCAAATCAAACAACACAACAGGCACTTTGCAGTTGACCAGATGTGCCGCAATTTGCGCACCCATCACACCCGCACCCAGTACGGCAACTTTTTTCACTTGAAATCTAGACATTCACTTCTCTCCGTTTAATCCGACATCTCTCAACGCACACGCACCCAAGTGTGCGCTCGTCCAAAACCTAACACTGATCCATACACCTCTAGCTTGTTCCCGCCATCCATAGGCGTTAAGCGTAAAGAATAACTTTTTCCGCTCTCAGGCTCTAAAACCTTGCCACCCTCCCACACCGTTTTGTCTGGGACTTTTGTTGCACCACGAATAATTTCTAAGCCGATGATGGGCTTGTCCTTTCTATCATCTGTGCAGAGTTTGCAAACGGCATTTTGGGGTACGTCCTTCAGTAGCAACTTGCTGACTTTACCTACGACAATCCCATTGACTTCGCTCACCACGACCTCGGATTTGGCCAGTTTGGATTTGTTGTCGAAGGTGAGCCATGTGCCTACAGGCGACATTTGTGCATGGGTTTGCATTGCTGATAAAGCTAAACACAAACATAGCAAAGGTCGGGCATCAACACGGCTCAACATCAAAATATTGAATTAGTCGGTAAAACTTAGCTTACTGCACGCGTACCCACGTTTGAGTGCGCCAATGCCGAAGATGGAGCCACGTACGTCGAGTTTTTTACCACCTTCGACAGGTGTCAAACGCAGCGTGTAGTTCTTGCCATTTTCAGGGTCGAGAATTTTGCCGTCTTCCCAAACATCTTTACCGTCGGCTTTTTTGGCGCCACGGATAATTTCCAGGCCCACCATCATTTTGTCTTTGCGGTCATCAGAGCACTCGGTGCACTTGGCATTTTGATCAGCCGTTTTGCGAAGGAGTTTGCTGATTTTTCCGCTGACAATTCCACCGCTTTCGGTGATGACAATTTCAGATTTAATTTCTTTGGTATTGTCATCAATCGTGTGCCAAGTGCCCACAGGTGTCATTTGTGCAAACGCAAAGTTTCCAATACTTAAAGCGGCTACTGCGATAGAGGTGCGAATCAACATTGGTGTCTCCTAAAAATTATGGTTAAAAATCGATAACGTCATTGATACCGAAAAGCAATCTTAAGCCAAGGCCGCATCGGTGTCCAACAGCACTTTGCTGCCAGTGCGCGCGGTTTGCATCAAGGTTGCGGTTTCGGGGAACAAACGTGCAAAATAGAATCGCGCAGTTTGCAGCTTGGCCACATAAAACTGATCGGTATTGCCGTTAGCGATTTCACGCAATGCCACTTGCGCCATGCGTGCCCAGAAATAACCAAACACCATGTGTCCCACCACACGCAAGTAATCCACTGCCGCAGCGCCTACTTCGTCTGGGTTTTGCAGGCCTTTGAAGCCCAGCTCGGTGGTGAATTTGGTGACTTTGTCGCCCAAAATAGCGATGGGTGTGATGAACTCGCTCATCTTCTCGTTCACGCCTTCTTCTTCCACCAAGGCTGCGACCAATTTGCCAAACTTTTTGAGCGTGGCGCCATTGTTGCCCAACACTTTGCGACCCAATAAATCCAGTGATTGAATGGTGTTGGTGCCTTCATAAATCATGTTGATGCGGTTGTCGCGCACAAACTGCTCCATGCCCCATTCTTTGATAAAGCCGTGGCCACCAAACACCTGCATGCAGGCATTGGTCGAGATATGGCCGTTGTCGGTGATAAACGCTTTGACGATAGGCGTTAGCAGCGACAACATTTCGTCGCTGTCTTTGCGTGTTTTTTCATCCGGATGGTGATGCGATTTGTCCAGCAACACCGCGCAAAACACCGCCAATGCGCGGCCACCTTCGGCATAGGCCTTGGCGGTCAATAGCATTTTGCGCACATCAGGGTGGACGATGATGGGGTCAGCCGGTTTGTCTTTGGCTTTAGGGCCAGACAGCGAACGCATTTGTATGCGGTCTTTGGCATAAGCCAGCGCATTTTGGTATGCCACCTCGGTCAATCCCAATGATTGATTGCCCACGCCCAAGCGTGCCGCGTTCATCATCACAAACATGCCTTGCATGCCTTTGTTGGGCTGGCCCACCATGGTGCCGTAGGCATTGTCCAAAACGATTTGTGCAGTGGCATTGCCGTGAATGCCCATTTTGTGCTCCAAGCCACCACAGTAAATGCCATTGCGTTCGCCAATTGAGCCATCCGCATTGACGCGGAATTTCGGCACGATGAACAAGCTCACGCCCTTGATGCCAGGAGGCGCATCGGGCAAACGTGCCAACACCAAATGGATGATGTTGTCGGTGATGTCGTGCTCACCCGCGCTGATGAAAATTTTGTTGCCGGTGATGCGGTAGCTGCCATCGGCTTGGGGTTCGGCCTTGGTGCGCATTAAACCCAAATCAGTACCGCAGTGTGGCTCGGTCAAGCACATGGTGCCAGTCCATTCGCCACTGGTCATTTTGTGCAAATAGGTTTTCTTTTGTTCGTCTGTGCCATGCGTTGCCAAAGCTGCGTAGGCACCGTGCGTCAAGCCCGGGTACATGGTCCAAGCTTGGTTGGCTGAGTTCATCATCTCGTAAAAACACTGGTTCACCACCAGTGGCAAGCCCTGACCGCCATACGCAGGGTCGCAAGAAAGTGCTGGCCAGCCGCCAGCGACGTACTGGTGGTATGCCTCTTTGAAACCTTTGGGCGTTGTCACGGCGTGCGTCACTTTGTCATGCTTGCAGCCTTCTTGATCGCCACTGATGTTCAAGTGGAAAGATCACCTCAGACGCAAACTTGCCGCCTTCTTCCAAAATCGCGTTAATGGTCTCAACATCGGTGTCGGCAAACTGCGGAATCGCTTGCAAATCAGCGGTCACATTCAACAACTCGTGCATCACAAATTGCATGTCACGTAAGGGTGGGGTATAGCTTGGCATGGTTCTCTCCGTTGAAAAATAGGGTCGATTAAAAGTGTGTGTTATTTGGATGACGGTTGTGTGGCGTAGCGCTCTAATACATGGTCAAAACCTGCTTTGGTTCGCGCTATCGTGTTGTCGTTTTTTAAAAAGCGTGCCTCGTAGTGCAAGGCCAAAATCAAGCCATGCAATTCAAAAGCGATTTGGTGCGCATCCGCCTTGGCTGACAAATGCCCCATTTCTTGCGCCTGCTCCACTGCGCGCAAGACAGCGGTGAGCCAAGTTTTAACAGACCCTGCCAGCGCATCGCGCACAGGCCCGGGACGGTCATCAAACTCCACCGCGCCGCTGATGAAAATGCAACCGGCTTGAATGTCGCCCGCTACCAAGCGCATCCACTGCTCAAACAAAGCACGCAAGCGCGGCAAGCCACGTGGCGCTGCCAATGCGGGGTAAAACACCTCTTGTTCAAACTGGTTGAAATACTCGCGCACCACGGATATTTGCAATTCCTCGCGTGAGCCAAAGTGCGCAAACACGCCCGACTTGCTCATGTGCGCCATCTCTGCCACCACGCCGATGCTCAAGCCCTCTAAGCCCAAATGCGTCGCCAGCCCCATGGCCGCATCCACAATGGTCGCCTTGGTTTGCTGCCCTTTGAGCATGGCGCGGCTGTCCGACCCTGCAGCAGTGCTGCTGGGTGAATTGACTTTGCGCTTGGGCAATTTGGTCACAGTGCTCATGGTGGTAGGCGGTAAATCCAATCAAAAACTGATCAAAATATAAAAACGAACGGTCGTGCTATTTTGCGTGATTGTAGTAGAGATGCAAGCGCTTTGTGTGCTTTTAGAAAGATTTACCTAATTCGGGCTAAACTGCCAGCAAAACCTATCCCGTGTGTTGATGCCTACAGCAGTCGTGCGCTATATATTTAATAGCAATCTAGGCAATCAATGCGACGGCTATAGGCCAAAAAGACTCATAATGTTCGGCAAAAACACTGATTTTTATGTAAAAAATATTTACGCTATCAGGTTGTTCAAATAGCCCTGAAGCAATGCAAACTTATCGAACGAAACCAAACGCAATACCCAATATTTTGAAGGTTTGCCGCAAATCTCCATACTCAGCCATGAGCGCAAACAATGTGCCTGCAGACACATAAAGCATGGTTAAGAGCCAGCCAATGAAATTCGAAAGAACGAGCTTGCTTGTAAATTTGAGTCCTTGTCTTTGAAAAACAACGACGCTCACAACCCCAATTCCATGCCACAAACCAAACAATAACCAGTGCAAACCAAAACCGTGCCACAAACCAATCAGCACAAAAGTCAATAAAGCACCTAAGGCGGCGCTTTTTACCAGTCTGGACAAAGGGTAAAAGACAAATTCTCTGCACCACACCCCTAGAGAGATGTGCCAACGTTGCCAAAATAAAAGGAGATTGGTGCTGAGTAACGGCGAGTCAAAGTTCTCAACGATCGTAAAGCCCAATAATTTCGATGCACCTATTGCAATATCGCAATAGCCAGAAAAGTTCAAATAAAAGTACAGTGTACAAAAAAGCAAAGCGCCCCAAATTTTAGGCATAGTTAGAAAACCAGACTCGGTATCAAATACTCTCGCAATTGATGTAGGCGTGTGCCCTGTAATACTGCTGAGCAAGGCGGTAATCGCAAATACTTTGATCAATCCTATACAGATTCTCCACCCTGATTCGGCCATGTCCTGTTTGCTAACATACTGTTTTCGTTTGGAAAAAAAAGTATCAAACGGCTGAATTGGTCCCAGCCATGAAAATTGGTAAAAAGAATACAAATAACAAATACTGTTGATAACTATGTGTGTGGAGTCGTTGACGATAGGCTGCATTTAAGTAGTGCAACAATCGCAATGCCAAATAGGTAAATCCCAACGTAGAAAGCTGGGATTTAAAACTGGTTTGGACATCCAACTTATCAGTACCATATTTCAGACCAAACAAAGTAACCAATATAAAAACAGAAAGCAAACCAAATAAATGGCTTTGAACTAAGTTTGGCAAAACATCTTTAAATCTCAGACTGAAATACACAACCGATGCTATTGCCAAAATATACAGAGCGGAAAGTTGATTGTAAAAAAATAAACATGCAAAGAACGCTATCAGTAAATACCAATCTTTTACGGTAATGGAAACTCTGAAGAAAGGAAAAATAATGATCAGAATAACTGTTGCAATAAGTAATAACATCGTTTAATTTCGCTGGTACCTGAAGTATGCCGCTTCAGGCTGCCATGATAAAAATACCAAAAAGGCGTAGGCCAGTATCAGCCCAAAAATAATCGTGGCAAAACAAAAAATGATTTTCTTCATTTCAGTTTATGAATCCGTTCGGTAATATCTTGCGCAAGCACTTGTCGCAATATAGTTCTAGTTGACTCATTTCGGATATGCCAATAATCGCCTTGAAAATCTGCGCTTGTGAAGCGTACGCTTTTGTTCAAGTCCAAGAAGCCTACCGCATGCTTATCTGCAAAATCGTTAAAAACGGTTTGTACTTGATTCAAATAGACGCTGGAACTTTTCCTATCAGCCAATTCAGGATGCAAGGGGAGCCTCATTAAAACCACTTTAACATTTGTTTTTGTTTTTAGCTTTTGCACTGTTTGTTCCAATGACAGCAATTTGGCTGATCTATTTTGAGGAATGTTTGAAATGTCGTCGGCAGTTTGTGCATCTGCTTTTATTCGATTCCGCTTTCGGGTAGTTTCTACATGGTACTCATCAGTGTCGCTTGGATCCAGTATTTCAATATTTGTTTCAGTTACCAAATTCTTCAAGAAATAGGGAAAGCGTCTTACATAAAATTGAAGTGCAGGATTCAGGCACGTCCAATATTGATTAGAGTAAAAGACAAATTCATGGCGATCACATTCATGAAAACCTGGAGGATCATAAAAGCGCAACGCAAGTGCGTTATCGTTGATGCCAAGCGCTAGATCGGTCACGCCAAGATAAACAACTGTTTTGTTTGTGCCATTGATACTGTTAAGCAACAAATTACGTTGTGCTTCAAGTTGCACCCAGGATGTTAAAAAATAGAATTCAGTTCCAGAATTTTTCGTTTGAGAAAGTTCAAAGTAGAGTTTTTGAGTTTTGTTTTCCGAGCCAAAAGCATATTGAGCTGCAGATGAACCTGAAATGATGATATTCGGACCTTGATTCTTTGAGTTCTTCAGTGCGATTGCACGATGCCACGCCCAAGCCGTCTGATCAAATTTTGTTGATATCCAATATTTTGAATATTGAGAATTCTCAAACTTGTGCTCATAAATTTGCAAAACAACAAAGGCACTCGTCGCAAGCCCAATTAATACAGACACCAAGACAAAAATCCCCAAGTGTTTTTGAAAATATTGGCGCAGCTGATGGAGATTGTTCCCAGTTGCTGGTGGTGGTTACAATTGGATTGCATTCGCAGATTTTATTTGTTAAAGACCAATAAATGTATACAAATTTAATCTATTCACAAGGCGAATCGACCGAATCAGTTCGTCGCGTATTGCAAGCATTGCCATTGGATGCTGCTGCCAATCACGGCTACCCATATCGCGTCGTTGATTCAACCCATCCCGCCATTTGCATGTATCACGTATTGGCTGCTTGGCTGCAGGGTCAAGTGGTGGTTTTGGTTGGAAATGCAGATACAGCAGCTGATTTTCTAGCACCAGGCAGTTATGTCGTGGTGAAAGATGCACCATTCGACTCAATGGTTGAATCAGACGCTTGGCATTCGGTATCTTATGCACACATGCGATTCCCATCGCCATCGACAGCACCCGCAGCCGTCGTGCTCAGCTCTGGAACAACGGGAAAGCCCAAAGGGATTCTTCTCACGCGGCAAGGCATTGAAGAGTCGTGCGACATTTTGGTCGATATCTTCAAAATGACGCCCGACGAAACTTATGGCAATTTATCCCCGGTTCACTCCATGGGCGGGTTACGGTCATTCATGTTGGCACTGCGATACGGCTGCAACATTCACTTTTTCACAAATGCCAATTTGCAGGGCGTCGCCTATGCCCAAGCTGTGCTTGATTCGAGTTGTGCCGTGATATTGACTGGCGCCAGCTTTGTTCGGCTTGTAGGCACATCCATGAACTGGTTGTCGTTTACGTCTTCAAAGCTCAGAGCCATGATGTCATGCGGCTCCTTGTACGATGAAGTTGCCAGTCATGCCGTGCAAAAGCAAACTGGTATTGAGGTTGTTAATGCGTACGGACAAACAGAAACATCGGGCTTAGTCATGTGTGAAACCTTGGGTGTTTACAGGCCCAAACGAATGCCGCCACCCATGAAGAACGTACGGCAACATTTCCGCTTGATTGAGGGCGATGTTTATGAATTGGGGATTGAATACCCATACAGTTTTTATGGCTACGTGGGGCATGAACCGCAAATTGATTCCGTCATTTGGACGGGTGATTACATTCAAAAGCACGCCGATGGCATTTCATTTCAAGGTCGTCAAGGCCATGCCATGAAGACAACATCTGCAGATCGCTGGCTGTTTCCAGAAACTGTTGAAAATTGGCTCAGAGATGTGGCACAGGTCAAAGATGCTTCGGTTAGGCCATTGCCTGATCACTCTGGATTATGGTGCGTGGTGCACGCTGATGAGCTACCTGCTGACTTGAAAACCCGTTTGGTTGACGCCATTGGCAAAGAATATGCGAGCATCAAGCTGTATGCTGGGCAGGTATCGCGTACGCCTGCAGGCAAGCTCATTGATATGAAAGCACACGCTCAAAACGCACCTGTCTTTAAAGCATGATCAATTCCAAGACGCTTTATTCATTGGCTTGAAAACCACGCGAAGCTTGATACGCCTTTTTTGGTGACGCACAGCCATCAATACAGCTACCAAGATCTGCTTCACCATATTCAATTGATGTGTGGTGCTTTTGAAAAGCTGAAGCTTAAAAAACAAGACAGGGTGGGGCTCTGGACGGAGTCGCCGTTTTGGCACGCAGTTGTCAGTTGGACTGGCCTGTTAACGGGTATCAGCATTGTGGTCGTTCCTGCAATGAAGAACACGCATGCAACCATCCAATTAGCGCAGAAATACAAATGCAAAATATGTGTTTATGACGATGGCGTTGATACCTACTTAGAAGACTGCAGCAGAACAAAATTGAGTCGGTTTTTTTTCAATGAAAAAAACTTCAATTTACCCAAACTGTTGCAAGGCATTCAACCGATCATGCCTGCATATGAAACCTTAGGCAGTGATACCGCATTTGTTGTCTTCAGCTCGGGTACCACAGGCAAGCAAAAAGGCATTCGTTGGTCTTACACCGCCTTATTGACGCACTTTGAAACCAATATCAAATTATTCAAGTATCAACCTGGCATGGCTTTATGCAACGGTTTGTCACTTGAACACCCTGATGGATTTTTCAATGGCTATCTGATGTGTGCTCTAACTGGCATGACCTGGATACGACCTGACAAGTTTTCATTCAACAACTTGCCAAAATGGAATCAATTGATGCTCAAACACCGTGCCAATATATTGGTTGGCGTGCCATCTATGTTTGAAATGCTGTTGTATGCAGATTCATCCAACGACGGTGCAAGTTCATTGGTTGCGTTTACGAATTTAAACTTTATTTTGTCCACAGCTGACAAAATAAAACCCAGCACTTGGCGCGAACTTGAAAAAAGGTACGCCAAGGTCGGCAATATTTTTGGACTGAGTGAAACCGTGAACGGCGGTATCTATACCTTGCCGGGTGATGCTGATAATTTTGAAACTGTTGGGTTCCCGGTTGATTTGGAAGTCAAAATTGTTGGCGAGCAAGGCGAAACATTGGGCCTTGCGCGACAGGGCATATTGGCGGTGAAAGGTGAAAGTTTGTTTGATGGCTATGAGACAGAAGAAAGTTTTGAGCCTGTTGTTTTGCACGATGGGTGGTTTTACACCAGTGATTTTGCAATGCAACAAGTCAGCGGGCGCATTCAAATTTTGGGTCGCGTAGGTGAAGCCAGAAACATAGGCGGTCTCTTGGTTCACCCCAATGAGGTGGATGCATTGCTACAAACCATACCTGGTATCAAAGCCAGTAAAACAATTTTTGTTAAATCCAAAGCAGGACTGCAAGAAGAACAATTGGTCAGCTTCATAGTCGCTGTAGAGCAGGTTGATGTTGAGCGGATGAAAAAAGAACTGTCATCCAAACTCGAATCACAAAAAATCCCCAGAGACATTCTGACGCTAGACCAGTTACCCATTTCTGTTGCTGGCAAGGTTGATAAATTTGCATTGACACAAGAGTATCAATCTCGAAAAGGCAATGCCGTACCCACAGGGCATCAACAAAACTTAGAAGATCAGGTTTTATCCATCGCAGCAATCACCTTGGGAATGCCAGCAGAGCAGTTGAGCTTGGATAAAGTACAAGCCGATACGATTGGGTGGGACTCATTTGGACACATCAATTTGGCATTGGCCATTGAGTCGCATTTTGGAATCAAATTCACATTTGATGAAGTGACCCAAATGCAAACTTTGGGTGATTTTGTTGTCAACATCATGCACAAACAAAAGGGGTAATGACATGCTCACAACCAAACCAGCTATATATTTAATAGCAATATAGGCAATCAATACGCCGGCTAGAGGCCAAAAAGACTCATAATATTCGCTCAACTTCGCTACCTGCACCCACCCATGCAACCCCGCCTCCTTTTAGATATCAGCACTGCCGATTTGCTCAGCATTGCCTCGCCAGTGGGTTTGGCGAACGGTACGGCTTGTGATTTGGGTGTGTTCAAGTCGCGCCGCACAGCGTTGCCGTGTTTGTCTGCCCGTAGCGGTTTTCATGCGCTGCTTGCAAACCTTGGCCTTGCCCGCGCAAACACCCATCATCTACAGCGCCATCACCATCGAAACCATGGTCGCCATTGCGCACGAACACCAGTTGGCCACGCACTTTGTCGATGTCGATCCTGCCACCATGCTGCCTGCGCCTGAAGCGCTGGATGCCTTGCTCACGCAAACATCGGCCAAAGTGGTCGTCATTGCACAGTTGTACGGCTGTGTGTCCAGTTTGCAAGCGCATGCGGCGGTTTGCCAAAAGCATGGCGCGCTGTTGGTGGAAGACTGCGCTCAAGCTTTTTCGGGTGATTTTCATTTGGGCGATGCGGCTTCAGACTTTTCGCTGTTCTCCTTCGGCCCCATCAAGCGCTTCACCGCATTGGGTGGTGGTGTCATCGTCGGGCAAGATGCCGATCGCATGCAGGCCATTGCCAACCTGATCAACACTTGGCCGCGCAAATCAGATGTTTGGTTCATACAACGTGCGCTCAAATTCTTGGCACTCAAAATCGCGTCCATCCCATTCATCTACACCGCACTCTTGCGCAGTTTGTCTGCGCTGGGTCAAGATGCCGATGCGCTGATAGGCAGCATTGCCCGTGGCTTTCAGGCTGGCCGCATCACGCCGCAACTGGCGCACCGCATGAGCCTGCGTCAGCAGCGTTTGTTGTCGCGCAGATTAAACAATGCCACACACAGTGACGCACGCAGCCAGTCCGCCATGCAGTCATTGCACAACGCACAGCAACATTTGTCGAATGTCACCTTGCAGCGCATCGGCACTGCCGCGCAAAAAAATGCCTACTGGCTCATGCCGGTACTGGTGGACAATCCCTCCACATCGTGCTGCAACTGCGAAGCTGCGGCATGGATGCCACGCAGGGCGCAACGTCCATGCGCGCGTTTGGCACAGCCGCGCAATGCCCCAACGCGCACCACATCATGCAGCACGTGGTGTATTTACCAATGAAATAAAGCCCATGGAATAATGGCCATGAAACAATCAATTATTGAAAAATAGAAAGCAAACATGAAATTCAAAATGGCCGAAAACTCCCTCTTTGCCATCCTCTTGCGTTCGCGCTGGTGGATCAGCTTTCTCATCTTCGCGCTCTTTTGCTTGGCATCGTTCGCGCTCTTGCCGCTGCAATACGCGCCCTTTGCCGCCATCGGTTCGATTCCTTTTGCTGCCATCGGCCTCATCGCTTTGAAGCGCCAATGGAGCCAACCCAGCCAAGCCAAATTGCAAGCCGAGCAAGACCGCATCGCCAATTTGTCGTGGAAAGATTTTGCAGCCGAGCTGGAAGCCAAGTTTGTGAACCAAGGTTACCAAGTCACACGCTTGAACAACAGCCCCGCCGATTTCAAACTAGAAAAAGCCGGCCACACCACCCTGGTAGCCGCCAAACGCTACAAAGCCGCCACCCACGGCCTAGAAGCCATCCAAGCCCTGGTCACCCAACAACAAGCCCAAGGCGCAGACAAGGCCATGTATGTGTGCCTAGGAGAACTAACCACCCAAGCCGCCAAGTTTGCGCGGGAGCGGGGGGTTGAGGTGGGGGGTTTGCTGGCTAGTAACATGAGTTAAAATCTATGCAATAAACTTTTTTGAATACAAAATGCAAACATCACTTTTCACATTTGGCTATGAAGGATTAAGCATTGAGGCTTATATTAAAAGACTCAAAGAAGCACATGTGAAAACGGTAGTTGATGTGCGTGAGTTGCCTTTGTCGCGGAAAAAAGGGTTTTCTAAAAACTCTTTTAGCGCAGCTCTATCTGCAAACGGCATAGCCTATCTTCATATCCCTGCTTTGGGCTGCCCAAAACCAAAATCCGGTGTCCAATATAAGACCCATTGAAAACTAAGGCAAACTTCAATTTTTCTTCAGCCGTAGCTTCGGGGTTAGAAAGTTCTGCTGCTTGTGGTTGATATTCGTACGGTTCCCATTCACATCGCAGCCATTGGTGTAGCGCTTGATCTTCAGCTTGGATGTAAAAGCGCATTCGAAGCCCATTAAACATCCAGATATCGAGAGGTTTGCTTTGCTAGCCTTTGCTGCGCTGCAGCGGGTCCAGCCGATTGAAGTCCGACCAATTTTCGACGCCAGTAGCTTTTATCAGATGCAACCTTGCGCCACACTTCGTCAAATGCCCAGTAAAGTGCAAATGCTGTGCCGCGCATTATGAGACCAGCCCACTCCTCGCCACGTTGGGATGTGGCATGTATCAGTCCTTCCACATCTGTTGCGTCAATTTTGATGGCGACAACATCTGAATTTATTCTATTTCGGCTAATGCTGTAACCGTGCTCTGTGCAGGCTAGACAATTAGGCGGACCATTAGTAACGCATCTAACAATTAAAACAGCCCTGCCTGATTTGGGTTCTCGGCTTGCGGCTTAGGTGGGTATATCACGCTTATTAACAGCCACTGGTTAGGAAAGCGATGAATGGTTCCTAGCAAAAAAATCAAATCTTTTGAAGGCAATTCTTGCTCTAATTTAGCGCGAAAAGGTACTTTCCCCGAAGTTATCGCCGTGCGTTCGCCGTACAGTTCTGTAAAGCGCACCGATTTCCCAATCAACTAGCTTGTGTCGATACTCGTGTGTTTGACCATCAACATCACACTCATATTTGTAATGAAAATCGTAAGGCAGCTTTTCTAGCAATCGAATTTGTTTACCTTCCTCTACTTCATCAAACAATTCTGTTTGTTGTTGTAATCTAGAAGTTTTTCTTTTTCTTCAGTTGTCCACTCAGGGTGGTCATAATTTCCGCGTCGCAAGCTTCGTAACGCCGCCGATGAAGCTCGCGGGTCTTCATCTGCCTAAAGCATCAATGTTTTACTACTATTTGAAGAGGACGGCGTGGTTCGCCGTACTTCGAGTGCAGCAATGTTTACCATTGCGTAGTCAAAAATATAATGATCCCCAAGTGAGCCAATCAAGCTCACTTCAGCCTCTTGGCTAATCATTTCTCGCCACTTGCGTGAGTAATCAGATGTCAAGACTCCTATGGGGAGGATGGTTGCCAAGACACCACCAGGCTTTAATAAGCTGTAGGAGAGATTTGCAAAAGCCAAACTGAGATCTGGTTTTCCACCTAAAACACCGTTCAAATGCTGCTTAATTAAAGCACGGCCCTCAGAACTGCTCTGCTCCCATGAGCGGAAAGGTGGGTTCATTAATACAATATCGAAATCCCCAGGCGGTACTGTTGTAAGTGTGTCACCTTGCACAATATCGATGTTGATTCTAGAAGGGTCAGATCGCGTGCAGCGCTTTGCGCTACGAATAGGGAAATCTGGACTGCATATGGTGAAATATCACGCCCAACTAGTTCAATAGAGCCTTTATACCCTGCCCTGTCAAGCGCCCGGACAATTTCTGCAAGGAAAACTCCAGATCCGCAAGTGGGATCGCAAATCCTAAGAATTGCTGCATCTGTTTTGCCTTGAATTGCTGCTTCAGCTAGAGACCTAGCTAAACCCGGAGGGGTAAAGTAACCACCGTTTTGCAGAGAGTCCGATGTTCCGTATTGGGCTGTCTGATGTCCAGTAAAAAGCTGGAATTGCGGCGAAAAGACTAATTGTGCAGTAGCCCGCTGAAAGATTGCGTCACCAGCATGTCGTATGGCGATACCGCAGTGGAATTGAAATTCATCAGGTGGCACAGTATCGAATCCATAAGGTACCGGCTTATCAAGAAGTTGACGCATTTGTGCAGCATCTTCAGGCGGCAGTTTGTAGATTGCAACTAAGTCATCTATGTTGTTGCTCTTGGGTTCAGTCATCTGAGCCATGAAAAGTAGCAGTGTTTGGGTTGCTAGAAGATCCGGTTCGTTAACCTGGCTCAAACTACGCGCAGTCTCTCTATAGTAATCTAGGCGTCTTAAAAGAAAATCTACAACCGTCGCCTTCGGCGACTGACGGTCACCTGATAAATACTCCAAAAAACGGTCAAGATTGGAATTGACATCATTGACTGTATAGGGTTCTGGCGATGCTGGTCGTGCAACCGAAGTAACTGTTACTTTCTGAAGCACAGTGTCGACCCACACATGCTTTTTAAGGTTGGCTGACCAAGCCCAACTTGCCGGATTCGTGGGATTATCAACGCCATTTTGAGCAACCGACAAGCTAAAGCTGGCACCAACACCATCTAATAGTGCAAAGTGTTTTCCTTGCCCAAAAAACTGGTCTGGCTTTCCGAATAATTCGGACATCGCAAGCCCCAATTTCTGGGACCAATTTTTTGCAATATCCAAATTTTCCATTGATATACGGGTCGATCTAAAGTTTTTAGGGGAAAGCGAAAAGCATTTAGCACTGCTTTCTATAAAATGATTTATTGTTTTTGTATTTTATTCCTTTAAAAAGGCAACTACAAGGAGTATTATTCCCAAAATGCGAACTGCACGGGAAAAAAACTTCACATTTCAAGTTTGCGCACGTCTAATAGACTTTACGTTTAATCAATTGCGACTTTCACCTAAAGGGTTAGCTGACTTGTTAGGGTGCGATCAATCCATGGTTTACAGAATTAAACGTGGTGAATCACTTCCGGATTTAGGTCGATTAGTTGAACTTTGGTCACACGCACGTAATGTTGGAACACCATTGAATTTTGGTGGTTACTTACAGGTCAAGCATCACTAGGAATGATTGAACTACCAAGTACCAAGCATTCAGATGCGCTTAACTTGCTTCGGCATCTAGATAGAAACGAAATCGCTTCATTAATACCAATGTTGCACTTATTATCCGAGCGCTCTGTTATGAATACTGAGCAGCAACGCCCACCCAAGACTTCCAGTGTCTAATGGTTTATCTGGTAATAAATGCTGGAAGTGTAGGTGCCACGTCTTACTTTACAAATAGGATGAAATCGTCTTAATGTCATTAAGCCCTAATTTTAGGACATATGCACTATAGATGTTGTATTTATTGCCTATATTGCTATTAAATACATAGCAATTACGCGCTTGCATCGCGCATCTAACATCGCTATCAAATCAGCGACAATCTAGCTTCTGGTTTTCTCTTTTCTTTACCCTTCGCTGTCACTCCTCCCCTTGTCCGAATCTCTTTTCAATATCTTGCACGGTACGTTTGGGTATGCGGCGTTTCGGGGGCAGCAGGAGACTGTGGTTCAGCATGTGACCGATGGGGGCGATGCCTTGGTGTTGATGCCTACCGGCGGCGGCAAGTCGCTGTGTTACCAAATTCCGGCAATTGCGCGACAGCAGGCGGGGCGGGGGGTAACGGTGGTGGTGTCGCCACTGATTGCGCTGATGCACGACCAAGTGGGCGCGCTCTTAGAAGCGGGTGTGAACGCGGCGTATTTGAATTCTTCCCTCAGTTCGGACGAAAATTTTGCGCTGGAAAAGCGGCTGATGAAGGGCGAAGTGACGCTGCTTTACGCCGCGCCCGAGCGCGTGACCAACTTGCGCTTTTTGGCGCAGTTGGATTCGCTGTATGAACGCGGTTTGCTCAGCCTGTTTGCGATTGACGAAGCGCATTGCGTGAGCCAGTGGGGGCACGACTTTCGGCCTGAATACCGTGGCTTGTCGATACTGCACGAACGCTTTGCCAGCGTGCCGCGCATTGCGCTCACCGCCACGGCAGACGACATCACACGCGCTGACATCATTGAACGGCTGCAGTTGCAAACCGCGGCCACTTTCATCAGCAGCTTTGACCGCCCGAACATTCGCTACCGGTTGGTGGAGAAAAAAGACCCCACGCAACAACTGCTGCGCTTTATCCAAAACGAACACGAGGGCGATGCCGGCATTGTTTACGCGCAGTCGCGCAACAAGGTAGAAAGCCTGGCGCAAACGCTGAGCGACAACGGCATACCCGCACTGCCCTACCACGCGGGGCTGGACGCCAAAGTGCGGCAACAGAATCAAGACCGCTTTTTGCGCGAAGACGGTTTGGTGATGGTGGCCACCATTGCTTTTGGCATGGGCATCGACAAACCCGATGTGCGCTTTGTGGCGCATGTGGACATGCCCAAAAACATCGAAGCCTACTACCAAGAAACGGGACGCGCCGGCCGCGATGGCGAGCCTGCCGATGCGTGGATGAGCTACGGCCTGCAAGACGTGGTGAACCAGCGCCGCATGATTGACGAAAGCCCAGCGGGAGACGATTTCAAACACATCATGCGCGGCAAGCTGGACGCGCTTTTGTCGCTGGCCGAGCAAGCCGATTGCCGGCGTGGGCGTTTGCTGTCGTACTTTGGTGAATCTCTGCCCTTGAATGCAGATGGCAAGTACCGTTGTGGCAATTGCGACAACTGTTTAGACAAACCCACTTTGTGGGACGGCACCGATGCCGCGCGCAAATTGCTCAGCACCATTTACCGCGTGCAGCAAATGAGCGGCATCAACTTTGGTGCAGGCCACATCATGGACATTTTGCGCGGTAAAAAGACAGAAAAAGTGGCGCAGTTTGGGCACGAAACCATCAGCACTTTTGGCATTGGCGCAAGTCTCAGCGAAACGCAATTGCGCAGCGTGCTGCGACAGCTCATTGCCACGGGTAGCCTGAATATTGATGCGACTGCGTTCAACACTTTGCAGTTGAACGACGCATCGCGCGCTGTGCTGAAGGGCGATGTGAAAGTGATGTTGCGTGAACCGTCACCGGCGCAACCCGCCAAAGCCAAAGCCGGCAAGCGAAGCAGTACAAGCAAATCACATGCGCCATTAGATGCCGAAGCCGAACGCCGCTTTGCCGCCCTCAAAGCCTGGCGCTTTGAAGTCGCCCGCGAACACAACCTGCCCGCCTACGTCATCTTCCACGACGCCACCCTCATCGCCATCGCCGAGCAAAACCCAAGAGCCTTGCACGAACTCGCCGACATCAGCGGCATGGGCGTGAAAAAGCTGGAAGCCTATGGCGAAGAGGTGTTGCGCGTGGTGCGCAGATGATGCGCCTGAGTCTTTAAGGTCGCAATTTGCGACCTTAGAAAAAAACATTTCTACCAAATGGCCTAGGACAAATCCGATACCTAATCGTACCTAAATGCTATATACTTAATAGCAATACAGGCAGCAAATACGCCGCCTAGAGGCCAATTTCTTATATATTTTCAGTGTACAAAGCCCATACCGCGCGCTTCGCGGACTTCGGGTTTGATGCGGTGTTCGGCTTCCAGTTGGGTGAGGAATTCGTCAGCGCTGAAGCCTTCGCCCAAGATGTCGATTTGGCGTTTCACGGCGGCGAAGTCGCCGGGGCACAGCACTTCCAATTTGGCCAAACGTGCTTTGAGTTCAGGCGTGAATTGGTCTGGCACTCCGTTCAATGCTTCGGTCACAAACATGGTTTCGCGCTGCTCTTTGGTGAGCGGTTTGAATTTGATTTTGAAAGTGAAGCGACGCAATGCGGCTTGATCGATGCGGTCCAGCAAATTGGTGGTGCAGACAAAGATGCCTTTGAAGCGCTCCATGCCTTGCAGCATTTCGTTCACCTCGGTCACCTCGTAGCTGCGCTGTGCGCCACGGCGGTCTTGCAAAAAGCTGTCGGCTTCGTCCAGTAGCAGCACAGCGTTTTCGTCTTCCGCTTCTTTGAACATGGCCGCCATGTTTTGCTCTGTTTCGCCGACAAACTTGCTCATCAAATCACTGGCTTGTTTGACGATGAGGGTTTTACCCAGCGACTTGGCAATGTGTTCGCCTAAAGCCGTTTTGCCGGTGCCGGGTGCACCATAAAAACACAGCGTGCCATGTCCACGCTCTTGCAGGGCTTTGACAATGCGTGGAATTTCAAAACGCGTTTCCACGTTCAGCATGTCCAAGCTGTAGGCGGTGACCGATGGGCGAATTTTGCCGTTGTCCAACTTGTTGCCCAAAGCGGTGTCGGCATTTTTCAGTTGGCGCTCTATCAATGTTTCCAGCCCCATGTCTTCTGACTTGGCCAAGCCAGCAAAACGTACAGCGGTGCGGATTTGCGCGGGCGTCAAACCTTTGCGTTCGGTGAGTTTGGCCACAAAGGTATCGGCCACGTCCACGCCTTCCAGCGTTTTGCGGATGAGCTGTTCACGCGCGCCGGGTGGCGGCGATTTCAGTTCCAAGTGGTAGGCAAAGCGGCGGCGAAACGCCGGGTCGATTTGCTCAATGCGGTTGGTGATCCACACCGTGGGCACAGTGTTGGTTTCTAAAATTTGGTTCACCCAGGCCTTGCCGCTCACGCTGTTGGACGTGTTGGGGTTGTGCGTCATTTGCTCTTGGCGCGCCATCATGCTGGCCGCGTCCGCGCTGATGGGCGGGAACACGTCTTCCACCTCGTCAAACATCAAAGCCACTTGCGCGCTGCCTTTTAAAAACACCTGCGCAATTTGCAGCGAACGGTAGCGGTCGCGCCCACTCAATGAGTTGCCATCGCGGTCGGCGTATTCCACTTCGTACAAGTCCAGCCCTGCTGCTTGCGCCACCACTTTGGCAAGTTCAGTCTTGCCAGTGCCGGGCGGGCCGTACAGCAACACGTTCACACCCTGCTCTTTGCGCTCAACTGCGTTGGTCAGCAAGTTGCACAGCACTTGTGCGTCTTCTGCCACGAATGAAAAGTCGTTCAACTGCAGCGCAGATTTGCTGGCGGGTTTGGTGAACACCGCCATCAACTCGCCTTGATTCTGATACTCGCGCATCAACACGGGCGGCAGTTTTTCGCTGACTTTCATCAGGTCCGACAGGTCGGTGATGCTGTGCTCAGAGATTAAATTTTCCACCATGCCAATGCGCTCGAGGCGCGAACCGGCACGCAACGCTTCGGCCACTTCGCTGGCTTGCACGCCTGCCACTTG
This sequence comes from uncultured beta proteobacterium, assembly GCA_963841045.1. Lineage (GTDB taxonomy): Bacteria > Pseudomonadota > Gammaproteobacteria > Burkholderiales > Burkholderiaceae_C > Aalborgiella. Next base: position 206,704 of record CAWJBD010000013.1, on the reverse strand, counting down.
GGCAATGGCGGCATAGGCTTCGGGTGCGTTGTTGACTTTGAATTCCACCAACAGGCTGCGCAAATCGCGTTGGTAGCGTGCCAGTGTGCCGTACAACAACAAGGCGCGTTCGGCTTTGTTCAGTTGCAGCAACTGGCTCAAATCGGCAATGTTTTTTTCCACCAAGGTGCTTTGCTTTTTCAGAGCGTGGGTGAGCCAGTCGCCCGTGGCGGCTAACAGTGCCAGCAAATCTTTGGGTTGGTCTTTGGCGTATTCGTCTAAGTAGAAGAACAGCGTGCCTTCTTCGTACGCACCACGCCAAGTGCCGTGGCGTTCGATGAATTCAGCGTCTGTCAACGCCTCATGCCCGCGCCAAAACTCGTTGCCTTTGCAGCGGCGGTTCAAAAATTCACGCACGCGTGTCAGCACATGCCCTGGCCATACCAAATGGCGCCCAGCCAAAGCCATCAAGCTGTTGATGTCGCGTCTAACGTTGAATTTAGGGCCTTGGTTAGCAGCCAGTGTCAGCACAAAGTGCGAACACATCAGGTCCAGCACTGGCGCGTTGGCCAAGCCGGGCGAGAGCAGAAAAACTGCCTTGTCGCCAGATGAGTGAACCAAATCTTTTGCTGTTGTTGCACGCTTAACCATCGGTAGAAGCCCTCCTAAAGAAGAATCCCATTCAAACGAACAGGACTGACCATAACGCATATGGTGGCCAGATGGAATACGCTCAAGCCGCTTTATTTTGAAATAGGGCGACAAGTGTGACGAAGTTGCGATTTCATTGGGCTTTGTGGTGTGATTTCCAAAGTCGCCATAAGCCATACCCAGCGATCAAGATACCAATCAGTAAGCCTGTCACATCGCTTGCGATGGCGCTCAAGAATTCCCAGCTATCAGCAAATACTGCACCCAATCCGCCAAATAGAATCACCCAAATCACCTCGCCCACAATGACGGCCACTGCAAAACGTATCCAAGCGAAACCTGTTGAGCCCGCAAGCAGGTTAATCGGGAATGCAATCGGCGTGAATATAAAGCGACTTAAAAATACCGCCCAAAAGCCGCTGCGTGAGAAACGGTCAGCAGCCCTTTGCCAAGCAGCGGTGGAAGTTAAGCGCTGTGGCAAGCGTGGCCCAGCCAATCGCCCCATGGCATAAGAAGCAAAATCCCCCAGAATAGCCGCAGCGATACCTATTAGGCCAGCAGAAAGCCAGGGCAATACACCTTGCTGCGCAAATGCGCCCGCTGCCAAAAGCAGCATGGTTGCGGGTAAGGGCACTCCCAAGCGCAGCAAAAAAGAGCACCAAACCCAGCAACAAACTGCCATGATTGAGCAATCCAGTTAACAGCAGATCATTCAACTCGCTCATGGAGTGGGGCGCTTGGTTTTTGTGCTATTGGCTTGAAGAATCAGCGCCTCAACTTTGCGTCGACCAAGTACAGGGTCTTGATTCCGTCAGATTCCAACCAATCCTTGAGACTGCGTTCCTCGAATCCGCTGGCAGGTAAGTCAAGCGCTTTGCGAATTTCTGCCTGTCGCACGCCGTACGTTTTTTCGATGTAGGGCAGAGTCATCCAACCTCGCAAAGTCTCTACTTGGACCTCTCCGCTGTTGATTCGCTGGACCAAGGTCCATTGGTGCCAGGTCTTAAAGGCAAAGAAGATGACTAGGCTTAAGCCTGCAATCAGTGCCAGTACAGAAGTCCAGCGCACTCGGTTCATAGTTGGATGAACCTGTTTCAGGCATGCGCTTCGTTTAAAGCGTCTTCTTCTAAATGCGATGTGTCGTTCCAGCTGACCATGCTGAAGGTGGTCGGCACCCAAGACAGGCGGTTGATGACGGCGTTGCCCAAATTCCAATCGCGTTTGGCCTGAATCTCCAGTCCATTGGCGGCGCGGTACAACACGTCCAACACGCCACCATGCGCCACGACCACAATTTGCTCGCCTGCGTGGCGTGCGGTGATGGCTTGGCTGGCAGTCAAAATGCGGTCGCGAAATTGGGTCAGTGATTCGCCGCCCTCGGGGCAAAAATGCGGGTCACGGGCGCGCCAGCGGGCGGACAACTCAGGGTGCTTGGCTTCAATTTCGGCATAGGACATGCCTTCAAAAAAACCAAAGCCGCGTTCGCGCAAACCTTCGTCGGTGACGACGGGCAAGCCAATGGCTTTGGAGATGGCCAATGCAGTGTCATAAGCGCGCCATAAGTCGCTGCTGTAAATGGCGGTGATGGGTTCGTGTCTGGTGACGCTTGGCCAAGGCCGCGCCCAAACGAGCGGCTTGTTCATGGCCTTTGTCGTTCAGGCAAATGTTCAGGTTGCCTTGAATGCGGGTTTCCACATTCCATTCGGTTTCGCCGTGGCGCAAGGCATACAGGCGTGTGGCGGGGAATTTGTTGTTATTCATAAATGGCTGTGTGTCAGGTTATGCGTCATAAACGAACGACTTGTATTTCAGGAATAGATGTGGGCGACGCAGATGGAAATTCATCAGCGTCAAAAGCTTTGTCGCCATCGGGGTCGGCCACGCCGGTGGCTTGAATGGCTTTGAAATTGTGATGCCTGTGGTCCATCAAATGCGATGGCACCACATGTTGTAAGGCGCTGAACATGTTTTCAATGCGCCCTGGGTATTTGGCTTGCCATTCGCGCAGCATGTTGCCGACCTGCACGCGTTGCAGGTTTTCTTGGCTGCCACACAAGCTGCACGGAATGATGGGGTGCTGCTGCTGTGTTGACCATCGCACAATGTCTTTTTCGTTCACATACGCCATGGGGCGAATGACGACGTGTTTGCCGGTGTCGCTCACCAGTTTGGCAGGCATGCCTTTGAGTCGACCGCCATGAAACATGTTCAACATGAAGGTTTGCAACATGTCGTCGCGGTGGTGTCCCAGCGCAATTTTGGTTGCGCCTAATTCTTCGGCCACACGGTACAAAATGCCACGGCGCAAGCGACTGCACAGGCTGCACATGGTTTTGCCTTCGGGAATCACACGCTTGACGATGCTGTAGGTGTCTTGGTTTTCAATGTGAAATGGAATGCCGATTTTTTTCAAATAATCGGGCAAGATGTGCTCTGGAAAGCCGGGTTGCTTTTGGTCCAAGTTCACGGCGATCAAATCAAAATGCACGGGTGCGCGCTGCTGCATTTTGATCAGCAAGTCCAGCATAGTGAAGCTGTCTTTGCCGCCCGACAGGCACACCATCACCTTGTCGCCCGCTTCAATCATGTTGTAGTCCACAATCGCTTGACCGACATTGCGGCACAGGCGTTTTTCTAACTTGTGGGACTCCAGTTCAATTTGCGTTCGATTTTTTTAGCTGCTTTTTTATCTGCAGCAATCTGTGCATCGTCGCTGTCTTCGGCTACATCGTCTATCCAAGCCTTTGCCATATTTGTCATGTTCACCATTTTCCAGTCTCCATGCGAATGGCCACTTCGCAGTCGTCAAAAATTTCTAACTTCGCAATTTTCACCCGCACGCCCAGCACACCCGGCAGTTGCATCAGGCGGTGGCTGAGTTTGCCGATCAGGCTTTCCAGCAAATTAACATGCTCTGCCGTGCATTCGTTGATGATGATTTGGCGTACCTTGCGGTAGTCCAACACGTGCGAAATATCGTCATCATGCGGCAGCAGTGGTTGCTGACCTTGGTTCAATTCGGCATCCACCTGAATCGGTTGCGGTGATGTTTTTTCGTGCTCCAAAATGCCCAAGTTCGCATCAAAGCGCAAACCAGTGAGGGTCAAAATTTGCAAGCCACGGGTGGTGGTGTTTGTGTTCATGGGCATGTTGGAGGCGCTTTATGTTTAGGTGTGTTCGTTCGGCTTCATCATGGAGAAATCACGCTCAAAGCGCATCAAATGCTGGCCGCCATCCACCAAAATGGTGGTGCCAGTGATGGATTGGTTTTCCAGCGCAAAGCGCACCGTGTTGGCCACATCGCCTGCCGTGGACGATTGACCCAAGGGCGAGAGTTTGTGCATGGCAGTAAATTCGGCCTCGGTCAAATGCGTGCTGGTCAAGGTCAAGCCAGGCGCCACACCCACCACGCGCACTTTGGGTGCCAGTGCCATGGCCAGCATGGTGTTGGCAGCTTCTAACGCGGCTTTGCTCAAGGTGTAGCTGAAAAAGTCCGGGTTTTGGTTCCACAGTTTTTGGTCCAGCATGTTCACCACAACGCCACGCGGCGTTGTTAATGCTTCGCCGTTTGCGGAACCATCGCCTGCGATTTGACGCTGTTCAATGTGCGCATGCAAGGCTTGCGCCAGCAAAATGGCCGCGCCAGTGTTGCTGGCCATGTGCTTTTGCAAGGCGCTGTAGCTGAAGCTTTGGGCGCTGTCGAATTCAAATGCTGCCGCGCTGTTGACGACGGCATCCAAGCGTCCAAAGTGCTGGATAACGCTGGGCACCAGTGCGCGGGTGGCGGCTTCGTCAGCCAAATCGCATTGAAATATATGATGTTTTTGACCTGTAGCCGGCGTATTTGCTGCCAAGTCTGCTATTGTATTGATAGCATCTTGCTTGCTGGAACGGTAATGCACCGCCACTTGCCAGCCGTGTTTGGCCAAGGTTAAAGCAATCTCACGCCCCAAACGCTTGGCAGCACCCGTCACCAAAACGACGGGTGCGCTTTGATTGGCAGTTGGGTTGGGCTCTGAGTGCGAAGACATGCAGGACAATAGCGTTAGTTTGAAAATTGATCAGTGAATACCCCTATTTTAACGATGCACCCCGAAAGAGCGCAGACAGCCATGCAAACCCACATTGAAACAGCCATCATGCAAGCGGGCGGCTGGCTGCCGTTTGACGCCTTCATGGCGCAGGCTTTGTATGCGCCGGGCTTGGGGTATTACGCCAATGATTTGCGCAAATTTGGCACATTGCCCAGCGGTGATGCGGCCAGCAGCAGCGATTTTGTCACCGCGCCAGAGCTCACACCCTTGTTTGGGCAGGCATTGGCCAAGCAAATTGCGCAGGCTTTGCAACACACGGGCACCACCGAAATATGGGAGTTTGGCGCAGGCTCTGGGGCGCTGGCAGCAGCAGGTTTTGACGGCCTTGCAGGCAATGGGGCAAGCAATCAGCCGCTACACCATTGTCGATTTGTCTGGCACTTTGCGGCAACGCCAGCAAGAACGCTTGGCTGCATTCGGTGACACAGTGCGCTGGGTCAACGCGCTGCCCGACAGCATGCAAGGCGTGGTGCTGGGCAACGAGGTGCTGGATGCCATGCCGGTTAAATTGTTGGCACGTGTCAATGGTGAATGGTTTGAACGCGGTGTCGTACTGAAACAGATTGAAGTCAAAGATCAAAACACTTTCGCCTGGCAAGACCGCCCCACCGAATTGAGGCCGCCAGTCGAGGTGCTGGGTGCGCACGATTACCTCACCGAAATCCACCCGCAAGCTGAAGCCTTCATGCGCACGCTGGCGCAAAAGCTGCTGGCGAACCCGAAAAACAATGGCGCTGTGTTCTTGATTGATTATGGCTTCCCTGAGAGTGAGTACTACCATCCACAACGCCACATGGGCACCGTGATGTGCCATTTGGCGCACCAAGCCGATGGCGACCCGCTGGTGCAAGTCGGGCAAAAAGACATCACGGCGCATGTCAATTTCACCGGCATTGCACTGGCCGCGCAAGACATGGGTTTGAACTGTTTGGGCTACACCAGCCAAGGGCGTTTTTTGCTGAACTGCGGGTTATCCGATTTGATGGCCAACGCCGATTTGAAAAACCGCAGCCATGCCATGAAGCTCATCAACGAACACGAAATGGGTGAGCTGTTCAAAGTAATTGGCTTTTGCACCGGCGAAGTGTGGGACGCAATGGGCTTTAGCGCGGGCGACAGGACGCACACACTATGATGTTCCGCTGGGTGCTGTTTGTATTTTTGGCTTTGATTTTTTTAAGCTGGCTGTTTTCAAAACGTTTGCCTTGGCTAGAGAAATTGGGTTTGACGTCGTTCAACAGCAGCTTGGACTTCAAAATCTTAGGTAAACAATTTCGCATTCCCGTCACACTGGCCGCCGTGCTGGCCACGTGTTGTTTGTGCTTGGGCAGTGGCTCTATCAACGGTACCTGTGATGTCATCTGCATTTTCAACATTGACAGACTGGGTAGCTTGTGTGGATGTGGGGGCAAGCAAAATCGCAGTGAGTTTGGCCAATGCCCAAGGCTTTCATGCCAAGCGCATTGAAGCCACGGTATTGACTGGGGACAACAATGCGGTGGCAGAACAAATCATTCGCATGGTGCGGCAAGGCTGTGAACAGCTTGGATTGCAAACCCACGACATTGCGGCCATCGGTATTTCAAGTTGTGGGCCGTTTGTGCTGCAACACGGCAAGATCGAATTGGCCGCACCCAATGTCTGCGGTGGTTTGGCCGGTAAACAAAGAGGCTTGCCCAATAACTGGCAAAGCGCATTATTAGAAGCACCGCTGTGCGCTACCTTTGGGCATGCCCGCGTTCGCATTGTCAATGACGCCGTTGCGGCACTGGAAGCCGAACGCCGTTGGGGCGCTTTGCAAAACGATGGCACAGCATTGGCCAATTGTGCTTACGTCACCTGGAGCACAGGTATTGGTACAGGACTGTGTGTGGATGGCCATGTTTTGTTGGGTAAGAACGGCAACGCGGGTCACGCTGGGCACATGTTTGTGAGCAGCAAAACCGAAGGCTTGTGTGGCTGTGGCAATGTGGGCGATGTTGAGGGTTTGGTGGCAGGCAATGCCATGCCGCGCCGTTATGCCAAGCAAGGTTACACCGATTCAGCTTCTTTATTGATAGCAGCTCAGGCTGGCAATACAACTGCTGTAGCCATCATTCATGCCATATGTGAAGACATGGGACGGATGCTGTACAACCTTATCGTCACCTTGGATTTGGAGCGCATTAGCCTGGGCGGCAGTGTGTTTTGGCACCACAGGGATTTTCTATTGCCCAAACTCCAAGCCCAGATCGTTGGCAAAATTCCGGCCCTGACTCAGGGTTGCGACATCGTGCCAGCAGGTTTGGGCGAGCACGTGGGCGATTGGGCTGCGCTGGCCTTGGTGGTTTAAGCTGGTCTTTTACCACTGAAGCGAGTAAACTGCGCTCCATGCAAATCCAGACTTTGATCATGGGTGTTCATTTGGCCAGAAGTACGCGGGGGCAAGCGTGCTCGCCACCGCGTGTGTAAACGCTGGTTTTTGATTCACTTATTTTCAATCTATTTTTTCTGGAGGCTTTATGGCCGATTTATTTGAGAACCCCATGGGTTTGATGGGCTTCGAGTTCGTCGAGTTTGCATCACCCACCGCCAACGTGTTGGAACCCTTGTTTGAAAAAATGGGCTTCAGCTTGGTCGCCAAGCACCGCAGCAAAGATGTGGTGTTGTACCGCCAAGGCGACATCAACTTCATTGTGAACCGCGAACCCAAAAGCCAAGCATGGTACTTTGCCGCCGAGCATGGCGCAGCAGCTTGCAGCATGGCGTTTCGGGTGAAAGACTCGCACAAGGCGTATGCACGTGCGCTTGAGTTGGGGGCTCAACCGATTGACATTCCTACAGGCCCGATGGAGCTGCGTTTGCCTGCTATCAAAGGCATTGGCGGTGCGCCTTTGTATTTGATTGACCGCTATGAAGATGGCAAAAGCATTTACGACATCGATTTTGACTTTTTGCCGAATGCGGATCGCCACCCCAAGGGGCATGGCTTTCGATTGATTGACCACCTCACACACAATGTGTACAAAGGGCGCATGGCGTTTTGGGGTGCGTTTTACGAGCGCATTTTCAACTTTCGCGAAATTCGCTATTTCGACATCAAGGGTGAATACACGGGTCTCACCAGCCGCGCCATGACCGCGCCTGATGGCTTGATTCGCATTCCATTGAATGAAGAGTCTGGCAAAACCGGCGGGCAGATTGAAGAATTTTTGATGCAGTTCAATGGCGAAGGCATTCAGCACATTGCTTTGTTAACCGATGATTTGCTGGCCAGTGTCGATGCCCTGCAAATGGCCGGCATCCCATTGATGACAGCGCCCAACGATGTGTACTATGAAATGTTGGAAGAGCGCATGCCAGGGCACGGTGAACCCATAGAGCAACTGCAAACGCGCGGTATTTTGTTGGATGGCTCCACTGCCAATGGCGAGAAGCGTTTGCTCTTGCAAATTTTTTCGCAAACTTTGTTGGGGCCGGTGTTTTTTGAGTTCATCCAACGCAAAAATGACGAAGGTTTTGGCGAGGGCAATTTCAAAGCCTTGTTTGAATCGCTGGAGCGCGACCAGTTGCGCCGCGGTACCATACAGGTAGAAAATACATAAGAACGAACACGGAGAAATGAACATGAAACTCGAACGCATTCACCACGTGGCCTACCGTTGCAAAGACGCCAAAGAAACGGTGGACTGGTATGTCAAACACCTGAACATGAATTTTGTTTTGGCCATTGCCGAAGATTTGGTGCCGTCTACCAAAGCGCCTGATCCGTACATGCACATCTTCATGGATGCGGGTAACGGCAACGTGCTGGCTTTTTTTGAGCTGCCCAATTCACCTGTCATGGGGCGCGATACCAACACCCCGGATTGGGTGCAACACATTGCGTTCAAGGTGGACAGCGTGAAAACATTGGAAGAAACCAAAGACCGCTTGGTGGCTGCGGGTGTTGAGGTGGTGGGCGTAACCGATCACACCATTTTCAAAAGCATTTATTTCTTTGACCCCAACGGCCACCGCTTGGAATTAGCTGCCGACGTGGGCACACCCGATATGTACCAAAAACTTGATGCGGTGAAATGGGAGATGCTGGAAGAATGGAGCCAAACCAAACGCGCGCCTAAACATGCAGCGTGGATGCACGTGCGTGAGTTTCAAGACAGCTGAATCGCGCTTTCATAGGAAATTCTGTGTCCTTTTTTCAACCCTTGCAATCGGCCACCATTCATATCAATGGCAAGGAAGTGTTGGTTGAATGGACGCGCAGCGCACAGCAAATGTTGAAAGAGCGAAAGCAGCCCTTGGTGATGGAGTTAGAGCTGTATTTTTCGTGTTTGATCAAGAAATTCGTACAGTTTCATGACGGTTTAGACAACAACGATACTGTTCGGATTAGCGATAACTTTCATATCCGTTTTCGCACCCTCACATCCACAGCCTGCAGCATTGACGAGTTACCAAAAGGGCAAAGGCAACCACCGACTGAACTCGATACACCCATTGCCAAACGCTTGGCACCCAAACGCATCAGGGTGGACTATCGCAACCAACAGTGGCAGGGTGAATACTGGTTGTAACGAAAGCGTTGAATTTAGCTTACAACAAACCTTCGTAGTGAATTGTCAAGGGCGCGTGGTCTGAGAAGCGCTCAGCTTTGTAGATTTCTTCCTTGCGAGCCAGCGCAGCCAAGGCGGGTGTGGCCAACTGGTAGTCCAAGCGCCAACCCACGTTTTTGGCATAGGCTTGGCCGCGGTTGCTCCACCAGGTGTAGCAATCGTCGGTGGTATTGGGCTGTAACTTGCGGTACACATCGCACAGGCCACCCACTTCGGGGTGCAGCAATTGCGTCATCCAGTCGCGCTCTTCAGGCAAAAAGCCGCTGTTCTTTTTATTGCCTTTGTAGTTTTTCAAATCAATCTCTTGGTGTGCAATGTTCACGTCGCCACAGAGAATGAATTCGCGTTCTTTTTGCAACTGTTGCAAATGCGGCAACATTTGCGCTAAAAATCTGAACTTGGCTTGCTGACGCTCTTCGCCCGACGAACCACTGGGGTAATAGCAGCTGATGATGGACAGCTTGCGCGCAGGTGTGTCAAAACGCAGTTCCACATAGCGCCCCTCGGCGTTGAATTCGTCAAACGCAGGGTTGTTGCCAATGCCCACCACCACATCGCTGGGCGTGGCTTGGGTGTAAATGCCCACGCCAGAATATCCCTTTTTTTCAGCAAAGTGAAAATAGCCTTTGAGCCCCGCCATCTCTTCAAATTTGTCTTTCACGTCCTCATACTGCGCTTTCACCTCTTGGACACAAATACAATGGGGCTTAGACTGTTCAAGCCAAGCGGCCAAGCCTTTGTTGGATGCGGAGCGAATGCCGTTGAGATTCAGGCTGGTGAGTTTGAACAGGTTTTTAGACATACAAAGAAACTAATTAAAAATGAACATGATGAATGCAACGAATACAGACCAGTTGGCACAAGACTTTGTGAAATTTGCACTGGCCAGCGGCGTTTTGGGTTTTGGAGAGTTTAAAACCAAAGCAGGCCGCATGAGCCCTTATTTTTTCAACGCCGGCTTGTTTGATGATGGTGCGAAGTTGGGCAAGTTGGCCGAGTTTTACGCCAAAAGTTTGGTCAACAGCGGCATTGAATTCGACATGATTTTTGGCCCCGCCTACAAAGGTATTCCGCTGGGCGCAGCGGTGGCGATAGAGCTGGCGCGACTGGGTCGCAACGTGCCTTTTGCCTACAACCGCAAAGAAGCCAAAGACCACGGCGAAGGCGGCAGCTTGGTGGGTGCGCCACTCAAAGGCCGGGTGTTGATTGTGGACGACGTCATGTCCGCCGGCACCGCCACGCGCGAATCCATCGCCCTCATCAAAGCCGCAGGTGCCACGCCAGCTGCGGTGGCGATCGCTTTAGACCGTCAAGAAAAAGCCACAGAGAAAAATGCAGCGGGTGAAGTGGTGGAAGTACCCTACAGCGCGGTGCAATACGTGCGCAACCAATTGGGTATGCAGGTCTGCACGATAGCCAGCCTAAAAGATTTGCTGGACTACCTCGCCACCACCGACAACGCCGCGCAAAAATCGCACGAAGCCGCGATACAAGCCTACCGCGACAGGTATGGTGTGTAGGGCATTGTCAGCAAGTTTTATAAGCCATTTTTGGCCTCTAGCCGGCGTATTGATTGCCTAGAGTGCTATGAATAATATAGCATTAATCGAGGGCAGCGATCTTGTGGCAGCGCTTCAGCCGTGTCGGGACGCGGGCCAATGCGGCTTCGAACTTTGAGCTTTGCTGACCTGTTTTGAGCACGTTCGCTCTAGAGTAACTTAGAGTTTCCAGTGCCGCCAGTTTTTCAGCCACCGCCGTGCTGATGAACTGGTTGATCGACAGTTTGTCTTTTTGCGCCCAGTCTTTCGAGGTCGATTGTGGGTGGACTCGGGTATGCGCAAGCTCAATGTGCTCATGATGTTGCTCCTAAGTTGCATTAAAAAATCAGCGGGCCAAAGTGCCTGATCACTGCCAAAACGACCAATGCCTTCAAAATCTTTGGTGTTGAAGGTGACGATATGCGTTGCCTCGGCTGCCACAGCGGCCTCTAAAACCAAATCATCTTTTGGATCGCGCATATCGGCCGCCACATGAAGTGAACTTGGTGATGACTGGCTATTGCGCAAATATAGTCTAAGACGTCATCTGCGCTGGCATGGTCGATGCCTAAATGTTCACGTTTGATGACGTCTTCGTATTCAAATAACAGCGGCACAGTGATGCCCACGCTAAAGCGTTCTGAATCAATCAACGACAACAACTTAAACGATGCGCCATCGCGTGAGCGAAGACCTGCAACGATGACATTGGTATCAATGATAACTTCTGATTATGACATTTTGGTATTATATGCAATACCTAAATTTCTGCAAGCATTTATTATCGAATGGGTTAACCCAATTTTTTCTTCAACAACTCATTCACCTGCGCCGGGTTGCCTTTGCCTTTGGTGGCTTTCATGGCTTGGCCGACCAGGGCGTTGAAGGCTTTGGCGTTGCCGGCTTTGTACTCTTCGACCGATTTGGTGTTGGCGGCGATGACGCCGTCGATGATGGCTTCCAGCTCGCCGGTGTCGCTCATTTGTTTGAGGCCTTTGGCTTCGATGAGCGCATCAATTTTTACTTTGTGCTGTTCAAATGTACGCATCCATTCCTTGAATACTGTAATGACCTGCTTCAGCATTCAAAACATGATGTGTTATACCTTTTGAATCTATTGTGGCTGACTCATCCCAGAGCGAATCCAAAAGTTGTTTGGCACCTGGATTTGAAATTGTTCCATTCTGAATTTTCTGTATGAGCAATCCTAGTTGAATGGCATTTACAGGGGTATTTTCAATACTCATATCTAATGCATTCAAGCGACGCGCCAATTCGCCCGTGACCCAGTTGCAAGCCAGCTTGGCTTGGCCACTGGCTTTGGCGGTTTCTTCAAAATAGGCCGCCACCGCCTTGCTTTGTGTCAGCTGTGTCGCATCGTATTCAGACAAACCGTAATCCGCCATGAATCGGGCCGCCATCACGCGGGGCAACTCGGTCATCTCTGCGCGGACGCGGCCGACCCATTCATCGGCAATCACCAAAGGTGGCAAGTCGGGGTCGGGGAAATAGCGGTAGTCGGCGGCGTCTTCTTTGGTGCGCATGGCGCGGGTTTCGCCGCTGTCGGGGTTGAACAGAACTGTGGCTTGCTCAATGCTGTGGCCGTCTTCAATTTGCTCAATCTGCCAGCGCACCTCATAGTCAATCGCCTGCTGCATGAACTTGAAGCTGTTCAAATTTTTGATTTCGCGGCGCGTGCCAAACTTGGCGCCGGGTTTGCGCACCGACACGTTGGCGTCGCAGCGGAAGCTGCCTTCTTGCATATTGCCGTCGCAAATGCCGATCCAAGTGACGATTTTGTGCAGCTCTTTGGCGTAGGCCACTGCCTCGGCACTGGACCGAATATCGGGCTCGGTGACGATTTCCAAAAGCGGCGTGCCCGCGCGGTTCAGGTCGATGCCGCTTTGGCCTACAAAGTCTTCATGCAGCGATTTGCCTGCGTCTTCTTCCAAGTGAGCGCGCACTAAGCGGACGCTTTTCTTCACATCACCCAAAAAGAATTCAACCGATCCACCCTGCACCACAGGGATTTCGTACTGGCTGATTTGGTAGCCTTTGGGCAGGTCGGGGTAGAAATAATTCTTACGCGCAAAGATGCTGCGGGGCGCGACTTTGGCGTTTACTGCCAAGCCAAATTGAATGGCTCGCTCTACCGCGCCTTTGTTCATCACGGGCAAAGTGCCGGGCAAAGCGATGTCCACCGCGCAGGCTTGGGTGTTGGGCTCTGCGCCAAAGGCGGTCGATGCACGGCTGAAAATTTTGCTCTGGCCGTTGACAGTTGCGCGTGGGTTTCAAATCCAATCACCACCTCATAGCCGCGCACCAAGAGCGACATGTCCACTTGGCGGTCGTCTTTGAACTCGGTGCTGCTTTCGGTCATGGTGCTTGTTGTGTTGGTTGTACTCATGTCAAGCGCCCTCCCCTAATGTGGGCGGTTTGCGTGAATGGAAATCGGTTGCCTGCTGCAAGCGGTGCGCCATGTTGAGCAGCTTGGCTTCTGAAAAATAGTTGCCAATGAGTTGCAGGCCAACGGGCATATTGGCTTCGCCAAAACCCGCGGGTACGCTCATGCCGGGCAAGCCAGCCAGTGACGCGGGCAAGGTGAAAATGTCGGCCAAGTAGTTGGCGACCGGGTCGTCGGACTTTTCGCCCAGTTTCCACGCCACAGTGGGAGCAACGGGGCCGGCGATGACGTCACATGCTTTGAAAGCTTGCTGGAAATCATCGGCAATCATGCGGCGAATTTTTTGCGCTTGCAGGTAGTAGGCGTCGTAATAGCCGTGGGAGAGCACGTAGGTGCCAATCATGATGCGGCGTTTGACCTCGTCGCCAAAACCTTGGTCGCGGGTCTTTTTGTACATGTCGGTCAGGTCGGCATAGTTTTTGGCGCGGTGGCCAAATTTCACACCGTCAAAACGGCTCAAATTGCTGCACGCTTCGGCTGGCGCGATGATGTAGTACACGGGAATCGACAACTCGGTGCGCGGCAGCGTGATGGGGACCAGCTTGGCGCCGAGCTTTTCAAATTCTTTCAGTGCGGCGTCAACTGCGGTACGCACATCGGGCGACTAAACCTTCGCCAAAAAACTCTTTGGGTATGCCAATGCGCAGGCCGTCCAGGCTGTCGTTCAAGTTGCGCGTGTAGTCTTCGGCTGGCATGTCCAGCGAGGTGGAGTCGCGGTCTAAATCTGGGCCGCACATGGCGGACAAGAGCAAGGCGCAATCTTCAGCGGTGCGCGCCATCGGGCCGGCTTGGTCCAAGCTGGAGGCAAACGCCACCATGCCATAGCGTGAGGCGCGGCCATACGTGGGTTTGATGCCGGTGATGCCGCAAAAGGCGGCAGGCTGGCGAATTGAGCCGCCGGTGTCCGTACCTGTGGCTGCTGGGGTCAGGCGCGCCGCCACGGCTGCGGCACTGCCGCCAGACGAGCCGCCAGGAATGCGACTGTGATCCCATGGGTTCAAGACGTTTTTGTAGGCTGAGTTTTCATTGCTGGAACCCATGGCAAACTCGTCGCAATTCAGTTTTCCCAATGAAATCATGCCTGATGCGGCGAGTTTATTGCCTACAGTGCTATCAAAAGAGGAGTAATAGCCGTCCAACATTTTGGAGCCGGCGGTGCTGGGAAAGTCTTTGGTGACAAAAATATCCTTGTGCGCAAAGGGCACGCCGGTGAGTGCGCCACCTGCGTTTTTGCCCAGCAATTCGTCAGCAGCGCGCGCTTGTGCCAAGCTGAACTCGTCGTTGAACGCCAAGTACGCGCCAAGATTGTCGGCTGCGTGAGAACGGGTTAAAAAATGCTGGGTAACTTCAAGGGCAGAGAGCTCTTTGGCGCGCAGTTTGCTGGCCAATTGCGCCACCGTGAAATCGTGAATGTGAGAGGATTGGGGAGAAGTGCTGGACATGGGGAAGACTCTACGTTGGCTGATTCGATCGCTTATTCAATCACTTTGGGCACCAAAAACAGCCCGTTTTCAACGGCAGGTGCGCTCTTTTGGTTGGCTTGGCGCTGATTCGGCTCGCTGGCGATATCGTCACGCAGGCGCAGGGCGACTTCTTGGATTGCCTCAATCGGGTGCGCCAGGGGTTGGATGCCGGTGGTGTCTACCGCGCGCATTTTTTCAACAATGTCGAAAAACGCATTGGTTTGCACCAAGATGCGAGCGCTTTCGTCCTCACTGAGTTCGAGTCGGGCTAAATTGGCAATTCGGGCAATATCTTGGGGGCTTAATGACATATTAAGGACAAATTAAAAGTAGCTAAAAGCAGCACTGTCTGAGCAATAAAATTACGCAAATCAGAGCTAAAAATGGGTATTTATACCTAGAGATACGGTATTATCGTGCGTTTGGTATCGAGTTTGCGCGAACAGTGGCTTTTTTGAAGCCGTCATGCCCTGCTGGTATACAGATTATTCAATATTTTTCAAGCGATGGTGCGCAACAATTGTCGCCATGCTTTTCTAGGAATTCATTATTATGTTCGGATCTTTTCGTCGCTACTTTGCGACTGACTTGGCTATCGATTTAGGTACTGCCAACACCCTGATAGTTGCTCGCGATAAAGGCATTGTGCTGGACGAGCCCTCTGTCGTCGCCATTCGCCACGAAGGCGGCCCACACGGTAAAAAAGTGATTCAAGCGGTTGGTAAAGAAGCCAAGGCCATGTTGGGTAAAGTGCCTGGCAACATCGAAGCCATTCGCCCCATGAAAGACGGTGTGATTGCTGATTTTGTCATCACCGAGCAGATGATCAAGCAGTTCATCAAAATGGTGCACCCACGCAGCTTTTTCACACCCAGCCCACGCATCATCATTTGTGTGCCTTGCGGTTCAACGCAAGTGGAACGTCGTGCTATCAAAGATGCAGCAGAGGCAGCCGGTGCGTCCACCGTGTATTTGATTGAAGAACCGATGGCTGCAGCGATTGGTGCAGGCTTGCCGGTGTCCGATGCCAGCGGTTCGATGGTGGTGGACATTGGTGGCGGTACCACCGAAGTTGGCGTGATTTCATTGGGCGGCATGGTCTACAAAGGCAGCGTACGCGTCGGTGGCGACAAGTTTGACGAAGCCATCATCAACTACATTCGCCGCAACTACGGCATGTTGATTGGCGAGCCCACAGCTGAGAACATCAAAAAAACCATTGGCTCTGCCTTCCCTGGCAGCGAAGTGCGCGAGATGGAAGTGCGAGGCCGTAACTTGGCCGAAGGCGTGCCACGCAGTTTCACCATTTCCAGCAATGAAGTGTTAGAAGCATTGACAGACCCACTGAACAACATTGTCTCTGCCATCAAAACCGCACTGGAGCAAACACCACCCGAACTCGGTGCCGACATTGCCGAACGCGGCATGATGTTGACAGGCGGTGGTGCTTTGTTGCGTGACTTGAACCGCTTGCTGTCTGAAGAAACAGGCTTGCCCGTATTTGTGGCAGAAGACCCATTAACCTGCGTGGTGCGTGGCTGTGGCATGGCTTTGGACCGCATGGACCGCACAGGTAATTTGTTCACGTCTGAATAACCCGCACAACATGCTGGTGTAACGCTATGCCACTTGGCACACTCGACAGGACACCGCCTTCCCTTTTTAAACAAGGGCCGTCGTTGCTGTCGCAATTCGTGTTCTTCACGTGCTTGTCGCTTTTTTTAATGTTTGCAGACACGCGCTTTGAGATTGCAAAAACACTGCGCGCCAGTATTGCAACGGTGCTGGCACCTGTTAACCGAGTGTTGTCCATGCCAGGATCATTTGTGAACAATGCAGCGATTTATTTTGAATCACAAGCGGCGCTCAAAGAATCTGAACAAGCATTGAAGCAAAAATTGTTGCTGCAATCACAACGTGCCAGCCAAGTGGAGGTGCTTGGTATCTGAAAATGCCCACTTGCGTAAATTGCTGAAGTTGCAATCCAATTTAGCAACACCATCGCAAGCGGCGCAGGTGCTGTACGCGGTCAGCGACCCTTATTCGCGCAAGGTGGTGATTGACAAAGGCAGCAACAGCAACATTGCTTTGGGTTCTCCTGTGATGGATGCCGAGGGCATCATTGGTCAAGTGGTGCGCGTGTACCCACTCTACAGCGAAGTGGCTTTGTTGATAGACAACGAACAAGCTACACCTGTATTGAATGTGCGCACAGGCATACGCAGTGTGATGTATGGTCGACCTGGTGCCAACACCGACACCTTGGAACTGCGTTTTGTATCGGGAACAGCAGATGTTCAAGCGGGAGATGAGCTCACCACCAGTGGCATGGACGGTGTCTATCCCGCAGGATTGGCCGTTGCCAAAATTGACAATGTGGAGCGACGCACCGATTCGGCGTTTGCCAAAATCACCTGCCAAGCCAAAGCCAATTTGGGTAATGTCAAGCATGTCATGGTGCTGCAGCCCACGACCAGTGTTATTCCCAACATCATGCACGATGCAAGCCAAGGTGCGGACAGTAAAAAGGGGGCTAAAAAATGATCATGCCGCGTGGCCAAGAGCAGTTGCTGTTGCCAGTCAGTGGCTGGTTTTTGTGGGGTAGTTTGCTAACGGCTTTGATATTGAACATGCTGCCTGTTGGACCTGTGACTTGGTTGCCAGATTGGGTGGCGTTGTTCTTGGCATTTTGGGCCATGCACCAACCGCAAAAAGTGGGCTTAGGAGTTGCATTGATTTTTGGTTTGCTGGTTGATGTGCAGCAAGCCACTTTGCTTGGGCAGCATGCGCTGGTGTACTGCTGTTTGGTTCTGGCTGTGTTGTTGCTCAGGCGCAGACTGGTTTGGTATTCCCTGGTATCGCAAGCCACGCAGCTGCTGCCATTGTTCGTGTTGGCGCACGCGTTTTTTTTGCTGATGCGCTTGCTCAGTGGCGATTCGTTTCCTGGTTACACACTGATCATTGCGCCAGTGCTTGAAGCGCTGATTTGGCCAATCATCAGTATATTGCTGCTGGCACCACAACGTCGCACACCCGATCGCGATGTCACGCGCCCGCTTTGACCGATTCGAACAAGTGGCATGGCAGAGTTAAGAAATCTACAAGCAGATCTGGCGCAATTTCGAAAGCGCGTGCTGGTTGCCGCAGCAGTGGTGCTGCTGGCGTTTTTGCTTTTGGGCTTGCGCTTGATGTATTTGCAAATTTATCGGCACGACGATTTGTTGGAGCAAGCTGATAACAACCGCACCACAGCCGTTCCCACACCACCAAATCGGGGACAAATTTTGGACAGGAACGGCGTTGTCTTGGCCACCAACTACGCCGCTTACACACTGGAAATCACGCCCAACAAAGCAGGTAATTTAGAAGCAGTGATAGAGGATTTGGGAAAAATCATCGACATCTCCGCTCGTGATCGCAAGCAATTCAAAAAACTCCGCGAAGAATCCAAAGGTCTTGATTCCTTGCCCATACGCACGCGCTTAACCGACGCTGAAGTCGCCTTGTTCTCCGCGCAACGTTTTCGTTTTCCGGGCGTTGAGGTGAAAGCCCGTTTGTACCGCGACTACCCATTTGGTGAAATCGCCAGCCATGTCATTGGCTATATCGGGCGCATCAACCAAGCCGATAAAGAGCGACTGGAAGAATCAGAAGAAGAGGGCAACTACCGCGGTACGGATTACATTGGCAAGCTGGGTGTGGAGCAAAGTTTCGAGAAGCAGTTGCATGGCATCACGGGTGTGGAAGATGTGGAAACTTCGGCAGGTGGCCGTGCGGTGCGCAAATTGGCCAGCAGCCCAGCGACTGCGGGTGACAGCATCATGTTGTCGATCGACATCAAGCTGCAGCAAATGATTGAAGAAATGTTTGGTAACCGGCGTGGCGCGGTGGTGGCTTTGGATCCCAAGACTGGCGAAGTGTTGGCCTTTGTCAGCAAGCCCACGTTTGATCCGAATTTGTTTGTTGATGGCATTGATTTTGACAGCTGGAAAGAGCTCAGTGAATCGATCGACAAACCTTTGTTAAACCGGGCATTGCGCGGCACTTACCCACCTGGCTCTACCTACAAACCATTCATGGCCATGGCGGCTTTGCAAAATGGAAAACGCTCGCCCAGCACGGTGATCAACGACGCCGGTTCATGGACTTTTGGTGGCCACACATTCCGCAGCCATGGCGATGGCGGTTTGGGCGGCGTTGACATGTACCGCAGCATTGTGAAGTCCAGCAATGTGTATTACTACACCTTGGCCAATGAAATGGGTGTGGACATGATGCACGATTTCATGAAACCGCTTGGGCTTTGGACAGCTCACAGGCATTGACATCAATGGCGAAGTGCGCGGTGTGTTACCCAGCCAAGAGTGGAAACGCAACGCCTATAAAAAACCAGAGCAAAAAAAGTGGTACGCGGGTGAAACGATTTCGCTGGGTATCGGGCAAGGCTACAACAACTTCACCATGCTGCAATTGGCACAAGCCACTGCCACACTCGTCAATGGCGGCTACAAATACAAACCCAAACTCATTGTGGCAGTGCAAGACGCGGTCACGCGAACCAAGCAGGCCGTGGCCGGTAGCCCGCCTGAAAATTTAGGTTTCTTGCCTGAAAATGTGGAGATTGTGAAACGTGCGATGGTCGGTGTCACACAAGAAGGCACATCGGTGCGCTCGTTTGCAGGTGCTCAGTATTTAAGTGGTGGCAAAACCGGCACAGCGCAAGCGGTGACCATTGGTAAAAATGAAAAATACAACGCCAGCCGGCTTGAAGAACATCAACGCGACCACGCTTTGTACATCGCTTTCGCGCCGGCGGAAGATCCCAAAATTGCGCTGGCGGTGGTGGTTGAAAATGCGGGTTTTGGTTCAGACAGTGCCGCCCCCATCACGCGCCGCATTTTTGATTACGTGTTGCTGAACCAATACCCCAGCATCGAAGACATGGCCGCATTGAAGCAAGGCAAAGCCGGCGCACCGATTGGCAAACCCAGAATTGCATCTGAGGTGCCATTGAATTTGAATTCGAAATCCACAGCGACTTCTGGTGTAGCAGTCAGCGCAACTACAGCAGCAAGCGCGACAGTTGCAGCAACGGCTACGCCCGCTGCAACACCCACAGCTTCAAATGTCCTAGCTCCTGTTACGCCCACAGTGCAGCCGATAAAATAATGGTCTTTTTGGCCTCTAGCCGGCGTATTGATTGCCTAATATGCTATTAATAATATAGCATTACTTTAAAAACGCGTCGTAGCTGGTCTTGCAGATGAGTGCACTGACCACCAGCAAAAACATCACTCGCACAAAGCCCGTGCCATGTTTCAAAGCCAGTCGCGTTCCCAACAAGCTGCCCGCGATATTGGCCAATGCCATTGGCAGTGCCATATGCCACCAGACATGACCTTTTAAGCTGAACAAAATCAAAGCGGCCAAATTGGTTGCGACATTGAGGAGTTTGGCAGAGGCAGATGCATTCAAAAAGTCATAGCCCAGAAAACGCACCAACGCAAAAACCAAAAAGCTGCCAGTGCCAGGACCAAAGAAACCATCGTAAAAACCCAGCACCAAGCCAATGCTGCAAATCGCCCAGATTTCATGTGCGGCTTGCAAACGCGGCGCATGGTGATGTCCCAAGTCTTTCTTGGCAAAGGTGTACAGCAATATAGCGAACAACATGAAAGGCAGGCTTTTCCGCAAAAAATCGGGCGCGATGATGGTCACCAACCATGCGCCCAAAAAAGCGCCTATGAAAGCCATGAGCACAGCAGGAAGCAAAGCCGCGTAAGGCAATTTAACGCGGCGGCTGTATTGCAAACTTGCGAACAGCGATCCCCAGATGGATGCACTCTTGTTAGTGCCAAAGAGTGTGGCGGGATGCGCAGTGGGGAACACGGCAAACAATGCGGGAACTAAGATGAGACCACCGCCACCCACAATGGCGTCCACAAAACCTGCAAACAAGGACGCAAGCGTCACAATCAAAATATCCATGGGTGCTATTGTCGCAGGCAAAAAAAGCAGCGGCGCTGTTGACGTTTTGCGCTTCGATGTTTGGATAGCGCTAAGAACGCTTGTTAACTTTGCGCATCGTTCGCAATCCACTCGGCTGCCTTTTCAGCCATCATCAAGGTTGGGGAGTTGGTGTTACCGCTGGTGATGAGCGGCATCACACTGGCGTCAACGACGCGCAAACCGGCGATGCCGTGCACTTTAAGGCGCGAATCGACCACAGCCATATTGTCTTGTCGCAACCCCATTTTGGCAGTGCCCACAGGATGAAATATGGTTGTCGCGATATCTCCCGCCAGTTTGGCCAATTCTTCATCTGTTTGGTATTGCACGCCTGGCTTGAATTCCAGAGGTTGGTACTTTGCCAACGCGCTTTGTGAAACGATGTTGCGGGTGATGCGCAAGGAGTCGGCGGCTACTTGTCTGTCTTGGGCTGTACTCAGGTAATTAGGGGCAATGGCAGGGGCGTCAGTGAACTGATTGCTCTTGATGTGCACGCTGCCACGGCTGGTGGGGTTTAAATTGCAAACGCTGGCGGTGAAGGCGTCAAAGTTGTGCAGTGGCTCGCCAAAAGCGTCCAAGCTCAGCGGCTGCACGTGGTATTCGATGTTCGGATATGGTTGATCGGGTGTGCTGCGCGTGAACGCACCCAATTGCGAAGGCGCCATGCTCATAGGGCCCGTTTGTTTGAACAAATATTCCAAACCAATTTTGGCTTTGCCCAACAAGCTGTTGGCTTGCGTATTGAGGCTGATGTTTTTACCATTTGGCGATTTCACCTTGTAGACGCTGCGAATTTGTAAATGGTCTTGCAGGTTTTCACCCACACCGGGCAAATCGTGCACAACATCAATGCCTTTGTCACGCAACACAGCGCCCGGCCCGATGCCAGACAACTGCAAAATTTGTGGTGAGCCGATGCTACCGGCGCACAAAATGACCTCGCCACGGCATTGCGCTGTCACCAGCTCGCTGCCACTCCAGACTTGCACGCCTGTGCAGCGTTGCTGCGTACCCTCTGCACCTGCTTGCGTTTCAAGCACCAACTTGGCAACTTGTGTTCCGGTCCACATCTCAAAATTTGGGCGAGCATTGCAAGTGGGACGTAGAAATGCTTTGGCGGTGTTCCAGCGCCAGCCATTCCTTTGATTGACTTCAAAGTAGCCAACGCCTTCGTTGTCACCTCGGTTGAAATCGTCTGTGGCGGGGATGCCCGCTTGCTGGGCTGCTTGCGAAAAAGCATCCAAGATGTCCCAACGCAAACGCTGCTTTTCAATGCGCCATTCACCACCCGCACCATGCAATGCATCGCCTCCTTTGTAGTGGTCTTCGTGTCGTTTGAAATACGGCAAAGCCTTGTTCCACGACCATGTGTCATCCCCTGTCAATTTCGCCCATTGGTCATAATCACGCGCTTGGCCGCGCATGTAAATCATGCCGTTGATGCTGCTGCTACCGCCCAGCACTTTTCCGCGTGGATAGCGCAGGCGGCGGCCATTTAAACCAAGGTCTGGCTCAGTGTTGTAAAGCCAATCGGTGCGTGGGTTGCCGATGCAATAGAGATAGCCCACAGGAATGTGAATCCAGTGGTAATCGTCTTTGCGGCCCGCTTCGATGAGCAAAACGCGCTTGGAAGCATTGGCACTTAAACGGTTGGCCAGCAGGCAGCCAGCCGTACCTGCGCCTATGATGATGTAATCATAAATTGGTTCAGACATACTTAGTTTTGGTAGCTAATTAACGCCGCAGCGCCGGCCGCCCCAAGCAAGGCACGGCCCCCTCGGACGGCAGCGCAGCACACAAAGTGGCAAGCGTGGGGGTATCATTACTTTGAAGTTGGCATCACAAACTCTGCACCCTTGGCAATACTGGATGGCCAGCGCTGCATGATGGATTTTTGTTTGGTGTAGAAGCGCACACCTTCTTCGCCGTAAGCGTGCATATCGCCAAACAAGCTTTTCTTCCAACCACCGAAACCATGCCATGCCATGGGTACAGGAATTGGCACGTTGATACCCACCATGCCCACTTGAATGCGTCGGCTGAACTCCCTTGCCACATTGCCATCGCTGGTGAAGCAGCTCACACCATTGCCGAACTCGTGCGCGTTGATCAAATCAACCGCACTGACAAAGTCAGGCACGCGCACGCAGCTGAGCACAGGTCCGAAAATCTCTTCTTTGTAAATGCGCATGTCGGGGGTGACGTTGTCAAACAGCGTGCCGCCTATCCAGTAACCATTTTCACAGCCTGTGCCCGCGTCTTTGCCTGTGAATTTGCGACCATCCACAAGCAAGTCCGCACATTGCAATTCGCCAGCCATGATGTATCCAGTGATTCGTTCGTATGCAGCTTTGGTGACGACAGGGCCCATTTCAGCGTCAAGGTGAATGCCGTTTTTGATTTTCAAGGTTTTGGCGCGTTCGGCAATCATGGGCACGATTTTGTCAGCCACATCTCCCACCAGTACAGCGACAGAAATCGCCATGCAGCGCTCACCGGCTGAGCCATAGGCCGCGCCAATCAAAGCGTCCACTGCTTGCTCTAGATCTGCATCGGGCATCACGACCATGTGGTTTTTTGCGCCGCCCAAGGCTTGTACGCGTTTGCCATGGTGTGCGCCGGTCTCGTAAATATAGTTGGCAATCGGTGTGGAACCTACGAAGCTGACAGCCTTGACATCGGGATGAACCAACAGCGCGTCAACCGCTTCTTTGTCACCCTGAACAACGTTAAAAACGCCATCGGGCAGGCCCGCTTGTTTGAGCAAGTCGGCCATGTACAGCGAGGCTGATGGGTCAATCGGACTGGGTTTCAAAACGAATGTGTTGCCTGCAGCAATAGCCACGGGAAACATCCACATCGGCACCATCACAGGGAAGTTGAACGGTGTGATACCTGCACACACGCCCAGCGGCTGGCGCAGTGTCCAGTTGTCCATACCGGTTGAGACTTGATCGGTGAAATCGCCTTTCAGCAGTTGTGGCATGCCGCAGGCAAACTCAACGATGTCGATGCCGCGTGCAACTTCGCCCTGTGCATCGGTAAACACCTTGCCATGCTCAGCAGTTATCAAGTGTGCCAATTTGTCTTTGTGCGCATTCAAAAGTTCCAAAAACTTGAACATCACCCGCGCACGGCGCAGTGGCGGTGTGTCTGACCATTCTGGAAACGCAGCGTGAGCAGCAGCAACGGCCATATCAACAACAGCGCTGTCCGCCAAAGCGACGCGACCCGTCACTGCCCCGGTCGCTGGGTTAAAAACGTCTTGTGCTCGATACTTGCCGGCTACCTGTTGACCAGATATGTAATGACCAATCTCAGTGATTGCTGTTGAACTCATGAAAACCTCTCACTATTAAAAATACAACATAAATGATTAAATATGCCTCAATTTGGCGTATTTATTGCCTAGACTGCTACTCAAAATATAGCAAAATAGCCACACTCAACATCCATCAATTGGTAGTCAATTAAGCGGCTCTGGACAGTATCGGAAACAATTTGTACAAGCCTTCTGCAATCAACTCCACTGACAAAGCAGTCAAAATCAAGCCCATCAATCGTGTCATGATGTTGATGCCGGTTTTCCCCAAACGCTTCGCAATCGGTTCGGCCAGTGCAAAGCACAACAAGGTCGCCAAACCAATCACCACGCCGTAACCCACCAGTGTCAGTTGCGGCAACCAACCTTTGGCTTTGTCGGCATAAATCACCACCGTGGACATGGTGGCTGGGCCTGTGAGCAGGGGTATGGTTAATGGCACAACGGCAATGCTAGAGCCGACAGATGATTTCTCTTCAGCCTCGCGCAGTTCGTCTGGGTTAGACCGCGAATCGGCAGGCTGCGCGTTCAACATGGAGAGCGCAGATGTCATCAGCAACAAACCACCACCCACTTGGAAGCTGGCTAATGAAATGCCGAAGAAGCTCAAAATTTCCAGGCCCAACAAAGCGCTCACCGCAATCACCATGAATGCGCTAAAAGAGGATATGAATACCGTGTGCCGGCGTTGTGCGCGCGAAAAATTTTGCGTGTAGTGGATGAAAAAAGGCACAGCAGCGAGTGGGTTCACAATCGCCAACAATGTCACCAAGGGTTTTAATTCAATCACCATTGCGTTGCCCTTTTTTATCGTCCAGTCCTGGCTAAATAGCGTTTGCGCCAAAACACCACTATCAAGGTCACAGCCACTGAGAACATCAGCCCCATCGTCCACCACAATGCGTATTGGTTGTGAATGATGGGAAAAGTTTCAAAGTTCATGCCAAAGAAACCAGTGATTAAATTCAGTGGCAAAAAGACAGCGGTAATCGCCGTCAAGGTGCGCATGATGTCATTGGTGCGGTTGCTTTGCGCGCCGAAATGGATTTGAATGGCGGATTCGGCCGTATGCTCTAAGCGCTGTACATGGCGTACCACGCGTTCGATGTGCTCAATCACGTCGCGCGCCCTGGCCACCAAAGCATCATGCTCGGTTTGCATCACACCCAATGATTGCTCTCTGAATGTGTCCAACCATTCTTGCATGGCGTCTTGTTGCTCTTCGCACAAGTCTTCCAGTGTGTGCAGCTCATTGCGGGCTGTCAGCAATGCACTCCAATTGGTGAAATGCGAGCGCGGGTTCAGCAGTTCGATTTGCCATTGCTCAAGTTGCGTGCTCAGGTCTTTGCGCAAATCCAAATAACTGTCCACCATCATGTTGATCATGCGCAACATCAAATCCGCGGGGCTGGATGGCAAGCGACTGCGTGCTGTTGTGGCAGCAGAGTTGGCTTGTTCACTGACCAAAGCATCTTTCAGGTAACGTTCAACAAATGTTTTCGCGGTGTGGCACCCTTTTGGGTGAATGCTGATGAGCAATTTGTCGAACTGCACAAAACCAACGGCGCGGGTATCAATGCGATGAAACACCGCCGCATTGTGTTTGTGTGTTTTGTGTTTGGGCTTTTCTAGATCGATTGTGCTGGATTCGTGCGCTTCTGTGTTGGACACCAAGCGTCTGAAAATCACCAAATCGTAGACAGAGGTGAAATCGTATTGCGAAGGGTGCAGGGGCGATTCCAAATCTTTGCAATGCAAATCCAACAAGGTTGAACCACCTACTTGTTGTGCCAGTTTTTGCAGCTCTGGCAAATCGGTACTGAAAGTCTCACGCTCGGTGAACACCCACACAAAACCATCTGGTGGCGCAGTGCTAGGTAGCGTATCGACAAACTGCAAGCTACCTTGGGTAAAGACGATGATTTGCATCTTGCAGTCGGGAAGTGTTGTGGTATTGAATCAGTGTGTTGTTACTTTGCCGCTTGCAACATGCGCGCCGCATCCATGGCAAAGTAAGTCAAGATACCATCTGCGCCCGCGCGTTTGAAAGCCAACAGGCTTTCCATCATCACTGCATCGTGGTCCAGCCAACCATTTTGGGCGGCAGCTTTCAGCATGGCGTATTCACCGCTGACTTGGTAGGCAAAGGTGGGTACTTTGAATTCGTCTTTCACACAGCGCACAATGTCCAAATACGGCATGCCGGGTTTCACCATCACCATGTCGGCGCCTTCGGCGATATCAAGCGCCACTTCGCGCAAGGCCTCATCGCTGTTGCCAGGGTCCATTTGGTACACCTTTTTGTTGGCTTTGCCCAAATTGGCGGCTGAGCCCACCGCATCCCGAAACGGGCCGTAAAACGCCGAAGCATATTTGGCGCTGTAGGCCATGATGCGGGTGTGGATATAGCCATTCGCTTCAAGGGCGCTGCGAATCGCGCCAATGCGGCCATCCATCATGTCGCTGGGGGCAACGATGTCCACACCAGCCGCAGCTTGCACCAGCGCTTGCTTGCACAGCACTTCAACGGTGGCGTCGTTCATGATGTAATTGTTTTCAGCGGGGATTCGGGTCCAACAAACCGTCTTGTCCGTGGCTGGTGAAAGGGTCCAACGCCACATCGGTCATCACACCCAATTCGGGGCAATGCTTTTTCAATGCGCGTACCACGCGGGGCACAAGGCCATCTGGGTTGAACGCTTCGCGACCATCGGGTGTTTTCAAGCTGGCATCAATCACAGGAAACAAAGCCATCACTGGAATACCCAGTTTGACGCATTCTTTGGCAACGGGTAGCAACAAATCCAAACTCAGGCGTTCAACTCCTGGCATGGACAACACCTGCTCGCGGCGGTTTTCACCGTCCAACACAAACACGGGGTAAATCAAATCATGCGCCGTCACCGCGTGTTCGCGCACCAAATTGCGGGTGAATTCATCGCGGCGCAAACGGCGTGGGCGGTTGGCGGGGAACATGGCCAAAGGAACAGATTGGGCTTGCTTCATGGCTTTGTGAATGTAGTGTTGAGAGAAGGAGCTTTTGAATTAATTAATTACCTGTTGGAAAAAACCGACACCACAGGTGAAGTGCCAATGATACCTTCTTCCATCACTTTTTCCTTTTCAAATCACAACAGCTTGATAACCATGATCACACTTGACCAATGCCGCGCACTGGACGCGCAAGACCCGCTGCGCGCATTCAAAGACCAATTCAGATTACCCGCAGGCGTGATTTATTTGGATGGCAATTCCTTGGGGGTATTACCCAAGACTACCTCCGCCAGAGTGACACAAGTTGTCGAACAAGAATGGGGCAATGGCTTGATACGCAGCTGGAATTCGGCAGGCTGGTTTGAATTGCCGCAAAAAGTAGGCAACAAGATTGCCAAGCTCATTGGTGCTGGACCAGGTGAAGTGGTTGCCACCGACACCACTTCCATCAACCTGTACAAAGTGTTGAGCGCTGCAATGCACATCGCCGCTACCGATTCACCCCAACGCAAAATCATCGTGAGCGAACGCAGCAACTTTCCGACCGATTTGTACATTGCGCAAGCATTGTGCCAAGAACGCGGCTACACCTTGCAGTTAATCGAAGAACATGAAATCGCCTCTGCGTTGACACAAGATGTGGCTGCACTGATGCTGACCCACGTCAATTACCGCACGGGTGCGATGCACGACATGTCTAAAGTCACCGAGGCAGCGCACGCAGCCGGTATTTTGACAATCTGGGATTTGGCGCACAGTGCAGGTGCGGTACCCGTCGATTTGCACAGCGCGAAGGCTGATTTTGCAGTCGGCTGTGGCTACAAGTACCTCAATGGCGGCCCGGGCGCACCGGCCTTTGTGTGGGTCAACACCAAGCATGCGGACCGATTTTGGCAACCCTTGGCGGGCTGGTGGGGGCACGCCACGCCATTTGAATTCACGCCCGACTACAAGCCCGCTGCAGGCATCAACCGTTATTTGTGCGGCACACAACCCATCATCAACATGGCGGCGCTGGACTGTGGGTTGGACGTTTATTTGGCTGCAGAAGAGTTGGGTGGCATGTCTGCACTGAGAGCCAAATCGTTGGCGCTGACGGACCTGTTCATCGCGCTGGTTGAAGAACGCTGCGCAGGTTTTGACATCGGCTTGGCCACACCGCTGAACCACGCACAACGTGGCTCGCAGGTTTGCCTGACACGCGAACATGGCGATGGATTGGTTGGCGCTCCATCGGGAGCTTTTGCCATCGTGCAAGCCTTGATCGCACGCGGTGTGATTGGCGACTACCGTGCGGGTGACGGCAAAGCGCACAAAGACATCATGCGTTTTGGCTTCACGCCCTTGTACATCGGCTTTGAAGATGTGTGGCACGCCGTGGAGCATTTGCACCAAGTCTTGGTCAATGAAGAATGGAAGCGGGCCGAGTTCAACCAAAAACACGCGGTGACTTAATTCGAAAACACAACATCAAAGAGAACCACCATGAACTGCCCCGTCCATCCAACATCCGTTGTTGACCCTGCCAAAGAAGGCGCCAAAATGGATTTCAGCGCCAGCATGAGCTACGGCGACTATTTGCAAATAGACACCATTTTGTCCGCGCAAAAACCACTCTCGCCGAATCACAATGAGATGCTGTTCATCATCCAGCACCAAACCAGTGAACTGTGGATGAAGTTGATGTTGCACGAAATGAGTGCCGCAATCGAACACATTGCTACCGACCAACTGTCAACCGCTTTCAAGATGCTGGCACGCGTCAGCAAAATCATGGAACAGCTGGTGCACGCATGGGATGTGTTGGCAACCATGACGCCACCTGAATACAGCGCCATACGACCGTATTTGGGGCAGTCCAGCGGCTTTCAAAGTTTTCAATACCGTTGCATCGAGTTCAGCTTGGGCAATAAAAATCCGGCCATGATTCAACCCCATGCGCACCACCCCGAACGCTTGGCCATGGTACAAGCCGCTTATAACGCGCCCAGCTTGTACGACGAAGCGCTGCGCTTGCTGGCGCGTCGGGGTTTGCCAATTCCCAGCAGCCATACGCAACGCGATTGGACACAGCCCTATGTTGAAAGCCAAGCTGTCGAACAAGCATGGCTCACGGTATATCGTGACACACAAACCTATTGGGACCTGTACCAACTGGGCGAAGAATTGACTGATTTAGAAGACGCCTTTCGGCTCTGGCGTTTTCGCCATGTCACCACGGTAGAACGTGTGATTGGTTTCAAACGCGGTTCGGGTGGCACCAACGGCGTGGGCTATTTGCGCAAAATGCTGGATGTTGTTTTGTTTCCAGAAATTTGGAAACTCAGAACAGATTTATAAGTGCCATTACACAAGCACGCTGGCGTGAAAGGCGGTTTGCTGGTTATTGGCTATACTAGTTGAAGTTGACCATTCTGCAGAAAATATATATGAAATTGGCCTTTAACCGGCGTATTGATTGCCTGGTATGCTATTATAATTATAGCGAATCAGTTATGTTGGTGTCAGTATGTTAGGCTTTGCCTCTGCCAACATATTGGGGTAATCGCGGCTGAAGTGCAAGCCACGGCTTTCGTGGCGCAGTTGTGCGGATTGAACGATCAAATCGGCCACTTCGACCAAGTTGCGCAGCTCCAGTAAGTCGCGCGTGACATGAAAGCGGGCATAGAACTCATCAATTTCCGCTTTGAGCAAATCAATGCGATGGGCCGCGCGATCCAGGCGTTTGTTGGTGCGCACGATACCGACATAATCCCACATGAAACGCCGCAGCTCGGCCCAGTTGTGTGAAATGACCACCAATTCATCGGGGTCAGTCACTTGGCTATCGTCCCAGGCTTTCAGTGCGGTGGGCTTTGTTTTCGGCTTGGCTTGAATGACTTTGGCCGCGGCATTGGCAAACACCATGCATTCCACCAACGAGTTGCTGGCCAAGCGGTTCGCGCCATGCAAGCCGGTATACGTTGTTTCACCTATCGCAAACAAGCCAGCCAAATCAGTTTGGCCATCCAGGTCCGTCATCACGCCACCGCAGGTGTAATGTGCTGCGGGTACAACGGGGATGGGTTCTTTGGTGATGTCAATGCCCAGTTCCAAACATTTGGCTTTGATATTGGGGAAATGTTCTTGCAAAAATTCCGGCGATTTGTGTGAAATATCCAAGTACACACAATCCACGCCGTGCTTTTTCATTTCATAGTCAATGGCGCGCGCCACCACGTCGCGTGGTGCCAACTCGGCGCGCGCATCGTGCTGCGGCATGAAGCGCTTGCCGGCGTTTTCACCACCTGCTGATTGCGGTAACAGCAAATGCCCGCCTTCGCCGCGCACGGCTTCGGTGATTAAAAAACTCTTGGCGTGTGGGTGGTACAAGCAAGTCGGATGGAATTGAATGAACTCCATGTTCGCTACCCGGCAGCCCGCACGCCAAGCGGCTGCAATGCCGTCGCCCGTGGCGGTGTCGGGGTTGGTGGTGAATAAATACACCTTGCCAGCGCCGCCAGTTGCCAAAATGGTTTGCGGTGCTGCAAAGGTCACCACTTCGTCTTTGGTTTGGTCTAAAACATACGCACCCACACAATGTGTTGCTTTGCTAGCTGTTGTTTTGTCGGTTATCAAATCAATCAGCATGTGCTGTTCAAACACCGTCACGTTCGCAGTCTCTTTGATGCGTTGTACCAGCACCTGTTGCACAGCTGCGCCGGTGGCATCGGTCACGTGCACGATGCGTCGCTCGCTGTGACCACCTTCACGTGTCAAATGCACATGTCCATTTTCTTGGGTGAACTGAACACCCAACGATTGCAACCACGCAATGCTTTCAGGTGCATGTTCAACAGTGAATTCGGTGGCTTTGAGGTCACACAATCCTGCACCGGCTACCAAGGTATCTTGTATATGCGATTGATACGAATCACCCTTGCCCAGTACCGCAGCTATGCCGCCTTGCGCCCATGCGCTTGAACCGTCGCCCAAAATATTTTTGGTGATGACGGCCACGCGGTGTGTGGGTGCCAGCCGCAATGCAGCGCTCAGCCCCGCAAGACCGCTGCCTATGATGATGACGTCAAATGTGTGAGCTGTAGAAGACATAAGCACGGATTCTAAGCGCTCTCTTCTGGTATGCCAGATTGGCATTATTTATTTGGGTCGCAATTGATCAGGTCGTACGCGTGACGTTAAGAGCTGTTCGATATGGTCGGTGTCGATGACCACATTGTTTTTATCGACCAAGGCTTGTTCGTAATCATTCCAGCCGCGAATACCTGTTTTGAGTGATACCACATTGGTAAAACCGAGTTGTTGCATGGTATCCACCGCCAATGCAGAACGGTGGCCAGAGCGACAAATTACCACTATCGATTGGCTTGCGTTCGGCAGCCAGTGAGGGAATGGTGTCCTCATAGTCCCAATCGCAACTGGACTCTAAAATCCCGCGCGGCACATTGATAGAACCTGCAATGTGCCCATGTTCAAATTCACTGGGTTCGCGAACATCAATCACCAATGGTTTGTTGCCAGAGGCCAGCAAATCAACCAAATCCCACGGCAATATCTCACGCACACGTGTCAAAGCGTCGTTGATTAAATCGTTGTAGCGTTTCATTAAAAATCAAATAGCAATTTACATTGTTTACCCAGGCTGTGCATCATGATTGTAGGTGTTTAATAATCTGACTTATTAAACAAGATGCCAGCTTGCAACAGAACCAGCTATTTTGCTAGCATTTGTTTAGCAGCCACTGTCCTACTGCATGGGGCATGGCATGCACGTGAGTTTGAAAGCCGCCTTGTGCAAAACCCACATGCCCCCCATGCGCAGGTTGCCACAAAGTGACATGCTGACCTACTTCGCTTTTCTTGGGCAAACTGCTAACTGGCATGAAAGGGTCATTCAAAGCATTCAGCGCCAATGCCGGTATTTGAATGTCGGCCATACGCGGCTTGGCAGATGCACGTCGCCAGTAATCTTCGGTGTTTTTAAAACCGTGCAAAGGCGCGGTAAACACATTGTCAAATTCATACAGATTCTGACTCGCCTGCAGCTTTTTGCCATCAAATAAGCCCGGGTGTAGCGCCAATCGCTCCAAGGCTTTGGGCTTCATGGTGCGCAAAAACAGCGGGGTGTAGATATGACGATTCAAACCTAAGCCAATCCAATGCCCAGACGACATCAAATCCAATGGCGAACTGACAGATGCTACAGCACTGACCACCTTTGCCGCTTCTTTTCCCATCTCCTGTGCCCAGCGCATCAGCGCGTTGCCGCCAAGCGAGACGCCTACAACGATCAGTTGACGGTTAGGATGCGATGCCTTTATTCGACGCAATAACCAGTCAACTTCTTCAAAATCTCCAGAATGGTATGCGCGTGGCATGCGATTAACCTCACCACTGCAACCACGAAAATGAGGGATGGCGAGCGGTATTTTTCGCACACGCGCCCAGTCTGAAAATGCCAATGCATAGTGGCTTTGCGACGAACCTTCTAAGCCATGAAAAAGCACCAGAAAAGGGGTGCTTGATTCGACTGCATGGGTAGAAAAATCAACATCTACAAAATCACCATCAGGCGCATCCCAGCGCTGGCGTGTGTATTGCGGCTTGTGCTCCGAAAAGGCACGCGAAAACAATGCAGGCCAAATGGTTTGCATGTGGCCACCCAAAAGCCAAAATGGGGCAGGCACATTTAAATCGGGGCTGGACATGACGTTAAGAATGTTAAGACTACGCAGATTGAATTGGTGGGACGTGTAGGACTTGAACCTACGACCAAAGGATTATGAGAAAAGAAGGTCAAAAATATTCTGCATTTACGAGACTTGAAGCTTGATTATTTTTGGCAAGTAGAAAAGAGTGGAGGAGATTTCTTGAGAAAAAATCTATTTAATTTTTCTCATTATCAGTTGTCCCTTTTCCCAATTTTGTCTTTTATAAGCAATTTCTTAACAGCTTTTTTAAATTCTACAGGAAGGATTTTGCTAAGACGGCGACGAATACCGCCAGCATCAATTTTGTTGCTGATAGCTCCTCGAGAAACTGCCCCCGCTAAATCAAGGCTTTCCCATTCTGGTTTGTCGAGCACTTCCATTTTCTGATACCAAAGATTCCCATACAGCTGAGTTCTCTGGGTGATCAAATGGTTATAGTCAGCTTTCACCGCGTGAAGTGTGTCATCGGACGGCGCGAATAAAACGATACTGTTGTTCTTATTCTGTAGCTTTTCGGTAATTGCCCAGTTCCAGGGCACCCATGCCCTGTCTATATTGGGATTGCCCAACCAAAACTGTTTGACATATTCTTTTGATGGATGAAAACGCAAGTAGTTTGTGTGATGATTCATTGTCTCTGAATTTGGTGCGGGATTGATATTCACCATATATGTAGCCGCTTTCCGTCTGATATCAGTATGCGGACTGATTTCATACCCGTCTAAATATTTTTGTATTCCACCATCTACTGAGCAGTCATCAATGTTGATTCCAAACTTTTGTGCGATAGCTTGGTTAAAGGCATCGCCTTTTATGAACTCATTAATTTTTATGAGAATTGGGCTTGAAAAGTTATAGAGTCGCAAAACCATCCCAAAGCCTTCACACGCAGAATGGTGAGGTGATTTTTTACCTTTCTCGTGCCATTCAATATATTTTTTTCGGTCTGTAACGCATCCAGGGAAGTCTATAATTTGGAAACCACTTGCATATAAACCATTAATGAGTTCTTCGTCATTAGAAGCCTCAGGTGATTTAATCTCAGTCGATTGAACGATCTCATCAAAGTGCTGTTTTGAGAAAAAATCTTCGATGTAAACGTGACGAAACGGCGCGTCTTGAAAATCAGCCTGCTCGATCTTTCTGATCAAATATGACAGATCATATGGCGACATTTTTGTTTCCTGGAATCTAAAACATTTTATTTTATCAATTCCAACTAGGCATTAACAGTTTTGTGGTGAGCAAGAAGTCCACCTTGTGACCGTTCTTGTCTATTGCACGGTACTAGTACATCCACTGGCCTGACACTTTGATGTAGGTCTCGACCATCCTCCAGATGTTACCAACGAGCGCACACAACTATTGGTGGGACGTGTAGGACTTGAACCTACGACCAAAGGATTATGAGTCCTCTGCTCTAACCAACTGAGCTAACATCCCGCCTTGATCCAGTCTGAGCGCTTTCAATTGTCTCAAACTGGGGTCAACCCGCTATTGTAAACAAGTCGCGTGGTCTATTTGTGGTGGGAGAGTGCATTTGTCACCAATTTGGAGGTGATGTCCACGATTTGAATCATCTTGTCGTAGTGCATGCGTGTGGGGCCAATGACGGCGAGGGTGCCAACGATGCGACCATCCACTTCGTACGGGGCACTCACCACCGACAAATCTTCTATGGGCACCACATGGCTTTCGCCACCAATGTAGATGCGCACGCCCTCGGCTTTGCTGGACGTGTCCAGCAAACGCATGAGTTGGGTTTTTTGTTCAAACAAATCAAAAGCACGGCGCAATTGCCCCATGTCGGATGAGAAATCGCTGACCGACAACAAGTTGCGTTCGCCAGCGATCACCACCTCATCTTGTGCCTGGGTGAGCACCTCTGAGCTGACTTGCACCGCGGTTTGCATCAATTTTGCAATCTCACCGCGCAACTGTTCGACCTCAGTTTTCAGCCGTTCGCGCACATGCTCGATGGCCATGCCGGCGTAGTTGTTGTTGAGAAAGTTGGCGGCCTCTTGCAATTGCGCTTGCGTGAAATCGGCATCGGTGAAGATCACACGGTTTTGCACGTCACCGTCGGGCGCGACGATGATGACCAGGTAGCGTTTGTCTGATAGTTTCAAAAACTCAATGTGTCTGAACACCGAATTACGTTTGGGCGTGCTCACCACACCCACAAACTGCGACAAATTGGACAGCAAAGTGGCTGCATTGGTCAGTACTTTTTGGGGTTGCTCAGCGGCCAAAATTTGGGGCGAGATGTGTTCGCGCTGCGCGGTCAACATGGTGTCGACAAACAGGCGATAGCCGCGTGCCGTGGGTATGCGACCGGCAGAAGTGTGCGGGCTGGCAATCAAACCCAACTCTTCCAAATCGGACATCACATTGCGGATGGTGGCGGGAGACAGCTCCAAGCCCGATGCGCGCGACAAAGTGCGTGAACCAATGGGTTGCCCGTCGTCAATGTAACGCTCAACCAAGGCTTTTAACAGTAACTTTGCTCTGTCGTCTAACATAAGGACACTTCTATCAATTCATTTTTCGAGCGAATTGCGTCGTTGCGCGGTACTCGAAATCCTCATGTACTTGAAGTACATTGCGGTTTCTGTGTTCCGTGCGCCTAGCACTTCATCTCGAAAATTTGAATTTCTAGAAGTGCCTATTCGGGCATTTTAATGTTGTAATTTAGCCTGAGGCAATAAATATGGCACAAGCACCTACCAATAAAAATAAGGCAGCAATGACATTACCTAAAAACACACGTTTTGGCAAAGTGGCTTTGATCGGCAAATTGCACAGCACCGCTTCCGCGCAAAGTGTAGCGGTGTTGCAAGACATTGCGCTGTTTTTGCAAAAATCAGGTTGCGAGGTGGTGCTTGAAAAAAGCACCGCTGAGCAAATGGGCCTGAACAACTTGCCTACTCTGAATTTGACGGAAATAGGTGCGCAGTGTCAGCTGGGTTTGGTGGTGGGGGGTGATGGTTCCATGTTGGGCATAGGCCGGCAGCTTGCGCCTTTTGGTGTGCCACTGATTGGCATCAACCAAGGGCGATTGGGTTTCATCACCGACATCGCACTCGACCAATACGCCAGTGTGCTCGGCCCCATGTTGGCTGGTGAATATGATGCGGACAAACGCAGTTTGATTGCCGGCAAAGTGATGCGCGATGGAAAGTGCATCTTTGAAGCCATGGCGATGAACGATGTGGTCATCAACCGTGGCTCGCATTCGGGCATGGTGGAAATGCGCGTGGAAGTGGGCGGACATTTTGTGGCCAACCAACGGGCGGATGGTTTGATACTGTCAACGCCTACCGGTTGCTCAGCCTATGCCTTGTCAGCGGGCGGACCTTTGCTGCATCCGACGATTGGTGGTTGGGTGCTGGTGCCGATTGCGCCGCATACCTTGTCGAATCGCCCCATCGTGTTGTCAGATGCGGAAGAAGTAGCGATTGAAATCGTAGCGGGTAAAGATGCCAGTGCCAACTTTGACATGCAGTCTTTGGCAGAACTCAACATTGGCGACCGCATTGTGATGACACGTTCAGAGCACAGCGTGTGCTTTTTGCACCCCAAGGGTTGGAGCTATTTTGATACGTTGCGCAAAAAACTGCATTGGAACGAGGGGGGCTCCTAGGCATGGCCTTAAAGAGTTTGGCGCTGCGCGATTTTGTCATCGTGCGCGAATTGGATTTGGGTTTGGCCAGCGGCTTCACCGTGTTAACGGGTGAAACGGGCGCTGGCAAATCGATTTTGATTGATGCCGTGCAACTGGTGTTGGGCGCGCGCGCCGACGCCGGCTTGGTGCGCGAAGGCGCAAACCGTTTGGAAGTGACAGCAGAGTTTGAGGTAGCACCTGCGCAAAATAAAACACTTGCTGTTTGGTTGGCAGCATGGCTAGACGAAGCAGGATTCGACCACTTAGACACACTGCTGTTGCGCCGCACGGTGGACCTGCAAGGCAAAAGCCGCGCGTGGGTCAACGGCAGCCCTGCCACCGCCACGCAGCTCAAAGAGTTGGGTGAAGCTTTGGTGGACATCCACGGCCAACACGCTTGGGCGACCTTGAGTCGCCCAGATGCCGTACGAGATCTATTGGATGCGTATGCCGGTTGTGACACCACCGCCTTGCGTTCGGCGTGGACGTCATGGCGTCAATGCGTTAAAGCCTTGGAAGCGGCACAACAATCGCAAGACAAATTGCTGACCGAACGCGAACGCCTGCAATGGCAAATTGGCGAAGTGGCCAAATTGGCACCAGCCGCTGATGAGTGGGATGAACTCAACGCCCAGCACAGCAAGCATGCCAATGCGCAGTCATTGATAGAGGCCGCGCAAACGGCATTGGCAGCCCTGCAAAACGAATCAGCAGAAAGTGGTGGACGCCATGGCAATGCGGACGTCATCAGCAGTTTGGTGAAGGCCAACGATGCGCTGCAAAGCAAAGCGCACATTGAACCTGAATTTGCTGCGCTGTGCGATGTCTTGTCATCCAGCGTGGCGCAACTGGAAGATGCGGCACACAGTTTGAATGCGTACTTGCGCCATACTGAAATCGACCCTGCACGCTTGGCGCAATTGGATGAACGCATGTCGCAGTGGTTGTCCCTGTCGCGCCGCTACAAGCGCAAACCGGAAGAGTTGCACGCCTTGTACACATCGTGGCAAGCCGAATTGACGCAACTCGATGCCGCAAGTGATTTGGCCGCATTGCAAACAGCCGAACAAGCCGCTGCCAAAACATATCAACTTGAAGCCTTCGCCATTTCTAAAAAACGCAAAGCCGCAGCACCCAAATTGGCCAGCAGCATCACACAAGCCATGCAAGGTTTGGGCATGCAAGGCGGTGTGTTTGATGTGGCCTTAACGACACTCAGTTCACCTGCGCAAGCGGGTTTGGAAGAGGTGGCGTTTTTGGTTGCAGGGCACGCTGGCAGCACACCGCGCCCGGTGGGCAAAGTGGCATCGGGCGGCGAGTTGTCGCGCATTGCATTGGCGATATCGGTGGTAACCAGCCAACTGGGCAGCGCACAAACTTTGATATTTGACGAGGTGGATTCAGGTGTGGGCGGTGCCGTGGCGCAAACAGTGGGCAAGCTGATGAAGCAATTGGGGCACGACCGCCAAGTGCTGGCCGTCACCCACTTGCCGCAAGTGGCAGCCTGCGCCAACCAACATTGGGTGGTGGCGAAACACAGCACAAACACTAACAATGTGGGCAGTACCAGCAGCACCGTGACACCCGTTGTGGGGGACGCACGCGTGGCCGAAGTGGCACGCATGTTGGGCGGTGCCAGCGTCACCGACACCACGCGCGCGCATGCCTTAGAAATGATTAACGCTATATAAATAATAGCAAACTAGGCAATAAATACGCCGGCTAGATGCCAATTTGATCATATAAATGCACACTGACCACAACAACAACGCTGCCCACGCACAGCAATCATTGCGCCACAGTATTCAGCTGGCGCTGGTGTTGGCATTGGGTGCGGCGGTGTCTCTGGGCGTCACACGCTTTTCTTATGCGCTCTTGTTGCCACCCATGCGTGCTGACTTGGCTTGGTCGTACACCTTGGCCGGCGGTATGAACACCAGCAATGCGGTCGGCTATTTGCTGGGCGCGATGACTTTTCCACCATTGTTCAAACGTTATGGTGCAGCGCGCGTGCTTTTGGTGGGTGCTGTGTGGGCTTTTGCTTTGATGTTGGCCACAGGGTTCTTCACCAGCAGTGCACCTTTGTTGCTGCAGCGCTTGTTGGCCGGTGTGGTCAGTGCGTGGATGTTTGTGGCGGGCGGATTGCTGGCTGCACAATTGGGTGCGCGCCAGCCCACGCACAGCGGTTTGTTGTTGGGTATTTATTATGGCGGTGTGGGTTTGGGCATTGCACTGTCGTCACTGTTGGTGCCTGCTGTGGCGCATGGTTTGGCGGCGTATTTTCCTAAGCAAACACACGCTTGGGCATGGGCGTGGTGGGCGCTGGCGGTGCTGTGCGCCGTGGCGGCTTGGTTGATGCATCTAAGAAGCGAAGATATTGGTGCATTGGTTTTGCAGTCTTTCGTTCGGACTGAGCCTGTCGAAGTCAAGGCAACACAAGAATCAGCCCTTCGACAAGCTCAGGGCGAACGGGCTGAACAAGATTTATCCAGCCCTGTCGTTTCAAACTCACCCATCACATACCGTCGCCGTGATTTCAGCTTTGCGCTTTTGGGCTACGCTTGCTTTGGTGCGGGCTATATTGGCTACATGACCTTCATTATCGCGCTCTTGCGCGAGCAAGCCGCCAGCACCAGCATGGTCACTGTGTTCTACACTTTGCTGGGTGTGGCGGTGATGGCGTCGTCGCGGCTTTGGGCCAAATTGCTGGACCGCTACAAAGGTGGGCAAGCGCTGGCGCTGCTCGATTTTCTGTTGGGTTGCGCCATCATCATCCCCGCCATCACACCGTGGCAGCCGGCGCTCATCGTCTCTGGCGTGTTGTTTGGTGCGGTGTTTTTATCCATCGTGGCCAGTACCACGGCACTGGTGCGCCACAACTGGCCAGCCAGCCATTGGCCCATTGGCATCAGCGCATTCACCATTGCTTTCGCCATCGGTCAAATCGTGGGCCCCACCTTGGTTGGCTACATCGCTGACAGCGCAGGTGGCCTGACCCAAGGCCTGCTGCTGTCCGCCATCACGCTGTGGGTGGGCGCACTGTTGGCATGGCAGCAAAAAACATTGCTATATAAATAATAGCAACGTAGGCAATTAATACGCTGTCTAGAGGCTAAAAATATGCCTAACTCTGACGCAAGGCGAGCAGCAAACGCGTTGCATATTTAATCTGTAGCCCCATGCTTGGGTAGATGCGCCAACTGCGCTTCAAGCGTGCGCACTTGTTGTTCCAGCTCTTCTATGCGACTCATATGGTTTAGCAACATCGCCACGGTGAACAAGTCCAAATCATAGGTTTGCCGCAACTGTCCTACTTTGCGAAGCGGCGTCACCCATTCGGCGCTGAACACGCGTTCAAACATCAGCGGCGATTGTGTTGGCTCAGGTGCCAACGGCGGCAATGCCTTGTAGTCCACCAGTTCATCTAACTCCAAGGTGCTCATGCCGCAGCAGCGCGCCAACTCGGATAGCGTCACCGTTTCAGTGGCGTCCAGCCACATCCATTCAAGTTGTTGTGTTGCCATGTGCTTTCTCCTGTTTCGGTGTGTGTGTATTCGTTGCGACATGTGCACGCGGGTTAAAGGTGGACAGCTTGGCCAGCTCTTGGTACAGCTCGCGCTCACGCTCGCTCAAGGTGGCGGGGATGTCAATGCGAACCAAGGCGTACAAGTCGCCACGTCCTTTCACACCATCTGCGCCTTTGCTGGCGTTGGTCAAGCCGCGCCCACGCAGGCGCAATTTGCGACCCGCACGCGTGCCAGCAGGCACGGTCAACAACACAGGTTCATCCGGCGTTGGCACCTGCACCTCTGCACCCAAGGCCGCTTCCCAGGGTGTCAACACCAGTCAAAGTACAAGTCATACCCGTCGGTGCGGAACACCGCATGCGGCAACAGCACAATGTGCAGGTAAATGTCGCCATCTGCGCCACCGTTATGCCCTTTGCCACCCTTGCCACGCAGCCGCAGTTTTTGGCCTTCGCGCACACCGGGTGGAATGGTGACCTCTAGGCTGCGTGTGTTGTTGCCGTCTGCCAATTGCAAATTCAAAGTTCTGCCATGGTGCGCGTCTTCTAGGCTGATGCTGATGGTGTTTTCATAATCTCGCCCATGCATCGGCATCTGTGCACGTTCGTCGGCAAAATGTGCGCCTTGTCCACCCGCATGACCGGACCGTGCACGCCCCATCGCTGCGAACAAATCTGCCAAGTCAATGTCATCAAATGATGCCGCACCTGAAGCATTGCCACTACCAAACTCTTGCCGCCACTGCGGTGGTGGTGAAAACTCTTGCCCTTCGGCGCGTTTGCCAAGCTGGTCATAAGCAGCCCGCTTATCAGCATCTTTCAATGTGGCATAGGCCTCACCCGCTTCTTTGAACTGCGCCTCGGCATTCGGTTCTTTGGACACATCGGGGTGAAACTGGCGTGCCAACTTGCGGTATGCCTTTTTGATCTGATCCAAATCAGCATCGCGCGGCACACCCAGCACAGAGTAATAGTCTTTGTATTTCATGGTGATAACGCCCTAGGCATTAAAACAGTCAGTCTAAAACTTTTGTGCCGGCTTGTGTGTAGGATAAAACGCCAACCCATCCAAATACCCACACATTTATCGACTATTTGCCACTTGCATGCTGTAAATCAAATAAAGATGGCGTTTACATTAAAACGTTAAACTAGGTGTCATCAATTAGTGTGACCATTCTTCCCTGATGCAATTTCAAACCACCTCGCGCCAACTGCCTACACCGGGTTTGTCCAAACCTGCGCTGTTAGCGGTAGGTTTGTTGCATCTGGGTTTGTTGTGGGGGCTGTTGCAGCTCTCGCCTGTGCAACGCAAGGTGCAAGAAGTGCGTGAAGTGGTGGTGCAATTGGTATTGCCGATCACATTGCCACCACCACCGCCACCACCCATACCTGCGATCACCTTGCCACCACCACCTGTGGTGCAGCCACCCAAGCCGGTGAAGTTGCCAGTAACACCACCGGTGGTGAAGCAAACCATCACGACACCACCGCCAGAGAAAGTGGAAATCAAACCACCGCCTGTGCCGGTGATTGAACCGCCCAAGCCGGTGATCAAAGAGGTGCCGAAAGAAACACCCAAAGAGGTTGTAAAAGAAGTTGTGAAAGAACCCGTGAAAGAGCCTGTGCGCGAAGAGCCAAAAGTTGAGGTG
This sequence comes from uncultured beta proteobacterium, assembly GCA_963841045.1. GTDB lineage: Bacteria > Pseudomonadota > Gammaproteobacteria > Burkholderiales > Burkholderiaceae_C > Aalborgiella. The sequence continues at coordinate 165,042 of CAWJBD010000013.1, read as the reverse complement.
GCTGCTCCCGCCCCCGCCCCCGTACCCACGCCTGCACCAGCGCCAGCACCCGCAGTCGCTGCTGCGCCCGCACCTGCTCCAGCGGCTGCGGTTGCATCACCAGCTCCTGCGCCTGTACCCAGTTCCACAGCAGCGGCACCGGCCACCAGTGCTTCATCAGCAGGACCCAGCAAAGCCATCTCGGTCAGCTCTGCACCTGCCGGCACGGGCAGTGCTGCCAGTGGTGCGCCATCATTAGGAAGTCAGTTGGCCAGCCCAGGTGGCGGACTGCCAGGCGCAGGCAACCGTGGTTCAGGCTACCAAAGTTCGGGTTGCCGGGGTGGTTTTTGCAAAGACGAATTGGTTAAAAAATCGAATGCGCAATTGAATCCAAATGCCCCGCCCGATAAGTTCCAGTCTTCCGTTGCAAAATGCAGGCAAACCCGATTGTTTGCGAACACCAGCCAAAGCGGGCGACGGCGCCATGGCATTGGGCGGATTACTGGCAGCACCGGCGCTGATAAACCGTGCTTTGAATGGCGACTGCCCGAAATAGACAAAACACCCTGACACCATTGAACACCACCATTTCAACGAAGGAAAGCAAGATGAAACAAACCCCAACGCTTTTGAGACAAGTGCTTTGCGCTTCCATCACGTTCTGGCTTAGTTTAGGCAGCACAAGCGTGATGGCGCAAACGCAAACTCTGACGACCAGCACAACATTGACGAACACAGTAGCAGTCACAACGCCCGCGGTTGATGCTTTAGCAGAAAACCCCTACGGTTTGGCCGCTTTGTGGGCGCAAGGTGATTGGGTGGCTAAAACCACACTTTTGCTGCTACTCGTCATGTCATTGGCCAGTTGGTATGTGTTGATCAGCAAGTTGGTCGCACAAAACCGCATGAAGACACAAACACGTGTAGCCGAACAAACCTTGGCCAATGCCAAAAATTTGCGCGAAGGCGCAGATGCTCTGAGTCCAGACAGCCCTTACCACGTGATGATGAATGGCGTATTGGAAGATGTCCGCATGCACCCTGCGGTGGCCAGTCAAGTCGACCTGAACACCTGGGCGGCGCAAAGCATTGAACGCACGGTGGGCGCGGTGCAAAGCCAATCGCAAAACGGCTTGGCTGTGCTGGCCACAGTCGGCTCTACCGCGCCTTTTGTGGGTTTGTTTGGCACGGTGTGGGGCATTTATAACGCGCTGGTGAAAATTGGCGCGTCGGGCCAAGCGTCTATCGACAAAGTGGCGGGGCCTGTGGGCGAAGCACTGATCATGACGGCCATTGGTTTGGCCGTGGCGGTGCCAGCGGTGCTGGGCTACAACTGGTTGGTGCGCCGTAACAAAACCAATATGGACGGCGTGCGAAATTTTGGCTCCAATCTGCACACCACGCTTTTACGTTTGGCGGAAAAAACAAAAACAAACAACGGTAACGTTAAGCCTAATGTAAAAGCTACTGCCAAAGGCGTGACCACCCCGACTGCTGAAATCAAAGACGAAGATGGCCATTACCTATAAAAAAAGCACCAGCGCCGACGATGCGCTGATGGCCGACATCAATACCACGCCTTTGGTGGACGTGATGCTGGTGCTGTTGATTATTTTCCTCATCACCATTCCGGCGGTGACAACATCGGTTCAACTCAAGTTGCCCAAAGCCAGCAACGTGAAAAGCGATGCGACGGTGGAAACCATTGTGATTTCTTTGGATGCCCAATCACAACGCTACTGGCTGAACGATGCCATCACAAGCCCGGATGATTTTCAAAAGCGGCTTGCCAGTGTCAAAAAACCAAATGCCGACATGCCTGCGGTGCACATTCGAGGCGATGCCAGCGTGAACTTTGATGCCATTGGCAAGTTGGTGTACGACTTGAAATCTGCGGGTGTGACGAACATCGGTTTCATCACCCACCAGCCTGAAAAGAGTAATTAGATATGGCTATCAACATAGGATCGACCACTTCCACATCGGGTGACTTGGAACCGATGATGGAGATGAACACCACGCCCTTGATTGACGTGATGCTGGTTTTGCTGGTGATGCTGATCATCACCATACCGTTGAACATGCATGCGGTGAATGTGGAGTTGCCCAAACAATCGAGTGAGCAACCACCTGAACTACCAAAAGTCATTGACATCAAAATCAATGCCAAACGTCAAATTCTCTGGGGCAGTGAAGCTGAAGCCAAATACGATGTGGTGACCAAATTGGAGCTTGAATCACGGCTTGAAAAAGAATCTTTGAAAGCCAAGCAGCCCGAAATCCATTTTCGTCCTGAGCCAGGCGCCAAATATGAGGATGTGATCAGTGCCATGGCGGCTGCGCAGCGACTGAATTTGAAACAAATTGGCATACCTACCATTGATACGTTTGCGGGTACGGCGATCGTAGGCAAGTGAGTTTTTATTCAACACCAAGAAACTACCCATAACCATCATGTCAGACTTAAACGATCCACGTGTTTTCTTTGCCGCCGAGCGCACCTTGCTGGCCTGGAACCGCACCAGCCTGACCTTGATGGCGTTTGGCTTCATGATCGAACGCTTTGGCTTGTTTGTACACATGCTGATGCCACAAAAAGGCGAAATGCTGCAACGCGGGTTTTCGTTTTGGGTGGGTTTGGCATTCATCGTGTTGGGCGCTTTTTCAGCCGCAACCGCCATAGTGCAATACCGCACGGTATTACGCACGCTCAAGCCCATAGAAATTCCACACGGCTACCGCGTCAACATGGGCGTTTTCGTGAACTTGATGGTGACATTGCTGGGCGCAGCGTTGGTGGCGTATCTGTTTATTCGCGGCCCTGCTTTATAGGCGCGCTAGCTCAGCAGGCTCACATCCAAGAATAATATATGAAAAATCGGCCTGTAACCGGCGTATTGATTGCGTAGCTTGCTATTAAATATATAGCACTTAGTAATAACAATGCAGTTTAAGCGCTGGCGTTTTTAATCACGCCGCCACCCAAACACACCTCACCGTCGTACAACACCGCTGACTGCCCTGGTGTGACAGCCCATTGCGTTTGTGGGAAAGTCAAATCCATGCTGTCAGTATCACAGCGTACCAATTCGCAGGGTGAATCGGCTTGTCGGTAACGGGTTTTGGAGTTGAGTATTTTCGCTGTGGGCGCGTCGCCTGCCACCCAGCTTAAATTGTCCGCCGTCAAAGCGTGCGACTGCAACCACGGGTGATCATGCCCCTGCACCACCCACAGCGTGTTTTGGCCCAAGTCTTTCTTTGCCACAAACCACGGTGTGTGCTCGCCACCACCGCGCTGCTGCCCTTTTTCTTTGACGCCACCAATGCCCAAGCCTTGGCGTTGCCCCAGCGTGTAAAAACTCAAACCCTGGTGTGTGCCCAGCACGCGGCCTTGGGCGTTTTTAATCGGTCCAGGCTCTTTGGCAATGTAGCGGTTTAAAAAATCGCGGAAAGGGCGTTCGCCAATGAAGCAAATGCCAGTGGAATCTTTCTTTTTGGCGTTGGGCAAGCCAATTTCATCGGCGATGCGCCGCACTTCGGTTTTTTGTAACTCGCCCACAGGAAACAGCGTTTTGGACAATTGCGCTTGGTTCAATCGGTGCAAAAAATAGCTTTGGTCTTTGCTGGCATCCAGTCCTTTGAGCAATTCGTATTTTTGTGTTGTGTCGTTCAAGCGCACGCGTGCGTAATGGCCGGTGGCGATTTTGTCCGCACCCAAGCGCATGGCGTGGTCTAAAAACGCTTTGAATTTGATTTCGGCGTTGCACAATATATCGGGGTTGGGCGTGCGACCGGCTTGGTATTCGCGCAAAAATTCCGCAAATACGCGGTCCTTGTAGTCGCTGGCAAAGTTGACGTGCTCAATGTCAATGCCAATCACATCAGCGACTGCAGCAGCGTCTAAAAAGTCTTGGTTGGACGAGCAGTATTCACGGAATCGTCATCATCTTCCCAGTTCTTCATGAAGATGCCAATCACCTCGTACCCTTGCTGCTTCAGCAAATACGCCGTCACAGCCGAATCCACCCCACCACTCAAGCCCACCACCACGCGGCGATCTGCGCCAAGTTTGGAAACTTGTGGGTGTTTTGTGGCATTTGTTGATGGCATGGCGCTATTATCTCAGCATGGAACTGCGTCAACTTCGTTATTTCGTTCGTGTGCTGGAATTGGGCAGCATCAGCCGTGCCGCGCTGGATTTGGAGTTGGTGCAATCGGCACTGAGCCAGCAAATCAGCCGCTTGGAGAGCGAGTTGTCTACCCGACTTTTGCAACGCACCAGCAAAGGCGTGGTGGCAACCGAGGCTGGCATGGCCTTTTTTCGCGAAGCACAGCTCACTTTGCGCCATGCCGACCAAGCGGTGCGGGCAGCGCAGTTGGCGCGATTGACAGGTGCGGTGAGTGTGGGTTTGGCACCCACCACGTCCGCTGTATTGGGTTTGCCACTGATGCGAGCCATGCGAGAACGCTACCCGGATGTGCGGCTGCATATTGTCGAGGGCATGTCGGGCCACCTGACCAGCATGCTCAATTCACGTCAGCTGGACTTGACGATTCTGTTCGATACACAAGCCGCACGCCGCTGGAGTGTGCTGCCTTTGGTCGAAGAAAAGCTGTTCTTGATTCAAGCGAAGTCTAAAGTGACCAAAGCGACCAAAGCAAACAAAGCAGCGACTCGCACCCGTATGGCGGATTTGAAAGACATACCGCTGATCTTGCCCACAGGCACACATGGTTTGCGCAGCGCTTTGGATGCCGCGTTTGCGCGTGCTAAATTCAAACCACAACTGGCAGCTGAAATTGATTCATTGGCCATGACAATGGCCGCTGTTGAAGCCGGTTTGGGCAGCACGGTTCAACCATGGGCCGCCTTGGCTGCATATACGGGCTTGCCAAATGCAGCAGAACGCTTCACTTGGTCTGAGATTGCCGAACCCATGGTGCGGCGTGTCAACGCGATTTGCAGTTTGTCAGACGATGAGTTGTCACCTGCGGCTCTGGCTGCTCGCGTGGTGTTGGCCGATTGCGCGCGGGAATTGGTGACATCTAAACAATGGTTGGGTGTGAAGTTGATTTAATTCGAATCTTCATTGAGCCATCACGATTTGTGATACCCCTATCGCAGGGATAGCCTAGCGATGGACTGCGGTTGTGACTACAGTCATGACCATGTTAGACGTTTTAATCATTGGTGGTGGCAACGCAGCGCTGTGTGCGGCGTTGACAGCGCGCGAAGCGGGTGCCAGTGTGTTGGTGCTGGAAGCAGCACCCAAAGCTTGGCGCGGCGGCAATTCCATGCATACCCGCAATTTACGTTGCATGCATGATGCGCCACAAGACGTGTTGACCGAAGCTTATCCCGAAGAAGAGTTTTGGCAAGATTTGCTCAAAGTCACAGGCGGGCAAACCAATGAAGCCATGGCGCGCTTGGCGATTCGTGAATCCAGCCATGTGCGCCAATGGATGCGCAAACATGGCATCCACTTTCAACCCTCACTTTCAGGTACTTTGCATTTGTCACGCACCAACGCGTTTTTCATGGGTGGCGGTAAAGCACTGATGAACGCGTACTACCGTAGTGCGCAGAAATTGGGTGTGCAAATTCGTTACGAATCGCCTGTCGATCACATTGAAATATCAAACGGCCAATTCATCGCAGCGCATGTGGGGCAAGAGCGTATCACCGCCAAAACTTGCGTGGTGGCCAGTGGTGGTTTTGAGTCCAATCGCGAATGGCTGCGCGAGGCATGGGGACAAAATGCAGCGGGTGAATGGCCTTCGGATAATTTTGCCATTCGCGGAACCAAGTTCAATCAAGGCGTGTTGATCAAAGATTTGATCGCACAAGGCGCTGACACCATTGGTGACCCGACCCAAAGCCACATGGTGGCGATTGATGCGCGTGCGCCTTTGTATGACGGCGGTATTTGCACGCGGGTTGATTGCGTTTCATTGGGTGTGGTCGTGAATCAAAATGCCCAACGCTTTTATGATGAAGGCGAAGATTTTTGGCCCAAGCGCTATGCGATTTGGGGACGTTTGGTGGCGCAACAGCCGGGGCAAATAGCCCACTCCATCATCGACGCCAAAGCGGTCGGGCGCTTCATGCCCCCCGTATTTGCGGGTGAAAAGGCCAACACGCTGCCCGAACTGGCACAGAAACTGGGTCTGAATGTGGACGCTTTCATGCAAACCATGAACAGCTACAACGCAGCCTGTCGTGTCAGTCATTTCGACCATGCTGTGTTGGACGATTGCCATACTGAAGGCCTGCAACCCGTTAAAAGCCATTGGGCTAGACCCATCGATACGGCACCGTTTTACGGCTACACCTTGAAGCCAGGCATCACCTTCACCTATTTGGGTATGAAGGTGGGTGAGAGTACGGCCGTTCGCTTTGGGGGTGTGGAGTCTGGTAATTTGTTTGTCGCCGGTGAAATGATGGCGGGTAACGTGCTGGGTAAGGGTTATACAGCAGGGGTTGGCATGACGATTGGTACGGCATTTGGGCGCATAGCCGGCGTGAATGCTGCCAAGGTTGCTATGAAAAATATAGCTATAACAGAGCTAAGCAATGAGGAGCAACATGCAGAAGCTTAATGCACTGACCAGAGAAGCACAGGCATTGGCTCGTGGTGAAGTGCCATATGCATCGCTACCGTTGACAACCCATGAGCAAGAAGTTGCTCGCCAATTGCAAATTTGTAATGCCTGCCGCTACTGCGAGGGCTTTTGTGCGGTCTTTCCAGCGATGACACGGCGACTGGAATTTGGCAAGGCTGACATTCACTATTTGGCCAATCTGTGCCACAACTGCGGTGCTTGCTACCACGCCTGTCAGTATGCACCGCCACACGAATTCGCTGTGAATGTGCCGCAAAGCATGGCACACGTGCGGGGGCAAACCTATGCCGATTACGCTTGGCCTCCTGCGCTGGGTGCTTTGTACAAACACAATGGTTTAACAGTGGCTTTGGCACTGGCTGGCGGCTTGGCCTTGTTTTTGGTGCTGGCTGTGATGATGCAAGGTACTCTTCTGCACAAACCACTTGCAGGCAACTTTTACGCCATCTTTCCGCACAACCTGCTGGTGAGCTTGTTTTTACCGATATTCAGTTTTGTAGTGCTGGCATTGACTTTGGGTGTGAGGCAATTTTGGCAAAACACCACCACACAAGATGGGACGGGGCAGGTTCATTCGGAAGCAGCCAGTGAAGCTGCTGGCAATGTACTGAAATTGAAATACTTGGATGGCGGGCATGGAGAAGGTTGCAACAACGAAGATGACGCTTGGACCTTGTGGCGCAGACGCTTTCATCACGCGACCTTTTATGGCTTCATGCTGTGCTTTGCATCGACCAGCGTCGCAACGCTGTACCACTATGTCTTCAAATGGCAGGCGCCCTATGCATTGAGCAGTTTGCCTGTATTGCTTGGTACTGTGGGTGGCATTGGCTTGCTGATTGGTCCCGCAGGACTGCTGTGGTTGAACCTGCGGCGCGACCCAAGGACGGCGGATGTGACTCAAAAGCCAATGGATTTAGGTTTCATCGCCCTGCTCTTTTTAACAAGTTTGACCGGCTTGGCGCTCATGCTGTGGCGCGACACTTCGCTTTTATCGCTGCTGTTGGCCGTCCATTTGGGGGTGGTCATGGCGCTGTTTGTCACCTTGCCATATGGCAAATTTGCGCACGGTATTTTTCGCAGTGCGGCGCTCTTGAAATGGGCAATAGAGAAGCGGCAACCCAACCGGCTACAACTGGGATCTGATTAATTTTTAAGGAGAAAACCATGGATTTGCAACTCAACAACAAAACCGCTTTGGTCACTGGTGCAAGCACCGGTATTGGCAAGAGCATCGCATTTTCACTCGCCAAAGAAGGCGTGCAACTGGCTATATCAGCGCGTCGCGTAGAGATGCTCAATGAAGTGGCGAATGAGATCGTCAAAAACGGCGGCAAGCGCCCGGTGGTTATTGAATCTGATTTGTACCCCGAAGATGCTTCACCCAAACTGGCTCAAATGGCCATTAAAGAATTGGGGCAAGTGGACATTTTGATCAACAACGCCGGTGGTTCGCGCAGCTTCAAAGACTTGCATGTGACCGAAGCGCAATGGCAAGAGGCGATCACGCTCAATTTTCATCGGCCGCGTCAATTGGCTGATGCGCTTATTGATCAAATGATTGCCAACAAATGGGGACGCATCATCAACATTACCGGTAAAAGCGAACCCGAACATGTGAACGGTGCATTTTGTGCCAAAGCGGGTATTCACAGCTGGGCGAAGGGCTTGTCACGCATGGTGGGCAAGGACGGTATCACGGTCAACTGTGTGCCACCCGGTCGCATTTTGTCTGAACAAATTTTGCGCAACTACACACCAGAATACCGTCAGTGGCAGTCCGACAATGAAATCCCAGTTGGCCGTTACGGCGAGCCAGAGGAATTGGCCAACTTGGTTTGTTTCTTGTCATCACCATTGGCCAGTTACATCACAGGTACTGTGATTGCAGTAGATGGGGGTTTGCGTCGATATCAATTTTGATGCATTTCGATTACGCTTGTATAGCCAAACTTTTTTTTAACTGGGAGACTGATCATGACCAATGAAAACAATAGAAACACACTGAATCGCAGGCAAGTATTGAAAGCAGGTGCACTTGCCACAGTGGCCACTGTGGGGATGGCATCAACTACGGTGCTTGCACAAGCGGCGGCATGGCCGTCCAAGCCGATTCGATTTGTCGTGCCTTTTGCGCCAGGCGGCACTTCAGAAATCGTGGCACGCTCAGTGGCGGCAGAGCTCACCAAGCAGCTAGGCGTCAGTGTTTTTGTTGAGAATAAGCCCGGCGGAGCTGGTGTTGTAGCGATGCAAGACGTCGCCAAAGCCGCGCCGGATGGTTACACCATCATCTTGACCCATGTCGGCACCTTAGCGGTCAATCCGTACATGTTGACGAATCAACCCTATGATGTCAACAAAGACTTTACGCCAGTTACGTTATTGGCAAAAGTGCCCAATGTTTTCGTGATTCATCCTGATTTACCAACAAAAAACTTCAAAGAATTCTTTGCCTATGCCAAAGCCAATCCTGGCAAACTGAACTATGGCTCAGCTGGCAATGCCAGTGCTGGGCATTTGGCTATGGAGTATTTAAAGTTGGTCACAGGTACGTTCATCACACACATACCATACCGTGGCACAGGCCCACAGTTAACCGATTTACTGGCCGGGCGCACCCAAGCGTCTTCAGCGGGTATGCCTGCTCTCGGCGCGCACATTCGTTCGGGCAAATTGCGAGCCATTGCTGTGGGCACACAAAAACGCATTGCATCCATGCCCGATGTACCCACAGTGGCCGAAATGGGTTACAAAGATTTCGAAACCTCACAATGGTACGGTGTACATGCGCCTGCTGGAACACCACCTGAAATTGTTAAACGTTTGCAGGAAGAGTGTCAAAAAGCGCTTGCCTCTAGCAGTGTAACCACGCGTTTTGCTACCGATAATGCTGAATCTGGTGGCTACCCTAGCGCCGAATACGCCAAGTTCATTGCTGGCGAGCAAAAGATATGGAAAGAAATTGTGAAGCGTGCTGGAATCAAAGCAGATTGATCACATATAGTGCTTTGGGGTGGGTTTTCTATAGGTTTCTGAGTGCTCCGACAGTCGTAATTTGAGGTAAGCTCTGCCTCAGTCACAGACAGTTAGGAGACATTACATGCAAATTGGCATTCCAGCCGAATCTTTAGCTGGCGAAACCCGCGTTGCGGTGACGCCAGAAACCGTTAAAAAACTCAAAGCCTTAGGCCACACGCTGCGTGTCCAATCGGGTGCCGGCATTGCAGCCAGCGTGACGGACGATGCTTACATCGCCGCAGGGGCTGAGATGACCGATGCTGCTGGCGCGTTTGCTTGCGACTTGGTACTCAAAGTTCGCAACACCACTGATGCAGAAGCCAAAATGCTCAAGTCTGGCGCGACTTTGGTGGGCATGTTGAACCCGTTTGAAGCGGATGGCTTGCAACGCTTGGCCACCGCAGGTGTGACAGGTTTTGCACTGGAGGCCGCACCGCGCACCACACGCGCCCAAAGCATGGACGTTTTGTCCAGCCAGGCCAATATCGCCGGCTACAAAGCGGTGATGATGGCGGCGGACAAATACCAACGCTTTTTCCCGATGCTGATGACAGCGGCCGGTACGGTCAAAGCCGCCCGTGTGGTGATTTTGGGTGTGGGCGTGGCTGGCTTGCAGGCCATTGCCACCGCCAAACGTTTGGGTGCGGTGATTGAAGCGTCTGACGTGCGCCCTAGCGTGAAGGAGCAAATTGAATCTTTGGGCGGTAAGTTCATTGATGTGTCTTACGATACCGATGAAGAAAAAGAAGCCGCTGCTGGCGTGGGCGGTTACGCCAAGCCCATGCCACAAAGCTGGCTGGCACGCCAAGCGGTTGAAGTAGCCAAACGCGTGGCGCTGGCCGATGTGGTGATTTCAACCGCCTTGATTCCAGGTCGCGCTGCGCCCACGCTGATTACCGAAGACATGGTCAAGTCCATGAAACCGGGTTCTGTCATCATTGATATCGCAGCGGGCAAAGGTCCCAATGGTGGTGGTAACTGTCCCTTATCAGAAGCTGATAAAACGGTGGTCAAGCATGGGGTCACCATCGTAGGTGAAACCAATTTACCAGCATTGGTGGCGGCCGATGCCTCGGCGCTGTATGCCCGCAATGTGCTGGACTTTTTGAAGCTCATCATCAACAAAGAAGGTGCTTTGCATGTCGATATGGAAGACGACATTGTGGCGGCGTGTTTGATGACACAGGGTGGCGAAGTTAAACGTAAATAGATAAACGCTACTAAACCCTAGATAACAAAGAAAAGAATTTTAAGGAACACATATGGATATCGTTTCCCCCACCATCATCAACCTCATCATCTTTGTGCTGGCCATCTATGTGGGTTACCACGTGGTGTGGACGGTCACACCTGCATTGCACACGCCTTTGATGGCGGTGACCAACGCCATTTCCGCCATCGTCATCGTGGGTGCCATGTTGGCCGCCGCTTTGACAGAAACCACTCTGGGTCAAGTTATGGGATTCTTGGCGGTTGCACTGGCAGCAGTCAATGTATTCGGCGGCTTTTTGGTCACGCGGCGCATGCTGGAGATGTTCAAGAAGAAAGAAAAGAAAGTCGTTGCAACAACTGAAGGGGCAGCGAAATGAGCATGAGCCTTGTCACACTTTTATATTTAGTTGCCTCGATTTGTTTCATTCAGGCGCTCAAAGGCTTGAGCCATCCGACCACGTCCATTCGTGGTAATTTGTTTGGTATGACGGGCATGGCCATTGCAGTGGTCACCACGGCGGCTTTGATTTTGAAATTGTCGAACGGCAACATGAATGGCATGGCCATATTGCTCGCGGCATTGGTATTGGGCGGCAGTGTGGGCGCTTACATGGCCAACAAAGTTGAAATGACCAAGATGCCCGAACTGGTAGCTTTCATGCACAGCATGATTGGTTTGGCAGCGGTGTTCATTGCCATTGCGGCGGTGGTGGAGCCATATGCTTTTGGCATTGTGGCCAAAGGGGCTGACATTCCAGTCGGCAACCGCTTGGAACTCTTTTTGGGTGCGGCCATTGGTGCCATCACTTTCAGTGGCTCAGTGATTGCGTTTGGCAAATTAAGCGGCAAATACAAATTCAGGTTGTTCCAAGGCGCACCTGTGCAATTTGCTGGCCAGCACATGGTGAATTTGGTTTTAGGCTTGCTGTTGATTGGTTTAGGTCTGGTGTTTACCTTTACACAAAACATGACAGCGTTTTACGCCATGTTGGCATTGGCCTTTGTGATGGGTGTGCTCATCATCATTCCAATTGGTGGTGCTGACATGCCAGTGGTGGTGTCGATGTTGAACAGTTACTCAGGTTGGGCAGCAGCTGGTATTGGTTTCAGTTTGAACAACGCAATGTTGATCATTGCGGGCTCTTTAGTGGGTTCATCGGGTGCAATCTTGAGTTACATCATGTGCAAAGCGATGAACCGTTCCTTCTTCAACGTGATTTTGGGTGGCTTTGGTGGCGAAGCAGTGACGGCTGCAGCGGGCGGTGCAGTTCAGCGCCCAGTTAAATCGGGCAGTGCCGATGATGCAGCGTTTGTATTGTCCAATGCCGAGACAGTGGTAATCGTGCCAGGCTATGGTTTGGCTGTTGCACGTGCACAGCACGCTGTGAAAGAACTGGCCGCCAAGCTGACCGAAAAAGGCATCAATGTGAAATATGCCATTCACCCCGTTGCAGGGCGCATGCCCGGCCACATGAACGTGTTATTGGCAGAAGCGGAAGTGCCCTACGATCAAGTGCATGAAATGGAAGACATCAATGGCGAATTCGGCCAAGCCGATGTGGCGATTATTTTGGGCGCGAACGACGTGGTGAACCCTGCCGCGCATGTGAAAGGCAGCGCCATTTACGGCATGCCGATTTTGGAAGCCTACAAAGCCAAAACTGTGATTGTGAACAAACGCAGCATGGCGGCAGGCTATGCGGGCTTGGACAATGAATTGTTTTACATGGATAAAACCATGATGGTGTTCGGCGATGCCAAAAAAGTGGTGGAAGATATGACCAAGGCGATTGAGTAAACGCTCTGTTTGAAGTGGTCAAGGTGTAAGCAAGGTAGTTAAGGATTTTTTAGGTATTCAGCAGTAAGTTTAATCAACAGCGTTTTATAAAGGAGATTTCGATGAGCGAATCAACTGATATGTCTAACATGTTGAAACAGAGGCCATGGCTTGGTCAATATCCAAAAGGCGTGCCTGCTGATATCGATGAAACGCAATATGAATCTTTGGTAGAGCTTCTAGAAGAAAGCTTCAAGAAAAACGCCAAAAGCACCGCTTACAGTTTCATGGGTAAAGACACCACTTTTGCCCAAACCGATAGTTTGAGTGTTGCATTTGGTGCTTATTTGCAATCGCTAGGTTTGGAAAAAGGCGACCGTGTCGCTTTGATGATGCCCAACATGCCGCAATACCCCATCGCTGTTGCTGCAATTTTGCGCGCAGGCTTGGTGGTGGTGAATGTGAACCCGCTGTACACAGCGCGCGAATTAGAGCATCAGCTCAAAGACTCGGGTGCCAAAGCGATTGTCATCATAGAAAACTTTGCTACCACCTTGGAGCAATGCATTGCTGCAACACCTGTCAAGCATGTGATCATCAGCGCCATGGGCGACCGCTTGGGGCTCTTGAAAGGTGCTTTGGTGAACTATGTGGTGCGCCATGTGAAAAAAATGGTGCCCAACTACAACTTGCCTGGAGCAGTCCGGTTCAACGATGCCATTGCACAAGGCACTGGCAAAACGCTCAAGAAACCCGTAATCAAGTCGACGGATGTTGCCGTATTGCAATACACGGGCGGCACTACGGGTGTGAGCAAAGGTGCAGTATTGCTGCACAGCAACGTGATTGCCAATGTTCTGCAGTCTGAGGCTTGGAATGAACCGGTGATGGCCACCATTCCAAGTAACGAGCAAGTGGTTTCAGTGTGTGCACTGCCGCTGTACCATATCTTTGCTTTCACAGTGGGCATGATGTTGAACATGCGCTCTGGCGGCAAGCTGATTCTGATTCCCAATCCGCGCGATTTGCCTGCTGTGTTGAAAGAATTGTCGAATCACAAAATTCACAGCTTCCCAGCCGTGAATACATTGTTCAATGGTTTGGCAAATCACCCTGATTTCAACAAGGTCGATTGGTCGCATTTGAAGATTTCGGTTGGCGGTGGCATGGCGGTTACCAGTGCTGTTGCCAAGCTATGGTTAGAAAAAACGGGGTGCAGTGTTTGTGAGGGTTATGGCCTGTCAGAAACTTCGCCCTCGGCAAGTTGCAACCCTACCAATAGCAAAGCGTATTCTGGTTCCATTGGTGTACCCATTCCCAGTACATGGATGAAACTGGTCGATGATGATGGACATGATGTGCCTGCTGGCGAGGCCGGTGAAATTGCCATCAAAGGGCCGCAAGTGATGGCGGGCTATTGGCAACGCCCAGATGAAACGGCCAAAGTCATGACGGCAGACGGTTACTTCAAATCGGGTGACATCGGTGTGATGGATGAGCGCGGTTATTTCAAAATCATTGACCGCAAAAAAGACATGATTCTGGTCAGTGGCTTCAATGTGTACCCGAACGAAATTGAAGATGTGGTCTCTGGCTTGGCGGGCGTCATGGAATGCGCAGCGGTGGGTGTTGCAGACGAAAAAGCGGGCGAAGCCGTGAAATTGGTGATTGTGAAAAAAGACCCTGCGCTCACCGAAGAAGATGTACGCGCGTATTGCAAAACCCATTTGACTGGTTACAAGCAACCCAAAGTGGTTGAGTTCCGCACCGAGTTGCCAAAAACGCCAGTCGGTAAAATTTTGCGGCGTGAATTGCGCGATAAAAAGTGAGTCATGATGGCTTTGTGAGTTTGAGGAAGTTGCATTGACAGTTCGCATTCCGCCCATTCAGTGTTTGTTATCGTTTGAAGCTTTGGCACGATTGCGTAGCGTGACGCAAACGGCGGAAGAGTTGTTTGTCACACCCAGTGCGGTCAGTCACCGCATCAAACAACTGGAGCAAATGGTGGGGACGCCCTTGTTTGGGCGCAGCGATTTTTCGTTGACGGTAGAGGGCAGTGAATACTTGGCGCATGTGCGCGAAGGCTTGAGTAACCTGCAACGATTCCCGGGTCAAACCCCCAGCTTGGGCAGAAGCAAATTGCGCTTGGCAGCACCGCCCACGTTTGCAAGAACCATTTTGCTGCCGCGCTTGGGGCAGTTTCATGAGGCGTATCCCGAGATTGATGTCACGATTCAAGTCTCAATCCCTTTGTTGGACGTGGTCGCAGAGGACGCGGATTTGATCGTGCGGTTTGGTACCGGACGTTATGCTGATTTAGAGAGTGTGTGCTTGTTCAAAGACGAAATCATGCCCATGGCCTCGCCCTTGTACGTGCGTGACCATGGCCCTTTTGAAACCATCGACGATTTTCGTGCGGCGAAATTGTTGCGCAGCCCTTTAGAGCCTTGGCGCACTTGGTTTTCAGCGCAAAATCTCGATTGGCCGGAACCCGTAGAAGGCTCGCAGTTCAATGATATGGGTTTGCTGTGCGATGCAGCGGCCACCGGTATGGGGGTTGCGTTGGTGCGTTTGAAGTTGGCTGCGCCCTGGATTGAACAAGGTACTTTGGTGCGTTTGGGCAATCAAGATGCTTTCACCAAAACCAGCAACAGCCCGCATGCGCATTACCTGTGTTGGCGCACCGGTGTGATGGAGCGGCCAGAGTGCAATGTGTTTGCCGAGTGGTTAAAAAACAGTTTGGTCTAAATATATTGGTGTTTTTGGCCTCTAGACGGCGTATTTATTGCCTAGATTGCTATTAAATATATAGCATTGTATATTTCATGCAGTTGTCAAAATTTCCTCAGCTTCATAATGTCGGGTTTTACAGCTGTTTGCGCTACAGTGGTGGGGCAGTTTAAAAACTTTGGACACTTTGATCACTGAAACAGAATCGACACATGACCACCACATTGCAAACAAGAACAGACAGTGACTTGCAAAATACAGTCGTTAAAGCGCTCAGTGTGCATTTGCCTGCCCACGCCTTGATATGGCATAAAGAAGATACGACGCCATTTGAATGCGATGGCTTGACCGCGTACCGCCAACGACCGATGGTTGTCGCACTACCAGAAACTTATACGCAAGTGCAAGCCGTGTTGAAGGCATGTTCGCAATTGAATGTCCCCGTTGTGGCGCGTGGTGCGGGTACAGGCTTAAGTGGCGGTGCCATGCCGCACGCCCAGGGCGTGACTTTGTCCATGGCCAAGTTCAACCAAATTTTAAAATTAGACCCCATTAGTCGAACAGCGGTGGTGCAGTGCGGGGTGCGCAATTTGGCGATATCTGAAGCGGCTGCACAACATGGTTTGTACTATGCACCAGACCCCTCTAGCCAAATCGCCTGCACGATTGGTGGTAATGTGGCTGAAAACTCGGGTGGTGTGCATTGCTTGAAATACGGCTTAACGGTGCACAACGTTTTAAAAGTCAAAGGCTTTACTGTCACAGGAGAAGAAGTTGAGTTTGGCAGTGATGCCTTGGATACCAGTGGCTATGATTTGTTGAGCCTCATCATGGGCTCTGAAGGCATGTTGGCGGTGGTGACAGAGGTGACGGTCAAATTGATACCCAAGCCGCAACTGGCTCGTTGCATCATGGCGAGTTTCAACGACATTCGCAAAGCGGGGGACGCTGTGGCAGCGGTCATCGCAGCAGGCATTATTCCAGCGGGCTTGGAGATGATGGACAAACCCATGACGGCAGCGGTCGAAGACTACGTGCATGCAGGTTATGATTTGAACGCAGAAGCCATATTGCTGTGCGAAAGCGACGGTACTCTGGAAGAGGTGGAAGAAGAAATTGGCCGCATGACAGCGGTTTTGCGTCAAAACGGTGCCAGCGCCATTGCTGTCAGTCAAACTGAAGCCGAACGCTTGAAGTTTTGGAGTGGGCGCAAAAACGCCTTTCCTGCCTCAGGGCGCATCAGCCCTGACTACATGTGCATGGATTCCACCATTCCACGCAAACGCTTGGCAGACATATTGTTGGCCATTGCCGATATGGAGAAAAAATACCAATTGCGATGTGCCAATGTGTTCCACGCAGGTGATGGCAATTTGCACCCACTGATTTTGTTTGATGCCAATGACGCTGACCAGCTGCACCGTTGTGAACAATTTGGCGCAGACATCTTAGAAACCAGCGTTGCAATGGGTGGCACTGTGACGGGCGAGCATGGTGTTGGTATTGAAAAACTCAATTCCATGTGCGTGCAATTTTCTGCCGCAGAAAACGAGCAAATGTTTGGTGTGAAGCGGGCTTTTGATGCAGAGGGCTTGCTCAATCCAGGTAAAGTCATACCTACTCTGCAGCGCTGCGCTGAATACGGCAAGATGCTGGTGCGCGGTGGCGCATTAAAACACCCAGAGCTAGAACGCTTCTAGATTTACTTTAAGTACAAATAAGCGTGTGTTGTGGGTTTGTTGCGTCGAAATCAGGTCACCTGTGCACGACTATAATTTGTGCCAACTCCATTGAATAGCAACGCGTATGACAATCCAATCTCCAAATCCCGCAAAAACCGCACTGATCACAGGCATCACAGGTCAAGATGGCGCATACCTGACCGAGCTTTTGTTAGAAAAAGGCTATACCGTGTATGGCACTTATCGCCGTACCAGCTCCGTGAACTTTTGGCGTTTAGAAGAGCTAGGTGTACAAAACCACCCCAATTTGCACTTGGTGGAATATGATTTGACCGACTTGGGTTCCAGCATAGCCTTGGTGCAAAAAGCCAAACCCGATGAAATTTACAACTTGGCAGCACAAAGTTTTGTTGCAGTAAGTTTTGACCAACCTACCACCACAGCCAATATCACGGGCTTGGGCGCTTTGCATTTGTTAGAAGCCATTCGCTTGGTTAATCCAAAAATCAAATACTACCAAGCCAGTACGTCTGAGATGTTTGGCAAAGTGCAAGCGGTTCCGCAAATCGAAGAAACACCTTTCTACCCGCGTAGCCCTTACGGTGTGGCCAAACTTTATGCGCATTGGATGACCATCAATTACCGTGAAAGCTATGGTATTTTTGGCAGCAGCGGTATTTTGTTCAACCACGAAAGCCCCTTGCGCGGTTTGGAGTTTGTGACACGCAAGATCACCGACGCTGTCGCCAAAATTAGTTTAGGCAAATTAGATTGTTTGGAGTTGGGCAATATCGACGCCAAACGTGATTGGGGCTATGCCAAAGAATACATTGAAGGTATGTGGCGCATGTTGCAGGCGAAAGAGCCAGATACATTTGTCTTGGCAACCAACCGCACCGAAACAGTCCGTGACTTTGTCACCATGGCTTTCAAGGGTGTGGGCATCCACGTGGCATTTCAAGGCAAAGATACACAAGAAATTGCCGTCATAGACTCATTTGCACCAAACTTCTCTGCAGCTACCAATACATTGAAAGTGGGTCAAACGGTGATGCGCATCAACCCGAAATTCTATCGGCCTGCAGAGGTTGAATTGTTGATCGGGAATCCGGCTAAAGCCAAAGCGGTATTGGGATGGCAAGCGACCACAACCTTGGAACAGTTGTGTCAAATGATGGTGGTTGAAGATATTCGCCGCAACAAAACTGGGTTCACATTTTGAGAATATTGGTTACGGGAGCCGATGGGTTCACAGGCCTGTATTTTGTAGCACAAGCGCGTGCAGATGGGCATGAGGTATACGAGTTCACGGCAAATTTAACTGATCCTGAAGCAGTTAAAGCACAAGTCGCAGAAGCTGCGCCGGATGCGGTCGTGCACTTGGCGGCAATCAGTTTCGTCGGTCACAGTCAGGCCAGTGCTTTTTACGATGTGAATGTGATTGGCACGCTCAATCTGCTGGATGCTTTGAAAGAATTGAAACATCCTCCCACCAAAGTGTTGCTAGCCAGCAGTGCCAATGTGTATGGCAATTGCGAAAAGTCGCCGATTGCCGAATCGCAAACACCTGCACCCACTAACCATTACGCAATGAGCAAATTGGCGATGGAGTATCTGGCTAAGAACTACCAGGCCCAATTGCCCTTATTCTTTGTCCGTCCATTTAATTACACAGGGGCTGGACAATCGCCGTCCTTTGTGGTGCCTAAAATCGTTGCGCATTTTAAAGAGAAGGCGACGACCATTGAGTTGGGCAATTTGCATGTAGAACGTGAATACAACGACGTGCGCATGGTGTGCGACATTTATTTGCGGCTGCTAACATCCGCTGAAACAGGTGAAACCTACAACATTTGCACTGGTCAAACCTATACCTTGCAACAGATCATTGCAACATTGACAGAGCTCACCGGTCACACCATTCAGGTAAAGGTGAATCCAGCATTTGTCAGAGCAAATGAAGTCCACCGTTTATGTGGGAATCCTACAAAATTGATCAATACCATTGGTACTTTGCCAAGTTATGCATTTAGAGATACTTTAAATGCGATGTTGATGGCAGCACCGACGTCCTAGACATCATGCGTGTCGCGTTGAATGCAACCCCTTTGTTGTCGCCTTTAACTGGCATAGGTCAGTACACCTACCAAATTGCAAAAGGGCTGCAAAACGACCCAGAAGTAAACCCCAGTTACTTTTATGCTGGTGTGTGGAGTGACCAGGTGCGAGAGGATTCAACCAACATCGGGAGCATGGGCGCAACGCAGCAAAGTTTTCGTTCGCTAATTAAAAAAGCCATACCCGATGGTGCCAGGTATCGTTTGAGCCGAGCTTGGCGGCAACGCAGTTTCAGCAAAGGTTGTCAAACACACCAGATACAGGTTTATCATGAACCCAATTTTTTGACTTATAAGCATGATGTGCCCACGGTATTGACGGTGCATGATCTATCATGGATTCGTTTTCCACACACGCACGCCAAAGCTCATGTGGCTGAAATGAACCATTACTTTCCCGATAGTTTGATGCATGCCGACAAAATTGTGACGGTATCAGAGTTCGTCAAACAAGAAGTTCAAGATGTGTTCGGTATTTCGCCAGATCGTATCGTGGCAATTGGCGAAGGGGCCGAAGATTTATTTCAACCGCGTCAATTATTTGAAACGCAAAATGTACTGGATCGATTTGACCTAAAGCATGGGAAGTATATTTTGGCTGTTGGCACTCTGGAGCCACGCAAGAATCTGATCGTAGCTTTGAACGCGTATAGCCGTCTGTCCGATGCTGTTCGTGCAGAATACCCGCTGATATTGATAGGCATGAAAGCTTGGCTAGCGAATGAGTTTGATAAAAATTTGGCCTCTGTATCACGTCTGATTGACGCTGGTCAGATACGTTTACTGGGATACCAGCCGCGTGAGGATTTGGCTGTGGTGATGTCTGGTGCACTGTGCTTGGTATACCCATCAATCTACGAAGGTTTCGGTTTGCCACCACTGGAGGCCATGGCCAGTGGTGTTCCTGTGATCAGCAGTAATGTGTCTTCAATTCCTGAGGTGGTCGGTGACAGCGGTGTCTTAATTGATCCACATGATACGGACGCATTAACCAATGCCATGTTACGCATGATTGAAGATGCACCTTATCGAAATCAATTGGCGCAAAAGGCATTGACTCGAAGCCAATTATTTTCTTGGCGCAATTGCGTGGAGAAAACCATTGCGGTTTATCGTCAAGTTTTAAATCCTGTACCTGGAGTTAAGGTATGAGGTTGGGCTTAGGTTGTACTGCCCTCGCACGTGGACGACTTAGCGGTCACGTGGACGGTATTGGCGTTTATACATCTGAGCTGCTCAAATACGTCAATTCAAGTGCAGGTTTAACCAACGCGGATCATGGTGTCAACAATCAAGTGCTGTGCACTGTATTTGGAAAGAAATATGGCGCAGCGCTGCCTACTGCTTGTACTTTGCCTATGGTTTATTCGGCAGCAGCAGCAACATCCGCCGCAATAGGATTGCCATTTTTGGGGGCAGCAAGCCTGGAGCGGCAGATTGATCTTTTTCATGCAACCGATCACTACATTCCAAAACTACGAAACACCCCGGTCGTTGCAACCATCATGGATGTGATTGGCATTCGCCATCCAGAGTGGGTTAACCCCAGTTTGCGCAGTTTTAAAAACGCTTTGTTTCGAAAAACAGTGGGCTGGGCTGATCAAATTATCACCATTTCAAATTATTCGGCAGCAGACATTGCAGATTGGTTGGGCGCTCAAGCGCCAAAAATTACCGCAATACCATTGGGCGTCAGTGAAGATTATTTCAAACCAATTGCACAAGAAGACAAAAACAAAGTTCTCAACCAGTACCAATTGAGACCAGGTTATTTCATATCGGTTGGAACGCTGCAGCCACGTAAAAATGTAGAGCGGATCATTCAGGCACATGCTTTATTGCCCTCGTCCGTTCGCACCGAGCACCCATTGGTGGTCGTGGGTCAAAATGGGTGGCGAACGGATGATTTGATTCAGACATTGTCTCAATTAGAACTAGATGGCTATGGTCGGTGGCTGAAATATGTACCTCGCAAAGACATTTTTGCTTTGCTACAAAGTGCACATGCGTTGGTGTTCCCGTCGCTTTACGAGGGTTTTGGATTGCCAGTGCTGGAAGGCTTTGCATCGGGCATCCCAGTCATCACATCGAATACCAGCTCATTACCTGAAGTCGCAGGTGAAGCAGCTTCGTTGGTGAATCCAAATTCGGTAGAAGAAATTGCCCAAGCTATGCTGCAACTGGTTGAGCAAACTGACTTGCGAAATACGCTGATTCAGAAAGGTTTGTTGCAAGTGAATAAATTTTCTTGGGCAGAAACAGCACGACTTACTAGTGATGTATACCGAGAGATGCTCTCTTAAAGAATCAAACCATTTTGGATTGCGTTAGCTCTTGGTAAAGTTGAATGTGTTGTTGCGTATTAGCCTCAAGGGAATAGACTTGCAGTGCACGTGTGCGTGCTTGTTCGCCAAGTTTCAAGCGTAATCCTGAATCGTTCAAAACTTGATTGATGCGATCTGCCAGAGCTAAACTGTCACGAACGGGAACCGCAAACCCCGTTTCTCCATGCACATTTAAAACATTCACGCCGTTGTTAAGCTGTGTACAAATCACGGGTTTGCCACAAGCCATGGCCTCAAGTTGTACCAGTCCAAACGCCTCACTTTGCTCAACAGAAGGCAAACAAAACACATCACAGGCATGAAAATACGCAGGCAAATCAGCTTCTTCAATGCTGCCAGTAAACGAGATTTTGTTCTTCAGACCCAAGCGATCAACTTGGTCTTGCAATTGCCCTTTCAGAGGGCCATCACCACCTAGAATGAGTTGTGCATCTATATGTTGCATGGCATCAATGAGTACATCAAATCCTTTGTAATACACGTGCCTGCCTAATGCAAAAATGATGGCTTGACCGTTTGCGCGTGACAACAGAGTGTTGCGCACTGCATCAGAATGAGGTGTTAAAGCCAAGCTAGAAAAATCCAGACCAAAAGGTATGACGCGGAGTTTGTCATGTGGAATATCTTTTGGAATTTGTGTGCTTGAACTGTAATGGGCAGACGTTGCAGCTATCAAAGCATCAGCGCGACGCGTTACGCTTTGCAAAAAAGGTCGATACAAAGCCAGAAGGCGTTTTTGTTTCACAATATCGCTGTGCCAAGTGATCACGCGCTTGACATTGGCAGGAAACAACATGGATGCCAAGTGCGCCAGTGGATTGGGGAAATGCAGATGCAACACATCAAACGGCTTTTCCTTGTGCAAGCGCCAAGGCCTTGAAAACCTGCGCGGGCGAAAGGGCTGTGCTGAACAGTGTGCCAAAAGAAGGTGCTTGTATCAAACGATAACCGTCTACTGTTTCATCGTGTGGTTGACGGTCAGCCGATGCAACCAAGTAAACAACATCTAAACCGTTCGCAGCCAAACCTTTGCACAGCAATTGCTGATGCCGCTCAACGCCACCATTTTGTTGCTCATTGTGGAATCGACCGAATTGAAGGACGCGCATGAAGGAAGTTTGGATTTATGCAAACAATTCAGCTTGTGACAGCTTGATACCTTTTGCATCCTTGGCAGATAACAAGGGCACCGCATGGAGCTGCCAGTCGATATTTATTTCTGGATCGTTCCATAAAAGGCAACGCTCAAATTGAGGTGCATAGTAGTCGGTCGTTTTATATAAAAAATCGGCCGTATCTGAAAGCACTAAAAATCCGTGTGCAAACCCAGGCGGAATCCACAATTGTTTGTGATTTTCTCCTGATAACACGACGCTGACCCATTTGCCGAATGTTGGTGAGTGTTTACGAAGATCGACGGTTACATCCAAAACTTCACCGCTAACCACACGCACCAGTTTTCCTTGTGCCTGCTGAATTTGATAATGCAAACCTCGTAAAACACCTTTGCCAGAGCGTGAGTGGTTGTCTTGGACAAAATTCACATTCAAACCAGTAACCTGATTAAAGGCATCTTGGTTGAAGCTTTCAAAGAAAAAACCACGTTGATCGCCAAATACTTTCGGCTCAATCAAGAGTACATCCGGTATGGAAGTGGCCGTTGCTTTTAAGCCATTCGAGGCAACTTTGTCACTCATGTTGCTGAGTTCTCTTTAAGCATGCGCAATAAATATTGACCATATCCATTTTTAGCCAAAGGTTGGGCCAATTTTTCAACTTGCGCGCTGTTGATAAAGCCATTGCGCCAAGCTATTTCTTCGGGGCAAGCAATTTTTAATCCTTGGCGATGTTCAAGAGTTGAAATAAATTGACTTGCTTCAAGCAAGCTATCATGTGTACCTGTATCCAGCCATGCATAGCCACGTTGCATGATTTGCACGTTCAGCTTATTAAGTTCAAGATAAGTTTGGTTGACAGTGGTGATTTCAAGTTCTCCGCGAGCACTGGGCTTAACTGACTTGGCTATATCAACCACTTGTTTATCGTAGAAATACAAGCCCAGTTACCGCGTAGTTGCTTTTAGGCGTTTGTGGTTTCTCTTCGATACTGGTCGCTCTACCCGATTTATCAAAGGCAACCACACCGTATCGTTCAGGGTCTTGCACATGGTATGCAAACACGGTGGCGCCCTCTGTATGGGAATCAGCGGTAGACAATATATTCGCAAAATCGTGACCGTAAAAAATATTGTCACCCAGTACGAGTGCACTGTCTGAGTTGCCGACAAACTTTTCGCCGATGATGAATGCTTGCGCTAATCCGTCAGGACTTGGTTGCACCGCATATTGCAAACTCATACCCCATTGGCTGCCATCGCCCAGTAATTGTTGAAAGCGTGGGGTGTCTTGGGGTGTGCTGATAATGAGCACATCACGCATACCTGCCAGCATCAACGTGCTCAAAGGGTAGTAAATCATTGGCTTGTCATAAACTGGCAACAATTGTTTACTCAAAGCCAGTGTTGCGGGGTGCAAGCGTGTGCCAGAACCACCCGCCAAAATAATACCTTTACGGTTTGTTGAGGTTTTTTGAGTTGTGATTGGGTTCATAGTGGGGCTATAAAATTTCAGTCAACATTCGTTCAACGCCGACTTGCCATGTTGGTAGCGTGATATTAAATGCAGTTTGTACTTTATCGGTATTGAGGCGTGAATTTAATGGGCGTTTGGCAGGGGTTGTGTATTCTGCTGTGGCTATCTTTTTTATCGCATTGCTTTGTACTTGAAGTGTTACACCCGTTTTTAATGCGTGGTCAATCACGAAACTCGCAAATCCGTGCCAAGAAGTATGACCGCCGGCAACCAAATGGTACAAACCAGCTAAATCACCGCCATTGGATTGTTGGATTTGGCGCAAAGCAAGGGCAGTGACATCGGCCAATAATTCTGCTCCAGTTGGTGCACCAATCTGATCATCAATCACGCTCAAACTGTCACGCTCTTTTGCAAGACGTAGCATGGTTTTTGCAAAATTGTGTCCCCTGGCTGCATAAACCCAACTGGTTCTGAATATAAGGTGCTTGGCGCAATGGTTGGCAACAGCCTGTTCGCCTTCCCATTTTGTTTGGCCGTAAACATTCAAAGGCGCGGCGGCATCGGTTTCGATCCATGCTTTGTCACCCGATCCATCAAACACATAATCAGTGGAATAGTGCACCATCCAAGCGTTTAATTTGTGTGCTTCTTTCGCAAGAACTTCAGGAGCGAGTGCATTGATGGTGCGCGCTAAATCTGGTTCTGATTCGGCTTTGTCCACCGCGGTATGAGCGGCAGCATTGACGATGATGTTTGGTTTAACTCTTCGCACGGTTTCTGCCAAGCCTGCTGGGTTTGTAAAGTCGCCGCATAAGACCTTGCTGTCAAAATCCACGGTAATCAAGTCACCCAAA
This sequence comes from uncultured beta proteobacterium, assembly GCA_963841045.1. GTDB lineage: Bacteria > Pseudomonadota > Gammaproteobacteria > Burkholderiales > Burkholderiaceae_C > Aalborgiella. The sequence continues at coordinate 140,110 of CAWJBD010000013.1, read as the reverse complement.
GGTGCTAAGCTACGTTGTAATTCCCAGCCAACTTGGCCACCTCTACCGAAGAGCAAAATTTTTGGAGTAGGTGTTGTCGCGCTCATATCAACTAGCGTATTGTTTCTTGACCCACTCACGGTAGCTGCCATTTTGTACGTGGCTGACCCAATCTGTGTTGGCTAAATACCATTCAACGGTTTTGCGAATGCCCGTTTCAAAAGTTTCAGCCGGCTTCCAGCCCAATTCTTTTTCAATTTTGCTGGCATCGATGGCATAGCGACGGTCGTGTCCTGCACGATCGGTGACATAGGTAATTTGTTCAGCATAGCTTTTACCATCAGCACGGGGTGACATTTCGTTGAGCAAGCGACACACGGTGTGGACGATTTCCAAATTGGGTTTCTCGTTCCAGCCACCCACGTTATAGGTTTCGCCAGGTTTTCCCGCTTCCAATACTCGACGAATGGCGCTGGCATGGTCTTTGACGTACAGCCAATCCCTAATTTGCTGCCCATCACCGTAAATGGGTAAATTTTTACCTGCCAAAGCATTCACAATCATCAGAGGAATCAACTTCTCAGGGAAATGGTATGGCCCATAGTTATTGCTGCAATTGGTTGTCAAAACAGGTAGACCGTAGGTGTGGTGGTATGCGCGTACCAAATGATCGCTAGCTGCCTTGCTGGCTGAATACGGGCTGTTGGGTTCGTAGGTATTCTTTTCAGTGAATGCAGGGTCTTTGGGAGCGAGCGAGCCGTATACCTCGTCTGTAGAAACATGCAGAAAGCGGAAATTGCTTTTCTCTTCTTGTGTTAGGCCGCTGTGATATCCACGCACTTCTTCCAGCAAATGAAAGGTACCAACAATATTGGTTTGTATGAAATCTTCGGGCCCATGAATTGAACGATCGACATGCGATTCGGCCGCAAAATTAACAATGGCGCGTGGGCGATGTGTTGCCAAAAGAGAGGCCACCAAAGCGCGGTCGCCAATATCGCCTTGCACAAAAATGTGGCGGGCATCGCTATTTAATGATCTTAAGTTTTCTAGATTACCCGCGTAGGTTAATTTGTCCAAATTGAGGACGGGTTCATCGTGTTCAGCCAACCAGTCCAAGACAAAATTTGCACCAATAAACCCAGCGCCACCAGTGACCAATATCATGCCAAACTCCAAAATAATTCATGATGAGATGCGTCATGCATCAGACTCAAATTCTCAGTGTATCGCTGAATTATCGCTGGTTTGTCGGCGTATCTCTAAATTGGACAAAGTACACCAGGTTTTATATGAAAAATTGACCGCTAGCCGGCGTATTTGTTGCCTATATTGCTATTAATAATGTAGCAATATAGGCAATTTTGGCATATCGATTTAGAAATGTATGCCGCGCATCATCTCCGACATGGCAATGGCTTCGGGTGACAAGGTGGGTTTAGCCGACTTATCACCTTTGGCAGCTGCGCTGTCTGGGAACATGCGGAAAGTTGTGTTCATCAAAATTTGAGCGATGCGTGGCAATCCAGCGTGTAGCAATTGAACGCTGGTGCCCAAACGCGTGGCCACACGAACAGGTTTGTTGATACAAGCTTGCACAATCATGTCTGCGGCTTCTTCAGGTGCAAGCAGTGGCATGTTTTCGTAAATTTTGGTCGGCGCGGTCATGGGTGTGCGTACCAGTGGCATGTTGACAGTGGTGAACGTAACGCCTTGGTCCGCATATTCGCTGGCAGCGCAGCCAGTCCATGCATCTAAGGCTGCCTTTGATGCCACATAGGCAGAAAAGCGTGGTGCGTTGATGAGCACGCTGATAGAACTGATGTTGACAACATGCCCCTTTTTCTTGGCAACCATGCCAGGCAACAAGCCCATCGTGATACGCAGCGAGCCAAAGTAATTCAACTGCATGGTGCGTTCAAAGTCATGGAAGCGCTCATAACTGGCTTCAATAGCGCGACGAATAGAACGTCCTGCATTGTTGATGAGAAAATCAACTCCGCCATGCTCGGCTTCTAGTGTTTTAACCAATGCTGCACATCCTTCAGCATCTGTGATGTCGACTGAATAAGTGAAGACTTTCGCACCTTTACCGGCAAAGGCAAGTATTTCTTTCTTGGCTTCAACCAGTTGGTCTTCGCCACGCGCGCAAATGATAGTGGTCGCGCCCGCTTCCGCAAACTTGCATGCAGCCGATAAGCCAATGCCTGATGAGCCGCCTGTAACCAGCACCACTTTGCCGCCTACCGTACCGCGCAATGAACGGTCAACGTGCAAAGCTGGATCAAGATGACGTTCCCAATAATCCCAAATCCGCCAAGCATAGTCATGCAGATTCGGGCAAGCAATATTGGTGTTTTTGAGTGCCGCCAAGGTATCTCGACAGTCAAAGCGTGTAGGGTAATTGACGAACGTCAGCATGTCCTCAGGCAAAGCCAAGTCTTTCATGATCGCAGAGCGTATGCGACGGACAGGTGCTAAAGCCATCAAGCCCTTTTTAACGCTCTTCGGTATGAAGCCGAGTAAAGCCGCATTGATAAACAAGTTCATTTTGGGCGCATGTGCAGCTTTGCTGAATATGTCCAAAACGTCACCCACGCGGTAGCCTTGTGGGTCAACCAGGTGATAGCATTTACCAGAAACTTTGTGATGGTGGCTGATGTGATTCAATGCATCAACCACAAAATCAACAGGAACGATGTTGACTCGCCCTCCTTCCAAGCCAATTGCGGGCATCCAGGGAGGTAGAAACTGACGCATGCGTTGAATCAGTTTGAAAAAATAATAAGGCCCGTCGATTTTGTCCATCTCACCTGTCTGGCTATCGCCAACAACCATGGCTGGTCGGTAAACACTCCAGGGGATTTTGCATTCTTTGCGAACGATTTTTTCGCTTTCATGCTTGGTTCGAAAATAAGGGTGATCATAATTTTCAGCCTCTTCAAACATGTCCTCGCGAAAAACACCTTCATAAAGACCAGCAGCTGCTATTGAAGATACATGATGCATGTGACCCGCGCCTATGGCTTTTGCAAATTCAACGGTGTTGCGAGTTCCGTCAATGTTGACAGTGATTTGCGCCTCTTCACTGGCACCTAAGTCATACACCGCTGCAAGATGGTAAAAGTGATCGATTTGCCCTTTTAATTTCTTGACATCATCGGCTTCTACGCCTAGTTTTTTGGCAGTGAGATCACCAAATACCGGCACAGCACGCACAGCTCCTTTTGTGTCATTTAATCCCCAATAGCTACGCAATGCGTCAACTTTTGAAGCACTCTCTTTTCTAATGAGGAAGTGAACAACGGAGCCTTTGTGCTCCAATAACTTTTTCACCAACCGTTTACCAATAAAACCTGTAGCGCCAGTAACAAAATAGTGCATGATTGACCTCCAAATTGAATTTAGCATTGTGCCCAAATTTCAATAAAACTTGTTAAGCACAAACCCTCATAAACAATAAGCCTAGTCGGGCTACTCTAGGGGTCTAGAATGTCATCTCTAAAAATTTGCCCTTGGCAAGGGTAGAGTAGCGTGTCGTTATCAAAGTAAATGCAAAGCGTTCATATACAAACATTAAAGGAAGTCTCATGGTCACAAAGTTAAAAAAACCAAGTACAAATCAATCAACAAATACAGCTTTTGAATCTAGCAGTGCTGCTAGCGCACATCTGGCGCAGAATATCAAAGACTCTGCACAGCAAATTTGGCTTGCAGGACTGGGCGCATTTTCTAAAGCGCAGGCAGAAGGCGGAAAAGTATTTGAAGCCTTGGTTAAAGATGGCATAGGCTTACAACGCAAAACGCAAGCGGCTGCAGAGGATAAGATTGCAGAAGCTACCAGTCGCATGACGGATATGGCAAATGGCATTACAGCCAAAGCAGCTGGTGTTGCTACCGATTTAACAGCCAAAGCTACTGGTCAATGGGACAAGCTGGAAACCATTTTTGAAGGTCGAGTAGCCAAAGCATTGCACAAACTAGGGGTGCCAACAGCCAAAGAAGTTCAAACATTGATGAAGCGTGTAGATGAATTAAGCAGACAAAGCGGTAAATCCACTACCAAAGTCGTTTCAAAAAAAGCAGTTGTTGCAAAGAAAGCAGCTACAAAAACGGCAAATAATATGGTAAAAGCAGCCAAAAAACGAGTGACCGCTAAGAAAAGCTGATAATAAAAGAGCACTATTTGTGAAAAAGCCGCTCTTAGCGGCTTTTTTTAATCAAAGCGCATAAAAGTTATATCAAACTTGATTAATGCCAAAAAATGTGGCATAATCTAAGGCTCTGCTTGCACAAGGTCTTGTATTTATAGTGAATATAGAGTCAAGAAAGTGCGACGGAGTATCTGCCTAACGGAAATGCTGCAAGTGGTTTGTGGCAATGACGACAGGCCCAAGACTGATTGAATGCTGGGTAAAACTAAAGAGGTTTGACCAAACATTCGGTGCAAGTTGGGAATAATTTAAATGATTCAAACAGAAACACGATTAGATGTTGCCGATAACACTGGCGCGAAGTCCGTACTGTGCATTAAAGTGCTCGGTGGTTCAAAGCGTCGCTACGCTAGCGTAGGCGATGTTATTAAGGTAAGTATTAAAGAAGCCGCACCGCGTGGCCGCGTCAAAAAAGGCGAGGTCTACAGCGCAGTTGTTGTGCGTACCGCCAAAGGAATACGTCGTGCTGACGGTTCTTTGGTCAAGTTTGACGGCAATGCGGCAGTTTTGCTCAACGCCAAGTTGGAGCCTATCGGCACACGTATTTTTGGACCTGTGACGCGTGAATTGCGCACAGAAAAGTTCATGAAAATTGTGTCTTTAGCTCCTGAAGTTTTGTAAGGAAGCATCATGAACAAAATTCGCAAAGGCGACGAGGTTGTGGTGATTGCTGGACGTGATAAGGGCAAACGGGGCAAAGTATCTGTTCGTCACAGCGAAACGCATGTCATTGTCGACGGAATCAACACTGTTAAAAAGCATGCTAAGCCGAATCCGATGAAGGGTGAGACTGGCGGGATCATTGAAAAAACCATGCCTATACATCAGTCTAATATCGCAATTTTTAATGCGGTTAGTGGCAAAGCTGACCGTGTTGGTGTGAAGGTGACTGCTGATGGAAAGCGCGTACGCGTTTTCAAATCCAGTGGCGAAGAAATTAAGGCGGCATAAGATGGCACGTTTACTACAACAATACCGCGAAAAAGTAGCGCCAAGTTTGATGGAAAAGTTTGGCTATACATCGCCAATGCAAGTCCCGCGTTTAACCAAAATTACACTCAATATGGGTGTGAGTGAGGCGGTTTCTGACAAAAAGGTCATGGACAACGCTGTTGCGGACTTAACAAAGATTGCAGGTCAAAAACCTGTTGTAACGTTGGCTAAAAAGCCTATCGCTGGTTTCAAGATTCGTGAAGGTCAGGCGATTGGTTGCATGGTTACTTTGCGCGGCGAGCACATGTGGGAATTCTTAGATCGTTTCATTACCGTGGCTTTGCCGCGCGTTAGAGACTTTCGCGGTATTTCTGGACGCTCTTTTGATGGACGCGGTAACTACAACATTGGCGTTAAAGAGCAAATTATTTTCCCTGAAATTGAGTATGACAAAGTTGATGCTTTGCGCGGTCTCAATATCAGCATTACCACAACGGCTAAAACTGATGATGAGTGCAAGGCGCTTTTGTCAGCATTCCGTTTCCCGTTCAAGAATTGAGGTGACACGTGGCTAAACAAGCATTAATTCAACGAGAACTCAAGCGCGACAAATTGGTCGCAAAGTACGCAAAAGTGCATGCCGCAAACAAGGCAATTGCCAGCGATATGAATGCAACTGAAGAGCAACGTGCTGCTGCTCGTTTGGTGTTGCAAAAAATTCCGCGTAACGCTAACCCTACACGTCAGCGTAACCGTTGTTCCATCACCGGTCGTCCTCGTGGTACGTTCCGTCAATTCGGTTTGGCACGTGCCAAGATCCGTGAGATGGCTTTCGCTGGGAATATTCCTGGCATCACCAAAGCCAGCTGGTAAGTCAGGAGATTAAACATGAGTATGAGTGATCCAATCGCCGACTTGCTAACTCGCATACGTAATGCGCAGATGGTGTCGAAGCCAACAGTAACAGTTCCATCTTCTAAGGTGAAGGCTGCGATTGTTCAGGTGTTAAAAGATGAAGGCTATATCGACAGCTTCCAGGTTAAAACTGAAGGCGGTAAAGCTGAGTTACAAATCACATTGAAGTATTACGCAGGTCGCCCTGTTATCGAGCGTATCGAGCGCGTAAGCCGTCCTGGCTTGCGTGTGTACAAAGGTCGTGATGATATTCCACAGGTTCAAAATGGTTTGGGTGTGGCAATTGTGACTACACCTCAAGGTGTAATGACAGATCGCAAAGCGCGTACTACCGGAGTCGGTGGTGAAGTGTTGTGCTACGTCGCGTAATTAATATTTGCACGGCACACAGGAGAAAAATAAATGTCACGTATAGCAAAAATGCCAGTGTCAATTCCTTCGGGCGTTGAGGTGGTGATTAAAGACGGTCAAGTGAGTGTTAAAGGATCTGGCGGTGTTTTGTCGCTGGCCAACAATGCTTTGGTTAATATTGTGAGCAATGCAGGTGTTCTGACATTTGCCCCACAAAACGATTCGCGTGAAGCGAATGCCATGTCTGGCACGATGCGTCAGTTGGTTAACAACATGATCATTGGTGTCACCAAAGGATTCGAGAAAAAGTTGACTTTGATTGGGGTTGGCTACAAAGCCACATCTTCCGCGAATGCTTTAAATTTAGCGGTGGGTTACTCGCATCCTGTTAATAAAGAAATGCCAGCAGGCATCAAAGTTGAGACACCAACGCCTACTGAAATCGTCATTAAAGGCGCTGATCGTCAACGTGTGGGTCAAATTGCTGCTGAGATTCGTGCTGTTCGTCCTCCAGAGCCATATAAGGGCAAAGGAATTCGTTATTCGGACGAAACAATTTCAATCAAAGAGACTAAGAAGAAATAAGGATCTGCAACATGTTGACCAAAAAAGAACAACGTTTACGCCGGTCACGTCAGACTCGCATTCGCATTGCTACACAAGGCGTTGCTCGTCTCACCGTAAACCGTACAAACTCTCATATTTATGCATCCGTCATATCTGGTTGCGGTACAAAAGTACTTGCAACAGCTTCAACAGCTCAAGAAACTGTTCGTGCCTTGCTGGGCGCGGCAGGTAAGGCTGGTGATGTTGATGCGGCTAAAGTTGTTGGCAAAGTAATCGCCGAAAAGGCGAAAGCTGCCGGAGTTGAAAAAGTGGCTTTTGACAGAGCTGGTTATGCCTATCATGGACGCGTAAAAGCTTTGGCTGATGCGGCACGTGAAGCTGGTATGCAGTTTTAAGCTTAATAGGCGAAATAGGAAAATCACATGGCAAAAGTACAAGCAAAAATGCAAGGTAAAGCAGACGGTCCAGAAGACGGCATGCGCGAAAAGATGATTGCTATCAATCGCGTAACAAAAGTTGTCAAAGGTGGTCGTATTCTCGGTTTTGCGGCACTCACCGTTGTGGGTGATGGCGATGGTCGCGTTGGTATGGGCAAGGGCAAGTCTAAAGAAGTGCCAACAGCCGTACAAAAGGCGATGGAAGAATCTCGCCGGCAATTGGTCAAAGTGTCATTGAAAAATGGCTCGATTCACCACAAAGTAATGGGTCATCATGGTGCTGCCAGTGTTATGTTGGCACCTGCACCAAAAGGTACGGGCATTATTGCTGGCGGTCCAATGCGCGCTGTTTTTGAAGTTGTGGGTGTGACAGATATTGTGGCGAAGAGCCACGGATCTAGCAATCCGTACAACATGGTACGCGCCACTTTGGATGCCTTGCAAAAAGTGACCACACCGGCGAATGTTGCTGCCAAGCGTGGCAAAAGCGTCGAAGATATATTTGCTTAATTGGATTACAAAATGACGACACAAAAAACTGTCAAATTGCAATTGGTGCGTAGCCCAATTGGCTGTAAAGAGTCTCATCGTGCGACAGTGCGTGGATTAGGTTTGCGCAAACTAAATAGCACCAGTGAATTGGTTGATACACCTGCAGTGCGTGGAATGATCAACAAGATTGACTACATGGTCAAAGTACTTTAAGAGGCATACGATGGAATTAAATAACATCAAGCCAGCAGATGGCGCTAAGCACTACAAACGTCGCGTTGGTCGTGGTATCGGTTCTGGCATTGGCAAGACTGCAGGTCGTGGTCATAAGGGACAAAAGTCACGTACTGGTGGATATCACAAAGTGGGCTTTGAAGGCGGTCAAATGCCAATGCAACGTCGTTTGCCAAAACGTGGCTTTAAATCCCATTTGCTTAAATACAATGCAGAAATTACATTAAGCGCCTTAGAAATGTTGGGTCAGGCTGAAGTCGATGTTTTAGCATTGAAACAAGCAGGGCTGGTTGCAGAGCAGGTAAAAGTCGTTAAGGTTATCAAGTCAGGTGATATTAAGCGCGCCGTCAAATTGACCGGTATTGGTGCCACTGTTGGCGCAAAAGCTGCTATTGAGTCGGCTGGCGGCAGCATCGTTGCGTTAGCGTAATCGTTACTGATTCAACAGGATATCAACGTGGCTACTAGCGCAAAGACATTAGCAAAAACAGACAAGTATGGTGACCTGCGTCGCCGCTTGGTATTTTTGCTCTTGGCATTGGTGGTTTACAGGCTGGGTGCGCATATACCAGTTCCCGGGATTAATCCGGATGCTTTGCAAGAATTCTTTAAGCAGCAAGAGGGCGGAATATTGAATTTGATCAATATGTTCTCTGGTGGAGCGTTGTCAAGATTTACTATTTTTGCACTAGGTATCATGCCCTATATTTCTGCATCCATCATTATGCAGTTGCTGGGATACGTTGTACCTGCTTTTGAGCAAATGAAAAAAGAGGGTGAAGCTGGTCGTAGAAAAATTACACAATACACACGATACGGCACTTTAGCTTTGGCCTTGTTTCAAACTTTAAGCATTGCGATTGCGCTTGAAAGCTCGCCAGGTATGGTGATCGATCCTGGTATGGGTTTTCGCATGACGACGGTGGTAAGCCTAACTGCAGGCACCATGTTTCTGATGTGGTTAGGTGAACAAATCACAGAGCGCGGATTGGGAAATGGTATTTCGATTTTAATTTTCGCTGGCATCGCTGCCGGATTGCCTAGCGCTATTGGTGGATTGTCTGAATTGGTTCGCACAGGTGCTATGAATGTATTTGTCGCTATCGTTATTGTCGCGGTGGTCATCCTTGTTACTTATTTTGTAGTGTTTATTGAACGTGGACAGAGAAAGATTTTGGTCAACTATGCTCGCCGTCAGGTCGGTAACAAAGTTTATGGTGGTCAATCTTCGCACTTGCCATTGAAACTCAATATGGCTGGTGTGATACCTCCAATTTTTGCTTCGTCGATTATCCTGTTGCCTGCCACCTTAGTAAGTTGGTTAAGCACGGGTGATTCAATGCGTTGGTTGAAAGATGCTGCAGCCATGTTGGCTCCAGGGCAACCAATTTATGTGATGTTTTACGCTGCAGCGATTATTTTCTTCTGCTTTTTCTATACCGCGTTGGTCTTCAATAGCAGAGAAACGGCTGATAATTTGAAGAAGAGTGGTGCGTTTGTTCCTGGTATTCGTCCAGGTGATCAAACTGCAAAATACATCGACAAAATTTTATTGAGATTGACCTTTGTCGGCGCTTTGTATATCACGTTTGTTTGTTTGCTGCCAGAGTTTTTAATATTAAAATATAATGTTCCGTTCTATTTTGGTGGTACTTCGCTTTTGATTATTGTGGTTGTGACCATGGATTTCATGGCGCAAGTACAAAACTATTTGATGTCACAGCAATATGACTCACTCTTGAAGAAGGCGAATTTTAAAACGTCGTTAGGTTCATAACAGTTATGTCAAAAGACGACGTTATACAAATGGCAGGTGAAATTGTAGAAAATTTGCCAAATGCGACATTCAGGGTCAAGTTAGAAAATGGTCATATTGTGTTAGGACACATTTCTGGAAAAATGCGGATGCACTACATTCGAATTTTGCCTGGTGATAAGGTAACAGTTGAGTTGACGCCCTATGATTTAACAAGGGCAAGAATTGTGTTTCGCGCCAAGTAGTTTTAATGTATTCGCGCTTTGTAAGCGTATATTGAGTTTGTAAATTAGGAGTATCGCATGAAGGTTTCGGCTTCGGTCAAAAAAATTTGCCGCAACTGCAAAATCATCCGTCGTAAAGGCGTTGTTCGTGTCATCTGTACAGATGCGCGACATAAACAGCGTCAAGGTTGATCAGTAAGTTATTAGCTAGCAATTAGGAAATCCACTTAGGAAAATTATGGCACGTATAGCAGGTATTAATATCCCCCAGCATCAGCATGCTGAGATTGGTTTAACAGCGATTTATGGTATAGGTCGCACACGCGCACGCAAAATTTGCGTTGCATGTGACATTGCGTTCGCTAAAAAAATCAAAGATTTGACTGATGGCGATTTGGAAAAAATTCGCGATCAAATCGCTGCCTTCACCATTGAAGGCGATTTGCGCCGTGAGACAACCATGAACATCAAGCGTTTGATGGATATCGGTTGCTACAGAGGCTTTCGTCATCGCCGTGGCTTGCCAATGCGTGGCCAAAGAACACGTACCAATGCACGTACTCGCAAGGGTCCACGCAAAGCAGCAGCTTCATTGAAAAAATAAACGGGTAGAACTACATCATGGCAAAATCACCAGCCAATAGCGCGGCACAACGCGTACGTAAAAAAGTTCGTAAGAACGTAGCAGATGGCATTGCGCACGTGCATGCTTCATTTAACAACACCATCATTACGATCACAGATCGCCAAGGTAACTCTTTGGCATGGGCGTCATCAGGTGGTCAAGGTTTCAAAGGCTCTCGCAAATCAACTCCTTTTGCAGCGCAAGTTGCTTCTGAAGTTGCTGGACGTGCAGCTATTGAGCAAGGCATCAAAAACGTTGATGTCGAAATTAAAGGTCCTGGCCCTGGCCGTGAATCCTCTGTTCGTGCACTCGGTGCATTGGGTATTCGCATCAACTCTATTGCTGATGTGACACCTGTACCGCATAACGGATGCAGACCACAAAAGCGCCGTCGTATTTAATCTAAGACATCGTTTTAGTTAAATTTTCAACATTTCATCAAGCCCACCGCTACAAACAAGTCTGTTGGTAGCTCCCACAGCCAGTCCTGTGGAAGACGATTTATAAGGATATTCAAGTGGCACGTTACTTAGGCCCTAAAGCCAAACTCTCACGCCGTGAAGGCACCGATTTATTCCTGAAAAGCGCTCGCCGCTCTATCAGCGACAAAGCCAAATTTGACTCTAAACCAGGTCAGCACGGACGCACTTCAGGTGCTCGCACTTCTGATTTCGGTTTGCAATTGCGCGAAAAGCAAAAAGTCAAACGCATGTACGGTATTTTGGAGCGCCAATTCCGTCGTTATTTTGCTGAAGCGGATCGTCGCAAAGGGAATACAGGCGCGAACTTGCTGACATTGCTTGAATCACGTTTGGACAATGTGGTTTACCGCATGGGATTTGGATCAACACGTGCAGAAGCCCGTCAATTGGTATCGCACAAAGCGATGACGGTCAATGGACAAAGCGTCAACATTCCTTCTTACTCCGTGAAATCTGGCGATGTGATCGCTGTTCGCGATAAGTCTAAAGCACAAGCCCGTATTACTGAAGCGTTGCAATTGGCAACTCAAGTGGGCATGCCTGCTTGGGTTGAAGTGAACGTTGACAAAGCGACAGGCACTTTCAAGAAATCACCTGACCGCGATGAGTTCGGTGCTGATATCAATGAATCGCTCATTGTTGAGTTGTATTCTCGCTAAGAATCATTTTAATTAGTCCTTTAGCTTGCTTCGCATTTGCAAGTTTGGGGGCTTCACCAGCCTTACCGGCGTAACGAGCTGGGGGTATTGAGAGGAAATTAATATGCAAGCAAATTTATTGAAACCTAAAGCCATTCACGTAGAGCAGCTCAGTGCCAATCGTGCCAAGGTTACTTTGGAGCCCTTTGAGCGTGGCTATGGTCATACATTGGGTAATGCTTTACGCCGCGTATTGCTGTCATCAATGGTAGGTTACGCGCCTACTGAGGTCACCATTGCAGGTGTTTTGCATGAGTACTCGTCTATTGATGGCGTGCAAGAAGATGTTGTGAACATTTTATTGAACCTCAAAGGCGTTGTATTCAAATTGCACAACCGTGATGAAGTGACTTTAAGCTTACGGAAAGACGGTGAAGGTGCCGTGACTGCAGCTGATATACAAACTCCGCATGATGTTGAAATCGTCAATCCTGACCACATCATTGCTAATTTATCGCAAGGCGGTAAGTTGGACATGCAGATTAAGATAGAAAAAGGTCGTGGCTACGTACCGGGAACCATGCGTCGTTTTGGCGACGAGCCAAACAAGTCTATTGGCCGCATTGTGCTCGACGCGTCGTTTTCTCCTGTATCACGCGTTAGCTATTCAGTGGAAAGCGCACGTGTAGAACAGCGTACCGATTTGGATAAATTGGTCATTGAAATTGAAACCAATGGCGCAATCAATGCAGAAGATGCGGTGCGTTCATCAGCTAAGATCTTGGTCGAGCAATTGGCCGTATTTGCACAACTTGAAGGCAGTGAATTGGCTGCATTTGATGCACCAAGTTCAGCTCGAAATGCACAACAGTTTGACCCATTGCTGTTGCGTCCAGTGGACGAGCTTGAGCTCACTGTGCGTTCTGCCAACTGCCTCAAAGCGGAAAACATTTACTACATCGGTGATTTGATTCAACGTTCTGAAAATGAGTTGTTAAAAACACCAAATTTAGGTCGTAAATCGCTCAATGAAATCAAGGAAGTCTTGGCTTCTCGTGGTTTGACTTTGGGCATGAAGCTCGAAAGCTGGCCACCAGCAGGTTTGGATAAACCATAATTAACCATTAAACAACCATTCAGTTAGGTTGCAATATCGGACAGTACCTGATACGGCTGTCCACATAAAAGGAAAATACCATGCGTCACGGATACGGATTAAGAAAATTAAACAGAACCAGCGAACATCGTTTAGCGATGTTGCGCAATATGATGAACTCTCTCATTGAGCATGAAGTCATCAAAACAACATTGCCAAAAGCAAAAGAGTTGCGCCGCGTGATCGAGCCTATGATTACTTTGGCTAAAACACCCAGCTTGTCCAACAAACGTATGGCTTTTAATCGCCTGCGTGACCGCGATTCAGTTGTCAAATTATTTGCTGATTTGGGACCGCGCTTCGCAACACGTCCAGGTGGTTACACGCGTATTCTGAAAATGGGATTCCGCGTTGGTGACAATGCACCCATGGCCTTGGTTGAATTGGTTGATCGTCCAGATACAGCCGAAGTAGTTGCCAGCACCGAAGCGAAAGCTTGATAAGTCTGTTAAAATAGACCCTCTTAACGCGCGATGGAGCAGCTTGGTAGCTCGTTGGGCTCATAACCCAAAGGTCGCAGGTTCAAATCCTGCTCGCGCAACCACTTAATAAAAAGCCCACCAAAACTGGTGGGCTTTTTTTATGCTTGATCGGTATTTGGCTTGGATGCTAACGATTATTGCAACAGCGCTTTGTCGCAGTCGATCTAATTTTTGAATATCAACGATTTCAATTTTTGCAGTTTTGGGTAAACCACAGGTACCGTGATCATGGTACTGGCCACAGCCATCAGCAAAAGTGCAGTGAATGTTTCCTGCGTAATGATGTTTTTATCCAGCAGGATATTGACAAAAATAATCATGATCAAAGCCTTGGTTTGTAAAAGCCAGCCGATGATGGACGCATCGCCTTTGTTCCATTTCAGTAACCTTGCCAGCAATGTGAACACCAGCTAACTTTCCATAAACCGATGCCAATAGCAAAATGGCAGCCGCAGCAAACACCATCACACCTCCCATTGCCCAGTTCGTTTTTAAACCTGTACTTAAGAAAAATACCGGCATGATCAGCAACAAAACATGGTGTCGCATGGTGTCCATTTTTTCTTGATTGAACCAATGGGCATCCATCACGGCACCAGCTAAAAAAGCACCCACCATGAAGTGCAATCCTGCCCAGTCCGCAGCAAAGCTGCACATGGCTAACCAAATTAAAGCGACATACCAACGGTCTTGCTCTTGCAGTTGACGCATCAGCTTTCGGTACAGAAATGTCAATATCGCAAAGATCACAAAGAACCCTAACTGCCGTCCGACGCGGGTCCAGTCCAACAAAATAATGGCCAACACGCCCCATATGGCGACATCATCCAAACTGGCATAACGCAAGATGCGTTGACCAATCGGTTGCCGCAGAATCTGTAATTTCTCCATCAACAAAATCAATATCGGCAGCGCTGTAACTGCACAAGCCATACCGATGCCAAGTACGAATTGCCAAGTTCTGGCTTGAGGTACCGATCCACCCTGAATGACTGAGTGGACCAAATAAAAGCAATAGTGCCGCACCACAACCAAATATCAAGGGCGTTGCCAACGCAAAACCAGCTGTGATTGAACTTTCTACACGATGCTCCCAAGCTTTATTTAAATCTAGCTCGATGCCTGCGATCATGACGAATAACATCACGGCCCACCACGCAATGCCATTGAGTGATTGAATCACTTGCGGTGTGAAAACGAAGTTGTAATACCCTGGGAAGATGGAACCCAAAATGCCAGGACCCAGCAAAATGCCAGCAATAATTTGCACCACAACCAAAGGTGCGTAGTAATCTGTTTTGGCGATACGCCATACCAAGTATGGCAAGCTGAAAATGATCAGCATCGCAATTAAAAAAATCTCAGTTGTGTTGATGAGCATGTATCGTTGCGTTAACTTGAAGTGATAAAAACTTTGCGGTATGCAAATTCTGTATCCTGAGCAAAATCACGGCAGTAAATCCAAAGCCTGTATGTAGGGCGCATGAACCATCAGGTCATTCCATTCTAGTGGTGTGGATGTGGGCAACAGAGACAAGCGGCGCAATTCACTGGTTTCAGCGGGTTGCCAGCGCCCAGTGATCTGTGCTTCAACCATGCCGTCAATCAAAGTATCTATGGCTAGTCCAGAATCGAGTGATTGATTGCAAAGCAAAACCAAGTCACAACCAGCCGACAAAGCGGTAATGGCTGCTTCGCTATAGCTGACCAACTTGCCATCAATCAGCCGTGCAGCAGCCATACTGAGATCGTCACTGAAAACTGCGCCAGTAAAACGACACTGCTGACGCAGAATATCTTCAAGCCAAGGTTTAGAAAAGCCTGCAGGGCGTGTATCCACCTTGGGATAAATGACATGCGCGGGCATCACACTGGCCAGGCTGCTGTTGAGCCACGTGTAGGGTGCAGCATCGTCTGCCATGATTTTTTTCAGGCTGCGATTGTCAACAGGAATGTCGGTGTGCGAATCGGCCTTCACAAAACCATGCCCAGGGAAATGCTTGCCGCAATTGGCCATGCCACTTTGCAGCAAGCCATGCATCAAGCTTTTTGCCAACAATGCTGTGACGCGTGCGTCACGGTGAAAAGCACGGTCGCCTATCACACTGCTTTCACCATAATCCAAATCCAGTACGGGTGTGAAGCTCAAATCCACACCGCATGCACGCAACTCTGCACCCAAAACATAGCCGCAAGCTGTAGCCGCATTGGTAGCTAGCATGGCGTCCTTCATCCACAAATCGCCTAAAACGCGCATCGGTGGCAAGTGAGTAAACCCATCGGTTTTGAAGCGCTGAACGCGTCCTCCTTCATGGTCCACACAAATGAGCAAATCCGAACGCAGGCGTTTGATGCTGGCGCACAAATCGGTCAACTGTTCACGGCTTTGCCAATTGCGTGCAAACAAAATCAAGCCACCCACCAGTGGGTGTTGCAAACGCTGACGGTCAACTTTGCTAAGGACCGTACCCGCTATGTCGATGATGAGGGGAGCATGTGGGTTCATAGTGAGTGCTTAGATCTTGGTGAGCGACTTATATTAGTTTACATTTCAAATGCTATATATTTGATAGCACTCTAGGCAATCAATACGCCGGCTAGAGGCAAAAAAAGCATATAAATATTGCTGACGTGGTCTTCAAAACGGCATTTTGGGCATGCCTTTCATGCCACCGAGTTTTTTCATCATCTTCATCATGCCGCCGCCACTCATTTTCTTCATCATGCCTTGCATTTGTTCAAACTCATTGAGCATGCGATTGACCTCTTGTACATGCACGCCAGCGCCTGCTGCAATGCGGCGTTTTCGGGTGGCCTTGATCAAATCGGGTTTGCGTCGTTCTAATGGTGTCATGGACAAAATAATGCCTTCTTTGCGGCGCATGTCTTTTTCAGCCTTGCCCATGTCAACTTGACCCGCTTTGGCTGCCAGTTGAGAAGGCAGTTTGTCCATCATGCTGGCCAAGCCACCCATTTGTTTCATTTGCTGCAATTGGCCTAAAAAGTCGTTCAGGTCAAAGCCCTTACCGCTTTTCATCTTCTCCGCCATTTTTTGTGCGGCGGCCACATCAACGCCAGAGGTGACTTGTTCAACCAAAGCCAAAATATCGCCCATGCCCAACACACGACCGGCGTGGCGTTCGGCATCAAAAACTTCTAAACCGTCTAGTTTTTCAGAAGTACCCGCAAACTTGATGGGTGCGCCTGTGATGTGACGAACCGATAGCGCCGCACCACCGCGTGAATCACCATCTAATTTGGTCAAGATAATGCCCGTCAGTGGCAGCGCGTCTTTGAAAGCTTTGGCGGTGTTGATGGCGTCTTGACCTTGCATCGCATCGACCACAAACAGCGTTTCAATTGGGTTCAGCACCGCATGAAGTTCGCGAATCTCGTTCATCAGCACTTCATCAATACCCAAACGACCAGCAGTGTCCACCAGCAGCACATCAAAGTGGTGTTTTTTGGCGTAGTCAAGCGCAGCAAAGGCAATGTCGCGCGGTTTTTGATCGGCACTACTGGGGAACCATTCAGCGCCTACTTGTGCGGTGACGGTTTTTAATTGCTCAATCGCTGCAGGTCGGTACACGTCGCCAGAGACGGTCAACACTTTCTTCTTGCGCTTTTCAATTAAGTGCTTGGCAAGCTTGGCAGTGGTGGTGGTTTTACCAGCACCTTGCAAGCCGGCCATCAGTATCACGGCAGGTGGTTGGGCGGCAAGATTTAAATCGCTCACCGTGGTGCTGCCAATGTCGTTGCCAGCCATGGTGGCAATCAATTCTTTATTAACAACCGCAACCAATGCCTGGCCAGGGCTTAATGAACCGACTACTTCTTGCCCCAAAGCTTTTTCTTTGACCCGCGCAATGAAATCACGCACCACTGGCAAAGCAACGTCGGCCTCCAAGAGTGCCAGCCGAACCTCACGCAGCATGTCTTGCACGTTGGATTCCGTCATGCGCGCTTGCCCGCGCATTTGTTTAACCAGCTGTGACAGTTTGTCAGTGAGTAGCGATGCCATAAGGTTTGAAGATCAGGTAAATATTAAAAAGAGTCGAGTCAAATCAGTGCAAATGAGGACATGAACGGCTAAACTGTAGGGATGATTTTAGCGACTACCGCCACACTTTCAGTCAGCAGTCTTTTTTTAAGTCTGGGTGTCGCTGTGACCTATGCCATTGCCATGTATGCAGGTGAGCGTGGAACCGTAGTTGCAACACGACGAGTTTTGTGGATTGCTTGGTTTTTGCACGCGGTGTTGCTGGCTTGGTCCATGTTGGGCTTGTCGCCCGTAGAGGTGCCGCATTTTGGCTTTGCTGCTGCCCTGTCTGTCACGGCATGGCTGATGCTGACGGTGTATTTAATAGAAAGCCATCTCTACCCACAACTGAAGGCCGTATGGGCGTTTGCAGGCTTGGCCGCTGTGACGGTGCTGATGTCTTTGGCGTTTCCTGGGCAAGTGTTGCACCACTCGGTCACGCCGTGGTTGCCTTTGCATTGGGCTTTGGGATTGGCGTCATATGGCTTGTTCGCGGCGGCGGTTGTGCATGCTTGGTTGATGATGCGGGCAGAATCACAAATGCGGACATTGCCAAATGCAGCTAAGCACGTAAACAGTGGTTTGCCTTTGCTCACCTTGGAGCGTTTGACGTTTCGGTTTGTGTTGGCCGGCTTCGTTTTGCTAACTGCAACTTTGTTGGCTGGTTGGTTATTCAGTGAAACACTGTATGGCCCAGGCAAAGTTTGGCAATGGAATCATAAAACCATCTTCTCTGTACTTGCATGGTTGGCTTTTGCTGTGTTATTGATTGGACGCGCGCGGTTTGGTTGGCGAGGACGTACGGCCGTTCGGGTTCTTTACAGCGCAGCTGCTTTGTTGTTGCTCGCCTATGTTGGCTCGCGCTTTGTGCTTGAGGTTTTGTTGGGGCGTGTGGTATGAAGTTTTTAGTTGTTTTTGCGGTTATTTTGGTGGGTGTTTGGTTATGGCGCAACAATAGAAAAGAGATGCTTCAAAGCCGCAACGATGAAATGATGCAAACTAAAACTCGATCGGCACCCAAGCAACAGATGGTCTCATGTGCGCATTGTGGTGTTCATTTGCCGCAGTCAGAGGCTTTACCAAGCCCTGATGGTTTGGGTGGTGCGCCTTGGTTTTGTTCAGCTGAACATCGCAAGTTAGGCGCATTAAAAAGTTAACTTATGCCGTATCCAGGGTCAAATCATGCCATTGACTGACTCTCATCTTTGGCAAGATGGCTGGTACAGGTTTGCTAGAAGACTTGAGTCCCCCAATTTTGGCGATCGTCCGCAGGGCATTGCGGTCGATCTCATCGTTATCCATTCCATTAGTTTGCCACCAGGGCAGTTTGGTGGCGATGAAGTGCAACAGTTATTTACCAACACCTTGGATTGGGATGCGCACCCTTACTTCGACAGCATACGGGGTGCTGAAGTTTCAGCGCATTTTTATATTCGCCGCAACGGTGATTTATGGCAGTTTGTAAGCTGCGATAGACGCGCATGGCATGCTGGTAAATCTGAGTTCAATGGCAGAGAAAATTGCAATGATTATTCAGTGGGCATAGAGTTAGAAGGTTTAGAAGGTGATGCTTTTGAATCCAGTCAATATGAAACTCTGATCAGCCTGTGTGCTGCTATAAAACAAAATTACCCAATTGTTGATGTGACAGGGCATGAGCATGTTGCGGCGGGTCGCAAAGCTGATCCGGGAAAAGGTTTCGATTGGCCGTATGTGCTGCGCGCCATATAAATTCTAGATTGCCTTGCTATAGATAAAAACGTATGCAAAATTGTGAAAAAAGCGACACTTTTTTCAGGTTTTGATGTAAACTGAACGTTGGCCAAAAACACTACCTGTAGTGTTTTAAGCTAGACGAAACACCAAATGTAGTGTTTTAAGATCTGTATATCTGCAGCTTAAAACATTAAAAAATATAGCTATAACGATAGACAAATAACAAGCTTCAGAGGACATCAGCAATGCAGCAAGCCGCAACAAATACAACAAACACGAATCCTTTGGGCTTTATGCAAGCCTCGTCACCACGCGAAGACAGATTGGATGATCGGGGAGCACAAACACTGGACAATTACCAAATCATTCGACGCAATGGCGCTGTGGTTCCTTTTGAACCAAGCAAGATTGCAGTTGCTGTGATGAAAGCGTTTTTGGCGGTGCATGGCACACAAGGCGCGGCCTCCGCCAGCGTCCGCGATACGGTTGATGGGCTGACGCAAGCTGTCATTCGTGCATTGATGCGTTCAAGACCAGGCGGCGGCACTTTTCACATTGAAGATGTGCAAGACCAAGTTGAGCTGGGCTTGATGCGCGGTGGTCACCATGAAGTTGCCAGATCTTATGTGTTGTACCGTGAAAAGCGCACCCAAGAACGTGCCAAAGCGCGTGCAGACGAGGCTGTTGCTGCACCAGCTGCGCCAGCTTTGCATGTCATGGATGGTGGCGAGCGTGTTGTTTTGGACATGCAACGTCTTAATCACCTGATCACAACAGCGTGTGCTGGTTTGGGCAACGATGTTCAACCAGCGCCCATCATGGCCGAGACGCTGCGCAATTTGTACGACGGTGTGCCAATGGACGAGGTCTACAAAGCATCCATCATGGCTACCCGAACGCTCATTGAAAGTGAGCCAGATTACACCTACGTCACAGCGCGCTTGTTGCTGCATACCATCCGTCGAGAAATTTTGGGCGGCGAGGTGTTTCAAGAAGACATGACAACGCGCTATGCCGAATACTTTCCACAATTCATTAAAACAGGCGTGCAAAACGAATTGCTGGATGAAAAATTGTTGCAATTTGATTTGGCGCGTTTAGGTGCAGCACTAAAACCAGAACAAGATTTGAAATTTGATTATCTTGGCCTGCAAACTTTGTATGACCGTTACTTCTTGCATGTGCGCAAAAAACGCATTGAGTTGCCGCAAGCTTTTTTCATGCGTGTCGCTATGGGATTGTCGCTGAATGAGGCTGACCGAGAAGCGCGTGCCATTGAGTTTTACAACGTACTGTCGTCTTTCGACTTCATGTCCAGCACACCTACGCTTTTCAACAGTGGTACGCGTCGCTCTCAATTGTCATCTTGCTATCTGTCAACCGTTCCAGATGATTTGGATGGTATCTATGAGTTGATTAAAGAAAATGCGCTGCTTTCTAAATATGCAGGCGGTTTGGGTAACGATTGGACACGTGTTCGTGCTTTGGGCGCGCACATCAAAGGCACAAATGGTGAATCACAAGGTGTTGTGCCATTCTTGAAAGTGGTGAACGACACAGCAGTGGCTGTGAACCAAGGCGGTAAACGCAAAGGTGCGGTCTGTACATATCTTGAGACTTGGCACTTGGATATGGAGGAGTTTTTAGAGCTTCGTAAAAATACGGGTGATGACCGTCGTCGCACACACGACATGAACACGGCAAACTGGATTCCTGATTTGTTCATGCGCCGTGTCATGGAAAAAGGTGAGTGGACTCTGTTTTCTCCCAATGATGTGCCCGATTTGCATGACAAATATGGCAAAGCATTTGAGACAGCCTATGTGGCGTATGAGGCCAAAGCAGCGCGAGGCGAAATTTCGCCTGCCAAGACGGTGCAAGCGGCTGATATGTGGCGCAAGATGCTGACCATGCTGTTTGAAACAGGTCATCCATGGATCACATTCAAAGACCCATGCAATATTCGCTCGCCACAGCAACATGCAGGTGTGGTTCATTCCAGTAATTTGTGCACGGAAATCACATTGAACACCAGTGATACTGAGACAGCAGTCTGCAATCTTGGGTCGGTGAACTTGGTGCAACATTTGCGCGATGGCCAAATTGATCACGATAAGTTGAAGAAAACGGTCACAACTGCGATGCGCATGTTGGACAACGTGATTGACATCAATTATTACGCGGTCAAAAAAGCGCGTGATTCTAATATGAAGCACCGTCCAGTCGGACTGGGTTTGATGGGTTTTCAAGATTGCTTGTATGAAATGCGTGTGCCGTATGCAAGTCAAGAGGCCATTGAATTTGCGGATACCTCAATGGAGGCTATTTGTTATTACGCATACTGGGCGTCCACTGATCTGGCGAAAGAACGTGGTAGATACGCGAGTTACAGGGGTTCGTTGTGGGACAAAGGCATATTGCCTTTGGATACACTGGATTTGCTCGCTCAAGAGCGTGGTGGTTATGTTGAGGTGGATCGTTCAAGCACTTTGGATTGGGATGCCTTGCGCAACAAAATTGCCCAGGATGGCATGCGCAATTCAAACTGTATCGCTATTGCACCCACCGCAACCATTTCCAACATCATTGGTGTGGACGCTTGTATCGAACCTTGTTTCGGCAACCTGTCCGTTAAATCCAACTTATCCGGCGAGTTCACCATCATCAACGGACGCTTGGTGCATGATCTCAAACGTTTAGGTTTGTGGGACGATGTGATGGTGGTTGATTTGAAACACTATGATGGTTCACTGCGCCCCATTGATCGTGTGCCGCAAGATGTCAAAGCTTTGTACGCAACAGCGTTTGAAATCGAAACGCAGTGGATTGTTGAAGCTGCGGCTCGCCGCCAGAAATGGATTGATCAAGCGCAATCACTCAACATTTATATGGCAGGTGTATCTGGCAAGAAACTCGATGACACTTACAAGCTAGCATGGTTGCGTGGTTTGAAGACGACTTATTATTTGCGCACAGTGGGTGCAACACATGCTGAAAAATCAACAGTGATGAATGGCCGCATGAACGCAGTGTCGTCTGGTTCAGACACATCTCAAGCAAGTGGCATGAGTGCACTTGATGCAGCAGCTGCTGCAGCACAAAAACAAATGGCAAATATGCCAGCAACTGACATTCGATTTTGCGGCGTTGATGATCCAACATGTGAATCGTGCCAATAATTTATAGTGCAAAAGTACAACACATGAATACAGCAAATCGAATAAAAACTTTTCTTTTTATTCGACTGCTTTCATAATCGGAGAATTGGAACAAATATGCTAACCTGGGAAGAAGATACAAAGCCCGCACTGTCGTCAATTTCAAATAATGGTTTGCCCACAAACCGTTTGGCAGAAGCGCCAACTCAGTTTTCTGCAGCCACCGCTGCTATATCTTCTGTAGCAACCCAGCCTATCAGTGTTCAAGCAGCGGCACAAAAATTAGTTGCATCAGTGCCGCCAACTCACCAACGAATCAAGGCAGCAGACAAACGCATCATCAATGGCAAAACCGATGTGAATCAGTTGGTGCCATTCAAGTACAAATGGGCGTGGGAAAAATATTTGGCAACTTGTGCAAACCATTGGATGCCACAAGAAGTGAACATGACGCGCGACATCGCGTTATGGAAAAGCCCAAATGGTTTAACAGAGGATGAGAGACGTTTGGTTAAGCGTAACTTGGGTTTTTTTGTTACGGCTGACTCTTTGGCGGCAAACAACATTGTTTTGGGTACTTATCGCCATATCACAGCACCAGAATGCCGTCAGTTCTTGCTGCGTCAAGCTTTTGAAGAGGCGATACACACGCACGCTTATCAATACATCACAGAGTCGTTGGGACTGGATGAGGCCGAAATATTTAATGCCTACAACGAAATTCAATCGATACGCGATAAAGACCAGTTCTTGATTCCATTCATCGAAGCCATCAGTGATCCTTTGTTTAAAACAGGCACACATGAAGCTGATCAAACCTTGTTGAAGTCACTCATCGCTTTTGCATGTTTGATGGAGGGCTTGTTCTTCTATGTCGGCTTTACTCAAATTTTGGCACTAGGGCGTCAAAACAAAATGACAGGTGCAGCTGAGCAGTATCAGTACATTTTGCGCGACGAATCAATGCACTGCAATTTTGGTATCGATTTAATCAACCAACTCAAACTAGAAAACCCTGGACTATGGACGCCAGAGTTCAAGGCCGAGATTGTGGCCATGTTCCATCAAGCTGTTGAGTTGGAATATCGCTATGCTGAAGATACAATGCCGCGTGGTGTGTTGGGGATGAATGCTTCCATGTTCAAAGGGTATTTGCGTTACATTGCAAACCGCCGTGCTACGCAAATTGGTTTAGAGACGCTTTTTCCAAATGAAGAAAATCCATTCCCTTGGATGAGCGAGATGATTGATTTGAAAAAAGAGCGCAACTTTTTTGAAACCCGTGTGATTGAATACCAATCAGGCGGTGCGCTTTCTTGGGATTGATTTTGAATTCGCATATAACAGGGCCAATAGCCGAAGAGCCAGGTCAGTTATGTGCAAACCGTGTTTATGGCGTTGCGCGCTTCATTGTGGCGCAACACCATAAATCATTTTGTGCAATAAAAACAAGCACAAAGTGCTCTTTGTAATGTGATCAAGGAGTAAATAAAATGGCAACTGCGAAAAAACCGGCCGCAAAAAAGGCCCCAGCGAAGAAAGCCCCTGCAAAAAAAGTAGCGGCTAAAAAAGCACCAGCGAAAAAAGCTGCAGCGAAGAAAGCCCCTGCGAAAAAAGCAGCAGCTAAAAAAGCCCCAGCGAAAAAAGCTGTAGCGAAGAAAGCCCCTGCGAAAAAAGTAGCGGCCAAAAAAGCACCAGCGAAAAAGCCAGCTGCTAAGAAAGCCCCTGCGAAAAAAGTAGCGGCCAAAAAAGCACCAGCTAAGAAAGCTGCTGCTAAGAAAGCCCCTGCTAAAAAAAAAGTAGCAGCTAAGAAAGCGCCTGCTAAAAAAAAAGTAGCAGCTAAGAAGGCGCCTGCTAAAAAGGCAGCTAAAAAACCTGCCCCAAAAGCAGCGCCTAAGCCTGCACCTGCACCTGCGGCTCAGACAACTCTGAGCCCGCAAGCAGCGTGGCCATTTCCTACGGCTAAAAAACCGTAAGAACCACGTTTTAATTTGCAGGGTGGCGGTTTATGTAGCCATAAATCGTCAATGCAAAAAGCTCGATATCGAAAGGTATCGGGCTTTTTTTAGTTTTGTCGTGTCGCTAAAGCGGCAGCTATAAAAATCAGTGAACCGCCAATCAATGTCTTGGCGTCTAGCACGGCTGCACCTAACCAAACGGCAGACAAGCTGCCAAAAATGATTTCCGTTAGCATCACCACTGCGGTGGTATTGGCTGGTAGCCGAGGTGCTGCATATTGCAAAGCTGCATTGCCAACCATAAATGCAATCGAAAGTAGTGCAGCAACAAAAAGCCAATAAACACTAACTTCTGGAAGTGCCGACACCCAGCCTTGCGCAAGACCCAATGCCCCGGCGAGAGTGGCCAGTAATGCACCGCCTGCAAACATCGCAAACAAACGTCCTTCTTTGGGTGTATCACCCATGCGTTTGAGCAGCACTTGTGTCAGAGCAAAAGTGAAGCCGCCTAAGATAGCCAACACATCGGCA
This sequence comes from uncultured beta proteobacterium, assembly GCA_963841045.1. Lineage (GTDB taxonomy): Bacteria > Pseudomonadota > Gammaproteobacteria > Burkholderiales > Burkholderiaceae_C > Aalborgiella. The sequence continues at coordinate 115,223 of CAWJBD010000013.1, read as the reverse complement.
AAACTCAAGCTTTGGGACAGTACAGATGATAAATTGATGGATGAAGTCGGCAGTAAAACGATGAATACACCTGTCATTGCCAGTACCAATCGGAAATAAGCGAAACGATTGGGGCGTTCGTTCAACACCAGCCATGCCAACAGCACCACCCAAGCAGGCATCAGGTAAAAAAGTATCAAAACACGAACCACATCGCCGATGCTCACAGCCCAATTGAAGCTGACATTCGTCAAGCCTGATGCCAGCAACAATAACCACAACTGAGGGTGCGTGATCAACGCGCGCCACACGCTTGGTTTGTACACGAGCACAATTGCCATCGCAAAGCAATACATGATGACAGTGGACCACAGTGGGTGTAAACCTGCCGTTTGCAGCTCACGCAGTGGCCACCACGAAACACCCCAAATGAATGCGTTGATCAGCAAAACCCCAACGGGCAAAATTTTCGCCATTCTTTACTTACAGATTTGAACTCAGTCGTGCATGCCGTCGTGCGTGGCAATATCGATGAGATGTGCTTCCTCAGCAGGAAAGTTACGGCAATTGCTGTCATGCCAACGCTTGATTAACCACATGACACCTGCGATCAAGAAGCCAAACGATGCAATAGCACCAAAAGCCGTCATGCCCAATTTTGTTCCCATTGCATACAACATGCCCAGACCCAAAATGCAAGCTTGCTCATTGAAGTTTTGCACAGCAATCGACCGGCCAGCGCCCATCAAATTGTGTCCCTCTGTGTTGCAACAAAGCATTCATAGGTACCACCAAATAACCTGCCAGACCACCTAGCAAAATTAAAAATGGAATAGCGATAGCGATGTGGGTGATGAAATTCAAACCCAACATCAAAACACCCATCGCAATTCCCAAGGGAATGAGTTTGGTAGCTTTGTCAAGCGTCATGGTCATAGAAGCGGCAACAGCGCCAATGGCGGTACCAATGACAATCACCCCGACCAAGGTTGAAGCTTGCGAGGTTGTGTAGCCCAATGCAACTGCAGCCCAAGCAAAAACAATGACTCGTAAATTTCCCAATACACCCCAAAATAAAGTGGTTGTCGATAATGAAATTTGACCAAGTTTGTCTTTCCAAAGCTTTGTGTTACAGCTCCAAAAATCGGGCAACAAAGCCAATTTGTTTTGAGGTACAGCAATCAGTTGTGCGCCAGTTGTGGGTATGCGGGTATTGAACCAAGCAGCGATGGCATAAATCAAAATCATCACTGCAATTGCGGCTTCTGCCGGCGTGTCAACGCTGGTTTGCATAAAAGGAAAATCAAATGACAGCAAATGAGAGGAGGCTTGCGAACCAATCAATAAACCGCCCAACAAGATACCCAATATGATGGAAGCCACAGTCAAACCCTCAATCCAACCATTGGCTTTAACCAATAGTGACGCCGGCAATAGCTCAGTCAATATGCCATATTTGGCAGGCGAATAAGCTGCCGCACCCAAACCTACGATGGCGTAGGCCAGCAATGGATGGCCACCAAAAAGCATGAGCAAGCAGCCCATAACTTTGATGAAATTGCTGACAAACATCACTTGCCCTTTGGGGTAAGCGTCGGCAATTGCGCCAACAAATGGTGCTAGCACAACATAAAAAAGCGCAAACATTGGCGCTAATGCAGCGACATGCCAAGTCGGCGCTTGCGATGCTTTCAGTAATTCAATGGCTGCTACCAATAATGCATTGTCGGCAAGCGAACTAAAAAACTGCGCAGCCATGATGGTGTAAAAACCACGGCCCATGGGTTGGTGAGAAACTTGCGTCATGAATGCCTGTCGAAATATGAATCTGCTCGAGCTGTCTCTTAGCGTGAAAAGTTTGGTAAAGTCCAGTACGAAGTTTTTCAGTCAAACTAAAGTTCATAGGTTATATCATGCCTCGCCCCGTTTTAGCCACCATACATATTGCTGCACTGCGTCATAACGTACAGGTGATTCGTCAAGCAGCGGCGCACGCGCGTGTATGGGCAATTGTCAAAGCCAATGCCTATGGTCATGGCATTGAGCGCGCATTTGAAGGTCTGCGCGGCGCAGATGGCTTTGGTCTTTTGGATTTAGAGGAAGCACAGCGTGTGCGACAGTTGGGCTGGCGAGGCCCCATACTGCTGTTAGAAGGGGTGTTTGAACAACGTGATTTGGAACTGTGTTCGCGTTTGAATCTATGGCACACCGTTCATTGTGATGAACAAATACACATGCTGGCGACGCATAAAACTGAAGTGCCGCACCGTGTGTTTTTGAAAATGAACTCAGGCATGAATCGACTTGGGTTTAGACCCGAGCACTATCGTGCAGCATGGACACGTTTGAATGCATTGCCGCAGGTTGATGAAATTTCGATGATGACGCATTTCAGCGATGCCGATGGTGACAAAGGTGTACAGCATCAAATGCAAATTTTTAATAGCACAGTACAAGACTTGCCAGGTGAACGCAGTTTTTGCAACAGCGCGGCCACTTTGCGCCTCAATGAATTAGGCATTGATGCTGGCGACTGGGTGCGACCTGGTATTGCTTTGTATGGTAGCTCGCCCGATGCGCCCGTTCACACAGCGGCAGATTGGTCCTTGCAAAGCACGATGACATTGTCATCAAAAATAATCGGTATCCAAACTTTACAAAAAGGTGATACTGTCGGCTATGGCTCTACCTTTGTTGCCGACAAACCCATGTTAATAGGCGTGGTAGCTTGTGGTTATGCAGACGGTTATCCACGTCATTGCAGCACGGGTACGCCTGTTTTGGTGAACGGTGTACGCACACAGATGGTAGGGCGTGTCAGCATGGACATGCTCACGGTTGATTTAACGCCGCTGCAAGTTGCAGGTTTGCAGTTGGGTATAGGCACTGAAGTCACTTTATGGGGCAACGCAAAAAGTGGGGCGGTGTTGTCGATTGATGAAGTGGCCAAATCAGCTGGTACCGTGGGTTACGAATTGATGTGTGCGCTGGCACAACGTGTTCCTGTGTTGGTGGACGATAATCTTGCATCATGACCGATACACATTCACAAGCCTACATTCTCACGCTATCTTGTCCTGATCAACGCGGCATAGTTCATGCCGTTTCGGCATTTTTGCTCGACCGCGGTGGCAATATTGAAGAAGCGGCGCAATACAACGACCATGACACGGGTTTGTTTTTCATGCGCGTGCAATTTGCTTTTAGCGGCGACAATGATTTGAACCAAACAGCTTTGCGAAGTGATCTCGCGCTACTTGCTGCAGCATTCAAAATGCAATGGCAACTGCACGGCACGCATCAACAAATGCCAACGGTTTTGATGGTCAGCAAAGAAGGGCATTGTCTGAATGATTTGCTTTTTCGCTGCAAAAGCGGTTTGCTGCCCATTGACGTGCGTGCCATTATTTCGAACCACCGCGACTTTTACCAATTGGCTGCCAGTTACAACGTGCCCTTTCACCACATACCTGTGACAGCTGCGACCAAAGCACAAGCTGAAGCACGTGCATATGACATCATCATGTCCGAAGGTGCAGAGCTGGTGGTTTTGGCACGCTACATGCAAATATTAAGCGACGATTTATGCAGCAAACTAAAAGGTCGTGCCATCAATATTCATCACTCGTTTTTACCCAGTTTCAAAGGCGCTAAACCTTACTACCAAGCGCATGACAGAGGGGTGAAGTTAATAGGTGCGACTGCGCATTACGTCACCACAGATTTGGATGAAGGTCCCATCATTGAACAAGATGTCACCCGTGTTGACCACAGTCGCACGGTGGAAGACTTCACCGCTTTGGGGCGCGATACCGAAAGCCAAGTGTTGGCCCGCGCAGTGAAGTGGCACAGCGAACACCGTGTGCTGGTCAATGGGCGCAAAACGGTGGTGTTCAAGTGAAGCTGCCACCTTTCAGCATAAATATATAAGAAATCAGGCTGTAGACGGCGTATTGATTGCCTAGTATGCTATTAAATACATAGCATAATAATCTCTTACAGACTGTCTAATTAGCTGCAGTCACTTGCTGGCACATGGGTTGGCCCATTTGTATGGCGCCACCGGCTTGCCAAGTTGGGTTGAATTGCAAGGTTTCCGACGCTGATTTTGGGAACAACATCACGACAGTAGAGCCCAGCAAAAAGCGCCCCATCTCATCACCTTGTTTCATGACAATGTTTTGTTCGTCATAGCGCCATTCGGTCACTTTCGGCAAACGCGGCGGGTTGACCACGCCATGCCAGCTGGTCGCCATGCTGCCGACGATGGTGGCACCCACCAAAGTTAAAACAAAAGGGCCTTGCTTTGAATCAAACACGCACACCACGCGTTCGTTGCGTGCAAACAAGCCCGGCACGCCGCGTGCGGTAGTGGGGTTCACCGAGAACAAATCTCCCGGCACATAAATCATGCGCGTCAAACGACCATCACAAGGCATGTGAATGCGGTGGTAGTCCTTGGGGCTCAAATACAAAGTGGCAAAACTGCCGTTTTCAAATTGGTCAGCCAGCTCTTTGTCACCACCCACCAGTGCGGTGGTGGAATAGCTGTGGCCTTTGGCTTGAAAAATTTGGTCGTGCTCTATTTTGCCAAACTGGCTGATTGCGCCATCAACTGGACTGATGAGCGCCGCTTGCGCCAGCGGGCGAGCATTGGGTTTCAATTCACGTGTGAAAAAATCGTTGAAACTGGCGTAGCTGGCAATGTCAGGGTTCAAGGCTTCTTGCATGTTGACTTGGTAGCGTTTCACAAACCAGCCAATCACGGCAGTGGTTGTGCCGCCAGCTTGCTTGCGTGCAAAACTGCCAGCCAGTTCGGTGAGCCAGCGTTTAGGAAGCAGGTATTGCGCAATCACACTGAGACGTTCGAACATGTGAATCCTTCAATCAAATTGTCTTATTTCAACCAGCCCCGCTTGCGGAAATACCACATCGGTATCAACGCGCTGCACAGCATCAGCAACAAAGCATACGGATAGCCCAGTGACCAATTCAATTCCGGCATGAATTTGAAATTCATACCGTACAAACTGGCAATCAAGGTGGGTGGCAGCAAAGCGACGCTGGCCACTGAGAAAATTTTGATGATTTTATTTTGGTTGATGTTGATGAAACCAACCGTCGCGTCCATCAAGAAGTTGATTTTCTCAAACACAAATGCGGTGTGCGAGTCCAATGAGTCGATATCGCGCAAAATTTGTCGTGCTTCTTCAAACTGTTCCGCATTCAACATTTTGCTGCGCATCACAAAGCTCAAAGCGCGGCGTGTGTCCATCATGTTGCGGCGAATCGTACCGTTCAAATTTTCGTGCCGCGCAATCGCGCCCAGCACCTCACCCGCCAAAGCATCGGTCACATCGCCCGATAAAACTTGGTTGCTGACTTTTTCTAAACCGTCGTAAATGCCTTCCAAAGTATCGGCAGAATATTCGGCATCGGCATCAAACAGTTTCAAGAGGACTTCTTTGGCATCTTCCAACAAACCTGGCGCTCGGCGTGCACGCATGCGCAAGAGGCGAAACACGGGTACGTCTTCGTCATGAATCGAAAATAAAACGCCATGGCTTTTGAGTTGCGTGTTGGCCAAGTTCAAAATAAACGCCACACGCACAGTGCCGGGCTCGGCCTCATCCGCCAGCAAAAAGTCTGAGCGAATATGCAGGTCACCGTTGTCTTCTTCATAAAAACGGGCCGACTCTTCGATGTCTTCGTCCATCGCATCTTCTGGAATGGACAAACCATAGTGTTGTTTCACCCAGCGCTTTTCTTCCAGCGTGGGGGACTCTAAATCGACCCAGATGGGTTGGAATTTGGCGAGTTCTTCCAATGACTCGATCTCTTCTTGAAAGAGACGACCATTGGCGAGTGAAAAGATATTGAGCATGGCTCACTCCCGAAAAAGGGTGGTACGACAAAGGGCAATATGGTGTGTGAATCGCTTTCAACTCACCAGCGCCAACACGCGAACTAAAGTTATTTAAGTCAACGCGCGTACGGGAGTCAAAAGCTACCAACTAGGGTAGGTTTCCAAGCGAATGCTCCAAAAATTGAGAAGCTCTGATTTTATGCCAAAAATAGAGTGTCAGAAATTGGCATCGTTTTAATAAGGTACTTGCAATTTCAGCAAAGCGGGCGCATAGTAAAGTCACTTGGAGAGCTGATTTTGAACTTCAAGTGTCCCGCTTGTACGGATTGTGTGGACGGTAAAAGTTTCCAGTGGCAAGCCGTACAGGTATCTGTTGAAAGTTTTCGTTAGGAGCCAAAGTATGAATTTGACAATCAGTGGTCACCATCTCGAAGTTACCCCCGCATTGCGTACGTATGTAACCAGCAAATTAGACAGAATCACACGACATTTTGACCAACTGGTAGATATCAAGGTATTGTTATCCGTCGAAAAACAAAAAGAAAAAGACAAACGGCAACGAGCAGAATGCACCATTCACGTCAAAGGCGGCGATATGTTTGCCGAAAGCGCAGATGAAGATTTGTATGCTGCAGTCGACTCTCTGATGGACAAACTGGACCGTCAAGTCGGCAAACACAAAGAAAAAACCAAAGACCATCACCACGACGCTGCCAAAAGATTGATGTAAATATCAACATATTGAGCAAACATTCGTAAACCATCGTAAAAGAGCCTTGACAGCTGTTTGTTGACAGTTGCAGGGCTTTTTTTATGCATTATTCGCTTTGCATATTGTTTTGCGTGCAAAGTTGGCACAGCAGCCTAATTTGTTTGCGAATTTGTTTAGTTAAGCGTGCATAATCTTGACTTCATGATGAATCGACTATCCAGCATTTTGCCTGTCACGCATGTTTTGGTGGGGGTAGAAGCCACCAGCAAAAAACGTGCTTTTGAAGAGGCCGGTTTTCTATTTGAGCAATTGCACAATTTAAACCGTGCCATGGTGACCGATAGCCTTTTTGCCCGGGAACGATTGGGTTCCACTGGGCTTGGTCATGGCGTGGCCATACCGCACGGGCGGATCAAAGGTCTTAAGTCACCCATGGCAGCGGTGTTTCAATTGGCGCAACCTATTGGCTTTGATGCGCCAGACGAGCAGTTGGTTAATTTGCTGATTTTCTTGCTTGTGCCAGAGGCAGCAACCCAAAAACACCTTGAAATTCTCTCTGAAATTGCAGAACTTTTGAGTGATGCCACTTTGCGGGAGCAACTCAAAACCACAAACGATTCGACTGTTGTGCACGGTTTGATACAAAGCTGGCAATCAACACTTTAAAACCATGAAGCCTTCTGTCGTTAGCGCCGATGTTCTGTTCGAGCACTTTCGCACCTATCTCAAGTGGGATTGGTTGGCCGGCTCGTCCGCGTCTGAACGCCGATTTGACGAGGTGGCGGTGCGTGCGGCACGTTCTACCGCTGATTTGGTTGGGTATCTCAACTACATTCACCCCTACCGCATGCAAGTTTTGGGCGAGCGCGAAGTGGCTTACTTGACACAGGGCACGGAAGAAGATTGTGCGCGCCGCATCAACCGCGTGGTCAAGCTAGAGCCACCATTGATTGTGGTGGGCGATGGTCAAATACCGCCACCAAGTCTGTTGTCCTTGTGTGAGCGCGCGCAAATCCCATTATTTGCGACACAAGAATCAGCTGCCTATGTCATTGACGTGATGCGCAATTACCTTGCCAAGCATTTTGCTGACCGCACTACCATGCACGGTGTGTTCATGGATATCTTGGGATTAGGGGTGTTGATCACGGGCGAATCCGGTTTGGGCAAAAGTGAGCTTGGGCTTGAACTGATTTCGCGCGGTCATGGACTGGTTGCCGATGATGCCGTTGACTTGTACCGTACCAATCAAACCACCATAGAAGGCCGTTGTCCCGAGTTGTTGCAAAATTTGCTGGAAGTGCGCGGTATTGGTTTATTGGACATCAAAGCAATTTTTGGTGAAACAGCAGTGAGACGACGCTTGCGTTTGAAACTGGTGGTGCATTTGGTTAAACGTGACACCTTAGAGCGCGACTACGAACGAATGCCCTCTGAACCTTTGACCCAGGATGTGTTGGGCATCGCCATCAGAAAAGTAGTGATACAAGTGGTGGCAGGGCGAAACATTGCGGTTTTGGTTGAAGCGGCCGTGCGCAATACCATCTTACAATTGCGTGGCATAGACACTTATGAAGAATTTAGTGCGCGCCAGCGTAAAGCGATGGAGAATTCATGACCCAACTCACAGACCCAGACACCAAAAAAGCCATGTGTGCCCGTTTGGCACGCGTTGAAGGCCAGTTGCGTGGTGTGCAACGCTTGATCAACGAAGATCAAAGCTGTGAAAAAATTGCACAACAACTCTCTGCCGCGCGCAAAGCTTTGGACAAATCCTTTTTCACCATGGTCGGCTGTATGATCGAACAGGGCGACCTGCCCTCAGGCGATGTGGCTGACATGTTGTCCAAGTTTGCTTGATTCCATTAAGGAGTCTTGCAGAGCAAAAAAATAGCGTCAAGCTGCAAAGCTTGACGCTATTGATTTAATAGCAATTCAGGCAACCAATACGCCATCTAGAGGCGTATTTTGCATAAATTTCTGAATTATGCCAATGGCGGAATGCGCAGTTTTTGACCTGGGTAAATTTTGTCTGGGTGGCTCAACATAGGCTTGTTGGCTTCAAAAATAGCCATGTACTTGTTGGCATTGCCGTAGTATTCTTTTGCAATGGCAGACAAGGTGTCGCCACGCACCACGTCGTGGAATTGTGATTCGCCAGCAGAGTCAGACACGGCCAACATGTTGTTGACACTTCCTACACCACCCACATTGCCGCAGCACAGAGCTGCTTTTTCGCTGGCTTCTTGTGAGGGTGCAGTGCCTTGCAATTCGACCGCGCTGGTAGCGCCATCAAATGTGACGTACAGACCTTCGATGCCCAAGTTTTGCGCTTCGATGTATTTGGCAATGCCATCTGCAGCCGCTTTGTTCAATTCCTCAGAGCGCGCACGTGCAGCCTCGTCGGTTGCAGCTTTAGCTGCTGCGTCTTCTACTTCTTTATGACCAAACAGTTTTTCACCGGCTTCTTTGATAAAACTAAACATACCCATGAGATTTCTCCTTAAAAATGGACAAGCAAATTAAGCGTGAGGGCTAAACAATTCAACCCTTACACTGCGTTACTGTACATGGAATTTATGACAAGATTTTCGTAAATTGTCATAAATAATGGGTAAAAACCCTGATGCATCGCAATAATCTTCCAATCTGTGTTCTATGTCACGCAGCTGACCATCGCATAGACAGATAGAATCGCGCTAAACAGTAACAAAAAAGACTAAGCATGAGTTTTCTCGCACTCGATGTTGGCAATACGCGGCTCAAATGGGCGCTGTACGACAAAGCAATTCCGGGTGCCAAGCTGCTCGCACATGGCGCTGAATTTTTAGAAAATATTGACACCTTGGCCGAAGGTGCATGGAGCAAATTGCCAGCGCCTCAACATATTTTGGGTTGCATCGTCGCGGGAGATCACATTCGCAGACGGGTGACCTTGCAGTTAGAGTTGTGGGAACCAGTACCACAGTGGGTCATCGCCAGCGCGCAAGAGGCTGGATTGGTAAATGGCTACGACCACCCTACACGTTTAGGCGCTGATCGATGGGTGGCCATGATCGGTGCGCGCCATCGGATGCTGGATCGTGGAATCGGTAAACCCATTATTGTGGTGATGGTGGGTACAGCGGTGACGGTTGAAGCCATCGATGCTTCTGGCAAATTTTTAGGCGGCATCATCATTCCAGGGCATGGCATCATGCTCAAAGCTTTGGAGTCTGGCACGGCAGGTTTACATGTACCGACCGGCGAGGTGGTGAACTTTCCAACCAACACCAGCGATGCCTTGACCAGCGGTGGAACTTTCGCCATCGCCGGTGCGGTCGAGCGCATGATTCAACATCTGCGGCAACACACAGGGGCAGAACCTGTTTGCTTTATGACCGGTGGTGCTGGCTGGAAAATGGCGCCCAGCATGAGTGTGCCATTTGAACTGATAGACAGTTTGATATTTGATGGCTTGTTAGAAATTGCAAAATTGAGGTTTCCCGACTAAATTCACGCATTCAAAAATGGCTACAAAAAGTAAGCATTTAGAAAAGCAAAACGTGGACACCACGGTGAAGGACTATGTCGATTTGTGGGCGCTCGCTTTTGAATACCGCACAAGCTTAGAGCGCCTGTTGGGACTCAACAAAGAGCTGAACACTTATCTGACCAATCGAAACGACGATGACAGTGTGGATTTCGCTGCGGCCATAGAAAAATTCAGACAGCCACTAGAGGCCGCCAGCGTGTTTCTGAAGCGACTGGATGCCTTGGCCGACACACACCTGGCACATCAGGTAGATTTGTTGAAATACGGACAGCATTTGGTTTTAGAAATGAAAACGGATACCGTTTTGTCGTTCATTGATAAATTTGATCAATACGAACGAGACCTGTTGCCCAAGTTGTCGCATGAAGAATCGGCCAAATTAATGGCAAGCGTCTTGGCACAAGAGGCTCAATGGCGACAGCGAGAGTTAGACCGTGCTGGCTACGTTGACCATGGTGATGGCACCATCACCGATACACGTTTCAAACTGATGTGGATGAAATGCGCGCAAGGGCAAGAGGGACCACTGTGCCAAGGCGCTGTGCTGACTTTCACTTGGGAGGGCGCGATGTCCATACCGCATGCCTTGAATCAGCAGGGTGGATTTGCGGGCTACACCGATTGGCGTGTACCGACAGCCAACGAACTTGAAAGTCTGTTGCAAAATGGTGCTGAACACACCATTTGTGAAGCAGCCTTTCCGAATGCGCCAGAGATTATTTTTTGGTCTTCCACCACCATTGAAGGCGTGAACAGCAGCGGTGCCAAAGATGCATGGAATGTTTATTTTGGCACCGGTAGCCGTGGCTTAAATGACCAGAATAATTTGTTTGCTGTGCGTTTGGTACGCAGTGTGTAGCCCCTGTGTGCAATGTCAGTACGGTATGAGGTCTTGTACATGGGGCAAAAACTGAACTATGTCGGCGTGGTTTAATCACACTCTTCTATGCAATACACAAGCACTACCTTTAGATATGTCAAATCCCTAATTGCTACTATTTTTGTAGCAATACAGGCAATCAGTACGCCGGCTACAGGCCAAAATCTATCTATATCTTCGACATCCACAGCCAAATCAGTGGTTACCACCGAGCGGGTGCGTGCCGAGCTCATGGCGCATGCGCCGCAGGGCGTGGCGGTCAGTGGCGACAAAGTGGATGCCAACACCGTTTGGGTGGGTTTGCAACTGGCGCACCAACCGCACTGGCACACTTATTGGAAAAATTCGGGTGACTCTGGCGCACCCACCACCTTGGAGTGGTCATTACCCGTGGGCGTCATGGCTGGCGATATTGCATGGCCGACGCCGCAAAAAATTCGCATTTCCACCTTGGCCAATTATGGCTATGAGGGCACGATGTTATTGGCGGTGCCACTCATCATCACGCCTGATTTCAAACCAACAGGTTTGAACAAAGAGTTAGCAATCAAACTCAAAGCACAGTGGTTGGCGTGCAAATTGGAATGTGTGCCTGAAGAAGGCGAGTTCGCATTGACCATTCCGGTACAAAGCACAACCGCCATCAACGCGGCTGTTTTCAATGCTGCCAAATCCAAATTGCCACAGCCAGCTGACCAATGCCGTTAGCAAAGTGGATGTCCAAGCCAAAAGTTTGCGACTCACAGTAACAGGTTTGCCAGCTGCTTTGCAAGGTAAAACAATCGAAGCGTTTCCAGAAGTTTCAGAGCTGATTGAAACAGCCGCAACACCCACGCAGTCATGGCAGGGCAATGATATGGACTGCCAACATACCTTTGTCTGCCCTGCGCGCCAACAGCCCGGCCTCAGTACCATGGGTGCTGAAAGTGGGCGAACAATCTTGGTACACAGTGGCCAGCGTGACAGGCGGCGCTGCGGCTTGGCCTAAAGTCGAGGCAACGGCTGTTTCGCCTGCATTGACAGCAGCCCTTGAGAGCAATAAAGAGAGCAACAAAGCTGCAGCGACCGAAGCTGCACCCATCACCACAGCAGGCTCAGACGTGGGCATGTGGGCATCGTTACTGGGTGCATTTTTAGGTGGCTTGATATTGAACTTGATGCCTTGTGTGTTCCCCGTGTTGGCCATCAAAGTGGTGAGTTTTTCGCAGCACAGTTCGCACAGCGAAGTGCGTTTGCACCGCCAAAGTGGCATTGCCTATTTGGTGGGTGTGGTGCTGTCGTTTGTGCTGCTGGGTGGCTTGATGCTGGCATTGCGCGCTGCAGGCGAGCAACTGGGTTGGGGCTTTCAGTTGCAAAGTCCTGCTGTGGTGGCTGCGTTGGCGGTGCTGTTCACCATCATTGGTTTGAACTTGGCAGGCTTGTTTGAATTTGGCAGCGTGCTGCCATCCAACATCGCATCTGCTCGCGCCAAGCACCCCATGGTGGATTCGTTTTTATCTGGCATATTGGCTGTTGCAGTGGCGTCACCTTGCACGGCACCGTTCATGGGTGCATCTTTGGGTTTTGCATTGGGTTTACCTGCTTTGCAAGCCTTGATGATTTTTGCCGCCATCGGCGTGGGCATGGCATTGCCCTTTGTACTGGCCAGCTTCATACCTGCGGTGGCGCGTGCCCTGCCACGACCTGGCGCGTGGATGGACACCTTTAAAAAGTTGATGGCATTTCCCATGTTTGCCACTGTGGTGTGGTTGGTATGGGTGTTGGGGCAACAAAGTGGCATTGATGGTGCGGGTGCATTGCTGTTGATTTTGTTGGCAATGGCTATGTTGCTGTGGACATTCACACTGCAAGGCCGCACCCGCATATGGTTGGGTCTATTTTCTTTGCTGGCACTGGTTTATTCCATCGTTTCTTTTGGTCCGCAAATCACCAAATTAGCAGAGCCTGTTGCTGCCACATCAGGCAGCAGCAACCCAACAGAACGTTGGCAAGCATGGGCACCCAATCGTGTTGAACAATTGCTGGCAGAAGGCAAACCGGTGTTTGTCGATTTCACCGCCGCATGGTGCGTGACCTGTCAATACAACAAAAAAACCACGCTGGCCAATGCAGAGCTGTTAGCGAACTTCGATGCAAAAAAAGTCAACTATGCTGCGCGCCGACTGGACACGTCGCGACCCGGCCATCACCGTCGCACTGGCCAAACTCGGGCGCAACGGTGTGCCGGTCGTATGTGTTTTACGCACCTGGCAAAGCACCTGTGGTGTTGTCAGAAGTGATTTCTGTGGACGATGTGAACAAGGTTTTGAACTCACTCTGAAGAGACCAGCGTACAGCTTCTGTACCTTTCGGTCTATACCTTAATGCACATTCATTTTTGTGCTCAAAGGCATAAAATTTAATCGTGTTCTTCTTACGATTTGATTTCTCAGGAGATAAACATGATTAATATTCACAGAGCTATAAGCACCCATCGCACTCTTAAATGCATCAATTTGGGAATGGCGACCTTGTTGTTATCAGTATTTCTTGCAGCATGCAGTGGCAGTGATTCGAGTACCACGACATCAGTAGGCGGAGAATTCAGTGCCATGGGTGTCAAAGGTACCGTGAACGGTCAAAACGTAACCATTGATCTAAGCGGTTTGGGTAATTGCGCCACAACAATTGAAAACTTGGTCATTAGCGTGAATGCAAGTGGTGCAAGCATCAGTCCTGACCCAAACGTGGCACGTGATTACAGTCATCCTGTTGAGTTCACTTTGACTGCACCGGATGGCACTAAACAAGTTTACACAGTGACTGTCAAAGGTGCAGATTGCATTACAGCGGCTGGCAAATACGCGGGTGTTTGGACAGGTACTTGCACACCTAACATGGGAGAGTCAATTGGGCCGACAGACCATACGATTGATAAATTCACCATAACACCGACATCAGCTAGCTCATTCACGCTCAGCATTGATACAGTTATTTATACCAATGCAACTTGTAGTGTGGTTAATGGAATAAGACCAACCTATGCACTCAATATCGCGCTTGAAGGCACTAAAACAATAACAGGTGGTAAAACGGTAGATAAAGCCTTTTATTCTAGAATTGGCGGTGGTTCTTTTGGTAAAGCCATTTTTTACACAAACGGTGCATATTTGCAGCTTGGGGATGACGTTCCTGTTGATGTGGCAGGCTATCCAGAAACTATGTACCCAAATCTTTTCTACAAATAGTTGATTTCGAGCTTATTAACTACAAAGCTTCAACAATTTTGTTCCATCAGCCACTCAAGAGATTGAGTGGCTTTTTTACGTGTGAGCCCTTAAAACTGATAAAATAGTGACAAAATTGGCATCTAGCCGGCGTATTTATTGCCTAGGTTGCTATTAAAACTATAGCAATAACTCTGAACATCCATTTGAAAAAGAAAGCAGCAACATGAAGTGCGGAATTGTGGGCTTGCCCAATGTTGGTAAATCGACCCTGTTTAACGCCTTGACCAAGGCCGGCATCGCAGCAGAAAACTACCCGTTCTGCACCATTGAGCCTAACGTGGGCGTGGTCGAAGTGCCAGACCCGCGTTTGCAGCAGTTGGCGCAAATCATCACACCAGAGCGCATAGTGCCGGCGATTGTGGAGTTTGTGGACATTGCCGGTTTGGTTGCAGGTGCAAGTACAGGTGAAGGGCTTGGGCAACAAGTTTTTGGAGCACATTCGCCAAACCGACGCCACCATCAATGTGGTGCGCTGTTTTGAGGATGACAACGTCATCCACGTTGCAGGTAAAGTCGACCCGATTGATGACATCGAAGTCATCCAAACCGAGCTGTGCTTGGCTGATTTATCGGCGGTTGAAAAAGGCTTGCATCGCGTCAATAAACTAGCGCGTTCGGGCGACAAAGATTCGGCCAAACTCGTTGCGATTTTGGAAAAATGCCAAGCTGCGTTGAATGAAACCAAGCCAGTTCGCACGATTGATTTCAGCAAAGAAGAGCATGCATTGTTGAAGCAATTCTTCCTCATCACGGCCAAGCCTGCCATGTTTGTAGCCAATGTGGCAGAAGATGGGTTTGCCAATAACCCCATGTTGGATCGTTTGACCGCGTACGCCAAAGCGCAAAACGCACCTGTGGTGGCCATCAGCGCCAAATTGGAAGCTGAAATGGCAGAGATGAGCGATGAAGACCGTGATTTATTCTTGGCCGAGTTGGGGCAAGAAGAACCTGGCTTGGACCGCTTGATTCGCGCGGCCTACAAACTTTTGGGTCTGCAAACTTATTTCACGGCAGGCGTCAAAGAAGTGCGCGCTTGGACCATCCACATCGGTGACACTGGTCCCCAAGCAGCGGGTGTGATTCACACCGACTTTGAAAAAGGCTACATCCGTGCCCAAACCATTGCGTTTGACGATTTCATCCATTACAAAGGCGAACAAGGCGCAAAAGACGCCGGCAAAATGCGCGCTGAAGGCAAGGACTATGTCGTTAAAGATGGTGATGTGATGAACTTCTTGTTCAGCAGCTAAATCTTGCTGAGGAAAACGGTTGCCAATTATGGTGATTCGTTTCAGTTTGGCAGTGTCAAAATAAAAACGGAACAAAGCGTTTGCTGACTTGCATGTAGCGTGCGTAGTCGTCGCCAAAAAAAACCAAACACTCGGCCTCGTCACGTTTCGCTGTCAGCCATAAAGCAAAACTTGCAAACAATACCAACAAAGTGTTCAAGAGCGTAATGTCTTTTAGATAGGCACCCCATGCTAAGAACAACAAGGCCGCATACATGGGATGCCTGATCAAACCATAAATGTGGGTGGTGACCAGTTGCTCAGTTTTTTCAAACTTGTACAAACTGTTGTCGTGCCGATGGCCACTTGGATGTCCTAAAGTTTTTAATGCGCTCAATCCCAAAAAAGCCAGTAATGCCGAAATAAACAAGAGCAACCAAGATAACAATTGAATGGGTGCAAACATATGCGCGTGCCAGACCGGTGCGTTCAGTACAAGCAATGCCAAGATTGCCTCCCAAGCAAAAAAACGCGTAAAACCATGCGCTTCTTTATTGAGCAAGGGCTTGCGCGAGAGGTAAATCAATACAAATGTGAGTGCAATAAATGCGCTTATTTGTAAGATGGGATGGGTCATTCTTTGCAACGATTGAGCTAATTGTGTGATGAACGGGAAAGCAGAAATTATGCTATCAAACGCCAATGGCTAATGGGTACTGGCTTTAAATCAACATAACCATACAGCAAACCCGCCCAAGGTTTGTTCAATTGCTGTGCTTGATGTTGCAAAGCGATGGCTTCATTTTGAAAGATGGTTTCGAGTGCGGCAAAGTTGTCATGCGCAACAAAACTGGCGTCGCCCTGCCACTGTAAATAGTGGCTCAACGCAGCCAACATTTGACTGGGCTGGCTTTGTAAAAAATCAAACGGCATGGGCAAATTGGCACTTGCACAACTTTGCCAAGAAAGTAACAAAGCATCCGTAGGTCCAAAAGTACAGGCCACACGCAACACCGTGTGCGCAGACATGCGGTCAATGCCATGAGCATCCAAACATTGCAAAGCCCCGTATAAAGCCAGCTCAGCCCATGTCCCCAGACGTCGTGGGCGTTGTTCTAAACGCAGAACGAGTTGATCACGCCAATCAGAAGGCACGGGTTGAAAGGTGGTAGGCAAGGAGTCTGAGCTTTCTGATTGAGAGCTGTTCATATCTGATTTCGCTGCAAAATTAGCACGCTGTGTCCTCCGCCGAACCCAAGTGTGATGAGCATGATCGTTTGCACATGGTTACGGGCTATGGGCGTTTGTTGAGTGACCAGAGGTACATTCAGCAATGCGTCCAATGGGTAGTCAATCTGTGGCCATATCTCGTGATCAATGCACGCCAAAAGCAATGCTGTCTCAGCCGCACCAGAAGCACCCAATGTATGTCCCATCGCCATTTTGAGTGCAACGCAAGGCGGTACATGGTCGAACACCTGATGCAATGCAGCTATTTCAACAGCATCATTAAGAGGACTGCCTGCAGCTTGTAGTTTGATTAAATCAATGGCTTTCGTTTCCAAACCAGCTTCTGCGAGTGCTTGTTGGCAAGCCTGAATCAACGCTGTTTCAGTTGCGCCGGTTGGATTACGCCCATTCACCACGTTGGCGTAAGACAGAATTCGCCAAGCTTTGGCTTGTTGCTTCGCACTTAAAGTATTGAGCTGGGTCGTTAAATGCAAGGCGGCGACGGCTTCACCCAGCACCAAGCCTTGGCGGTCTTTCCCTAGAGGTTGTGCGGCATTTGTTGCCAATAATTGCATGGCCTCAAAACCAAAAAAGGTGTAGTCGTTGAACATTTCAACACCCAAGACCATGGCATCGTCTTGATGTCCCGCTTTCAATGGATGAATGGCCATACCTATAGCATTGAACGCGGATGTGCAAGCTGTGTTAACGGTGACAGGCTGAGTAGGCCACTTCAAGGCTTGTGCGATTTGATACCCAAAATCAAACTGCGGTGCGCCCATTTGAGCCGCATCGCGAATGCCGCCAATATCCAGTGATGAAGATGCAAGGTAAACGGAGGGCTGTTTGATTGCTAATTGATTGGTTACTGATTCGACGGCATGCAGGGTTCGCTTTTGCCATGCAACTGTTGAAAGGTTTTGAACGTTTTGCTCAGGCGCATGGCGCAACAAATAATACGGTCTACTCTGCCCTTCTGGTAGGTCAACTTTACTGGGCTCGATTGCGCCTTGTTTCAATGTATTAACAGCTTCTGAAATGCCCTCACCTAAACAAGAGTGCAAGTCGTACGCCGCAATAAAAACGTCCTTCATGCAGGCTTGGTGCTTGAAGCCAGGTGTTGGTGCAAGTGCTCTGCCAAATGTGCTATGGACTCTAATGCGCGACGTGTATCTTTGCTGTCGGGCATGCGCACCCCGTAGCGTTTTTGGATGGCCATCGAAATTTGCAAGGCATCCAGTGAATCGAATTCAACCCGTGCTTGTGCGCCAAACAAAGGCTCGTCGTTTTGCAAGCCACCAGCCGGTTCTGATTTTTCAGCAGCTTCCAATATCAGTGCTTTCAGTTCGGCAATGAATTCTGCTGAAGGTGGGGTGTGCGATTGCATACTCATGACTCAATTCTTTCTGCGTAACATGAGCAGAGCCAACACAAACATCAAAGCGGCAAATCCCACTAAACGCGAGGCATAGGGTGTCACAGCAGCCATGTCACCATGTCGCAATATCACAGTCAGCAATCCTTCTAAACCCCAATTCATAGGTGACAGTTCGGCCAAGCGCTGCATGAACGTGGGCATGACAAATTTAGGTACCATGATGCCACCAATTGCTGCCATCAATACATTCAATATTGGCACCAAAGCCCCAGCTTGCGCTTGGGTGCGCACCAAGCAGGCGACCAGCAAGGCCAATCCCACTGCAGCTGCGCTGATAGCTGCAATCACCAGCAACAAAGCTGGCCAGTTAATGCCTTTCAATTGCAGCGCATCCGCACCCAGCAAGGGCATTAACCACACACCAACTGTGAGCATCAATACCGCTTGAAGTGCATTCACACCCAGATAAGGAATGATTTTGGACAGTAGCAAAGTGCTATTGGGCACACCAAAGCTGTGAAGTCGCGCAGTGACGCCGTTTTCGCGTTCTATCAACCACAAGCCAGACATGGCTGACATCACAAAAAACATACCAAATACCAACCAGGCAGGTACGTTTTGTTGCACCGAAGTGGGCGTCATCTGCGTGGCACTGCTGCGTTGAACATCAACCAAATCAGGTGGTTTGGTTTCTTTCTCAGCCTTTGGTGATGGCGATGAATTTTGCAACTGAGCGGCTATGATGGTGCGCAAAGTTTGCACTTGTATACCACTTACCAAACCCGTTAGCTGTGCCTGCAAGCTGGCCAGCATGGCTTTGTCCATGCTGGGTTCGACCAGCAGGTGTATGGTCGCTTTGTTGACTGCACTGTTGTTTGTACTGGGTGCAATTTGGACTTGTGCCAACGTTTCTGAAGTTTGCTCTTCAATTTGAATCACATATTTCAATTTGCCTGCCAGCAAGTCTTTTTGCCAATCTGCTGACAGTGGCAGTGCTTCGCCATGGTCTTTGCGCCATTGATCCAACAAAATGGTAGACAAGGCACCTTCATCTTTGTTCTCTACCGCGTAACTCAATGTTTTAGTGGGTGGGTTGTACACATCTTTCAAGGCCAAAGACATGATGACAATGAACAACACGGGCATCAATAAAAGCGCTGCCAAACCGTGCACATCTCTGAAAAGTGCCAGCAGTTCTTTTTTCATCAAGGCAAATAACAGGGTCATCTCAGTCGTCCCTTAATTTGCGGTCAGTTAAGGTCATGAACACGTGTTCCAGTGTGGCTCTGCCAACTTGAATATCGTGAATGGCCAGTGTGCTGTTTTCAAGTAGCGTAAACACATGGCTCAATGGTGTGTGTGGCCGTAAACTCAAAATGTAGTGTGTGCCATCAGCCTGCAAATGACCAAATGCCAACAGTGCGGCGTAGCTGGGATGCTCGGGTGTGAAAATTGAAGCATCTTTCAATTGAAAACGAACTGTCATAGCACCCTGTTGGAGCAGGTTTGACAAGGTGTCGGAACACAAAATACGCCCACGATCAAGGATGGCGACACGATCAGCAATGGCTTCAATCTCTTCCATGTAGTGCGAGGTGTAAATGATGGCGGCACCTTGGTTGGCCAAGTGTTTGATCGCTTCTAAAATAAATGCGCGTGATTGGGGATCGACACCCACTGTCGGTTCGTCAAACAAATACAAATCAGGTTGTGGCAAAACCGCAATGGCCAAGTTCAAGCGACGTTTGAGTCCGCCCGACAAATTCTGTGCCCGCGTGTTACCAAAATGATTGAGCTGGGCAAAATCCAAACACGATTGCACGCGGGTTTTCCGCAAATCAGCAGATAAATCGCAAGCGGCAGCAAAGCAGTTTAAATTTTCCAGCACGGTGAGCATCGGGTAAAAAGCATACTCTTGGGGAGCTACGGATATGCGTGTGGGCGTGTTGTGATGCACTTTGGCAAAAGGTTCGCCATCAATCAAGACATCGCCGCTTTGAACGGCTAAACCAGCCGATAGATGCGATATCAAGGTTGTTTTTCCGGCCCCGTTGGGTCCTAATAAACC
Source organism: uncultured beta proteobacterium (assembly GCA_963841045.1). Classification (GTDB taxonomy): domain Bacteria; phylum Pseudomonadota; class Gammaproteobacteria; order Burkholderiales; family Burkholderiaceae_C; genus Aalborgiella. The sequence goes on along the minus strand of CAWJBD010000013.1, from coordinate 95,077 downwards.
CAATATTTCTCCGCGTTTTGCCGTCAAAGAAACATCAGTCAGTGCCGCTTCTTTGGCACCTTTGTACTGAAAACTCACATGTGAAATCTGCAGCAAGTCGGTTTCCATAGGATGTGTTCAGACTGCCAATGTCAAACAGTCTTGGCCAATGACTTGAAAAATGTTTCTTCCGAATCAGCTTGCTTTCTGAGCAAGTGGGCCAAATGTTTTGCATCCATTGGTTCTCTGGCTTTGATCATGCGTGCGGTCGTTAATGCCAAGGCGCGCCAGCCATCACCAATTTCAATCAGCTGGTCGGCAGCATCGGCATAACTTTTCTTGCCAACGCAATCAGCAGCTTCTTGCAAAAAAGAGGCGTAAATGAATCTAAAGCCTGCGCCGCCTGTGCCAATTTCCTCTTGCATGCGTACCAAATGTCCCACAAACGCAGCGCTGCTGGGTGCGGCATTGGGCAAGCCTTCGATTTTTTTGGCCAGCAAACGCATACCACGAACACCTGCAATGGGTACTGGTGCGAGCATGTTGCGACAAGTTTTGGCGATGGCTTTGTTGATGGCCATTGGGTTGACTTGCGACTGTTGGGGCAGTGTTTTCAAGGTGTACAACAAGCCTTTGGGAGCCAGTACACCTTTGGCAAAACGAGAACGATTCAAATCATCTGCTGCGCATCGCATGGGCGTTTCAAATACAGGGTCGCTGATTAAATAGTCGTTGCCTTCTTTGCCATACACCAACAAATTGTGTGCATTGAAATGAAAACGCATCTCGGGTGGAAAGTAAGGCAACCAATAGACAGAAGTTTGCAATCCAACCACTTTGCCCTGCGCCAGTAACTCATCCAGTCGCGCTTGGCCTTTGTCTGGTGATGTAAAAGTTTCAAATTGAAAAGCGACATCCAATGGTTTGCTCAAACCTTTGATCAAGGACTTTGGCGGAGATCGGTAGGCTATCAACGGCAATCCAGAGAGTTTGATAAACGGCAGATAGGCAAATGTCAAACCAGAAGACAAACCAAACGCCATGCTTTCAGTAATAGGAAAGCCGTGATGCCGTAACAAGCCAGAAGCAACACCGCTTTCGCAATGCCCTGCATGTTGGTGCACAAATTCTGAATTGTTCTTGGTTTGCATGAATGGCGGTTGTTGGGTAAGGTGTGAAAACAATTAGGCAGGAACAGATTGAAGTGCTTGAACTGAAAGCCCCAATGCTTGTGCGTAACGTGCTAATTTTTCGTCGGACAATTGCTGAAAGTGTTTTGGCAATAAATGCCTGCGGACTTGCCAGCGCCAAAAACCACTGCTTTGCGCCAACAGCGCTTCGTCCATTCGTTGGGTGTGCATCCAGTATGCCAATGGCGAAACCAGACCTTTTTTGACATCATCTTTTGCTTGCAATGACAGTTGGTTCAGATGGTCCAAAGCTTGGGTGGTGACAATTTCCTCTACTTCCCAACCGCTACTCGCGGTGATGCACAGGCGACCTTGTGCATCTTTGGCATAAACCACTTTGCGTTGACCATCCAGCGTGCTGTTGCGCTCTTGCGGCACATCGACCAGATCCATTAGCAAGCCTCCATGTAAACAAAGCCACTGGAAAAACGACCACTTTCAGGTATGAACATCAGTATTTTATGACCACGTTGTATGCGACCTGACTGAAACAACTCATCCAGCATGATATAGGGCGCAGCTGCGCCGGTGTTTCCTTTGCTAGTTAAGTTGGTGAACCACCGTTCACGCGGTATGTGTAAGCCAATGGATTGAAGACTTTCAAACACAGGCTCAGAAAAATACATGGATGAAAAATGCGGCAAAAACCAATCTATGTCATCAGCCTTTAAGTTGTGCTTTTTAATCAATGCTTCTAATGGTTCCGTCAGTGTTGCGCGAACGATGTTGGCATTGAGCAGTTTAACGTCTTGTTTGATAGCGAATACCGAACGCGCTTGCTGTTGTTCTGGCGTGAATGAGAGCCAGCCTTGCAAATCGGTACTTTGCCCAGAGTGATCATTACGGTCAGCACCCGCATACATGCAGGCTGGTAATTCATGGGCTGCGGATGAAAGACTGATCCAATCGATGCGCAGTGACAGTGAGTCGGGGTTCGGCTGATTTTCGAGCAGTAACGCGCCAGCGCCGTCCGACAACATCCAGCGCAAAAAATCTTTTTCAAAAGCAATTTCTGGACGCTTTTCCAAAGCTTGTACCTGATGTTGTACTTCGGCTTCAAAATGACGGGCACGCATCATGGGAGAAACCAACTCAGAGGCGCATGCCACAGCACGCTGTGCACCACCACTGGCCACTGAAAGCCATGCGTGCTTCAAAGCGGCAATACCTGATAAACAAATGCCTGCGCATGAAACCACTTCAAGGCGTGGCCAAGCCAAGTTGCCATGCACCATGACAGCGTGACTGGGCATCAATTGGTCAGGTGTTGATGTGCCAGCTGCTAATACATCAACTCTGTCACGATCTTTTTCTGTCAAGCCTAAGTTTTGAATGGCCCGCGTTGTGAGCTGGGCATTGTTCATGGCTGCCAAACCTGTCGCTCGGTCGATCGCATAGTGTCTGCTCTTGATGCCATTGCTGCGCAATACCAAAGCACGCGCACGCGATGCTTTGTTGGCCACCATGCCTAGGACAGACTCCATCTCATCGTTGCCAACGGCATCGAAGGGCAAATAATGGGCGGTCCGTGTGATGTAAACAGGCATGATCAAAGTGGCTCTTTGAATGCATTCATTCGGTGACTGGCGCTTCCTGAAGGTAATTCAAAAGTTTCTTTCAACTGTGTGAATTTCTGCTTCATAAATGGCCGCAGCAACATTTGCACGCTCAGGCTGATAGGCACCACGCAAATGATCAGCAAGATGAGAAACGCTGTGTACAAAGCCAACATGGGTTTGCGTTGAGGTGCGCCCGGTGGTCCAAGTTTGCTGATCCAGCCACCCCAAATGCGAAAGCTGTGTGTGCCTGCGCGTTCGCTGGCCAGCAGATGCGGGTTGGCATTCACAGCTTGCAAACCTAGCAACATGGGCTTCCCAGTTTTCTCTTCACCATTTCGCAAGGCAGTGCAAAGTGCCAAACCAAAACGTCGTGTGCCGCGCACTTGTGCTTCAGTCAAGCCTGCAGCTGGCAAACCCCAAAATGGTGTTTTCTTGCCAAACCACAACCAACGGGGTGTGGTGATCAGCGTGGCCAGTGTAGAGTTAGGGTCAGTCAAGGCAATGTTGTCAGTTAATTGAGCGCCAACATCATTCAACAAAGTTTGCATCTTTTCTTGCGCTTTGAACCACATGTTGCGGCATGCAATGACCGTGATGACGGGTTTGCCTTTCAATAAACGCTTGGCTTGATCGCTCTTTAAAAAAGACATCACAGGAATGGACGGTGCCAAGTACCAAACTTGATAGGGCAGTATCACCAAATCAAACTCGGCATCATCGGCTAAATCCAGCGCTTGCATGGGGCATGGACGCATCAAAGCAGATTCGGGGAAGGCATCCATGAACTCAAAAAATGGCCAAGGATATGGAAAGGGTTTGACGGGTTTCAGCAGCTGAACATGGACCTCAATAGCAGGATCCGCTTGCATGGGCGCAATGATCTGTTCGACAACTTCGGTGAGTTGCCCAGTTTGCGAATACAGCAATATCAAAACACGTTTAGGCGGTGTCATGTTGTTGGCAAAATGTCTCTTAAATATAATTCTTGTGCACGAAACGCACGAATGACGAACCGCTCTGATTCTTAACTTAACCATCACTTGAAAAGTGACGATTTATTCTACTATGAACCATTCAATCTGACCGTTTTTAGCAGGTAAGTGGCTGAGTCAGTGCCAGAAAACGCTATAATGCGAGACTTCGGTGGTATAGCTCAGTTGGTTAGAGCGCAGCATTCATAATGCTGAAGTCGGTGGTTCAAATCCACCTACCACCACCATTTCAGCCTCTGGACAGATACCACGATTTGCTGCAAACCATGACCAAACACCCCCTCAAAGCATCTTTCATATTTTCTCTTTTTGCTATTATTTTAATAGCAACAGAGGCAATAAATACGCCGGCTAAAGGCATATTTCTTATAAATTCTTATGCGCAAACGATGCGCAACTTCCCTGAGGCGGCCTTACGCGGAACCATCGCCTTCAAAGCACCACCTGAAATTGTACTGGATGGCAAACCTGAACGCTTGTCGCCTGGGGCGCGCATCAAAAATGAACATAATTTGTTGGTGCTGACTGCAGCTTTGGCTGGGAAAGAGTTTGTGGTGAATTACAGACGCGAAAACATTGGCGGCATGGTCAACGAAGTGTGGATTTTGAGCTCTGAAGAGGCCAAAGTTGAACGCAAAAACCCGAGCCAAATGAAAACTGCACTGCCTACAGACGTGACAGTCTCTAAAAAAGTCTTCATTAAAACATTCGGCTGCCAAATGAACGAGTACGACTCGGACAAGATGGTCGATGTACTGCACGCAGCAGACGGCTACGAAGCCACGCAAAACATCGACGAAGCCGATTTGATTCTGTTCAACACCTGTTCAGTACGCGAAAAAGCACAAGAAAAAGTGTTCAGTGATTTGGGGCGCATCAAGCATTTGAAAGCCAAAGGCGTGAAGATTGGTGTAGGCGGCTGCGTTGCCAGCCAAGAAGGTGCTGCCATCATTGCGCGTGCGCCTTTTGTCGATGTGGTTTTTGGCCCGCAAACCTTGCACCGATTGCCTGAGTTGCTGCGAAATCGAGAGCAACTCTTTAAGCCACAAGTGGACATCAGCTTTCCTGAAATCGAAAAGTTTGACCATTTACCCCCTGCCAAAAATAACGGCGCCAGTGCTTTTGTGAGCATCATGGAAGGCTGCTCGAAATACTGCAGTTATTGTGTGGTGCCCTATACCCGTGGTGAGGAAGTCTCGCGCCCTTTTGAAGACGTGCTGGTGGAGGTGGCAGGCTTGGCCGATCAGGGCGTGAAAGAAGTTAATTTGTTGGGCCAAAACGTCAATGCCTATCGTGGCAAGATGGGTAACTCTAACGAAATTGCTGATTTCGCCACTTTGCTGGATTACGTTTCAGATATTCCCGGCATTGAACGCATTCGCTACACAACAAGTCACCCCAACGAGTTTTCGCAAAGTTTGATTGATGCGTATGCGCGTTTGCCCAAATTGGTTGATCATTTGCACTTGCCGGTGCAACATGGTTCAGACCGCATTTTGAGTGCCATGAAGCGCGGCTACACCGCACTGGAGTACAAAAGCACCATTCGCAAATTGAGGGCGATTCGTCCCAATATGGTGCTCTCTAGCGACTTTATCGTTGGGTTTCCAGGTGAGACGGACGATGATTTCCAAAAAATGATGAAACTCATTGACGATGTGGGTTTTGATACTTCCTTTAGCTTCATCTACAGCCCACGCCCAGGTACACCAGCAGCCGCTTTGGAAGATAACTTGCCGCACGCCGTGAAACTGGCGCGTTTGCAACATTTGCAAGCCACCATTGATGCCAATGTGGCCATAATTTCAGCCAGCCGTCTGCACACCGTTCAACGCGTATTGGTTGAAGGTCCAGCGCGCAAAACACCCAACGCTCTATTTGGTCGCACCGAATGCAACCGCGCAGTGGTATTCAAAGGTGCAGATGCTTTGATTGGGCAACTGGTGGATGTTCAAATCACCGATGCACCTCAGCGCTTGTTGCGCGGCGATGTTGTTGATTCAAACCACTGATGACTAAACTGGCCAATCAGCGCTACGACGTGTGCATCCATGGTGCGGGCATCGTGGGTCGTACATTGGCATTGCTACTGGCCAAAGATGGTTTGCGTGTGGCATTGGTAGATAAATCCCCTCAGCACAGCAGTGACAAGAAAGACGTGAGAGCTTATGCCTTGAATGTGGCATCCAAAACTCTTCTGGAGACATTGCGTGTATGGCCTGAAGCTTCACAAGCTACACCCGTGTTGGGCATGCAAGTGCATGGCGATACCAGTGGCGCAGTGAACTTCCACAGCAGTGAACAAGGCGCACAAGCTTTGGCATGGATTGTGGATGTTCCCGCTTTAGAAGCCAACTTGGCACAAGCCATTCAATATCAACCCATGGTTGATGTCATTGGCGCAATTGATGACGCCAAAATTCAGGCTGATTTAACGGTGGTTTGTGAGGGTAAACACAGCGCCACTCGCGAACAATTGGCGGTTGAGTTTGAAGTCACCCCTTATCACCAGCACGCGGTAGCCGCGCGTTTAAGTACCAGCTTGTCGCATGCAGGCTTTGCCAAGCAATGGTTTAAAAATGGTGAGATTTTGGCATTTTTGCCGCTTTCACAGGGTGGCAAGACAGCCAGCCATGAGAATTTAGAGCAAACGGATGGGAACTATGTTGCACTGGTGTGGTCTGTCAATCCAGCGCAAGCGCAAGCGTTACTCGCATTAGACGAACCAGCGTTTGCATTAGCAGTGAGTGAGGCAAGCGGCGGTGATTTGGGCGAGATGCGATTGTGTAGCGAGCGAGTGGCTTGGCCCTTGCAGTTGTCTAGCGCCAAGCATTGGGTGGGTCAGCATGCCACATTAGGTGCATGGGTTTTAGCAGGTGATGCGGCACACACGGTGCATCCACTGTCGGGGCAAGGTTTGAATCTAGGCTTGGGCGACGTGAATGAACTGGCAAAGGTACTGCGTCAACGTGAGTCTTGGCGCCGGATCAGTGATTTGAAATTGTTAAAACGCTACGAACGTGTGCGCAAATGGGAATTTTTGACTGTGAGCTCGGTCACAGATGGCTTGCAACAGTTGTTTGCGCGGCCAGAGTCTCCAGTTGAAATGGTCAGAAATTGGGGAATGCAAAGGTTTGAAAAGAGCGGCTTGGTCAAGCGCTGGATTGCAAAAAGAGCCATGGGCTTGTAAGGATTTGATCGATCAATGCGACAGTAAAGCGGTAAAGTTAGTCACTTCATAATGTAGATTGGGAATGTATGTTTAATTTAAAAAGTTCAGCCAAACGTCTGTTGGCCATCAGTGCACTGGGTTTGTTCAGTGTTGTTGCAGTGGCTGATGACGCCAGCATTCGCAAAAACCTGAAAGAGCGATTCCCGAATTTTCCGGCGATTGATGAGGTTTCAAAAACCCCTATTCCCGGTATTTTTGAGGTGCGTGTCAATGGAACAGAAATCATCTACACCGATGCCGATGCCAGTCACATGATTCAAGGCAGCATTTTGGATACCAAAGCACGCGTGAACCTAACCGAAGAACGAACAACCAAATTGACTGCCATCGCATTCTCAGCATTGCCATTGAAAGATGCCTTCACAATTGTGCGTGGCAATGGCAAACGCAAGATTGCCGTTTTTGAAGACCCGAATTGCGGTTATTGCAAACGCTTTGAAGCCAATATGCAAAAAGTCGACAACGCCACTTTTTACATGTTCTTGTACCCCATCTTGGGCGCTGATTCTGTGACCAAATCGAATAATCTATGGTGCGCCAAAGACAAGTCCAAAGCTTGGCAAGACTACATGTTGCGGGATGCGGCGATTGTGCCTGCCACTTGCGATACAGCAGCTGTGGCGCGCAATGTTGAGTTTGGCAAAAAATTCAAAATCACTGGCACGCCCACTTTGATATTTGCAGATGGCACACGCGTACCTGGAGCTATCGACGCTGGGCAAGTGGAAAAAATTCTTGCATCGGCTAAATAAGCAGCCTAGGATTTAACAAATTGGTCGAACTGGCGGCTGGGCAAAAGTGCCCAGCGCTATCGATTACCAGGTAAAAATCTTACCTGGATTCATGATGTTATCGGGGTCTAAAGCATGCTTGATGCTGCGCATCATCTGCACCGCTCCTGCCCCAGCTTCTTCAACCAAAAACCCCATTTTGTGCAACCCTACGCCGTGCTCACCGGTGCAGGTGCCATCCATCGCCAAGGCTCTTTTAACCAGCTGGTGATTCAACGCTTCCGCCGTATCGTGCTCTAGCTTTGAAGCCGGGTCAATCAGGTACCCGACATGAAAATTGCCATCGCCTACATGCCCGACCAAAAAGTAAGGGATGCCGCTGGCATCCGCTTCATAAACGGTTTCAAGCAAACAATCAGCCAAACGGGAGATGGGTACGCAGGTGTCGGTGGTGATCACACGGCAACCAGGTCGCGATTGCACTGCCGCAAAATAGGCATTGTGTCTGGCTGTCCATAGCTTGGTGCGTGCCTCAGGCGTGCTGGCCCAATCAAATGCGGTGCCACCAAATTCTGTTGCGATGTCTTGCACCAATTCGGCTTGCTCTTTCACACTGGCAGGAGATCCATGGAATTCCATCAACAACATGGGTGATGGGTTCAAATCCAATTTTGAATAAGCATTGACAGCGCGAATGGAGTTGGCATCTATCAATTCAACGCGTGCAATCGGAATGCCTACTTGAATGATTTGTATGGTGGTGCGAACGGCGGCTTCAATGCTGGGGAAGGAGCAAACAGCGGCTGAAATCGCTTCGGGTAATGGGTAAAGTTTCAAAGTGATTTCTGTCACTACGCCCAGCGTGCCTTCTGAGCCCACCATGAGTCGGGTTAAATCATAGCCCGCAGACGATTTTTTTGCGCGTGTACCAGTGCGAATGATTTCGCCACTGGCTGTAACAACCTCCAGCGCCAACACATTCTCCCGCATGGTGCCGTATCGCACAGCATTGGTGCCACTGGCACGTGTGGCGACCATGCCACCAATGGATGCATCTGCACCCGGGTCTATCGGGAAAAACAAGCCCTCGTTTTTGATGGCATCGTTCACGGCCTTGCGTGTCACACCTGCTTGTACAGTCACGGTTAAATCTTCAGCGTTGACGCTGAGTACTTTGTTCATGCGACTGACATCGATGCTGATGCCACCTTGCACGGCCAATAAATGTCCTTCAAGCGATGAGCCGGTGCCAAAAGGGATGACTGGGGTTTGGTGTTTGGCAGCCATTTGTACGGCAGCAGCGACATCTTTTGTCGATTCGGCAAACACCACAGCACTGGGTGGTGGCACATCAAAAATTGATTCGTCTTTGCCGTGTTGCTCGCGCACAGCCAAAGCAGTTGAGCACCGATCGCCAAAATGTGATTTCAGCGCATCAACGAGTGAGGCGGGTGTAACACGTTGCATGGCGGTTCATCCTTTTAGGTTTGGCTGCGCTTTTTAATCGAAGTTTGTTTCGGTTGAGCGCGCTTGACTTTGCCGCCTTGTGTGAGACGCTGGTTACCCAGCACGCGCAACATTTTCACCTCAGGGCGTTGTCCTCCCAAAGTGCTGTATTTCAAAACTTTGAAGTCGCGCGGCCCAGGCATGCGGTCTTCGTCTTCTGAGCGAACTTTTTTAATTTCTGGTTTGGGTCGCCACAATACCAAGAGTTTGCCAATGTGTTGAATTGGCGCAGCACTGAGCTTTTCTGCCAAAGTTTGGAACATTTCTTCGCGTGCGATGCGGTCGTCACCCAAAACACGGATTTTGATCAAGCCGTGGGCGTTCAATGAAGCATTGACTTCTTTGGTTACTGCAGCGGATAAACCGTCATTGCCAATCATGACCACAGGGTCCAAGTGATGCGCTTCTGCGCGGTGAACTTTGCGCTCTTGCGGCGTGAGAATAATTTTTGTCATAACCGTATTATCTGCGAAGCTCACTTTTTCCCAAAACATGCTTGGTTTTGGCCATCATCGCTGTTCTATAACGTTACGCATCGAAATAAACGACGAAAGGCGATAATGCTATTGCATGAAAGTTAAAACCCAAAGTAAAAAAGTCAATAAAGCGTGGTTGAACGACCATGTCAACGACACCTACGTCAAGCTAGCGAAACGCGAAGGCTACCGCGCCAGAGCCGCCTACAAACTCAAAGAAATCGACGAACAATTTGGCTTGATTAAGCCGGGTCAATTGGTAGTCGATTTGGGTTCTACACCCGGTGCTTGGAGTCAGTACATTCGTCGCAAAATGTCTCCCAAAACGGCACTGAGCGGCGGTGCGGCTGTGGGTGAGCTGGATGGCAAAATCATTGCCTTGGATTTGTTGGAAATGGCCCCGATTGAGGGGGTGATTTTCTTGCAAGGTGATTTTCGCGAAGATGCGCTTTTGCAGCAACTCAAAGAAGAAATGCAAGGGCAATTGGCGGATGTGGTGGTCTCAGACATGGCACCCAATCTGACAGGGATTGACGCCACCGATGCGGCGCGGGTCGAACATTTGATTGAATTGGCCATCGATTTTTGTCAAAACCACATGAAGCCGCAAGGGGCTTTGGTGGCTAAAGTATTTCACGGCAGTGGCTACAGCCAATTGGTGAACTTGTTCAAAACCAGCTTCAAGATCGTTAAAGCAGTGAAACCAGCCGCGTCTCGTTCAGGTTCTTCAGAAACCTTTTTAGTCGGCTTGGGGCAGAAATAAGGCCCAAAAACGATGCTTCAAACCACTATTTCTTCGTATTAAGCGTTTTGAAAGACGCTGAGAGCTTGAAACCTCTAAAATCATGCCAATATCTAATGCTTAATTGAATGCCTGTATTCCTAGGAGCGACTCTTGAATAAAGAAATGTTATCAAAATTTGCAGTTTGGGCTGTGATTGCCATGGTGTTGTTCACCGTGTTCAAACAAATGGAGCCCAAAGGTTCGGCGGGTGCGGGCTATGTGGGTTATTCTGAGTTTCTCGAACAAATCCGCAACAAGCAAATTAAGAGCGCCACCATCCAAGAAGGTCAAGGCGGCACTGAAATTGTCGGTGTGACCAGCGACGACAAAAAAATTCGCACCACCGCCACCTATTTAGACCGTGGTTTGGTCGGTGATTTAATTGCCAACAACGTGAAGTTTGACGTTAAGCCACGCGAAGAAGGCTCATTGCTGATGTCGCTTTTAATGAGCTGGGGTCCTATGCTTTTGCTCATTGGCGTATGGGTTTATTTCATGAAGCAAATGCAAGGTGGTGGCAAAGGCGGCCCTTTCAGCTTTGGCAAAAGCAAAGCCAAACTGTTGGATGAAAGCGCCAATACCGTCACATTTGCCGATGTAGCTGGTTGCGACGAAGCGAAAGAAGAAGTCAAAGAAGTGGTCGATTTCTTGAAAGACCCTGGCCGCTTTCAAAAGCTGGGCGGACGTATTCCACGCGGTTTGCTCTTGGTCGGCCCACCGGGTACAGGTAAAACATTGTTGGCCAAGTCCATTGCTGGCGAAGCCAAAGTGCCGTTCTTTGCGATTTCGGGTTCAGATTTTGTGGAAATGTTTGTTGGTGTAGGCGCATCGCGTGTGCGTGACATGTTTGAAAACGCTAAGAAAAACGCCCCTTGCATCATCTTCATCGACGAGATTGATGCCGTAGGTCGCCAGCGTGGCGCGGGTTTAGGTGGTGGCAACGATGAGCGCGAACAAACACTGAATCAAATGCTGGTTGAGATGGATGGTTTTGAAACCAACCTCGGCGTGATTGTGGTGGCGGCTACCAACCGCCCCGACATTCTGGATGCCGCTTTGTTGCGTCCAGGTCGTTTTGACCGCCAAGTCTATGTGACCTTGCCGGATATTCGCGGACGTGAGCAAATTTTGAATGTGCACATGCGCAAAATCCCCGCATCGCAAGATGTCAATCCTGGCACGATTGCCCGTGGTACACCGGGTATGAGTGGCGCTGACTTGGCCAACTTGTGCAACGAAGCTGCTTTGATGGCCGCACGCCGCAATGCGCGTGTGGTGGAAATGCAAGACTTTGAAAAAGCCAAAGACAAAATCTTGATGGGGCCAGAGCGCAAGAGCATGATCATGCCGAAGAAGAGCGCCGCAACACGGCTTACCACGAAGCTGGCCATGCCTTGATTGGCAAAATGCTGCCCAAGTGCGACCCAGTACATAAAGTCACCATCATCCCGCGCGGCCGTGCCTTGGGTGTGACCATGAGCTTGCCAGCAGCCGACCGCTATAGCTACGACAGCGAGTTCATGTTGAGCCAAATCGCCATGCTGTTTGGTGGTCGCATTGCCGAAGAAGTGTTCATGAAGCAAATGACCACGGGCGCCAGCAACGATTTTGAACGTGCAACCGGTTTGGCACGCGACATGGTGATGCGCTATGGCATGTCTGAAGCATTGGGTCCTATGGTGTATGCCGACAATGAAGGCGAAGTGTTCTTGGGGCGCTCCGTCACCAAAACCACCAACATGAGTGAGCAAACCATGTTGAAGGTGGACAACGAGGTGCGTCGCATCATTGACGAGCAATACGGTCGTGCGCGCAAATTGATTGAAGACAACCAAGACAAAATGCACGCCATGGCCAAGGCTTTGCTGGAATGGGAAACCATCGACTCTGACCAAATCGACGAGATCATGGCAGGCAAAGTGCCGACAGCACCTAAAGATTGGACGCCACGTATTCCGCCTGCGGGTGGTGACGGTGGTGGCAGTGGCACGGCACCTGTGATCAAACCAGACGCTGCACCAACGGCAGCTTAAGCTGAGGGTGAGGACTTAAAAACGAGGCCATGGCCTCGTTTTTTGTTTTCAGTCTGATTCAATCACCCAATTAGAATAAGCACATGTACTGGCAGACTGCACGTTTTCAAATTGATTTGACCCAACCCAAAATCATGGGCATAGTCAATGTCACACCCGACTCGTTTTCGGATGGTGGGCGGTATGCTCACTTTGGCAGCGCCATTGCCCATGCCGAACAATTGGTCAAAGATGGTGCAGACATTTTGGACTTAGGTGGTGAATCGTCTCGCCCAGGTGCGCCTCAAGTGCCCTTGCACATTGAGTTAGAACGCATCTTGCCGGTGTTGGCTGAGGTGCTCACATGGGGCATTCCCATTTCCATTGACACCTACAAGCCGCAGGTCATGCAAGCGGTGCTGGACATGGGGGCTGACATCATCAACGACATTTGGGCTTTGCGCCAACCGGCGGGCGAGGGACATGCCAGTGCAGAGAGCATTGTGGCCAAACAGCCAGTTGTGGCGTGTGCTTGATGCACATGCACCGCGAACCGCAAACCATGCAACTGCAGCCCATGCAAGGCGATGTAGATTCAATCATCCCACAAGTGCTATCATTTTTAGAGCAACGTAGGCAATCAATATGCCGGCTAGGGGTCGATTTGTCACGTATTGTGGTGGATCCTGGCATTGGATTTGGCAAAACAACTGAGCAAAATTTCAGTTTGTTGGCCAATCAGCGTGAGTTCTTGGCGCTGGGCGTACCTCTATTGGCGGGTTGGTCACGCAAAACCGCGATTGGCGCTGTCACTGGGCTGCAGATGTCGGATCGCGTGGCGCCCAGTGTGGTGGCGGCTGTGCTGGCAGTGCAAAATGGTGCCAGCATTGTGCGCGTGCACGATGTACGCGAAACGGCGGCTGCACTCAAAGTGGTGCAAGCGGTGAACCAGAATAAAAACTGAAAGCTGAGCAGAGAGATTAAACTGGACAAGATATTGGGTAAACAATGACTAGACAATTTTTTGGAACAGACGGCATTCGGGGCGAGGTGGGCAAATACCCCATCACGCCAGACTTCGCACTCAAACTCGCACACGCCGTAGGCCGCGTACTCAAACAAACCGAAGCACACCCCACGGTGCTGATTGGCAAAGACACGCGCATTTCTGGCTACATGTTGGAAAGCGCTTTGGAGTCGGGTTTCAACTCAGCGGGTGTCAATGTGGTGCTGCTGGGCCCTATTCCAACGCCGGCAGTGGCATATCTCACACGGGCACAGCGCGCCAACTTGGGCGTGGTCATCAGCGCCAGCCACAATGCATTTCAAGACAACGGCATCAAGTTCTTCTCTGCCCAAGGCACCAAGCTAGACGATGCGTGGGAGCTGGCAGTAGAAGCCATGATGCAAGAGTCGCCCATTTGGGTGGACTCTGCCAACCTAGGCAAAGCCAAGCGTTTGGACGATGCCTCAGGCCGTTACATCGAGTTTTGCAAAAGCACCTTTGCCAATGATTTGACACTCAAAGGCTTGAAGATTGTGGTCGATGCCGCCCACGGTGCAGCCTACCAAGTGGCACCCAAAGTGTTTCATGAATTGGGCGCAGAGGTCGTATCAATAGGCTGCGCGCCAGATGGCATGAACATCAACAAAGACGTGGGTGCCACACACCCCGAAGCGTTGATAGAAGCCGTCAAATTGCACAAAGCCGATTACGGCATTGCACTGGATGGCGATGCCGACCGCTTGCAACTGGTGGACACAAATGGTCGCTTGTTCAATGGCGATGAGGTGTTGTACCTGATGGTCAAAGAGCGTTTAGAACGCGGTGAAGCTGTTGCAGGTGCGGTGGGAACCTTGATGACCAACTTGGCGGTCGAAGTGGCACTCAAAGCCAAAGGTGTTGAATTCGTGCGTGCCAAAGTGGGCGACCGTTACGTGCTGGAAGAATTAGAAAAACGCGGTTGGATATTGGGCGGTGAAGGTTCGGGTCATTTGCTGGCCTTGGACAAGCACACCACCGGTGACGGCATTGTGAGCGCACTGCAAGTGCTGCAAGCCTGCGCCCGCAGCGGCAAAACCATGGCGGCTTTGTTGAGCGACGTCACCCTCTTTCCGCAAACCATGATCAATGTGCGCTTAAAGCCTGGGCAAACCTGGGCTGAATTGCAAACGCGCCCAAGCTTCATTGCCGCATGCAAATCAGTAGAGCAAGAGCTGGGCGATACCGGCCGTATTTTGAACCGCGCCAGCGGTACCGAGCCTTTGGTGCGCGTGATGGTGGAAGCGCGTGACCCTGCGCAAACCAAAGCCTGTGCACAGCGCATCGCCGATACGCTCTTGGCTTAATATTTCAAATCTACTTCGCCATGAACCTCGCCAGCCGTTACAACGCCATTCCTGGTATCAGCTTAGGAACCAAGATTTTTTTGCACCTGCGCTGGTGGCTCACACCGTATGCTCGCATGGCAGCCTATGTGCCGAAGACGGCGAAAGTGTTGGATGTCGGTTGTGGTCATGGCTTGCTGGCGATGGAGTTGGCCCTGGCGGCACCGCAAAGAACCGTGTTGGCCACCAGACCATGATGTCGCGCGAATTGCATTGGCCAAACAAGCAGCTGATTCAGGTAAAGGCATCTCCAATTTGCAGTTTGCTGTCAGCAGTGGCAGCCCAGTGGTTGATGGCACATTTGACGCCATCATGATGATCGATTTTTTGCACTACTTCAGCCCACAACAACAAGATGAGATGATTGCCAAAGCCTACGCGCAATTGCCAGCGGGTGGTTTGTTCTTGGCACGCGAAGTGAACCAGCAAGGTGGTTTGATTTCCAAGCTCAACCAGCTCTATGAAAAGCTGGCTACGACCATTGGATTCACCCAATCCAACACCGTGCAAGCCAAAGAAAATCTCAGTTTCAAAAGCCAATCCGGCTGGGAAGCCAAGTTCGCCGAACACGGCTTCAAAGTCCGCTCAGAACCTTGCAGCAGTCCGATATTCGCGGATATTTTGTATATCTGCCAGAAGCCTTAAAGCTTTAACCTATTCGCTAAAGCTTTAACCCTTTCGGCAGCGGAAACTTCATGGTCTCTTGCACGCCGTCCATTTTGCGGACCGATACCGCGCCCAGTTCTTTGATGCGGGCGATCACTTGATCGACCAGCACTTCGGGGGCGGATGCGCCGGCGGTGAGGCCTATGGTGGTTTTGTTGGTGAACCATGCGGGGTCTAGTTCGCTGGCGTTATCGACCATGTGGCTTTCGGTGCCTAGGCGTGTGGCGAGTTCGGCCAAGCGGTTGCTGTTGGAACTGGTGGGGCTGCCGACCACGATCACCATGTCCACTTGCGGGCTCATGATTTTGATGGCGTCTTGGCGGTTTTGCGTGGCGTAGCAAATGTCTTGCATTTTGGGTTGACGCACTTTGGGAAAGCGTGCCATCACAGCCGCGGTGATGGCCGCTGCGTCGTCCACACTCAAGGTGGTTTGCGTTACCAGCGCCAATTTGTCGGTTTGCGCGGGCTGCACGTGGGCGACATCTTCCACACTGTCAACCAAATGGATGCCACCGTTGAGCTGCCCCATGGTGCCTTCGACTTCAGGGTGGCCAGCATGGCCAATCATGATGAATTCGTAACCTTCGGCGTGCAGTTTGGCCACTTCCACATGCACCTTGGTGACCAGTGGGCAGGTGGCATCAAAAATTTGAAAGCCACGCGCAGCCGCTTCTTGCTGCACAGCTTTGCCGACACCGTGTGCCGAAAAAACCAGCGTGGCACCTGCTGGTACATCGCTCAACTCTTCAATGAAAATCGCGCCCCTGGCTTTGAGGTCGTTCACCACATAGGTGTTGTGCACAATTTCGTGCCGCACATAGATGGGTGCGCCAAATTTTTGCAAAGCGATGTCAACAATGTCGATCGCGCGATCCACACCCGCGCAAAAGCCGCGCGGCTCTGCAAGCAGGATGGATTCTAATTTATTAATGCTTTTTTGACCTGTAGCCGGCGTATTGATTGCCTGTGTTGCTATTTTATATATAGCATTCATAGTACACCAATCAACTGCACTTCAAAAATCACTGGCTGGCCTGCCAGCGGGTGGTTGAAATCAAACTGCACCGCTGCGTTCAAACCATCGCCTTTGAAATCGGTCACCACACCAGCAAATTGCCCTTTGCGGTCGGGTGTGGGGAACTGCACCACGTCGCCCACAGCGTAGCTTTCTTGCGGGTCGCCCATGGCGGTCAATTCGCTTTTGGCCAGCCATTGCACCAAGCTGGCATTGCGTTCGCCAAAGGCAGCGCCGACAGGCAATTCAAAAGTTTCGTGTGCGCCCTCAAACAAGCCGATCAACTTGGCTTCAACCGCAGGAGCCAGTTCGCCTGTGCCCAAAGACAGCGTCGCGGGTTTGCCGCCAAAGGTGTTGATGACATCGCCCGCTTTGCCTGCCAAACGGTAGTGCAAGGTGAGGAATGAGTCGGCTTGGACGATGGGTGCGTCGGTGGGTGTGGGGGTTGCTGCGTTCATGAAAAGATTCGTTACACTGACAATATGGTTGCCCCTATTGTATGAAGTTCGGTATGAACTTCGCTCCATTTTTCTAAAGCCTTTTCAGTTGCCGCTAATTGACACTGTATGTCCATGAAAAACACCCCCGCTGATTCCCGCCCCCGCGAAAAGCTGTTGGCTCGCGGTGCTGGCGCATTGAGCGATGCCGAACTGCTGGCGATATTGCTGCGCACCGGTATTGTCGGCAAAGGCGTGCTGCAAATGGCGCAGGAACTGTTGGACAGCAAACTGGGTTTTGGCGGCATTGCAGGCTTGCTCAACACCACGGCTGAAGATTTGAAACGCATCAAAGGCCTAGGCCCGGCCAAGCGCGCCGAGCTGGTGGCGGTGCTGGAACTGGCACGCCGTGCACTGGCCGAGCAAATGCAAACGCGCACCGTGTTTGAATCGCCCAACGCGGTCAAAGACTATTTGCAATTGCATTTGGCGCACAAGACGTATGAGGTGTTTGCGGTGCTCTTTGTCGATGCACAAAACCGCATGCTGGCGATGGAAGAACTGTTTCGCGGCACGCTCACGCAAACCAGCGTCTACCCGCGTGAAGTGGTGCTGCGCGCTTTGCACCACCATGCCAGCAGCGTGGTGCTGTGCCACAACCACCCCAGCGGCGGCGTGCAGCCATCTAAGGCCGATGAATCTTTGACACAAACCTTGAAAGCCGCTTTGGGCTTGGTTGATGTGCGGGTGCTGGACCACATCATCGTGGCCAAAGGTCAAACCCTGTCGATGGCGGAGCAGGGCTTGATTTAGAACATTGCACACTTGCTACAATGATTTTTTATTTTGTTAATTGAATATAGTCCTATGACCAACATCACCAAACCCACTGTCAAACCCAAGAACCCCAATTTCTCATCCGGCCCATGCTCCAAACGTCCGGGCTACGACGTCAGCAAGCTGCAGCTGGATGTGTTGGGGCGCTCGCATCGCTCGGCATTGGGCAAAAAAGCCTTGGGTTTGGCATGTACCGAAACTGCCCGCATTTTGGGTTTGCCTGAAGGCTACCGCGTGGCGGTTGTGCCCGGCTCTGACACTGGCGCGATTGAGATGGCGATGTGGTCCATGTTGGGCGCGCGCGGCGTGGACGTGATGGAATGGGAATCGTTTGGCGCTGGTTGGGTGACCGACATTGTCAAGCAACTCAAACTGCCGAACGTGAACGTCATCAAAGCCGACTATGGCGACATTGCGGACTTCAGCAAAGTTAACTTTGAGAACGACGTGGTCTTCACTTGGAACGGCACCACATCGGGCGTGAAAGTGCCGAATGGTGATTGGATACCAGCGAACCGTGCGGGCTTGACATTTTGCGACGCCACCTCTGCCGTGTTTGCCATGGACATGCCTTGGGACAAGTTGGATGTGATCACCTACTCATGGCAAAAAGTGCTGGGCGGCGAAGGTGCACATGGCATGTTGATTTTGAGCCCACGCGCTGCTGAGCGCATTGAAGCCTACAACCCACCTTGGCCCATGCCCAAAGTGTTCCGCATGAAGTCGGGCGGCAAGTTGACCGAAGGCTTGTTCAAAGGCGAAACCATCAACACGCCGTCGATGTTGTGCGTGTCAGATTATTTGGATGCATTGGCCTGGGTCGATGGCCTAGGTGGTGTCAAAGGCGCGGCCGGCACGATTGCCCGCAGTGAAGCCAACTTGGGCGTACTGGAAGATTTTGTGTCTAAGAATGATTGGATTTCTTTCTTGGCCAAAGACAAAGCCACACGTTCCAACACCAGCGTCTGCTTGACCTTGAAAGCGACTGAAGAGCAAGTCAAAAAATTGATCAAGCTTTTGGAAACCGAAGGTGTAGGCTACGACTTGGGCGCCTACAAAGACGCACCCGCTGGCCTGCGCATTTGGTGTGGTGCCACGGTCGAGCGCGCTGATTTGCAAGCCCTGTTGCCTTGGTTGACTTGGGGCTATGCAGAGGTAACGCAGGCCTGATCTTCGCTGTAAATATATAAGAAATTGGCCTCTAGCCGGCGTATTGATTGCCTAGATTGCTATTAAATATATAGCGTTCTGTTTTAACATTTTTTCAAGGCGTGCGTATGTTCAAAATCAAAACCTATAACAAAATCTCGGTCAAAGGCTTAGAGCGCTTTCCGCGCGGCAGCTATGAGGTGGGCAGCGACATTGGCAGCCCCGATGCAGTTTTGTTGCGCAGCCAAAAGCTGCAAGGCGTGGAAGTGCCCGCCTCATTGGTGGCGGTGGCGCGTGCCGGTGCGGGTACCAACAATGTACCGGTGGCAGACTACAGCAAACTGGGCATCGTGGTGTTTCAACACACCTGGCGCCAATGCCAATGCGGTGAAAGAGCTGGTGATGGCGGGCATGCTGCTCGCCACACGCGGTATCTTGCCTGGCATGGCGTATGTGAATTCTTTGACCGACATGACCGATGCGGCTGAGATGCACGCTCTTTTGGAAAAAGAAAAAGCCCGTTTTGCCGGTGGCGAAATCAAAGGCAAAACACTGGGCATTGTGGGCTTGGGCGCGATTGGCTCACTGGTGGCAGACATGGCTTTGGCCATGGGCATGAAGGTGGTGGGCTTTGACCCTGCTTTGTCGATAGACGCCGCTTGGCGCTTGGACAGCAGTGTGCAGCGCATGGAAAATCTGTCGGCGCTTGATGGCGCGGTCGGATTACATCTCCTTGCACGTGCCCGCATTGGAAGCTACCAAGCACATGGTCAACGCTGCTGCGCTGGCACAAGCCAAACCAACAGCTGTGCTCTTGAATTTTGCACGCGAAACCATTGTTGATTCAGCCGCGGTGAAGCAAAGTTTGGATGCAGGTAAGCTGGCTTATTACGTCTGTGACTTCCCCGAACCCGCCATGCTGAACCACCCCAAAGTCATCGCCATGCCACACATCGGTGCCAGCACCGAAGAGTCGGAAGAAAACTGTGCCGTGATGGCGGCGAACCAGTTGATGGACTATTTGGAAAACGGCAACATCGTCAACTCGGTTAACTTCCCCGCCGTCAGCATGGGCCGCGTGGCGAACTCCAGCCGCATCACCTTTTCCAACGACAACGTCTCTGGTGTGTTGGGTCATGTGTTGTCGGTGCTGGCGGATAAAAAAGTCAACGTCATCGACATGATGAACAAAAGCCGTGGCGAATTGGCTTTCAACATCATTGACGTGGAAACCAAACCCACCGACGATGTGGTGTCAGCCATTGCAGCGGTGGAACATGTGATTCGGGTGCGAGTGATTTGAGCATCAATTTTAGACTGTAGCCGGCGTATTTATTACATTATTAGCTATCTATTTTGTAGCGTTTATTCTAAAAAATAAGACATGATGAATTTTTCAGCAGAACAAACCGAAGGTGGCATCGACACCGAAGTGAAGGGCCATGTGCTGCTGATCGGCATCAACCGGCCGTCTAAACGCAACGGTTTCACCCCAAAGATGTTTCGCGAGCTGGCCGAGGCGTACACGCGGCTGGACGATGACCCATCGCTGCGGGTAGGCGTGCTGTGCGCTGCGGGTGACCATTTCACCGCCGGACTTGACCTTCCCACCTGTGCGCCACTCATGCGCGAAGGAAAAAAGCTGGCTCCCGAGGGTCTGGTAGACCCTTTTGACTTGGGTCAGCCGGGTTTCCGACGCCGCACCAAACCGATGGTGGTGGCGGTCAAAGGTATCACCTTCACGGCGGGTATCGAGCTGATGCTGGGGGCGGACATTGTGGTCGCGTCCAGCAGCTGCCGATTCTCGCAGCTAGAGGTCAAACGCTGCATCATGCCCACGGGCGGTGCAACGCTGCGCATGGCAGAGCGAGCGGGCCTTGGCAATGCCATGCTGCATCTGCTGACGGGGGACGAGTTTGACAGCGCCGAGGCCTACCGCCTCAATTTTGTGCAAAAAATCGTGCCAGCTGGCGAAGAGCTGGATGCCGCCCTGCGCATCGCCCAGACCATTGCCGAGCAAGCACCCGCAGCCGTGGTCGCCACCCGGCTCAACGCTATCAAGGCGGTGGAGCACGGCCCACTGGCCGCCATGGCCGAGTTCATCGAAACTCAGCGCATATTGGCCAACTCGGAAGATGCGGCCGAAGGCCTGCGTTCGTTTATAGAGAAGCGATCGGCTCGGTTTACCGGTCGTTGAGGTAAGACCATCCTGCACCGTATGAAACATCAAGCGCTTATTCAATCTGCAGCAACAACATTGTTGGCAACATTGTTGCTGAGTACAGCCACTTCTGCATCCAGCCACATGGCCAGTGATTTACCCGGTAAAGAAAAATGCTACGGCATTGCGAAAGCTGGTCAAAACGCCTGTGCCAATTTAAGCGCCACACATGATTGTGCTGGGCAAGCTAAAGTTGATAACGACAAATCAGAATGGGTGTATGTGGCCAAAGGCACGTGCAAAAAACTCAAAGGCTTGTCGCAAGCGCAAGCCAAAAAAGCTTTGAAGAAAAGTTAAGTCGAAGACCGGTTAATTCATACCCACGCTGGCTTCTATGATGAAAAAGCTGTTTTTACGGCGCTGCTTTTCCCGGCGATGCTCACTGATCTCGTGATCAATCAAGTCGTAGTCAATTTTCGCGGCCTGCACGGCTCGGCAGGTCATGTAATTCTTGGCGTCGGGTGTCGTTAGGTCATCTAAATGGTCATTCAAGTTGGCGACCAAGCTGGCTGTGCGTCGAAACAGATCGGTACTGGATTTGAAGTCAGTAGGTTTTTCATTGAGTAGACTTTTTGCACAATCAGCCAGTCCTTTGGAGCCACAAAAGCCAGGCAACTTCACCTGATTTAATTGGTGTGTCTTGATGTCAAGATCACGTCCAACTTGCAACAGTGTTTGCAGCATTTCCCTTTGGTATGACAGCGCATGTTGGTACAAAGGCTCTTCGCAACTTGGGCAGACGGGGGTGAGCCATGACATCATCCATTCAAACAACGAGCCACGTGAATCGCGCTGTAGTTTGACCAAAGACTTGTCTTCATTCTGAATTTTGTCGATTGGTATTGAAGCCAGTTTCCCGCAAGTTTGTGTATTCCATGCAGCGAGCAAATCAGCATCTGTCAGGGTGGGCGTTACGCCACGTGGCATCAAGTCGCCTTTGACCAGAATGCGGTTTTTTGCTTCATCGTATGCAAAGCTGATGCGCCTGTAAGCCAAAGGCCAATCCGAAAGTGAACTGGTGTTCAATTCCAGTACGGTCTGCCAGTCACGTTTTTGTGTGCAGCCCAAAACCCGGTGTGTGTATGCGCTGACAAATAAACCAAGGGGTGATCCAGTTGCGACATGACATTGAACAGCAAAACCCGCGATGCCAAGTTGATGGAAAGCCAGTTGTGGTGACCCGCAAAAATAACAATGTCGCCGCGGACTTTGGCCTCGTTGACCCATTTGGTGATGGCATTGACTTGGTCTGGGTGAATTTTGCCCAAATCCCCTGGGCTGTGTCCCATTAAAGTGTCCATGACATCCACCGCAAGACCTGCTTGATTGGTGTCTAAACCAATGATGATGGTGTCGCGCGTGGCGCCTGGCGCGCGCGGAAGCTTGAGGCGTTGCGCAATGTAAGAGTCGGCATACAGACTGCCATCGATCAATTCCGCCTCAACGCCTGACAGGAAAGCCATTGGGTCAGAACTGCGCCAGCTGATACTTTGCCGTCCATTTGGGCGTGGCTGATCCAATTGAGGTTTGATGCGACTGTCTTTGCTGTGCTGCGCAATGTACAGCGCAATAAAGTCCCGCTTGGATATCGCTTCGTTGTCAGTCTTGTGTTTTGTATCGTCCAAGCCTGCACCACGCATGCAAGCTTTGTTCCAATGGTCTACTTCTGGGATCACTTTTTCCGTACCATTCTTGCTCAGAATTCCATACGCATAAATCCCAAACATCAGGCCGTCGTGGTTGCCTGGCAAAATAGCGCCTGTTTGCAGGGCTGCTTTGAAAATTTTGTTCATCCGATCCGCTTCAATGCGGCAGGACAGATCCATGACATCACCGAGATGCAAAAAAGGCTCTTCAGCATGGTTGTGTAAAACCCATTCCATCAAGCGGCGACCGAACAAGGCTTGCTCAGGTGGGCGTTGTGCCACTTCCACATAGGCATCCACCGCGCTGTCGTTGTCGTGCAGAGGAAAGCCCGTTGAAAGGTGTTCTTGCGTATCGCCTAAAGTGATGATGGGCGTCGTTAACGCTTGGTAATGCACCGTCTGTAGATGTATCGGGTGCTGGCAAGTTGGTGACGCTGGCACAGCCCGATAGCAATACGGCCAGCAGCCATATGAGACTTGATTGTTTGCAATTAACCATTTCCAAGAAACCTCAGTACAAATCTTTGGGGAATATTTTGAAAATAAAATTTTCTAAGCGTTGCATCAAATTGCGTGCCGGTTGCTGAGTTAAATCACCATCATGGCTGCGCCAAGTGAGTTGACCTGGTGCGGTTTGTACCACTTGCCAACTGTTCAAACCGTTCATGTCTTGCAACATGCGATCGGCAAGTTTTGCAGACAAAGATGCACTGTCTATGATGACGCCCATCTCAGAATTCAGGATTTCAGAGCGTGGGTCAAGGTTCATCGAGCCAATGAAACTGCGTTGCCGGTCAATCACCATGCCCTTGGCATGCAAACCAACAAACTCGGCTTGTAAGGGGGCAATTTCAGCCACCTCGCGCCGCATCTTGGCATCTGGCCTCAATTCAAAAAGATGAGCGCCAGTTGCCAAAATCGGTTCACGCCAATTCTCATAGTGGCTATTGACTGCGGGCACATCATGTGAGGCCAGTGAATTTGTCAAGATTCGAATTTTGACGCCACGGCTTCCCAGTTCACGCAAATCCGCCATGAAGTTGGCATCTGGAATGATGTAAGCATTGGTTATCAGCAACTCACTTTTCGCGCTGCGCATCAGTGCGCGAATGGCATCGGGCATGTGGTTTTTGGTGTCCACACTTCGCGAAGGCGAATCCGTGTGCACGACACTCTGACCCGGTAGCAATAATTTGTTCAATTCCGCGATTTGCTTGGACCAATCCATGCGCCCAGCCTCAATGGCCAGCAGACTCGGGTTGTCGATGCGGTGCATCAAGCGCTGCCACTTCATTTTGAATTTCCGCTTGATGTGGTATTGTCAGTTGCTGGCTTTGGAATATCTTCTACCCACTCGCTGTTCCAATAGCGATCAAATACTAGGCTGGCTTGCCTAGCGACTGGTCCTATGCCAAGCACATCCAAATCATGGAAATTGAAAGCGGGATTGAGTCCAAAGTATTCATCCCCCAAATTTCGTCCACCAATGATGCTGGCTCGGTTATCAGCCACCATTTGCTTGTTGTGCATGCGGCGGTTGAGCCGTTGAAAGTCACCGAGCATGCCCAGTCCACGTCCAATCAGTGATCGGTCTTGCCAAGGGTTGAATACTCGAATTTGAATGTTGGGGTGCTTGGCAATATGGCTCAGCAGTTGGTCGCGCATCTCCACATGTGTCATGTCGTGCAACATGGTGTTCAGGTCGTCAAACAGAATGCGCACTTTGACACCACGATTGGCCGCTTGTATCACCCGTGACATCATCAGATGACCCAAGGTGTCGCCAAACCATACGTAATATTGCAAATCAAGGCTGTGCTTGGCAGAGTCAATCAAAGCCAAGCGCCACAACAATGCTTGATCGCTTCTTTCTAAAAGATGAAAGCCAGAATGCGTTTGTCCAAATTGACCGCTGATATGAGCCTCAGCAGGTGCGAAATGGCTATCTGCTTGCGGCGCTGGGCTTGCTGTGCAGTTGGCCGAGGCATCACAGGTGCAGTAGCGCATCCGGATATAAAAAAGGCAAGACACACTGCAATGAATGTGGCACCAACACTGCGCGAAAATGGTTTGAGAATCATTGAGATTAAAACGTTGTTCATAACATGGTTTCGCAGGATTCCCTTGCAGCTTGTAATATGATGCCCTGAGGCAACGAAACGACAACTCGGTGATCAGTTTAGCATGCACAGAAGATGCGAAGCCTTGTGTGGATCAACAAAATTGTCAAAAACAAATCTTTAAAAGGACACTCTATGCACGCATGGCTTTGTGAAAACCCCATTGGTATTGATGCTGTCACGTGGCAAGAGTTGCCCACACCCGAACCGGCTGAAGGCCAGGTACGCATTGCCATCAAAGCGGCGAGTTTGAACTTTCCCGATATTTTGATAGTGCAAAACAAATACCAACACAAACCTGCACTGCCATTTGTGCCCGGCTCTGAATATGCAGGTGTGATTGAAGCAGTGGGTGCAGGTGTCACGCACCTCAAGGTGGGGCAAAACGTGGCGTGTTTGAGTGGCACGGGTGGTTTTGGCACACACACTTTGGCACCTGCCGCCATGTGCATGCCATTGCCAGCGGGTTTCCCACATGTGGATGCGGCAGCGTTCATCATGATTTACGCCACATCGCATCACGCGCTGGTTGACCGCGCCGCACTCAAAGCGGGCGAAACGGTTTTGATTTTGGGCGCAGCGGGTGGTGTGGGCACATCTGCCATTCAAATCGCCAAAGCCATGGGCGCCAAGGTGATTGCTGCCGCGTCAAGCGACGACAAATGCGCGCTGTGCAAAAGCATAGGCGCCGATGAAACCATTAATTACAGTACTGAAGATTTACGCGAGCGCATCAAGCTACTTACAGGTGGCAAAGGCCCAGATGTGATTTACGACCCCGTGGGTGGCGCGTACACCGAGCCAGCGTTTCGCAGCATCGCTTGGCGTGGTCGCTATTTGGTGGTGGGCTTTGCAGCTGGGCCGATTCCCGCATTGCCGTTTAACTTGATGCTGCTCAAAGGCGCTTCAGTGGTCGGCGTATTCTGGGGCGACTTTGCAAAAAAAGAACCCAAAGCCAACGCCGCCATGATGGGCGAACTGGCCACCTGGTACGCCCAAGGCAAAATCAAACCCGTGATCGACCGCACCATGCCCATGGCGCAACTCAAAGAAGCCTATGCCCACATGAGCAGCCGCGCGGTGAGGGGCAAGCTGGTGATGGTGAACTGAGGAAAATTCCCTATAGGGCTTGAAAAAGCCACAAAAACCCTTATCATTAGCACTCGCAGCATCTGAGTGCTAACAAGTTCACCCAGAAGGCTCGTATAGACATGTGTTGTCACCGATTCGGTTCGACAACGCAGGTAGATTTTTTCTAACCCATTGTTTTAATTAAGGAAAAACCATGAAACTTCGTCCATTGCACGACCGCGTGATTGTGAAACGCGTTGAAAACGAAACCAAAACAGCTTCCGGCATTGTCATTCCAGACAGCGCTGCTGAAAAACCAGACCAAGGCGAAATCTTGGCTGTGGGTCCTGGCAAAAAGGATGACAAGGGCGCATTGATTGCTTTGAACGTGAAAGTGGGCGACCGCGTTTTGTTCGGTAAATACAGTGGCCAAACCGTCAAAGTTGACGGCGACGAATTGTTGGTCATGAAAGAAGAAGACCTGTTCGCTGTTATCGAGAAGTAATTCGCAACGCTGTAGCTAAAATTAGTGATGCTATATATTTAATAGCAGACTAGGCAATAAATACGCCGCCTACAGCCCGATTTTTCATATATTTTTATCATTAACACATATTTAGGAGCCTAACATGGCAGCAAAAGACGTAATTTTTGGCGGCGAAGCCCGCGCACGCATGGTGGAGGGTGTGAACATCCTCGCCAACGCAGTTAAAGTAACTTTGGGCCCTAAAGGTCGCAATGTGGTTTTGGAGCGTTCATTTGGCGCGCCAACCGTGACCAAAGACGGTGTGTCCGTCGCCAAAGAAATCGAACTCAAAGACAAGTTGCAAAACATGGGCGCGCAGATGGTGAAAGAAGTTGCTTCTAAGACTTCTGACATCGCCGGTGACGGTACAACCACAGCGACCGTGTTGGCACAAGCCATCGTGCGCGAAGGCATGAAATACGTGGTGGCCGGTGGCAACCCAATGGATTTGAAGCGCGGTATCGACAAAGCAGTTGCTGCTTTGGTGGCTGAATTGAAAAAGGCTTCAAAAGCGACCACCACATCCAAAGAAATCGCCCAAGTTGGTTCTATCTCTGCCAACTCTGACGAAACCATTGGCAAAATCATCGCCGACGCGATGGACAAAGTGGGCAAAGAAGGCGTGATCACTGTTGAAGACGGCAAGTCTTTGGACAGCGAACTCGACGTGGTTGAAGGTATGCAGTTTGACCGTGGCTACTTGTCACCTTACTTCATCAACAACCCAGAAAAGCAAGCTGCTTTGTTGGACAACCCATTTGTGTTGTTGTACGACAAAAAAATCAGCAACATCCGTGATTTGCTCCCAACTTTGGAACAAGTCGCTAAGGCTGGCCGCCCATTGTTGATCATTGCAGAAGATGTCGATGGCGAAGCCTTGGCAACTTTGGTGGTGAACACTTTGCGCGGTATCTTGAAAGTGGTTGCTGTGAAAGCCCCAGGCTTTGGCGACCGTCGCAAAGCCATGTTGGAAGACATCGCCATTTTGACTGGCGGTAAAGTGATCGCTGAAGAAGTTGGCATGTCACTCGAGAAAGTCACATTGGCAGACCTCGGCACCGCCAAGCGCGCAGAAATCGGCAAAGAAAACACCATCATCATCGACGGTGCAGGTGCTGCTGCTGATATCGAAGCCCGCGTGAAACAAGTGCGTGTGCAAATCGAAGAAGCCACTTCTGACTACGACAAAGAAAAACTGCAAGAGCGCGTGGCCAAATTGGCTGGCGGTGTGGCGGTGATCAAAGTTGGTGCTGCTACCGAAGTTGAAATGAAAGAGAAAAAAGCCCGCGTGGAAGACGCATTGCATGCTACCCGCGCTGCGGTGGAAGAAGGCATTGTGTCTGGCGGCGGCGTGGCCTTGTTGCGCGCACGTCAAGCAGTTGGCACTTTAAAAGGTGACAACGAAGACCAAAACCACGGCATCGCTTTGGTGTTCAAAGCCATCGAAGCCCCATTGCGCGAAATCGTTTACAACGCAGGCGGCGAAGCCTCTGTGGTGGTGAATGCAGTTTTGGCCGGCAAAGGCAACTATGGTTTCAATGCGGCCAACGACACCTATGGCGACATGATCGACATGGGCATCTTGGACCCAACCAAAGTAACCCGCACAGCGTTGCAAAACGCAGCCTCAGTGGCATCTTTGATGTTGACCACCGAGTGCATGATTGCCGAAGCACCAAAAGACGACGCAGCAGCGCCTATGGGCGGTGGTGACATGGGTGGAATGGGCGGCATGGGTGGCATGGGCATGTAATTTGGTTTCATGTGGCGTCGATCTGAATGGTTGGCGCTTGTAGATATAACCTCACAGACTCAGGTTTGTGGGGTTTTTTTATGTCTGTTGCAGTTTACATGTCCAAGCATCATCGCATGCGATAAAAGCATTGGATGGGAGCACTGACTAGCAAGTATGATTTTGCGGTCTGTACTACTTTCAGTACGAACGGAGGTTAAAGTGCTCAATCGTTCCTTTAGATTCTTCATTTCAAGCTTAGTCAGTTTGTTCTGCGTTGCAAACGTTTTCGCAGAACCTGTATTACAGCGATTGAGCAATGGCGGTATTTTGGTGATTGCCCATCGTGAATCGTCGATTCCGTTTTCATATTTGGACAGCAACAAAAAGCCCGTGGGTTATGCGCTTGATTTGTGTTTAAAAATCGCAGACGCTGTGCAAAAGAAACTGGCATTGAAAAAAATGCCGATTGAGTTTTTGCAGGTGACACCGGCCAACCGCATACCCATGATTGAAACGGGCAAAGCGGATTTGGAGTGCGGTTCAACCACGAACAACGCTGAACGCAGAGAAAAAGTAGCGTTCACAATACCGCACTTCATCACGGGCGCGCGTTTATTGGTGCTTGTCAAACAGCAAAATTGAACGCATCGAAGACATGTATGGCAAGACCTTGGTTTCCACCAAAAATACCACGCCATTGAAAGCGGTGGAACAAGCGAATCGTGAAAGACTCTTGGGCGTGAAGATAGTTGAAGCCCCAGATCATGCCAAGGCAGTAGAGATGGTTGAAACGGGTGCGGTGCAAGCATTTGTCATGGACGATGTGCTCTTGTATGGGATTGCCAGTAACCGCGTCAACCCAGATGCATTGAAAGTTGTGGGCAAATTCATCACGACAGAACCCTTGGCCATCATGCTGCCAAAAAATGATCCTGAGTTTAAAAAAGTGGTCGACAACGAAATGCGCCGTTTGATTCAAAGTGGCGAAATAAACACCATTTATGCCAAATGGTTTTCTAAACCCATCCCACCCAACAATCGGTCGCTGAATATGCCTGCCAGTCATTTGCTGAAGGATTTTTGGAAGTACCCAACAGACTTTGTGCCGTTCTAGCTTGAAATTGTTAGAAAGCCAGCGAAAGTGGCAAACCAATAAGCCTTAAAGAGTATTTCTAGCATTCACTTTTGTGGGTATGCTCATAGATGAATTTGAATAACAGTTTCTTGAGGTTACAACTCCATGAGCATTGCAAAATACATCAAAGTCATTGGCCGCGGTAAAGACGGCGCACGGCCTGTTAATCGCGAAGAAGCGGCTGATTTAATGGGGCAGGTGATTGACGGCAAGGTGTCGGATTTGGAAGTGGGCGGCTTTTGTATTGCGATGCGCATCAAGGGCGAAACCGAGCTGGAAAATGCCGGGTTTTTAGACGCGTTGGATCAGCGTTTGACCAAAGTGAAAAGCACATGCCCAGTGGTCGTGATTCCCACCTACAACGGCGCACGAAAGTTACCCGCACTCACACCATTGTTGGCTATGTTGTTGGCCCGCGAAGGGGCAAAGCATGGTTTTGCAGTGCTCTTGCACGGCACCATGTCTGACGATACACGCATCAGCAGTTTGGATATTTTGCAAGCTTTTCAATCAATGCCTGGCAGCGAATCATTGGTGTTCATTGACGAGCGCAATGTGCCCATCAACCAAGGGCAAATGGCTTTTGTAGCAACAGAAACTTTGTCCATGGGTTTGAAAAAATTACTGGATGTGCGCCGTACCATCGGCTTGCGCAACCCCGCGCATAGCATAGTGAAACTGATGAACCCGGTTGACGTTTCGCAACCCGCATGTGTCATCACCAGCTACACGCACCCTGAGTACTTACACTCCATGACCGAGACATTCAAATACATGGGCACCACCGCGATGTTGATGCGTGGCACCGAGGGTGAACCCGTTGCCGATGCGCGCCGTACGCCTGAGATGAATGTGTTCAAAAATGGCGCCACGTCTTGCGTACAAGAGGCGCAAGGTGGCAGCTTGGCGGTGTTGCCGGATCTGCCAACCGATATTTCAGCTATCAGCACCGCTGGCTATATGCAAGACGTATTGAAAGGCACCAAGCCAGTGCCAGAGCCGATAGCCACACAGGTGAAGCACATTGTTGAGTTGATGCGCATCAATTAGCAATTGATTAACCCAATACTCGAACTACTTAATTAGAGACAGTTCCAAAGAATTCCCTTTCCTAAGCAATAGGCATTGTGATATTGTTCACATTAATGTTGTTACTTAGCAGCGAAGGATATTCATCATGCAATCCCTGGTACAGATTGTTGGCGTAATCACCGTTTGTTTAGCGACCTCATTCAATGCGAGGGCACAAGCGACAGCTGAGCCCAGTGAGTTGCAAGTGCAAGTCTGGGCTGCGGCGTGCATGGCTTGCCACGGCACCAATGGCAAAGCCGAAGGTGCAGGGCGTCCTTTGGCTGGGCAGCCGGCGGATACCTTGATCAAAATATTGAATTTTGCAAAAACAGGTCTTTACACAGGGCTGGTTATGCCGCAAATCGCCAAAGGGTACAGCGACGATGAGCTCAAGCGCATCGCCACCTATTTTTCTCAAATCAAATAAAGAAGAGTGATGCCATGACACTGTCACGCCGTACTTTGATGCAAGCAGCGGGCGCTGGCTTGTTCAGTCAATCTGTGTTGGCTCAGAACAGAGCTTCAGCCAATGTTGTCATCATTGGCGGTGGTTTTGCTGGTGCCACTGCAGCCAAATATTTAAAGCGTTTTAACCCCCGTCTGAGCATCACTTTGATAGAGCCCAATGATGCTTTCATCATGTGCCCCATGAGCAACCGTGTCATCACGGGTAGCATGAACATACGTGACATCACCAGAGCGTACAGCGCTTTTACGACAAAGTATGGCATCAAATGGATACACGCTGCGGCAGATGCCATTGACCCCGATAAACGCCAAGTACGCGTTGGCAAAGATGTGGTGTCTTACGACAAATTGATTGTTGCACCTGGAATTGACTTTAACTACGACGCAATTGGCGGCATGGGCAATGCTGCATCGCAATTGGCCATTCCGCATGCTTGGAAAGCGGGTGAACAAACCAGACGTTTGAAAGACCAGTTGTATGCCATGCCAAACGGCGGTGTGATGGCCATGCATATACCCAAGGCTCCCTACCGTTGCCCACCCGGACCCTATGAGCGAGCAAGCTTGCTGGCCAACTTTTTGAAAAGCAAAAACCCCAAAGCCAAACTGTTTGTGTTTGACAGCAACCCCGATATCCAGGCCAAAAAAGGTTTGTTTGAAAAAGTTTGGAAAACCAATTTCCCAAGTCAATTGGAATACATACCCAATGCAGCGATAGAAAGTGTGGATGTCGCAACAAAAACCATGACCTTCGAGGTTTTGCCCAAACTGAAAGCGGATGTGCTGAATATTATTCCACCACAACGCTGCGGCCTTATTGCATCACGCGCAGGATTGGCCAGTGTGGACAAGCGTTGGTGTGGCGTTGATTTTTTATCTTATGCGTCCTTGGTGCATCCTGACATTCATGTGTTGGGTGATTCGATTGCCAGCCCGCCTGGCATGCCGAAATCAGGACACATGGCGAACCAAGAAGCTAAAGTTTGCGCTGCAGCCATCGCTGCTTGGTCATTGGGGCAAGCAGTACCCAGCATGCCCATCATTGCCAACACGTGTTACAGCTTCGTATCTGAAACAGAAGCCATGCACGTGACGGGTGTTTACCGGTATGACGCTGCCAAGAAAACCATGGCACCTGTGCCAGGTGCGGGTGGCTTGTCGGCGGCGCCAACTCTGTTAGAAGGCATTCACGCCATGGGTTGGGCGGGAAATATCTTGGCCGATTCGTTGGAATAGAACTTTAAACCTCGCGCTTTAAACTTCGCGTCTTAGCGCTGGGAACAAAATCACATCCCTGATGCTGGGGCTGTCGGTGAGCAACATCATCAAGCGGTCAATGCCAATGCCGCAACCACCCGTAGGGGGCATGCCGTATTCCAAGGCGCGCACAAAGTCGTGGTCATAAAACATGGCTTCATCGTCACCGTCGTCTTTGGCTGCTACTTGAGCATGAAAGCGCGCCGCTTGGTCTTCAGCATCGTTCAGCTCGCTAAAGCCATTGCCAAATTCGCGCCCTGTGATATAGAGCTCAAAACGCTCAGTCACCTCGGGGCGATCGTCGTTGGCACGTGCCAATGGTGAAATTTCTGTGGGGTGCTCCATGATGAAGGTCGGTTGCCAGAGTTTCTCTTCAACGGTTTCTTCAAAATACAACACTTGCAAGCTGGCCAATGACCGGGCAGACAGCTTGTGCTTGGCTTCTGTCATGCCGATTTTTTTCAGCGCATTGGTTAACCACAGTGCATCATCCACACGCAGACCAGAGCCATCGTCCATGGCTTGTGCGGCTTCGGTATGCTTGATGATGGCTTCACGTATCGTCAAGCGTTCAAAAGGTTCGCTCAAATCTACAGGTACACCACCATAAGTCAACATCAGTGAGCCAGTCGCTTTCATGGCTGCATTGCGAATGATGGCTTCGGTGTAGCTCATCAAATCGTGGTAATCCCAATATGCAGCATAAAACTCCATCATGGTGAATTCGGGGTTGTGACGCACGCTGATGCCTTCGTTGCGGTAGCTGCGGTTGATTTCGAACACGCGTTCAAAGCCACCCACAATCAAGCGCTTCAAATACAACTCAGGCGCAATGCGCAAATACATTTCTTGGTCCAACGCGTTGTGGTGCGTTTGGAAGGGTTTGGCATTCGCGCCGCCCGGAATGGGGTGCAACATGGGTGTTTCAACTTCTAAAAAGTCGTTGTCCACCATGAATTCACGTATCGCGCTCACCGCTTTGCTGCGTGCTTTGAAGCGGTTGCGTGCATGTTCGTCGGTGATCAAGTCAACATAGCGTTGGCGGTATTTGGTTTCTTGGTCGGCCATGCCGTGAAACTTGTCGGGCAGCGGGCGCAAGCTTTTGGTCAACAAGCGCACTTCGGTCGCATGAATCGACAGTTCTCCTGTTTTGGTTTTGAACAAAGTACCCACACAGGCCACGATGTCACCCAAGTCCCAATGCTTGAAACTGGCATGAATGTCTTCGCCCACGCCGTCGTTGGTCACATAGATTTGAATTTGACCTGTGCTGTCTTGCAAGGTAGCAAAACTGGCTTTGCCCATCACGCGCTTGAGCATCATGCGGCCTGCCACGCTGGCAACAATCTTCTTGGGGTCCAGTTCATCTTTGGCTTCGCCATCGTAGGCGGCTGTCAAATTAACTGCGCGGTCTTTGGGTTTGAAGTCGTTGGGAAAAGCCACGCCTTTGCCATCCAATTGCGCTTTTCGAATGGTCTTGAATTTTTCGCGGCGCTCAAGAATCAGTTGATTTTCGTCAAAGGCGTGTGTGTGGGTATCGGACATGTTGGAACTGCTGGTGGGTTGAGCCTCTGATTAGCAACGATGAGGTTGCTGGTTCAAGGCTGTAAAAAGACTGTTAGAAATCGGATTGTTTAAGTCTTGTATTTTAAGGGCGAAAAAAAGAGCGGCCAAAAAAAGAGCGGCCAAAAAAAAGCGACCATCTGGTCGCTCTTTTTGAATTACAAAACTCAGTTGCTTAGCGGTAACCGCTGTCTTTGGCGTCGTGAACGATTTTGATCAATCGACCACTGCCGTAACGACCGCGGTACCAAGATGAGTTTTCAGCAAATATCAAACGGCCAGCGCCTTTGTAGGCAAATTCAGTGCGATAGCGGTCATTGCCGTAGTAGTAAGGGATCCAAGCTTTGCCCGTGATGTACGAGCCTTCGTCATTGGGGTTGCCAATGGTATCGACAACTTGTCGCATGGACATGCCAATTTGCACTTTGGTGAAGCGGCTGCCGGGTGCAGGTGAGCCGATCACTTCGCCTTTTTGTCCATTGATGCCAACCACTTCGCGGGTATTGGCTTTGCGTTCTGCATCGCGTGCTTTTTCAGCCGCTTTCTCTTGTTCTTTGCGTTCTCTTTCTTGAGCTTTTGGATCAGGCTGTGCGGGTGCAGCTGCTGTTGTCGTTGTACCTGCCGCTGCTTGTTCGCCCTTGCTGGCGCAACCACCTAGAATAAATGTGGTGCCAATCAAGGCGGCCAGTAAACTGGTTTTTGTTGTCAATGAAATCATATGGCGTGCTCCTAAATGAATGTGAAGGTGAATATGATGGAAAGGCAATTTAGCAAGGGTGTCTGTGAACCCCTGCAATGATTGTAGTCCTTAATATATGACTTGGGTTCAAAAATAATTCAAACACGCATAATGCTATCTTATATATAGCAATCTAGGCAGTATTTATGACGCTACAGGCATATTTGGCATAAATTTTGTACGTTTGGTGCTGAAATATGTCTTGACGTTTCTCACATTGGCATCTTGCGTGAAAAGGCGCTGTGAGAGTGCCAAATAGGCGGGCATGTCGTGTGCGTACACAATCAAGCAAAAGTCGGGGCCGGGTGAGACGCGGTAGCACTGCTGAACTGCGGGGTCTTGTGTGATGCGCTGTTCAAATTCGCTCATATGCTCTTCACCTTGCTTGTCCAAGGTGATTTCGACGATCGCTGTCAAACCATGACCCTGAACTTTCGCCAGCACATCGGGGTTCAACAGGGCAACTTGTCGTTCAATCAAACCACAATCTTTCAGCGCTTTCACCCGCCGCAAACATGTGGGGGGTGAAATGTGCAAACGCTCAGCCAGGTCTTGGTTGCTCAAGCTTGCATCTGTTTGAAGCGCATCGAGCAACTTGGCATCGGTTTTATCTATGACCATTTGTTTCATAATTTATTAAATATTTAATATAAATTTCGATAATAAAAATACATGGAATATTATTTCATAAATAGATATAAATTGCACTTTATGTGAATAACAAAAGCCGTACCATTCACACATTCGTACAAATGAGGTGAACCATGTGTGGAATTGTTGCTGCGGTATCCAGTCAAAATATTGTTCCTGTTTTGCTCCAAGGCTTGTCGCGCCTAGAGTACCGTGGCTATGACTCTTGTGGTGTAGCGGTTCATGCCAATGGTGTCAAGCGAGCGCGCAGTACTTCACGTGTGGCGGAACTTGAAGCGCAAATCAAAGACGAAAAATTCGAAGGTCATACCGGTATCGCGCACACTCGGTGGGCCACGCATGGTGTACCCAGCGAGAGCAATGCACACCCGCATTTCAGTTTTGGACCGGGTGATGCAAGTGGTCAATCAGGAAAAGCAGGCAAAGTCGCTTTGGTGCACAACGGCATCATTGAAAACCACGATGAATTGCGAGCAGCTTTGCGTGCCAAAGGCTATGTATTTGTCAGCCAAACCGATACCGAAGTCATCGCGCATTTGATTGACAGTGTTTACAACGGCGATTTGTTGGAAGCCGTCAAAACGGTTTTGCCACAATTGCACGGTGCGTATGCCATTGCGGTGTTTTGCAAAGACGAGCCACACCGCATCATTGGTGCACGTGCAGGTTCACCTTTGATTTTGGGCGTCGGCAAATCGGACAACGCCAACTATTTGGCCAGCGATGCGATGGCACTGGCAGGCGTGACGGACCAAATTGTGTACCTGGAAGAAGGCGATGTGGTGGATTTGCAGTTGGGCAAATATTGGTTGTTAGACAAAGCTTTCAAACCTTTATCAAGTGCACAGCGACCCGTTAAAACCGTGTTGGCACACAGCGGCGCAGCAGAGCTAGGGCCTTATCGCCACTACATGCAAAAAGAAATTTTTGAACAACCCCGAGCCATTGCCGATACGCTGGAAGGCGTTGAAGCCATCATGCCCGAACTCTTTGATCCCATTGCACCGTACGCAGCAGGTGCAAATGCGCACGCCACATTCAAGCAAATTGACAAAGTGCTGATCCTGGCTTGCGGCACCAGTTACTACAGCGGCTGCACTGCCAAGTATTGGCTGGAGAGCATTGCCCAAATTCCAACGCAAGTCGAAGTAGCCAGCGAATACCGCTACCGCGATTCCGTGCCTGATGCGAATACCTTGGTCGTCACCATTTCGCAATCAGGCGAAACGGCAGACACTTTGGCCGCTTTGCGACACGCGCAGTCTTTGGGCATGAAGCACACGCTGACGATATGCAATGTGAGCACCAGTGCCATGGTGCGAGAGTGCGCGCTAGCCTACATCACGCGTGCAGGGGTCGAAATTGGCGTGGCATCCACCAAGGCCTTCACCACCCAATTGGCGGGTTTATTTTTGTTGACCCTGGCCATTGCACAAAACAAAGGCCGTTTAAGTGCTGAGCAAGAACGCACACATCTCACAGCAATGCGACATTTACCGGCCGCGTTACAAGCGGTGTTGGCCTTAGAGCCGCAACTCATCAGTTGGGCAGAAGACTTCGCCAAACACGATAACGCCTTGTTTTTAGGTCGTGGCATGCATTACCCAATCGCCTTAGAAGGTGCGTTGAAACTCAAAGAAATCAGCTACATCCACGCCGAAGCCTATCCCGCAGGCGAACTGAAACACGGCCCACTGGCCTTGGTCACCAGCGACATGCCAGTGGTCACTGTCGCACCCAATGATGCATTGTTAGAAAAACTCAAAAGCAATATGCACGAAGTGCGCGCGCGCGGTGGGGTCTTGTATGTGTTGGCAGACGCCAACACCAAAATTGAAAGCGGTGAAGGCATCAACGTGATTCACATGCCTGAAAACTACGGCGCTTTGAGTCCGCTCTTGCACGTCGTACCGCTGCAGCTCTTGGCCTACCACACCGCTTTGGCCAAAGGGACAGATGTCGACAAGCCGCGCAATTTGGCGAAGAGTGTGACGGTAGAATAAATCCATGGCTTTGCATACATCCGCGCTCGTACTATTTTCAGGTGGTCAAGACTCCACCACCTGCTTGGCTCTGGCATTGAGCAAATACGAACGCGTCGAAACGATCGCGTTTGACTATCGCCAGCGCCACAGCGTGGAGCTGGAAGCACGTTTGCGCGTCTTAGAACAAATCAAACTGCAGTTTCCACAATGGGCACACAAACTGGGCGAAGACCATTTGCTGGATTTGGCCGTGTTGGGGCAAGTGAGTGAAACGTCTTTGACGCGCGATGTCGCATTCAAAATGGAAAGCTCTGGCTTGCCCAACACTTTTGTGCCGGGTCGTAATTTGTTATTCCTCACATTGGCAGCGGCTTTGGCTTATCGCCGCGATTTGCAAGTGATGGTGACAGGCGTTTGCGAAACCGATTTTTCAGGTTACCCCGATTGCAGGGACGACACCATGAAAGCCATGCAGTTGGCATTGTCCTTGGGCATGGATAAACGCTTCCTGATTGAAACGCCATTGATGTGGATTGACAAAGCCGAAACGTGGGAGTTGGCGCAATCCATTGGCGGTGAAAAATTGGTGGATTTGATCATTGAGCACACACATACCTGCTACCTTGGTGACAGAACGCACCGACAAGATTGGGGCTATGGATGTGGTGAATGCCCAGCTTGTGATTTGCGTGCCAAAGGGTTTGCGCGTTGGCGCTCTTCTAAAAAAGTTTAGAACGTTTTTGGCCTATAGCCGGCGTATTGATTGCCTAGTTTGCTATAATAATGATAGCATATCGATAGCGATGCACTGCAAGTGAAAGCTAGCGTCTATTTTATTTCTTGATTCGAAATGCCACTGACGACGTGCCCCGATGGCACGTGTTCTGCCGCAGAGTTCACATGACCAGTTTGGTCATCAAAGAAGAAATCAGGCTCAAATTCGCGCAAAAACTCACCCTTGGCAAGGCCGCCCAAAAACATGGCTTCGTCCACTTCAATGTTCCAATTCATCAGGGTGCGAATGGCGCGTTCATGCGCGGGTGCGCTGCGTGCTGTTACCAGTGCCGTACGCAAACGCATATGCGGCGTGCCCTCTTTTTGCAAGCGGTGCATAGCTTCTAACAAGGGTTTGAAAGGACCGCCGCTGAGCGGCAAATTGGCTTTGTCCTTCTCGTGCTTTTGAAAGGCAGACAAACCTTCTTTTTGATAAACCTGTTCCGCCTCGTCACTGAAAAGCACGGCATCGCCGTCGAATGCAATGCGCACTTCGTTAGGGTGCTCGGTACTGGCGTGGGTGGAGAGTGGATAAACTTGTGCGGCTGGTACACCTGCATCTAGCGCAGCACGCACATCGCTTAAATGCGTGGATAAAAACAAATTGGCATGCAGCGGTTTGAGGTAACGCCAGGGTGATTGCCCACGGGTAAAACTGCCTCGCAAAATATCCAAACCATAGTGCTGTGCAGATCTGAAAACACGCATGCCAGAAACGGGGTCGTTACGCGACAAAATCACCACCTCGACGCGCTTCACGTTATCGGTGTTGAAAGCCAATAATTTTTTAACCAGCGAAAAGGCCACGCCGGGTTTGGCAGGTTCGTCCAATTTGGACAATTGCAAATCCATGTAAGCGCGGTCATCACCTTGCTCAAAAACTTCGTTTTCTGATTCAAAGTCAAAGAGAGCTCGCGATGAAATGGCAACAACCAGTTGCCCTTGGAGAGTGGTAGCCATACGCCCGAGTTTACTTGACGCTGGTCGCCATGGTCGCCTTGGTCGCCAAAAGCGAAGCGATCACTTTGGGGTAAATCAGATGCTCTTGCGTCAAGACGCGGGCAGCCAGTGTTTGCTCTGTGTCATCCGGCAATATGGGCACGACAGCTTGCGCCAGAATCGTTCCAGCATCTAATTCGGAACTCACGCGGTGTACGGTTGCCCCCGCGAATTTGCAGGCTGCGTCAATCGCACGTTGGTGGGTATGTAAACCTGTGAAGGCGGGTAACAAAGAGGGGTGAATGTTCAAAATGCGCCCTTCATAATGCGACACAAAAGCAGGTGTCAAGATGCGCATGAAGCCTGCCAGTACAAGCAGTGCCGGCTGGTACGTGTCGATTTGTTGCATCAAATCGGTTTCAAAAGCTTCACGTGATGCATAAGCTTTGTGATCGATGAACAAGCTAGGGATGCTTTGTTCCTTCGCAAAAGCAAGGCCTGCTGCATCAGCCTTGTTGCTGATGACGGCGGCAATTTGTGCGCTAAACTGACTCTTCCAATTTTGCGTTTGTGCAGCTTTTACAATGGCAGCCATATTCGAGCCACCACCTGAAATCAAGATCACGATATTTTTCATTTAACGGATTATCACATTGGAAACCACAACCGATTCAGCCCCAACTGCTTTCGATCATTTAAGCAGCAACAAGTTACCCGTACTGAGTGCAGCACAGGCGCGCGTGTTGGGTACTTTGATGGAAAAAGCACGCACCGTGCCTGACAGTTACCCCTTAACCTTGAACGCCGTGGTGACGGGCTGCAACCAGAAAAGCAGTCGCAATCCCTATATGGAAATCACTGAAAATGAAGCGCAAACTGCACTGCAAGCGCTTAAGGCTATGTCGGTTCAAGCTGGACAAATGCTGGTGCGCGAAGTCAGTGGCAGCCGAAGCCAGCGCTATGAGCACAACTTTCAGCGCTGTTTGGGGGTGCCTGAGCAGTCAGCTGTGATTCTGGGGATTCTGATGTTGCGCGGGCCGCAAACAGCGGGGGAATTGCGTATCAATTCAGATCGCTGGTACAAATTTGCCGACATTTCTTCAGTAGAAGCGTTTTTAGATGAGATGCAAAATCGCTCAACTGAAAAGGGCGGAGCTTTGGTGCAAAAATTGCCGCGTGCGCCTGGCGCGCGTGAGCAACGTTGGGCGCATTTGCTGTGTGGTGAGATTGATGTCACTGAATTGGAAACGGTGTACGAAGCGTCTGATTTGGCGAGTACCGAGGGTTCAAAAATACACCAACGCATCAGCGCTTTGGAAGATGAAGTCGCCAGCCTGCGTCAAACCGTGCTTGATTTATGCAAAGACCTCGGATTGACGGCAAAATGAAAAGATTGTCAATTTCTGGCTTGCCATGCCAATCAATGACGGTGACAATGGATGTGAAATTGGAGAACACGAGATGGATTTAGCTTTTACACCAGAAGAACAACAATTTAGAGAAGACGTTCGCACCTGGGTGCGCGCCCATTTGCCAGCAGATATTGCGCATAAAGTCAGAAATTCGCTGACCTTGACGCGCGATGACATGCAAAACTGGGCCAAGATACTGGGCAAAAAAGGTTGGCTGGGTCACGCATGGCCCAAGCAATTTGGTGGCCCCGGTTGGAATGCGATTCAAAAACATTTGTTTGAAGAGGAGTGCGCATTGGCATGTGCACCGCGCATCGTACCGTTTGGACCTGTGATGGTCGCACCAGTCATCATGTCGTTTGGCAGTGCCGTACAACAACAAAAGTATTTGCCAGGCATTGCCAGTGGCGAAGTGTGGTGGAGCCAAGGTTACAGCGAGCCTGGGTCAGGTTCTGACTTGGCATCTGTGAAGTGCAAAGCCGAGCGTGTGGGCAATCACTATCTTGTGAATGGTCAAAAAACGTGGACCACATTGGGTCAATATGGCGAATGGATTTTTTGTTTGGTGCGCACCAGCAACGATGGCAAACCACAAACCGGCATCAGCTTTTTGTTGATCGACATGAAGAGCAAGGGCGTCAGCGTTCGCCCCATCAAACTATTGGATGGCGAGTGTGAAGTCAATGAAGTGTGGTTTGACAATGTGGAAGTCCCAGTAGAAAACTTAATTGGTG
This sequence comes from uncultured beta proteobacterium, assembly GCA_963841045.1. Lineage (GTDB taxonomy): Bacteria > Pseudomonadota > Gammaproteobacteria > Burkholderiales > Burkholderiaceae_C > Aalborgiella. The sequence continues at coordinate 54,077 of CAWJBD010000013.1, read as the reverse complement.
AAGAAAACAAAGGCTGGACTTACGCCAAGCACTTGTTAAGCCATGAGCGGACCAACATTGCCGATGTGAACCGTTCCAAGCGCGAGCTGGAAAGACTCAAACGCATTGCTAAGGCCGAGGGCATTTGGGAAGACAACCGATTCAGAGACGAAATTGCCAAATTGGAAGTCGACGTGATCGCGCTGGAGATGATGGTTCTGCGTGTACTCAGCGCCGAAAAATCGGGCAAAAACTCTCTGGATGTGGCGGGCCTATTGAAAATTCGTGGCAGTGAAATTCAACAGCGCTATGCTGAACTGATGATGTTGGCCGCAGGGCCATTTGCTGTTCCATTGATACGCGAAGCGATGGAAGCGGGTTGGCAAGGCGATCAAGTGTTTACCGGCAATGTTGGTTTTCCAGGAGGCGCAGCCCACTGTGCACCACTTGCCAGCACGTACTTCAACCTGCGCAAAACAACCATATATGGCGGCTCGAACGAAGTGCAGCGCAACATCATTGCGCAAACTGTGCTGGGTTGAGTGTTGTCAGAAAACTGAGAATAAGTGGCCTAAGTTTTATGCCGTACTCCAAAACAATTTTAAAAAGGTCAAAGTAAATGAATTTTGATTTCACAGATGAACAAGAACAGTTGCGCGATGCTGTGCGCAAATGGGTTGATAAAAGCTACACCTTTGAAAGACGTCGTGGCATTGAAGCTGCCGGTGGGTTTTCCAAAGAGGCATTTGAAGAGTTGAACGCCTTGGGATTGGGTGGCCTCATCATTGATGAAGCCTTTGATGGTCTGGGTATGGGGCCAGTTGAAGCGATGGTTGTCATGGAAGAGTTGGGTCGCGGCATTGTGTTAGAACCCTATACGCAAACCTTGATTGCCAGCGGCATCTTGACGAATTATGCGTCTGACGACATCAAAAAAGAATGGCTACCCAAGATAGCCAGCTCTGAAGCTTTTATAGTGCTGGCCTATCAAGAGCGATCTGCGCGTTATCGCCTCGAACAATGTGCGGCTCAAGCATCGAAATCTACTGAATCCGGCGGTTCATATGTTTTGAATGCTATAAAAAGCATAGTGCCAGCAGGTGACCAAGCCAGCGCTTGGATTGTGCCAGCGATGTTAGATGGACGCATGGCATTGTTTTTGGTGGACAGCGATGCACAGGGTGTAAATGTAGTTGCTTATGGCACACAAAATGGCGGCCGTGCTGCCGAGTTGAATATGACGAACACGCCGGCCGTTTTGTTAACCAAAGACGGATTGTCAGCGCTTGAATGGGGTGTTGACATTGGTATAGCGGCAACTTGTGCTGAAGCTGTGGGTGCAATGGATAAATTGGTGGCGCTCACAGTTGAATACATGAACACACGCAAGCAGTTCGGTGTCAACATCAGCAGTTTCCAGGCGCTAAGGCATCGGATGGCGGATGTCAAAATGCAGTTAGAACTGGCCAGATCAATGAGCTACTACGCCACTTTGAAAGTGAATGCACCAGCAGCTGAACGACGTGCGGCGATGGCAAGAGCCAAATACCAATTGGGATTGTCCATGCGATTTGTAGGGCAACAAGCTGTGCAATTGCATGGCGGTATTGGGGTAACTGATGAGTATGCAGGCAGCCACTACTTCAAGCACTTAACCCAATTGGAAATGACTTTTGGCGACACCTTGCACCATCTGGCACTGGTATCCAACAACATGCAAGAAACAGCGGGTGTGTTTGCTTAGTTGCAAACGAAAAATTAAGTCTTTTTGCGTGTGGGTGGTAAGGTAAACGATTCGAAATCGATGAGATTGTCTTTTTTTGACGAGGCCGAGGTTGGCTTCGCAGAAGTATCACTCACTTGCGCTTCAGCCTCTTTCAACAAAATATCCGCTTGTTTTTCGGCTTTCGGGTTGTAAAGCGGTGACTTTTTAAAGAGCAAATCGACATCAATTGGATCTGTGCGAGATGCTGCAACTGGTACGATGGGCTGAGTGAGATCTGCATCTCTTATCGTGCTTGAACTGCGATCAGTCGAAGCGCTTTCTCCCGCATCAGATTGCTCGTCGCTGTTTGTTGGTTGGTTTTTTTTCTTAGATGAGGCGCGCGGTTTGCGTGGTTTTGTAGCAGTTGGTGGCGATTTTTCTGCTTGTGGCTTGGAAAGTTTTGTCCGCGAAATTGCCGTAACGTCGTGTTTTTTGATGACAAGAGGCACTGTGTCTACAAATTCTTCTTCTGGACTATTTGGATCATCACCCTCAATGGTTTGTTGTGACAAAGGCAATGGTGGCATAGCTCTGGCCTCTTCGCCCAGCCATGCATAGCCCGCTTGACTGGCTTTTCGATTTTTAAACCACAGCCAAGCAACAGCAGCGAGTGCTAATGCGAGCAAAGCTCCCAAAGCATAAACCAAGTTGTTTGAAAAAGTGTTCTGTTCAGCCACTTGCAATTTCGCGTTCAAATCTAAATTGGTTTTATTTTGTGCCGCCAACTGAACGGTCGTGTCTTGCAATTTCATGGCATCCGCAGCCAGATCTTCAGTCTTGGCATTTAGGGCATGCCAAATGGCTCTGGCTTGTGCCATAGACTGCGCTTGTTCGGGTGTTTCTACATCACTGGTTTTACTGGGTGCCAGCAAATCTGTGGTGAGCTTCAGAATGATTTGATTTTCTGCCAATAGCGGTGCGTTTTCTAATATCAGGCGTGGAGAGCCATTGGTTTTGGCTGAACTAGGCTGTAATTCTTTGGCGCTTTTCAAATTGCTTTGAAGCGGGACTTTCTTTGTTGTGATAGTCCTTTTTGCTCTTGCCATATTGACCACTTCGGTAGGCGCAGTTAGTTTGCGCTGACTCGCTGTACCGATTGCTGCACGGGTACTTTGTGTGCCAGTCGTTTGGACATCGGGGTTTTGAGTCAAAGTCCGCTTAACAGTTTCGGCCTCTTTGATACCAACTGTAGTTACAGCACCTGCGGTATCTGCATTTCTGATGTTTGGTGTTGGGTTGGACGAGAACTCGGTCAAAAATTCATACGTGCGCATGATTTTTGGACCACAAGTGTTGTGAACAACCAGTTTGGCCCAAGGCTCTGTGACAGGAGTGGTCGATCGAATCCGAACAACATAGTGGAGCGGTTTATCTGTTGGTTTGACATCAATTTGCAAACGATTGATGTCAAATCGGTTGCCACCTTGGTACGCCTCTGCCACAAAACACGTCGTCACATCTTCCGGCACTGTGTCAAATTGTGCAGGAATTGTTACATCTAAGGCGCGGTCAAAGACAATGCTGGTGTTGAAATTCGAGCCGAGTGATGCCGTCAAACTACTCGTACTGACTAGTAATAAGGTAAGCGCAATCGATACCCGCTTGTTACTCGATTTCATATTGACACAATTGTAAACCGCTTAACCGAATTAAGCCAAAATACCAAATACAGCGGGCAGGGAAAGGGGTAGAGTGCTTTGATTTTGACGCCACATAGCAACTTTTTTGCTGCAAGTGCTTGCTGCATCCAATGTCAGCCCCAAGCTCAGGGACAAATGTGTATTCGGATTCAAAGTTTGTAACAAAACCTTTAGCAAAGCCGCATTGCGGTAGGGGGTTTCGATAAAAAGCTGCGTTTGATGTGTTTGACGCGACAGGGTTTCGAGCTCTTTGATGCGTTTGCTGCGTAGTTCTGCATCTTGCGGCAGGTAGCCTATAAAAGCGAAATTTTGACCATTGAGTCCGCTGGCTGCCAGCGCAAGCATGAGTGATATGGGACCTACCAGCGGTACGACTTCAATGCCCAGTGAATGCGCAGCTCGCACAACCGATGATCCAGGATCTGCGATAGCAGGCATGCCGGCTTCTGAAATCAAACCAATATCAGACCCAGCCAAGGCTGATTGGAGCAGTGGCTTGGCATCAAAGCTTTCGCCTAAAGAACCGGCGTGATCTCCTTTTTTATGTACTTCTCTTGGCAATTCTTGAATGCTGAGTGACTGCAAAGGCTGGCTCAATGGGCAGATGTCGTTCACTCGTTTGAGAAATGCGCGTGTCGTTTTGGCATTCTCACAAACCCAATGCTGAATATTGGCAGCTGTTTGCAATGTGGCCATTGGCAATGAGTCCGCGATGTTTTGCTGCACATCGCAACCAAAATCAAGCGGTGCAGGCACTAAAAATAGACGCCCTTTTTGGGTTGCAGTCATAGTATTTTGATGCCAGCAGCACGCAATAGATTGCAGGTCCGTATCAGTGGCAATCCAACCAAGGCAGTGGGGTCATCGTTGGCTATGCTCTCTAACAATGCAATACCCAGACCTTCGCTTTTGGCGCTACCGGCGCAGTCATACGGCTTCTCTCTTTGCAAATACACTTCAATTTCAGCATCGCTAAGCACACGAAATTGGACACGCACACTGGCTAAATCAGCTTGCTCAAAGCCAGAGTCAAGACAAACTACGGCCAAAGCAGTTTGAAAAACCACTGTTTGACCACTCATTTGGCGCAGTTGCGCCATGGCGCGCTCAAAATTGCCCGGTTTACCAAGGCTCATGCCATTCAGATCAGCCACTTGGTCCGAGCCTATGATGACCGCATTGGGGTTTTTTTCAGCCACGGCTTTGGCTTTGGCCAATGCCAGACGCTGCGCCAGCTGCATTGGGCGTTCACCTTCAAGCGGTGTTTCATCCACTTCGGGCGACTGGACGCTGAAAGGAATTCTTAATCGCGACAAGAGTTCGCGGCGATAGGGCGATGTGGATCCTAAAATTAAAGATCTGGTTTGCATAGATAAAGGAGGATGTAGATGACACTATTTTCGCATTGGCAAGTACACTTGCGGGACGATATGGCTTTGTCTAATTGAAATAATGTTGAAATTAATGCTGAAATACATGATACGCCTATGAAAGATGTGAGTTTAAATTTTCGTGCCGATCGCTTGGATGTTGCTGGTTTGGCGCGTGTAGCTGGCACCATCAAAGGCAAAACTGCGCTACAAAAATACGAGCGTTTGATGCAGGATTCTTGCCGTCAAGAGGCCGATTTGGGTGATGAGTTTGCAGTGACTTGGCAAGCAAAAGGTGAACTCAGGAACATGGCCGGTAACACCGCCCAAACATGGCTGCATTTGCAAGCAGATGCCAAAATCCCTCAAATTTGCCAGCGATGCTTGGCTGAGGTGGAGACAAAGCTAGAAGTTGATCGCTCGTACCGCTTTGTTGCAGACGAGGCCACAGCATCAGCGTTGGATGATTCGTGTGAGGAAGATTTGCTGGTCTTATCTCGTGAATTTAATCTTTCAGAACTGATTGAGGACGAATTGTTGATGGCATTGCCCTTGGTCCCAATGCATGAAATTTGCCCAGTGCAACCCAAAATGGCGGTCATCGACGCAGACTTTGAGCAACAATTGCAGGAAAAACCCAATCCATTTGCTGCACTTGAGGCGCTTAAAAGTAAAAAACAGCCATAAAACCAGCTTTGCGCTATAATGGAGGGCTTCACGCTTTTTTTAGCGTGTGTTCGCATTTAAGTTCAGTATTGAAAACAAGGAGCCATCATGGCTGTTCAACAAAACAAGAAATCACCGTCAAAGCGCGGCATGCACCGTTCGCACAATGCGCTTAACGTGCCAGGTATTGCTGTAGAGCCAACCACTGGCGAAACGCATTTGCGTCACCACATCAGCCCTAATGGCTTTTACCGTGGTCGCCAAGTGCTCAAAAACAAAGCGGATACTGCTGAATAAATTCAGCCAAAGTCTGGGCGAGCTGTCCGAGCTTGCTGCAAGGCGAGAAAAGCTAAAAGCATAAGCTAAATGATCACGCTCGCCGTTGATTGCATGGGAGGCGACCACGGCCCAGCCGTGACATTGGAAGCTTGCCGTCAATTCTTAGACAAACATCCTGATGCACATTTACTGATGGTGGGTTTGCCATCAGCTTTGAATGGGTTCACGCATCCACGCGCAACTGTTGTTGCTGCAACTGAAGTCGTCGGAATGGATGACCCCCTTGAAGTAGCATTGCGCAAGAAAAAAGACTCTTCACTGCGTGTTGCTGTCAATCAAGTTAAAACAGGTGCAGCACAAGCGGCGGTATCAGCTGGCAACACGGGCGCATTGATGGCGATCTCCCGTTATGTACTGAAAACCATGCACGATATTGACAGACCTGCCATTGCAGGATGGATTCCCAATGCCAAAGGCGAAGCTACTTTGGTGCTTGATTTGGGAGCCAATGTCGATTGCACGCCCGAGCATTTATTGCAATTTGCGGTGATGGGTTCGGCTTTGGTTTCTGCCTTGAAAGACAATGAAAGCCCCAGCATCGGCTTACTGAATATTGGCGAAGAAGCCATTAAAGGCAGTGATGTCATCAAACGAGCTGGCGAATTACTCAAATCAGCATCAGAAGCTGGTGACTTTAACTACTATGGGAATGTAGAGGGCAACGATATCTTCAAGGGCACAGTAGACATTGTGGTCTGCGATGGTTTTGTCGGCAACGTTGCTTTGAAAACTGCTGAAGGTTTGGCGAGCATGTTTGCTAACTTTTTAAAGGCCGAATTTTCGCGTAATGTATTTACCAAATTTGCAGCCGTATGCGCGTACACGGTCATCAAAGCATTTAAAAACCGGTTTGATCACCGCCGGCACAACGGCGCAGCCTTGCTGGGTTTGCGTGGCTTGGTTTTCAAAAGCCATGGATCGGCCGATGCGTTTGCATTTGAGCATGCCTTGAATCGGGCTTATGACGCGGCAGCACATCAATTGCTTGACCGTGTTGACAAACGCATCACGCATGTCGCTTCATTGCTGCACATGACTTCTACTGGGGCTGAAAGTTAGCAAGTTCGGATTACCAATAGACGACATGAAGTCGGTAATAGACGGGAATTAGGTTTGGCATAATCAACAGTATGAATCCAGGTCAACCAACTTTAGTGAAGCAAACCTCCACACAAACAGAACGCCCATCACAGCGACCCAACCAAGGTCGCTATGCCCGCATCACAGGCACAGGCAGTTATCTACCTCCAAAGCGCTTAACAAATGCTGATTTGGTCAATGAATTGGCTGCACAAGGCATTGAAACCAGTGATGAATGGATTGTTGAACGCACGGGCATTCATGCACGGCACTTTGCTGAAGCAGGTGTGATGACCAGTGATTTGGCGTTGATAGCGGCGCAAAATGCGATGCAGGCCGCAAAAGTCGAAGCATCGGCTATTGACCTCATCATCGTTGCAACATCCACGCCCGATATGGTTTTTCCTTCAACGGCCTGCTTGCTGCAACACAAATTGGGCATCGCAGGTGGCGCTGCTTTTGATGTACAGGCGGTTTGTTCGGGGTTTATCTATGCTTTATCGATTGCAGATGCCATGATTCAATCAGGCGCTGCCACCAAGGCTTTGGTGGTTGGCGCTGAAACGTTCTCAAAAATATTGGATTTCAAAGACCGCACCACCTGTGTGCTGTTTGGCGATGGTGCCGGTGCGGTGGTGCTGGAAGCGTCTGACACACCAGGAATTTTGGCGACAGATTTGCAAGCAGACGGTCGGCATGCAGAAATATTGTGTGTGCCAGGCAATGTTGCTGGCGGCGCAGTAGCAGGATCGGCATTTTTGACCATGGACGGACAAGCGGTCTTCAAATTGGCTGTTGGTGTTTTGGCAGAGACCGCCAGAACCACTTTGGCAAAAGCAGGCAAGACCGAGGCCGACATCGATTGGTTGATTCCCCACCAAGCCAATATCCGCATCATGACCAGCACGGCCAAGAAGCTGAAGCTAGCTATGGATAAAGTAATTGTGACGGTGGATCAACATGGCAACACATCAGCAGCATCCATACCCTTGGCTTTGGACTTTGCAGTGCGCAATGGAAAAATTACCAAAGGTCAAACCATTTTGTTGGAAGGTGTGGGCGGAGGCTTTACTTGGGGTTCCGTACTCATTGCATACTGATGGTAATCCGATTCCCTATGCATACGTTCGTCATCGCTATAAATATAATAGCACTGTAGGCAATAAGTACGCCGGATATAGGCCAATTTCTTATAAATTTTTGAACAAAATTAATTTTTAACATGAAACCATTTGCATTTGTATTTCCAGGTCAAGGTTCGCAATCTGTGGGTATGTTGGATGCATGGGGCGACCATGCTGTGGTGTCGCAGACTTTAAAAGAGGCTTCAGATGCGCTCGGTGAAGATCTGGCGAATCTGATTAAAAACGGACCCAAAGAGGCTTTGGCACTCACCACCAATACACAACCCGTGATGTTGGTGGCAGCGATTGCCGCATACCGTATTTGGATGGACGAAGTGGGCATCGCACCTGCGGTAGTGGCGGGTCACTCCTTGGGTGAATACACGGCCTTGGTGGCATCGGGTGCTTTGACATTGTCGCAAGCCGTGCCATTGGTGCGGCTACGGGCGCAAGCCATGCAAGACGCAGTGCCGGTTGGGCAGGGAGCCATGGCAGCGGTTTTGGGTTTGGATGCTGCCAAAGTTTCCGCGGTTTGCCAGACTATTTCAGCCGATTTTGCGTCTAAGGGTTCATCGGAATCCGTGCAAGCTGCGAACTTCAATGACCCTGGTCAAACGGTGATTTCGGGCAGCAAAGCAGCAGTGGATTTGGCTTGTGAGCAAGTGAAAGCAGCGGGTGCCAAGCGCGCCTTGATTTTGCCAGTTTCAGCGCCCTTTCACTCTTCATTGATGTTGCCAGCAGCGGTGAAATTGAAAGAAGCTTTGAAATCGGTCGTGCTGGCTGCGCCGCAAATTCCTGTTTTGAACAACATTGATGTGAGCGTTCAATCAGACGAGGCTGCCATTAAAGATGCGCTTTATCGCCAAGCATTTGGCCCTGTACGCTGGGTTGAAACAGTTTTAGCCATGAAGGCACGTGGCATTTCCAATATTGTGGAGTGCGGCCCAGGCAAGGTGCTGGCCGGCATGGTCAAGCGCATCGATGCAGAGTTAACGGGCACGGCATTGTTTGACCCTGCCAGTTTGGCCGATGTCAAAGCGGTGTTGCAGAATTAAAATCGGTTGCCTGAAAAATCAGAAGGAATACAAACATGTCAGATACCACAACTCAAGCACAACAAGTCGCACTGGTAACAGGCGCATCGCGCGGCATTGGCGCAGCGATTGCACTCACATTGGCACAACAAGGCTACAAAGTCATTGGTACAGCAACGACCGATGAGGGAGCTGAACGCATCAGCAAGGCTTTGTCGGCTTTTGCGGGCTGTGCTGGCAAAAACCTCAACGTCAATGATGCCGCTGCTGCTGAAGCCTTGATTGACGCAATCAGCAAAGAGCACGGTGGTTTGCATGTTTTGGTGAACAATGCAGGCATTACCCGCGATACCTTGGCCATGCGCATGAAGGATGAAGATTGGGATGCCGTCTTAGAAACCAATCTCAAGGCTGTATTTCGCATGTCCCGTGCGGTGATTCGTCCCATGATGAAGCAACGCTATGGTCGCATCATTAGCATCACGTCAGTTGTGGGTGCATCGGGCAATGCGGGTCAAGCCAACTACGCAGCGGCCAAAGCCGGTGTGGCTGGCATGACGCGAGCCTTGGCGCGCGAGTTAGGTAGCCGTAACATCACCGTCAATTGTGTGGCACCCGGATTCATAGAAACAGACATGACGGCGAGCTTGCCCGAAGACCAGCAAAAAGCATTGCTGAGCCAAATACCATTGGGTCATCTGGGTAAACCATCAGACATTGCGCACGCCGTGGCCTATTTGGCATCTGCCAACGCAGCCTATGTGACTGGCCAAGAACTGCATGTCAATGGTGGCATGCACATGGCGTAATCTACGCTAAAATACACTTTTTTCACAACCCTAGAGGGAATCCATGAGCGATATCGAAGCACGCGTTAAAAAAATCATTGCTGAACAACTCGGCGTAGAAGAAGCACAAGTCACACCTGAAAAAGCATTCATTGCTGACTTGGGCGCAGATTCATTGGACACTGTTGAGCTGGTAATGGCTTTGGAAGACGAGTTTGGCATTGAAATCCCTGACGAAGAAGCCGAAAAAATCACGACAGTCAAAAACGCAATTGACTACGCTGTAGCACATCCAAAAGCGTAATCCGAAGCGCAGAGTGACTAATGGCGCGTAGACGAGTCGTCGTTACTGGCTTGGGCTGTGTTTCCCCTGTGGGCAACACAGTGGAAGCGTCATGGGAAGCGCTGCTTGCTGGGCGTTCAGGCATTGCGGCTATCACGCAAATTGACCCCAGTGCTTTTTCTACCCGCATTGCAGGTGAAGTCAAAGGCTTTCATGTCGAGGACTACATTCCTGAGAAAGAAGCGCGTCACATGGGGCGCTTTATTCATTTGGGAATGGCAGCAGCTTGCCAAGCTGTAGCTGATGCAGGTCTGCGAACAGGTGATGCGCTGAGTGAAGATGAGGCAGCACGCATCGGTTGCAACATCGGCTCTGGTATTGGTGGTTTGCCCACCATCGAGCAAACGCACGTTGAGTTTCTCAACCGGGGTCCAAGACGAATTTCTCCATTTTTTATCCCAACCACCATCATCAACATGATTTCTGGTCATGTTTCGATTAAGTTTGGATTCAAAGGGCCGAATATTGCCATCGTCACAGCATGCACAACTGGATTGCATTCCATTGGCTCTTCAGCTCGAATGATTGAGTATGGCGACTGCGATGTGATGGTCACAGGCGGTGCAGAAGCGACGATTTCATCGCTTGGCTTAGGTGGTTTTGCTGCCACGCGCGCACTCAGTGCGCGCAACGATGACCCCACCACAGCATCGCGTCCATGGGACAAAGACCGAGATGGTTTTGTTCTGGGTGAAGGTGCTGGTGTACTGGTGTTGGAAGAATACGAACACGCCAAAGCGCGCGGTGCAAAAATTTACGCTGAATTGGCTGGTTTTGGGATGAGTGGAGACGCATACCACATCACTGCGCCGAATGTGGATGGACCCAGGCGTTCGATGCTCAATGCCTTGAATAATGCTGGCATTAACCCCGACCAAGTTGATTACATCAATGCGCATGGCACATCGACACCGTTGGGTGATCTCAACGAAACGAATGCGATCAAAGCTGCTTTGGGTGACGCGGCTAAGAAAACAGTTGTCAACTCCACCAAGTCCATGACTGGACATTTATTGGGTGGTGCGGGTGGTATTGAAAGTGTTTTCAGCGTGCTGGCACTACACCATCAAAAAAGCCCACCCACCATCAATATTTTCAACCAAGATCCTGAGTGCGATTTGGATTATTGCGCCAACACCGCACGCGATATGAAGATAGATGTAGCCGTGAAAAACAACTTCGGCTTTGGCGGCACCAATGGCACTTTGGTATTTAAGCGCCTGAGTTAAATCGTCACAAAACAAACTGTGAACGATTCTGCGCCCGAATCAGCGCCCAATTACTGATAAGACAAACAGTCCCGATAGCGATGCCATGCTGGTTGAGCGCACCTTGGCTGGCGACAGCCGAGCTTACGAATTGTTGGTCATCAAGTACCAGCGTCGTATACAACGCTTAATTGGTCGCATGGTGCGTGATGTGGATTTAATAGAAGACATCGCGCAGGAAACATTTTTGCGAGCGTACCGTGCCTTGCCTAAATTCCGTGGCGAAGCACAGTTTTACACCTGGCTGTACCGCATCGCTGTCAATACTTCCAAAAAATTCTTGCTTGAGCTCAAGCGCGACCCGACTTTTGTAGCCAATGTTTCTGGTAATTCAGACGATGACGATGAAACTTTCTATACAAAAAATGAACCAACAAGCAATGAAAACCCAGAGACCATGCTGGCCGCGAAAGAAGTAGCTGAAGCCGTTAACAATGCGATGCAAGCTTTGCCTGAGGATTTGCGACAAGCGCTGGTTTTGCGTGAGATAGAAGGATTGAGTTACGAGGAAATAGCGCTCATGATGGCTTGTCCGATAGGAACTGTACGTTCAAGAATTTTCAGGGCGCGCGATGCAATTTCGCTCAAAGTTGGGCCATTGCTGGAACATCAAACAGGTAAGAGGTGGTAGAGAAAATGAATAAACCGCACAATACAAACAGCTATAGTGACAACGATTTCCAGGCTGATCAAACAGCATTGAATGAACAGCAATTGCAACAAATCAACGATTTGGCTGATGGGCAATTACATGGCGAGGGTTTTGCAAATGCCATGTCTTTGCTGAACAACTCCAGCCATGCGCGTGCCGTTTGGCACAGTACTGCATGTGGTGGGTGATGTGCTGCAGGTCCAACGAGCTGGCGAATTGCCAAAGCGACTCAGATTTTATTCAGAGAATGAAATTATCCCTGCAACAGGAGCCTGCGATCCAGCCCATATCCGTCAGCACGCTGCAAACAAAAAACATCGCTTCAAGTGCCAATGACGGTATTTTCATCTGGAAATCGGTGGCTGGGTTGGCATCGCTGATGGGGGTGATAGCGGTGAGTTGGAGTCTGTTCAACGGCACAATCAATGGCGGAGCAATTGCCGGCGGTGAGATGGCCAGCGCGACTGCGCCAACAAATCAAGCACCTATGGCAGTGGTGGCATCCGACACGGCTGTGGCAGGCGCGTCGAACGGGCGTGGTGAAATGCGACGTGATGTGCAGCTGGACGCCATGATTGCAGCGCACAAACAATTGGGTGGATACTCGGCATTGCAAGCACCGACGGGTTTTTTGCGTCATGCTACGTTTGACAAAAATCGACCTTAATTAATTTTGATGCAGATAACTTAGACACCCTATCTATGGCAATTCTCTTCAATAAAATACAGTTAAAACTTGGCTGTATCCGGCGTATTTATTGCCTTGTGTGCTATGAATTCAGTAGCATTTGAGCTTGCAAAACCAGTGGATGTATCAATGCAAGCCAGTGCACCTGACATCGATGCTTGGTTGTTGCGCGTACATGAAGCATCAAAACGACGCAATTATGCTGGCACATTTGTGGTGTCGGCCAACGGCGAGATTGCGAGCTCGAAAATTTGGCAAGTGTGCGACGGTCAAACGCAGTTGCAGCGGATTGAAAAACTAACGGGTGAATCACAAATCACTTACAGGCGCAACAACGAAGTCGTCACTTTTTACCCTAACCGTAAAGTAGTGCAAATTGAAAGCAGTGACGCCTTGGGTGCTTACCCTGATTTACTCAAAACCATACCAAAAGCAATCTCAGAATATTACCAATTCACTCGAATAGGATCTCAGCGCATAGCTGGCGTTGACACCAATGTTGCTGAAATAAAAGCCAAAGATCAGTATCGCTACAGTTACCGGGTTTGGACAGCCAAAGACAGTGGCTTGGTGGTCAAAATGCAAACTTTGGATGGACAGTCGCGTGTGCTTGAGGAGTCGGTTTTCTCAGAGCTGGATATGAATGCACCCATACAGATGGATCAATTGTTGAAGCAGATGCAACAGACAGATGGATTCAAAAAGGAATATGTGACTTTGGTAAAGACAACGCCTGATGCACAGGGTTGGATGATTAAAGAGGGCGCACCCATTGGTTTTACAGCCACGGCATGCTATCAGCGCAGCAATCAACGCGCTAATAAATCAAGGCTTTGGCAAAAACTTTTTAAACCCAGTACCACCATGCAATGGCAATTTTCTGATGGATTGGCTAATGTATCGCTGTTTGTTGGTGACTATGATGACAAAGATGGCTTATCAGAAAGTCGCCATTCGGCAGGGGCGACCCAAATCATGCGCAAACGTTTGGATCGTTCGTGGCTCACGTTGGTGGGTGATGTTCCGCAAGTGACCTTGGAACTTTTTGCGCAGAATTTGCAACGAAAGCCAAATTAAATTCTGGGAATAATTTCTAATTGATGTTGATTTGAGAGGGTTTCACAAAATGAACTTAACAAGTTTTGACCGTTATGTTGGCATTGGCTTTTTGCGAGGCATGATGAGCAGTGTCTGTTTCGGCATTTTGACTGTTTCAGTTGCAATGACAGCATCGCAAGCATCAGCCAGAGGTTTGCCCGATTTCACGGAGCTGGTAGAGCAAGTGGGGCCCTCGGTTGTGAACATCAGAACCATTGAGAAGACCAGTTCACGGTCTCGATTGGGAGAGTTAGGCGGCGACAGCGATGAGGACATGCAAGAACTGTTGCGACGTTTTTTTGGCGAGCGCGGTCTGCCACAACCCAAGGCAGATCCAAAAGATCCCAAAGCAGACCCAAGGGCACCTAAAAACGGCAAGCCTCAAGCAGAGCCGAAACAAGAACGCCAACGTGGTGTTGGTTCTGGGTTTGTGCTCAGTTCTGACGGTTTTGTCATGACCAATGCGCATGTGGTTGAGGGAGCGGATGAAGTGTTGGTGACCTTGACTGATAAGCGTGAGTTCAAGGCCAAAATCATCGGTGCTGACAAACGGTCTGATGTTGCGGTAATCAAGATAGATGCCAGCGGATTATCGGCCGTCAAAATTGGCGATGTGAGTAAGTTGAAAGTGGGTGAATGGGTGATGGCAATTGGTTCACCATTCGGTTTGGAAAACACGGTCACGGCAGGCATTGTGAGTGCCAAGCAACGCGATACAGGTGAATTACTCCCATTGATACAAACGGATGTAGCCATTAATCCCGGTAATTCGGGCGGACCACTGATCAACATGCGTGGCGAAGTAGTGGGTATCAACAGTCAAATCTATTCCAGATCAGGTGGTTTCCAAGGGATTTCTTTTGCGATTCCGATGGACGAAGCAATCAGGGTCAGCAACCAACTGCGCAGCAGCGGTAGAGTGGCGCGTGGCCGCATTGGTGTTCAAATTGAAACAGTCAACAAGGATGTTGCAGATGCCATGGGTCTGGCAAAGACGCAAGGGGCTTTGGTGCGTGGTGTAGAGGCGGGCGGACCGGCAGCTTTGGCAGGAGTAGAAGCTGGTGATGTGATATTGAAATTTGGTGGTGTGACAATTGAAAAATCCAGTGACCTTCCGCGCATTGTTGGCAATACCAAGCCTGGTAGCAAAAGCACAATCACTGTCTTTAGACGTGGCAATACGAAGGAATTCCCAATCTCGTTAATTGATTTTGAAGATGAAAAAGTTGCAAAAGCACCAAGTTCATCGAAAACTGAAAAACCCAAATCTGGCACAGGTGCGCAAGCACTTGGATTGGTGATCAGTGATTTGTCTGATTCACAAAAGAAGGAAATGAAAATGAAAAGCGGCGTTGTCGTAGAGAGTGCAACCGAACAAGCAGCGCGCGCTGGTCTGCGTGAAAACGACGTGATCGTTTCAATTGCGGGCAATGAAATTAGCAATGTGAAAGAGTTTGAGACGGTTTTGAGTAAAACTGATAAATCGAAATCAATCAGCATCATGTATAAAAGGGGCGATTGGATGCAATTTACCTTGATCAAACCCGCCAAATAAGAACTACCAAAAACCTAAGCAGATTTGCTTTTAGTCTGCAACGGGGTACAGAAAATATATATTTTTTGATTTTTACAATTGTTTATAAGTAAGCACAAGCTAACTTGCAGAAATTTTCCGACCCCCAATTTGGTAGAATGAAGGGTATAAAATTGCCAAAATTGGCGAATTTATTATGTTTTTTGTCATACGTGCAAGAAATTCGTGACCACGAACTGATCATCCACAATTCGTCCACAAGTTGACATGTGACTTATACAAGACAAACTGAATAAGCTGTGCATAACTTTTCGTTGCATGTCCGCAACAACGTAATAAGTAAAAATATTGGGCTTCACAGATGGTTTTTTTTGCCTACAATGAAGTCCCAACTATCGCAGTTGCCATGCTTGTTGGTTTGTCGGGCGCGTCACAAAATGACGCGCCCTTTTTTATGCTTGAAATATATATTTGGTATGCGCAACGTTTTAATTCAATCACTTAAAGCTTCTCATTGATGAATCACATCAGAAATTTTTCTATCATTGCACACATCGATCATGGCAAATCGACTTTGGCAGATCGTTTGATACAACGCTGTGGCGGACTTGAAGTTCGTGAAATGACAGCGCAAGTACTCGACTCGATGGACATTGAGAAAGAGCGTGGGATAACTATCAAAGCTCAGACCGCAGCATTGCACTACAAGGCTAAAGATGGTCAGGTATACAACCTCAATTTGATTGATACACCTGGTCACGTTGACTTTTCATATGAAGTATCGCGTTCATTGAGTGCGTGTGAAGGTGCCTTGCTTGTGGTTGATGCCAGCCAAGGCGTTGAGGCACAAACAGTTGCGAATTGCTACACCGCGTTGGACCTCGGTGTAGAAGTGATCCCTGTGTTGAACAAAATGGATTTGCCAAATGCAGATCCTGAAGGGGCACGCAAAGAAATTGAAGATGTGATTGGCATTGATGCGTCGGACGCAATCTCTTGCTCTGCTAAAACTGGTTTGGGCATTGATGACATTTTGGAAATGGTTGTTTCAAAAGTGCCACCACCACGCGGCAATCCTGATGCGCCTTTGCGCGCCATGATCATTGACAGCTGGTTTGACAGTTATGTTGGCGTTGTGATGTTGGTCAGGGTCGTAGATGGCCGTTTGGTCAAGAACGATCGCATCAAAATGATGGCCACTGGAGCCACATACAACGCAGACAAAGTCGGTGTATTTACGCCGACAGATAAAGAACGCCCAGCTTTAGAGACGGGTGAAGTGGGCTACATCATTGCAGGCATTAAAGAGTTGCAAGCTGCGAAAGTAGGCGACACGGTCACACAGATCAAGCTGGGTTCTGGCGGGGCGGCAGCAACGGCCACCGAAGCTTTGCCGGGTTTCAAGGAAATTCAACCACAGGTGTTCGCAGGTTTGTACCCAACTGAAGCCAATCAATACGAAGGATTGCGCGACAGTCTAGAGAAGTTGAAGCTGAACGATGCCTCCTTGCAATATGAGCCTGAGGTGAGCCAAGCATTGGGATTCGGCTTCCGTTGTGGCTTCTTGGGTTTGTTGCACATGGAGATTGTGCAAGAGCGCTTGGAGCGAGAGTTTGACCAAGACTTGATTACGACGGCCCCAAGTGTTGTCTACGAAGTGGTGACGGCAGATGGTGTTGTGACCATGGTTGAAAACCCCGCCAAAATGCCTGAACAAGGGCGCATGACTGAGATACGTGAGCCCATCGTCACCGTTCACTTGTACATGCCACAAGAATATGTTGGCTCTGTCATGACATTGGCCAATCAAAAGCGTGGCATTCAATTGGACATGACCTATGCTGGGCGGCAAGTCAAGCTGACATATGAAATTCCATTGGGCGAAATTGTTCTGGATTTTTTTGACAAGTTGAAATCGGTCAGCCGCGGATATGCATCTATGGACTATGAGTTCAAAGAATTCAGAGCAGCTGATGTCGTCAAGGTCGATATATTGCTGAATGGCGAAAAAGTTGATGCGCTGTCAATCATCGTACATCGCTCGCAAGCACAATACAGAGGGCGAGCAGTCGTCGCTAAAATGAGAGAGATTATTTCGCGCCAACAATTTGATGTTGCCATTCAAGCGGCCATTGGTGCAACCATCATTGCAAGGGAATCGCTCAAAGCATTGCGCAAAAACGTCATTGCAAAATGTTATGGTGGTGATGTGTCACGCAAACGCAAACTTTTGGAAAAGCAAAAAGCAGGTAAAAAACGCATGAAACAAATCGGATCCGTCGAAGTGCCACAAGAAGCTTTCTTGGCCATCTTACAGGTGCAAGATTAATGCAAGTTCTAACTTCAATTATTCTTGCAGCTTTTGCGGCATACGCTGGTAGCTGGTATTTTGGTTTTCATGAGGGCAATTTTCCATTGTTGCTCTTGATTGCTGTCGTGGTCACCGGTTGTTATTGGTTGGCTGAGCGGTTTTACTTTTTGCCACAGCGTGAAAAAGCTGCAGAAGAGTTAGAAAAAGCCAGCAATCTGCGCATGGCTGAATTAAGCAAGTTGGGAATAGACAGAGTTGATGGCGAACTTGCGAACATTGCCAATGCCAAAGAGAAATTGCGCGCACAACCTTGGTGGTTAGATTGGACTGCTGGACTGTTTCCAGTCATTTTGATCGTATTCTTGTTGCGATCATTTTTGTTTGAGCCTTTTAAGATACCCACTGGCTCAATGATTCCCACATTGTTAGTTGGCGATTTGATATTGGTAAACAAATACCACTACGGCTTGCGCCTACCTGTTATCAATAAGAAGATAACTGATGGCACAGCGCCAGCACGTGGCGATGTCATGGTATTTAAATACCCTCCAAATCCACAAGTTGATTACATCAAACGCGTTGTTGGAACGCCTGGTGATGAGATTTCGTATTCGAACAAAAAATTAACAATCAATGGCAAGCCGATTGCAACTTCTTCAATGCCAGAATTCTTCAACGAAGACGAAATGCATTATTCAAAGCAGTTTGAAGAGATGTTGGGTACGAAAAAACACCGCATATTGAACGAAGACAGTCGGCCTGCTTTCATCAGTGGCAGTGAAGGATTTGATTACGCGTTTCGTCAAAACTGCACATACACAGTTGATGGCATCAACTGCAAAGTGCCGGATGGACATTATTTCATGATGGGCGATAATCGGGATAACTCACTGGATTCGAGGTACTGGGGCTTCGTACCTGAATCCAATATTGTTGGCAAGGCTTCATTTGTGTGGATGAATTTCAGTCATCTCAGCCGAATTGGTTCTTTTGACTAAATCTCAACCGACAGCAGAGACGCCTACTATTTAGGAAAATTTGTCATGAATCAATATTTACGTCGAACCTCACCAAAGACCAAACAACGCGGGCTGGGTCTTATTGGAATGATTTTTGTAGGCGGCATTCTGGCTGTTGTTGGTGTTGTGATTGCGCAAGTCGTTCCAACTGTCATCGAGTACCAATCCATCGTCAAGGCGGCTCAAACTTCTAAGGGTGAAGCCAGCGCAGCCGATGTGCGACGTGCTTTTGATAAAAACAAGTCAGCCGGCTATTTTGATGCCATCAGTGGCAAAGACCTGGATGTCACCAAGGAAGGTGATAAGAATGTTGTGCGCTTTAGCTACAACAAAGAGATTCATTTGGCAGGTCCCGCCTATCTGGTTATGAAATACGTTGGCGAAGTTAAATGATTTTGGTTCAGACAGCGTGACTTTTTAGCGTGACCACATTGTTATCAGCATCGGCATCGCGCTTGCAAGAGCGCTTAGAACATACATTCAAAGACAAGGGGCTGTTAGCACGCGCTTTGACACATCGCAGTTTTTCTGCCGATCACAATGAACGTTTGGAGTTTTTGGGTGATTCGGTTTTAGGCTTGGTCATCGCAGACATGCTCTATGAACGGCTGCGCGATTTACCGGAAGGTGATCTTTCAAGGGTTCGCGCCAATTTGGTAAGGCAAGATACGCTCCATCAATTGGCGGTGGAACTGGGGCTGCCTGATGTGTTGCGATTGGGTGAGGGTGAATCTAAATCAGGTGGGCAAAAGCGACCATCCATATTGGCTGATACTTTAGAGGCCATCATTGGTGCCGTATATCTGGATGCTGGCTTTCAGGTAGCCAAGACTTTGGTGTTGCGACTTTTCCAAAAAGTCGATGTCAATCCCCAAATGCAAGCCATTGGCAAAGACGCCAAAACTGAATTGCAAGAATGGTTGCAAGGACGCAAGATGAAGCTGCCAGTCTACAGAATCGTAGACACCATAGGCGCCGCTCATCAACAAACGTTTGAGGTTGAATGTGAAATTGCTGAATTGAAACTCAGCGAACGTGGCATGGGATCTTCACGACGCAATGCGGAACAATCGGCAGCAACGATGATGTTGCAGCGCGTTAAAAAATAGCAGAAATAACTCCCATGAAAGTTCATGGAAACAACAGCAAGCGGACGAAAATACTATAATAATGATAGCAAATAATACAATAAATACGCCGGATGAAGGTCAAAAAGACCAAAATATCCAGGACGACATTGGCGCCATGCTGGCCGCTGCATCTGCCCAAGCAGCGCAAAACAAAGATACGGTTCCAGCTGACCAGCAGCACTGCGGCTTGATCGCCATTGTTGGCAAACCCAATGTCGGCAAATCAACCTTGCTCAATGCCTTGGTAGGGCAAAAAATCAGCATCACATCACGCAAGGCGCAAACCACGCGGCATCGCATCACTGGAATGTCAACCAGAGGCGCGGTTCAGTTTGTGTTTGTGGATACGCCAGGCTTTCAAACTTTGCACGGCAATGCCTTGAATCGGTCCTTAAACAAAACCGTGCAAGGTGCTGTGGGAGATGTGGATTTGGTGTTGTTTGTGGTGGAAGCAGGGCGCACCAATCAAGCCGATGACAAAGTGATTTCGCTCTTGAGCGACAAAATCCCCACCTTATTGATTGCCAATAAATTAGACATGGTTCATCGCCGTGGCGATATCGCACCCTGGTTGCAAACTCTGCACGCGCAGCATAAATTCGATGAGTTTGTGCCCATGTCTGCCAAGAATGCAAAAGACATCGAGCGCTTGTTTGATATTTGCAAAAAATATTTGCCAAAGCAAGCATGGTTTTATGCGCCCGATGAATTGACCGATAAAAGCGAGCGTTTCTTGGCCAGTGAGATGGTGCGAGAAAAATTATTCCGGTTAACGGGAGATGAGCTGCCCTACACCTCAACAGTGGTGATAGACAAGTTTGAAGAAGAAGCACCCAAAAAAGCTGGACAAAAGCGCTTGGTCAAAATTGCCGCCACCATCATTGTGGAACGCGATGGTCATAAAGCCATGGTGATTGGTGACAAGGGCGAGCGCATCAAGCGCATTGGCACTGAAACGCGTGTAGAACTTGAACGATTAATGGATGCCAAAGTCTTCATTGAACTTTGGGTCAAAGTCAAGTCTGGTTGGGCTGATGATGAGGCCCGCGTGCGTTCTTTCGGGTATGAATGAAACGCATATCTGACGAACCTGCCTATGTGCTGCATCGCTACGATTGGAGCGAATCCAGCCTGATTTTGGATGTGTTCACGCGCCATCATGGGCGCGTAGCGCTGGTGGCACGGGGTGCCAAAAAGCCCAGTTCCAGTTTTCGCCCGATTCTGTTGCCCTTGCAGAATCTGCGGATTGCCTTTGGCGGCGAAGCTGAGATTCGCAATTTACGCAGCTCCGAGTGGACAGGTGGACATGTCATGCCCACGGGCGATGCGCTGATGTCTGGTTACTATGTCAATGAACTGCTGATGCGCCTCTTGGTGCGCGACGATCCCCATCCTGCATTGTTTGACACCTACGTCCAAACGGTGAATATTTTGGCGCAATCAGCAAACCACCAAAACGAATCTGATTCAATACTTGAAGTGGCTTTGCGTGCTTTTGAATTGACTTTACTGAAAGAACTAGGCTGGCTGCCCTCCTTAGATCGTCACAGCAGCACTTTGGCACAGTTGGAAAACAGCGAATCTTATGTTTTGGTGCCTGAAGGCGGTTTACGCATCGCGCATGAGGACGACCGTGCCAGTTTGCAAGGCGTGCAATGGCTGCAACTGCAAGCGGCACTTGAAGCTGAAGCTTCATTTTCTACTCTGCTGAGTGCGTGCACCCATCATTTGCAATCATTGAAAACCCAGCTGCGTTCCGTTTTGCACTACCATTGTGGTGTGAATACGTTTAAAACTCGGCAAATGATGCTGGATATTCAAAACGTAGCAACTTGAACCAAAAATGATGCACAGCACCCACCTTTCCGTTAATCTCAATAAAGTGGCACTCATACGCAACACGCGCCACCTTGGAATACCAAGCCTGATCCGCGCAGCCAATCAATGTTTGGAAGCGGGTGCCAGTGGCATTACATTGCATCCGCGTCCAGATGAGCGTCATATCCGGGCACATGATGTGGCTGATATTGCTGCCATGATGAAAGACTGGCCGGCAAAAGAGTTGAATATTGAAGGCAATCCATTGCAAAACCTGATGGGCTTTGTTCGAAAGTATCAACCGCATCAAGCGACTTTTGTGCCCGATAGCGAAGGGCAATTCACCAGCGATCATGGATGGAGCCCTGAACATGATTCGACAAAATTACGCCCTTTGATAGCTGAGGCCAAAGCTTTGGGCGTGCGCGTGAGCTTGTTCATGGACGCAGAAGCCAGTAGCATGGCATGGGCCAAATCAGTCGGTGCAGACCGTGTTGAGTTGTACACCGAGCCCTACGCGGCAGCATGGGGAACAGCGCAGCAATCTGCGCAATTAAAACGTTTTGCAGATGCTGCACAAGCCGCTATCGATGCGGGTCTGCAAGTCAATGCAGGGCATGACTTGAACCTCGACAATTTAACTGCGTTTGTCCAACAAGTACCTGGCGTGCAAGAAGTATCCATCGGCCATGCGCTGATAGCTGATGCCTTGGAAATGGGATATAGCGAAACCGTCAAGGCGTATTTGCGCTGTATTCAGCTTGCTAACAAACCATCATGAATCACGAATGATTTACGAATGATTTACGGAATAGGCACTGACATTTGCGACATACGCCGCATCCGCGCGACTTATGAACGTCAGGGTGAACGCTTTGCGCAAAAAGTACTGAGCGATGGCGAATTCGCAGTTTGGACCAAACGTACAGAACGCTTGCCTGAGCGTGGTTTGCGGTTTTTGGCGACACGGTTTTCGGCAAAAGAGGCTTTTAGCAAAGCCATTGGTTTGGGTATGCGCATGCCGATGAGTTGGCAATTGTGCGAAATTGCGAATTTGCCAAGCGGCAAACCAACTATCAAATTACACGGTGAATTGAAGAATTGGTTCGATGCGCAAGGCTTGCAAGCGCATATTACCGTGACAGATGAAACAGATTACGCCGCTAGTTTTTGCGTGGTAGAAAAAATCTGATGAGTGAGTTTAATGCAACCTTATGCTATTAAATTAATAGCAATATAGGCAATCAATACGCCGCCTACAGCCTGATTTTTCATATATTTTCGCGTGCTGACTGCACAAATGACTGTGCAAAGACATGCTTAAACGTAGCGCACCTGAATAATTTCATAATGCTTCACGCCACCAGGTGCTTGCACTTCAGCCATGTCGCCTTCTTCTTTGCCAATCAAAGCGCGTGCAATCGGGCTGCTGATATTGACCAAGCCTAGTTTGATATCGGCTTCGTCTTCTCCGACGATTTGGTAGGTCACTTTGACGCCTGTGTCTTCATCTTCCAGATCGACTGTCGAGCCAAAAACCACACGACCCTCGGCGTTCAAACTGGCGGGGTCAATGATTTGTGCGGTTGAAAGTTTGCCTTCCAGCTCTAAAATGCGCCCTTCTACAAAGCCTTGACGGTCTTTAGCGGCATCGTATTCAGCGTTCTCACTCAAATCACCTTGCGCACGCGCTTCAGAGATGGCAGCAATCACGGTTGGACGTTCAACTGTTTTGAGTTGGTGCAGTTCGGCTTTCAAAATCTCAGCGCCGCGCTTGGTAATAGGTAAAGTAGCCATATCAAATACTAATAACAAAAAAAGATGGGTAGCAAAGCAGAAGCATGCAAAACAAAACCGCCGAACGGTTAGGTTCGGCGGCGACGTGCGAATTATGCCGTGAAAATCACGAAAAGTCACTGTTCATGCAGAATTTGCACTTCAAAGCTCCTGAAAATTCACCATAGATAGTTATAGAAAGGATAGATTTTCGCGAGCTTGCCACCCTCTACAATTGGGGGTATGAACGAAATTTACGACCACATCACGATTGAGAAAGCGGCGCACAGCCATTGGACAGCTTCTGACGCTTACAGAGTAACCGAAGGTGCACTGGACACACAAGGCAAACCCAAACCCAAATACTACGCTTGCTCCATGTTGCCCTACCCCAGTGGCAAGCTGCACATGGGTCATGTGCGCAACTACACCATCAACGACATGCTCACGCGCCAATTACGCATGAAGGGCTACAACGTGCTCATGCCCATGGGTTGGGATGCGTTTGGACTGCCAGCAGAAAACGCCGCCATGAAGAATGGCGTGCCACCCGCGCAGTGGACATTCGACAACATTGCCTACATGAAAAAGCAAATGCAGGCGATGGGCTTAGCGATTGATTGGAGCCGTGAAGTGGCCACTTGCACGCCCGAGTACTACAAGTGGAACCAATGGTTGTTCCTCAAAATGCTTGAACAAGGCATCGCATATCGCAAAACCCAGGTTGTCAACTGGGACCCAGTTGACCAAACCGTGTTGGCCAACGAGCAAGTGATCGACGGCAAAGGCTGGCGCACGGGTGCGGTGGTTGAGAAGCGCGAGATTCCAGGCTATTACTTGAACATTACCCAATACGCGCCTGAGTTATTGGAACATGTGCAGTCGGGTCTCGACGGCTGGCCAGAACGTGTGAAGTTGATGCAAGAAAACTGGATCGGCAAGTCGGAAGGCGTTCGTTTTGCTTTTCCCCATGAGATCAAAGATGCTGCGGGTCAATTGTTGCAAGACGGCAAAATGTATGTCTTCACCACCCGCGCCGATACCATCATGGGTGTCACCTTCGTAGCCGTCGCGCCAGAGCACCCCATTGCGATACGAGCTGGCGAATTGAATACCTCATTGGCCATCAAAATTGAAGCGTTAAAAGAAGGCGGAACAACGGAAGCTGAGCTCGCCACCAAAGAAAAAGAAGGCGTGGCAACAGGCTTGTTTGTGTCACATCCGTTGACGGGTGAGCAAGTCGAAGTGTGGGTGGGTAACTACGTGCTGATGAGCTACGGCGACGGCGCAGTCATGGGCGTGCCTGCGCACGATGAGCGGGATTTTGCGTTTGCTTTGAAATACGACTTGACCATCAAGCAGGTGGTATCAGTTAAAGATCAAAGTTTCAACGACAAAAGCATGGCAAGACTGGTACGGACAAAAAACGGGGACCGCGTCGGTTCATTCTGGAAAATATGACGGGTTGGGCTTCAAAGAATGTGTCGATGCCGTTGCCGCAGACCTGGCCGCTAAGGGCGTAGGTGAGAAAAAAACCACTTGGCGTTTGCGCGATTGGGGTATTTCACGCCAGCGTTATTGGGGCACACCGATTCCAATCATTCATTGCCCTGAGCACGGCGCAGTGCCTGTGCCAGAAAAAGACTTGCCAGTGGTGTTGCCGTTGGACTGCGTTCCCGACGGTTCTGGCAACCCGCTACACAAGCATGAAGGTTTTCATGCTGGGGCGGTTTGTCCGATTTGCGGTGCAAAAGCGCGGCGCGAGACGGACACCATGGACACTTTTGTGGACAGCTCGTGGTATTTCATGCGCTACTGCGACCCAAAGAACGACCAAGCCATGGTGGCAGAGGGCGCTGACTATTGGATGCCGATGGACCAGTATATTGGCGGCATTGAGCATGCCATTTTGCACTTGCTGTACGCGCGCTTTTGGACCAAGGTGATGCGCGATTTGAAGCTCATTAAAGTCGATGAACCGTTTACCAAGCTGCTCACGCAAGGCATGGTGCTCAACAAAATCTATTCACGCAAAAACGACAAAGGCGGCATCGAATACTTCTGGCCACAAGAGGTGGAAGACATCGTCGATGCCAACGGCAAAATCAGCACAGCCAAGAGCAAAGTTGACGGTTCAATTGTTAACTACGACGGCGTGGGCACCATGTCAAAGTCAAAAAATAATGGTGTCGATCCGCAAGATTTGATCGAAAAATACGGCGCCGACACAGCACGCCTGTACACCATGTTCACAGCGCCACCCGAAGCCACATTAGAGTGGAACGATGCCGCCGTGGAAGGCTCTTACCGCTTTTTGCGCCGCGTATGGAATTTTGGTGTCAAAATCAATGAATCTGCCAATGCTATAAATAATATAGCAATTCAGGCAGTTAATACGACGGCTACAGGACAAAAAGGCAATGAAAAGGTGGCGTTAGACAAGGCCACACAAGCTTTGCGCTTAGAGTTGCACACCTTGCTCAAACAAGTTGATTTTGACTATCAACGCATGCAGTACAACACCGTGGTGTCGGGTTGCATGAAGATTTTGAATGCTTTGGAAGACTTCAAAGAAGGCGAATCCGAGTCTGCCAAAACGGTTGTACTTGAAGGCTTTGGCATCCTGCTGCGTTGCTTGTACCCCGCTGCGCCGCACTTGTGTCACGCCTTGTGGCAAGAGTTGGGTTTTGACAAACCGTATGGTGACTTGTTGGATGCGTCTTGGCCACAAGTTGATGCCAGCGCGTTGGTGCAAGATGAACTTGAGTTGATGTTACAAGTATGTGGCAAATTGCGTGGTTCCATTGTGGTGCCTGCAAAAGCATCGAAAGAAGAAATTGAAAAGATCGCAGTAGGTTCTGAGATTGTGCTTAAATTCGCCGCAGGGACCACCATTAAAAAAGTGATTGTGGTACCTGGTCGCTTGGTCAACGTTGTGATTTGAGCGCAATTATTTGAATCTGGTCATTTAAACCAAAAGAGAACATTATGAAACGTCGTCAATTTACCCAAACCTTGTTCGCCACGCTGGTGGCAAGTGCATCGGTCGCTGCACTCAGTGGCTGTGGTTTCAAAATGCGCGGGTCTTTTAATTACCCTTTCAAGTCAATCTACACAACATTTGTTCTGGGGTCCACGCTGGGTAATGAATTCAAGCGAGTTTTGGGTGCAGACAGTCAAGTTAATTTAATCACTGATGCTGCACAGGCAGACAAAGCCCAAGTCGTTTTGGATGTGTTGAACGACCAGCGTGAAAAAGTGGTTGTGGGTGTGACGGCTGCGGGTCAAGTGCGAGAGTTTCAATTGCGCGTACGTCTTAAATTTAAGTTGCGCACACAAGACGGCAGAGAAATCATTCCAGATACCGAGTTGTTGATACAACGCGATATCAGCTTTACCGAAACCGCAGCTTTGGCCAAAGAAAATGAAGAAGCATTGCTGTACCGCGATATGCAGTCGGACATGGTGCAGCAATTGTTGCGTCGATTGGCGGCAGTCAAGTCAATCTAAGCATACCTATGCAAATTGCCAGCGGGCAACTGAGCAACCATTTCGCAAAAGGTTTGCGCTCTCTCTACACCGTACACGGTGACGAGCCGTTGCTGGTACAAGAGGCGGCAGATGCGATACGCGATCAAGCCCGTAAGCAAGGCTTTACTGAGCGCAATTCATTCACAGTTGCAGGTGCGCATTTTGATTGGGGTGAAGTGCTGGCCGCCGCAGGCAGCATGAGTTTGTTTGCAGACAAGCAAATCATTGAAATTCGCATTCCGTCAGGCAAGCCTGGCAAAGACGGCAGCGTGCAACTGCAACAAATAGCGGGGCAAGCTGTTGGTAATGAAGATGCTGTGACGCTGGTGATTTTGCCCAAGCTGGACAAATTGAGCAAACAAAGCGCATGGTTTACCGCACTTGATGGCAATGGCGTCAGCATTGAGGTGCAGCCAGTTGAGAGAGCGGCCTTGCCACAATGGATAGCACAGCGATTGCAAACGCAGGGACAGCGTGTTGTGGCTGGTATAGAGGGGCAACAAACATTGCAATTTTTTGCTGACCGGGTAGAGGGCAATTTGTTGGCGGCTTACCAAGAGATTCAAAAACTGGCATTGCTTTATCCGAACAACAAAGACACACCAAGCGTGTCGGGTGAGTTGACTTTGGCGCAAGTCGAAAGTGCTGTTCTCAATGTTGCCCGATATGATGTATTTAAGCTGGTTGAATCGATGCTGTCAGGTCATGTGGCCCGTGTACAGCGTATGTTGGATGGTTTGCAAGCTGAAGGTGTGGCAGAGGTTCTCGTGCATTGGGCCATTGCAGAGGATATTCGGACACTGAAACGTTTAAAAGATTCGGTAGCTAATGGCCGTCCTGTGCCCGTGGCACTGAAAGAACAGCGCATTTGGGGCATGAAAGAGCGTTTGTACGAGCGCATATTGCCCAAAATCACCCAACACGAATTGGACCAACTACTTGGCGATGCACACACGGTAGATGGCATTGTGAAGGGCTTGAAACAACGTGATTGGCCCCAAGATAACTGGCAAGCCTTGCAGCGACTTGCAATAAATTTGTGCCAAAAGTGCAAATGAGCAACATCCCGTGAGGGCAATAGGTAAAAAAGCAAAAAGCGGTTAAAGTCTTTTTGACGTGGTTTTTTAATTTGCGAGATACATATTTATGCACATGCTTTACGATTCAGAATCTTTTGTGGTGGTTCACATGCAAGTGGACGACCAGGAGTCTGCGTCGCCTGAAAATGCCAATGCAGTCAAAAAGCCCACGCTTGCGCGCAACGGTTTCGAAATAGTCGATAAACGTTCTGGCAAAGAGGTGTATTTGGATGGCTCTTGGGCAGAGCTGTTTCAACAACAAATTGCGGCTTGGCAAGCCAAAACACCCACTCAAGAAGAAGTAGAAGAAACCTTAGATGGATACGCTGAGTTGGCGCACAATCCAGTGTTGATGCATTGACAGCGCAGTCAATTTCGTCTTTTTATTCGTTAGCCTTGAACAAGTTTGAGTTCAATCAGCGCCAATGCTTCCGGCTTGCCTGACAATACCAAGGTATCGCCTGACTGCAACACACTTTGCTCTGAATCCGAATCCAATAACTCACCGCTACTGCGTCGCACAGTGAGCAATTGAACAGAATCCGCTTCTTTCAGCTCACTGAAGCGCCGTCCCACAGCAAAGTCTTTACTGTTCAAGATCAGTGTACTGAGTCGAGTTTGATCCACATCATGTACGCTGTCATCATCGCTGCCATGAAAATAACCGCGTAGCAAACCGTAACGTGCATCTCGCTGGTCTTGCACCACGCGGATCACACGGCGCATGGGCACGCCAACCAAGGCCAAAGCATGGCTTGCCAACATCAAGCTGCCTTCAATGGCCTCTGGCACAATTTCAGTTGCACCAGCCTGTTGCAGTTTTTCTAAATCGTGGTCATCTACCGTTCGCACAATGACTGGCACATGTGGAGCGTGCGTGCGAATATTGGCCAGTATTTTCAATGCACTTGCCGTATTCAAGTAAGTGATAACGACTGCACTGGCCCGAGACAAACCTGCTGCCATCAAGGCTTGTAACCGTACAGCATCGCCATAAACAACTTTATCGCCTGCTGTGGCTGCTTTGCGAACGCGGTCTGGGTCTAAATCCAATGCAACATAAGGAATCTTTTCGCCTTCTAACAACTTGGCCAAATTTTGACCACATCGCCCATAACCACAAATGATCACGTGTTTATTGGCGCTTATTGATTGCCGTGCGATTCGTGTCATTTGCAGTGATTGCTGCAACCAATCGCTGCTGACCAACTTCATCACAATGCGGTTGGTGTTCATCATCAAAAAAGGTGTGGCCAACATCGACAAAACCATGCTCGCCAGAATCGGATTGAACAAATTGGGTGATACCAGATGATGGGTTTGTGCCAAGGTCAATAAAACCAAACCAAATTCACCAGCTTGTGCCAAGTAAATACCGGTTCGCAAAGACACGCCTGTTGTTGCACCCAATAACCGAGACAGAGCCGCAACAACTACGATTTTGAAAAGAATAGGCAAAGTGACAAGTAGCAATATCAAAGGCCAGCGCTCAAGAACCATGCGCCAATCCAGCATCATCCCGATGGTGATGAAAAACAAGCCCAACAATACGTCGTGAAATGGGCGGATATCGGTTTCGACTTGGTGTTTGAATTCGGTTTCGGAAATCAGCATGCCAGCGATAAAGGCGCCTAACGCCAGCGATAGACCAGCAAGCTCTGTTAGCCATGACAAGCTCAAGGTGACCAACAGCAAGTTCAAGTACAAAAAGTTCTTCACTTTTTTGTTTGACAACCAACGTAAACCAAGAGCGCATCACACGGCGGCCACCGACCAGTAAGATGGTAATTAATGCGGCCGCTTTCACACTGGCGAGACCCAAGGCGAGTAAGAGATTTTCTTCACTTTCCCCTAGGGCTGGAATCAATACAAGCAAAGGTACAACAGCCAAATCTTGAAAAATCAATACGCCAATCACACGCTTGCCGTGCTCTGACTCTAGTTCCAAGCGTTCGGTCATGAGTTTGACGACAATTGCCGTGCTGCTCATGGCGACAACACCCGATAAAGCCAATGCAGTCTGCCAGTTGATTTGCCAGAACTTCGGTAGCAAATGGGCCAAAAGTAAAGTGCCAGCTGTGGTAACCAGCATGGTGAATACCACTTGCAATAAACCCAAGCCGAAAACGTGTTGTCGCATAGATCTCAATTTGGTTAAATTGAATTCCAAACCAATCACGAACATGAGAAAGACCACGCCAAATTCGGCTAAATGCTGTACGCTTTTGGTGTTCTGCGCAAAGGCCAACATATGCGGACCAATCGCAACGCCAACAACCAAGTAGCCCAGCATAGAAGGTAACTTGAACATGCGAAAAGCGACCACCCCGAGCACGGCGGCCAAGAGGTACAGCAAGATGAGTTCAAGCGAGGTCATAACGCGATATTAGCCTAGACTTACAAGAGCAGTGTCGGCTGTCCGAAAAATAGCAGAACTCAGAACCCGATAAAATGCCCATATGACACATGATGCTGCGCAAACCATACGACTGGCGTTAGAAACCTTAACGATAGAGGCACAGGCCATCTTGGACCTGAAATCTCGTGTCAACCATACTTTTACACTTGCTGTAGAAAAAGTTCTGGCTGTTAGAGGCCGTGTTGTGGTCATGGGAATGGGTAAGAGTGGCCATATTGGGCGGAAAATTGCAGCCACCTTGTCATCAACCGGTACGCCAGCCATGTTCGTTCACCCAGCAGAAGCCAGTCATGGCGATCTGGGGATGATTAAATCTGTCGATTTGGTGATTGCCATATCGAATAGTGGTGAATCACAAGAGTTGAATACTGTGTTGCCCGTGTTAAAGCGGCAAGGCGTTCCATTGATTGCCATCACGGGTGGCGCTGACTCCGTCGCTGGCGCGACATGCAGATGTTGTTTTGGATAGCAGTGTGGCCAAAGAAGCATGCCCACTCAATTTGGCACCCACAGCAAGCACAACAGCGCAATTAGCATGGGGTGATGCGCTTGCGGTAGCGCTGTTGGAAGCCAGAGGATTCAAAGCTGAGGATTTTGCACGTTCGCACCCTGGTGGCGCTTTGGGGCGCAAATTGCTCACTCATGTCAGTGACGTGATGCGATCAGGTGATGCCGTTCCATGCGTCGATCCAGATGCGACTTTTAATGAGTTGATGAAACAAATCAGTGCTAAGTCTGTTGGTGCAACTGCTATTGTGAGTCCATCGAATCAAATATTGGGAATATTCACCGATGGCGATTTGCGACGGCTCATTGAAAAAGGATTTGATTTACGCCAAGTCACAGCAAAAGACGTGATGCACACATCTCCCCGTACGATCCGCGTTAACGAACTCGCGGCGATGGCCGCTGAAATGATGGAAACGCACAGTATCACTTCTATATTGGTTCTTGATGCAAATGACAAGCTTTGCGGCATAGTCCATATCAGCGATTTGATGCGCGCCAAGGTGATTTAATGAATCATCGCAATTCTAAAATTCCATCACTGAATTTTGCGCCAGAAGTATTGCTATTTGCGCAAGGAATTCGCGTTGCTTTTTTTGATGTGGATGGCGTTTTAACCGATGGCGGTTTGTACTTTACCGAAATGGGAGAAACCATCAAGCGTTTTAGCACTCTGGATGGACACGGTCTAAAGTTGATAGAACAAGCTGGAATCACGCCAGTGATTATTTCTGGACGAGACTCAAAACCATTGCGGAATCGACTCAATGCTTTGGGTATTACACATTTGCATTTAGGGTCAGAAGCTAAGTATCCTGTGGCTTCACAAGAGCTTGAAAAACTTGGGTTTGATTGGGATCAAGCTGCAATGATGGGGGACGACTGGCCAGATTTGGCGGTCATGCAGCGTTGCGCTTTTTCATGTGCACCTCAAAGCGCTCATGTTGAAATTAAAACCAGAGCACATTATCTGACTCAGGCTGCAGCTGGTTCTGGCGCTGTGCGAGAGTTTTGTGATCTCCTGCTCATTGCAAATGGTCAATATGCGCGCATGTTAGATCCTTATTTCTGCCCTGAATCAGATACATGATGAAGTTATGGCCATTTTTTCGAAGAGGGTTTGATAACCTCGTGAGTTACCTGCCTTTGTTGCTGATGGTGGCTTTGGCATTGGGGAGTTATTGGCTTGTGAAGTTGGCACCCATCCAAAAAGCCAAAGCGGCAGATAAAGTTCTGACGCATGAAGCCGATTACATACTCAGCAAATTTTCGGTCAAAACTTTCACACCCGAAGGCAGACTCAAAAGTGAGTTGCTAGGGGGAGAGGCGAAACATTTTCCCGATACAGACACCATTGAAGTTGAAATAGTAAAAATCAATAGTTTCAATGAACGAGGCCGTTTGACAACCATCACCAGTGCCAATCGGGCTCTGAGTAATGCGGATACGTCCGAGGTGCAATTTAGTGGAGATGCCAATTCCATACGCGAAGCCACAACGGATGCAAATGGAATATGGCAGCCAAAGCTTGAAATAAAGGGTGAATTTTTACATGTATACACGCAAGATGAGCGCATTAAATCGCACCTTCCAGTCACATTGCAGCGAGGTAATAGCATCGTCAGTGCAGGTACGCTCGAGTATGACAATCTTTCACGAGTTGCCAATCTACAAGGTCGAGTCAAGGCAGTCTTACCTGCTACGCCTGTGTCTAAAGAGCCATCATAAAAGACTCAATTCAGTAACGTAGTGATTTTTGGCAAAGCATTGCATGTGTTAAGCCAGCAAGCTTGCGACAAAGTTTTAATTTCGATGCCACGCAATTCGGCGATGATGTTGGCAATTCGCGCAAGTTCACCGGGTGTGTTGCGACCTTGCATTGCACCAGTTTGGCGCTCTGCCATTGTTTTATTAAGCCATTGAGGAGGCATATCGGGGGCATCTGTCTCTAAGACAATGGCTTCCAATGGCAGAGATTGAAGCAAATGCCGTATTTGCAGGGCTCGTTCAAAAGTTACCGCGCCACCAAAGCCAAGTTTGAATCCGAGTTTGACGAATTGTGTAGCCTGCTGATCGCTTCCATTGAATGCATGAATAATTCCATGCCATCGAAATTCGGGTCCACCAATGTGGCGCAAACCATTTAAAAGCAGGTCAGCAGAGTGACGTACATGAACAATCACAGGTAAGCCGTGTTTTTTAGCCAGCTTGAGTTGTTCTCGATAGAAGTAAATTTGTTTTTCTCGCAAAGGCGGTTTGCAAAGTTCGGGCACGAAAAAGTCCAGACCGATCTCGCCAACTGCCACCAGACGAGCATCATTTGCATGCTGCGTTAATTCCTCATCCAAAATTTGCAATGCACGCTCGTCTGTATTTTTGATATAAAGCGGATGTATGCCCAATGCGTAACTGTCGTTCAGTTCGTGGGCCATTTTGCGAGCGATGCCAAATGCATCTGGATGAACCGCAGGAATAATGCAATGTGCAACTTTATTGGCAGTAGCTTGTGCGCGAACTTGTGCGTAATCACCTGAAAACTCAGGTGCATCAAGATGACAATGGGTGTCTATCCACATAATTTGGCGGAGAAGGCGGGATTCGAACCCGCGGTAAGTTTTACCCTACGCACGCTTTCCAGGCGTGTGACTTAAACCACTCATCCACCTCTCCGGGGTTATAGATTTTAACCCAGTATGTGCATTACTCTTGGGCAGACTGAACGGCTTCTTCCAAAGCCGTTATAAATAGCGCCGCGACATTGCAACCCGTTTGATCGGTGATTTCTTGAAAGCATGTCGGACTGGTGACATTGATTTCGGTCACACTGTCACCAATCACGTCCAAGCCAATCAATAGCAAGCCACGCTTGGCAAGAACAGGGCCGATGTGATCTGCGATCTCGAAATCTTTATTGCTCAAAGCCTGTGCAACACCTTTGCCGCCAGCGGCCAAGTTGCCACGTACTTCGCCATTTTGAGGAATGCGAGCCAAACAAAAAGGCACAGGCTTGCCAGCGATGATCAGAATGCGTTTGTCACCCTTTTCAATTTCAGGTAAAAACTTCTGCACCATGACGGTTTCTGTGCCGTCTCTATTTAAAGTTTCTATGATTGCACCTAGGTTTAAGCCATCATTTTTGACGCGGAAAATGCCTGTGCCACCCATGCCATCTAAGGGTTTGAGAATAATATCGTGGTGCTCAGTATGGAACTGACGGATGTCATTGGCATTTTTCGTAACCAATGTTGGGCCAATCAATTCTGGGAATTCAAGTATGGCCAATTTCTCAGGATGATCACGCAATGCGCGTGGTTTGTTAAATACCTTGGCCCCTTCTCTTTCGGCTTGCTCGAGCAAGTGCGTTGCATAAAAGAATTCTGAATCAAAGGGTGGATCTTTACGCATAATGACAGCATCAAAGCTTGCCAATGTTTGTTGACCTTGATGCTGAACCTCAAACCATATAGGTTGATTCGGTGTTAATCGAATGTGCTGGGTAAGTCCTGATACTTGAAACCCCCGTTTCCAGAAGAGGTTTTGAGTTTCGCAGGCGCTGATGCTGTGGCCGCGTTTTTGAGCCTCGCGCATCATTGCGAATGTGCTGTCTTTGTATGTTTTAAAACTGCTGAGCGGATCGGTAATGAACAGAATATGCATCAGCGAATGATAATTCAAACCTAAGTTAATAACTTAAATTTCAATTTTTGACCCTAATTCAACAACTGCATTGCTTGGTAGATTCAAAAAGTCTGCAGCACCACTTGCGTTATGGTGCATTTGCGCAAAAAGTTTTTCACGCCACGGTGCCATGCCTTCACCTAATGACGGAACGACATTGTCTCGCGATAAAAAATAACTGGTCGTCATGGGGTCCACATCACAGCCACGACCCTTCATCTGTTCTAGAGCCTTTGGTAAATCAGGGTCATTCTTGAAGCCATAATTCAAAACCAATTGCCAGCAGTGGTGACCTAACGCCTCAACCTCTAGGCGTTTGCTCATGCCAATCCAAGGCACCTCGTGATTGCGCACGGTCACAAACAAATTTCGATCATGCAAAACTTTATTGTGCTTGAGGTTGTGCAACAAGGCGTTTGGCACACTGCCAGATTCGGGTGATAAAAACACAGCAGTTCCATCAACTCGGCTGGGTGGACTGACAAATACGGCTTCTAAAAAGCTCTTTAAATCAATGCCATCAACTTTTTGCTTTTGTGCCAAGAGCTTGCGACCTTGTTTCCAAGTCGTCATCAAAGTGAACATGGCGGCACCAATCAGAAGTGGGAACCAACCACCTGCAAACAATTTAAGTAAGTTGGATGCAAAAAATGCCAAGTCAATCACAAAGAAAGCCCCGGTTGCTGCGATGCACAACCACAAGGGGTATTTCCAAGCATATCGAACCACGTAAAACGTCAGAACAGTTGTGATTAACATGTCCAAAGTGACAGCAATGCCATAAGCTGCAGCAAGATTGCCAGAAGTTCTGAACATCACAACCGCTAAAACGATAGCGACAAACAAACCCCAATTGACAAATGAAATATAAATTTGCCCAGTTGATTTGACACTGGTGTGCAAAATATTAAAACGCGGTAAGTAACCAAGTTGTATCACTTGCTTAGTCACACTGAAAGCTCCAGTTATCAGTGCTTGTGAAGCTATCACTGCGGCCATGGTAGCGAGTACCAGAAGAGGAATTAGTGCCCAATCTGGTGCCATCATGTAAAAAGGGTTTTTGACCGCGGCTGGGTTTTTAAGCAATAAAGCCCCTTGGCCAAAATAATTCAGTACTAAGGAAGGCATTACGATTGAAAACCAAGCGACGCGAATCGGTTTTTTCCCAAAATGTCCTAAATCGGCATAAAGTGCTTCAGCACCTGTCACGCACAACACGACTGCGCCCAAAATGATGAAGGCAGTCCCTGGGTTTGACCAGATAAAGCCTAAAGCATAGTGAGGGCTAATTGCCCATAGTATTTCGGGATTTGTCGCTATGTGTGTAACGCCAAGAATAGCCAAAGTGGCAAACCAGATCAGTGTGATTGGGCCAAAAAATTTGCCCACGCCTTCTGTGCCATGCTTTTGCACCGCAAACAGAACAAACAAGATGACCAAGGTCAGTGGCACAACATAATGGGAAAACGCGGGCGATATAACTTCCAAGCCTTCTACCGCACCGAGTACTGAAATGGCAGGGGTGATAACGCCATCACCATAAAACAAGCATGTTCCGAATATGCCAACCAATAGGAGCACTTGTCGAATTTTGGGTTTGTCTATGACAGCTTGAGAGGCTAACGCCAGCATCGCCACCAAACCACCTTCGCCATGGTTATCAGCGCGCAATACCAAGGTTACATATTTAAGGGAAACAATAATTGTTAGGGTCCAAAAGAAGATGGACAAGATGCCATAAACGTTCTCGGGAGTAAAAGGTACATGCCCAGATCCGAAGACCTCTTTCATGGCGTACAAAACGCTGGTGCCAATGTCGCCATAGACGACACCAATTGCACTTAATGTGAGTACTGCTAGGGATGATTTTGATGGTTGCACTGAAAAAGTCCGTTTGGGTTCGGAGTTCTGAGTTTTTGAAGATCTTATTGTGCGCTAAGGCTTGCAGCTAAATAGAGAATTGGGAAAGAGAGATTCATCTAAACAGCATAAACGTGATTTTTGTTGCAGTGCAGCAACTAATCATAAGTTTCAATGTTCGGGTCAGAAGCTTCTAGCTCGTAACTGGCAGCAAGCATGGCCAGACGTGCGATAACGCCATACATGTAAAAACGATTGGGGGTGCTGGCACCTGGTTTCAGACCAGCTTGTGGTAATTCAGTGCCATCAGCAAAAGCCAAGGGCACGTAATTAGAGTCAGGGGCACACAGATTTTCATCAACATTTCGGCCTGCATGCACACGGTAAAAACCGCCTACGACATATCGGTCCATGGTGTAGACCACAGGTTCGGCGACAGCATCGTCTAGTCGTTCTTTGGTGTGTACACCTTCTTGCACGATGACTTCGCGCAACAATTGATTGTTAGGGTCACCCATACGTTTGCAACTGGCTTGCGCTGCAAAGGCTGATAGATCGGGGTGTTCACGCAATTCTTTCGCGTTACGAATCATCAAAACGCCTGTGCTGACCACTTGAGTTTTGTTCACAGCCAAGTCTTTGGATGCAAGACTGCTGCAGCCCGTTTTGATAACGACAAATGGCTTTTCTTGTATGCCGTATTCTTTGTATTTTTTCTTGATTTTTGCCAGCAATGAATCGACAGTGGTACTCAGGCTATCTACGCCTGTTTCTTGCGATAAATCGATGTCTTTGCAGGTGGTATACAAAGGGCTGATGAACCAAGGGTCTACACCCAAGAGTTTGCCAAATCGTTTGACCACCTCGTCATAGCACCGGTAATGCTCGCTTTTTCTGCGTACCGAGCCACTGCCGTGTAAAGGGGGGAGCAAATATTGGGTATGCAAGTCTTCTAAGATGCCGGGTACACCTGTCGTCAACTCGTTGTTGAGCAAAATGGTGCAAGGATCGAAATCTTTCAGCCCAATGCGGTCATTGTTTCTGCAAACGGGCTCTAAGGTAACGGATTCACCGTTGGGCAAGGTCAAGGTGGTGCTTTTTTTGATACTTGAATCAATGGAGCCGATGCGAACATTGAGTCCAGCCATGTGAAAGATGCGTCGAAGTTGCGCCAAGTTGCTTAGATAAGCCCAGTTGTAATCCGACTTGTTTGATTTGTTTTCGGCAACCAAGAGCAGATTTTTTGCTTCTGGGCATATCTTTTCAATGGCCACCATAGCCGCCTGAACAGCCAGTGGCTGCATAGCAGGGCTTAAGTTGTTCCATCCATGCGGGCACAAGCTGGTGTCAACAGGTGCGAGTTTGAAACCTGCATTGCGCACATCTACCGAGCTGTAAAAGAGTGGTGTGTGCTCCATCCATTCAAGCCGAAACCAGCGCTCTATGGCTGGCATGGAATCCAAGATGCGCTGTTCCAGCTCGTTGATAGGGCCGTTGAGTGCTGTGGTCAGATGCGGAACCATGTTTTATGCCCTTCTTAGGTCCTTATTTCACCTTCACCCAGCACAATGTACTTCAGGGAGGTTAATCCTTCAATGCCAACGGGTCCTCTGGCATGAAATTTATCTGTGCTGATGCCGATTTCGGCACCCAGTCCATATTCAAAACCGTCGGCAAAACGAGTGCTGGCATTGACCATCACGCTGGCTGAATCGACTTCGCGCAAAAAGCGCTGCGCATGCATGTGATCGCGCGTGATGATCGCGTCGGTGTGGTGTGATGAGTACTTGTTGATGTGTGCGATGGCTTCACCCAAGTCGGCCACCACTTTGATGCTGACAATGGGTGCCAAGTATTCTTCATACCAATCTTGTTCGGTAGCGGCAACAACGAGCTTGCTGCTATTTGCTAGTGTTTTAATAGCATCACAGGCAGTAATTATGCTGGCTGCAGCCGAATTACACCGCATTTCAACACCTTTGGAAGCATAGATGGCGGCAATTTTGGGTAGAAATGTTTCGGCAACACCTTTAGCGACCAAAAGACCTTCAGCCGCATTGCATGGGCTGTATTTTTGGGTTTTGGCATTGTCAGCAATTTTCACGGCCATGGCGATATCGCATGGGTCGTCTACATAGACATGGCAATTGCCGTCGAGGTGTTTGATAACTGGTACCTTGGCTTCACTGCTGACGCGCTCTATCAGGCCTTTGCCGCCGCGCGGGATGATCACATCAACATATTCAGGCATGGTAATCAATGCACTCACTGCAGCACGATCAGTGGTGGGTACAAGTTGCACGGCGTCTTCTGGTAAACCGCTTTCTAAGAGTGCTTGGCGGACCAAACCAGCTAGCGCTTGGTTAGATTCAATGGCTTCAGAGCCGCCGCGCAAAATACAGGCATTGCCGCTTTTGATGGCGAGAGAGGCTGCTTCAATCGTGACATTGGGGCGTGACTCATAAATCATGCCAAATACGCCAATGGGCACGCGCATTTGTCCCACTCGAATACCGCTGGGTTGTTGCTTCATGCCAATGATTTCACCAATGATGTCGGGCATTGCTGCCAACTGTTCACATCCTTGAGCAACAGTTTCTATCACAGCAGCACTCAATTTAAGTCGATCAACCATGGGCGCTGACAAACCAGCAGCATTGGCACGGTTGATGTCGTTGGCGTTACTGGCTTGCAGACTGTCTACATTGCTGCGTAACAATGTTGCCAGTTTCAAAAGGGTGTTTTTCTTAGTGGCCGCAGACGCGCTGGCCATGTGGGCTGAAGCGTTTTTTGCCTGCACACCCAAGGCTTGCATGAGTGAGCTGACAGATTGTGAGTTTGAATCGTTCATACGGGTTAGCATGCTTTCATTTTCGCTTATTTTTTCATACTTTACGCTAGACTCGCTTTCACCATGCCCGAATTACCAGAAGTTGAAGTCACTCGCCTCAGTTTTGCATCCCAAATTGCGGGTTCGACTGTGCTTTCAGCGTATTTAGGTAAACCACTGCGTTGGCCGCTTCAGTGTGATGTGGATGATTTGAAAGGCCTGACTGTCCTTGGTGTTCGCAGGCGCGGCAAATATTTGCTGTTGGATTTGGCAAATGGTACAAATCCCGCTGGTTTGTTATTGATGCATTTGGGCATGTCGGGAAGTTTGCATTTCAAAGCGTGGTCAAAAAACGCCATGCGTACTGCATTAGGAAAACACGATCACTTTGAATTGGTCACACATAAAGGGGTGCTCAAGCTGAATGACCCGCGTCGATTTGGCGCAGTGGTATTTGCACCTTCAGAACAAAGCGCAATCGCGCAAAAATTACTGGGTAATTTGGGCGTTGAACCTTTGTCAGACAGTTTTGATGCCAAGCTGTTTCATGAAGGACTGAAACGCAAACAAGCATCCATTAAGCAAGTTCTTTTAGCGGGAGAGTTGGTCGTGGGGGTGGGTAATATTTATGCGTCAGAGGCACTGTTCCTTGCAGGCATCAGACCAACCACATCGGCATCCAAAATTAGTTTTCCTAGAGTTGTGAAGCTTCATGCTGCGATACAAGATGTATTGGCGCGTGCAATTGTCAAAGGTGGCAGTACCTTGCAAAACTTCAGCAGTGCCAAAGGAGAGAACGGCTATTTTCAGTTGGAAGCAAATGTCTACGACCGAGCGGGTTTGCCATGCACAAGATGCAAGACCCCGATAAAGCGGATTGTGCAAGGTCAACGATCTAGTTTCTACTGTCCATCGTGTCAAAAACCATGACGGGACCGGCAATAACAGACAGCAGATTAACAAATTTTGCAACGACTCTCATCGCGTGGCAAAAGGTGCACGGACGGCATGATCTGCCTTGGCAGAACACACGTGACCCCTACAAAGTATGGCTCTCTGAGATCATGCTGCAGCAAACTCAAGTGACAACCGTCAAAGCCTACTTTGACCGATTTTTGAAAGCTTACCCCACCGTTTCGGATCTGGCTTCTGCCAGCTTGGATGAGGTTTTGGGTTTATGGAGTGGCCTGGGCTACTACAGTCGCGCACGCAACTTGCACCTGTGTGCGCAAAAAATTCAAACAGATCATAAAGGTCGGTTTCCCCAAGATGCTGCCACATTGCAATCACTGCCTGGTATCGGTCCATCTACAGCGGCAGCCATAGCATCGCTGTGTTATGGCGAACGCGTGGCGATTATGGATGGCAATGTCAAAAGGGTGCTGACACGGGTTTTGGGCTATGAGGCGGATTTGTCCAAAGCTACCAATGTGCGCGAATTATTGCTAGTTAGCCAACGGCTTATTGCCTGCAGGTACAGACCAACAATTGTGGAAGGACATGCCACATTACACCCAAGGCATCATGGATTTAGGGGCAGGTTTGTGCAGCACGCGGCAGCCACAATGCGCTGTTTGTCCTGTCAACAAGATGTGCGAAGCGCATTCTCAAGATCGGCCAACAGATTTTCCCGTCAAATCACGCAAACTTAATGCGCAGCAGCGAGGTACTTTGGATGTTGTTAGCCAAACGCGGCGATGGCGCTGTATTTTTGACACAACGCCCTGCGACAGGTGTATGGGCAGGTTTGTATTGTTTGCCAAGTTTTGGAAACCTATGACGATTTAGTGGGGCTTGTGCCTAAGCGCTTGCAATCGGCATTGAATGAAGGTGCGACGTTTAAACATGTTTTGACGCACAAAGACATGCACATTCACCCTTTGTATTTGAACTTACCAGCGAAAGCACAACTGATTGAACACATGAGACCTGGACAAAGCCTAGGTCGTTGGGTTGAAGTCCAATGAATGGCCAAAGCTGGGTTTGCCAGCACCAGTTCGTAACTTGCTATTGGTTGCTTAGTTCGCGATGTCTTTTCAGCGTGACAAATTGGCTTTGTGATGCGAATGCGCTTGCCAATTGTTCCACTAAATAGACCGAACGGTGTTGTCCGCCAGTGCAGCCGATGGCTATGGTGACATAGCTTCGGTGGTCGCGCTTGAGAGCGGGTAACCAGTTATTGATGAATTGCATGATCTCAAGCTGCATGCGTGTCACTTCGGGTTCATTTTTTAAGAATGCTTGAACACCTTCGTCACGACCAGTCAATGCACGCAAAGCCGGTTCGTAATGGGGATTGGGCAGCATGCGCACATCAAACACATAGTCCGCATTAATGGGAATGCCACGTTTGAAAGCGAATGATTCAAATACCAAGGTCAAACTGCTGTGTGGCGCGCTGATTAAAGATTTCACATAAGCCAAAAGTTGCGCAGGCCGAATGTTGCTGGTATCGATAACATGTGCACCCTCGCGCAAATCAGCCAGCAATTCACGCTCTGAATCGATGGCCTCAACCAACACTTGTTGCGGCAGTGGCAAACCAAGGTCGGTACTATCTGTCAAAGGTTCGCTTGCAGTGGACAAGGGATGCTTGCGACGCGATTCTGAGTAACGACGCACCAAGGTGTCTGTCGTTGCATCTAAAAAAAGTGATTTGATGTTCAGGTCGCGCTTGGCAATTTCGGCCAGCAAATCAGGAACCAAATGCAAGGACGCTGCGCTGCGTATATCCATGGCAAT
Organism: uncultured beta proteobacterium; assembly: GCA_963841045.1. Taxonomy (GTDB): domain Bacteria; phylum Pseudomonadota; class Gammaproteobacteria; order Burkholderiales; family Burkholderiaceae_C; genus Aalborgiella. The sequence continues at coordinate 12,009 of CAWJBD010000013.1, read as the reverse complement.
CGCAACGTGTTGATTGCCTTGTTGCTGTTCTAAGTCTATAAAAGGCAATAAGAGTTCAGGCGGCAAATTGTCAACACAATAAAATCCTGCGTCTTCCAATGCGTGCAAAGCCACTGATTTGCCTGAGCCTGACATGCCTGTGATTAAAACGAGTTCCAAGCTCATATGGTATTTGATCGTGAAAAGAGTGATTTTACTCGCATTTTATATGAAAAATATGGCATTAGGCGGCGTATTTATTGCCTAGTTTGCTATTATATTTATAGCATAAAAGCTTAAGAAAAAACATGCTCCCAAAGTTTGCTCATGGCCTGTCTTTCGATTTGGAGCTCAGATTCTGGCAGTTGTGTCGTGGCCTCGTCAAGTCTGGCCATGTGTTGTACATGGCGCAATTGACGGTAAGCTTGAGCCGCCGCTTCGCCCACACCGGCTGGCAACAATCCAACTGATTCAGCCCTCTGCAAGAGTGCGATATTGCCCACGTTGTCTTGTAAACTTGCATGCTCAGCACTGTGGGCCAAAACCAAATACTGCACTGCAAACTCTGCATCCAACATGCCGCCTGCACTGTGCTTGACATCAAAAAGCCTTGCTTTAACTGAATGCGCGTTCTTGAGCCTGTCGCGCATAGCCAGAATTTCAGTTTTCAGTGCCATCAAATCACGCTTGGCACAAATGACATTTTTGCGAACCGCATCAAATTGATTGCGCAGTGGCTCAAAGCCCGCAACAAATCGTGCTCGCGTCATGGCCTGGTGTTCCCAAGTCCACGCCGTGTTGCTGCCACGGTTTTCTTGGTAATCTGCAAACGCAGACATGCTGGTGACAAGCAAACCCGAGCCACCATTAGGACGCAAAGCGGTGTCTATCTCAAACAAATCACCCTCAGCCGTTTTGGTGTCAAGCCATGTGATCAATTTGCGCACAAAGCCACTGTAAATCTCGCCGGAACGCTCATCATCGTCATCGTAAACAAACACAATATCCAAATCGCTGCCATAGCCCAGCTCTTTTCCACCGAGCTTGCCATAACCAATAACAGCAATTTGAGGCGATTCGCGATGTTTGATTTTCATGCGCTGCCAGCACCATGATATGGTGGTGCGTAGCACAGCATCTGCCAATGCGCTTAAGTCATCTGCGACTTGCTCCACGCTTAGCTGTCCTTCAATGTCTCGTGCCAAAGTGCGAAACAGTTCTGCATGGTGGGCGCGACGCAGCAAGTTTAAAAGCGTTTCCACATCGTCTTCACCTGTGCGCTGAAGAGATTGAATTCGCAAATCGAGATCCCGTTCAAAATCAAGCGCATTGAAGCGCTCAGTCGCCCATGTTTGACTCGCCAGCTCATCGATGACGCCAGGATGTTGCAGCAAATAGCGAGAAGACCATTTCGCGCTGCCCAATAGCCTGAGCAAGCGTTCGTGCACAAAAGGGCGCTCCCACAACAAAGCCAAATAACTCTCGCGCCGTAACAAAGGCTCAATAAAGTCAATGCTGCGCATCGCGGCCAGTTCAGTCACGCGCGATTCTTGCAGCCAAACTTGCGTGCGTTGCAAAAGTCGATCGAGTCGCAGACGACTTTCGTCGCGCAGACCAAGTACACGCGGATGGTTGAGCCAATCGTTAATTCGATTTGTGAAAGCAGTTAACTCTGATGTTGCGTTGGCATTCGATGACGGGAGAGCAGATGCTTGTGCTTGTTTTTGGTGCTGTCCCGAGCAAGCTTTGCAATGTGTAGACTTGCTGGTATTGTGTGATTCAGCACCGCGCAGCAAATTATCGAATTCGTTGGCAACGAATTCCCTGTGCGCATCTAAATCGATCAAAAAAGAACCGCTAGAGTCGTACCCCATGGTTGAAGCAATCCAATTCAGATCGGCATCATCGGTTGGTAAAACATGTGTTTGTTGATCGTCAAGGTATTGAATGCGATGTTCCACACGACGTAAAAATTCATATGCGCTTGACAAAGCCTGTGCTGTCGCGTTGGACATCAAACCAGCTCGCGCAACGCATTGCAAAGCTTTTAAGGTGGGGCGCTTGCGCAATTCAGGAAATTGCCCACCGCGTACGACCTGCAGAAGTTGTACTGTGAACTCAATTTCACGAATCCCACCACGCGAAAGCTTGACATCGTTCGCCCGCTCTGGCCTGCCTGCACTGCGACGTGCAGACTCTTGACGAATTTTCTGGTGCAAGCTGCGTAAAGATTCGAATACGTTGTAATCTAAGTATTTTCTAAAGACAAAAGGTAAAACCACGGCGCGCATCGCATTGGCAGAGCCATTTTGCACAGCTGCTGCAGGCGCAACCACGCGACTTTTAAGCCAAGCAAAGCGTTCCCATTCGCGTCCTTGAACTTGCAAATACTCTTCCAGTGCAGCCAAGGATACGGCGGCAGGGCCAGAGTTGCCGTTCGGTCGCAAGGCCAAATCCACGCGGAATACAAATCCATGTTCCGTTATGTTGCCGATCAATTCAGAAATTAGTTTTACGGCTTTGCAAAAATACTCATGGTTGCTGATTCGGTTGCGACCTTCAGAGTTGCCTGCGGTTTCGCCATCCTCATCGTAAACATAAATTAAATCGATATCACTGGATACATTCAGCTCGCGGGCTCCTAATTTGCCCATTCCAAGCACCCACATTTGGGCGCGAGCACCACTGGCTAACACAATTGGCTGGCCATAACGCTCATCTAATTCTTGATAAGCACTTTGCATGGCAATATCCAGCGCGAATTCTGCCAATTCTGTTACGGCTCTTGTCACAGTTGCCAAGGGTGCATGTTGCTCACAATCTAAACTGATCAAGCGGTGCATCACCAATTGCCGCAAAATACGCAATGCCGAAGGGGTATCTAAGCCCAGTTCCAGCAAGTTTTTGAGCGTCTCTTGCATGCTTTCGCGTTGCGGATCTCCAGGTTCCAGCAAGTGCAAGTAGGATTCGTAGCGACGTGCCAGCCGTTGATAAAAGCGGGATTTACTGGCTAATTGGCTGAAATTCATGTCGTTGTGTTTTATTTCGAATTCTTCAAGACTTCAGTAGACTTTGGCAAGCGTCATAATTAGGGCTGTACCGTATGAATCAAACCAGCACTACATCAGCTCTGCAGCAATCCAACAAACTGAGATTTTGGCATCTTTGGGCGATGGCTTTGCGCATTGTTTTGTGGTTGTTGGTCACTTGTTGGGCTTTGTTTGCGTTGGCTTGGGCGGTACTCCATGGCATCATTGTGCCTCGGATTGACGAATTCCGCCCACAACTTGAAATTCAGGCTACTAAAGCACTCGGTGTTCCAGTTCGAATCGGTCAGGTGGCAGCAGTCGCATATGGGATGGTGCCATCTTTTGAACTCAAAGATGTTGTTCTACTCGATCCACAAGGTAGAGAGGCTTTGCGCTTGAATCGCGTGCTGACTGCAATTTCGCCCGCATCGCTGCTTCAGCTCAATGTTGAACAACTGTATATAGAGAAGCCGAATTTAGAAATTCGACGCAATTTGGATGGGAAGATTTTCATCGCTGGCTTGGATCTTTCCGATAAGGATAAGACATCTTCAGGCGGTTTGGATTGGTTTTTTTCACAACCAGAATTTTTAGTTCGCAACGGTACTGTACGCTGGGTGGATGAAAAGCCCAATGGCGTTATGGGCGTTCCGCCTCCTTTGGTTTTAACGCAGGTGGATTTTGTTTCTCGCAACCCTTTTAACAGGCATTTATTGCGTCTAGATGCAACACCACCACCAGAATGGGGAGAGCGATTATCAATACAAGGGGCATTCAAGCAATCATTGCTTTCGCCGGATAAAGGCAAGTGGTCAGATTGGACCGGTGATATTTATGCGGATTTTAAAAAAATTGATGTTTCACATTTAAGTCGGTATATCCAATTCAGCAGTCAATTTGGTCAAGGCGTGGGACAAATGCAAGCTTGGGTAAGTCTACGCAAAGCGGCTTGGACACAGTTCACTACCGATGTTGTCTTGTCAAAGGTAGATGCCACTTTGGGCAAGGGTCTTGCTCCATTGGCTTTGCAATCGATGTCAGGTCGATTCATTGGAAAACAGATTAAAAATGGCTTTGAATTCTCAACACAAAATTTGAAATTTCAAACTCAAGATGGTTTAAGTTGGCCTGGTGGGAATGTTTTCTTTTCGCAAACAGAACCAGCTAAATTGAGTGACAAATCAATAGCTGCCGTTGACTCAGCGGGTGAATTTAGAGCTGATAAGCTGGATTTAGCAACTCTGAGTTTGATTGCAAACCGCTTACCACTGGGTGCGCAGAACCATGCAAGATTAACCAGCCTTGCGCCAAAAGGTGTTATTCAGTCTATTGCAGCCACATGGCGCGGAAATCTAGAGGCAATGAATGAATTAAATGCCAAAGGTATCGTTACTGACCTGCAGATAGCCTCACAGCACAACAAAACAATGCTAGGTGAAGGCGAGAATTTGCATGAAGACCTTGGTAGACCAGGGGTTCGTGGGCGCACGTGTTGAATTTGAATTCAATTTAAATGGCGGCACTGCCAAAGTGGATATCGAAAAGGGGGAGGTTGATGTACCGGGAGTTTTTGAAGAGCCGGTTGTACCTGTTGACAAATTAACGGCAGAGGTGCAATGGTTGGTTTCTCCGGGGTCCAATGTCGAAAGCTCCTGAAGAAAAGAAGATTGAAGTCAAGATCAATAATTTGCTCATAAACAATGCTGATGCGCAAGGCACAGGCGAGCTGACTTGGCGCACAAGTGAACCGAGTCAAGCCATCAGTAAGCGCCGGTTTCCGGGTGAGCTGGATTTGCGAGCCACATTGACACGCGCTGATGCTTCGCGTGTGTGGCGATACCTTCCCACTGGTATTGATAAACCAGCTCGGGAATATGTCCGCAACTCGGTTTTGCAAGGAAGCTCAAACAAGGTTGACTTCACAATCAAGGGTGATATGAGCGATATGCCATCGAAAAATCCTAAGCAAGGTGTTTTTCGGGTTGAGGCAAAAGTAAACAATGCGACAGTTGCTTACGTACCTCGTCAGTTGCAAAGTAAAGGAGACTTGCCTTGGCCAGAGCTGCATAAGATTAACGGTAATCTGATCATTGATCGCCACAGCTTGAGCGTGAAAAGCAATAGCATCAATATTGTTGGCTTGCCTCGGTTGCAGATTTCGCAAGCAGATGTATCAATTGCAGATTTCTCGACTGCTCAAGTCGTGGTGAATGCAAGAGGAAATGGTCCCTTGGCTGAATTGCACGGACTTATTGTGACCTCACCAGTTAACGACTTAACCAACCGTGTTTTGGCAAGCTCGAAATTCGATGGCTTGGGTGATTTCAAGTTTGATTTGGCTCTTCCCGTTGCCAATCTACAGAATTCACGAGTTAATGGAACGATCAATTTTCTTGGCAACGATGTTCAAATAACACCTGATACGCCACGTTTAAATCAAACTAAGGGCGCCGTAACTTTCAACGAAAAAGGCTTCGACATTAAGGAGGCTAAGGCGCAGCTTTTTGGGGGCGAAATACGTTTTGATGGCGGAAATTTAAGTAACAAGTCAGGTACAAGCTCAGCAGTGATCATACGTGGGCAAGGTGAGGCTACTGCTGGCGCACTTCAAAGCGCACAAAATCTCAGTGTATTGCCAAATATCGCAAAGTACGCTTCCGGTGCTATGACATACACGGCGGAACTGCGCTTTCGGCAAGGTCATTCTGAATTGTTGGTGCAAAGCAATTTGGTTGGCATGGGGATAGATTTACCTGCGCCACTGAATAAGTCTTCACAAACAGCCATGCCTCTTAATTTCAGCAATACGTTGATTGATAAATCTTTGCAAGCTGAGCGGGATGGAAAAACACGGCCAAAAGACCAAGTGCACATCACAATAGATAAATTGGCGGAATTCAAATTTATCCGAGATGTTCAAGGAGAAACGCCAAAACTGATTCAAGGTGGTATTGGTGTTGGTTTGGCCGTAGATGAATCCTTGCCAGAACCCGATTCGGGCGTAGCTGCAAACATCAATGTGGACTTTATTGATGCTGACCAATGGGGTGCAGTAATAGCAGCGTTGAGCGGTACTGAATCGAAGCCAAATCAGGAAAAAAATACGGAAACGACCTCAGTACAAGTATCCAACCATCAAGACGATTACACACCCAGCATTGTTGCCTTGCGAGCGAAAGCCTTGGTAGTTCAAGGGCGTCGATTTGAAAACATATTTTTGGGCGCATCGCGAGTAGGCTCTACTTGGCGAGCGAATATGGAAGCCAAGCAGTTAAGCGGGTATCTTGAATACCGTCTGCCAGCTTCTCAAAATGGTACCGGAAGTGTTTATGCCCGACTCGCTAGGTTGACGGTGGGTGATTCGCAAGTCAAAGACGTAGAGAAATTATTGGATGAACAACCAACCAGCATACCTGCTTTGGATTTAATAGTTGATGATTTTGAATTGAAAGGCCGTAAATTAGGACGCGTTGAGGTCGAGGCAGTGAATTTGGCATCGACAGCCAGGAGAGTTGGGAAAGTTGATAGAGAGTGGCGCTTGAATAAATTCAATGTGACCACATCAGAGGCTAAATTTTCAGCAACTGGTGTTTGGATGGGTGAAGTGAATGCCAATACACGACTGGATTTCAAGCTTGACATTACTGATGCTGGAAAATTACTGGACCTTTTTGGAATTAAAGAAACTGTTTTGGGCGGAGCAGGGAGAATGGAAGGCCAAATAGCGTGGCGCGGATCCCCATTGTCAATGAATTACCCTAGTATGACTGGTCAATTCAATATCAATATTGAAAAAGGGCAATTTTTGAAGTCGGATCCAGGTGTTGGTAAGCTGCTAAGTGTGCTTAGCATGCAAACAATCATGAAGCGATTGACTTTTGATTTTCGAGATGTATTTAGCAGTGGTTTTGCATTTGACTTCATTCGTGGGGATGTGACGATAGCGCGCGGAATTGCCAGTACAAATAATTTTCAAATGAGTGGCGTGAATGCGGTGGTGCTGATTGAGGGGCAATCGGATGTGGCAAAAGAAACGCAAGAATTGAGAATAGTGATTGCTCCAGAAGTCAACGCAGGTGTAGCATCGTTATTGGTCGCCACAGCCATCAATCCTGCAATTGGGCTAGGGACCTTTTTGGCGCAACTCTTTTTGCGGCAACCCTTGATAGAGGCCGCAACAAGAGAGTTGCACGTGAAAGGCACATGGTCAGATCCACTGATTACCGAAGTGAAACATGTGAACAAAGCAGATGCAAAGAAATCATAAGGAGCTTAATGTATGAAGGTGGCTGCGATTCAGATGATTGCCGGCAGTAATGTGGATGACAATCTTTCTCAAGCCCGCGTCTTGCTAGCTCAAGCTGCCAATCAAGGCGCGGAACTCGCGGTATTGCCAGAGTATTTTTGTTTAATTGGAGCTAAAGACAGTGATAAATTAATCATCGCAGAGTCTTTTGGTGAAGGGAAAATCCAATCGTTTCTGTCGCAAACAGCAAGAGAGTTGGGCATTTGGTTGGTTGGCGGAACGATACCATTGCGCTCTATAGATCTAGCGCGTGTGCGAAACAGTACTCTGGTTATTTCTCCAAATGGAGATTGCGTAGGTAGGTATGACAAGATCCATTTGTTTCGTTTTGACAATGGTGATGAGAGCTATGACGAAGCGAGAGTGCTGGAAAGCGGAAAATTGCCAGTCGTATTCAGTCTGCCATCAAAAGACGGGCATGTGTGGCGCGTAGGTTTGAGTGTTTGTTATGACCTGCGTTTCCCGGAACTTTATCGCAGTCAACAAGCTGATGTATGGCTAGTGCCCAGCGCTTTTACGCATACAACAGGGATGGCGCATTGGGAGGTCTTGCTACGTGCACGCGCGATTGAAAACCTGTCATTTGTCGTTGCCTCAGCACAAGGCGGCATACACCCAAGTGGTCGTGAGACGTGGGGGCATTCGATGGTGGTAAGCCCTTGGGGGGAAGTAAAAGCATCCCTTAGAAAAGGGAGTTGGCGTTGTGGCAGTGGATATTGACATTCAACAATTGCAAACTGTTCGGCATCAATTACAAGCATTGCAACATCGGGTTTTATAAATGCAAGTTAAACGGGTACGCAACAACTTTTTCTATCTGGTTATTGCATCATTTTTACTAGCATGTGCAACACCATTGTCTGATTTTGATGCTGAAAAAAATGTTGAAGGGAGTATGCGATTGCCTCAGGCTATCGTTCAGGTGAATAGCAGATGGGTGCCAGTGCAATGGCACGAGTTACCAGGGTGGTCCGATAGTAATAAGTATGGGGTTTCCAGTGCATGGAAAGCATGGCTGAAAAGCTGTGAGATGCCTGCTACAGCGATGGCAAACTTATGTGCAGATGTTCGCAGGCTTGGGCTCTCATCAAGTGATGTGCAAATTGCTTGGATGAAAGAAAAATTACAGCCATATAGAGTTGAAAGTTTGCAAGGGCAAAGCGAGGGACTGCTTACCTCGTATTTTGAGCCCGAGATTGTGGCCTCAAGAATTTTGCGCCCAGGATTCACAGTGCCTTTATACCGCCCTCCCTCTAATTTAGGTACTAGAAGTCCTTGGCATACACGGCAAGAGATAGATAGTGTTCCGCAGGTGAAAGCAAAATTGCGGGGTCTCGAGATTGCTTACGTTGCGAATCCAATTGATGCAATGATATTACATGTACAAGGATCTGGACGCATCAACATGCTTGAGGCTGATGGCACTCAGCGTAAGGTTCGCTTAGCTTATGCGGCGACGAATGAACAGCCTTATAAAAGCATTGGGCGATGGCTGTTAGAACAAGGGGAAAGAGGCAGTCGTGACGTATCGTGGGCGGGCATAAAAGATTGGCAATCACGGAATCAGCAACGGACGAATGAGTTGTTATGGAGTAACCCGAGAGTGGTTTTCTTTAAAGAAGAAGCCATGAAGGATATTCTCGAAGGCCCTAGAGGCGCACAAGGAGTCGCGCTAACTCCCGAAAGTTCAATCGCAGTCGATCGTAAAAGTATTCCTTATGGTGCTCCTGTATGGCTGGTCAGTAACGGGGGTGCGGGTAGCATTCAAAAGATGGTTATTGCGCAAGATACAGGGGGCGCTATAGTGGGCGCGGTGCGAGCAGACTATTTTGCAGGTTGGGGACAGGAAGCTGGAGAATATGCAAACCGAGTGAAGCAAAGTTTAAGAATGTGGGTGCTTTGGTCGAAGTAGTCACAAGAGGAGTTGGTGCTAGAGTTTGCTAATAAATATGCATCACATTGACATGAGATGAAATTTCGGTATATAATTGCAGGCTCTACTTAATGAGTAGGCGCTACTTGCAAAGTAGTACCTCTATTAAAAATAAGTAGAAAAATTATCGAAAGTTGACCGGAAGTTAAAAAACGGTGTATAATTCGAGGCTCTGCTGAAATGAGATTGCTTTCATGTTTTAAATGTAAAACGATTAAAAATAAGTAGAAATAAATTCAGATAATTCGCCGAAAGTAAAAAATCGGTGTATAATCGAAAACCCAGCTGATTGCAGCTAGCTTACCGAGAAATTGGTAAAGATCATTAAAAATTTACAGCCGATAAGCGTGGGTGTTTGAAGGCGATTGCCAAGTTCTTCGGAACTAAGTCTATATGACTTACAAACACTCATGAAGTAAAAAAGATGTGAAAGTCGTCAAAGACAATCACGTCGATTCCAATTTATGAGTAACTTGAGAAATCAAGTAAAAAATTCAAGATCGAACTATAGAGTTTGATCCTGGCTCAGATTGAACGCTGGCGGCATGCCTTACACATGCAAGTCGAACGGCAGCACGGGAGCAATCCTGGTGGCGAGTGGCGAACGGGTGAGTAATATATCGGAACGTGCCCAGTCGTGGGGGATAACGCAGCGAAAGTTGTGCTAATACCGCATACGATCTATGGATGAAAGCGGGGGATCGCAAGACCTCGCGCGATTGGAGCGGCCGATATCAGATTAGGTTGTTGGTGAGGTAAAAGCTCACCAAGCCTGCGATCTGTAGCTGGTCTGAGAGGACGACCAGCCACACTGGAACTGAGACACGGTCCAGACTCCTACGGGAGGCAGCAGTGGGGAATTTTGGACAATGGACGCAAGTCTGATCCAGCAATGCCGCGTGCAGGACGAAGGCCTTCGGGTTGTAAACTGCTTTTGTACAGAACGAAAAAGTCTTTAATAACACTAGAGGCTCATGACGGTACTGTAAGAATAAGCACCGGCTAACTACGTGCCAGCAGCCGCGGTAATACGTAGGGTGCAAGCGTTAATCGGAATTACTGGGCGTAAAGCGTGCGCAGGCGGTTATATAAGACAGATGTGAAATCCCCGGGCTCAACCTGGGACCTGCATTTGTGACTGTATAGCTAGAGTACGGTAGAGGGGGATGGAATTCCGCGTGTAGCAGTGAAATGCGTAGATATGCGGAGGAACACCGATGGCGAAGGCAATCCCCTGGACCTGTACTGACGCTCATGCACGAAAGCGTGGGGAGCAAACAGGATTAGATACCCTGGTAGTCCACGCCCTAAACGATGTCAACTGGTTGTTGGGTCTTCACTGACTCAGTAACGAAGCTAACGCGTGAAGTTGACCGCCTGGGGAGTACGGCCGCAAGGTTGAAACTCAAAGGAATTGACGGGGACCCGCACAAGCGGTGGATGATGTGGTTTAATTCGATGCAACGCGAAAAACCTTACCCACCTTTGACATGTACGGAAGATTTAAGAGATTAGATTGTGCTCGAAAGAGAGCCGTAACACAGGTGCTGCATGGCTGTCGTCAGCTCGTGTCGTGAGATGTTGGGTTAAGTCCCGCAACGAGCGCAACCCTTGTCATTAGTTGCTACATTTAGTTGGGCACTCTAATGAGACTGCCGGTGACAAACCGGAGGAAGGTGGGGATGACGTCAAGTCCTCATGGCCCTTATAGGTGGGGCTACACACGTCATACAATGGCTGGTACAGAGGGTTGCCAACCCGCGAGGGGGAGCTAATCCCATAAAACCAGTCGTAGTCCGGATCGCAGTCTGCAACTCGACTGCGTGAAGTCGGAATCGCTAGTAATCGTGGATCAGAATGTCACGGTGAATACGTTCCCGGGTCTTGTACACACCGCCCGTCACACCATGGGAGCGGGTCTCGCCAGAAGTAGTTAGCCTAACCGCAAGGAGGGCGATTACCACGGCGGGGTTCGTGACTGGGGTGAAGTCGTAACAAGGTAGCCGTATCGGAAGGTGCGGCTGGATCACCTCCTTTCTGGAAACCGCAATCAAATTTGAATGCCCACACTTATCGGTTGTTGAAGTAGTAGTCGCTGCAGCTCGGGTGATATTTTTGTAATTTCATCCTAATGATGGCGAACTTCCTGAGTGAAAGCTCTGGGGTGAAAATCTTGGGTCTGTAGCTCAGCTGGTTAGAGCACTGCCTTGATAAGGCAGGGGTCGTTGGTTCGAGTCCAACCAGACCCACCATTACTTTCAATCCTATCCGATGGCTTTTGTAAAGTCGAAGAAATTATTGGGGGTGTAGCTCACCTGGTAGAGCGGTTGCTTTGCAAGCAATAGGTAGCAGGTTCGAGTCCTGTCACCTCCACCAATACAACTCAGCAACAAACTTCTGGCAAATAATTATTGCTAAACATCGTCAGTTTAAGAACTGAAGGTGTTTAGTGATGATTGATTTCATTCAATTATTGGCTGTTCTTTAAAAATTCATAGAGTTTAATTAGCGTTATTAACAATAAGCTGTTTAAGGAAACCGTACAATTCGTAAAGGTTTTAGTGCGGACCGTGCCTTAAATGGCGTTAATAACAAATTTTTTGATTGCGTCAAACAACTTTCAATTTCGAAGAAATCGTTTGCTCAATAATGTTGAGCATAAGAAATTAATCGTAAATTGATACGGCATAACGCGTTTGGTGAAAGACCAAACAAAACATTCCTTGAAGATAACTTTTTGTTTTTGACTATGCTGCAAAGCG
>CAWJBD010000012.1:0-14648 GCA_963841045.1 uncultured beta proteobacterium | reverse complement strand
ATGGCCAATTGCTAGGTTTCCGACATTCAATCATTTGACATAGGTATCATGCCATTGCCTGATGCCCCCTTTGAGCGCGGCAAATGTGGCTACAAATTGCTCCAATACATGGCCTGTGGGAAGCCCGTTATTGCATCCGCAGTGGGTGCCAACAACGGATATTGTCGTGCCTGGCAATAATGGCTTCTTGGCAAACACCACAGCTGAGTGGGCTATAGCACTCTATCAACTGATTGATGATGAACATTTGCGAGCAGATTTGGGGGCGAATGGCAGACGTATGGTTGAAGAGCGATTCGCACTTGAGCCTGCTGCGCATGCGCTCTTGCGACTATTTCGCTCATTGAACAGCCAAGAAATGCTTCTGCCCACATAACGCTCGGTAACTGTCAAATGTATGCCATCTCAACGATCATTCAAAAGGTGCAAGTGCACCACCTGAAAATAGCATTTGCATTGATTGTTTTTTGCAAAATGGCTTTTCTGCTGTTTGTATTGGATGGCACGGTTCAAATCTATCAAACTGAGACCGATGCACATTACTACGACCTGTTTGCATTGGGCCTAAATCCTGATGGATACAGCATATGGTCATACTTGCTAAAAGACTTGCATAGCCATGCCTTATATAACCGCTCTGGCTTGACTATCCTGATATTTACCACCACGACTTTAGTAACACCATTTATATATGCCTCGCTTATTCCACATACTCAGCAAGTTAAAAATCTTGAGAGATACTACAAAATATACTGGTGCGTTGCCATTTATATTTGCGTTTACCCAACCTTGAATTTGTATTCGCTGGACATATTCAGAGATGCCGTCATGGTGTTCTTGATAGGCATCACTTTCATGGTGCTGAATACCTATGACAAACAGCATGGTGTCATCAAGTATGCTTGGTTACTGCCCATATTTGGTTTGTATTATTTGGTTTACCAATTTAGAAATTACTTGGCCATCGCGCTGATCATGGCTTTTCTGTTGCGCGAAATGCATGTCTACAGAATCAACAAAATTCTACTGTTTGTTATGTACATGGGTGGTTTGTTAATTATCAGAAGTTTAGGCTGGTTAGACCCTTTGCTCGATTACAGAGCCCTCTTTGAAGCGGTTGGTGGCAGCTCTTTGGGTATATCCCTCAAAGTCGATAACCCTGTCCTGTTTGTTTTCAACTATATTTTGTCAGTTTTGTATCAATTCTATGGTCTGCATATCAATACGTTCACCTTGTTGATTTTGTTTTTGACTGAATCAATCCTCATCATTGCATCAACGCTTTATATTTACTTGAATCGCACTTACATCAGCAGATTTGAGGAGTACTTAATTCTGTTTGCAGTTATGTATGCTGCCATATGGACGTTTTTTAATGACAACATGGGAACTGCCATGCGCTTGCGCATGTTTGATTATTTAGCGATTTTGATCGTGGCCGCATCTTTGTATATCAGGCGCTTGAATGCCATATCGCATACCAAGGATAGCCCATGACAATTTGTGTAACTGGTGGTGCAGGCTTTATAGGTCAACCTTTGGTGAATGCACTGGAGAAAAGTGGGCATAGTGTGCGCATTTTGACGCGGCATATTAACAATGTTGCAACAAAAGAAAGCATGACCACGTATTTCGAATCAGATTTATCGCAATCAGCACTGAATTTAAAAGAATTCTTATCGGGTGCAAACGTCTTGTACCACTGCGCTGGCGAGATCAAGAACGAAACAAAGATGCACGCTTTGCATGTTGAAGGCACACAGCGCTTGCTCGATGCGGTTCAAGAACGTATTCGCACTACACAGCAAGTTTTTCATTGGGTGCAACTCAGCAGTGTTGGTGCATATGGGCCACCCTTGCAGCGGGCAAGACAGCAACGCACAGTGACTGAAGATAGCCCCACACATCCCGTTGGTACCTATGAAGTTACCAAAACCCAATCCGATGAACTGGTGATGCGTTTGGCGGCTACGGAACCGCTTTTCAGTTATTCAATATTGCGACCGTCAATTGTGATTGCGGATAATATGCCAAACGGTTCGGTACGGGCTCTTGCTAGCATGATGCGCAAAGGTTTGTTCTTCTACATTGGCTCGCGGTCATCCATTGCCAATTACGTGCACTTAAACGACGTTATCAATGCCTTGTTATTGTGTGGATCTGACAACAGAGCGCGTGGACAAATCTTTAATTTGTCGAATGATTGTTTATGGACAGACATTGTGAATTTGGTTAGAAACAATGCGAGCAAGCTTTCATCTGGCTTTTGCGTTCCTGAATTGCCCTTGCGTTGCGTAGTAGCCATAACACCGAAATTTGTTAAAAGCCCGCTAAGCATGGATCGAATCGACGCTTTGGTTCGGCATACGTCGTATCCAACTAACAAACTGAAACAGGTACTTGGCTTTGAGCCAAAGGTAGACATACCCACCGCCATCAATAAGATGGTGTAATTGGTGTTTATGAAAACAGCAAGAAAAAAGCTTTGTATCGTATCGGCAATTCCCATGTCGCTGAATGTGTTCATGCGCCCGCATATTGAGATGCTTGCACAGGATTATGACGTTACCTTGATTGCCAATGGGGTAGCAAACGAATTTTTCGTTTCAAATGCGTCAGGCGTGAAAATCATGCCTGTTGCCATAGCCAGAGACATCAACCTCATTCATGATTTAAAAGCACTGTTGTCACTTGCTGGTATTTTCAGGCGTGAGAAGTTTGATGCTGTTCACTCTATCACCCCAAAGGCTGGCTTGCTCAGCATGTTGGCCGCCACTTTGACCCGCACACCTGTTCGTGTGCATACGTTTACAGGGCAAGTTTGGGCAACCAAATCCGGCATGGTTCGCGAAGGGCTGAAAGCATTGGACAGGCTGATTGCGTGGTGCGCAAGCTCGCTGCTAACCGACAGCCCATCTCAAAGAGCATTTTTAATTCAAGAAAAAATTGTTGCTCCAGAAAAAATTCAAGTCTTGGGTTATGGGTCTGTGGCGGGCGTTGATGTGAAGCGGTTTAAACCCAATGCCAATGCCAGGCAACAGATAAGGTCTGAACTTCACATTGGGGAATCAGAAGTCGTCTGTCTCTATCTGGGTAGGCTAAACCCAGACAAAGGTGTTCAAGACTTGGCACTTGCGTTTGCACAGATTGCCACACAAGTTCCAACGGCTCACTTGGTAATCGTCGGGCCTGATGAAGCCGATATGAGCACTGGTATAGCGCAAACCCTCGCAGCCTGCAGCACTCAGTATCACCGCGTGGGGTTTACCAACAAGCCTGAAGACTACATGGCTGCAGCCGATATTTTTTGCTTGCCTAGTTATCGTGAAGGTTTTGGTTCCGTTTTAATTGAAGCTGCCGCGACTGGAGTGCCGTCGCTGGCTTCCAAAATATATGGCATTACCGATGCCGTGGACGATGGCAAGACTGGCATTTTGCATGAGCCCAAGCAGGTTGAACAAATCGCTCAAGGTCTTTTGACAATGATACAAAACGATCAATTGCGTAAAAGCATGGCCACTCAGGCCCAAGAGCGTGCCTATCAATTATTTGGAACAGCTGTGTTGGTTGAGGCTATGCGTGACTTTTACTCTCAATTATTCATTTCTCAATCCCATGAAAAGGCTATTTGATCTGATCATTGCGTGCACTGCGCTGATACTGCTCGCCATTCCAATGGTCTGTTTGTATGCCCTTATCTACATCAAGTTAGGTCATCCGGTCTTTTTCAGCCAAGTTCGACCGGGTTTAAGAGGCGAGGCATTCAAAATGGTGAAATTCAGAACCATGACGGATGCGCGTGGTACAGATGGTCTGCTGTTGCCAGATGCCGACCGGTTAACGCCATTTGGGCGTTTTCTTCGCGCTTCTAGCTTGGACGAATTACCTGAACTGTGGAATGTTGTGAGAGGTGAGATGAGTTTGGTCGGCCCGCGCCCATTGCTGATGGACTATTTGCCCTTGTACAACAGCGAACAAGCACGCCGGCATGATGTGCAACCGGGGATCACTGGTTGGGCGCAGGTGAATGGTCGCAACGCATTGAGCTGGGATGAAAAGTTCAAACTCGATGTTTGGTATGTGGATAATCACTCTATTTGGTTAGACATCAAAATTTTATGGCTCACCATACGCAAAGTGGTGGCACGTGACGGGATCAGCGCAGCTGGTGAAGCGACCATGTCAAAATTTACGGGCTCGGTTAAATGAAATGAAAAACCTCAAACAAAGGCATAAAGCATGAAACGGTTTGCCATTTTTGGTGCCAGTGGCTGTGGTCGTGGTGTGATGCCGCTGGCGAAACAACAACTAGAAAAAGCTGGTACTTCTGATTGGGATTTGGTTTTTCTAGACGATGGGGTTCAAGCAGAAGAAATCAACGGATACCGTGTGATGTCATACGCCAAATGGATACGTGAGCCTGCCGAATCACGCCATGTGTGTATTGCAATCGCCAATAGTGCAGTGCGATCACGTTTGGCTGATCAATGTATAGCGGATAAGGTTTCATTTTTTGAAGTACGTGCTTCGAATGTTGTGGAATTAGATGAAGTTGTTATTGGTGAAGGTGCGGTGCTATGCCCATTTGTGACGATCACAAGCAATATTCGTATAGGGAAGCATTTTCATGCTAACTTAAATAGCTATATTGAGCACGACTGTGTGATTGGTGATTTCGTTACTTTCGCACCTGGCGTCCACTGCAATGGCAATGTCCACATTGAAGACCATGCCTACATCGGCACAGGAGCTATTTTGCGTCAAGGCAAACCTGGGGAGCCCTTGGTAATTGGTCGTGGCGCGGTTGTGGGTATGGGTGCTGTTGTCACCAAAAATGTAGCACCAGGCACAACCGTTATTGGCAATCCGGCCCGTGTGATGGAATCGATTAAGAAGTAAGTTAGCCACAAAAAATGTTGAACACACCTTTTTCACCTTGGCCCAGCTTCACAGCTGAAGAGGCCGACGCGGTCAGCCAGACTTTGCTGTCAAACAAAGTCAACTATTGGACTGGTACTGAATGCCGCGAGTTTGAGAAAGAGTTTGCAGCATGGACTGATACAAAATATGCGGTTGCCTTGTCTAATGGCACCTTGGCACTTGATGTGGCTTTAAAAGCATTGAACATTGGCCCTGGTGATGAGGTGATTGTGACACCGCGAACCTTTATCGCCAGCGTTTCTTGCGTGGTCAACACAGGCGCAACCCCGGTGTTTGCTGATGTTGAAATGGACAGTGGAAATTTGTCAGCCACCACCATCTCCAAAGTGTTGACCCCCAAGACCAAAGCCGTGATTTGTGTGCATTTGGCGGGCTGGCCTTGTGACATGGACCCCATCATGGCATTGGCAAAAAGACACCATTTCAAAGTCATTGAAGATTGCGCCCAAGCGCATGGTGCGCGCTACAAAAATCGCAGCGTTGGAAGCATAGGACATGTCGGCGCATGGTCATTTTGTCAAGATAAAATTATGACCACTGGGGGTGAAGGCGGCATGGTTACCACCAATGATGAAGCGCTTTGGCGCGATATGTGGGCATACAAAGACCATGGCAAAAGTTATGCGGCTGTGTATGAACGCCAGCATCCGAAAGGGTTTCGTTGGCTACACGATTCATTTGGCACGAACTGGCGCATGCTTGAGATGCAGGCCGTTATCGGACGGATTCAATTGAAGCGCATGCCCAACTGGGCAGCCATGCGTGCGCTCTACGCTGAAATGATTTGGGCGGCGTGCCGCCCTTTCAAAGCTATTCGAGTGCCTGCTGTACCCGACGACAACACACATGCACATTACAAATGTTATGTTTACGTTCAGCCTGACCTTTTGGCGACAGGATGGTCCCGCGATCGCATTGTTGACGCCATCAATGCTCTTGGCGTTCCGTGTTACCAAGGATCGTGCTCTGAGGTGTATTTGGAAAAAGCGTTTGATGGTACGGGATGGCGATCAAATGAAAGACTACCAAATGCACGGGAGTTAGGCGAAACCAGCTTGATGTTTTTGGTGCACCCGACGCTGACGAAATCTGAGCTGGCCATTACTTGCCAAGTGATTAGCGACGTGTTGAGCAAAGCCTGTAGCGTCAAATAAACATGCCCGCTAACACTTATTCTCAAAAATTATTGTCATTGTCCCGTGGCAACAAAAGGGCTTTGGTGGTCACGCTGGATGTGGTATTGGCGCTGGTGTCTGTTTGGTTGGCTTTTTATTTACGCATCGATCAAACAAAGCTACCCGTACAACAGCAAATTTACCCGTATGCGCTAGCGCCACTGCTGGCTGTGCCGATTTTCGTTGCGCTGGGTCTATACCGTGCCATTTTTCGCTATACGGGTCTGGCAGCGATGCTGCAAATAGTTAAAGCCATTGCAGTGTATGGCTGTTTATATTTTGCAGTGCTGTTTATCTTCAGTTGGAATGATGTTCCCAGAAGCTTAGGTTTGATTCAACCCTTGCTGTTCTTGATTTTGGTCGGTGGAAGCCGTGCTTTTGCAAGGTTTTGGCTGGCGGGAATTTCTGGAAAAGTTAAGAGCGCGCGAGGCCGACTGTTAATTTATGGCGCTGGCGAAGCAGGTGTACAAACGGCCACCGCTTTGGCCGTGAGCCGCCAATTCAGTTTGCAAGGATTTATTGACGATGACACCACCAAAATTGGCGGCAGCATCAATGGGATCAACATCATCGGTTCGAAAGATGTTGCTGATGCAGTAGACCGCTTAGGCATCACCGATATATTGTTGGCCATCCCCTCTTTAGGTCGTTCTCAACGCAACGACATCATTACCAAATTGCGTGCACTGCCCGTTCATGTGCGAACATTACCAGGCATGGGGGATTTGGCCACTGGCCGTGTCACGGTTCAAGATATTCAAGAGCTTGATGTAGAAGATTTATTAGGGCGCGCACCGGTACCACCAGACCGCAGTTTGCTTGCCCGAAATTTATCTAACAAAGTTGTTTTGGTCACGGGTGCGGGTGGCAGTATTGGTAGCGAGTTGTGTCGACAAATTATTTTAGAAAAACCAAAACAACTGGTGCTATTGGAACATGGTGAATTTGCACTTTACAGTATTCACGGTGAGCTAACTGGGCTTTGCAAAGAGTTTGAACTGCCAGTGGACATCGTTCCTCTACTGGCCAGTGTTGGTAATTTTGCAAGATTGAAAGAAATTTGCCAGACATACCAGCCTACTACGGTTTATCATGCAGCCGCTTACAAGCATGTTCCCTTGGTAGAAAGTAACCCTGCAGAGGGTGTGCTCAACAATGTGTTTGGCACGCTGAATATGGCGAGAGCCGCACTAGAGAGCAGGGCTTCACATTTTGTTCTGATATCGACCGACAAAGCTGTGCGCCCCACCAATGTCATGGGTGCGACGAAGCGCATGGCTGAACTGGTGTTGCAAGCCATGGCCAATAGACAAAATTTGTCTTTCAGTCTGCCAGATGGCACTCATAGCCCAACGTTTGAAAATAAGACCACCTTTTCAATGGTGCGCTTTGGAAATGTGTTGGGCAGTAGCGGCAGCGTGGTCCCTTTGTTCCGGAAACAGCTGCTGATTGGTGGTCCCATCACTGTCACGCACGCCGACGTAACCCGATTTTTCATGACCATACCTGAAGCGGCGCAACTGGTGCTGCAAGCAGGTGCAATGGCCGATGGGGGCGATGTTTTTGTTTTAGACATGGGTGCGCCTGTCAGAATTTTGGACCTGGCTAAACGCATGGCCCAATTGTCTGGCCAAACAATACGTGATAGCCAAAACCCAAATGGCGATATTGAAATCACCATCACGGGATTGCGCCCAGGCGAGAAGTTGTATGAAGAGCTCTTGATTGGCAATGACCCAAAGCCAACGGCACACCCACGTATCATGAAAGCCAACGAAGATACGGTTCCTTGGGACATTTTGGCCCCCCTGCTTATAAAATTACGCCATGCTGCAGTGCAGAACGATACCGAAGCGCTAAAGATGATTCTGACCCAATGGGTTCAGGGGTATGCGCCTGCCAATCATTCCGATGACAACTAAGTTGTGGCGCAATGGGACAACAAAAAATGACCAAGAAAATTATCTACATCGCTTTAGCGGCGCTGCTCGGTGCCGGAATAGGCGCTTTTTTAAGCTATGGACCCATAAAGCGGTTCAAATCTGAAGCAGGGTTAAATATTGATTTAGATATTGCTGGCTATAAACGTTTTGCTCAAATGGTAAAAGATCCAGCACGTTTCCGCCAGTACGCAACCAACTTAAAACCGCAAGCTTTGACGGATGAGCAAATAAATATTGCTTTACAAGACATCACTGATGCGGTCTGGCTAAAACCTGTTCCTCGATTTGCGAGAGCGGACGTAAAAGACTTACCAGATTTGGCGGTACGTCTTGAACAAGAGAGCATCAGGCTCAGAGAACAAGGTCAGGCGAACGAAATTGAGAAGCTAATTGGCAAAAAATTACCCCTTATCCGAAACGAATATTCTGCATACACTGGTATCTATCTTGCAACTATGGCAAGTTCGCCTGAGATGGCCACCGCCAAAGTAAATTGGTTAAGCAACTATGCATTTGATACAGCAGCGCACGGTGCTGTCGAACAACTTTTAACAAAATGGGTTAACGATAACAAACTTTTTGCGGAAAACATTCAAGTAGTCAAGATTCAACAGGAATATACAAGGGAGCAGCTCAAATTTAAAATAGCAGGATTAAAAAAAGCAGCCGCAAACACGCCGACAATTGCCAATGCAGATGTTGAAAGCTTTACTTTGTCAACGCAGAGCCCATCCAAGACAATGACGCCGCGTGCTCGTCTTATAGCAGCCGAGATTGAGTTATTGGAAAGTGAATCTATTCTTCACCGGCTGAATCGAGCCATTGAGCAACAAAAAATTGCAAACGAGATTGCGCAACAAGTTTCTACACAAGAACGCATTCAACAAACGGGGTATGAACGCATCAAGTTGTTGGACGATTTGTTGACCGCTACTTTGAATAAGACAGAATCACCATCACTGCGCGAAAAATTGCTCTTGATGCGTATGGATGTTTCAAATATCAAAGCGCGCGTCTATAAAAAACCTGCCTACCTCTTTCAAGCTTCAACGCCAACACAACAAGGGCCAAGCCCCTTAAAAATCATCGTTTTGTGCAGTGTCTTTTTGGCTTTTTTAATGTCAATTATCGTCTGGCGCAAAGTTTTTATGAAGCACCTGATACAAGACGCAAACACATTTTCTAATCAAAATTAACCATGAGCAGCGCGCCAAAAGTCAATGCATTTATGAATTCAGCCAGAATCTATAAATTCGCATTTTGGGCAACTGTCGCACTACTCATCGTTTTCATCATGAACTCTTACCCCATGATGAAAACACGATTTGATATTTGGTATCACCTAGGTTACATCGATGACTATGTCTATGACCCGAATATTCTTCACGGCAGGTCAAACTGGTATAAAACTTGGGCTCACATTCTCCGTTTACTGGAAACCAGAGATATAAGCACATACGCAGTCATCATCCATCGCACTCAGTTCCTCATCAGTTGCTTTTCAATATACTTATCAGCCAAATTTTTATTGCCTGCATTGCTTCACAAAACAGAGCTGAGCAAACGCTCTGCCGCTGAAAACAAACTTTGGATTTCAAGTTTTGCATTGAGTAGCATGATGGTTTGGTTGACCGTGATCGGGACAGTCAGCACATTTCAGCAAGCATGGATCATGTGGTATTCGGTCAACTATCAGATAACTTTGCCATTTTTGTTTCTGGCAATTTCTCTACTGATCAATGCGGTTGCAATTCAACAATCACACCGCATAGTTATTGTCAAAATCGCTTTCAGTTTGCTTTTTTTGGCATTAGTGATGTTGTTACACGCGGGTGAATTAGTTTATCTGTTTGTATATTTTCTAGCGGCCTTATTGATCTATGCAAGTAAAGAAAATATCAAAAAAATTTCTATCGTTTTACTTTTTCTCTTATTTATTGTCTTGATAGCAAGTCAGTTTTACAACGACAGAATTCCAGAAATTTTTACTTTGATCAAAACCGGTCAAGGCGGGAAAATAGCAGGTTTGATCCATGAATATGGGAAATACAACGTTGAAGGCGGCAACCGATATGCAGCAAATTGGAATGCTTTGTATGCCATATGTGTCATGAGCGCTTTACCAGTGCTCTTTTTTAATTTCTACGACAAAACCGCTCTAAACTCCAAAGCGCTGTACATTGTTTTAGCCTCGTTGATATATTGCTTTGTACCGACTTTTAAAGTGTCTTCGGGCATTGCTTCATTGTTTTACGGCGCCCCAATCGTAAACCGTTTCTACTTTGCCTCAATGCTTTTTGTTTTACCTTCGCTTCTAGCCTATCTGGTATTGAACAAATCTAATAAATTCAACAAGCCTATTTATTTGTTGATGCTGGTAGCTGGATTAATGGTGATAACAGCCGCTTACTCACGGTACTTCAATGACAGCGGTACATATTTTCAGAACATTCACTCGATTAGAAATAGTCTGAAACCAGAGAAAGTAGGTATTAGATGTACCTGCTTCAGATATTGCTCGCTTAAAGTTGCAAATAGAAGAGGCCAAAATGAAATACAACAATGACGACATCATGTTTTGTGCCGACCATGACAAATCACATATCATTCAGATACGTGTTTCGGCAAAAAAATATCCTGTTTGACCGCTTTGTCCCGCATGAAGTCTCAGATTGTGCGATCAATCCAAAAGCTGTAGGAAAAAGAATTGTTTATATTGACTAAACTAGCACTCTATGCATAAAAAACTGATTCATTTCCTTTGGGTTTTGATAGTTTTTGTCGTCATTGCAGGCATTATTTGGGCTTATAAAAAATATCAGCGAGCCTCTAATTTGGACGATGGTCAATGTCAATTATTCTCCTCAACAAGGTGATGCTCACTTGCTCCAAACAAATATGGGCAAGAATATACTAATTGATACTGGGCATATGGATCCAGCAAAGAATGCTCTGCTTCCTTTTTTGCAAACTAGAGGCATAAAGAAGTTGGACATTGTTTTCATCACACACCCGCATAAAGATCACTATGCCGGACTTTTGCCGATTTTGGACTCTGGAATAAAGATAAATGAGGTTTACTTCAACGTACCAAATCGACAAATTTGCGATGCCGAAATCCCTTGGGGTTGCGATTACGATGAAATATTGCGTTACCACACCATATTGAAAGAGCGTGGCGTCAAGATTGATGAAGCCAAAGCAGGCTTAGAGTTCCAAATTGGCTTGGGCAGTTATCTCAAAATACTCTATGCTTTTGATGGAGTCAACACGCCTGTGGGTCGAACTGACATCAATGATTTATCTTTGATTATGCTTTTGAAACACGGTACTAACACAGCTTTGTTTACTGGTGACCTCAATGCCAAGATAGGCGAATACTTAGCAAAAGAGGGGCAACAATTAAAGGTGGATATATTGAAATTCCCCCACCATGGTACAGAAGGAGCTGCTCCAGACAGTTTCTTCACTGCTGCCTCTCCTTCCGTAGTGATGGTCCCAAGTCCGGCTTTGTTGTGGTGCAGTGAACGCAGTGCACGCATGCGAAAATGGGTTGAAGATCGAAATTTACCAACTCACGTAAATGGGTTTTCTGGACACATTCAGGTGAAAATGCTTAGAAATACCTTTCAGATTACACATGAAAAAAATGGCGTTCAATTACCAACCCCGCACTGTCAAGTGAATTAACAGAATATCTTTCACCCTTATCACATCACTATTTTTTGAATGAATACCTCTACAAGTGATGAATCAGCACTACGCAAATTATTTGTTGCCGCTTTGGGCAAAGATGGGTGGGAGCTTAAACAAATTTCGGAGCTAATACTTCAATTAGCACATAACAATTTTGACCGTTCAACTCACAATGATGCCAAACAACTTTGTGTAACACTTTTTTCTTGGGTTGAACAACTTCCGCATGTAGGTACACATGCAAGTAACCGGCGATATACAAGACTGCAATTTATAGAAAACACATTGAGTTTGGCAGGGTTTCAATTAACACGCCGTGACTTTGAACCTTGGTTTTTAATTTTGCCCCATATTGCTCATGCTGCTGGCAACTGGCATCCCGATGATCTCTTGCCCTATGAAGCTGAAGATAATCGAATTAAAAGATTTCGAAGAAAAAATTGACGACTTGGAGCATCAACTACACCAAACTGAAGTTGCCTTGAACCGTACCAAAGCAGAATTGAGCTTTATAGACGCGGAGCGAAAGCATTTCATAGCAGTGGCAATTGAGAATATCCATGCGCTTGTGCGTCAAGATTTTGAAAAGTCAACGAGCTGGCGTGTTACAAAACCATTGCGAAGTTTTGCGGCATGGGCAAGGAAAATTCGCTCTGGACAAGTTGCGCAAAATGACAGTACGGTTACTTCACCAAGACAGGCTGTTGATTCGCTGTCAAATCCAACTCTCACATGGGACAGCGTCATTCCGCCTTGGGATAAACCTGGGTACAGTACAGAGGCAGCTTGGCGCGGTATACCCGATAGCAATTTTGACAGGAACGATTACAGCGAGTGGTGTAAACGCTATGAAAGTGAAAACAATGTTGATGCTTTGATTTCTGAAGCTCGTATGCTTGCAGATCAAAATCATTCACCGCTATTCTCTATTTTGATGACGGTAGATCAATCACCAGCTGAATACTTTAAGCAGGCTGTTTCTTCCGTAAAAAATCAAGTGTATGAAAAGTGGGAGTTATGTATTGCTGTCAGCACGCGTACTGATGCATCTGTGATTGAATTTATAGAATTGGCTCAACAGACTGATAGCAGAATCAAATATGTCACTGGTGATTTTAAGAATGGAAATCTACTGAATGAAGCGAAACTGCTTGCGACAGGGGATTGGTTGGGCATTCTTATCGCTACAAATACGATAGCATCACAGGCAGCATACATGCTGGCAAGGCCACATTTTTATCTGAAAACTATAAATTCATCTACTCAGACAGCGATAAACTTAAATTACCTGATTTCGCAAGAAGTAAACCTGACTTCAAGCCAGATTGGAATTTGGATTTGTTTTACTCGCAAAACTACACGAGAGATTTGTGCTTTTATTCAAAAGAACTGATTGCTGATTGTGGTGAGTTCAATTCGAAACTGACGAGTTTAAGTGCTGCTACTTTCGATCTGACTTTACGTGCCATCGAACGAATAAACGCTACGGATATTTATCACATCCCCAAAGTATTGGTACATCATCGCGTTCTGACCGAATCATCCGCAGATGATGTATCGCATCACGCTCAATCACTTAACGAACATTTCAAACACACGGGACAAAATGCTGTCGCTATTGTTGGTACAGAATCTGCTGCCAAAAAATGGGATATCCATTACGGTCCACCAAGCACACAGCCTTTGGTCAGTTTGATAATTCCTACCAAAAATAATTTGACATTGTTAAGACAATGCGTAACAAGCATCTTGTTGAAAACTGAATATGAAAATTTTGAAATTCTAGTTGTCGACAATGGTTCTGACCAGAATGATACTTTGGACTATTTGCGTCAAATTGCAGGCACACCAAGAGTTAGGGTGATTCGCGATAACTATGCATTCAACTACTCTGCACTTAATAATTCTGCCGTTGCACTTTCCAAAGGTGAAATCATTGCATTTGTTAATGACGACATAGAAGTAATCACACCGAATTGGTTGTCAGAAATGGTTGCCCACGCGCTTCGCCCAGGAGTTGGTGCAGTTGGAGCACGTTTATGGTATCCAGATATGAAGCTACAACATGCAGGCATCGTTCTGGCGGGTGGAGTTGCTAGACATGTTCATAAATTTTTGCCTGCCGGTGAGTCTGGTTTTAATGATCGAGCAGTACTGACACAAAATTTTTCTGCAATTACTGGTGCATGTATGGTCGTTAAAAAATCTCTTTTTGAATCAGTAGGGGGATTTAACGAAATAGAGCTGGCAATCGGTTTCAATGATGTCGATTTTTGTCTGCGTCTGGTGGAAGCAGGTTATCGGAATGTTTGGACTCCCCAAGCCGAATTATTTCATCATGAATCAGCCACACGTGGGCAGGATGATGCGCCTGACAAACAACGTCGCGCGGAAAAGGAATACCGATTTATGCGAGAACGATGGGGTGAGAAGATGGAAATAGATCCAGCATATAACCCTAACCTAACTAGTGGACATGACGATTTCAGTTTGGCTTGGCCACCTAGAGTGGACACAATTTAGTTTGTCTACGTCTTAGATTGACTGTTGTCAAAAATACAATCACGATTTTTCAGACAAAAAAAAAGCTCCAGTTTTCACTGGAGCTTTTTTCGCTATAGAAGCCTGACAATGTCCTACTTTCACACGGGAATCCGCACTATCATCGGCGCTAAGGCGTTTCACTGTCCTGTTCGGGATGGGAAGGAGTGGTGCCACCTTGCTATGGTCATCAGGCAAAACTTTTTGTCATTTTGTATCTATTGCTAGTTTACAAAACAACGAATTCATAGAGTTAATTAGCTTCTTTGTTTTTTAATCACGTCTCACAACTTTGACATAACAAACATTCGAACTTGCTTCAATCTAGATTTAACTCCAGACTAACTACAAA
>CAWJBD010000011.1:0-93491 GCA_963841045.1 uncultured beta proteobacterium | reverse complement strand
CAGGCCGTGTCGCCACCGTGCAAGCCATTGGCGGAACCGGTGGCTTGAAAATTGGCGCAGATTTTTTGAAGAAATTGAACCCCAATGCCAAAGTGCTGATCAGTGACCCAAGCTGGGAAAACCACCAAGCGCTGTTTACCAATGCTGGCTTTAAAGTTGAAACATACCGCTATTACGATGCAGCCACACGCGGTTTGAACGTAGACGGCATGTTGGCCGATTTGAAAGCCGCACCAGCAGGCACCATCGCCCTCTTGCACGCCTGCTGCCACAACCCAACGGGTTACGACATCACTGCCGCTCAATGGGACCAAGTGGTGGCCATCTGCAAAACCAATGATCTAGTGCCTTTCCTCGACATGGCGTACCAAGGTTTCGGATACGGTTTGAAAGAAGACGGCGCAGTGATTCAAAAATTTGTGGATGCGGGTTTGACATTTTTCGTCTCCACCTCATTCAGCAAAAGCTTCAGCCTGTACGGCGAGCGCGTGGGCGCATTGAGCGTTTTGTGCACCGACAAAGCCGAGGCCGACCGCGTTTTGAGCCAGCTCAAAATCGCCATCCGCACCAACTACAGCAACCCACCTACACACGGCGGCAGCGTTGTCGCGGCTGTATTGGGCAACCCTGAATTGCGCAAACAATGGGAAGATGAATTGGCAGAAATGCGCGTGCGCATCAAAGCCATGAGGAGCAGCGTTTGTTGAAAAACTCAAAGCCGCCGGCGTGAAGCAAGACATGAGCTTCATCACCACCCAAATCGGCATGTTCAGCTACAGCGGCTTGTCCAAAGACCAAATGGTGCGCCTGCGCAACGAGTTCGGCGTTTACGGTACCGACACTGGCCGCATGTGCGTCGCAGCCCTCAACAGCAAAAACATCGACTACGTCTGTGCCAGCATCGCTAAAGTGATGTAATACCTTTGTTTGGCTCTAGCGCGAAAAGTTAGAGCACATCTTAGATATGACGGGTATCTGGCGTTTGTGTCGCAATGTCGCCTGAACCGTCAAGAAACTTCTGAAATCCTATGCTGAAAGAGTGTTTGCGATCCTTCCAAACGCGCTGCATCCCGGGCCGTCGGAACGCCCAGAGTAAGTTCTCGCGATGACCAGTCCAGAAATCATCATCCACAAGATTAGACTGCCATTGAAAATAAATATTCTCATAACGCCGAAGGAAACTGAGCATAATGTAACTGTATTGCGTAAATTCGTCGTCAGTCAGTTCTTTGGACGTATTCCACCCAATTCGAACTATCCGAGATATCTCAGCATTGGATCCGATTTGAACGGCCATTTCAGCTAGTGCAGCTGTAGCCAGATAGTAAGTTTGCGAGCGTGTAGCTTTGGTACCCGCCTTGACCTGTAGCGCGAGATATACAACGCTCAGAGCAACGAATATCGCTGCAAAAACCCCAGTAACGGCAGTAACGGCATTCCAATCCATATCCAACCTCCTTGAGCGTTTTTACTAGATTTATTATTCAATTCTTCATAATAACTTAAAACACAAAAATTTGAAATTCAAGGCATGATAAGCATTGACAAAGTGATGGAAGCCATTAGTTTGGTATTTTTATATGCCAAATCAGGCTGTATCCGGCGTATTTATTGCCTAGTGTGCTATTAAATATATAGCATTCAGCGCTTGCTGCGCATCGATGCTTTCACACCAACCATAAGCGCATCCAACAAATCCAAAGGCACACTTCGACGGATGTTGCGAATCAATTGGCTGCGAATGCGGCGCTTGGATTTGGTGTGCGATGGCATATCCAGTTTGGCAAACTCTGCGGCCAGTTCATAGGCGCGTGGCATGAGCGACTGCGCATCGGCCAGCTCGTTAAAGAAGCCCGCACGAAGTGCATCTTCAACCGAGAAATATTTTGCCAGCGCAACAGCCGCTTGAAAATCCGCTGGGTTCAATCGATTGCGCAGCACCGCCGCAGCCACGCGCGGTATGGTCATGCCAATCGCAACTTCGTTGGCAGAAATTTTGAAATCTCCACGTGTACCAACAACATAGTCGGCGGACAACATCAAAAACACGCCCATTGCCAATGAATGACCATTGCAGGCAACAATGACAGGGTAGGGATAAGCCAACACCCTTGCTGTCAGCAAGTAGCCAGCCCGCAGCATGCGCAATGCATTCAACGGCCCGCTTTTCATCACCTTGAGATCAAAGCCAGCAGAGAACACCTGTTCTCTGCCCGTTAGGATGATGATGGCGCGGTCGGCTTCGGCGCGGTCAAAAGCTGCATTGATTTGCCCTAGCATTTGCGGCGATAGCGCATTGCGCTTGCCATCGTCAAGCATCAAGGTGGCAACGCCGTTGGCTAGACTGTATTGGACGTGATTGGTCATGATTGATTTTGTTGTTTATCAATTTTCGAAAACCACAGAATAGCAGATTACGACATCGCTTCATTTGCACGTACCTTGTAGCTTCCCGCAACAAAGCTAAGTCAGTGAATTGGTTTATGAGCATTTGACAAATTGCGCGACAGCCGTTAATTTGTCATCCTATCAATCACTAAAGAGGAGACTTTAATGAACTACATTGACGGATTCGTGATCGCAGTGCCTAGTACCAACCAAGAAGCCTACCGCGTCATGTCTGAAAAAATGGCGGTGGTGTTTAAAAAACATGGCGCTTTAAACGTGGTAGAAAACTGGGGCGACGATGTGCCTGAGGGTAAATTGACGTCCTTCACCATGGCGGTTAAACGTGAAGCATGTGAAACCATCGTTTTCTCATGGATCACCTGGCCCTCGAAATCCGTGCGTGACGAAGCATGGAAAGCTGTCATGGATGACCCCATGATGAAGCACATGAATCACAAAATATTTGACGGCAAACGCATGATTTTTGGTGGCTTCAAACCATCGTAGATCTTTAGAATTTCAAGCCGCAATAGCCGCTGGATCCATCCAAAACGGTTCCCAAATATGGCCGTCAGGGTCTGTCAAGGCGCGGCTGTACATGAAGCCCAGGTCTTGTTTGGGATTGATATCCGCTGTGCCGCCGTTGGCCGCCGCCAATTCGTTCATGGCATCGACTTCTTTGATGCTGTCGAGGGACAAAGCCAGCATCACTTCGCTTGATGTGGAAGGTGGTATCGGGCGTTGGGTGAATCTGCGCCATGAGCCAGTTGAATGCAACATGACGTAAATCGCGTCGCTCCACACCATGCAAGCCGCGTTGTCGTCCGTGAACTGTGGCTTGTTGGTGAATCCCAAAGCAGCGTAAAACGCCATGGACGCTTTGAGGTTACTGATGGGTAGGTTGATAAAGACTGCTTTTGCCATGTAATCCTCCTTCATTATTTTGCGAGAGACAGTTGCCGCGACATAAAGACCGCTTCAGCCAATGCAAAGTCTTCGGGGTAGGTAATCTTGAAGTTTTGCGTACTGCCATGCACCAGTTTGGGCGAATACCCTTCTCGTTCCATGGCGCTTGATTCGTCCGTGATGAGCTCTCCTGCAAGCTTTGCGGCTTCTAAAGCGTCAATCAACGCACCCAAACGAAACATTTGCGGTGTTTGAGCCAACCATTTGTCGCTGCGGTCCAGCGTTTGTGCAACGCGTCCTGATTCTTCATGCTTCAAAGTATCAGGCAGCGGCAAAGCCAGCAAACCACCCACTTCATCTTCTTGGCAAGCTGCAATCAAAGTTTTGATTTGCTCTGGCGTAATTAAGCAGCGTGCAGCATCATGCACCAACACCCAGTCATTTAACTGCGCACCTTGTGTACGCAACGCTTTTAAACCATTAAATACGGTATCAGCCCTCGTATTTCCTGCCTTATTTGCTATCATAACTGTAGCAAATGTTTGTTTACTGGTCTCTAGCAACTCATCCACAATGCCATCATCCGGCGCCACCACCACCATCACGCCCTGCAACTGGCGCACCGCTGCAAATGCAGCCAAGGTGTGCAAAATCATGGGCTGACCTGCCAACATACGGTATTGCTTGGGCATTTGTTGGAGCACCTCACTTTGCGCCCGTGTGCCTGTGCCACCACAGGGAATAAGCGCCCAAATATCGGGCAATTTTTCATTGGCTGTCATTTTGTTCATATTGCCATTCTAAAATGCTGTAATGATAATGTCGGGCGTTTAGAAATTCATTTTTAGAGATGAAGTGCTAGGCGCACGGAGCACAGAAAGCGGAATGTACATACTGTACATGAGCATTTCGAGCACCGCGCAACGACGCAATTCGCTCTACAAATAAATTTCCGCATGGATTTACCCAAACTCACACTGGGCAAGCGTCACACGCTCCCTCGTCCCACAGGTTCTGCAGATTCACTCTTGCTCGCACAATTGGCGCAACGCGACAAAGCTGCCAATCGCATCACGGCCATCATCACTGCAGATGCCAACGATGCACAAAGGCTGTTGCAAGAAATTCCATTTTTCGCGCCTGAAGTGCGCGTGGCTTTGTTCCCCGATTGGGAAACTCTCCCATACGATGCCTTCTCACCGCATCAAGACCTGATCAGCGAACGCTTGGCGACGTTATGGCGAATCAACCAGCACCGCAAAGACGATGGTGCTGACGTGGTCATTGTGCCCGCCACAACAGCGTTATATCGGTTGGCACCACCGAGCTTCTTAGCAGCCTACACGTTTTCATTCACCACCAAGCAAAAGCTAGACGAAGCCAAACTCAAAGCGCAACTGACTTTGGCCGGCTACAACCATGTCACGCAAGTGGTCAGCCCGGGTGAATACGCCGTACGTGGCAGCTTGATTGATTTATTCCCTATGGGCTCACCCATGCCCTACCGAGTAGATTTGTTTGACGACGAAATCGACAGCATTCGCACCTTTGACCCTGACACCCAGCGCAGCTTGTACCCGGTACCCGAAGTGCGTTTGCTGCCCGGGCGTGAGTTCCCCATGGACGAAGAAGCACGCACGCAGTTTCGCAGCCGCTGGCGCGAATTGGTAGAAGGTGATCCGACCAAAAGCCGCGTCTACAAAGACATGGGCAATGGTGTTGCCACTGCGGGTATTGAATATTATTTGCCCTTATTTTTCGATGAAACCGCCACGGTGTTTGATTACCTGGGCAGCGCAACCGATCAAGCCACAGTGGTTCTGCACGGCGATTTAGAACCTGCTTTTCAACACTTTTGGCAAGACACCAAAGAACGCTACCGCTTGGTGCAAGGTGACCCTGACCGACCTGCATTGCCGCCCGAAACATTGTTTTTAAGCGCCGAACAGTTTTATACGCGGTCTAAGGAATATGCACAGCTGGCTGTGCGCGCAACACCTGACACATCCTCTGCCTATGCTGAATATGCCACTCTGCCCGACTTGGCAGCTGTGCGCGGTGCGGACGAACCATTGGCCAAGCTCAAAGCCCACATCCAGAGCACACCGCATCGTTTATTGGTGTTGGCTGAATCGGATGGCAGGCGCGAGAGTTTGCTGGACTTTTTGCGTGCCAGCCATTTGACGTTGCCGGTCTTTGACAGCCTAGAAGAATTTCAAACCAGTACCGAAAAATTGGGCATCGCCACATCGGCTTTGACGACGGGTTTCAGTTGGAATGAACAAGTCATTGATTTCATCACCGAAACCGAGCTCTTCGCCGCTGGCGCAGTCACGCGCAGACGCAAAAAACAAGAGCAAGTCAGCGATGTGGAGGCCTTGGTCAAGGATTTGTCCGAGCTGAACGTGGGCGACCCGGTGGTGCATTCCGCGCATGGCATCGGGCGCTATCGCGGTTTGGTGAATTTGGATTTCGGCAATACGCAAACCAATGGCGAAGCTGCAGCTACCGAAGGGGCTTCCAAAACTTTGCAAGAATTTTTGCATCTGGAATACGCCGACAAAGCCACGCTGTATGTGCCGGTCAGCCAGTTGCACCTCATCAGCCGCTACACCGGCGTATCGGCTGACGAAGCACCTCTGCACCGCCTCGGCTCGCCACAATGGGACAAAGCCAAGCGCAAAGCAGCTGAGCAAATTCGTGACTCCGCCGCCGAGCTGTTAAACATCTACGCCCGCCGTGCGGCACGTGAAGGCCATGCATTTCGCTATTCGCCCAACGACTACGAAACCTTTGCCAACGATTTTGGTTTTGAAGAAACAGCTGACCAACGCGCTGCGATTCACAATGTGATTCAAGACATGATCAGCCCACGCCCAATGGACAGACTGGTTTGTGGCGATGTGGGCTTTGGCAAAACCGAAGTCGCTTTGCGCGCTGCTTTCATCGCCATCACTGGCGGGAAACAAGTGGCGCTGCTGGCACCCACCACCTTGTTAGCAGAGCAACACTACCAAACCCTGGTGGACCGCTTTGCCAAATGGCCTGTCAAAGTGGCCGAGATGAGCCGCTTTCGCACCGCCAAAGAAATCAGCGCCGCCATCAAAGGCATCGCCGATGGCACCATCGACATCGTCGTGGGCACGCATAAATTACTCAGCAAAGACGTGAAGTTTGAACGCTTAGGCTTGCTCATCATCGACGAAGAACACCGCTTTGGAGTGCGGCACAAAGAGGCCATGAAAGCCATGCGCGCCGAGATTGATGTGTTGACTCTGACTGCCACACCGATTCCACGCACGCTGGGTATGGCGCTGGAAGGTTTGCGCGACATGAGCGTCATCGCCACCGCACCGCAACGTCGTTTGGCAATCAAGACCTTTGTCCGCACTGAAAGCAATGGCGTGATTCGCGAAGCCGTATTACGCGAATTGAAACGTGGCGGGCAAGTTTACTTTTTGCACAACGAAGTCGACACCATTCAAAACCGCAAAGAGCGGCTTGAAGAAATATTGCCAGAAGCCCGCATTGCCATTGCCCACGGTCAAATGCCTGAGCGCGAGCTGGAACGCGTGATGCGCGACTTTGTGGCACAGCGCTATAACTTGTTGTTGTGCTCCACCATCATTGAAACCGGCATTGATGTGCCGACAGCCAACACCATCGTCATGGCGCGTGCCGACAAATTTGGCTTGGCACAGTTGCATCAATTGCGCGGCCGTGTGGGGCGTAGCCACCACCAAGCCTATGCCTATTTGATGGTGCCTGATGTGGAAGGCCTGACCAAACAAGCTGGCCAACGTTTGGAAGCCATTCAACAAATGGAAGAACTGGGCAGTGGCTTTTATTTGGCCATGCATGACCTTGAAATTCGCGGCACGGGCGAAGTGCTGGGCGAAAATCAATCGGGCAACATGATGGAAATTGGCTTTCAGCTATACAACGAAATGCTGTCTGAAGCCGTGCGTTGTTTAAAAGTCGGCATCGAACCTGATTTGATGGCCCCCACCAATGTCACCACCGAAATCAACCTGCATTCCCCCGCCCTCTTGCCGAATGACTATTGTGGCGATGTGCATTTGCGACTCACGTTTTTACAAAAAGCTCGCCACCGCCAAAACCACAGATCAAATCGACACCTTGCTGGAAGAAATAGTGGACCGCTTTGGCAAACTGCCGCACCAAGCGCAAACGCTGTTGGACGTGCATCGCCTGCGTGTGCTGGCCAAAGACTATGGTGTGGTGAAAGTCGATGCTGCGCCGGGTGTGATCAACATCAGCTTCAAACCCAACCCACCGGTAGACCCGATGAGCATCATCCAACTCATCCAAAAAAACCGCCACATCAAACTCACCGGCAACGACAAATTGCGCATCGAACGCGACCTGCCCGAAGCCAAAGACCGCGCCTTGATGGTGCGCGATGTGTTGCGGAATTTGGTGTTGGTGAAGGCTGAAAAATCAATGTAAATATCAAAGTGAATTGATCTCATGCATATTTTTATTCGATTGATTTTTATCATTTTTGCGTTGTTGCAAGCAGGATGTGCCACGCAGATTGCACCTTCAAAGTTTGCTCAAGCAGAGCAGTTCCCTGTGCTGCTTGCACACCGCGGTGTGTCGCAAACATACAGCGCTGTTGATGTTCAAGATGACACTTGTACAGCCATGCGCATCTATCCACCCACACATACCTACATAGAAAACACTACTTCATCGATGCAAGCTGCATTTGATGCTGGCGCACATATTGTCGAAATCGACATACATCCCACAACCGATGGTCAGTTTGCAGTTTTCCACGATTGGATGCTGGATTGCCGTACCAATGGAAAAGGACGCACGCGAGACTTTGCCTTGACCGATTTGAAAAACTCGACCTTGGCTATGGATACAGCGCGGATGGTGGCAAGACGTTTCCATTGCGCGGCACTACTACAGAAAAAATGCCAAGTCCTGCAAGAAGTTCTGAAACAATTCACTGGCAAGCGATTCTTAATCAACATCAAAAGCAATGACCCTGAAGAAGGTCGTTTGTTAGCGAACTTCCTCAAGGACATACCGCGAGACACTCGGTCTTTGTTGGCTGTTTACGGTGGGCAAAAGCCCTTAGAAATTGTTCGCAACAGCGTCCCTGACATCATTACCATGAGCAACGACAGTTTGAAAGATTGCTTGTTGAGATACCTTGCAATTGGTTGGAGTGGCTATGTGCCTGCAAGCTGTCACTACAACCTCATCTTGATGCCTTACAACTACGCCCATTTTTTTTGGGGTTGGCCACATGATTCAACGCACGAATGCAATCCGTCGGCAGTGCTGTATTCATTGCGGGCCCCTTTGAAGCAGGTGCAGCCAGCCGTGGCATCGATTCAGTTTCGGAACTTGAACACATCCCTGATAATTATCGCGGTGGTGTATGGACCAATCAAATTCAACGCATAGGACATGCCTTGCAGCAACGCAAATTAGAATCCACAAACCAGAAATGAATAACTTCAAAAACACGTGTTTTCAGTTTGTGAAACAATAACCCACCTTAACAACAACTCTTCTTTTAACAAAGGCAAACATGACCACTCTCTACTTCTCCCCCGGCTCTTGCTCACTCGTGCCACACATTGCACTGGAGGAATTGGGTATTCCATTTACCGCACAGCGCGCACCACGACCCGGTGCTGATGGGCATGCGGAATACATGAAAAACATCAACCCCACCGGTGCAGTACCCGCATTGGTATTTGGACGACGGCAAAATCATCACCCAAAACGTGGCCATTGTGGATTACCTCTCTGGTCAAAAAGCGGGTGGTAACTCTGTGCTGCCTGTCCAAGGCAGCTATGCCCGCTCGCAAGCCTTGCGCTGGTTGTGCTTTGCCAATTCTGACATCCACCCTAAATTCGGCCCCTGATTTGGCCCTTCCCGCTTTGTCAGCGACGAAGCCAACCATGCGGACCTGAAAGCCAATTGCAGCAAAGCCATCATGGATTTGTTTGCCATGGTGGATGAACAATACCAACAACGCGAATGGATTGCCGGTGAATTCAGTGCGGCAGACGTTTACCTGTATGTGGTGATGCGTTGGGCGCTTATGATGAAGTTTCCTGTTGAAAACCTCAAAGCCTACCGCGGCATGGTTGATCGCATTCAAACTCGCGACAGTGTGAAACGCGCAATGGCGACACAGGGTATAGCTGCAGTTTAGTATCAATTTGACCTCTAGGCGGCGTATTTGTTGCCTAGAGTGCTATTTTATTAATAGCCTAACAACCACTTACGCGTACCACATGACAAGCACAGAATTCGCTCCAAACTTGGTGATCCAAGGCTTCACGCCGCCATTGAAATTAAGCAACTTCAAATTGATTGCATTTGACATGGATTCAACCCTGATCAACATCGAATGCATTGACGAGATTGCGGATGCGGCAGGACGTAAAGCCGAGGTGGCAGCCATTACCGAAGCCGCCATGCGCGGTGAGATTACCGACTTCAAGGACAGCTTGCGGCGCAGACTGGCTCTGTTAAAAGGAGTAAGTGCGGAAAGTCTAGAGGCCGTTTACACGCAGCGCTTACAAATTAATCCAGGTGCCAAAGAGCTGATTGATGCTTGCCAAAAAGTAGGAATGAAAGTACTCCTGGTCAGCGGTGGCTTTACTTATTTTGCGGACCAAGTAAAACAGCGATTGAACATCGATTTTGCCAAATCCAATCTGCTTGAAGTACAAAACGGTAAATTAACCGGCAAGCTAATCACTCAAGCTTGGGGTGAGATTTGCGATGGCGAGGAAAAACGACGTACCGTGCTGTCTACCTGTGAAGAATTGGGTATCACGCCCGCACAAGCCATTGCCATGGGCGATGGTGCGAATGATTTGCCGATGATGAAACTGTGTGCCGATGCGGGTGGTTTGTCTGTAGCCTACCACGCCAAACCCAAGGTGCGTGAGCAGGCGATGGTGGCCATCAATGCGGGTGGATTGGACACACTTTTGAAAGTTTTTGTAACTTAGTGGATTAAAATTGTTGTTACATTTTTAATAGTCTAATCAGCATGACAAGTATCACAAAACCCCTGATAACAATCGCCCTACTCAGCGCAACACTGACTGCGCACGCCTTGGTATTGGGCGTGACAGAGGGCGTGACTTACCGCGCTTCAGATGCTGAAATTGAAGCCAAATTTGCACCCATCGCCAAAGTGATCAGCACGGCCACCAAGCAGCCGGTCAAAATTCAGATCATCAGTTCTTACAACGGTTTGCGTGATGCCTTGAAACAAGGTCAATTGGACATTGCCTTTATTCACCCTGCTCATGTGTCATTTGAAGCCATCAAAACAGGGGCGTACAAATCGGTCGCTTGGACAACAGGATTCACAGATTACAAAGTATCGTTTTTGTGCAAAGAAGAACCGATTAAAAACTGGGCAGGCATCACTGGCAAAGCCTTGGTAACACCCGATGCCGATTCGATCACCGCCATCATGACGCGCTCCATGTTGCGCGAAAATAAATTAAACCCTGCCAGCGATGTCAAGGTGCAAGTCACGCGCTTTCAAGATGCCGTGCCTTTTTATGTCGAAAACAATTTTGCCAGCTATGGCGCTACGGCATCTGGCGCAGTCATTAAAGCGTGGAAAGACAAAGGCGGCAAAACCTGTGCGCAGTCACGTGGTATGCCCATCAAGCATTGGTTGGTTTCCAGCAAAATGGATACAGGTCAAGCAAGCATCATCAAAGACACTTTGCTGAATATCGACAAATCCGATGCTGGCAAAAAAGCTTTGGCCACATCAGGTTACAAAGGATTTTCTGTCAGCGATGAAGCGACTGAAAAAACCTTGACCACTTGGTTGGGTTTGTAGGCGCATTCGCTATCACATTACCTTTTGCATCAGCTTGGCTGATACAAGCCACAAAACTACTTAACACTTTGTTAGCATAGGGTTGTTGATGCTTGGCATGGGTGACCATTAGAATGCACAGCTTACTGATTAAGTACGAATAACAGGAGCAAACTTTGTCAAAACTCTTTCCCACTAACGACCCTAGCGGTTTACTTGAATATTCGGTGGTGTACACCGACCGCGCTTTGAACCACATGTCGCAAGGCTTTCAAGGTGTCATGCGTGATATCAGTGGCATATTGAAAGAAGTTTACAAGGGCAAATCAGCTATCGTGGTGCCTGGCAGTGGCACGTTTGGTATGGAAGCGGTGGCGCGTCAATTTGCCACGGGCAAAAATGTGCTGGTGCTACGCAATGGCTGGTTCAGCTACCGATGGACGCAAATTTTTGAAATGGGCAATATACCTGCCAGCAGCACCGTATTGAAAGCACAAAAACAAGGTCCAGACAAACAATCACCCTACGCACCCGCTGCCATCGAAGAAGTGGTCGCCACCATTTTGCGCGACAAGCCCGATTTGGTGTTTGCAC
This sequence comes from uncultured beta proteobacterium, assembly GCA_963841045.1. Taxonomy (GTDB): domain Bacteria; phylum Pseudomonadota; class Gammaproteobacteria; order Burkholderiales; family Burkholderiaceae_C; genus Aalborgiella. The sequence continues at coordinate 81,756 of CAWJBD010000011.1, read as the reverse complement.
CCCATGTAGAAACTGCATCCGGCATCATGCTGCCCGATTCGTACTTGCGCGCGGTGGCAGATGCCATACACAGCGTGGGTGGCATGTTTGTACTTGGATTGCATTGCATCGGGTGCGATGTGGGTGGACATGGCAGCCACAGGTGTGGATGTGCTGGTCAGCGCGCCACAAAAGGGTTGGACAGGCTCGCCCGGTTGCGCCTTTGTGGTGCTTTCCGAATTGGCACGTAGCCGCATAGACGCCACCACCAGCACCAGCTTTGCCTGCGATTTGAAAAAGTGGCTCAACATCATGGAGACCTATGAAAGCGGCGCACATGCTTACCATGCCACCATGCCAACCGATTCATTGGCGAAAAACCGCGACGTGATGCTGGAAACCAAAGCATACGGATTTGCCAAAGCCAAAGCACAGCAGCAACAATTGGGCGACGACGTGCGCGGATTGCTGGCAGCCAAAGGCATCAAGAGTGTGGCCGCCAAAGGCTTTGAAGCGCCTGGTGTGGTGGTGAGCTATACCGAAGATGCAGGCATTCAATCCAGCAAAAAATTCTTGGCACTCGGACTGCAAACCGCCGCTGGTGTACCGTTGATGTGCGACGAAGGCGCAGATTTCCAAACCTTCCGTATCGGTTTGTTTGGCCTAGAAAAACTGCAAAACATCGACCGCACTGTCACCACCCTGAACGCCGCGGTTGATCAAGTGCTGGTGCAGCCAGAGCACCGCTAAAGGCGCTTCAACAACTGCGCCGTTTCATACAGCGGCAAACCCATGATGCCTGAGTAACTGCCACTGATGTGGCGGATGAACATTGCCGCCCTGCCCTGCACCGCGTAGCTGCCAGCTTTGCCCATGGGTTCACCACTTGCCACATACTCAGCTATTTGTGCTTTGCTCAATTTGTCAAACGTCACCTTGGATTCGCTCACCAATTGCAAGCGTTTTTTACTGTTCGCACCATAAGCAACCGCCACTGCTGTGAGTACACGGTGCGTTTGACCTGATAGTTCGGTCAACATGCGCACGGCATCTTTTTCGGTTTCAGGTTTTCCATAAATGATGCGCCCCATTGCAACGGTGGTGTCTGCGCACAGCACAGGTGCGTGTGGCAAACCGCGCTGTTGCATGCGTGCTACCGCAGCGTCTAGCTTTAGCGCTGTTACCCGCTTCACATAAGCCAATGGTGCTTCGTTTTTAAGAGCAATCTCAAATGCTTCGGCGGCTTCTGCTTCAGTAGCATCCGCCACCAAGATTTGGTGCGCCACGCCAATTTGTTCCAGCAATTGGCTGCGCCGTGGGCTTTGAGATGCAAGGTAGATGAACGTGTCTTTGCTTTGTGATTGCATTGTCGTCATGTCTATTCACGGTGATGTTTTTCTGAAATCATAGTCTTTGCTTTGCGCGATGAACTCCGCCCAAGGGTTTTTGGCAACTGAAATTTTTTGAACGACTGATTCAGGTTCGATCAACTTGTCTTCTAAAAACCGTAAAAAAACCAATCGATCTAAGGTTCGCTGTACAACCTCGGTAAGTTGCTCACCATCTAAATCTTGATTGTCGCGTTTGTAGGCTCTAGCCAAAGTTTCACGATATTCATCAAGCTGATAAAGAAATAACTCATCCAAATTGGTATACCCACCTGCAAACAAGCCCATTTGATATGAATCAAGTGGAGCTTCTTTGTCAGGCAGACTGGAAACATAGAGCGAAATACTATTTGCAAGGACGGCTTCTTTCGAGAAAAGCCAATAGATTTCCGCAAATTTATCGCGATTTTTGTAGTCTTGATAGCTAAATACCTTGTGCTGACGATTCAATGCATTTTGCAAATTAGGCGGAAAACGCGCATCAATAATGTGAAAGTTTGCAAAATCGGTCAACACAACCAGCGGTAGTTGTGTGTTCCAGCTATAGCGTATCGCCTGAAAGTAATTATCAGCCGTGGCTATGGGCGAGCTTGGTTTTTTGGCTTCAACAAAAAATAGGGGGCGATTAAAACGCGGCGCGCATGAAAAGGCGTAATCCGCACGTCTCCGGCAGCACCTGTTTTCACAGACCGTTCAATTTTGACCTCTTGCGCATATGGGTTAGTTTGTATGCTATGACCTACATCCCAACCCAAGGCTGTAAAGAATTTGTCAATATGGTCAGTTCGCGCTTGACTCTCTTGGTAATTTGAACTCGATAAGTCAATTTACCTGCCTCAAAAATTTCTACCAATTTACAAACTTCTATATATGCATTTTCGAATTGGCTTTTTGCAGGAACTATTTCTTCGTTCATTTTCGACCCATAGTTGTAGGAATGTTACTTATTCCCGATGATACGGGTGATTCGCGTTGATTGACCATGCGCGGTAGAGTTGTTCTACCAACAGCACGCGCGCAAAAGCGTGCGGTAAGGTGAGGTCTGAGAGGCGAATGCGTTCGTGCGCGGCTTGTTTGAAAGCAGGGTCCAAACCATCGGGGCCACCAATGACCAGCACCACATCTTGTGCATCGAGTTGCCAACCTTTTAGTTTGCTGGCCAAAGCCATGGTGGTCAATTGGCTGCCACGTTCGTCCAGTGCCACAACACGTGCGCCTTTGGGAATGTGCGCTTCGATGCGCTCACGCTCGGCGGCATAAATCGTTTCCAGAGTTTTAGATGAACGCGGCTCAGTTTTAACGGTTTTGATGTCAACTTTGAGCTCAGACGGAAAGCGTTTGGCATAGTCGTCCCACGCCGTTTGCGCCCAATCTGGCATGCTCTTACCTACCGCAATGACTATAATTTTCATAGCACTCTAGGCAATCAATACGCCGGCTACAGGCCAATTTTTCATATAAAACTGGCTGAACATGGCAAACTTAGCGGGCACAGCTGCCAATACGTCAGAAGTCTTATTTTTTTGCGGCAGACTTTTTAGCTGGCGCTTTTTTGGCTGCAACTTTTACAGGCGCTTTCTTAGTGGCTGCTTTTTTGACTGCGTCTTTGCCCACCACCACCTTGGTCACATTGGTGCTGGCACTGCTGGTTTTAGATGCGGCTTTTTTTGCTGGTGCTTTTTTGGCAGCTGCTGCTTTGGTGGCCTTGATAGCAGCTTCTTTTTTGATTGCAGCTTTGGATGGGAAGGCTTCTGCCACACCTGTCTTGGCTGCATTCGAGCGGCGCAAAGTTGTTGGTTTGGCGGCTGCTTCTTTGGCAATTTTGGTTTGCGCAGCGGTCAGTGTTTTGGCGGGTAGCCCGTCTTTCGGTTTGGCGACTTTTTCAGCACCAAATTTCAATCGCACCGGCGTATCGCCCCACAATTCTTCCAAGTTGTAATAGCTGCGAATGACCGGTTGCATCACATGAACCACCGCTGTGCCGCAGTCGATGATGATCCACTCACCATTGTCTTCACCCTCAATGCGTGGCTTAGGGAAACCCGCTTTGCTGACGGCATCGCGCACGCTCATGGCCAAGGCGCGGGTTTGTCGATTGGATGTACCGCTGGCGATGATGACGCGTTCAAACATCGCTGTTTGCTGCTCTGTATCAAACACTTTGAGTTCTTGTGCTTTAACGTCTTCTAATGCATCAACAATCACGCGCTGCAGTTTTTGAATGTCTTTTTTGGCTGCGCTGTCGGAACTGTTGGCTTTGGTGGTTTTTAAATTGCTCATGCGTGTTCTTTGTTGAATGAAAATTCGAATATCAAGATTGATAGAGCCAGTGTTCCTGAATATAGGCAACAACGGCGGGAGGTAATAAATGGTTATACGGTTTTTGGTTCAAGACCAAGTTCCGAACGTCGGTGGCGCTCTGTAACATGATGGGCAATTCGATGTGAATTGCGCGGCAATTGAGGCTGTTCAAAGTTGATGTATAGGGTATGAGCCCTGAAGTATCAGCACGTTCGGCTACGCAAATTATAGCGAGTTTGGCAATTTCATCAAAATGGTTCCAAGTTGGCAAGGCTGCAGCTTGGTCAGCTCCCATCACCAAATAGAGCTGCGCATCTGGGTATTCCAGCTGCAATTCACGCAAAGTGTCCAGCGTATATGTGGGGCCGCCGCGCAAAATTTCGCGATCATCAATGTTGGTTTTGGGTATATCGCCAAAAGCCAGTTCTGCCATTGCTATTCGGTGGCTGCTGCTGCTCAGCTGCTGCGCTTTGTGCCAAGCGAAACCGGTGGGAATGATGTGCAACACATCCAATCTCAGCTGTTCAACGGCGGCCTGGGCCAATGCTACGTGCGCCGTGTGCGGAGGGTCGAACGCCCCGCCATACATACCAATGCGCTTACGTTGTGCAGGCGGTTTAGTCTTTTCGTCGCTCATCAAACCCAATCGCGGCGTGGCAGAAAATCGGTGTACAACTTGGCTTCTGCTGAGCCTTCGATGATGGGTCTTTGATACGACCAGCTTGCCAAAGGTGGCATGGACAACAGAATAGATTCGGTGCGGCCACCTGATTGCAAACCAAAATGCGTGCCACGGTCCCAGACCAAATTGAATTCAACGTAGCGACCTCGACGGTAGAGTTGGAACTCGCGTTCGCGCTCACCGTAAGGCGTGTCTTTGCGACGCATCACGATGGGCGCATAAGCTTTCATGAAGTTGCTGCCCACAGCTTGCATCATGGCCGCACTTTGCTCAAAACCCAAATCTGAAAAATCGTCAAAAAAGATACCGCCCACACCGCGCTGTTCATTGCGGTGGTGCAAAAAGAAATACTCATCGCACCATGTTTTGAAGCACGGGTATTTGTCAGCACCAAATGGAGCCAGTGCATTTTTGCAGGTTTGGTGAAAGTGCACGGCGTCTTCTTTAAAGCCGTAGTAAGGTGTCAAGTCCATGCCGCCACCAAACCAACGCACGGGCTCTTTGCCTTCGGCCTTGGCCGACAACATGCGCACATTCATGTGCACCGTGGGGACATAAGGGTTGCGTGGGTGAAAGACCAGCGACACACCCATGGCTTCAAACGGAGCACCTGCCAATTCAGGGCGGTGTTGTGTGGCGGATGGCGGTAGCCTGGGTCCTGACACATGCGAAAAACCACAACCCGCTCGTTCAAAAATTTCGCCACCTTCGGCAATTTTTGTGATGCCACTGCCTTGCAAATTAGAGCCAATCGGTTTTTCCCAAGGATCCGTCACAAACACTGCTGTGCTGTCTATTTGCGTCACTTGCTCGCAAATGCTTTGCTGCAACTTCAGCAAAAAGTCTTTCATCGTCTGCTGCGATGTGATATGTATGGTGTTTGGCATGGCGCGTCTCCTCTTTTTCTACTTGTTTTGTTTTTTACTTCTTATTCTTATATTGTTACTTTCGACTTCTTATTTCACAACCAAATCCTGTCTCGAAATCTTGGGATCAATCAATTGTATGGGAGATGCGAGTTCTGGGTGCAAACCTTTTACGCCATGGCAAATGGCTTCTATTTGCGCCATGTCTTGCTTTTGGTCGCCGCTTAAATCCATAAAATCGACCGCAGAAATTTCTCGCTTGGCATAATCTAAGGTGACGATGCACAAAGGCACTTTCGCCTTGCTTGCTGTCAGGTAAAAACCACTGCGCCAACCTGGAATACGTTTGCGTGTGCCTTCGGGCGATAAACCCAGCCATAAATACCGACCGGCTTGTTTGTGCTCTTCAAAAATTTTCACCGCCTGCCCTACCACGCCACCAGCAACCGTGCGTTTTACAGGAATGCCGCCTAACCAGCGCATCCATGAACCGATCAAAGGCCATTTGAACAAACTGTCTTTACCCCAAAACATGACGGGAATGCCATGCGCCCATTTCATCATGAGCATGATCGGAAAATCCCAATTGCTGGTATGCGGATACACCACTGCGATACCTTGCATGGTCGGGAAGCCATCAAACTTGACCTGCCAACCCATCCATTTCAAAATTCTGCTGGCCAGCCAATTGCCCTTGAATTGAACGGGGTAAGGTCGAGTGAAATCAGTCACAGTAGCCGAATTTTATGACTTGATGGCCTTGTAGCCAATATCCTCGCGGTATTGTGCGCCATCAAAATGGATGCTCTTGGTGAGTTCATAAGCACGCTGCTGTGCTTTTTTAACCGAATCGGACAACACGGTCACACACAATACGCGTCCGCCAGAAGTCAAGGTGTTGCCATCTTTGTCCAAGGTTCCGGCATGAAAAACCATCGCATCTTGCTCTTGTTCATAATCCGCCTGTTTCAAAACGGGCAAGCCTGTGATGACATCCCCTTTGCGTGGTGCAGCTGGGTAGCCTTGTGCGGCCATCACCACACCCAATGCGGTGCGCCTGTCCCATTCCAATTCAATGTCTTGTAAACCGCCCTGCTCTGTAGATTCAGTAGCAGCCCACAGCACATCAAACAAATCGGTTTTCAGACGCATCATGATGGGTTGTGTTTCAGGGTCGCCCATGCGGCAGTTGAATTCCAGCGTCTTGATTTTTTTATCGGCATCAATCATCAAACCCGCATACAAAAACCCTGTGAATGCAATGCCATCTTTGGCCATGCCTTTGATGGTGGGCAATATCACTTCGCGCATGGCGCGGGCGTGCACATCGGGTGTGACCACGGGCGCGGGCGAATATGCACCCATGCCGCCCGTGTTGGGTCCTGCATCACCATCCAACAATCGCTTATGGTCTTGCGATGTTGCCATGGTCACCACATTTTTACCATCGCACATGACGATGAAACTGGCTTCTTCGCCGCTTAAAAATTCTTCAATCACCACACGCGCTTCACCATCGTTGTGCGCCACGCCCAGTTCATTACCTAATAACATGAAGTCAATCGCATCATGCGCTTCCTTCAATGTCATCGCCACCACCACGCCTTTGCCTGCAGCCAAACCGTCGGCCTTCACCACAATGGGCGCACCCATTTTGTCAACATAAGCGTGTGCAGCCTTGCGCATCAGAAAACGTTTCATAAACTGCAGTGGGAATACCGTGCCGCTGCATAAAGGCTTTGGAAAATGCTTTTGAGCTTTCTAACTGCGCGGCAGCCGCCGTTGGGCCAAAGATGCGCAAACCCTTGGCGCGAAACAAATCCACCACACCCGCTGCCAGTGGTTGTTCGGGTCCCACCACAGTCAATGCGATGTTTTGTGTGACTACCCAATCCAACAAGGCTTGGGGGTCGGTGATGTTGATATTTTCTAATCGTGGATCTAATGCTGTGCCACCGTTGCCCGGTGCTACATACACTTTTTGCACTTTGTGCGACTGTGCCAATTTCCAAGCCAAAGCATGTTCACGCCCGCCACCGCCTATGACCAACACATTGGTTAAATTGTTGGCCAAATTATTGGTTTTTGGTCGGTTGTTTGTTTGATTTTCCAAAAAATACTTTCTAAATTCTTGACTTGTTTATTCTGATAATTCGGCGTTGTGGTACACCTCTTGCGTATCGTCCATGTCTTCCAACGCATCCAAAAGCTTTTGCATTTTGACAGCGTCTTCACCTGTGACTTGCACGGTGTTGTCAGCCCGCATGGTCACTTCAGCCACTTCGGCCTTGAAGTTCGCAGCTTCCAATGCGTTTTTAACGGCTTCAAATTCTGCGGGTGAGGTCAACACCTCAATTGCGCCATCGTCGTCCACAATCACGTCTTCTGCGCCAGCTTCTAAGGCGGCTTCCATCAGTTTGTCTTCATCTGTGCCCGGCGCAAAAATCAATTGCCCGCAATGCTTGAATTGAAACGCCACCGCACCCTCAGCACCCATGTTGCCGCCAAAGCGGCTGAAAGCATGGCGCACTTCGGCCACGGTGCGCTGCTTGTTGTCGGTCATGCAGTCCACCATGATGGCCGCACCGCCCAAGCCATAGCCTTCGTAACGAATTTCGATGTAGTTCACACCTTCTAGGTTGCCAGTGGCTTTGTCGATGCCGCGTTTGATGTTGTCGATGGGCATGTTCGCCGCTTTGGCTTTGTCCACCGCCAAGCGCAAGCGCGGGTTCGCGCCCATATCGCCGCCGCCCATGCGTGCTGCGACCATGATTTCGCGCATCACGCGCGTCCAAATTTTTTGACGTTTTTCGTCTTGCCGCCCCTTACGGTGCTGAATGTTTGCCCATTTGCTGTGACCTGCCATGATTCTTCTCTTTTGTTCCTCGTCGCTAAAGCTCGAAATGTCGTTTATGCTATTGTCTAATTGTACTTTTCGAATCTCTCATTTAAGGATTACGCCATGTCAGAACCTTTATTAATCGCCCAAAAAACTGCTGCTGATGGAACTGTGCAATGTTTTTTGCGACCAGACAAAGCCAATCGGCATGGTTTGATCACAGGCGCTACCGGCACGGGTAAAACCATCACGCTGCAAACCATGGCGGAAAATTTTTCCAACATTGGTGTGCCAGTTTTCATGGCCGATGTGAAAGGCGACTTGTCTGGCATGTCGCAAGTGGGTGGATTCAGCGATAAATTGGCCAAGGTCATCAAAGAGCGCGGTATTGCCACACCCAACTTCAAAGCCTGCCCCACCACGCTGTGGGACGTGTTTGGCGAGCAAGGTCACCCTGTGCGCGCCACTGTCAGCGACTTAGGCCCGCTCTTACTCAGCCGCATGTTGAACCTGAACGAAACACAAGCGGGCGTGCTGCAAATTGTGTTCAAAATTGCCGACGACCAAGGCATGTTGCTCTTGGACATGAAAGATCTGCGCAGCATGTGCCAAATGGTGGGCGACAACGCCAGCAGCTACACCACCAGCTACGGCAACATCAGCGTCGCCAGCATTGGTGCGATACAGCGCGGCTTGCTACAAACCGAAGCACAGGGTGGCGACAAATTTTTTGGCGAGCCGATGTTGAACATCGCCGATTTGATGCAAACCGATTCCAATGGCAAAGGCATCGTCAACATTTTGGCCGCCGACAAACTGCTGACCAACCCACGCGTGTACGCGACATTTCTGCTGTGGATGCTCTCTGAGCTTTTTGAAAACCTGCCCGAAGTGGGCGATTTGGACAAGCCCAAGCTGGTGTTCTTTTTCGACGAAGCGCATTTGCTTTTCACCGATGCACCCAAGGTGCTGATGGAACGCATTGAACTGGTGGTGCGATTGGTGCGCTCCAAAGGTGTGGGCGTGTATTTCGTCACGCAAAACCCATTGGACGTGCCCGATTCGGTCTTGGCACAACTCGGCAACCGCGTGCAACACGCCCTGCGCGCCTACACCCCGCGCGACCAAGAAGCCGTCAAAGCAACTGCCAGCACCATGCGGCAAAACCCCAAAATCGACATTGAAACCGCCATCACCGAGTTGGAAGTGGGCGAAGCATTGATCAGCTTCTTAGACGAAAAAGGCCGCCCCAGTGTTACAGAGCGCGTTTACGTGCTGCCACCCGCATCCAAAATTGGCCCCATCACGCCGCAAGAGCGTACCCAACTGCAACTCAATTCCATCGTTGCTGGCGCTTACGAAAAAACCATTGACCGCGAATCAGCGCATGAAAAAATCAAAGGTCGCATCGAAACCAAACTTGAAGAAGCCGCAAAAATCAAAGAAGACGACAGCAGCATGATGGCCGGCATGAAGGACATCCTCTTCGGCAAAACCGGCCCCCGTGGCGGCCAGCACGACGGCGTAGCCCAAATCGTCGTCAAATCCGCCGTCCGTACAGTAGGCAGCTCCATAGGCCGCCAGATTATTCGTGGGGTGTTGGGTGGGATATTTGGTGGCAAGCGTTAAACGCTATTTTGCTATAGATAAAATAGCACATTAGGCAATAAATACGCCGGATACAGCTTGATTTTTCATATATTTATGCCGATACTCGCATCTGCAAGGAAATGACATGTCGAAATTAGCGATTAACCAAGGTGACCCACCGTTCATACCTTTAACGACTTATCGCGCCTACCCTGAAGACGAAATGCGCCAGCGAGCTGCTGCTTTTTACCAAGACATTGCACGACGAAAAACGGTGCGGGAATTTCAAAAAAAACCTGTGCCACGTGAAGTGATTGAACAGTGTTTGCTGGCAGCAGGCACTGCGCCATCTGGCGCGAACCACCAACCTTGGCATTTTGCGGTGGTATCTAGCACCGCTTTGAAAAACAAAATTCGAGTGGAAGCCGAAATTGAGGAGCGTGACTTTTATGAACGACGTGCGCCGCAAGAATGGAAAGACGCGTTAGCACCCTTGGGCACAGATGCCAGCAAGCCATTTTTGGAAGAAGCGCCCTATTTGATTGCGGTGTTTGGTCAAAAACACACCTTGATGGACGATGGCTCAACGGTGAAAAATTATTACGTGCCAGAGTCGGTATCGATTGCCACCGGTTTTTTAATCGCCGCATTGCACCACGCAGGTTTGGCAACGCTGACACACACGCCCAGCCCCATGGGGTTTTTAAATGAGCTGCTAGAGCGGCCTGATAATGAAAAGCCGTATATTCTGCTGGTGGTGGGATACCCGAAAGACGATTGCATGATTCCCAACATTCGCAAAAAAGCCTTGAGCGATATCGCTAGTTTTTTATAACCGTAGTATAGTACTATACATTTGATAGCACACTAGGCAATTAATACGCAGGCTAGAGCCTGATTTTTCATATATTTATGCTGACAAACCATCTCATTGATCGCATCACCGCTCTGCTCCCGCAAACACAATGCACACGCTGTGGCTATGTGGATTGTGCGGCGTATGCAGCAGCGATAGCAAGTGGTGAGGCAGAGATTAACCAATGTCCACCTGGTGGTGCAGAAGGTGTGCAGCGCTTGAGCGACATCACAGGCCACGCTGTGACAGCGTTGAATCCAGACAACGGCGTGGAAGCACCGCGTACCGTGGTTTACATTGATGAAAACTGGTGCATTGGCTGCACATTGTGCATAGACGCTTGCCCAGTGGATGCGATTGTGGGTGCCAACAAAAAGATGCACACGGTGATCGAGCCACTGTGCACCGGCTGCGAATTGTGTTTACCTGTGTGCCCAGTGGATTGCATATTGATTGAAAACGCCAGCGGAGACAAAACGGGTTGGCAAGCGTGGTCGCCACAACAAGCCGCTGAAGCCTTGCAACGCTACGAATTTCACAAAGCCAAAGTGAAAAAGCAATTGGCGCACAAGACCAAAGTGAACATTCGCAAAGCAGAGCACAAACTGTCAGACATCAGCGCACATTCGCAGCACACCGACCCTGTGGTGCTGGACAAAAAACGTGCCATCATTGAAGCTGCATTAGCCAAGGCCAGAGCCAAAACCAAAGACGCCGAAAAAGGAAAACCCGCATGAGCATGAGCACTTGGTGGCTGTTTGTCACCGCCACATTTTTAATCAGTGCTGCGCCTGGGCCCAATATGCTCTTGATCATGAACCAAAGCGTGCGCTTTGGCTTGCGCACTAGCATCTACAGCATGGCAGGCTGCATGACAGCGCTGATGATCATGTTCACACTGTCGGCGCTGGGCTTAGGCATCGTCTTGCAAAACGCACCCACAGTTTTCAACGTGCTGCGCTGGCTAGGTGCTTTGTATTTGGCATATTTGGGTTACAAAGTGTGGATAGCACCTGTTAAAACAGATGACATTGATTCCAACTTGAATGCAAACAATGCTGACCAAACTGGCACTCAGCTCGAGCAATGGAAACATTTCAAAACCGGCTTTTTCACTGCGGGCAGCAACCCCAAAGCCCTGCTCTTTGCTGCCGCGTTTTTACCGCAGTTCATCAGTGCAGACTTGCCGCAAGGTACGCAATTGGCGATTCTTTTAGCAACCTTCAGTGTGTTAGAAATTTTGTGGTATTTCATTTATGCCTTGGGCGGCCTCAGCATGGCCAAGCAATTGCGCAAACCAAATGTGCTGCGCTGGTTCAACCGCGTCACAGGCGGTGCCTTCATCGGCTTTGCAGGATTGATGGCGGTGATGGAAAAATAAACGATGGTAATCACACCATGCGATTTCTAAAGTTTATTCAAATTATCATGTTCAGCGCAGTTTTAACAGCAATTAGCGCATGCACCGCAGTCACAGCAACGGTTGAAAACGATGCCAGCTTACCGTTTGTAGAGCTGCAAGGCTACAAATTTCATGTGCGAACTTTTGGCGACAAAAATTTACCGCCGCTCATCGTTGTGCATGGTGGCCCAGGTGGTGACTCCAAATACCTTTACCCATTACAAAGTCTTGCGAAGAGACATCATGTCGTTTTCTATGATCAACGTGGTACAGGACTTTCGCCCAGAGTGAACAAACAAAGCTTGACTTTACGAAGTAGCTTGGAGGATTTGCACCTCATCGTTAACCATTTTGGAAACAACAAGCCAGTTCGCATATTGGGCCATTCATGGGGTGGCATGCTGGTGATGGGCTACTTGGGACAACATCCTGAACGCATCAGCCATGCTGTGGCGGTTGAACCTGGAATTTTGAACGCACAATCAGCGCAAACTTTTGTGACACGCTTCAAAGCCTCACAATCGTGGCTAGACGCTTTGCCCATGCTGAAATACATTCTGGCAACCCCCTTTATCAGCAGTCATGACGGACATGAACGTTTTGACTACGTCATGACAAGATTGATGAACCGAGCCAAACCCGGTGGTCCCTATCAATGTGATGGCGAGGCCATGCCTGATAACGCTTTTGAGCGCGCTGGTTTTGATGCCTTTAATAACATGCTCAAGCCCGTTTTAGACAAGCCTGAAATGTTCACTGAAAATTTATTGCAAAACATAGAGTCATACAAAGGCGAATTGCTGATGTTGAGCAGCAGTTGCAGCTTCATCGGCTTTGATTATCAAAATGAGTTTCACATGCCTTATTTACCTGCACAAACCAAACACTTGAAAGCCAACAACATGGGGCATAACATGTTGACATTGAATGCGGATTGGAGCACCCAACAACTGCAGCAGTTTTTTCAGTAACGCCGCACTCAATCGGTTGACCGTAACAGTTGTACGAAAAATAAGTTGGTTTGTATTGGCTTAATGCTTAGCGCTTGAATTTGCCATCTGAGCCAATGATGGACAAGTCGGCAAAATCCAAACCTGTGTGATCTGTTGTGCTGAAGTTGACTTCTAGTCCACCTAAATCAAAATTTCTAATGCCTTCGAGCGCCGCTTGGATTTTGGCGCGATTTGGGTTGCTCCCTGCACGACGCAAAGCCTCTACCAAAACTTTGGCAGCAGCAAAACCCTCTAGCATGGCTGGGCTGAGCTCAGCTGCAGCTTTGCTATCGCGCAGCATGTCTTGTGCTTCTTTTACAAATCGGTAATTGATCGCACGTTCATTCGGAAATACTTGCGTCACCACCACACCACGCGCATGTTCGCCCAAACCTTTAATAAAGCCAGTTGACGCGTTGTTAGACAAAGTCACCACCTGCGCAGATGATTTCGCGCTGCGCAGTGCTTTCAAGCCATTCTCAACCGCGCTGCCTGATGCAATCATGATGACGGCTTGGGAATTGGCACTGATGATCTTTGGAATAATTTGTGAAAAGTCTGGTTTAGCCCGATCGAATTTTTCAACCGCAGCAGCCTTTAAATTGGTTGCCGTTAACCCTTTTTGCGCACCGGCAACGCCATCTGCGCCAAAACTATCGTCGGCATAGACCAGAGCTATGCGGGTAATGCCCAAAGTGCTGAGATGCACCACTGCTTTTTCTGCTTCACGCTGGTACGTGGCTCGCACGTTGAATACATGCTTTTTAACGGGTTGATGCAACACCATTGCACCTGTCGATGGGCCAATCAAAGGCACACTGTATTTATCAAGCAAGGGGATGATGGCCTCGGTATGCGGCGTGCCACGTGTTAAAAACATCGCAGCTACATTTTTGTCTTCAATCAAAATGCGTGCATTTTCAGCCGCAATTTTGGGGTCAAATTTGTCATCGAGCGAAATCAATTCAATCTTTTGCCCATTGATTCCACCCTTGGCATTGATTGCATTGATATAAAGTTTGGCACCGTCTGATGTTTCTTTCACACCAGCGGCCACTGCGCCCGAATAACCTGCTGTTTGCCCAATCAAGATTTGAGCTTGTAGCGCAACAGTGAGCCAAAGTGCGACCATGCCAACTAACGACTTAAGTAATTTCATAGATAACCCCTTCTAGAAGCGTTATGAATACTACTCCTTTTTTAATCGCAAAGGCGTATCGCTAAGTCGTTCAATCAGGCTAGCTTGGCAAACGCACTGACCACTTCGAGTGGCGCTTGCACCAACTCAATCAATACGCCCTCACCCGCTATTGGGAATTCTTCATTTGCTTTGGGGTGCAAAAAGGTGATGTCAAACCCCGCCGCACCCTTGCGGATACCGCCAGGCGCAAAGCGCACGCCATTTGCGGTGAGCCATTCCACCGCTTTGGGTAGATCGTCAATCCACAAACCCACATGGTTCAAAGGTGTGGTGTGCACTGCAGGTTTTTTGTCAGGGTCAATCGGCTGCATCAAATCCACTTCCACCTTGAACGCGCCTGCCCCCATGGCGCAAATGTCTTCGTCCACGTTTTCGCGTTCAGACTTGAAATTCCCCGTCACCTCCAAGCCCAGCATATCCACCCATAGTGAACGCAATTTGTCTTTGCTGGGCGCGCCGATGGCGATTTGTTGAATGCCTAATACTTTGAATGGTCGTGTGCTCATGGTGTGGCTCTTTATAAATGTGGTCTGTAAGTTGGCAGAATTAGAATGATAATCGTCAATTCTGTTTCATAGCTGACTTGTTTGCTCAAACACCACCCGATGGCCATCCCCGCTTCCTTTATTCAAGAACTCATCGCCCGCGCTGATGTGGTGGATATTGTTGGGCGCTATGTGCAATTGAAAAAAGGCGGGGCGAACTTCATGGGTTTGTGTCCGTTTCATGGGGAAAAATCACCATCGTTCAGCGTCAGCCCCACCAAACAGTTTTACCACTGCTTTGGCTGCGGCAAGAATGGCAATGCCATCAGTTTTTTGATGGACCACGTGGGCATGAGCTTTGTGGAGGCAGTGAAAGACCTCGCCGGGCAATACGGCATGCAAGTGCCAGAGGAAGAAGGCTCACCACAAGACCGCGCGCGTGCTGCCGCACAAAAACAAAAGCAAGCCACGCTGACCGATGTGCTGGAAAAAGCCAGTGATGCGTACCGCAAACATTTAAAACAAACGCCTGCTGCCGTGACCTACCTGAAAAGCCGTGGGTTGAGTGGCGAAATTGCCAAACAATTTGGTTTGGGTTATGCGCCCGAAGGATGGCGCAGTTTGGCCAGCGTGTTTGCCAGTTACGACGACCCTTTGTTGGTGGAAAGCGGATCTGGTGATCACCAGTTCCGAAGCAGGCGAAGACGAAAAACGTTATGACCGCTTTCGCGACCGCATCATGTTTCCGATACGCAATGTCAAAGGCGAATGCATTGGATTTGGTGGACGGGTGTTGGGCGACGGCATGCCGAAATACCTCAATTCGCCCGAAACGCCCGTATTCAGCAAAGGCCGCGAGTTGTATGGCTTGTTTGAAGCCCGCACATCACTGCGCGAACATGGCTATGCCTTGGTAACTGAAGGTTATATGGACGTGGTGGCGCTGGCGCAATTGGGCTTCCCAAATGCAGTAGCCACACTGGGCACGGCGTGCACCACCGACCATGTGCAAAAATTGTTTCGCTTCACCGATTCGGTGGTGTTCAGCTTTGACGGTGACAGCGCAGGACGGCGCGCAGCACGCAAAGCATTGGATGGTGCGATTCCGTTTGCCACCGATGTGCGCAGCGTGAAGTTTTTGTTTTTGCCAGCAGAGCACGACCCCGACAGTTTCATTCGCGAATTTGGCAAAGAGGCTTTTGCCCGCTATGTGAGCGAAGCCACCCCGCTCTCGCGATTCTTAATTGATGCCGCACGCGAAGGCTGCGATTTGAATTCGATTGAAGGCCGATCCCACTTTGCCAGCAATGCAGCACCTTTGTGGTCAGCCTTGCCCGATGGCGCTTTGAAGACGACAATTACTGTCAGAAATTGCCGACATGGTGCAGCTTTCAAGCCGAGAACTCACCGATGTGTGGCAAACCGCTGCCGCTGCCAAACTGCCGCCGCAAGCGGCAAAGCGTAACGATGGGATGCGCAATGAAGCAAGCTCAGAACGCTATAACAATGATAGCACACTAGGCAATAAATACGCCGGATACAAGTCAAAAACACCTATAAAACAAGCTTATAGCAGTAACAGCAAGCTGCGAACACCTGCCAAAACAGCACCTGCAGGACGAGCTGACCATGCTGCGCGTATCTTGCTCAGTGACCCTGCGCTATGGGATAGCCTATCGCACGATGACCATGCCATGCTGTGCGAACCCACCACGCCAGCCGGGCAATTATTGGTATGGTTTGAAGCACAAATGAACGAACATGGCGTGCAGCCTTGGGGTGCATTGCGTGAAGGTTTGCGCGAGCACGAATTAGAAAGCATGGCTTTGCGCTTGATGGCCGAGACCGAAAGCAAACCTGCCGACCCTTCACAAACACAAACCAAAGACCAAGCCATCGAAACCCAGCAAGAACTGCGCGCTTTGCTGGACCGCATGCACATTGACCGGCTCAAAATTTTAGAAGCGCAAACCATAGAAGCCGCCAAAGCCGACCCGACACAGCTGCAACGCTACAAAGAAATTCACGCCCGCAGAAAGCAGTTGACCGAATCTTTGGCATCACTGGGTGATAAATAAACCCATTTAACGCGCATTTCCCAACGCAGTTTGGGTATAATCCATTTTTCGACAAGCGCGACAGCAACACCTCCGGACCCGGCAACACGTGTACCACTTACACAGCGCCAAATTACCGCAAGGATTGCATTCCAAATGATCGCCCTCAAATCTTGTCTGTGATCTTGTCTAAAAGCTTGTTTTGAACTGGCTTTTTTTATTTCTGATTTTTCCCGTATTTTTCGTTGTTTTTTTCGCTGAATTTTTGCTTGCATTTGTATATCGCTTTTGTTTCATTTTTTGAATTGAGGTCGTGCCATGCCAACTAAAAAACCAATTGCTAAATCGGTCAAATTAACCGCTAAAAACGCTGTAAAAACTGCTGCGAAAACCGCATCAAAACCGGTCGCGAAAAAACCAGCAGTGAAAAAGCCAGAAACAAAAAAAGCTTCTAAAACAGCTACTGCAACAACAAAAGCAATCAAAGCGCCTAGTAAACCCTCTCCCAAAGCTCCACTGAAAGTCAAACCTGTGCCCGCATCGAAAAAAACAGCTAGCAAAGCAAGCCCTGAAGTTAAAAAACCAACCAAACCCACAACAAAGGCTACAGCAAAAGTTGCGGCCAAAGAAGTGGTAGAAAAAGTAGCCAAACCTAGCAAGCCCGCTAAAACAACACCTGTTGCTCGCGTAGGTGCCAAGCGTGGACCCAAGCCAAAAGGCAGCATTGCCAAGCCCAGTTTGGATGATGAAGATTTAAACGACATTGAAGACGATTTGGTGGGTGAACCTATCGCCACCAACGAAAGTGGCGAAAAGGTCAAACCTTTGCGCATGAAAATCAGCAAGGCCAAAGAGCGTGCGCTGATCAAAGAATTTGGATTAGACGACACGGTGTTGTCGGAAGAAGACTTGGCGATTCGCCGTTTGCGCTTGAAGCAGTTGATCAAACTTGGCAAAACACGTGGCTACCTGACACACGGCGAGATTTCTGATCACTTGCCCGACAAATTGGTCGATGCCGAGACACTGACCGTGGTGATCAACATGCTCAAAGACATGGGCGTTTCTGTGTTTGAGCAAACACCCGATGTCGATGCGATTTTGAATTCGGCCAAAACAGTGGCGTCTGAAGAAGAAGCTGAAGAAGAAGCCGAAGCCGCAATTGCCACTGTTGACAGTGAATTTGGTCGCACCACCGACCCTGTGCGCATGTACATGCGCGAAATGGGTACGGTAGAACTGCTCACGCGCGAAGGCGAAATTGAAATTGCCAAACGCATTGAAGGCGGTTTGATGCGCATGTTGGAAGCGATTTCCGAATCGCCAGCGACCATTGCCGAAATTTTTGCCATGATGGAAGAAATCAAGCTTGGCACCAATACCAAAGTCATTATTTCCCACGTCGTGGATGGTTTTTCTGACCTCAACGAAGCCGACGATTATGTGGCGGAAGAGGATTTTGACGAGTTTGACGAAGCCGATGACGACGATGGCAAAGGCGGCTCCAAAGCTTTGACACGCAAGCTCGAAGAGTTGAAAGTTGAATCGTTCCGCCGCTTTGACATCATTCGCGAACATTTTGAAAAATTGCACCGCGTCTACGACAAAGAAGGTTATGGCACAGCCAATTATTTGAAAGCACAAAAAACACTGAGCGCTGAGTTGATGAACATTCGATTCACTGCCAAAACGATTGAAAAACTGTGCGATTTGTTGCGCGGTCAAGTTGAAGATGTGCGCAAAAAAGAACGCGAACTGCGCAAAATCATTGTCGACAAATGCGGCTACCCACAAGCCAATTTCATTGCCGAATTCAGCGGTCGTGACAAGAACAACCAGCCTGCGCCATCGCATTTGTTGGACCTCAAATGGATTGAAAAGCAAGCGCATGCTGGCAAGCCTTGGAGCGCGATCATGGCGCGCAACATTCCGCCAGTGCAGGACATCCAGCAAAAATTAATCGATTTGCAAGCGCGCGTGGTGGTGCCAATTGACCACCTCAAAGACATCAACAAGCGCATGAACGAAGGCGAACGCGGTTCACGTGCTGCCAAAAAAGAAATGATTGAAGCCAACTTGCGCTTGGTGATTTCGATTGCGAAAAAATACACCAACCGTGGCTTGCAATTTTTGGATTTGATTCAAGAAGGCAATATCGGTTTGATGAAAGCCGTGGACAAATTTGAATACCGCCGTGGCTACAAATTCTCAACGTATGCAACGTGGTGGATTCGCCAGGCCATTACCCGCTCCATCGCGGACCAAGCACGCACGATTCGCATACCGGTGCACATGATTGAAACCATCAACAAGATGAACCGCTTGAGCCGCCAGCACTTGCAAGAGTTTGGTTTTGAACCCGATGCCGGCATGTTGGCCGAGCGCATGGAAATCACCGAAGACAAAATTCGCAAGATCATGAAAATCGCGAAAGAGCCAATTTCCATGGAAACGCCGATTGGTGACGATGACGATTCGCACTTGGGTGACTTCATCGAAGACGGCGCCAACACCGCACCACTGGAAGCCGCGATGCAAGCCGGTTTGCGCGATGTCACCAAAGATATTTTGGATGCCCTCACACCTCGCGAAGCCAAAGTGTTGCGCATGCGTTTTGGTATTGAGATGAGCACTGACCACACTTTGGAAGAAGTGGGCAAACAGTTTGATGTGACGCGTGAACGTGTGCGTCAAATAGAAGCCAAGGCGCTGCGCAAACTCAAGCACCCCAGCCGCTCTGACAAATTGCGTAGTTTTATTGACACACTTTAAGGGCGTACTTTCCCTAAAATTACCTGACTTTTATCAATTTTTACGCAGTTTTTCCACACCTGTAACAAAATCTTAAAAATAAACAGCTATGAAACTCGTAGCAGTCGATTGTTTTCAGTTATAGTTTAGTGAAGAATAAAACCAATATGTTATTCAGGAGATGAATGTCCATGAGTTCAAAAGAAAACGCCGCCGTCGCCCTACTGTTAAGTTTGCTTGAATCACGCTACGCGATTCGCATTTTGTGGGCATTGAAAGATGGTCACGCGCAAACATTTCGTTTATTGCAAGACAGCGTGGGCGGTGTCACACCAAACACATTGAATACCCGTATCAAAGAATTGCGCGAAGCTGGTTTGTTGAACCACGGCGCGGCCGGTTACATTTTGACTTCAGCAGGTTCAGATTTGATCAAGCGCTTGGGCGACTTGCCAGCATTTGCCAGCAAATGGGCAAGCAACCAAGCCAAGAAAAAGTAAAATCGCGTTGATCACGCTTTTTAGCAAAATAAAAAGGACAGATTCACTGTCCTTTTTTTATGATTCATTCAATTTATAAGGAAACCCAACATGACCACGATCACCACACCCACTGGCTTGCAATACACCGACACCGTTATCGGAACTGGCGCTGAAGCCAAAAAAGGTCACCACGTTCACGTGCATTACACCGGTTGGTTGTTCAACGATGGCGTGCAAGGCGCTAAATTTGATTCCAGCAAAGACCGCGGTGAACCCTTTGCGTTTCACTTGGGCGCTGGTCAAGTGATTCAAGGTTGGGACCAAGGTTTTGAAGGCATGAAAATTGGCGGTTCACGCACCTTGATCATCCCAGCTGCATTGGGCTACGGTGCGCGTGGCGCTGGCGGCGTGATTCCGCCGAATGCCACTTTGAAGTTTGATGTTGAGCTGTTGAACGCGCATTGAACCTTTAATCCTGTACAGGCCTGTTTGGACTGTACACCTGCTAGCGGCGTGCTTACAGGGTAAAATTTATAGAAAATTAGGCTGTAGCCGGCGTATTGATTGCCTATACTGCTATTAAATTTATAGCAATATGGCATTCACGGTCGCTGTCGTATCGCGCAAATGTGGCAGCCTACTCACCGCTTGTAAACCCCTCTTGAAATAATGGTTACTGACCTTATTTAAGGGGGGTCATTATTTACAGCATCTTTTTAGCATGTCAGAAAACAAACCTACCAACCCTAATCCTGCCGACGCCACCGCCATGGGCGCTGACGGCATTCCCGTCGATGCATCGCCAGAAGAACGCGAAGCTGCCCAAGCTGCCAATGAAACCGAAGCCATCAGCGAATTGGCAATTGCCCAAGCTGCAGTGGCCACATTGACGGCCAAAGTCGCAGACTTGCAAGACCAATACATTCGCGGTCAAGCCGAGGTACAAAACGCCAGACGCCGTGCCGACGAAGACATCAGCAAAGCACGCAAATTTGCGGTTGAGGCTTTTGCCGAAAGCTTGCTGCCCGTCACCGACAGTTTGGAAGCGGGTTTGGCCATCAAAGACGCAAGCGTTGAGCAAGTCCGCGAAGGCGCGACAGCAACATTGCGTCAACTCACCAGCGCTTTGGAGCGTAACAAGGTGATTGCGATCAACCCAGAGCCTGGCAGCAAATTTGACCCGCATCAACACCAAGCCATCAGTGTGGTGCCATCTGACTTCGAAGCCAACTCAGTGGTGATGGTTTTGCAAAAAGGTTATCTCATCGCTGACCGCGTGTTGCGCCCAGCATTGGTCACGGTTTCAGCACCAAAATAATTTCATGGGTGGGGCTTGAAACTTTTCAGGTTATCCACAACTTATTCAACATAGGTCAATCGTTTAGATACACAACTAAAACATCAAATAGTTGACCGAAAACTTAACAATTTTTAGGAGTTCATCATGGGAAGAATCATCGGTATTGACTTAGGAACAACCAACAGCTGCGTATCAGTCATCGAAGGCAATGTGCCAAAGGTGATTGAGAATGCCGAAGGCGCGCGCACAACACCATCTATCGTGGCTTATCAAGCTGACGGCGAAGTGTTGGTGGGTGCATCTGCCAAGCGCCAAGCGGTGACCAACCCCAAAAATACCTTGTATGCGGTCAAACGTTTGATTGGTCGCAAATTCACTGAAAAAGAAGTGCAAAAAGACATCGCTTTGATGCCTTACAAAATCGTCGCCGCCGACAATGGTGATGCATGGGTTGAAGCCCAAGGCAAAGCGATTTCTGCGCAACAAGTCAGCGCTGATATTTTGCGCAAAATGAAAAAGACGGCAGAAGATTACCTCGGCGAAGCCGTGACAGAAGCCGTCATTACTGTGCCAGCCTACTTCAACGACGCACAACGCCAAGCCACCAAAGATGCTGGTCGCATTGCTGGCTTGGAAGTCAAACGCATCATCAATGAACCTACCGCAGCCGCTTTGGCTTTTGGTATGGATAAAATGGAAAAAGGCGATCGCAAAATCGCGGTGTATGACTTGGGTGGTGGTACGTTTGACGTGTCCATTATCGAGATTGCTGATGTCGATGGCGAGAAACAATTTGAAGTGTTGTCGACCAATGGCGACACTTTCTTGGGTGGTGAAGATTTTGACCAACGCATCATCGACTTCATCATTGCTGAGTTCAAAAAAGAACAAGGTGTTGATTTGTCCAAAGACGTTTTGGCCTTGCAACGTTTGAAAGAAGCTGCTGAAAAAGCCAAAATCGAACTGTCAAGCAGCGCACAAACTGATATCAACCTGCCTTACATCACAGCTGATGCAAGTGGTCCTAAACATTTGAATATCAAGCTGACCCGTTCAAAATTAGAGCAATTGGTTGAAGAGCTGATTGAGCGCACCATTGCACCTTGCCGCACCGCCATCAAAGACTCTGGTTTGAGCGTATCCGACATTCATGATGTGATTTTGGTCGGTGGTATGACACGTATGCCAAAAGTGCAAGAGAAGGTCAAAGAATTCTTCGGCAAAGAGCCACGCAAAGACGTGAACCCTGACGAAGCCGTGGCCGTGGGCGCTGCGATTCAAGGTCAAGTGTTGTCTGGCGACCGCAAAGACGTGTTGCTGTTGGACGTGACACCTTTGTCATTGGGCATCGAAACCATGGGTGGTGTGATGACCAAGATGATCAAGAAAAACACGACCATTCCAACCAAATTTGCGCAAACGTTCTCAACTGCTGAAGACAACCAACCTGCGGTGACCATCAAGGTTTACCAAGGTGAGCGCGAAATCGCTGTGGGCAACAAAGCTTTGGGCGAGTTCAACTTAGAAGGTATTCCACCTGCATCGCGTGGTGTGCCGCAAATTGAAGTGTCGTTTGACATCGACGCCAACGGTATTTTGCACGTGGGTGCCAAAGACAAAGGCACAGGCAAAGAAAACAAAATCACCATCAAGGCGAACTCTGGTTTGTCCGAAGCCGAAATTCAGCAAATGGTGAAAGACGCAGAGTTGAACGCTGAAGAAGACAAGAAAAAATTGGAAATCGTGCAAGCGCGCAACCAAGGTGAAGCCACCGTACACAGCGTGAAAAAATCGCTCGACTGAATACGGCGACAAACTGGAAGCGGGTGAGAAAGAAAAAATCGAAGCCGCCATCAAAGATTTGGAAGAAGCACTCAAAGGCGACGACAAAGCCGCGATGGAAGCCAAGAACACCAGCTTGATGGAAGTCAGCCAAAAGCTGGGTGAAAAAATGTACGCCGATATGCAAGCCCAAGAAGCCGCCAATGCTGCTGCAGGTGGCGCAGCCGGCGCAGACCAAGCTGGTGGCAGCAAACCAGCTGATGACAATGTGGTTGATGCCGAAGTGAAAGAAGTGAAGGACGAACCGAAAAAAGCTTAAGCCTCAACCAGCGACTGTGCCTTTCTTGGTCCTATATGGCTCTTGATGGCACTTTCCAGTGAATGCTCGCCGCGACTGACAGATTCCAAACCAGAATCTCCATCGCGGCGTTTGCACTAACACCAAACACATTTGAAAACGCAAAATGGCCAAACGTGACTACTACGAAACCTTAGGTGTACCTAAAAACGCATCTGACGAAGAAATTAAAAAGGCTTATCGCAAACTAGCGATGAAGCACCACCCTGACCGCAACCAAGGTGATGCAGCGAAAGCGGCCGAAGAAAAATTCAAAGATGCCAAAGAAGCCTATGAAATGTTGAGCGATCCGCAGAAAAAAGCGGCGTACGACCAATATGGTCACGCTGGTGTGGACCCCAACCGCGGTATGGGTGGTGGCGCAGAAGGTTTTGGCGGATTTGCAGAAGCCTTTGGCGATATTTTTGGCGATGTGTTTGGTGGCGGACGCGGACGCGGGCAAGGTGGACGACAAGTTTACCGAGGTGGCGATTTAAGCTACGCCATGGAAATCACACTGGAAGAAGCTGCGGTAGGCAAGAATGCCGAAATTCGCATACCCACATGGGACAATTGCAGCACCTGCGGTGGCTCCGGTGCCAAACCTGGCACCAATGTGGTGACTTGCACGACTTGCCATGGACATGGTCAGGTGCAAATGCGCCAAGGTTTTTTCAGCGTGCAGCAAACGTGCCCGCAATGCAAAGGCACAGGCAAATTGATTCCTGAGCCCTGCTCAGCCTGTATGGGAGTTGGCAAAACAAAAACCAACAAAACCTTGGAAGTCAAAATACCAGCCGGCATCGACGATGGCATGCGCATTCGCTCGACAGGCAATGGCGAACCTGGCACCAATGGCGGCCCAGCAGGTGATTTGTACATTGAAATACGTCTGAAAAAACACGCTATTTTTGAACGTGATGGCGATGACTTGCATTGCTCAGTGCCCATCAGTTTTGTGACAGCAGCTTTGGGCGGTGAAATTGAAGTGCCAACCCTAGCGGGCAAAGCAGCCATTGATATTCCAGACGGTACACAAGCTGGTAAACAATTCCGCTTGCGCGGCAAAGGCATCAAAGGTGTGCGCAGCAGCTCTGCGGGTGATTTGTACTGCCATGTCAGCATTGAAACGCCGGTGAAACTGACAGAGCACCAGCGCAAACTGTTGAAAGAATTGGACACATCGCTAAAATCAGGCGGCGCCAAGCACTCACCCAATACCGAAAGCTGGGCTGATAAGCTCAAAGGCTTTTTCAAAGCATAATTTACAAGCAAAATATGGCATTAACCGGCATGTTTATTGCCTAAGTTGCTATGAATTTTATAGCAACTATTGGATTGAAGAGATGCCTATAATGTTGCCAATATGAAGCCAGGCGAAACACAATTCAAAGAGTCCATTTCGTCTGGTTGGCATCCTGCCAAACTGCTGACCATGTTCAGCTTGTGGCTGGCCACGCTTGGGAATTTACCGCTTTGGCTTGAATTGGCTCGCTTGCCAGAAATGAATGACTGGCGTGCTGTGTGGTTCACCTTGTCATTTGCTGTGCTTATTGCAGCGATGTTCATGATGTTGCTGAGTCTGTTGAATTGGCGCTGGGTGATTAAACCTGTCATTGCACTCATGTTGCTTGCAGCTGCATTCGGTGGCTACTTCATGTTCACCTACGGTGTGGTCATTGACGACACCATGATGACCAATGCAATGCAAACCGATTTGCGCGAAACACGCGATTTGCTCAGCTGGAAAATGCTGGGGGTTGTGTTTGTATTTGCCATCGTACCAATTATTTGGTTATGGAAAAAGACTATTCCATACAAACCATTTTGGAAACAGCTGAAACAAAACATCTTGCTCTTTTTAGCCAGCGCTGCTTTGGCAATAGCGGCCATCATACCCAGCTACCAAGACTTGGCATCTACCATGCGCAATCATATGCAGTTGCGTTTCATGGTGAACCCGCTCAATTCGTTTTATGCACTTTCACAGCTGGCATTCCAACCCTTGCGCACAGAATCGAACACTCTTCAAGAGCTTGGCCGAGATGCAAAATTAAGCACCATTTATGAGCGTCAAACCGAATCACCCTTGCTGATTTTGGTCGTTGGTGAAACTGCTCGCAGCGGCAATTTTGGCATCAATGGTTATGAACACAATACAACGCCTTCATTGGCACAGTTGAAAAAAAATACCGATCAACGCGGTGAGCTCACCAGCTTTAGGAATGTGTGGTCGTGCGGCACCAGTACAGCCACTGCTTTGCCCTGCATGTTTTCTCATTTGAGTAAATCTGAATTTGAAGACAGCACACAATCGATTGAAAATCTGGTTGATGTGTTGCACCATGCTGGACTGGCAGTTTTTTGGTTGGAAAACCAATCGGGTTGCAAGGGTATTTGTGACCGTGTGCCGAACGCCATTACTCGAAATTTAAGCGACCCCAAACTGTGCACTTCTGGCGAATGTTTTGATGAAATCATGTTGAGCCAACTCTCAGAGCGCATGGCTACATTACCAGTTGATCGATTGCATCGCGGTATCGTGGTCATCATGCACCAAATGGGCAGTCATGGTCCAGCATACTTCAAACGTTCTCCTGAAGCCATTAAACAAGTTCAAACCCGAATGCGCAACCAATATCTTGCAAGACTGCACAAGAGCTGAAGTGACTAACGCATACAACAATACGATTTTGTATACCGATCATTTCCTTGGCAAGGTCGTGGACTACTTGAAAAGCATACAGCCCCAAGCACAAACGGCCATGTTGTATGTAGCTGACCATGGCGAGTCACTGGGTGAAAAAAACATTTATTTACATGGATTACCCTACGCAATTGCCCCAGATGTACAAAAGCGCATTCCTTGGATCCAATGGATGTCCAATGAATTCATGGCGCGCAAACACATCAAACCAGGCTGTCTAGAAAATCAGATACAAACCCGACTTTCTCATGACAACTACTTCCACTCCATTTTGGGGCTGATGAAGGTGCAAACCAGTGCATATAAACCTGAACTCGATGTTTATTCGACTTGCACGAATAAATAGCGCCATTTTGGTGCGAAAAATAGGGGTTTTCACCACTTAAATACTTTCAATTGGCACGCAATTTGCGAGACAATAAGCGGTTTGCTTTTTAAATTCACGATTGATAGCTTCCGTTTTTTTGTTATTTCATACTATAGGAATCACCATGATCAAACACTCGACAATGAAACGCACTTTTCTAAAATCCAGCGCTTTGGCTCTCGCTATGTTGGGTGCTGGCTCGATGACAGCAATCAGTACTGCCCAAGCACAAGCCTTGACACCCATCAAATTTCAACTCGATTGGCGTTTTGAAGGTCCTGCAGCATTGTTTTTAGTACCTGTTGCCAAAGGCTACTTCAAAGACGCCAAACTCGATGTGACGATTGATGCAGGCAATGGATCTGGCGGTGCAGTCACCCGCGTGGCATCGGGCACTTACGACATGGGTTTTGCTGACTTGGCAGCATTGATGGAATTCCATGCCAACAACCCTGATGCACCCAACAAACCTGTTGCCATCATGATGGTCTACAACAATACACCCGCATCTGTGATGGCGCTGAAAAAATCAGGCATCAAAACACCTGCTGATTTGAATGGTAAAAAATTAGGTGCACCTGTTTTTGATGCGGGTCGTCGTGCTTTCCCTATTTTTGCAAAAGCCAACAACATCGCTGGCGTGCAATGGACTGCCATGGACCCACCATTGCGTGAAACCATGTTGGCCCGCGGTGATGTGGACGCCATTACAGGTTTCACCTTCACTTCCTTGCTCAACTTAGAAGCACGTGGTGTGAAAGCTGAAGATGTGACCATATTGCAATACCCAGACTACGGTGTCAAACTGTACGGCAATGCCATCATTGCATCGCCCAAATTGCTGAAAGAAAATCCAGCTGCTGTGAAAGCATTCTTATCTGCCTTTACCAAAGGCATGAAAGATGTATTAGCCAAACCAGAAGTCAGCGATTGAAACTGTGAAAGCGCGTGACGGCATTATCAATTCAGCTTTAGAAACACGCCGCTTGCAATTGGCCATCAACACTGTTATCAACAGCGCCGATGCGCGTGCTGAGGGTTTCGGACAAGTCAAAGGACCACGCTTGTCGTTGATGGCATCACAAGTGTCAGATGCATTCAACACGAAAAGTCGCGTCAACCCTGATGCAATTTGGAACGGTTCGTTCTTACCTAGCGCTGCTGAGTTGAATATTTTGTCATCTGCCAAGAAATAAGCACAATGACCGATCCCGCTGGAACTGAAAACCTTTCATTCGTCGATTTTCAAAACGTTTGGCTTGCTTACAATGATGAGCTCTTAGCGCAAAACCATTTTGCTGTTGAAGAGATTAATCTGCAAGCCAAACAAGGCGAATTCATCGCCATTGTGGGGCCTTCAGGTTGTGGCAAATCCACTTTCATGAAATTGGCCACGGGTTTAAAAATGCCCAGCAAGGGCAAGATTTTGATTGATGGAAAGCCTGTAACGGGTCCATTGAAAATATCAGGGATGGCATTTCAAGCCCCCTCTTTGTTGCCTTGGCGAACAACCATGAACAATGTGTTGCTGCCACTGGAAATTGTCGAACCCTACCGCAGTACTTTTAAGAGCAACCGTGCTGAATACGAAGCACGTGCCCGCAAATTGTTGCAAACAGTGGGTTTAGCTGGTTATGAAGATAAATTCCCTTGGCAACTTTCAGGGGGTATGCAGCAGCGCGTGAGTATTTGCCGTGCTTTGATTCATGAACCCAAATTGTTGCTGCTGGATGAACCTTTTGGTGCACTGGATGCCTTTACGCGCGAAGAGCTTTGGTGCATCTTGCGCGATTTGCATGCCATGCAAAAATTCAACGTGATTCTGGTTACGCACGATTTACGTGAATCAGTTTTCCTTGCAGATACGGTTTACGTCATGAGCAAAAGCCCTGGTCGCTTTGTGGTCAAAAAGCACATTGAAATGCCTGCTCCTCGTGACCTTGAGATCACCTATACGCCTGAGTTTGGCGATATCGTGCACGAGTTACGTGGTCACATTGGTTCAATACGTCAAGCAGCTGCCAATACAGTCACAGCATCAACGAATACGGTGGCCAAGGCATGAACAAGAAACAACTCGAACGATGGTCGCCTTGGGTGTTGCTGGTATTGATCATTGCCGCTTGGCAAGCGATTTGCAGCTTCTTCAATGTCTCTGAATTCATTTTTCCAAGTCCGGTACGCATTTGGTCTCAATTTGTTGAATACAAAGAATTGATTGCAGGTCATGCTTGGCGCACATTTTGGGTCACCATGGCAGGATTTGGTATCGCCATTGTGGTGGGTGTTTTGTTGGGCTTTGTCATTGGCAGTTCCCGCATCGCTTATGCCGCTGTTTACCCATTAATGACCGCCTTCAACGCTTTGCCTAAAGCTGCCTTTGTGCCTATCTTGGTGGTCTGGTTTGGTATTGGCGTGGGTCCGGCCATCTTGACGGCTTTTCTCATTTCGTTCTTTCCTATCATGGTGAATATCGCCACTGGTCTGGCCACTTTGGAGCCAGAATTGGAAGACGTGCTGCGTGTTTTGGGCGCTAAACGCTGGGATGTTTTAACCAAAGTTGGTATGCCACGTTCAATGCCCTATTTCTTTGGCTCGCTCAAAGTCGCTATTACTTTGGCATTTGTAGGAACCACCGTTTCCGAAATGACGGCAGCTAACGAAGGTATTGGCTACTTGCTGATTTCAGCCGGTTCAGCCATGCAAATGGGTTTGGCTTTTGCAGGCTTGTTGGTAGTGGGCGCGATGGCGATGGCGATGTATGAATTGTTCAGCTACATTGAGCACCATACAACCGCATGGGCACACCGTGGTTCACAAAACGAGTAAATGAAGATTAACGCAGGCTGCGGTTTAAATAATCGCTCTGCGTAATTCTGCTGCACGCAGTGCGATGGCATTGGCATCGACGGCATCCGCTACTTGACTCAAATACACATCTAAATCATGCACGGCAGCAGTGGCTTTGCCTAATTCGGCAAACGCCAGACCGCGGTCTCTGTATTCTTCCCACGCATCGGAATACAGTGCAATCAATCGGTCTTGCACCTGAATCATGCGTTGCCAATCTTCTTGGCTGCGGTAAATTTCTTTTAAGTTGTGCAACATGCGCACAACAATGTCGCGCGGTTTTGCCGCTTGCAAATACAAACCCAATGGGATGTCTTGATCTGTCGTTGACGAGTCATGCTCGTCATCCAGTTCTTGCATTTTCTGCGCAGCGTTCTGCTCTTTTTGAAAGGGCTGCAAACGCTCACTCAAATCTTCACGACTCAGCGATTGACCTGTGAACGGATCGATAACGACTTGTCCGTTGGGCAGACTCACCTTCAGCATGAAGTGCCCTGGAAATGCGACGCCATATGCATCCAGCTTCAAACCCTGCGCCAATTCCAACCAAAGGACTGCCAAGGAAATCGGTATGCCGCGGCGCGTGCGCAATACAGAATTGATGAAACTGTTTTCGGCATCGTAAAAATGATTCACGTTGCCGCCAAACCCTAAGTCGCGAAAGAAGAATTGGCTCAAGATGCGCAATCGTTGCAACGCAGAACTGTCAGCAGGGATGCGTCGTTTCACACGCGCCAGTAGCTTATCAACATCGTCCAAAACCGCTTGTACATCCAAGTCCGGATATTCATCTTGCGCCAGCGCAGTAGCCGCTTCCAGCAAAGGAAACTGATTGTCAGATTGCTCGTCAGAATTGACCAGCAATTTGAAATACTCTAATGGCGTTGGGACTTGGTAGTCGAGCTGCATAACGCCATTATGAACTAATTTTGATAGGCCTCAACTGGCACGCAACTGCAGAATAAGTTTCGATCCCCATACACATTGTCCACGCGTCCGACGGGTGACCAGTACTTGTTTTGCTTCAAACTGGCCAGTGGATATGCGCCAACTTCACGGCTGTATGGCCGAGTCCATTCGTCACTCAATAAACTCGACGCCGTATGTGGTGCGTGCTTCAAGGGATTGTTGTCTTGCGGCCAAACACCTTTTTGCACGTGCTCAATCTCTGCACGAATCGCAATCATGGCATCAATAAAACGATCGAGTTCAAACAAAGTTTCACTCTCAGTCGGTTCAACCATCAGCGTACCCGCTACCGGAAAGCTGAGAGTTGGTGCATGAAACCCATAATCAATCAAACGTTTGGCAACATCTTCTGCTGATACACCATTCGCTGCACCAGTGGCTTCTTTAAGCGGACGCAAATCCAAAATACATTCGTGTGCGACATAGCCCTTGCTGCTGGCATACAAAGTGGGGTAATGGTCTTTCAATCGTGCGCTGATGTAATTGGCGCTCAATATCGCCACCTCTGTGGCAGCTTTGAGGCCAGATGCACCCATCATGCGGCAATACATCCAGCTGATGGGTAACACGGCTGCATTTCCCATCAAAGCAGCACTGACTGCACCCACACCGCTTTTCACACCAGTAGTGACATGTCCTGGCAAATAGGGAACCAAATCCGCCACCACACACACTGGACCCACACCTGGCCCGCCACCGCCATGCGGTATGCAAAAGGTTTTGTGCAAGTTCAAGTGGCTCACATCGCCACCAAATTCACCCGGTGCGGCTAAACCAACCAAAGCGTTCATGTTCGCGCCGTCAACATACACGCGTCCACCATAGCTGTGCACCATGGCGCACAATTCTTTTACACTGGTTTCGAATACGCCATGCGTGCTGGGGTAGGTGATCATCACGCACGCCAAGTTGTTGGCGTGCAGTTCACATTTGGCTTTCAAATCAACCAAATCCACATTGCCTTGTTCATCACAAGCGGTCACCACCACTGACATACCCGCCATTTGCGCGCTGGCTGGGTTGGTACCGTGGGCGCTGGAAGGAATTAAACAGATATTGCGATGTGACTGGCCATTGGCATCAAAATAAGCCTTGATGGCCAAGAGCCCTGCATATTCACCTTGGCTACCGGCATTGGGTTGCAGGCTGATGCCTGCGTAACCCGTTGCTTGACACAACCATGCACGCAATTGTTCGTCCAATTCGGTATAGCCTTGCAATTGGTCTTGTGGAGCAAATGGATGGATGTTGGCGAATTCTGGCCAAGTGATGGGTAACATCTCACTGGTGGCATTGAGCTTCATGGTGCAACTGCCCAGCGGAATCATGCTACGGTCTAAAGCTAAATCCTTGTCGCTCAGCATTCGTATGTAGCGCAACATGGCAGTTTCGGAGTGGTGCGTGTTGAATACAGGGTGCGTCATGAAACTGCTGGTGCGGCGCAATGATGTTGGAATTGCACCCTCTAATTTTGCAGCCAAGCCATCAAAATCAGGAATTTGTGGTTTGTTTGTAGGGCATATGCCTCTTTGTGCAAACAAAGACCACAACAAAGCCACATCGTCACGCGTGGTGGTCTCATCCAAACTCACACTGACATAACCTGGCCAAGATTGACGCAAATTCACACCAAATTCGCGCGCCAATTGCAAGAGCTGATTAGCTTGTTTCAACTGCACAGTGAAAGTATCAAAACAATGGTCTTGCTTCACAGCATGTCCCATATCGCGCAAACTTTGTGCCAAGACAGCTGTGTATTGATTGATGCGCTTGGCGATGCGTGTCAAACCTTGCGGGCCGTGGTACACCGCATACATGCTGGCGACAACGGCGGGTAAAACTTGTGCCGTACAAATATTGGATGTGGCTTTCTCGCGGCGAATGTGCTGCTCACGGGTTTGCAATGCAAGGCGATACGCAGGATTGCCATGCACATCGACACTGACACCCACCAAGCGCCCTGGCATAGAGCGTTTGTGTTCATCGCGACAAGCCATAAAAGCAGCATGTGGCCCGCCATTGCCCATGGGCATGCCAAATCGCTGTGTGGTACCGATACAAATATCAGCACCCCACTCGCCCGGTGGCGTCAACAATGTCAATGCCAGCAAATCTGCCGCCACGATGAAAGCCGCTTGCTTGCTGTGTGCAGTAATCACATCGGCACGCAAATCATCGATGCGGCCACTGGTTGTGGGGTATTGCGCCAACACTGCAAAATAGTCACTTTGCATTGCATTGACCCATTCCTCATGCGAGTTCGCCAATTGCACGGAGATACCCAAAGGTTTGGCACGGGTTTGTATCACCTCTATCGTTTGCGGATGGCAATCACCCGCCACGATGAACACATTGCTTTTCGATTTGACACTGCGCTTGGCCAGCGTCATCGCTTCTGCTGCTGCAGTGGCCTCGTCCAACATGGACGCGTTGGCCATGGGCAAACCGGTTAAATCGCACACCATGGTTTGAAAGTTAACCAATGCCTCCATGCGACCTTGACTGATCTCGGCTTGGTAGGGTGTGTAAGCGGTGTACCAAGCTGGGTTTTCCAAAATGTTGCGCAAGATGACACCTGGCGTGTGGGTGCCATAGTAGCCTTGGCCGATGAAACTTTTGAACTGTTTATTTTTGGATGCAATGGCTTTCAACTCAGCCAACGCTTGCGCTTCGGTTACCGGATCTGGCAAATCCATTGCTGCACTGCGCTGTATGCTGTGCGGCACGATGTCTTGCATCAGTGCAGCGCGACTGCTGGCTCCCACCACTTTGAGCATTTTGGCTTCGTCATCAGCGTCAACACCAATATGGCGCGCCAAAAATTCACTGGCATTTTCGAGATCGAGCAAGTTGGCAGCAGTTTTCATGGATGTGAACAGATTGATGATTGATTAAGCAGAAAATGTTGTGTAGGAAGTCTCATCCATCAAGGCCGCGATTTGCGTGGCATCGGACAGCTTGACTTTGAAAAACCAGCCTGCGCCCAAAGGATCTGAATTGGCCAACGCTGGGTCGGCACGCAATGCTTCGTTCACTTCAGTGATGACACCACTGACAGGCATGTACACGTCAGCAGCCGCTTTGACCGATTCCACCACACCGGCGACATCTTTTTGCGCGAAAGTGGCACCCACTTCTGGCAAATCAACAAACACCACATCGCCCAATGCATCTTGTGCGTGGTGCGTAATGCCGACAGTGGCCATATCGCCTTCAACTTTGAGCCATTCGTGGTCTTCTGTGTATTTCAATGTCATTTTGATTTCTCCTAAAAAATTGGTAAAAAGTTTGGTTTGAAAGCGAAAAAATTATCCGCGGTAGTAGCGTGTTGGAACAAACGGCATGGCTGCAACCTCCATCGCCACCACTTTACCGCGCACGATGGCGTTGATGCGAGTGCCTACCGCGGCAAAGGCAGCATTCACATAGCCCATGGCAATCGGTTTGTCTAAAGTGGGCGAAAGCAAACCACTGGTCACTTCACCAATGCGGTTGCCGTGGGTGTCTTGCAACTCCGTGTGCTCACGTACAGGTACACGGTCAATGGCTATCAAGCCAACACGTTTGCGCTGTGAATTTGACGATGCGGCTGAATTAATATGGTCTTTTTGGCCTGTAGACGGCGTATTAATTGCCTGAGCTGCTATTATATTTGTAGCACCTAGATAGCCACCCGCACGTGCACCATCCACACGCCGTATTTTTTGCATGGCCCAGCCCAAGCCCGCTTCGACTGGGTTGGTCGTTGTGTCAATGTCTTGCCCGTATAAGCACAAGCCAGCTTCCAAACGCAATGAATTGCGTGCACCCAAGCCAATCGGTTTCACTTCAGACTCAGCCAACAAGGCTTTGGCCAACACTTCAGTTTGGTCGGCAGAGACAGAGATTTCAAATCCATCTTCACCGGTATAGCCACTGCGCGTGACGAAGCAATCAGTGCCCGCAATGGTAAAACGGCCACCTGTCATGAAAACCAGTTTTTCAACGCCTGGTGCTAATTTTGACAACACCTTCACCGCCGCTGGACCTTGCAGTGCCAGTAAACCATGGGTCGGAAATGTTTCGACTTTGCATCGATGGCCAATGTGTTTTTGAATGTGTGCAATGTCGTTGGCTTTGCAAGCGCCGTTGACGATGACAAAAATTTCATCTTCTGCCACTTTGAAAAACATCAAGTCATCAATGATGCCACCTTCCTCGTTCGTGAGCAAACCATAGCGCTGCTTGCCCACGGGCAAATCAATCACATCCACTGGCATCAGGCTTTCAAACGCAGCAGCGGCGTCTTGACCAAGCAAACGCAGCTGACCCATGTGCGACACATCAAACAAACCAGCTTGTTGACGCGTGTGGTGGTGCTCAGCGACCAGGCCAGTCGGGTATTGCACGGGCATATGGTAGCCAGCAAAAGGCACCATGCGAGCGCCTAATTGCACATGCAAATCGTACAGCGGTGTTTTCAATAAGGATTCAGTTGAGGTATCAGTGGACGACATAAAACTCCTAGGGCAAGCAAGTAATAAACTTTTGCCCCAGCTGTCCACTCTACCTGAGAGATTCACACAACTTGCCCAAACATTGGGTATTGCTGCGTTTGCTCCTTCGGTGGGTGACTTCAACGAGCCACCTCTCTCCAGCAAGGAACGCAAAGTGCCAACCACTTTGCGTCTTGTCAGTCCTTTGTGCCTGAGCGTTCAGTGATTGAAAAGATATCACCTGCGCCTTCGGCGGTTAGTCTGTATCGCATCGGAAATTGAACCAACGCTCTCCTGACAAGCTGATTCTACCCAATTCAAGCATCAATTCGCCCCGAGTTGCAAAAGTCCGCATACAAACACCCGATAAAACGCCCGATAATCTAGCCATGTCATCACAAAAAGTTCTCTTCGGCTTTCATGCCATCAATGTTCGGCTTAAAACCTCACCCAAATCGGTGATTGAAATCTATTACGACACTTCGCGCAAAGATGCACGCATGCGGCAGTTTGTGGCCAAAGCCTCCGACATGGGCATGCGATTGATTGAGTCGGATAATGAACGCTTGGTCAAACTGGCTGGTGGTCATGGTCATCAAGGTGTGGTGGCCAAAGTGCAAGAGATTGTGCAAGTCCATTCATTGGATGAGTTGTTGGAAAATCTAGAACATAGGCATGAATCAACAGCCGTCGCCGAACGCAAGTTAAGCGACAACCCATTAATTTTGGTGCTGGATGGAGTGACTGATCCACACAATTTGGGCGCGTGTTTGCGTGTGGCAGACGGTGCTGGCGTGCATGCCGTCATTGCCCCCAAAGACAATGCCGCAGGCATCAACGCGACTGTTGCCAAAGTAGCCAGTGGCGCGGCTGAAACCGTGCCCTACTTCATGGTGACCAACTTGGCACGCACTTTGAATGAACTCAAAGAACGCAACATTTGGGTGATTGGCACCAGCGATCAAGCCACAAAAAATTTATACCAAGCCGACCTCAAAGGACCCGTTGCTTTGGTGCTGGGGGCTGAGGGTGACGGTATTCGACAACTCACTGCCAAAACATGCGATGAGCTCATCAGCATTCCCATGCAAGGGGCGGTTGAAAGTTTGAATGTCTCTGTAGCCAGTGGCGTGTGCTTGTACGAGGCTTTGCGCCAGCGTACGACATCATAAAAAAGTAAAAATCGAGATTTAGTTTTGCACACTGCTGGCGTGTAAACAAATCGCTGCTGCTGCTGCCACATTCAAGGATTCTTCACCACCTGGTTGACCGATGCGTACCGATACCGCTGCGCGCGAAAGCAATTCACTGCAAACGCCCTGCCCTTCATGTCCCATCACCCATGCACATGGTGAGGGTAGTTTGACTGTCTGCAAAAAATCACCTTGATGCGAACTGGTAACGACCAAAGGAATTTTCAAAACTGCCAAATCATCCACAGTCGCACTCTCAAACAATTGCAATGCAAAATGAGCGCCCATGCCAGCGCGCAAAACTTTAGGGCTCCACAAGGCAGCTGTACCCTTCAATGCCACCACTTGCTTGAAACCAAATGCCGCTGCACTGCGCAAGATTGAGCCCACATTACCTGCATCTTGCACCCGGTCTAAGATAAGGGTTGGTACAGATGCTTGAATACCGATTGAAGTGGGTAAATCAATCACAAAACCCATTTTGGCGGGTGACTCAAGACTGCTTATTTCTGGCCACAATTTATCTGCAATCGTGAAATTTTTTATTGCTATATTTTTAATAGCATCATAGTCAATATATTCGCCGGCTAGAGGCCAAAAAGACTCTAAAAATACAGCCATGACAGGTTGCACACCACGCTCTATAGCCGCCCTGCACAAATGGTCACCCTCTAACCAAACTTGTCCTTGTTTGCGATATGCAGTGCTGTCTGTGCTGAGCTTACGCAGTTCTTTAAGCAAGGCATTGTCGCGCGATGTGATGTGAGTGATGTTGGGTGTGCTCATTGTTGTTCTTTTAAGTGCAATACAGCCGTCACCGGTGCAAAACTGGTGCGGTGCTCTGGACAGGGTCCAAACTCTTTCAGAGCAGCCATGTGTTGCGCTGTGCCATAACCTTTGTGTTGGTCAAAACCATAGTTTGGAAACTGCGCATGCAAATCGCTGCACCAACGGTCACGGCTGACTTTGGCCAAAATACTGGCAGCTGAAATGGCTTGCACTTTGCTGTCGCCCTTGACGATAGCCTCTGCCAATACATCCAATTTCGGAATGCGGTTGCCATCCACCAACACCTTGACAGGTTTGAGTCGCAAACCATCGACGGCACGTTGCATTGCCAGCATGGTGGCTTGCAAGATATTCAGCGCATCCACTTCCTCGGTACTGGCCTGCGCTACTGAGCAACACAATGCTTTGGCGCGGATTTCATCGTACAGCTTGTCGCGCTTTTTGGCTGTCAAGGTTTTCGAATCGGCCAAGCCTTTAATGGGCTTTAAATCATCCAAAATCACCGCCGCTGCAAACACGGGACCAGCCAAAGGGCCGCGCCCAGCTTCATCAACGCCTGCTACCAATCCCGGCGTATCCCAAGACAATGCAACTTGCTCGGCTTTCAATAAACCCTTCACAAAGAAGCAGTGCGCTTCCTCACTGCTTTGGATTTAAGTGGTGCTTTTTCAGTCAAGCTTGGCAGGGCTTGGAGGACTTGGCTAATGGCATGGGCTGCGAGTTCTGAAGTATTGCGTTTGAGTTGGTGATGCAGTTCGGTAAATTGTCGCTCCAATTCTGCAACTTTTTCAGGCGCATCAAACCATGCCAATGTAGCAGTCGCCAGTGCCTCGGGTGTGGCAGCGTCTTGCAACAATTCAGGCACGACAAATTGTTGGCTCAATATATTAGGAAGACCAACCCATGGCTGCAATTTTTTTCGCTTCATGATTTGGTAGGACAAACCATTGAGCGCGTATGCGATGACCATGGGTCGTTTGTACAATGCGGCCTCCAGTGTGGCAGTGCCACTGGTGATCAAGGTCACATCACAGGCTTCTAAAGCCAGATGCGATTGTCCTTCGATGATTTGCACCAGATCTGCGACACCGCAGTCTATTGGCTATTTGCTTAAGCAATGGTATGAATTTAGGAATCGAAGGTACTATAAATTTCATAGCAGCACAGGCATTATTCATGCCGGCTACAGCCTTAAAATATCTTGGAGCAAGGTGTTTAATCTCTGACAAGCGGCTACCTGGCAAGACGGCGATGACTCTATCGTCGTTCTGCAAACCAAGCTTTTGTCGAGCCATGAATTTATCGGGGACAATCGGTATCACTGACGCCAGTGGATGCCCCACATAGGTGGCTGCTATGCCATGTTGCGCCAGCAATGCAGGCTCAAACGGGTAAATGCACAAGACGTGGTCGCAACTTTTTTTCAGCTTTTCAACCCGCTTTGCGCGCCATGCCCAGATTGACGGGCAAACAAAATGCACTGTTTTAATGCCATTGGCGCGTAAATCCGCTTCCAAATCCAAATTGAAATCTGGCGCATCCACACCAATAAACACATCGGGTGGGTTGGCAATGAGTTTGGCTTTGAGTTGTTTTCGAATGCCCGATATTTCACGGTAATGCAGCAGCGCATCGACATAGCCAAATACCGCTAATTTTTCACTGGGCCACCAAGCAGAAAATCCGCGCGCTTTCATTTGTGCACCGCCAATACCCACTGCTTGCACATGTGGCCACCGTAGATTGATGCCATCCAACAAAAGCCCAGCCAGCAAATCGCCAGATGTTTCACCTGCCACCATGGCGATGGTGGGCGATGTTGTTTGCAGTTTGTGATTCACCTTGCGCCTAATAAGCCTATTTTGCGAACAACAAATTCAGCAGGCGATTTATCTGGCAACACCACGTGCGCTTGCTGCAATGAAATCAAGCATCAACACAATGTCATCAGCAGCTTCAGGTGTTGCAGCAGCTAGCACTTTCATGTCTTCAACAGCCTTCGCCATTGTCTGGTCTATGCGGTACATTAATTTATGCATTTGCTTGATGGCAGCGATGCGTTCTGCGCTGAATTGACGACGGCGCAATCCCTCAATATTAAAGCCACGCACGGCCAATGGGTTGCCATCCGCCATCATGAAAGGTGGTACATCTTTGGTTACCGCACTGGAAAAACCAACCATGGCATGTGCACCAACTTTCACAAATTGATGAATACCAGTCAGACCACCAACGATAACCCAGTCCGCCAAATGCACATGACCTCCCAAAGTGGTGTTATTCGCCAAAATAGTTTTGTTACCCACTTGGCAATCATGCGCAATGTGAACATAGGCCATGATCCAATTGTCATCACCCACGCGTGTCACACCGGCATCGCCAGGACTGCCAATGTTGAAAGTGCAAAATTCACGAATGGTGTTTCGATTGCCAATGTGCAACTCACAGGGTTCACCGGCGTATTTTTTATCCTGAGGAATAGCACCCAATGAATTAAATTGAAAGATGTGGTTGTCGCACCCTATGGTGGTGTGACCTTCAATAACACAATGCGCGCCAACACGTGTACCTGCACCTATGCGCACGTGCGGACCAATCACCGTATAAGGACCGACCTCTACACTGCTGTGCAAAACAGCATTGGCATCAACGATGGCGGTGGAATGTATCAATCGCCTTCACCCACTTGTCGTATGGTGCACATGATTTCGGCTTCAGTCACCACTTCGCCATCGACTGAAGCGTGCCCTTTGAATTTCCACATACCAGAACGAACCCGATCAACATGCATTTCCAACCAGAGTTGATCTCCGGGGGACACTGGCTTTTTGAATCGAACACCGTCAATGCTTGCAAAATAAAACAGCGTTTTGTCATCTGGCGTGACACCCAAAGTATCAAACCCTAAGAGCGCAGCCGTCTGCGCCAAAGCCTCGACAATCAACACCCCTGGCATCACTGGATGGTAAGGAAAATG
This sequence comes from uncultured beta proteobacterium, assembly GCA_963841045.1. Taxonomy (GTDB): domain Bacteria; phylum Pseudomonadota; class Gammaproteobacteria; order Burkholderiales; family Burkholderiaceae_C; genus Aalborgiella. The sequence goes on along the minus strand of CAWJBD010000011.1, from coordinate 42,139 downwards.
CCCTACAAAATAGGGTTCGTTGATAGACACATTCTTATAGCCTTTGATATATTTGCCTTTTTCAATTTCTGTAACTCGATCGACCAACACAAAAGGATAGCGATGCGGAAGTTGTTTGAGAATTTGGTGAATGTCCATCATGGTGATTGTTGTCTTTCTTAACTGTTATGAATCTATTTTTGATTTAGAGATTTCTCTAATTCTCTGATGCGCTCTCGCAAAGCTGCCAACTGTTTCAATGCTGCTGCATTTTTGCTCCATTCTTTGTGCTCATCCAAAGGATACAAACCCGAATAAACGCCTTGCTTGTGAATACTGTGTATCACCACAGATGCACCCGAAATTTGCACGTGGTCTGCGATGGACAAATGTCCTGCGATGCTCACCGATCCACCAATCACGCAATAGTCACCGATCACTGTGCTACCTGCAATAGCTGTAGAAGCGGCAATAACCGTGTGCTGTCCAATTCTTGTGCCATGACCAATTTGAATCAAGTTATCAAGCTTTACACCCTCAGCTATGATGGTATTGTCCAAAGCACCACGGTCTATGCATGTATTGGCACCAATCTCAACTCTGTTCCCGATTTCAACCGCGCCCAATTGTTCAATTTTCACCCATTCACGCATTTTGGGATGTTGTTCTGAGCTCTTTCCAGCCTCAACTGCTGTTGATTGAACATCTGGAGCAAAACCAAAACCATCCGCTCCAATCACCACACCTGGGTGTAACAAACAATCGGCACCAATCACACAATCATGTCCTACATGCACGCGTGATTGCAACACCGAATTAGCTCCAATCTTTGCATTGGATTCAATCACACACAAAGGTCCTATGTGTGCTGACGGATGTACCACTGCGGTAGCATCAATGACGGCTGTTGGATGGATGAAAGCGTATTTCTGCGGAGAATGCCTGAGTGACCACAATTGCGTTAACTTTGCAAAATACAAATAAGGTTGCTCGGTGACGATGTATGGCCCCCGTGCTTTGGCAATGTTTTCTAATTTTGGACCAACGATGACACAAGCCGCCTTACATGAACCCAGTTGTTGTTCATACTTCTGGTTGCTGACAAAGCTAATTTGACCAGCATCTGCCGCTAACAGAGAAGCCAACCCCTTAATTTCGCATGTTGCATCACCATGCAGCTTGCCGCCTAGTATTTCAACGATTTGACCAAGTTGAATAGACACACTTTATTGCTGGAGTGAATTGATTTAGATGAGATCAAATGTAGATGAGTTTTGCAAACTATTGAAACCCAGCGACTTATTTCGCTGCGTTCAAAGCCTTCAATACTTTTTCTGTCATGTCATGCTTAGGGTTGATATAGACAACCTCTTGTAAAACCAGATCATATTTTTCTGCTTCGGCAACTTGCTTCACAACCTTGTTGGCGCGTTCAAGAACTTGCTGCAATTCTTCATTTTTTCGAGCGCTTAAGTCTTCTTGGAACTCACGACGCTTGCGTTGAAAGTCGCGGTCTTGGTCGACAATTTGTTTTTGGCGAGCGGTTTTTTGTGATTCAGACAAAGTAGGTGCATCTTTATCTAATTTATCTGCCGCAGCTTTAATTTGTAACCCTAAGTCATTCAACTCTTTTTCGCGGCGGGAAAATTCTTGCTCCAACTTAGCTTGTGCTGCTTTGGCTGAATTGGCATCTCTAAAAATGCGATCAGTGTTGATGAACCCAATTTTAAATTCTTGTGCGAATAGCGGACATCGAAAAACTGGCGGTAACCAAAGCCAAGGTCACCAATATCGTTTTGCTGGAAATAATTTGCATATTGCTCAATCTCTTAATAAATTCGATGTTGTGAAAAACTCTGTTTAACCGCTCTAGAACGCAGTACCAATACTGAATTGGAATTTCTCTATTTTATCCGAAGCCTCGGTACGCAACGGTTTGGCATACGAAATGCGCAGCGGTCCAATAGGTGATATCCAATTGATACCTACACCCACAGAAGTGCGCAGTGAGCTAAAGCTAACCTTTTCACTTTCAGCAAATACATTGCCAGCATCAAAGAATGCAAACAAACGCAACGATTTATCGTTACCAGCCCCTGGAAATGGCGTCAAAAACTCGGCGTTCAAAGTCACTTTTTTCGGCCCACCAATTGGGTTGCCAGAAATCGCATCAATTGCACCTAAAGATGATGATTCAAAACCACGCACTGATCCCAAACCACCTGAATATGAATTCTTAAATACCGGGAATGGTCTGCCACTCAAACCTTTGCCCCAATTTACTTCTCCATTAAAAGCCAAGGTAAATTGTTTGTTTAAAGGAATATATTGCTGGTACTGTGCGACAGCTTTAACGTATTTCACATCGCCAGCCGGACTCCATTCGGCAGCAAGTCTTTGCAATTTGCCTGAGTTGGGCGTCAATGCACTGTCTCTGTCATCACGAGACCAGCCGATGGTCAGCGGTACTGAATCACTGGTAGAGCCAAATTGTTCAGCATAGTCTTTATAAACTTGAGGCAAATTGGTACCATCAACTATTTTGTTACGCTCTATGCCACCACCTAAATAAATGGTATCTGTCGGACTAATGGGTAAACCAAACTTCAAGCTACTGCCTATTGTTAAAAGTCTGTAATCTGAGTCAACGGCAGTGGTTGGTCGAGTGGTTCTGTAGTATGCATCCAAAGAGCGTGATACGCCATCTTGCGTGAAATAGGGATCAATCGTGGTCAGCACTGCCGTGCGGTTCAGTTTACTGGTATTGACATCAACGCCTAAATAATTACCTGAGCCAAAAATATTATCTTGTTTGATACCAAATTGGAACGACAACTTGTCAGAAGTGTTGTAGCCCGCACCCAAGCTCAGATTACCTGTCGGTTTTTCAACAACTGTCATCAGAATATCAACTTGATCGGGATTGCCTGGAATTTCTAAAGTTTCGATTTGAACATCTTTGAAATATCCCAATCTATCCACGCGGTCTCTCGAACTGCGCAATTTTTCACCGTCATACCAGGACGTTTCAAATTGACGGAATTCACGGCGAATCACCTCGTCACGCGTTTTGTTATTGCCCGCTATATTGATGCGTCGCACATAAGCACGTTGCCCGGGTTCGGCATTGATTGTTAATGCCACTTTATTGTTTTTGCGGTCTATTTCAGGCTTGACTTCCACTCTTGCAAAAGCAAAACCAAAATCACCAAAGTAATTTGTAAAAGCACGATTGGTTTGCGCAATTTTGTCTGCGTTGTATTCTTGGTCAACTGCAATTTGTACAAGCGTTTTAAAGTGGGCTTCTTTACCCAAATAGTTACCTGTCAACTTAATGCCAGAAATGACAAAACGTTCACCTTCAGTGACGTTGATTGTGATGATGACGTCTTTTTTATCAGCAGATATGTCCACTTGGTTTGAATCAACCCTGAACTCCAAATAGCCGCGTGACAAATAATACGATTTCAGAGTTTCGATATCGGCATTCAGTTTTGCCTTGGTATAACGGTCACTCTTGGTGTACCAGCTCAGCAGACCGCCAGTGTCCAAATCAAATAAGCCACGTAAAGTCGATTCACTGTAAGCTTTGTTGCCAGTGATCTTTATTTCTTTAATCTTGGCAACATCACCTTCTACGACACTGAAAGTTAAATTGACTCTGTTGCGCTCTATCGGCGTCAAAGTTGTTGTCACTTCTACCGCGTACATACTTCGTGCAGCATATTGCTGCTTAAGAGCACGCTCCGCCTTGTCTGCTAAAGCTTTATCAAAGGGTTGTCCATCTGACAAACCAATTTCACGCAATGATTTGATAAGTGCTTCCTTGTCAAATTCCTTGGCCCCGGAAAATTCAACATTGGCTATGGTAGGACGCTCTTCAACAATCACAATCAACACGCCATCTTTGGCTTCTATTCGCACATCTTTAAATAAGCCCAAAGCAAATAGAGAACGAATGGCATCTGAGCCTTTTCCATCATCATAGGTATCGCCAATGCGAAATGGTATGGTTGCAAATATGGTTCCGGGTTCCACACGTTGCAAGCCTTCAAGTCGAATATCACGCACAGCAAACGGTGTCACAGCCCATGCTGAAATACCAAAAATTGCGCTAGATGCCAGCACCATAGTGCTACGAATCAATCGTTTACTCGCAATTGCGACGGAAAGTTTTGTTTGTTTCATGTGTTAACAAAAAGTCTAATAAGGTCATTGTAAAGCGCAATGAACATCATGGTAAAAATAATCGCGACACCACCGCGTTGAAATCGCTCCATCCAACGCTCGGACACTTGCTTTCCAGTGATAGCCTCCCATGCATAATACACCAGATGACCACCATCCAAAACAGGCAAAGGCATCAAATTCAGCACCCCTAAACTGACGCTGATGAGAGCTAAAAATACCAAGTAGCTGGTCAATCCCAGCTGTGCCGATTTTCCGGCGTAATCGGCAATGGTTAATGGACCGCTTAAATTTTTCAGCGATGCTTCGCCGATGATCATTTTTGCGAACATTCGCACTGTCAGTACAGATACTTCCCAGGTCCTATTGAAAGCCTTCGAAAAACCTTCAAGCAAACCATAGTTCACAGTTGTTAAGGCAGGCGCTGAACCAACAAAAGCACCGATTTTTCCTACAGCTATTTGATTTTCAAAATTGACTTCTGGCTCAACCATGATGCTGAGCTTTTGACCCGCTCTGTCTATCCGCCATTCTTGTGCTAATCCTGTACTGGAATTGCCATTTGTTTGAATTGAGGCACGTATGGTCTGTCTAAGTTGCTGTGCGTCCACCACCTCTTTGCCACCGATCGATAACACCAGATCTCCCATTTTGAGACCCGCGCGCGCAGCAGAACTGGCAGCTTGAATTTCCCCTATTGTTGCCGCTGACCAGGGTGCGAGAATGCCAATTTTTTGAAATAACTTTGCGTCAATTTCATGCACATCCAATTTGGATAATGGCATATTCGCCTTGTAGCGAGAGCTTCCCTCAGAACGGGCATACTCTATGCTGACATCTTGTTTATTCAGTGCAGCACGAGTCAAGAACCAACGAAATTCTTCGAGTGACTGAATATCTTGCCAATCTTCATCAGCAAGAGCAGTTTTCAAAATATGTTCGCCACCTTTGAAGCCTGCCTCTTGCGCTAAAGACTCAGCCACTGGACTGGCAATGATTGCTCTAGGCTCTTGTACTCCCATCCAATTGACGGTAGCGTATAGCAATATGGCCAGTAATAAATTGGCAATTGGACCTGCCGCCACGATCGCAGCACGCTTCCATACCGTTTGTGTGTTGAAAGCCAAATGACGCTGGGCAGCCTCGACTGCGCCTTCACGTTCATCCAACATTTTCACATAGCCACCCAATGGCAACAGACCAATGACAAATTCCGTATCAGAATTCTTAGGTTGCCATTTAAAAACCGTCTTACCAAATCCAATAGAGAATTTTAGAACTTTAACGCCGCAAGCAACTGCCATTCGATAATGGCCATATTCATGAATAGCGATCAGCAATCCCAAAGCAGCCAAAAAGGCCAAGAGTGTTGTCATACCTAGATTATTGTCTCTGTCGTTTTGTCATCTTGGTTGTTGAGTTAAGCAGCAAATCGCTTCACCGTCGCATCAGCAGACTCTCTCGACATAGCATCTATTTCCAATAAATCAGCCAATGATGCAGGTTTAGATGGGGCTACCTTGGATAAAGTTTCAATATTGACCGAATGAATTTGATCAAATCGAATCAAACCATCTAAAAATGCTTGAACCGCAATTTCATTTGCAGCATTCAACACAGCGGTGGTTCCTGCCGTAGCGTTCAACACCTGCCACGCCAAAGCCAAACCAGGGAATCGTGCCTGATGTTCATGGCTGTCCATTGTTTCAAATGTCAATGCAGGGATGGTCTTAAATTCAATCGCGCTTGACCCATTTTGTATTCTGTCAGGATAAGAGAGTCCGAGTGCAATTGGTCCACGCATATCGGGCGTGCCACATTGTGCCAAAACAGATTTATCCATGAACTGCACCATGGAGTGAATCACACTTTGCGGATGAATAATGACCTCAATCTGATTGGCTTCTAAACCAAACAAGTATTTAGCCTCGATCACCTCTAATGCTTTGTTCATCATGGTAGCTGAATCGACCGAAATCTTTCGCCCCATCACCCAATTGGGATGCGCACAAGCTTGTGCCGGGGTCACATCTTTCAAACTTTCAATCTCACGCGTCCGAAAAGGCCCGCCTGACGCCGTCAAAATGATTTTTTCCACATTGGCTTTCCATGTGGTCGCATCAACAGGTAAACACTGAAATATAGCGGAATGTTCACTGTCAATCGGTAGCAACTGTGCTTTGCCTGCTTTTACAGTACTTAAAAATAATTCGCCACCCACCACCAATGCTTCTTTATTTGCCAACAAGAGCTTTTTGCCAGCGCGCGCAGCAGCCAAACAAGATGATAAACCTGCAGCCCCAACAATGGCCGCCATCACAGTATCAGTCGACTCATGTGAAGCTATCATATCGATAGCATCGAAATCCAAATAGTACTTTGGTTGCAAATCCATTTTGCTTGAACTTTTTCAGCTAATAGTTTGGCATGCGGTTCGCTTGCCATGACAGCAAATTGCGGTTTGAATTGGCTAATTTGGGCCAACATCAAATCCACTTTGGTCGCTGCACTTAATGCAAATACCTCAAATCGATCTGGGTGCTGCCGTACCACATCCAAAGTATTGGTGCCGATAGATCCAGTTGAACCTAAAATCGTTACCCGTTGCTTGCGAATATTGCCAAAGTAATTGCTCATGACGTGAGACTCACCAACATCATGGCTATAGGCAAAGTTGGCAATATGGCATCAATGCGATCAAGCACACCACCATGACCAGGTAACAACTGACTAGAATCCTTCACGCCAGCACTGCGTTTGATAAGAGATTCAATCAAATCTCCGACAACACTCATAGCTGTCATAAAAAACAATGCCAGTAACATGATCACCCAGTTTTGTTCATAAAGTCTTGAGTGCAGACTGGGTACTGTCGCATGCAATTTTTGATCAGCCAATATCCAAAGGCTGGCAACAATTACAACTCCGATGACACCACCCCATACACCTTCCCAACTTTTACCTGGACTGATACTGGGTGCCAATTTATTTTGTGTGAATTTCCCACCCAGTGCTCTGCCTGCGAAATAGGCAAAAGTATCAGCAGACCACACCAAAAACAAAGCTGACATTAAGAAATTAATGCCAATCATGCGCGCCTGACAAATCGCCAACCAGACCAGCCACAATGCCAAAACACCCAAATAGCGGCGCAATGATTGCGGAATTTTCAACCAAGCTGATGCGCCATTTTTCAACAAATAAACACTGACTAAAACCCATACGCCACTGGCAACGATCCACAACAAAGTGTGGGACTGATTTAACCAACCAAGTAACCAAGTGAATGCGATCAAAATGAACAGTTCACAGGCTGTCCATATTGAAAGTGCTTGACTGCTTCCATTCATGCGCCCCCACTCCCACGCGCCAGCAACCATAAAAAGGAGTACCAAGGCGGGGAAAACCCATTGTGCTGTTGACAACAATGCCAAAGCGAGAACCGTCACCAAAATAAGTGCAGTGAGCACACGTTGTTTAAGCATGATGTGTGTCCCTCATATTCCTTTTATTGCTGGCTGTGCGAGCCTGCAAGCACTTGTTCAGATGTTTTGCCAAAACGGCGTTCACGTTGGTGAAATGACTCGATCGCCAAATCCAAAGCGTTCTCATCAAAATCTGGCCACAAAGTGTCACAGAAATAAAGTTCTGAATAAGCGGTCTGCCAGAGCAAGAAATTGCTCAAGCGCTGTTCTCCGCCTGTGCGAATAATCAAGTCAGGGTCTGCAACATGTGACAATGACATCTCAGCATTGATGTTGGACGGTGTGATATCCAATTTTTTTGCTGCCAATTTTGCGGCCGCTTGCGCCATGTCCCATCGACCGCCATAATTGAAGCAGATATTGAAGATCAATTTTGTATTTGAATTTGTCAACTGCTCTGCTTCATCAAAGCCATTTTTGATGTTGTCTGAAAGATGCTCGCGATCACCTACAAAATGCAAACGTACCCCTTCTTTGGCCAGTTGCGATACTTCTTTGGCCAGTGCTTTTGCTAACAATTCCATCAAACCAGAAACCTCTTCTTCAGGTCGTTCCCAGTTCTCTGATGAAAAAGCAAATACCGTGAGCACTTTGACGTCGCGTTGCATGCATGCTTTGACACATTTCTGCAAAGCTTCTACACCTTGTTTATGTCCTGCCACACGCGGCAAAAGTCTGCGCTTAGCCCACCTGCCATTGCCATCCATCACGATGGCAATGTGCTGGGGTCTACTTGGGATGTCGCGCATGCGAAATAAATGTCAGCCAAGCATCACGGGCTTAAACAGCCATGATCTCTTGTTCTTTGGCTGCCACCATTTGGTCAATGGTAATGATGTGTTTGTCTGTCACTTTTTGAATATCACTCTCAGCACGTTTTTGATCGTCCTCTGAAGCTTCTTTTTCTTTGACTAATTTTTTAATGTTTTCATTGGCATCGCGACGCAAATTGCGAATCGCAATTTTGGCATTTTCACCTTCATGACGAACCAACTTGGTCATCTCTTTACGACGCTCTTCGCTCATTGGTGGCATAGGTACTCGAATCAAATCGCCCATGCTGGAAGGATTCAAACCCAAATCACTGTCGCGAATGGCCTTTTCAATTTTGGCACCCATGCCTTTTTCCCAAGGCTGCACGCCCACGGTGCGAGAGTCAATCATGGATAAATTCGCAACTTGACTAATCGGCACATTGCTACCGTAGTATTCGACTTGCACACTGTCAAGCAGCGCAGGTGTAGCACGGCCTGTGCGAATTTTGCTGATGTTGTTTTGAAATGCAGCGATGGACTGGTCCATCTTGTTTTGAGCCTGAGTTTTAATTGCGGCTGTTGGCATATTTAACTCCTACGAATGTGATCTTTTAAGCGTATACCAAGGTGCCCTCATCTTCGCCCATGATGACACGTTTGAGTGCACCGTGCTTGAAGATGGAGAACACTTTAATCGGCAGTTTTTGGTCACGACACAAAGCGAAAGCAGCTGCGTCCATGATGCCTAAGTTTTTGCGCATGGCTTCATCAAAGCTTAATTTTTCGAAGCGTGTTGCGCTAGGGTCTTTCTTTGGATCCGCGCTGTAAACACCATCGACTTTGGTGGCTTTCAAGACAATTTCTGCCCCGATTTCTGCACCGCGCAATGCAGCCGCAGTATCGGTTGTAAAAAACGGATTGCCTGTTCCTGCTGCAAAGATCACCACTTTGCCTTCTTCTAGATACTGCAAAGCCTTGGGGCGCACATAGGGTTCGACAACTTGTTCAATGCCAATCGCTGACATCACACGCGCCATCAAACCAGCTTTGTCCATGGTATCCCCCAGCGCCAGTGCATTCATCACAGTTGCCAGCATACCCATGTAATCAGCAGTAGCTCGATCCATACCGACAGAACCGCCTGCTACCCCGCGAAATATATTGCCACCACCTATTACCACGGCCACTTGAACGCCCATGCGAGTGACTTCGGCAATCTCTTCCACCATGCGCACAATGGTTGCGCGATTGATACCAAAAGCGTCGTCCCCCATCAAAGCTTCACCTGATAATTTAAGCAATATCCGCTTGTATGCGGGTGCAGTATTTCCAGGCGTTAGCTCAGACATAGACGACTCCTTTTGAATGGTGTTTGATGGAAGTTTGATTGACGTTAATGTGGCGACTGAATGACCTTATCGCGAATCAAATTAAGCTGCTTTGGCAGCAGCCACTTGCGCAGCAACTTCAGCAGCAAAATCGTCAACCTTTTTCTCAATGCCTTCACCCACCACATAAAGTGTGAAGCCTTTGATGGTGGTTGCTTTGTCTTTCAACATGGCAGCAACGGTTTGTTTGCCGTCTGCAGCTTTCACAAAAACTTGGTCATACAAAGATACTTCTTTCAAGAATTTTTGCACGCCCCCTTCAATACGCTTGGCAACGATTTCGTCAGATTGAACTGGTTTACCAGCAGCCTTGGCTGTTGCAGCATCTTCAGCTGCTTTGGCCGCTGCCACTGAACGCTCTTTGGCTACCAATTCGGCTGGCACTTCGGCGCTTGATAGAGACACTGGTTTCATCGCAGCAATGTGCATCGCCACGTCTTTGGCAGCTGTGTCGTCACCTTCATACTCGACCAACACACCAATGCGTGTGCCGTGCAAATAGTTGGCTAATTTAGCTCCACCAGCATTGCGTTTAAAGCGACGGAAGCTCATGTTTTCGCCAATTTTGCCGATCAAACCTTTGCGTACATCTTCCAATGTAGGGCCAAAGCCTTCTTGTTCATAAGCCAGAGCACCCAATGCTGCAATGTCGGCTGGATTGTTCTTGGCAACCAAATCAACGGCGGCTTGTGACAATGCCAAAAAGCTATCGTTTTTCGTCACAAAGTCGGTCTCGCAATTCACTTCAAGCATCGCGCCTGTGGTGCCGCTGACGCTGCACATCACCACGCCTTCAGCGGTGATACGGTCAGACGCTTTGCTGGCTTTACTACCCAACTTAACACGCAGCAGCTCTTCTGCTTTGTCCATGTCACCGGCAGCTTCTGTCAGTGCTTTTTTGCATTCCATCATGGGCGCATCGGTTTTAGCGCGCAATGCGGCAACCATGCTGGCTGTAATCGTTGTCATTTCTAACTCCTACTTAAATATAAATTCAATAATAAAATTTTGCTTAAAAAAAGAGGGCAACCAGTGCCCCCTATTTTTGCCTAGAAAACTAGGGGCTAACTTTTGGCAATGGCTTAAGCCGCAGAATCCTCTTCAACTTCCACAAACTCGTCCGCACCTTCAGCAGCAACGGTTTTCACCAAATCGTTGTTGCGGTTGTTGCGACCTTCGATAATCGCATCAGCAATGCCGCGTGCATACAAAGCAACTGCTTTAGATGAGTCGTCATTGCCAGGAATCACGTAGTCAATACCTTCAGGTGAATGGTTGGTATCAACCACGCCGACCAATGGAATGCCCAATTTACGAGCTTCTTGAATGGCAATTTTGTGGTAACCCACGTCAATCACAAAAATCGCGTCTGGCAAACCAGTCATGTCTTGAATGCCACCCATGTCGCGCTCTAGTTTCGCCATTTCACGGGCAAACATCAATTGTTCTTTTTTGCTCAATGAATCCAAGCCAGCTTCTTGCTGAGCTTTCATTTCTTTCAAACGCTTGAGAGAAATTTTGACTGTTTTGAAGTTGGTCATCATGCCACCCAACCAGCGTTGGTCCACAAACGGAACACCAGCACGCAAGGCTTCAGTTGACAAGATTTCGCGCGCTTGGCGCTTGGTGCCCACCATCAATACGGTGCCGCCGTTGGCTGTCAATTGACGCACAAACTTGGCTGCCTCTTGGAACATAGGTAATGTTTTTTCCAAGTTGACGATATGAATTTTGTTGCGATGACCGAAAATAAACGGGGCCATCTTAGGGTTCCAGAAACGGGTTTGGTGTCCAAAATGAACACCCGCATCCAGCATTTCACGCATGGTGACTGACATAGTATTTTTCCAATGTAATCAAAAGGTTAGGTCTAAAACCTGCCCGACTTGAGGTATTTCACTACCCCACACCTTGAATGGACAAGTTCGCGTATTGCCTCACATGACACACCAATAGCGTACCGTGCAAAGCCATTCGATTATAGCACATTCACCCTCTCAAACCACCCAAGCCCCGTCGGCATATACCACTTTATCGTCCAGCATCAGACTTTCGGTGACTGCAAAAACATCCACATGGTGTTTGCCGTCGTTGCGTTTGAAGCCGGGTTTGGGGTAAATGCCATGTTTGGCGCCCAGAGACAAGTGCAAGCCGCACATGCGTTCATAGGTACCAATGTCACTCACTGTGCGGTCTTGGGTAAAGGCGCGGTTCAGGCCAAAACCTATTTCGCGTAACCACACCACCTCTTCGTCAGCGCGAATATTGGCCAGCACGGTATCAAATTCTGCCGTGCTGTTTTCGGTGGCGACCACTTGCCCTTTTTCAACGATGAGTGTGATGGGCGTTACTGGGCGGTTGACTTTGAACGCTGTGTCGCCAAAAGCAAAAATGCGCACACGGCCATTCACGGCTTCTAAGTTTTGCGCTTCGGTGAACACCTCACCAATGGGAAATTGCCCACCCGTATTGGGCATGGCGCTGTAGTCACCCACATTGAGTTTGGCAGATTCAAAAGCGGAACCAAATACCAAACGCGCATTGGGATATGTCGCGCCGCCACTGTCGAGCACACCACCTTTTGCTGAGTCGATGATGGTTTTCAACCCTTGCCCGACGCCGCGAAAATACGCACCATCGTAGGCCAGCGCATCCACATACACCGCCACTTCATCGCCCACCATGCGCGACAAATGTGGATGTTCGATGACTTTCAAACCGCGTTTGAACAGCTCAACGCGAATGCGAAACGCCTCTAACCTGAAATTGGTCGATTGCACCAGCACCACCAAATCCGATGCGTGCAATTTTGCAAACTCAGCATGAATTTGCGCGGGTGTGTGCACATCAAAATCAATGAACCGCGCATCAGACAAAGCGATCTTGTAGGCATCAGACAGCAAGCGCGACAATTCACTTTGCGTATCAAACACCACCAAAGCTTGATGCGGCGCTTGGTGATGAAAGACCTCTTTGAGGATGTCTTTCAGGTGTTGGCTGGCAAGCTCCATTTTTTTCAAACTTTAAGCCACCCACTTGCGTGCGTTGCGCCACAGTTGCATCCACGGGCTGTGGGCGTTGATGTCGCTGTGAATGTCATTCGGGGTCCAGCTCATTTGCACGTTGCGGAAAACGCGCTCGGGGTGCGGCATCATGGCTGTGAAGCGGCCGTCTGCCGTGGTGACGGCGGTCAGACCGTTGGGGCTGCCGTTGGGGTTGAACGGGTATTGCTCTGTGGCTTTGCCAAAGTTATCAGTAAAGCGCATGGCTTGCAACACGGCTTGCGCATTGCCGCGACCTGCTTTGGCAGGGTCAAAGTTGGCGAAGCCTTCGCCATGCGCCACAGCAATGGGCATGCGCATACCCGCCATGCCGCTTAAAAACAAACTGGGTGAATCCAAAATTTCCACCATGCTCAAACGCGCTTCAAAGCGCTCGCTTTGGTTCGTGGTGAAGCGTGGCCAATGTTCTGCACCGGGAATGATTTGCGCCAACTCGGCAAACATTTGGCAGCCGTTGCACACGCCCAAGCCAAAGGTATCTGGCCGCGCGAAAAAGGCTTGAAACTGGTCAGACAACAAGTGGGTTGAACGTGATGGACCGCGCCCAACCAATGCCTGCGCCCAAGGTGTCGCCATAGCTGAAACCACCGCACGCCACCACGCCGACAAAGTCTTTCAAATTCGCCCTGCCCGTTTGCAAATCGGTCATGTGCACGTCATAGGCGTCAAAGCCGGCTTCGGTGAAGCAATACGCCATTTCGATATGTGAATTCACGCCCTGCTCGCGCAGAATGGCAACTTTAGGGCGAGTGCCTGTATACGCTGGCAATGCTATATTATTGATAGCAGTATAGGCAGTATTTACGCCGGCTACAGGCTGATTTTCTATATATTTTAGGTGCAAACCAGGGTCTGACGGTGCACCTGCGGCTTGGTGCTCGCTGTCGGCACAGGCTGGGTTGTCGCGCAGCTTGGCGATTTTCCAGCTCACACTGTCCCACACTTGGTGCAGGTCTTGCAGTGGTGCGCTGAAAATGGCTTTGGCATCGCGCCAAATTTGAATGCTGGCAGCTTTGCTTTCAAGGTTCGGGAATGAATTGGTCAAAGGTTTGGCCATGACTTTGCCAATGCTGTGGCTGTGTTTGCTCAAACCGTTTTGTCGCAGCACATCCATCACCGCATCGCGCTCGGATGTGCGAACCTGAATCACCACACCCAGCTCTTCGTTGAACAGGGCTTTCAATGTCAGCTCTTCGCGCCGAGACATTGCCCCCACGTTTGCCACTTCGTGTGCTGCACTGCCCCCCGAGGGGGCTGCGCTTGCTTGAGGCGGCTCGGCGCCGCGCGCAACTTGTGTCGTTAAAATTTTATAGTCACTGCTTTCCAAGCGGCTGTCAGAAATGCCGTCACCCTCGGTCACCAACATGTCCACATTCAGCACCACACCCACATGGCCAGCAAACGCCATCTCTGCCACAGTGGCCAGCAAGCCGCCATCGCTCTTGTCGTGGTAGGCCAGCACTTTGTTGTCACTGCGCAATTGGCTGATGGCTTTGACCAAGTTGAGCAAGTCTTTTGCGTCATCCAAGTCTGGCACACGGTCACCAAACTGCTTGATGGTTTGCGCCAAGATGCTGCCCGCCATGCGGTTTTGACCTTTGCCCAAGTCAATCAAAATCAGCGATGTGTCGCTCTCTGTGGTTTGCAATTGCGGTGTGAATGTGCCGCGCACATCGGCAAGGGTTGCAAAGGCTGTGACGATCAAACTGACTGGAGATGAAACTTTCTTTTTGTCACTGCCTCCATCTTTCCAAGTCGTTTTCATCGACAGTGAATCTTTACCCACTGGAATCGAAATACCCAATGCTGGGCACAGTTCCATGCCCACGGCTTTGACGGTTGCAAAGAGTGCTGCGTCTTCACCTGCCTCACCACAGGCAGCCATCCAGTTGGCAGAAAGTTTGACACGATCCAACTCAATTGGTGCCGCCAGCAAATTGGTAATGGCCTCTGCCACTGCCATGCGGCCTGATGCGGGTGCGTCCAGCGCGGCCAAAGGCGTGCGCTCGCCCATGCTCATGGCTTCACCGGCAAATCCTTTGAAATCGGCCAGCGTGACGGCGCAATCGGCCACCGGTACTTGCCACGGCCCGACCATCGGGTCGCGGTGCGTGAGGCCACCCACCGTGCGGTCGCCAATGGTGATGAGAAAGCGTTTGCTGGCCACCGTTGGGTGCGCCAAGACGTCAATCACGGCTTTTTGTAATTCGACCCCATGTCAAATTCAATGCTGGAATTTGACGTTTGACCGATTTCGACATCGCGTGTCATCTTCGGTGGTTTGCCCAAAAGCACATTCATGGGCATCTGGACTGGGCTTTCATTACCCTCGTCCGCCAGCACCAATTGCTTTTCATCCGTCGTCACGCCGACCACCGCAAACGGGCAGCGTTCGCGTTCACAAATCGCTTTGAAGGTTTCTAAAGATTCAGCGGCAATCGCCATCACATAGCGCTCTTGGCTTTCGTTGCACCAAATTTCTTTGGGTGCCAAGCCTGATTCTTCCAGCGGCACAGCCCGCAAATCAAAACGCGCACCGCGCCCCGCATCGTTCACCAGCTCAGGAAATGCATTGCTCAAACCACCTGCACCCACATCGTGAATCGCCAAGATGGGATTATTTTTACCTGCTTGCCAACATTGGTTAATGACCTCTTGCGCACGGCGCTCAATTTCGGGGTTGCCGCGCTGCACCGAATCAAAATCCAAAGAAGCCGCGTTAGAGCCCGTTGCCAACGAGCTGGCCGCACTGCCGCCCATGCCAATGCGCATGCCTGGGCCACCGAGTTGAATCAGCAAACTGCCCGCTGGGAATTGGATTTTGTGCGTCAAATCCGCATCAATCGTGCCCAAGCCGCCGGCAATCATGATGGGCTTGTGGTAGCCGCGCTGCAAGGTATCGACGTCACTGACGACGCTTTGTTCGTATTCGCGGAAATAGCCCAGCAAATTGGGGCGACCAAATTCGTTGTTGAACGCTGCGCCGCCCAACGGCCCTTCAATCATGATTTGCAACGGGCTGGCGATGTGTTCGGGTTTGCCGTAGGACGATGCGGGAGTTTCAAAATCCATTTTTGAAACCGTGAACCCCGTCAAACCCGCTTTGGGTTTAGAGCCGCGCCCGGTTGCGCCTTCATCGCGTATTTCGCCGCCTGCACCAGTCGCTGCACCAGCAAAGGGCGATATGGCTGTGGGGTGGTTGTGGGTTTCCACCTTCATCAGCACATGCTGCAATTTACTATCTTTTTTATAGCAATCTAGGCTTATATCATGCCGGCTAGAGCCTGATTTTTCATAAATTTTCGCTAAAGGAGCTGCCGCATCAGCCGTGAATCGCTCCACCATGCTGCCTTCCATCACCGACGCGTTGTCCGAATACGCCACCACCATGTGCTGCGGGTTGGTTTGATGCGTGTGGCGAATCATGCCAAACAAACTTTTGTCCATCGCCACGCCATCGACAATGAAGTTGGCGTTGAAAATTTTATGCCGGCAGTGCTCAGAATTGGCCTGTGCAAACATCATCAACTCCACATCGGTGGGGTTGCGTTTCAGCTCTGTGAAGGCGTTTACAAGATAGTCGATTTCATCTTCCGCCAGTGCCAAACCAAATTCGGTATTGGCTTGCTGCAGCGCGGTTTTGCCACCTTGCAATACATCCACGTGTGCCATGGGTGCGGCGTCTAAGTGGGCAAACAAATTCATGCTGGCTGCGCGGTCCAACAACACGCTTTCGGTCATGCGGTCATGCAAGATTGCTGAAATGCTTTGAATTTCTGCTGCGTTCAGTGCTGCTGTGCCTTTGACTGCCAACACATATTCGGTCATGCGCTCTATGCGTTTGACCGCCAAACCACAGTTGTGTGCAATGTCGCTGGCTTTGGACGCCCAAGGTGAGACCGTGCCCAAGCGTGGCGCAACGATGATTTTGAGTGTGTTGGCCTTTTGATCTATTGACTGCGCAGGTTCACCATACGTCAGCAATGACTGCAATTTGGTTTCCAAAGCCGCATCGGGTGCGCCATCTGTGGCTGCCAAATGCACAAAATGCGCGGACACGTGGGTGATGTTGGGGTTGATGGCTTGCAACTTGGGCAGCAGTTGCAACACACGAAAAGAACTGAGCGCGTTACCGCCCTCAAAAGTACTGATAAAGGGCTGAGCGATTGGGTTCAAAATGTGCCTGTGGGAGAGGTTAACGATACGCAAGCAATGCCGAAAATGGCAAAAGCCTATTTTAACCGCCGCATCTGGCTCATATTGTCCAACTAGCGTGGAAAAAACCTGATGCTTAACCTACATCAAACCCCGCAAAGCCTTGCGTAGTACTTTACCCGTAGCACTGTGTGGCAAGTTTGTTGAGAATTTTGAATTGCGTGGGTCGTGCATCGGGGCGTAAGCGGCTACGGCACCAGTCGTGTAGGTGCGCAATATCCAGAGGCTCCAGAGTGCCTATCGCAGTGTGGCGTGGCACGATGAAAGCGACAATTTCCAACGCACCATTGTCTTCACGCCATGAGGTGACAGCCACTTCTGCCACTTCTTGCAATTCATACAACACTTCTTCAATCTCGCTGGGGTAAATGTCTTGCAGTTCTTCCCCAGTTTGGCCACCGTCATCTTGCAAGCGGGGGTGAATCACATCCTCTTCACGCTCCATCAGGTAGAAAAAGCCATCTTCATCGCGTTTGGCCAAATCACCCGTGTGAAACCAGCCATCTTTCATGGCATGCGCAGTCGCAAGCGGGTTGTTCCAATAGCTTTGACTGACTTGCGGGCCGCGAATCCACATTTCACCCACCTCATCCACGCCACATTCTTGGCCTGTGCTGGCATCAAACAAACGCACTTCCACATCGGGCATGGGCACACCGATAGAACCACTGCGTTTGCGCGCTGCCAATGGGTTGGCGATGCAAATCCCCGCCTCCATGGTGCTGTAGGCATCGACCACGCGGCCTTTGGTGAGTTTTTCAAAACTCTCTTGCACTTCCACTGGCAAATTCGCCCCGCCGCTGAAACACACGCGAATCGACGCCATGCCAAATTTGCGCACATTCGGCACCTGACTGAGCAATTGGTACAAGCGTGGCGAGCCTGGCAAAAATGTGGGTTTGGTGCGCTTGATGGTTTGCAACAAAGTCAATGGGTCGGTGCGCGGTACCAGTATCACGGTTGCGCCCAACAAGGGTGCCAAATTCACCGTTGCGGCTAAACCGGTGCCCAATGTCCATACCGCCAAAATGCGCTCATCACCCACGCGTGATTCGGGTAACCAGTGTCTTATTTGCAAAGCGTTGGCGACCAAATTGCGGTGACTCAAGCTCACCGCCTTGGCCGCATGTTCGCCAGCGCCGCTGGTGTATTGAATGACGGCGATATCGTCCACCGTGGGTTCGGTATCGGGTCGGTCCGTCTTTAAACTCATCAACTCATGGAAGCGATAGACCTGGCGATTGGACTTTAATTTACGCAAAAAAGGCATTCTGTGCCCTGCTGTGTAATGTTCATTGAGGGTGAAGAGCAACCAATCTCGCACGCCCATGAATTCACGGTACGAGGTGAACACCACCGTTTTTGCGCCCGCGTCCAACACGCTTTGGTGCAAATCTTGATAGCGGTTGGTCATGCTAATCACCATCTGTACACCCAGCTCTGCGACACGCTGACACACCACCTCTTGCGCGGCTTGCCCTTCCATGAAGGTGACCACAGCGCCCAGTTTCAAGGCCGCAAAATACGCGATGACCGCTTGCGGAATATTGGGCAACACAATCAACACCCGAGCACCATGTTCAACACCCTGCTTGCGCATGCCTTCCGCAAATCGGTTGGCAAATTTATCCAACTTTTTATAGCTGATGTTGGTATGCAAAAACTGCACAGCGGGTGTACTGGCAAAACGCTTGGCGGCAATTTCAAAATGGCGCTGCAGTGGCCCTTGCGGTGGGCGAATTTGGTAGGGTGTGCGACCGTCGTAAAACTTCAGCCACGGGCGCTCTTGCTCCAAGATTCGATGTCGGTCGCGGCGTGCACGCCGTTCCGCTTCAATTTGGACGGGGCCTAAAAACCGATCCAATGCACGGTTCACCGCTTCAGGTCGCTCCACCATCACCTGGTGCGCCGACTGCGGCAAGGTCACCTCTTGCGCGTTCGGAATCAATTTGGCAATGGCTTGGTAGGCTTTGGTGCTGAACAGTTTGTCTTTGTCGCCCAAGATAACCAAGCTGGGGCAAGTTAGCGCTTTGAGGTAGGCTGTACCGTCATAAGTGATGACGGCATTTTTGTATTGCGCATGAATGACATGCCCTGGCGGATAACGTTTACCCACTGGCAAAATTTTGAACATGAAGCTCAGCAACCAACTGGGCGCACGCAACAAAAACCGCCCCGCATTTTCCAGTTGGTCAAACCGCACTGCCGAGCCGATGATGACCAATTTCTCTACACGTTCGGGGTGCTTATAAGCATACATGGTGCCCAATGCACCGCCAAACGAATGGGTCACCAAAATGAATTGTGCTGGCACATCCAACAGCGCCAGCACCGCCTCAATGTCGCCCAATAATTCATCACGGCTGTAGGTGCTGATGGGCGCATCGCTCAATCCATGACCGCGCAAATCGGGCGCGATCACACGGCTGCCTTCGTAAAAATGATTGAGCTGGTGATGCCAATACCCCGCATAGCCACCCATGCCATGCAAAAACACAATCGTGCGCAAAGCATCACGCGGGCCAGCGTCAATCACGCTCAGGTTCAAGTCTTGACCGTTTTGACCACGCCCTGCCAAGCGCAAGGTGCGGCGGTAGAGGTCTGGGTCAAAGCTCATGGATGGTCAATCGTTTGGCATCAAGGCTGCTTGTCAAAACCGCCTGTTTGCAAGAAGCGAATCATCTGCTGCGACACGGGTTTGGAGACCAGCATTTCAGAATGCGTGACCGGCATCACAATGTGGTCTTTGGCAAATGGGACATGGGTTTCCTTCACACTCACAGTGCCATCGTGTGGATACTCCAAGCGCCCTATCAAGCGCCCCATGCCGATGGGCGATGTTCCGGCAATCGTGCCCACCTCCAAGTCTTTGGGCATGTCTTTGGCTTGTACGCCTTGCCACTGCACAATGGTTTTGCCGAGTAAAAAATGACCAATGCGAGTCGTCTTTAAGCGAACAGCGGGCGCAGAACCTTGAAACGGCGTGCCCACCATCACCACGCGCCCTAAATTGTCAAAGCGGTGATTGGCCAAACACTGCATGATCATGATGCCGCCCAAACTGTGCCCAACCAAATGCACGGTCTGATGAGTGGGCAATGCGCGAATATGGTCTGCCAATCTGTCCACATTGGCATCCAATGTACGGGTTAATGAATGGTAGGCAAATTCGGCAGGTTCAAACTCAGCTAAGCGGAGTTGTCTGCACCAATAGCGTGTGACAAAACTGGACATGCCCCAACCATGCAAAACCACCACTGTTGCTTTTTCAGTCATGGTTTGAGTTTAGTCTGAATTAAGCCAAGCTCGCAGCGGGCGCAAGCACATCACTTTCAAAACTAAGCGCATGCGCCAGCTTCATCACTTCAGACGGCGGCAAGTCGCGCAGGTTTTGGTTGCTCCACACCTGCCGCCAATGCCGCGCACCACGCAAACCGTGGCGCAAGCCCAGCATGTGGCGCGCGATGGCTGGCCAAGGTGTGCCATGCGCGGCTTTTTCGCGCGTCCATGTACTGCACCATTTGTTCTTCAATGCTTTCGCGGGTGATTTCACTGGGCGCGTTTGCACCGTAAAACTGCGCATCCCAAGTCGCCATCAACCAAGGGTTGTGATAGGCCTCGCGCCCCAGCATCACGCCATCAAGCTGTTGCAGTTGTTGCGCGATTTGTTCATTGGTCGTGATACCGCCATTGATGACGATGTTCAAATGCGGAAAATCTTGCTTCAGTCGGTGCACCACTTCGTAACGCAGTGGCGGAATGTCACGGTTTTCTTTGGGCGACAAACCCTCCAGCCACGCATTGCGCGCATGCACGATAAACGTTTGGCAACCTGCATCGGCCACAGCGCCCATAAAGTCGCGCACAAAGGCATAGCTTTGCGGCGTGTCTTCTGATTTATCCAAGCCAATGCGGTGCTTCACGGTGATGGGTGTTTTGTTGGCAGTCCTTCACCACATCCAACATGGCTTTCACACAATCGGCTACCAAGTTTGGTTCTGCCATCAAAGCCGCACCAAACGCACCTTTTTGCACACGCGGCGACGGGCAACCGCAGTTCAAATTCACCTCGTCATAACCCCACTCTTCTGCGAATTTGGTGGCTTGCGCCAGCTTGTCAGGCTCGTTACCGCCCAGTTGCAAAGCAACTGGATGTTCCTCAGCATTGAAATCCAAATGCCGCGCCGTACCCCCATAAATCACCGCACCAGCATTGACCATTTCGGTATACAGCAAAGTGTTTTTCGCTAATCAACCGATGAAAATACCGACAATGCTTATCCGTCCACGCCATCATGGGGGCGACGGAGAGTTTGTCTTTGAATGGGGTTGCTGTACTTGGCTGGATAGGCATAAGCCCTGATTATCCAAGATTGCTGTTAGAAATTTGTTGCAGCAACGCCAGACCTATGTCACGCGGATGCTACACAGCTTAAAAGCGAATCCAATTTTTCACCCAATAAACGCAAGCCTCTTCCGTTCTTAGGCTATAGTGCAGGTAACGGATTTGTTCACTCAACTGATCCAACAAACGAGTTGAATGAAAAACAAGTGTGCTGGACTTTCTAGGATTGTTATGACAGTTCATCTATACAGCACAAACGCCGCAAGCCAAATGGCAAGCGACTTACAGCGCTTTTTGTCAACCCAAGTTATGGCGACAATCGCCAAGTTAGGTTTCTTGGATTTTAAATGTGAAATACGTTATTACTTTTTTACTCGCGGCACTTGCCGCCGTTCAGGCTGTTGCTGCTCCAAAAGATTGCCCTGTGGACAAATCACAAGTTGAGGTTCTCAACAAGCTTTTTTCTCAAAAAGGGCATCTTTACTCATTGCTTTGGTGGAGCAATCCCAAATCAGAGGTCATCAATGCTCGAAGCTTTGTTATTAACGGACGCGACTCAATACCAATTTTTTCATCCGAAACTGAAGGTAAATCCCAAACAAAAGGTAGTGGCTACGAAAAAGATCTAGTGGGTATTGATCCAAGGTTGCTTGCTGACGTTCTTCAAGGAATGGAGTATGCAATACTCAATCCAGCGGGCAAATCACCTTTGCAATTCAAAACTTGCATGGTTAAAAAATTTGCAAACCTAACCCTTCATTCCAGCGGATCGCCTTCGGCGACGCGCTGACTTCATACGTTAGCCACCTCAGGCCACGCATGTCCACCGACGAAGTTCCAGTTGTCTTTGTGACGCACGCAGCCGAGGTACTTGGCGAACACCGGACCTTCGGCCTAAGCGGTGTACAGATCGTTAAGCTCACTAGTGCGTACGCCGTCGATGCGGACGTTCAAATCCCACACGAGGTCTATCCATTCGACAAGCAAGGCATAAACAAACGTACGGCACTCGCGCAGAACATTTCAGCCTTTCCATCTGTCTGGCGCTACAAGATCATCCGCGAGCTCTGCGATCATAAGACCATTCAGGAGCGCAACGCGGGCGCGGCAAACAAGCTCAAGGCCCAATTGTTTACGCGCTACGGACACCTAAGCGGTGAAACTAGTGCGAACGACCTCAACCAAGCGTTAATCGAAGAGACTAAGCACTGGTTGGGCGCATTTCCGAAGCCACTCGAACTGTACAAGCAGGCTGAGCATAAGCTATCGCACGGTATGTTTGATCGGAACGTTCTGGATGACCTGCGCCTTGCATTGGAGACCCTACTTCACGAGCTTCTAGGCAACCATAAGTCGCTGGAGAATCAGCTTCAGCCGCTCGGTGCGTTCATCAAAGAGCGCGATGGATCACCTGAGCTTGCAAACATGTTCGTCAAGCTCATCGAGTACTACGCGAAGTATCAGAACGCATACGTAAAGCACGATGACGCAGTCGTTGAGCAAGAAGTCGACTTCGTGTTTGAGATCAGTTCGTGCTTCATGCGGCACCTTGTCCGCATCTATGGACGAAGAGGTGGCTAACCCTTCGCTGGAGCGGACGGCCAACGGCAGGCCACCAAGATACTGATTAATGAACCGCCGTAATCACCTCACCCGTCGTCACAAACCGAATCAAATTATCCGCCGCCAAATTGGCCATTGCCAAACGGGTTTTGACTGTGGCGCTGGCTATGTGGGGGGTTAGGACTACGTTGGGGACGGTGAGCAAATCGGGGTGGACTTTGGGTTCGCCTTCAAACACGTCCAAACCTGCCGCAGCGATGGTGCGGTTCTTTAAGGCTTGCGCCAAAGCCGCATCGTCCACAATACCGCCGCGCGCAATGTTGATGAGGGTGGCTGTGGGTTTCATTTGCGCCAGCTCTGCCGCAGCTATGGTGTGGCGCGCCTCTGGGCTGTAGGGCAAGACCAAAACCAAATGGTCTGCGCTTTGCAGCAATTCGGTTTTGGACACGTAACTGGCTTGGCATTGCGCTTCCAATTCGGCGCTTAAGCGCGAACGGTTGTGGTAAATCACTTTCATGCCAAAGCCAAATGCGCCACGCTTGGCAATGCCCTGCCCAATGCGACCCATGCCCAAAATACCCAAGGTGCTGCCATGCACCTCGCTGCCCACAAATTGGTCGTAGCTCCACTTGGTCCATTTGCCTGCACGCAAATAATGTTCGCTCTCAGTCATGCGCCGTGCAGTTGCCAGCAACAGCGCAAAACCAAAGTCTGCCGTGGTTTCGGTCAACACATCGGGTGTGTTGGTGGCGCGCACGCCTGCGGCTTGCATGGCGGGCACGTCAAAGTTGTTAAACCCCACGGCCATGTTGGCGCAAATTTTGAGATCTGGGCAAGCGCTTAACAGTTTGCCATCAATCTTTTCTGAGCCCGTGGTCAAAGCCGCGAACTTGCCTTGCAGCTTGGCAATCAATTGGTCTTGCGTCCACACTTCATCGGCTTGATTGTCTTCAACCTCAAAGTGCTGCGCCAACCTGGCCAGCGTTTCTGGGAATATGGCGCGGGTGACTAGCAGTGTGGATTTGTTCATTTTATATACAAAATTGGCCTGTAGCCGGCGTATTGATTGCCTAGTGTGCTATTATATTTATAGCATATTACAATCCATATCGCCTGACTAAGCCGTCATTATTCAGCTGTTATCTTCGCATTGCGAATCACTTTACCCCAATAGTCTAACTCTTTGGCGGTAAAGTCTGCCAGCTGCTGTGGCGACATGATATCGACCGAAGTCCCAGAATCACCTGCTTTTTTGATCACTTCAGGTGCACGCAAAATTTTTCCAATTTCGGCGTTGAGCTGTTGCACCACATCAGCCGGTGTGCCCGCTGGGGCATACAGCGCAAACCATGAATCCAATTCAAAACCTTTTAAACCGGCTTCGTTGGCAGTCGGCACATTGGGCAATGAAGACAGGCGCGCTTGGCTGGTTACCGCCAATGCTTTGATTTTGCCAGCCGTGATTTGGGCTTGCACACTGGCTGGTGTGGTGATGAACATGTCCACCGTACCGCCTAATAAATCTTGCAGCGCAGGTCCCGCACCTTTGTAGGGCACGTGGGTTATGTTAGTCGCTGTGAGTTGGCTAAAGAGTGCAGCAGCGATGTGCTGAATGGATCCATTTCCAGACGAAGCATAATTCAGCTTACCTGGGTTGGCTTTGGCATACGAAATAAATTCTTGCAAAGTGTTGACGGGTAATCCACTTTTGACCACGATGACTTGCGGTGCACGTGTCACCATGGCCACAGGTGCAAAATCTTTGATAGGGTCCCAGCCAGCTTGTTTGAAGAGATGCGGGTTACCAACGTGGTACCCACTGTATGACACCAACAAAGTGTGGCCATCTGGCTTGGCTTTGGCAACCAGTTGATCGCCAGATTGCCAGCTGCGCCCGCTTTGTTGT
The DNA here is from genome assembly GCA_963841045.1 of uncultured beta proteobacterium. Taxonomy (GTDB): domain Bacteria; phylum Pseudomonadota; class Gammaproteobacteria; order Burkholderiales; family Burkholderiaceae_C; genus Aalborgiella. The sequence continues at coordinate 17,253 of CAWJBD010000011.1, read as the reverse complement.
CAACCACCACGGGTTGGCCCAGCGCGCGTGACAAAGGTTCAGCAATTAATCGGGCGGTAAAGTCAGTCGTACCACCTGGTGCGGATGGCACAACCAGCGTGATGGGTCGCTGTGGGTATTTACCTTGTGCATGCGCACCCCATAAAACAGTTGTCATGGCAGCAGTCGCTAGGATTTTGGCTGCAGAAGAATAGCGTACGTTCATTTTGTCTCCTTGTATAAATGGTTTAACTGGCGAGTTCAGAAATTTCAATTAAATTCAAGTCAGGATCGCGCACATACACCGATCTGATTTTTTGTGCAGCACCTGTTCGCAACACCGGGCCTTCGACTATCGGCCACTGTTGGACGCGCAATTTGGCGATGACATCGTCTAAAGGGATAACTGCAATGAAGCACAAATCCAATGCGCCCGGCACTGGCACATGGGCTTTGGGTTCAAACTCTTTGCCGCGCACATGCAGGTTGATTTTTTGGTTGCCAAACTTAAACGCTTTACGTTCGACAGGCGGCGTGCCACCGATAAAACTTTCTAACGTCATTCCCATGACACGCGTGTAAAAATCCACACACGCTTTTTCATCGAATGTGGTAAGCACCAAATGGTCTAAATGATCAATCATGCCAAGTCTCCTTTTAATTCCTTCACATATTCAGGTACAGGGTGTAAATCCATGATGCGACCTGCTTTGGCAACTTGTCCAGGCACTTCATGCGCGACGATTTCTGGCAGCAAACGGGCACTGCTCAACAATCTGGGTAAATCTATGCCAGTTTGGTACCCCATGGCATCCAACATGTGAATGGCATCTTCACTGCACACATTGCCACTGGCACCGGGTGCATAGGGGCAGCCACCCAGCCCACCTAAGGAAGCATCCAGTCGGTCGATACCACCTTGCACGGCTGTCAACACATTGACCAAACCCATGCCTCTCGTATTGTGAAAGTGCAAAGTGAGCTGGGTATCAGGAAGGGCTTGTTGCAAGGTTTCGACGATGTGGGCCACCTGAGCTGGATGCGCCATGCCTGTGGTGTCGCAGATTGTCAAGCCACGAACGCCCAAGTCTGCAAAGCGCTTGCCAAATTTCAATACCTCAGTCAAAGGCACATCGCCTTCCATAGGGCAACCAAAGCATGTAGACAAGGACACATTGATTGGCGTTTGACCATTGACAAAACGAATCACCTCCGACAAAGCACGGAAGCTTTGTTCACGTGTCATGCGCAAATTAGCTAAATTGTGTGTCTCGGAAGTGGACATCACCAAATTCAACTCGTCCGCACGCGACTCCAACGCGCGCTCCGCGCCGCGCATATTGGGCACCAGTACCGTGTATTCCACACCCGCTACGCGTGTGATCCGCCCCATTACCTCTTCTGCATCGCGCAGCATGGGGATGGCTTTGGGTGATGTGAATGATGTCACCTCAATTTTGGCGTAACCACATTGACTCAGTTCATCAATCAATGCCACTTTCGCATCGGTGGCTATGAAATTCGGTTCAATTTGAAAACCGTCACGTGTCACCACTTCGTTGAAATGAATGCGCTTCATGCCACAATGCCTTTTTCTTTGAGTTGCAGAATTTGCTGTGTGCTTAAGCCTACCTCACGTAAAACGTCATCAGTATCTTGCCCGATTGATGGTGCATTGCTGCGATTGGCACCCGGTGTGCGGGATAGTTTGGGAATGATTCCTGGAACCGATAAATTCGTACCGTCCGCCATGCGCACCGTTTGAATCATCTCGCGCGCATGGTAGTGCGGATCAGATGCAATATCCGCCACAGTGTAAATTCGCCCTGCGGGTACTGCTGCTTGATCTAGAACCGACAAAGCTTCGGTGACGGTCAGTTTTGCTGCCCAATTTTGAATGATGGTGTCAATTTCGTTCACACGGATAACACGACCCGCATTGTCGGCCATGAGTGGATCATCAGCCAAATCATCACGACCCAGAACGTGCATCAAGCGTTTGAAAATACTGTCGCCGTTGCCTGCTATCAACACATACCCGCCGTCTTTGCAACGATAAGCGTTGCTCGGTGCAATGCCTGGCAATGCACTGCCTGCGGCTTCGCGAACTGCACCGAATGCACTGTATTCTGGCAACAAACTTTCCATGCAATTGAAAACCGCTTCGTACAAAGCCACGTCAATGACTTGCCCCAGACCACTTTGTTGCCGCTCGTGCAAGGCAATCAATATGCCAATCACACCATGAAATGAAGCTAACGTATCGCCAATACTGACACCCACGCGCACGGGCACGCGACCGGGTTCGGCTGTGAGGTGACGCAGCCCTCCCATGGCTTCGGCCACCACTCCAAATCCGGGTTTATCTTTATAAGGACCTGTTTGTCCAAAGCCGCTGATGCGCAACATGATGAGTCGCGGGTTAATTGCCATCAACTCGTCAGGTGACAAGCCCCAGCTTTCCATCGCACCAGGTCTGAAATTTTCAATCAAGACATCGGTATCCGCAACCAATTGTCTGACAATGCTTTGCGCATCTGCTTGCCGCAAATCAAGTGCGATAGATCGCTTATTGCGTGATTGCACTTGCCACCAAACCGATGTGCCGTCTTTGAGTAAACGCCAATTGCGTAAAGGATCGCCTGTTTTCGGTGGCTCAATTTTGATGACATCAGCACCAAAATCAGCCAGGGTTTTGCCAGCAAAAGGCCCGCGATCAACTGTCCCATCTCCAGAACTTTTAACCCGCGTAAAGGTGCGCTGCTATGCTGCGTGGTGTCAGATTTTTCGGTGGTCTGTGTACTCATGCATAAAGTATCTTACGCATCACTGCCCTTTGTCTATTGAACAGATGTCAAGCTTGCTTTCACTTTTTTTGAAGGCGCGCATAAAAAATCGCAAAATTCTGTCACCAAAGGCTCTGCATGGGGTTTGGTGCAAATCATAATTTGGCGTTTAGCCCATGGATCAATCAAGGGACGCCACGAAAGCTTCATCGCTTTGATAATGGGCAAGGCCGCTAACTTGGGCAAGGCGGCTATGCCTAAGCCTGATGCGACCATGTGCCCTACAGCATCAAAGCTGCGAATTTGCATCCGCAGTTTGAACACACGCCCTGCTTCGAGAGCGGCATTTTGTTGTTGCTTGAGCATGGCAGCACCCGCGCTGAGGCTGATCCAAGGTTCATCTAGCGTGTCAACAAACGAGATAGGAGTTTTGCCACAAAGCGAATGCCGGTTTGGCAATACGAGCACCAACTCATCCGTACGAAAATGGCGCAGTTCAAGACCTGTTGTGTCTGGCCCTTCAACAAATACACCCACATCAGAAAAACCATTCCGCACCATGGATACCACCATATCCGAAACTTGCTCATCCAAATCGACTTTGATTTGCGGATGTTTGTTTTCAAAAGCAGATAACAAGGGGGGCAGAAATTGATTGATGGCAGCGGTGCTGGAGCAAACCCGGATATGGCGCGATATGCCATGTTTCAAATCCACCAACTCATCCATCAATCCATCCATTTTCTGCAGCACAGAAAGCGCGTAATTGACGAATGCTTTGCCTGAAGCAGTAGGAATCAGGCCACGCGAGTTTCTTTCAAACAACTCTACACCCAAGGCATTTTCAAGCTCACGCAAGCGTCGACTGGCTGCACCCAGCACCAAATTACATTGAACAGCAGCCGCAGACAATGTACCGGTTTGGGCGCAAGCCACGGCCAAGCGACATGTCAAAAAATCAAATCGAGCTGGGTTGTACGCTAATGCTGAAGTAGACAATTTCTTCATAAGTCAATCTTACGCCAAAGCTAAGACCATACAAAATTTATACAAAATTGGCCTGTAGCCGGCGTATTAATTGCCTAGTATGCTATTTTGTTTATAGCAAACTAGATTCTTTGCCAATCACAACAATCAAGGTTTGACAGGTACAGCAACCGCAGGTGCTGGCGCTTCAACTGCTGCTGGGGTGGCCACTTTGGTTTTACCAGTTTTTAATTCTGGGTGCCAACCATTCACAACTACCATCACCGCAAAGCCGACCACATAGGCCAAAGCCACATGCCAACCAGCTTTCAACCAAGCACCCACCGATTTTGCTTCTGGGTACATATTGGACAGCGCCACACCAGCTGATGAGCCAAACCACAACATGCTGCCACCAAAGCCAACGGCATAGGCCAAGAAGCCCCAGTCATAGCCGCCTTGGCGCAGCGCCAATGCGGTCAGTGGAATGTTGTCAAACACCGAGCTTAAAAAGCCCAATCCCAAGGTGCTGGGCCATGAAGCAGCTGGCAAATGTTGCACTGGCATCATGGATGCGCACATTACGAGCGACAACAAGAACACACTGCCTTTGAAGGCATCAGGTATCAAACTCCAAGTCGGTTTGCGCCACGGTGTGGTGGCAAATATAGCCAACCAAACAGCTACACCGATAACTGGAAAGTGGTCCAAAAAGGCCGGGTTGTTCAAATTGAAATACACATTGGCACCCACAGCGCTAAGCAAAATAATACCCACTATGCCCAAGCGTGCCCAATGTACGTGCACCCCTTTTTGTGCGTCTTTCAAAATCGGCTGGTAAGCGTGTTGTTGACGTGACGCTATCACGCCAAAAATGAGAAAAGCCACGATGGATCCAACAAAAGCATCCACAACTTGAAAAGGTGAAACCCCACCAATCCACATCATCGTCGTCGTCGTGTCACCAACCACACTGCCTGCACCGCCTGCGTTACTGGCTGCCACGATGGCGGCTAAGAATCCAATATGCGCTTTACGTTTGTACAACACACCGGCCATGGTGCCACCAATCATTGCAGCTGCGATGTTGTCCAAAAATGCAGACATCAAAAATACCAAGAACAACAAAATCAAGCCGCCCTTCCAATCGTCGGGCAAATAATTGGGCAAGATGGCTGGGATTTCGGTTTTTTCACAATGCCGCCAAGAGCGCAAAACCCAGCAAGAGTCCCAACAAGTTCGCAACCGTCACCCACTCATGCCCAAGCAATTTGAGCAAACCCGCTACGCCGCTGGTGCCCGAAAAATCAGAAAAACCCAACTTATACAGGGTGATCACAGCTAAGCCAGTCAAGGCCACTTTCAAGACGTGATGGTGAAACAAGGCTACGCCCAATAGCGTGAAGCCAAAGAAGAAGAACTCTAAAGGTATGCCAGCAATCATGATGTTTTAGTCTCCGAATTTTTTTGTTTTTACTGCGATGTATCTGAAATTTACATCCAACCACTTGGTGAATTCAGCCGCTGGCACACGTGGGGTGTGAAAGGTGTTGACCTTGTCGGCTGGATCAGCATAGCCCAGCGCGATGCCGCAAATCAGCATTTCGTTGTCAGGCGCGCCAATGTGCGGCATGATGATTTTGCTAAAGCCATTCCATGCGGCTTGTGGGCAGGTGTCGAGACCATGACCCTTGGCCGCCACCATGATGTTTTGCAAAAACATGCCCACATCCACCAAACTGCCGCGCCCCATCACGCGGTCTATGGTTATAAATAGACCCACGGGCGCGTCAAACAATTTGTAATTGCGCTGGTGCTGCAAATGCATTTTGTCTTTTTCGCCTTTTTCAATGCCCAACAAGCTGTACAAGCTCCAGCCGTTTTCGCGGCGGCGGTCAATGAATGGGCTGACCCACTTTTCAGGGTAGTAATCGTATTCTTCTTTGTATTCGGCCGCCAAAGCGGGGTTGGCACGAATGGCATCGTGGGCGGCGCACACCTTGTTCACCAATCCATCGCGGCTAGCGCCTTGCAGCACATACACATTCCACGGCTGTGTGTTGGTACCAGAAGGTGCACGGCTGCTGACTTCTAAGATGTGTTCAATCAATTCACGTGGCACTGGTTTTGGCAAGAATGCGCGGGCGGACATGCGACCTGTGATGGCTTGGTCAACGGCGTTTGGATTCATAGTGTCTTTCAAAAATTAAATTAAATTGAGTTGATTTTTTCGAGTACAGCTTGCAAGTTTAAGGGCAGTTGCACTGGTCGGCGCGAGGCTTTGTCCACATACACGTGAATAAAGTGACCTTTGGCTGCACACACGGTGTACTGTCCGTGCACGTCGGCAGTGAACACGCCCAATTCATAGCGCACACTGGACTTACCCAACTTGCCCACACGAATACCTATTTCCACCGACTCGGGAAAGCTGACCGGTGCAAAGTAATTGCAATGCGTCTCAATCACCAAGCCAATGGTTGTGCCCTGGTGAATATCCAAAGCGCCTTGCTCTATCAAATAAGTGTTCACCGCTGTGTCAAACCATGCGTAATACATGACGTTGTTGACATGGCCATAAACATCGTTATCTGCCCAGCGCGTGGCGATGCGCTGAAACTGAAAGTAAGCCGATCGTGGCTCAGGTGTGGGTCGCTCATCTGGTTTCATGATGTGATGGGTCTATTAGATTTACCTGGCGATTTTTAAACGGTCAGTCTACCAAAAGTCAATTAGGCTGCAGTTTGCCTGATATTACTGACTGCAAAAGTACACGGATTGCCCCTGTAGATTTGACAAAAATCAAATTTTCTAGATTTTTAGCTCTAATTTGCTGCACTGCAACAAAAAGTGCTTGCAATGCTACGGGAATACCCTATAATTCAAACCATGCTGCACTGCAACAAAATAGTTTCGGGGCAGATACGGTGAAATTTATTTTTGTATTTACCTTAACTTGAACTGGAGATTATTATGTTGACTACTGAACAAATCATGGCTGCTAACAAGGCTAACTTGGACACACTTTTCAATTTGACCAACAAAGCTTTTGCTGGCGTTGAAAAAATGGTTGAACTCAATGTGACTGCTGCTAAAGCTGCATTGGCTGAGTCTGCACAACACGCTAAAGCATCTTTGAGCGTGAAAGACGCACAAGAATTCATGGCTGTGCAAGCTGGTTTGATCCAACCTTTGGCTGAAAAGACTGCTGCTTACAGCCGTCACCTGTACGACATCGCTTCTGGCGCAAGTGCAGAGTTCACAAAGAACTTGGAAGCACAAACAACTGAAGCACAAAAGAAATTCATGGGCTTGGTTGACACTGCTGCTAAAAACGCACCAGCTGGCTCTGAAGCTGCTGTTTCTATGATGAAAAATGCAGTGACTGCCGCTAACAGCGCATTTGAATCTGTACAAAAATCTGTGAAGCAAGCTACTGAAATGGCTGAGAAAAACTTTGCAGCTGCTACAGAAACAGCTGTGAAAGCAACTGGCGCTGCTACTGCCTCTAAAAAGCGTTAATTTGAAACGTTCTTTCTGACATCTTAGCCTCACGGTTTGAGTCAGCGTTAAAAAGCCATGCTGGCAACAGCATGGCTTTTTTTTGCCTGTATTTGGCAAAATTGCGGTGATAATTGGGTTTTTGATTGACGCTTACGTAAACGTCAACCGACCAACCAATTATCAAGCAATACCAAATTTTCAGTTTTACCGTTTCATTTCATTCATTAACTTTCAACTTCTAGCAACAAAGGAAATCAATCATGGATATCAAAGGCAAAGTATTTATCGTTACCGGTGGCGCATCGGGTTTGGGTGAAGGCACTGCGCGCATGTTGGCGGCCAGCGGCGGCACTGTGGTGATTGCGGACATGCAAGCCGAAAAAGGCGAAGCCGATTGCCAAAGAAATCAATGGCGCGTTTGTCAAATGCGATGTCACATCAGAAGCCGACGGCCAAGCCGTGGTTGCCAAAGCGGTGTCTATGGGCAAGCTGATGGGTTTGGTCAATTGCGCGGGTATTGCCACTGGCGAAAAAACCGTGGGCAAAAACGGCGCGCACAATTTTGACGCATTCAAACGCACCGTCACCATCAATTTGATTGGCAGCTTCAACATGATTCGCTTGGCGGCCGACGCCATGTGCAAAAACGAACCCGAATCAACTGGCGAGCGCGGCGTGATGATCTCTACCGCATCGGTAGCGGCTTACGACGGTCAAATTGGTCAAGCTGCTTACAGCGCATCCAAAGGTGGCGTGGTGGGTATGACTTTGCCCATCGCCCGCGATTTGGCACGCAACGGCATTCGCAACATGACCATCGCCCCCGGCATTTTCGGCACACCCATGATGTTTGGCATGCCGCAAGAAGTGCAAGATTCTTTGGCCGCTGCTGTACCCTTCCCTTCACGCTTGGGCACACCGCAAGACTACGCGAAACTGGCCAAGCACATTTTTGAAAACGACATGTTGAATGGCGAAGTGATTCGTTTGGACGGCGCAATTCGCTTGGCTCCAAAATAATCACCAAACCGAAATAATTTTCTAAAGGCTGTGACCTAGATTGCTATAGATTAAATAGCAATCTAGGCAATCAATACGCCGGCTAGAGGCCAAATTCTTATAAATATTTGGCTACAGAGTCAAAGAATCGGGCGCTGCGCCAAAAGCCTGCTCTTTCAAGATATGCAACTGGTCGCGCACGCCTGCAGCTTTTTCGAACTCCAAATCTCTGGCGTGTTGCATCATCAGTTTTTCTAGGCGCTTGATTTCGCGCGCAATGTCTTTTTCAGACATGTCTTCCACTTTGGCGCGGGTCAGTGCCGCGTTCATGGCGGCGTTGTCCAGGCGCTCCATCTCTGCGCCGGCTTTGGCGCTGTAAACGCCGTCAATCAGGTCTTTGATCTTCTTGTTGATGCTCATGGGCGTGATGCCATGCGCGGTGTTGTGCGCGATTTGCTTGTTGCGGCGGCGTTCGGTTTCAGCCATGGCGCGGCGCATGGAATCGGTGATTTTGTCGGCATACAAAATCGCTTTGCCATTCAAGTTGCGCGCAGCGCGGCCGATGGTTTGAATCAAGCTGCGCTCGCTGCGCAAAAAGCCTTCTTTATCGGCATCCAAAATCGCCACCAAGCTCACCTCGGGCACGTCCAAGCCTTCACGCAAGAGGTTGATGCCCACCAGCACATCAAACACGCCCAAGCGCAAATCACGCAAAATCTCGACGCGCTCTACCGTGTCAATGTCGCTGTGTAAATAGCGCACCTTGACGCCGTTTTCGCTCAAATAATCGGTCAACTGCTCGGCCATGCGCTTGGTCAGCGTGGTGATGAACACGCGCTCTTGCTTGTCCACGCGAATGCGAATTTCTTGCAGCACATCGTCCACCTGGCTGGTGGCGGGGCGCACTTCCACTTCGGGGTCCACCAATCCTGTGGGGCGCACCACTTGTTCCACCACTTGGCCAGCGTGTTCGTTTTCCCAGTTGGACGGCGTGGCAGATACCAACACCACTTGGCGCATTTTGGTTTCAAACTCAGCAAATTTGAGTGGACGGTTGTCCAAGGCGCTGGGCAGTCGAAAGCCGTACTCCACCAAGGTGGTTTTGCGCGAACGGTCGCCCAAGTACATGGCACCAAACTGCCCAATGGTGACGTGGCTTTCATCCACAAACATCAGCGCGTCTTTGGGCAAATAGTCGGTCAATGTAGCCGGTGGGTCGCCGGGTTTGCTGCCGCTCAAATGGCGCGAATAGTTTTCAATGCCTTTGCAGTGGCCGACTTCGGTCAGCATTTCCAAATCAAAGCGCGTGCGCTGTTCGATGCGTTGCGCTTCCACCAACTTGCCTTCTTTGACGAAGTGGTCAATGCGCTCGGCCAGTTCGGTTTTGATGGTTTCGATAGCAGCCACCACTTGGTCGCGTGGGGTCACGTAATGGCTGCTGGGGTAGACCGTGAAGCGTTGGATTTTTTGTTTGATTTTGCCGGTCAGCGGGTCAAATAATTGCAGCGATTCAATTTCGTCATCAAACATTTCAATGCGAATCGCCATTTCAGAATGTTCGGCGGGGAACACGTCAATCGTGTCGCCGCGCACCCGAAACACACCGCGGGCAAACTCCACGTCGTTGCGTTTGTACTGCATGCGAATCAGCTGCATGATGGCGTCGCGCTGGTTCAGCTTGTCACCTTGGCGCAGCGTCATGATCATCTTGTGGTACGCCTCGGGCTGGCCAATACCGTAAATGGCCGATACGGTGGCCACAATCACCACATCGCGCCGCTCCAAAATGCTTTTGGTGCACGACAGCCGCATTTGCTCGATGTGTTCGTTGATGGCGGAATCTTTTTCAATGAACAAATCGCGCTGCGGCACATAGGCTTCGGGCTGGTAATAGTCGTAGTAGCTGACAAAGTATTCCACCGCGTTCTTAGGGAAAAATTCGCGAAACTCACTGTACAACTGCGCTGCCAGCGTCTTGTTATGGCAAAACACAATCGCCGGCCGCCCCAGCCGTGCAATCACATTCGCCATCGTGAAGGTCTTACCCGAGCCCGTCACACCCAGCAGCGTCTGAAACACTTCCCCATCATTCACGCCCTCTACCAACTTGTTGATAGCCTCAGGCTGATCACCTGCCGGCGGATAAGGTTGGTACAACTCAAACGGCGAGTTCGGATAACTGACAAACACGCCCTTGTCCAACGGCAAATCAGGCACGATTTCAGCAGGGTTGATGGCTTTGGGTTTGGGTTTGGACATGGGGTGCTATGTATTTAATAGCAGATTTGGCATGTATTATGCCAGCTGGAGTGATTTTTTACCTTTAAATGAATTAACTTGTGAGCTGGGTATTTGTACAGTATACTGCAGTTTTAGTTTAAAAATTAAACACAATGATTAAAGATGTTTTTTTGCGGCGATTCGAAGAATTGGGTAAAAGCTTTGACTCAATTACTATGGTTAGATCAAGCAATATGCCTAACAGCAGCTTCTCTCCAAATGGTCATTGGCAAAAATGGGCTACCAGCGCTCAAAGTCTATTAAGGGCAATACTCGGTGAAGATTCTCCACATTACAGGCACTTTGCTGAAGTTTATTCAAAATGCGTTTTAAACCATGGGAAAGATACCTATGTTAATACTCTAAATAATATTTTTTTAAGCGCAAGGGAAGACTTTGAGGGTGGTTATGTTTTCGATGTGACCTGCGAGTTTCCGGTGAAGTATTTAAGATTTTGTAGCATTAGCTAGGCAAGCAATGCTTGAAGGCCACAAAGATGTTGCAGCTGTACTCGCATGTGCAGCGTTGGAAGATACGCTCAAGCGTTACGCTGCAGTGAACGAATTAGACGTTGATGATAAAACTATGCAGGAAGTGGTTAACTCTCTGAAATCGAAAGGTTTAGTTGCTGGAGCGCAAAAATCGCTTTTAGATGCAATGCCAAAAATTCGTAATTTGGCAATGCATGCGGAATGGTCAAAAATTTCCGAACCAGATGTTAGTAGTGTTTTAGGGTTTGTTGAGCAATTTCTACTTACCAAGTTCAGCCCAAACTAATTAGGCTATGCGAATCGTTTTCTTAATCACATTATTTTTGTTCGGCAACCTTGCCCACGCCGCCGAACCTATCACCACAAAAGCCGAAATCGCCCACCTCTTCTCCACTTTAGAAGCGTCCAACTGCCAGTTCAATCGCAACGGCACTTGGCACAGTGCCAAAGAAGCATCTGCACACCTGGCTACCAAATACAAATACCTACAAGACAGAGATCTAGTTCCGACCGCTGAAAAGTTCATTGAGCGGGCGGCAACCGAGAGCAGTTTGAGTGGCAAGGCCTACCAAATTAAATGTGCGGATGGTGTGGTGCAGCCGAGTGCACCTTGGTTTCAGGCGATGCTTTTGAAGTATCGGGGAAAAGCAAAATAGTTGCTACATTTTATATAGCAAATTAGGCAATGAATACGCCGGATACAGACCTATTTTATGCCTAAAAAGTTTAGATACGGCTTATAGATGGCTTATCAGTGGCTTCGGTACAGCGCACAATATCGGCCAAGCCCATTGCGCCTGGCTGGCGGGCGACTTCTTTGCCATTGACGAAAAGCGCCAATGTGGGAATGCTGCGGATGTTGTAGCGCGCGCCCAAGTTCGGCACGGCTTCAGTGTCAACTTTGACCACGCGAATGTTAGGCTCTAACTGCTTAGCGGCTTGCTCGTATGCGGGTGCCATTTGGCGGCATCCACCGCACCACGGTGCCCAAAAGTCGACCAACACTGGTATGTGGTTGCGGTTGATGTGTTTATGGAAAGAGACTTCATCCAAATTGGCGGGGTGGCCATCAAACAGGGCTTTTTTGCATTGCCCACAAGTGGGCGCGCTACCCAACTGATCGGTGCGAACGCGGTTGGTGGTATGGCAATGGGGGCAAACGATGTGTTTTGTATCAGTCATACTTCTCGCAACTGAGGCTTGCAACCGAAATTTCAAGACGCTGCTCAATGCGCGACATCCCATCAACTTCACATGTATTCAACATGAACACACCTGAAACGAACCAGAATTACTTGGCAGCTTTTGGAATTTCGCGTGGTTTTCCTTGATCATCAATCGCCACATAGGTCACCAGCGCTTCAGTGACTTTGATGTAGTTGCCTTGTGTGTTGTAACGCTCGGCATAGACTTCGACTTTGACGGTGATTGAGGTTCTCCCTATGCGTGTGACTGCGGAGAAGAAGGACAGAATGTCACCCACTCGAACGGGTTGCTTGAATATGAATTCATTCACCGCCACGGTCGCCATACGGCCTTGGGTGTAACGAGCGGGGACGACGCTGCCTGCCAAGTCCACCTGAGCCATGACCCAGCCACCAAAAATATCGCCGTTGGCATTGCAGTCCGCTGGCATGGGTATGACTTTGAGCACCAGCTCTTTGTCATGCGGCAAGGCGACATGGTTGGTAATTGGTGATGAGCTAGGTGATGTGGTCATTTTGGGGTGATCTAGATGTTTTTACAATGCTCTCAATTATCCATTTCCTTCCCAACTTTCATCACCTCGAAATTTTTGCCCTACGGTCGTTCAATTCAGCAACGCAATCTATGGCCCTTGGGCAATAATTGATGATCAACCATGACATGACCAGCAAAAAGGCGTTCTTATGAATCGTTCAACACACTTTAAATTAGGAATCGTTGGTGTATTGATAACCACTTTGACCATCGTCAGTTGTGGTGGTTCTGACGAGCCGTTCACTTTGGTCGCTGCAGGTGACATTGCACAGTGCGGTATTGCGGATCCCAAAGACACGCCCGCCTACCAAACGGCTTCATTGGTTGATCGCATACTCAAACAAGCGGGACAAAATTCAGCTGTGCTGACTTTGGGTGATAACGTGTATTATGCGGGATTAGCGACCGAATACCAAAATTGCTATGAACCGACTTGGGGCAAGTTCAAAGATAAAACATGGGCTACGCCGGGCAACCATGATTACGGTGTAGCCAATGCGGTGGTTACTACGACTACTTTGGCGACCGTGCTGGGACTGACCGATCTGGCTATTACAAGCAAAACCTAGGTGATTGGACATTGTTGGCATCGAATAGCAACGTCGGTGCAGACACTCGTTCAGGGCAAATGGCATGGGTCAAAGCACAACGTGCTGGCAATTCTGGCTGCAAAATTGCTGCGTGGCACTACCCTGTCTTTACGTCTGCAGCGCGTGGAGACAACAAAACCATGCAAGCCATTTGGGGTGAATTAGAAGCGCAAAAAGTTGACATCATTTTGCAAGGGCACGAACATCAGTATGAACGGTTTGCTGCCACTCAAAGTGATGGCACGGTGCATGCAACGAATGGCATTCGCTCGTTTGTCGTCGGTACGGGTGGCGCAAGCCTGAGCGATTTTGCAGCGATTAAATCCAATAGCGAAATGCGTCTAAAAAACCATGGCGTGTTGGTTTTGAAACTGTACGCATCCAGGTACGAGTGGTCGTTTCAGGCTGTAAACGGCGCCACCTTAGACAGTGGCAGTGGTACTTGCAAATCCTAAAAACTCAAGTAAATGCTATCAATAAAATTGCACTCTAGGCAACATTCATGCCGCCTATAGGCCAATTTTATCATTAAACTTGAGCCAAGGCTTGCTCTAAGTCAGCCAGCAAATCGTCCACATGCTCAATACCCAGTGACAGGCGCACCATATCTTCTGACACACCGGCTTTAGCCAATTCAGCAGGGTTGAGCTGGCGGTGCGTGGTGGATGCGGGGTGGGTGGCGAGTGATTTGGCATCGCCAATATTGACCAAGCGGGTGAAGAGTTGGAAGGCATCCAGCACACGTGCACCGGCGGCACGTGGGTCGGCATCTGTGCTCTTTAAACCAAAAGACAAAATGCCCGAGGCTTTGCCGCTCATGTATTTTTTCACCAAACCATGATCCGCATGGTCTGGCAAGCCAGCGTAGTTCACCCAAGCCACTTTGGGGTGCTTTTGCAAATGTTTGGCAATCGCCAAGGTGTTGTCGCAAATGCGGTTCCATTCGCAGTGCCAAGGTTTGTATGCCTTGCAAAATGTAAGCGCATTCATGCGCATGCGACACCCATGTTGCGCAGGACGCCGCGCGGGCACGACCAATGAAGGCTGCAGGGCCTAAAGCTTCGGTATACACCACGCCGTGGTAAGACACATCGGGTTCGTTCAAACGCTTGAAGCGCTCTTTGTGCTCGGCCCAGGGGAATTTACCGCTGTCCACAATCGCACCACCCACGCTGTTGCCATGCCCCGCCAAGTACTTGGTGAGCGAATGCACCACAATGTCGGCGCCATGTTCAAACGGGCGGCACAAGTAAGGGCTGGGCACGGTGTTGTCCACAATCAGCGGTATGCCATGCGCGTGCGCCACTTTGGCCAGCGCTGCAAAATCGGTCACATTGCCCAATGGGTTGCCTATCGATTCACAAAAAATTGCTTTGGTTTTGTTGTCAATCAATGCCGCAAAACTTTCAGGCTTTGCTGGCGTCGGCGAATCGCGTTTGAATGCCCATTTGTGGCAATGTATGGGCCAACAAGTTGTAAGTACCGCCATACAGTTGGCTGGCTGAAATGATGTTGTCACCCGATTCAGCAATGGTTTGAATCGCATACGTGATCGCCGCCATACCCGATGACACCGCCAAAGCGGCAATGCCACCCTCCAGCGCAGCGACACGCTTTTCCAGCACATCTTGCGTGGGGTTCATGATGCGGGTGTAGATGTTGCCCGGCACTTTCAATCAAACAAATCGGCACCATGCCGCGCATTGTCGAACGCATAGGCCACCGTTTGGTAAATCGGTGTAGCGGCAGATTTGGTCGTGGGGTCTGGTGCATATCCAGCATGCACGGCGAGGGTTTCGATTTTCATGTGCTCTCCTTTTGTGTTGTAGGAAGACATTTGTATCCAGCAATATGCTAAACCAAACGCTTGGCACTATCTTAACGAAAACCCGCAGCCCTACTGAAACGGGCTAAAGACTATTTTGTCATGAGCTCAATCAGCTGATGTCTATCAGCGCTTTTCTGCCTTTTCCAGCATGCTCACCATTTCGGTGTAACCGCGCGCCTTTGCCAATTGCAAGGGCGTTTGACCGTGCCTGTCGGTGAGCTTCAAATTGGCTCCTGCGTCAATCAATGCTTTGAGTGTGGATTGGTGTCGCTTGCCACCATCACCCAGCACCACGGCTTCGATCGCGGCTGTCCAATGCAAATTTGTTGACATGGTCCAAGGGTGCACCGGCTTGGATGAGCTGACGCACCACCCCATCGTGTCCTAAGTGCGCAGCCGCGATCAAGGCAGTGCCGTCATAGCGGCTGGTGGTTAATTTGGCACTGGCACCCTGCTGCAACAACACGCGCAAGGTTTCTTCATCGTCAGCTACCGACGCGATGGTGACCGCATCGTAACGGTCACTTTCCAGTTTGCCCAAATCAGCGCCCGCTTTGACCAATGCCCGAATAGCCTCACGCTGCTTGGCAAAACTTGCCACGTGCAAGGGTGTGCGGCCATAGCTGTCCACCGTGTTCACGGATGCAGCCGTAGCCAAGCGTTGAATTTGTGCCACATCACCGCGCTGTGCTGCGGCATGCAATCCGCTGTAGCGGGCAACTTCAGCCGCACTGGGTGGCACTTGTGCCCAAGCTGTTGCTTGGAAAAGCAGACCAGCAAAGCCCAAAACTAGTGCTTGGCTACGCTGCATGAAGTTGACCGTGTTTTTCATGACCGATTCTTTTCAATCAAGTTATTTCAACAATTCTTTCACTTTGTCGATGCCGGCATTGGCGCATTTCTCATCCAAATGACCGCCGGGCGCACCACCCACACCCACTGCGCCAATCACCTCATCTCCCACCTTAACCGGCACGCCTCCACCCAGCACCAAGAAGCCTGGGATCTGGACCAATTTGGCAGCCGCCGGGTTCTTTCTGCACGTTTTCCACCATCGCCTGGTGGTGTTTTTGGCCGACGCGGACGTGTAGACGCCTTGCCTGGGGCGGCCCCTGTGTGTCTGGGGCCTGCATTGTCAGCGCGTTGCAACTGCGCGCACCCACCGGCGCGGTCGACCACCGTGACGGTCACGTTGAATTCCGCCTGCTGCAGGCGGCCGACGGTGGCGCTGGCAATTTTTTTAGCCAACTCCATAGACATGTTTTTCTTCGATGCGCACGGCTTGGGCACTGAGCAGATAGGCGGCGAAGCAAGACAAAGCGATTGCGCGCAGTTTTAAAGTGGCTTTCATGGTGTTCTCCTGAAAGTGTTAAACGGTCTCATCACCCGTGAGGAGAACTGTAAATATGCACTAAACCATTGCACCATTCGTACGGTTACGCTCCCTGGACTGCGTAAAACTACGTAGTGGCGAAGAGACGCAGAGCCACTACTTGGAGTAAATTAGGATTTGTTGGCTTCGTCCCACCAGCGTGGCGTAGTGACGGATCAGCTGCGCCAGAGAGTCAACCTGCAGCTTGGCAAACAGGTTGGCGCGGTGGGTTTCGACCGTGCGGGGCGACACGTCCAGCGCGCGGCCAATTTCCTTGTTGGTCAGCCCCGCCACAATCAGGCCCAGCACCTCGCGCTCGCGCTCGGACAATTGCGCATAGCGCTCGCGCGCAGCGCGGTCGGCCTGGTGGCGCTGGCGCGAACGCACATGCTGACGCACTGCGCTTTGCAGGCTTCCAGCAGGTTTCGTCGTTCACCGGTTTTTCCAGAAACTCGGCTGCGCCTGACTTGAACGCGCGGCGGCACATATCAACCGTGCCATGCCCGGTAAGCATGATGACCGGCTGGTCTACGCCCTGCTTGACCAGCGTCGTCCAGCACCGTCAGGCCGCTGATGCCTGGCATGCGCACATCCAGCACGATCGCGCCAATCCTTTCGCGGTCAAACTCCGCCAAGAATCGCAAGGGGTTGTCCCAAGCTTGCACCCGCAAGCCGACAGTACCAATCAACAAAGACAAACCTTCACGCACGGCTGCAT
>CAWJBD010000010.1:0-208281 GCA_963841045.1 uncultured beta proteobacterium | reverse complement strand
CTCACCTCAGGCACGTCCAAGCCTTCGCGCAAGAGGTTGATGCCTACCAGCACATCAAACACGCCCAAGCGCAAATAGCGCAAAATCTCAACGCGCTCTACCGTGTCAATGTCGCTGTGTAAATAACGCACTTTCACGCCGTTCTCACTCAAATAATCGGTCAGTTGCTCGGCCATGCGCTTGGTCAGCGTGGTGATGAACACGCGCTCTTGCTTGTCTACGCGAATGCGAATTTCTTGCAGCACATCGTCCACCTGGCTGGTGGCGGGGCGCACTTCCACTTCGGGGTCCACCAATCCTGTGGGGCGTACTGCTCCACCACCTGGCCAGCGTGTTCGTTTTCCCAGTTGGACGGCGTGGCAGATACCAACACCACTTGGCGCATTTTGGTTTCAAACTCAGCAAATTTGAGTGGCCGATTGTCCAAGGCGCTGGGCAGGCGAAAGCCATACTCCACCAGCGTGGTTTTGCGCGAACGATCGCCCAAGTACATGGCACCAAACTGCCCAATGGTGACGTGGCTCTCGTCTACAAACATCAACGCGTCTTTGGGTAAATAGTCGGTCAATGTCGCCGGTGGGTCGCCTGGTTTGGATCCACTCAAATGGCGCGAATAGTTTTCAATGCCTTTGCAGTGACCGACTTCGGTCAGCATTTCCAAGTCAAAGCGTGTGCGCTGTTCAATGCGTTGCGCTTCGACGAGTTTGCCCTCTTTGACAAAGTGGTCTATGCGCTCGGCCAGTTCTGTTTTGATGGTTTCGATTGCAGCCACCACTTGGTCGCGTGGGGTCACGTAATGGCTGCTGGGGTATACCGTGAAGCGTTGGATTTTTTGTTTGATTTTGCCGGTCAGCGGGTCAAATAATTGCAGCGATTCAATTTCGTCATCAAACATTTCAATGCGAATCGCCATTTCAGAATGTTCTGCGGGGAACACGTCAATCGTGTCGCCGCGCACCCGAAACACACCGCGGGCAAACTCCATATCATTGCGCTTGTACTGCATGCGAATCAGCTGCATGATGGCGTCGCGCTGGTTCAGCTTGTCACCTTGGCGCAGCGTCATGATCATCTTGTGGTACGCCTCGGGCTGACCAATACCGTAAATGGCCGATACAGTGGCCACAATCACCACATCGCGCCGCTCCAAAATGCTTTTGGTGCACGACAGCCGCATCTGCTCGATGTGTTCGTTGATGGCGGAATCTTTTTCAATGAACAAATCGCGCTGTGGCACATAGGCTTCGGGCTGGTAATAGTCGTAGTAGCTGACAAAGTATTCCACCGCGTTCTTCAGAAGGTAAGGAAAACTCACTGTACAACTGCGCGGCCAAAGTCTTGTTATGGCAAAACGCTCTCGCCGGCCGCCCAGCCGTGCAATCACGTTCGCCATCGTGAAGGTCTTACCCGAGCCCGTCACCCCCAGCAGCGTCTGAAACACCTCCCCATCATTCACGCCCTCTACTAACTTGTTGATAGCCTCAGGCTGATCACCTGCCGGCGGATAAGGTTGGTACAACTCAAACGGCGAGTTCGGATAGCTGACAAACACACCCTTGTCCAATGGCAAATCGGGCACGATTTCAGCGGGGTTGATGGCTTTGGGTTTGGGTTTCGACATGGGGTGCTATATGTTTAGTAGCAGATTTGGCAATCAATGCGACTGATAATGGCTGTATTAGTACGAAGTTAATTTGACTTAATGGCTGTCTATATGTACAGTATACTTTAAATCTTCAAACAGAAAGGAAACGGTTAATGAACAAACTACTCTTCATGCTTTCTGTTTGTTTTTTATTGCACTTAACTCAAGCATTTCAAATTGCACCCACTGGTTCCAGTTTTGAATCACAACTGACCAAAGAAAGCGACAGCAACCTGTATTTGATAGCGGGGAAAGTGGGCGTTTTGTTAAAGGAGCCTGTGCATGAAGAGATAACGCGGCTTGCCTATGATTGCCCTGTTGATGGCAATTTACAAGACAACAAATCATGTGCCGATGCCAAGGAATTTCTATATCCCTTCATTCAGTATGGCGTGCGCTGGAACAATTTTACCGCCTTTTCGTCTGAATACTGAGCAAGCTAAATGCAAATACCTTGGCATCAATTCATGCAAACCTGAAACCGTTCGCTTTTCTACTCAGCCAGCGTGTTGGTATTGCTTGTTTGCAGATTCACAGAAAAAAGCTAAGGAAGCAAAAATCTCACTTTGTGAAAAAGGCCCGAAAGTCATGCGTGGCAATTTGATGACGCGTTCGCACTTTGGCGATTTGCAATTTTTACACGCCATGGCTACTGAGCCTGGTGAAGCACCTGAATTGACGCAGCAAAAAATATTAGGCTGGCTAGAGTTTGCTTGGCGCGTCTCCATTGGCGAATATACCGTGAACACCTATATCAAAGACATCCCAATACCGGCACTCAAACCTCATTTTGGATGCTCAGGTTGGCGCGTGGCCGATATGTACATTTTGGGTCGACAAATTGGCGGCAAACCCGGTGAGAACTGACCCCAGGCCAGTATCAAAGACATTGCATTTGGTTCTATCTTGCACACGGTGCAAGATTCGTTTGCGGGTGGGCACACACAGCGCGACAGCACCGCCGAGCTGAACCAATGCCAAGGCTTGGAAAGCTTTAAAGTACCGCGCATCAAAGAATTTCATTCCTATGCCGCACAGGACGGCACCAAACATGATGAACACGACAGCAGAGACGCGATGGTAAAGGGCAGTTCAAAAGAGTTTGGCCTTATGCTGTGGAAGCCAGTCGCCAACTGGTCAAACTGCGCAGTGACAACAACCGCTTGCCGTGGTCAGAAGTTAAAAATTTGATGCAGTGTTTGTTTCAATTAGCACCTGATCCTAACCCTGCGTCGGCTGGTGAAGGTTTTGCAAGACAATGAACGCTATATTTTCAATATCTTCGCTTGCAAACAAACCCTACTAACATGCGGTAGGTAATGTGGCAATGAAAACAAAATTACTTTGGTTTGCATGCTGGCTTGGTGTCAGTTTTTTTTCCAGCACTTGCCACGCCGCCGAACCCCCAGCCACAAAAGCCGAAATCGCCCACCTCTTCACCTCCTTAGAAACGTCCAACTGCCAGTTCAATCGCAACGGCACTTGGCACAGTGCCAAAGAAGCATCTGCGCACCTGCTACCAAATATAAATATTTGCAGGACAGAGACCTTGTCCAAACCGCTGAAAAGTTCATTGAGCGGGCGGCAACGGAAAGCAGTTTGAGTGGCAAAGCCTACCAAATCAAATGTGCGGATGGTGTGGTGCAGCCGAGTGCACCTTGGTTTCAGGCGATACTTTTGAAATACCGGGGTAAAGCAAAATAGTTGCTACACTTTATATAGCAGCTTAGGCAATAAATACGCCGGCTACAGGCCTATTTTATGCCTAAAAAGTTTAGATACGGCTTATAGATGGCTTATAGATGACTTTGGGTCCAGCGCACAATATCGGCCAAGCCCATCGCGCCTGGCTGGCGGGCGACTTCTTTGCCATTGACGAAAAGTGCCAGGGTGGGAATGCTGCGAATGTTGTAACGTGCGCCCAAGTTGGGCACGGCCTCGGTGTCAACTTTGACCACGCGGATGTTAGGCTCTAACTGCTTTGCGGCTTGCTCGTAAGCGGGTGCCATTTGGCGGCATGGACCGCACCACGGCGCCCAAAAATCGACCAACACTGGAATGTGATTGCGGTTGATGTGTTTATCAAAAGCAGCTTCGTCCAAATTGGCGGGGTGGCCATCAAACAGGGCTTTTTTGCACTGGCCGCAAGTGGGCGCGCTGCCAAGCTGGTCGGTGCGCACACGGTTGGTGGTGTGGCAATGGGGGCAAACGATGTGTTTTGTATCAGTCATACCTCACAACCTGAGGCTTGCAACCGAAATTTCAAGACGCTGCGCAAAGCGGGACATCGCATCAACTTCACATGCAGTCAATATGAACACACCTGAAACGAACCAGAATTACTTGGCAGCTTTTGGAATTTCGCGCGGTTTACCCTGATCATCAATCGCCACATAGGTCACCAGCGCTTCAGTGACTTTGATGTAGTTGCCTTGTGTGTTGTAACGCTCGGCATAGACTTCGACTTTGACGGTGATTGAGGTTCTGCCGATGCGGGTAACGGCAGAAAAGAAGGAAAGGATGTCACCCACTCGAACGGGTTGCTTGAATATGAATTCATTCACCGCCACCGTCGCCATGCGGCCTTGGGTGTAGCGTGCGGGGACAACACTGCCTGCCAAGTCCACCTGCGCCATGACCCAGCCACCAAAGATATCGCCGTTGGCATTGCAGTCGGCTGGCATGGGAATGACTTTGAGTACCAGCTCTTTATCGAGTGGTAGCGCAACGTGCGACGTTGGCGAAGCAGGTGAAGTTGTGGTCATAAATGACTGTTCATTTCAAAAAGAGTATTCAATGCTATAAAATAAAATAGCACTCTAAGCAACTTTTATGCCGCCTAGAGGCCAATTTTATCATTAAACTTGAGCCAATGCTTGCTCTAAGTCAGCCAGCAAATCGTCCACATGCTCAATACCCAGTGACAAGCGCACCATGTCTTCGGACACACCGGCTTTGGCCAATTCAGCAGGGTTGAGTTGGCGATGCGTGGTGGATGCGGGATGGGTGGCGAGTGATTTGGCATCGCCAATATTGACCAAGCGGGTGAAGAGTTGGAAAGCATCCAACACGCGTGCGCCTGCGGCGCGTGGGTCGGCATCTGTGCTCTTTAAACCAAAAGACAAAATGCCCGAGGCTTTGCCGCTCATGTATTTTTTCACCAATCCATGATCCGGATGGTCTGGCAAGCCAGCGTAGTTCACCCATGCCACTTTGGGGTGCTTTTGCAAATGTTTGGCAATCGCCAAGGTGTTGTCGCAAATGCGGTCCATGCGCAGTGCCAAGGTTTGTATGCCTTGCAAAATGTAGAACGCGTTGGTGGGCGAGATGCGAGACGCCCATGTCGACAGCACGGCGACGCGGCGCGGCCAATGAAGGCTGCGGGGCCGAGGCTTCGGTGTACACCACGCCGTTGATAAGACACATCGGGTTCGTTCAAACGCTTGAAGCGCTCTTTGTGCTCGGCCCAAGGGAATTTACCGCTGTCCACAATCGCACCACCCACGCTGTTGCCATGGCCAGCCAGGTACTTGGTGAGCGAGTGCACCACAATGTCGGCGCCATGTTCAAACGGGCGGCACAAGTAAGGGCTGGGCACGGTGTTGTCCACAATCAGCGGTATGCCATGCGCATGCGCCACTTTGGCCAGCGCTGCAAAATCAGTCACATTGCCCAATGGGTTACCTATCGATTCACAAAAAATCGCTTTGGTTTTGTTATCAATCAATGCCGCAAAGCTCTCAGGTTTGCTGGCATCGGCGAAGCGCGTTTCAATGCCCATTTGTGGCAATGTATGGGCCAACAAGTTGTAGGTACCGCCATACAGTTGGCTGGCAGAAATGATGTTGTCACCCGATTCAGCAATGGTTTGAATCGCATACGTGATCGCCGCCATACCCGATGACACCGCCAAAGCTGCAATACCGCCCTCAAGCGCAGCGACGCGCTTTTCCAGCACATCTTGCGTGGGGTTCATGATGCGGGTGTAAATGCTGCCCGGAACTTTCAAATCAAACAAATCAGCACCGTGCTGCGCATTGTCAAACGCATAGGCTACCGTTTGGTAAATCGGTGTGGCGGCAGATTTGGTAGTGGGATCTGGTGCATAACCAGCATGCACGGCGAGGGTTTCGATTTTCATGAGCTCTCCTTGTAGTGTTGTAGGAAGACATTTGTATCCAGCAATATGCTAAACACAAATGCTTGGCACTATCTAACGAAAACCCGAAGCACTCTGAAGCGGGTTAAAGACTATTTAGTCATGAGCTCAATCAGCTGATGTCTATCAGCGCTTTTCTGCCTTTTCTAGCATGTTCACCATTTCGCTGTAGCCGCGCGCCTTTGCCAATTGCAAGGGCGTTTGGCCGTGCCTGTCGGTGAGCTTCAAATTAGCTCCTGCGTCGATCAATGCTTTGAGTGTCGATTGGTGCCGCTTGCCTCCATCCCCCAGCACCACGGCTTCAATTGCGGCGGTCCAATGCAAATTGTTGACATGGTCCAAAGGTGCGCCGGCTTGGATGAGCTGACGCACTACCCCATCGTGCCCTAAGTGCGCGGCCGCGATCAAGGCGGTGCCGTCATAGCGGCTGGTGGTCAGTTTGGCACTGGCACCCAATTGCAACAACACGCGCAAGGTTTCTTCATCGTCCGCTACAGATGCGATGGTGACTGCATCGTAACGGTCACTTTCCAGTTTGCCCAAATCAGCGCCCGCTTTGACTAATACCCGAATAGCTTCACGCTGCTTGGCAAAAGTTGCCACGTGCACAGGCGTGCGGCCATAGCTGTCCACCGTGTTCACGGTTGCAGCCGTGGCCAAGCGTTGAATTTGTGCCACATCACCGCGCTGTGCTGCGGCATGCAAGCCGCTGTAGCGGGCAACTTCAGCCGCACTGGGTGGCACTTGTGCCCAAGCCGTTGCTTGGAAAAGCAGTCCTGCAAAGCTCAAAACAAGTGCTTGGCTACGCTGCATGAAGTTGACCGTGTTTTTCATGACCGATTCTTTTCAATCAAGTTATTTCAACAATTCTTTCACTTTGTCGATGCCGGCATTGGCGCATTGCTCATCCAAATGACCGCCTGGTGCGCCACCAACGCCCACAGCACCAATCACCTCGTTACCCACTTTGACTGGCACGCCACCGCCCAACACCAAGAAGCCTGGGATGTTCACCAAAGTGGCAGCGCCCGGATTTTTTTGCACGTTTTCCAACATGGTTGTGGTGTTATTTTTAGCAGAAGCCGATGTGTACGCCTTGCCTTGTGCCGCACCTACAGTGTGTGGACCTGCATTGTCAGCGCGTTGGAATGCGCGCAACACGCCAGCACGGTCAACCACCGCGACACCCACGTTGTAGCCGCCTGCTGCGCAAGCTGCGACGGTGGCGCTGGCAATTTGGTTAGCCAATTCTAAAGACATGTTTTTTTCGGTGCGCACGGCTTGTGCTTGAGCAGATACAGCGATGCATGACAAAGCGATTGCGGCAATTTTGAAAGTAGTTTTCATGGTGTTCTCCAATGTGTTAAACGGTTCGATTAACCGTGAGAGAACTGTAAATAAACCAAAGCCTTGGCACCATTCGTACGGTTACGCTTTGGACTGCGTAGAACTACGTAGTGACGAAGAGACGCAGAGCCACTACTTGGAGTAAATTAGGATTTGTTGGCTTCTTCCACCAGCGTGGCGTAGTGACGAATCAGCTGCGCCAAAGACTCGGCTTGCAATTTGGCAAACAAATTGGCGCGGTGGGTTTCGACGGTGCGAGGTGACAAGTCCAAAGCACGGCCAATTTCTTTGTTGGTTAAGCCCGCCACAATGAAGTCCAGCACCTCGCGCTCGCGCTCGGACAATTGCGCATAGCGCTCGCGCGCAGCACGGTCGGCATGTTGGCTTTGGCGTACACGCACATGCTGGCGCACAGCGCTTTGCAAGGCCTCTAACAAGGCTTCGTCGTTCACCGGTTTTTCTAAAAACTCGGCAGCGCCTGATTTGAATGCGCGCCGGCACATGTCTACCGTGCCATGCCCAGTCAGCATGATGACCGGTTGATCCACGCCCTGCTTGATCAAATCATCCAGCACCGTCAAACCACTGATGCCTGGCATGCGCACATCCAACACAATCGCGCCAATCGATTGACGGTCAAACTCCGCCAAAAAGCGCAAGGGGTTGTCCCAAGCTTGCACTCGCAAACCGACAGTACCAATCAACAAAGACAAACCTTCGCGCACCGCCGCATCGTCATCAATCAAGTGGATGGTGGGTGACAGCGTGACAGCGGTGTTCATGCTCATGTGGCTGGTGTTTCTAGCTTCGATAGTGGCAAAGACAATTTGAGAACGGCGCCACCCTGCGCTTGGTTGCTGGCACTGATTTCTCCCCCCATGCCTTGCGCCAATGTTTCGCACAGACTCAAGCCCAAACCCAGGCCGCCTTCGCGTGTCGAGAAAAATGGCTCAAACAAGCGTGGCAATACATCTTCAGGAATACCTGCCCCATTGTCAGCCACCCTGAGTTCACCGAATACATCGTGTTGTGATGTGCTGATCTGCAAACGTTTTAGCTCGGTGCTGGATTGTTCCAATGCTTGAAAAGCGTTCATCAACAAGTTGTGAACAATTTGGTCCAATGCGACCGAATCAGCCAGCACCCAGACAGGTTCGGCACTTTGCATGTTGATCACAATGCCCAAACGTTTGGCCTCAGGCTCGAGCAAATACACAGCGCGACGCAGCACATCGCCCAGTTCAAGTGCTTGCGTGCCTTGATCTGATTCAGGTTGCTCAACCGCACGCCGCAAACGCCCCACCACTTCTGACGCACGACGTGCTTGCGCGACGGCTTGTGTCATGGCGCGTTGCGCAGTATCCAATTCAGGTGGCGAATCGGCCAGCATGCGTTGCGCCGCTTGGGTGTTGGCCAGCATGGCGGTCAGCGGTTGGTTCAGTTCATGCGCCATACCAGCCGCCAATTCGCCCAAGGTGTTGAGTCGGGCCACTTGCCCCAATCGCAACAACTCTTCAGCGCGTCGCCGTGCATCGCGTTGACGTAGCAAAAATGAAATGAGGTAGAGCACAGCAGCAACCAATACAGGCCACAGCATCATCAATGCCCACGGCAATTGGTGCCATTTGAAAGTTTGTGTGGCAAGCACATCAAAAGGCTGGCTTGCGGCTGCCAAATGCTTGCTAAAGTCAAATTGCCAGTCCAGCAATTTTGACTTTGATACCGAATCTGATTCTCCTATTTGTATGTGAAAAGACTGCCCTTCATGTGCCAACACCACCCGAACCGGGCTGCTGTCCACTTTCATAGGCCAATCGGCCCAAGGTACCATACCGCGCACATCGATGGTCAGCGCATACGCCATGGGCTGTGCCGCCAAAACCAGCTGGTAGCGACCTTTGGTGACGTCTACATTCGCCAAGGCGGCCCGTTTTTGTTGCTGTGACACGTTTTCGGCTTGCTGCAGTGCCGGGTCTGGCCAAGTGCCATCACGGTCACGGCGTTGAACATTCAAGATGTGCGGGTACAAAGCCGTTAAACGTTGTTCTGGCGTTGCCTCTTCGCCTTTTAACGCGCCCGTGTGTCCGGGTTGCAGCAAAGCCAAGGTCGCAAGAATGGCATCGTGTTGAACGACTTGCTGGCTCAACAACCGGTGCACAATGCGGGCGTCGGTTTCAAACAAAGCACGCTGGCGATCAATCGTTTGGCTTGCAATCCACACCATCCCCAGCAAGGACACAGCCAACCAAGGCAGCAGCCAGCTTAAGCGATTTTTAAGACGTGATCGTTTATCCTGCATAGGGCATATATTAACTTGCTGTTCAAATCCAACGCTAACCCGTACAATAAATCAACAAACCCACTTATCGTTTAAGGAGTCTGCCATGAAACCAACCCTATTGCTCACTGCCAGCATCTTGGCCATACTCACTTTGAGTGGCTGCGCCAGCAAGGGCAATGAATCCTTGCGCAAAGAAACCGAGGTTTCGATTAGTAGCAAACTCACCGAAGGGCAAACCACCAAAGCTGAAGTACGTAAAATGCTGGGCTCTCCTGTACGTACCTCATTCACGGATGGCGGTTTGGAAATTTCGACTTATGAATTTGACAATGTCACTTCAGATCTGGTGAACTACATTCCCGTGGTCAATTGGTTGGGCAGCAGCCAAAGTGGCACGCGCAAGGAGCTGGTTATATTGTTTGATCGCACCAACGTGGTACAGCGCTTTTCAATGAGCGAATCGAAAGTCAAGGTCAAAACGGGTCTGTTCAACAATTAAGTACCGATTCAAGCAAAGGTCTGGCTGGATTGAATTGAACTAACTGGGCATGATTCGACTCGAATCCCCATGTCTAAGACTGCATTGCCAACCATTTTTTCGCGTTTTAACGTCATCACCCTGAGCTTGTACTTGTTGGCCAGTGCGGGTCTGGCTACGTATTTGAGCAACCGTTATGTGTTGCAAGCACTCAGTCAAGCGTTACCTCCTGCATCCAGCATCGTGAAAGCTGGAATCAAAGAACCCACAGATGGTGCGCAGTCGGTCGTGTTTGCGGGCGGATGTTTCTGGGGCGTGCAATCGGTTTTTCAACACACCCAAGGGGTGATCAGCGCGGTGTCGGGTTATGCAGGTGGACAAGAGAAAGATGCGCAATACGCCTATGTCACCACCGGTTCTACAGGGCATGCTGAAGCGGTGCAAGTGGTGTATGACCCCAAACAAATCAGCTATGAGCAACTCTTGCGCGTGTATTTGACTGTTGCCCATGACCCCACTCAGCGCAATGCCCAATACCCCGACGAAGGGCCACAGTACCGCTCGGCTGTGTTTTATGCCAACGACTACCAACGTCAATTGACCGAGCGTTATATCGCGCAAGTAGATTCACTGGAAGTGTTCACCAGACCCATCGTGACACAACTGACGCCGCTGGCAAGCACGGGGTTTTACCCTGCTGAAGAAGCACATCAAAACTTTGCTGCCAAGAACCCCAACAACGCCTACATTGCGCAATTTGATAAACCTAAACTGGTGACATTCAAATCACTGCTTCCCGAATTGTTTCGAGAAAAACCTGTTTTGTTTTAATCAAATGCTATATATTTAATAGCATACTAGGCAATCAATACGCCGGCTAGATGCCAATTTAGTATAAATTTCATGCTGTGAGCAACACCACAGCCCGCGCTTCCATGCTTTTGCCTTCACCCACAGGTCCCATTTTTTCAGCGGTTTTGGCTTTGACGTTGACATTAGCCACATCCATGCTCAAAGCGGCAGCAATGCGTGTACGCATGGCGTCAATGTAGGGAGCAAGTTTGGGTGCTTGGGCGATGACGGTGCTGTCGATGTTGCCAATGCGGTAGCCTTTGTCAGTAATCAATTGACCCGTGCGCTGCAGCAGCAACCAAGAATCGGCATCTTTGAAATCGGCACTGGTATCGGGAAAGTGTTTGCCAATATCGCCCAAAGCGGCTGCGCCCAAGAGCGCGTCGGTGATGGCGTGCAAGAGCACATCGGCATCGGAATGCCCCAAGAGCCCCACGCTGTGCGGAATTTCCACGCCACCGATGATGAGCTTGCGCCCCGCAACGAGTGCATGCACATCCCAGCCTTCACCAATTCGAATTGTCATAGAATCAATCTCAATCTTTTGTTAGACATTGCAATATCGTTCACCATTATCAGGAGTATATTTTGATTCGCCCTACTTTGCCGTCCTTAAAAATTCGCCGCCTCACTACTGTGGCGCTTGCGCTTACCGTGTTCGCTACGCCAGTGGTGACGTTTGCGCAAACGAATAAATCAACTGCTAAAAACACAATCAAGCAGGCTTGGCCTACTCAAACAGTCAAATTGATCGTCGGCTTCCCAGCTGGCTCGTCGCCTGATTTAACGGCACGCACTTTGGCAGAGCCATTGTCCAAAGCTTTGGGACAGCCCGTGATTGTTGAAAACAAAGTTGGCGCGGGTGGCAATATCGCAGCAGATTTTGTTGCCAAGGCCACTGACAACCACACCATTGGGCTGATGATCAACGGCAACATGACGATTGCCAAGCTGTTGAACCCCAAATTGTCTTACGACCCTTTGAAAGACTTTGCACCCATCAGCTTGATTGGCGTTTCACCCTTGGTGCTGGTGGCGCCATTGAATGCGCCCGGTAACAATGCCAAAGAATTTTTTGTAGCGGCACGCAATGCCGGCAACAAGTGGAACTACGGCTCACCTGGCGTGGGCACAGTTGGACACATTGGTATGGAATTGCTAAAAAGCAAATCGAATATTGACCCCTTGCATATTCCCTACCCAGGCTATCCGCAAATTGCAACCGCCATGCTGGGCGGTCAATTGCAACTGTCCATGATGCCACCCGGTTTGGCGAATGCGCAAATCAAAGCAGGCAAACTCAAAGCCATTGGCACCACAGCCAGTGGCCGTAGCCCATTGGTACCTGATCTGCCCAGCATGGCCGAAGCCGATATTCGCGGTTTCAATTTGGAAATTTGGAATGCCTTGGCTGGTCCGAAAAATCTACCACCCGCAGTGGTGAACAAACTCGCCACCTTGACCAGTGACATTGTGCGTTCTCCTGAGATTCGTCAAAAGCTCTTTAACCAAGGCTGGCAAGTGGCTGGCACAACGGCAGAAGGTTTGGCAGCACGCATCAAGTCTGACACCGCATTGCTGGGCGGCATCATTCAAATGCGCGGCATTACAAACTAAGCAAGCTTTGCAAATTTAGCCTTGCCCGTGCCCCTTTTCCGCAAGGGCACGGAGCTTGTCTTTTTTGCTGGGGCGTTTGCCTTTCACGCCACCGTTTTTGGGATGATTGGGTGATTTTTCATCCGCATTGTCTTGTGTTACTGCGTCATTTGCGGCTTTGGTTTTGAGTGGTGCCAAAACAATTTCGGGTTCAAAGCCAGTAATCTGTTCACGAATCAAATTCAAACCTTGGCGTTTTTCTATCAGCCTGAAATGCGCTTCGGTGTCTTGGCTCACAAAGCTAATGGCCACACCGCTTTGCCCGGCTCGGCCAGTGCGGCCAATGCGGTGAATGTAGTCCACGCTGGACCGTGGCAAATCGTAATTCACCACCGCATCTAAATTTGGAATATCGATACCACGTGCCGCCACGTCGGTGGCAATCACCACTTGCCATTTTTTTGCTTTGAAGTCTGCCAGCGTTTGCGTGCGATTGCCTTGGCTCAGCTCGCCGTGAAAAGGCACGGCGTTCATGCCCGCGTTGTAGAGCTTGGTTGCTACCAATTCTGCAGCATACTTGGTCGCAACGAACACCAATACCTGTTCCCAATCGCTTTCCTCCACCAATTTGCGTAGCAATTGTGTGCGGCGTTTCGGGTCCACCTGAATGGCGCGTTGCAAAATAATGGGCGCTGTCTCTGGACTGCTGGCCACTTCAATGCGCAGGGCATTTTGCAGCAGCGTATCGGCCAAGGTTTGCACGTCTTGTGGGAAAGTGGCAGAGAAAAACAGGTTTTGGCGTTTGGCAGGAAGCAAGGCCAAAACAGCATTCAGTTCATCCGTAAAACCCATGTCCAGCAAGCGGTCGGCTTCGTCCAGCACCAAAGTACTGACACTGCCCAGCTTCAAAGCATTGTGTTTGACCAAATCCAGCAAGCGTCCAGGCGTTGCCACCACCACATCGGCACCGCCGCGCAAATTCATCATTTGTGGGTTGATGGACACACCACCAAACAACAAGGCGATTTTTAATTTGGCGGGTAAATGCTGTGCCAAGCTGCGCATCACCTCGCCCGTTTGCGCGGCCAATTCGCGTGTGGGCACCAATATCAAAACGCCAGTTTGCCGCTTACCTTGACGCTGTTCACGGGATTGGGTTTGCTGACCCAGCCACCATTGCTGCAACAGCGGCACGCAAAATGCCGCCGTTTTGCCCGAACCCGTTTGCGCAGCACCCAGCACATCTTTGCCTGCCAACACCGCTGGAATGGCACCCAGTTGAATCTCAGTCGGTACCTCAAAGCCTTGCAATTTGACGGCTTTTAAAATCTCGGCGCACAAGCCCAAAGACTGAAA
This sequence comes from uncultured beta proteobacterium, assembly GCA_963841045.1. GTDB lineage: Bacteria > Pseudomonadota > Gammaproteobacteria > Burkholderiales > Burkholderiaceae_C > Aalborgiella. Next base: position 194,567 of record CAWJBD010000010.1, on the reverse strand, counting down.
GCTCAACGCCTCTTTATTATCAACCAATGTGTTAATTAATGAATCAGAAGAATTTTTAAGTTCTTGATTCATCAGGCTTTTTTCAGGTAAATGGACTTCAATGTGAAGCTGTCCGCATCCAATTTGCAATCCACATCGTGCCCGTCAGAACCGCCAGGCACGAGCCGAATGCTTTTGACTTTGGTGCCTTTTTTCAGCACGGTGGAAGAGCCTTTGACCTTCAAATCTTTGATCAAAATCACCGCATCGCCATCGGCCAATGGGTTGCCGTTGGAGTCGACAATGGGTTTGTCGGTATCGCCCTCTGTGTTGTTTGCGTCGCTGATTTCAACCGCCGGCCATTCATGCCCGCAATCAGGGCAGATGAAGTTGTCGCTGTCTTGGTAAGTGTTTTCTAAGCCGCACACCGGGCATGAGGGTAAATTTTCCATCTGCCCATTCTAACAGACACACACCTTCATCACCCATTTTTATACATCAAATTGGCCTCGAGCCGGCGTATTGATTGCCTAAAGTGCTATTGTATTTATAGCATTATCAGGTCTTATAGCCCTCATCCATGCGGTCCAGTTTGCGCAGCAAGGCCGGCCACGCGATGCCTGCGCCTTGCCCCACGGTGACGGTTTGCATGATGGTTTGATTCACGTCTATCACCGTCTTGGGGATGGTATTCAATTCACCACCGCCCGCCAGTGCGTCAATTTGTATACGGCAGGCATTTTCTAAGGTGTACATGTTCAAAAATGCCTCTGCCACCGTTTTACCCACCACCAACAAGCCGTGGTTGCGCAAGATTAAAAATTTGGCCATTCCCATGTCTGCTTGCAGGCGCGGCTTTTCAGCATCAAACAAAGCCACGCCTTCATAGTCGTGGTAGGCCAGTGATGGCAACACCAAGCTGGCTTGTTGGCTCAAGGGTAACAACCCCGCTTTTTGCGCGCTTACCCCCACGCCAGCGCGGGTGTGCGTGTGCAGCACGCAGCCTGCATCTTCACGCACTTGGTGAATGCAACTGTGAATGGTGAAGCCGGCCGGGTTAACCGGAAATGGCGATTCGCTGACTTTGTTCGCGGCTTGGTCAATTTTGATCAAACTTGACGCGGTGATTTCGTCAAACATCAAACCATAAGGGTTGATCAAAAAGTGATGCTCAGGCCCTGGAATGCGAACGCTGACGTGCGTAAACACCAAATCGCTCCAGCCATAAGCTGCAATCAATCGGTAACAAGCCGCCAAGTCAACCCGCAGTTGCCATTCTTCAGGGCTGACTTTGTCTTTGAGTGATGGAATCTTCAAGGCTGTCATGTGGTGGCTTTCGTTGGCGTTAATGTGTGTGAACGTATTTTGAACCCAATACCAATGACCAATGGCACAGGTCGTCTAAGTGTATTGAGATTCACATAAACTGTATACCGTCTAACCTCATTCAGTCTCGTTCACAAAGTCCAACCCACGCATTACCCGCTGTACCCACCATGCATACCACTGTCCTCGAATTTTGGTTCAAAGAAATCACCCCCGCCCAGTGGTGGAAGGTTGACCCTGCTTTTGACAAACTCATCGCCAGCCGCTTTGCAAATATTCATGCACAAGCTTTGGCGTCAGAGTTGTTTGCATGGCGCAGCACGCCGCAAGGCCGCTTGGCAGAAATCATCGTGCTGGACCAATTCTCGCGCAACATCTACCGCGGCACACCCCGTGCGTTTGCAGCCGACAGTTTGGCGTTGGCGCTGGCGCAAGAGGCTGTTTCAGCGAAAGCAGATGACGAATTGACGCAAGACGAAAGAACGTTTCTGCTCATGCCCTATATGCACAGCGAGTCAAAAAGCATTCACGTCATTGCGGAGCAACTTTTCAAAGAGAAAGCCGCAGAAGGCAACTACAACTTCGAGCTACGCCACAAAGCCATCATCGACCGCTTTGGCCGCTACCCCCATCGCAACGCCATCTTGGGCCGCGCATCAACGCCCGAAGAGCTGGATTTTTTAACCCAACCTGGCTCTAGTTTTTGATTTTTATAAGAAAAATTGGCCTCTAGCCGGCGTATTGATTGCCTAAGTTGCTATTAAAAATATAGCATATCTACATCAATGCGAAATAAACTAAGCTCCGTTCGCATTGAGCTTGTCGAAATGTTTTTTACCGTTTCTCAGGTGGCAATCCCGCAATAGCAGCCACCAGCTTGGCATAAGCTTCCAAATTCACAGACCTGTGCTTGAAGTTTTTGCTGGCTGGGTCATTCCCTAAAAAGTTACCCGCCTTCCATTCCTGAGCAGGCCGCACCGGCCGCTGCACAAACCCACCGCCACAATTAGGACAAGCATTAGCCCTCAAAACCGTCTCCACACAGGTCACGCAAAATGTGCATTCATAACTGCAAATGAGAGCTTCCGTCGAATCGGCTGGCAATGGTTTGTTGCAGTGCTCGCAGGAGGGGCGGAGTTCTAACATAGGTATTTAAATAAAAGATTTAGTTCAAGCATTCTTGTTTAGAGTTTCAGAAAATTCATATCTTTTCCTTACATTGTTTTGCGAGAAACACCAATCAAAATTATCCAGAGCAACGCAACATTCATAAGACAATAAAGAAGTTGCCTTTGATTTAGCTATAACAAAATTATTTGTATAAACGGGCTCATCATTTACTGAAAGACCAGCAAATATTGCATTTAGTGCTGCCCAATTTGATTGAATAAGTGGATTGCAATTTTGAATATGTGCTGCAGCATCTTTAAAGTCAGCTTTTTTTAAATCATTGATTGATGCGAATCTAAATTTGGTAGTTAACACATGTTTCAAAGATACATTTTTATTGTCACTACAACTTACAGACAATTCATTATTCAATTGTAGTAAGTGATATTGGATGTCCTCACGTGCTTCGACAAGATATGCTCGGTCATACGCAAGCTTATTCATTTCAGATTGAATTCTCAACTGAATTATTAGAACTATTAGAGTCAAAAGCGCCAATATAGGCGTGTAAATCCCTGACATAGCCGATCCCATTTCACTCCATCTTGCATGATTATCAGAAATCGATATGCCGAATTTATTGATATAAATTGCAATTGGTGCAAGCAATACGATGACAACAAATATTTGCAATATACGTGCGTATATTTCTAGTTTTTTTCGATCTAATTTAGTCAATTTCAATGATTTCCAAAAGTATTTAAAGAATATTGCTTCCTGACCTCAAGGCGCGCGATGCAACCTAGGTGCTGCCAGTAGCACCAAATTCTCATTTACCGCTGCTTCCACATTTTTGTGTTTCGCCATCAGGCCGCCCACTATCATGGCGGCTTTTAGTTGGTTCAGGTCTTTGACGCTGGGGGCTACTTTGATTTGGGCTATGGCCGCATCGGTTTTGCCGCTTTTGATGATGGCCAACACTTTGGTGGTCCATTCGCCTGTTTTTGCCATGATTGAGTGTTCCTTGTACCGGCGTCTTGCCAAATTTCGTGGGACAATTGTCGCATTCAAATTCACAAAATACCATAAGAGGCTCTACAGGAGATTCACATGCCATCATTTGACATTGTTTGCGAGGCTAATTTCGTTGAAATTAAGAACGCCATTGACAACGCATCGAAAGAAATCAACACCCGTTTTGACTTCAAAGGCACATCCGCAGCGGTGGAGCTGAAGGAAAAAGAGAAAGAAATCATTGTGTTTGGCGATGCAGCGTTTCAGCTGGACCAGGTGGAAGACGTGCTGCGCAATAAACTGACCAAGCGCAATGTGGACATTCGCTTTTTGGACAAAGGCGATATGCAAAAAATTGGTGGCGACAAGGTGAAGGTACACATCAAAGTTAAAAACGGCATTGAAGCCGAGCAAGCCAAAAAAATCACCAAGCTCCTCAAAGAAAGCAAACTCAAAGTGCAAGCCGCGATTCAAGGCGATGCGATTCGTGTGACGGGCGCTAAGCGCGATGATTTGCAGTCGGCAATGGCACTGATTCGCACCGATGTGAAAGATGTTCCCGTCAGCTTTGATAATTTTCGAGACTGATCAAGATGCGTCTTTCTCCGCTTTTGCTTTTGTTGGCATCCACCATCGCCAGCGCCCAATCGGTCACCTTGACCGGCACCATGGGTGGCAAGGCTTTGTTGATTGTGGATGGCAGCGCGCCCAAAATTGTGGCGGTGGGTGACAGTTACCAAGGCGTGAAAGTGCTCTCTACCCAAGGCGACACGGCAGTGGTACAAGTTGAAGGCAAGCGCATGAACGTGCGTGTGGGCGACTTGCCAGCCAGCGTGGGAGAACAAGCGGGCAGCGCAGCACGCGGTGACAAAATTGTCTTGAGCGCAGGCGATGGCGGTCACTTCATGGCGCAAGGCAGCATCAACGGCAAAGCCACACAATTCATGGTGGACACCGGCGCCACCACAGTGGCCATGGGTGCATCAGACGCCAAACGACTTGGCTTGGACTACACCAGCGGCAAACCGGTGCGCATGAGCACCGCCAATGGCGCTACGCTGGGCTATTTGCTGAAACTCAACTCCGTGCGCATTGGCGATGTGGATGTGGCCAATGTGGACGCCATCGTGACGCAACAAGCCATGCCATATGTGCTCTTGGGCAATAGTTTTTTAACCCGATTTTCAATGCGCAAAGACAATGGTCAGATGACGCTGGAACGCAGGTACTAGCGACATTTTTGATGGCCATATAGATGACAAGTACGGGACTGAACATTGCCCAGCAAGAGGCAGTGAATTACATGCATGGGCCTTGCCTGGTGTTGGCGGGGGCGGGCTCTGGCAAAACACGCGTGATCACGCACAAAATTGGGCGCTTGATTCAAAGTGGAATTGCCGCCAAAAACATCGCCGCCATCACCTTCACCAACAAAGCCGCTGCCGAGATGCGCGAACGTGCCAAGCAACTGATTGGCAAACCCGCTAAAGAGGTGGTGATTTGCACCTTTCACGCGCTGGGTGTGCGCATGCTGCGGCAAGATGGCGCTGCGCTGGGTTTGAAGCCGCAGTTTTCAATTTTGGACACCGACGACATCACCAGCATATTGAAAGACATAGGCAGCACAGTTGATATTGCCACAGCGCGGCAATGGCAATGGGCCATTAGCTCTTGGAAAAACCAAGGTTTGAACGCCGAGATGGCGCTGGCGCAAGCCAAAGACGACAACGAACGCATCATTGCCAAAGTGATGGCGGGCTATGAAGAACGTTTGAGCGCCTTTCAAGCGGTGGACTTTGACGACCTGATTGGCTTGCCGCTCAAATTGCTGCAAAACCACGCAGATGTGCGCGCCAAATGGCAAGCGCAAATGGGACACGTGTTGGTGGACGAATACCAAGACACCAACGCCACGCAATACGAGGTGCTGAAGCACTTGGTGGGCGACAAAGGCCGCTTTACGGCGGTGGGTGATGACGACCAATCCATCTACGGCTGGCGCGGTGCGACTTTGGACAATTTGAAAAAATTGCCGATTGATTTCCCACAACTCAAAGTTGTGAAGCTGGAACAAAATTACCGCTCCACCAGCGCCATTTTGCGCGCTGCCAACAATGTGATTGGCCCGAACCCCAAACTCTTCCCCAAAAATCTGTGGAGCGATTTGGGCGAAGGCGAGCCCGTACGTGTGGTGGATGCCGACACCGAAGAACACGAAGCCGAACGCGTGGTGGCGCGTATTCAATCTCTGCGCTCTGGAATGACAGTTTTAGCCTCTGACAGCGGCACCGCCGCAGCGCAGAGCCGCCTCAAGCAAGGCACGGCCCACTCGGGGGGCAGCGCAGCACACGAAGTGGCAAGCGTGGGGGCAAACAATACGCAATACAAAGAATTCAAGGACTTTGCTGTTTTGTACCGTGCCAACCACCAAGCCAAAGCTTTTGAAAAAGCGCTGCGCAAAGCCAACATTCCCTACAAAGTATCTGGTGGGCAAAGTTTTTTTGACCGCGCCGAAATCAAAGATCTGTGTGCTTGGTTTCGGCTGTGGGTGAACGAAGACGACGACCCAGCTTTCATTCGCGCCATCACCACACCCAAACGTGGCATTGGCCACCAGTCATTGCAGCAGCTGGGAGCATTTGCCAGCAGCTACAAAGTGAGCTTGTTTGAGGCACTGTTCATGTCGTCCTTGCACACCGCTGTCAGCAGCCGCGCCATTGGCGGACTGCATGAGTTTGGCCGCTACATCAATGACCTGCAATACCGCGCAGGGCAAACCACGGGTGTAGAAGACTGCGCGCAGTTTTTGAAAGAGTGGCTCAAAGAAATTGGCTACGAAAAATACCTGTACGAGGGTGAAGATTCTGAACCCGTTGCCGCCGCACGTTGGACCAATGTGTTGGACTTTTGCGATTGGATGTGCAAGCGCTGTGGTGGTGTGATTGAAGACACCGCTGGTGTGACGCTGGAAAGCGAGAAAAAAACCTTGCTGGAAGTGGCGCAAACCATATCGCTTTTGTCCACCATCAACGAGCGCGAGCAAGAGCAAAACGTCGTCACCCTGTCCACGCTGCACGCTGCCAAAGGTTTGGAGTGGCCGCATGTGATGCTGGTGGGCGTGACCGAAGGCGTGTTGCCATTCAAGCGTGATGACAAGTCTGCAGGCAAAAAAACCAATGCCGAAACTGCGGGTGGTTCCACCATGGCCGATGAAATGGCCAATGAAAAAGTGGCCACCGACCTGCAAGAAGAACGCCGTTTGATGTATGTGGGCATCACCCGCGCACAGCGCAGCTTGTCGGTCAGCTGGACCAAGCGCCGCAAAAAAGGCCGCGAAATGATTGCGGCACAACCCAGCCGATTCATAGGCGAGATGGCGCTCAACCAAGAGACCACCAAAGAAGATCCCCGCGAAAAGCTGCGCCTGCTACGCGCAGAGTTTGCCAAAAAGGCAGCTGAAGCCAATACAGTCGACAACACACTCATCTAATTCTGCTCAACTAATTTTGCTCAACTAAAATAAGCACCATGGGCCTATCACTTCAAGAACAATATGCCTTGGCTGACCAAGTTGGCCACGAAGCATTTCAACTCATTGTCAAACGCATGCAAGCCATTGGCGATGCACCGTTTGCCGAAATCATTCAGGCCGTCACCTTAGCGTCCGAAGTCTGCATGGCCAACGCCCTACGCCCCGCCATCGAAATGGCCGCCAACCGCTCTGAGAGCGCAGACGCCCTCACCGAACTGGCCGGCAAACATGTGCGCGAATTGGTAGAGCCGATTGTGCAGCAGCGTAAGTTGAATTAGGAAATTTATAGAAGAAAATTGGCCTCTAGCCGGCGTATTGATTGCCTATATTGCTATTAAAATAATAGCAATATAGGCATTCACAGACTATAAACAAGCAATTTCAACCTTACGACGTTTGGCTGCTTTTCTTAAATCTTTGTCCAAAGTTGCCAAGGCGCAATTCAAATTTTCAGCCAGCAACAAATAGCTGGCATCGTAGGCGGATAAGTTATCTTCTTGGGCGCGTTGTGTGAGTTGCATCACGGCATGGGTGTCTTTGGGTGATGCAATGGTTGCCGCCATCTCGTTGATTAATTCAAAACATGTTGTGCTGTCATCTGCATTGATAACTTGCGCTTTGAGAGCGCGAGATATGACATTTGCAGCCTCTGCTACAAAGAGTGCGGGTACTTGCACATCGTGGGTTTCGACTAATCCTGCTACCTTGGTTGCGTAATCTTTATCGGCCTTGGTTCCATCATTAAACAACCAGCGCATGACCACTGAATTGTCAATCACCACTTTCATTTACGACCTTCTAACAAAGCAGCACGCACATCGAATAAGGGCGCATTTGTCTTTGCCATGCGTGATGCAACACGCGCTGCAAAGCCTTTTTTTGAAGTTGTTTTAGAAATTGGCATCAGCTGCGCGACGGGAACGCCCCGCACAGTGATTTCAAATCGCGCACCTGTTTGCACGGCTTTGACATATTCTGACAATCTGTTTTTAACTTCAGCCAATTGAACTTGTGACATCATTTTCTCCTAGGAAACTTATCCAAGTATAACGCTTTTAAGCTATCTGTCTAGATTGATAGCTATATCGTTGAAAAACTTGGGAAATGATTCAACATCACGGCAAAGTCTGGTACTGCTTGGCCAAATCTAAAAACGCGGCCAGTTGCGGGTCTTGGCCTGTTTCTTCTTGCAAAATTAGGGCAACGGGCTCAGTCAAACTGGCAGCCAATTTGGCATCTAAGAATAAGGTGCGCCAACGCCGTGCCAGCATGTCTTCTACCGTGCGGGCGTATTCGTAGCGGGCGGCGAAGCGCACCATGGCTTCGGTTAGTCCTTCGTGCAACGCGGTTTTGTGCCCTGGCAATTTGCTCACCACCGCGGCCTCATCACCATACGAATGCAGGCCCTGCGCTATGCTCATATTGCTGGGTTTGGTTGAGCTGGCATCAAACGATTGCGTACCTGATTGAGCGCCTACAAGTTTGAAATTTTTCGTCACATCCGCAGGTCGGTGTGGCAACAATTTCGCGTCGAAGCATTGTGTCAAAACATCTTCAGCCATGGCGCGATACGTTGTCCACTTGCCACCCGTCACCGTCACCAAGCCACTGCTGCTGACCAGCACCGTGTGTTCGCGGCTGATGGTTTTGGTGTCGCCCGAATCTTCGGGCGGTTTGACCAAGGGGCGCAAACCCACCCAAATGGATTTGATGTCAGTGCGCTTGGGTACTTTGCTCAAATAATTACCGGCTTCGCTCAAAATAAATTTCAACTCGTCTTTGAACGGCTCGGGTTCACGCGCCAAGTCATGTCGCGGCGTGTCGGTTGTTCCCAAGATGGTTTTGCCCAGCCATGGCACGGCAAACAAAACGCGTCCATCTGCTGTTTTGGGTATCATCATCGCTGTGTCGCAAGGCATGAATTCGCGGTCCACCACCACGTGCACGCCTTGGCTGGGCGCAACAATGTCTGTTGTGGGATTTTTTAGCGCATCACCATCTTGCTTGCGCAGCGCGTCCACCCAAACGCCTGTCGCGTTGATGATGCATTTGCTCTTGATTTTGTAGCTCTTGCCGGTTTCGGTGTCTTGGCATTTCAGGCCGACCAGTTTGCCGTCTTCGTGAATCAGTTTGGTCACGGGCATGTAGTTCAACAGCAAAGCCCCTTGCTGTGCAGCTGTGCGTGCCAGCGCCAAAGCCAAACGCGCATCATCAAACTGGCCGTCCCAATACTTCACGCCGCCTTTGAGACCATCCGCTTTCAAGGCCGGCAAGGCTTGCAGGGTGTGTTTGCGGCTTAAAAATTCAGTTGCGCCCAAACCTGATTTGCCTGCCAGCACGTCATAAGCTTTCAAGCCCGCGCCATAAAAAGGCGTTTCCCAAAATTTATAAGAAGGCATCACAAACGACAAAGGCTGCGCAATGTGCGGCGCGTTGTGCAAGAGGTTGGCGCGTTCATGCAAGGCTTCGTACACCAGCGCCACATTGCCCTGCGCCAAGTAGCGCACACCGCCATGCACCAGCTTGGTAGCGCGTGACGAAGTGCCTTTGGCAAAGTCGTGCGATTCCAGCAGCAGCACTTTGAATCCACGCAAAGCCGCATCCAATGCCACGCCCAAACCCGTGGCACCGCCACCGATGATGGCGATATCGAATTCTTCGGCTTGTTCCAGCTGGTTAATCAACTCAGCACGTGCAGTTTCTTGTGGTTTGGTCATGGATGCGATTATTATCAGTTTATAGAAAACTTTTTGGTGAGATCAGCTTAATCTGGATTTTCAAGACACTTCAGGATACATCATGCGCTACCTTCTTGCACTTGACCAAGGCACTTCCAGCTCCCGCAGCATTGTGTTTGACGAAACCGGCCGCATTGTCAGCCTGGCACAGCGCGAATTGCCGCAGATTTTTCCGCAACCCGGCTGGGTGGAGCACAACGCCACCACCATTTGGCAAGACCAACTCGCCACCGCTAAAGAGTCCATTGTCAAAGCGGGTTTGAAAGCCAGCGATATCTCAGGCATCGGCATCACCAACCAGCGCGAAACCACCGTGGTATGGAACAAAAAAACGGGTGAACCCATCTACCACGCCATCGTGTGGCAGTGCCGCCGCACCGAGCCGATTTGCGCCCAGTTGCGCGAACGTGGCTTAGAGCAAACCATTCAACAAAAAACTGGCTTGCGCATTGATGCGTATTTTTCAGGCACGAAGTTGAAATGGATTTTGGACCAATGTGCCACAAGCGCGAGAGCAAGCAAAGCGCGGTGAATTGGCCTTTGGCACGATTGACTGCTGGCTGGTCTGGAAGCTCACTGGCGGCCAAGTACACGCCACCGATGTCAGCAACGCATCGCGCACCATGCTCTTTAATGTGCACAGCAACGATTGGGACGATGAACTCTTAAAGCATTGGACATTCCGCGTGAAATGCTGCCAAAGGTCTTGCCATCCAGCAGTTTGTTTGGCAACACCGCGGCTGATTTGTTTGGCACTGGTATCCCCATTGGCGGTGTGGCGGGCGACCAGCAAAGCGCACTCTTTGGGCAAGCCTGCTTCACCCCTGGCATGGCCAAAAACACCTATGGCACGGGTTGCTTCATGTTGATGCACACAGGCACACAGTTTCAAACATCGCAAAACGGCTTGCTCACCACCAGCGCGGCGCAAACCACTTCCACGCCAGAGTTTGCGATAGAGGGCAGCGTGTTCATAGGCGGTGCGGTGGTGCAATGGTTGCGCGATGGCTTGCATGCCATACAAAGCAGTGGCGAGGTGCAACAATTGGCGCAAAGCGTGCCGGATGCAGGTGGTGTGATGATGGTGCCCGCCTTCACAGGCCTTGGCGCACCGTATTGGGATGCCAATGCGCGCGGCACCATCACGGGCCTCACGCGCGGCAGCACCATGGCGCACATAGCACGCGCCGCGTTAGAAAGCATTGCCTACCAAAGCGCCGCCCTGCTCTTGGCCATGAGCCGCGATGCCGAAGCTGCTGGCGCAGCACCGGTGAGCGAGTTGCGCGTGGATGGTGGCGCGAGTGCCAACGACATGCTGATGCAATTCCAAGCAGACCTCTTGGGCATCCCCGTCATCCGCCCCGCCATGCTTGAGACCACCGCCTTGGGTGCAGCTTATCTGACAGGTTTGGCAGTCGGTGTGTTCGCCAACAAAGCCGCATTAAGCCAACAATGGCAAGCCAACCGCACCTTCACCCCTACGCTGTCGCGTGCCGATGCGGCAGAGCGCATGAAGGAATGGGAGCATGCGGTTAGGCAAGCTAGAGCATGAAATTGGCCTCTGTGCGGCGTGTTTATTGCCTAGTGTGCTATTATATTTATAGCTATGCGATTTATTTTATGAATGTTTTCAAATCAGATACGATTGAATGATGAACATATAGCACAATACTGAAACTTTTTCCTACTCGCGATAATCGGTTTCTACAGTGGTCGCATCGCCAGCTATTTCACCAAATTCTCGAGCAATTGCAGCAAATGTTGATACAGTTTTATCGGGTCGGTTCATGGGATATGCAATCGAACAAGTCTGCGCCGCTATCGCGTCATCATTGTCAATGAAGGATTCGAGCAATGTTACCTCTGCGCTAACTTTTGTTCCGTGGATTGCTGACCTCTCAAATTCAGCAATGATGAGCAAATCAATTGTTGCAGTCCAGTAGAGCACAAACCATTTGGTGACACGACCTGTCAGTTACTCCAGCAAAAATATGAAATTTGCGAATGCTCAAAAGGTAAATTGCAAATAATCTATTCTGGTGTGGACGCCTTTTGAAAACTCCATACGCAAAAATGCGAGCTGTGCGCGATTGCGGTAACCCTGATCAGCAATCAAAATTAGCAATAGGCAGTTCAGAACTCGCAAGATATATAAAGAAAAAATTAAATCGTTTAATATTTTCAAACATGAACAAAACAATCGCATTCATAGGCGGCGGGAACATGGCTTCTGCCATGATTGGGGGGCTGATTCAGCAAGGGGTGAAGCCGTCTTCTATTTTGGTGGCGGAGCCGTTTGCGGCGGCGCGGGAGAAATTGCTGGCGGATTTTGGGGTGGTGGCGCATGAGGCTATCAGCTCCGCATTCAATGTTGCGGACATTGTGATTTGGGCGGTGAAGCCGCAGACGTTCAAGGACGCTGCCCTTGCCGCAAAGAACGCCAACGCCTTCAAAGCCAGCGCCCTGCACTTCAGCGTGGCTGCCGGTATTCCAACAAACAGCATGTGCGCTGTGGCTGGGAACAGAGCGCATTGTGCGTGCCATGCCCAACACGCCGGCGCTGATTGGCAAGGGCATCACTGGCTTGTTTGCGCGCCCTGCAGTGACTGCTGCCGACAAAGCCGATGTAGAGCAGGTGGTGGCCAACATGGGGCAGTATGTTTGGCTGGACACTGAGAGCAAACTGGATGCGGTGACGGCCATATCAGGCTCTGGCCCAGCGTATGTGTTTTACTTTTTAGAAGCGATGACCGAAGCTGCCGTGGAAATGGGATTGAGTGCCGACGAGGGACGCCAACTGGCGATTGCCACTTTCAGCGGCGCGACGGAATTGGCCGAGCGGTCTGATGAATCGCTGGAAGTGCTGCGCCAACGCGTCACATCCAAAGGCGGCACGACTTATGCCGCCATCACCTCCATGCAAAGCAATGAAGTGGCACAGAAATATGTGCAGGCGATGCTGGCGGCTGAACAGCGCGCCAAAGAGTTGGGTGATGAATTCGGGCGGTGAATTGGGCGATTTTAAGCCTGGGACGGTTTGGAGAGCTTGCTAGCACTTTCACCACAAGCATGGCAAAACTTGGCAAAAGCACTCTTGCGAGCTGTGCAAGACTGGCAATGATCAAACAAACTTATCCCACAATGTGGACAAAAATCAATTTCAGTGTTTTTCAAATCAACTGAGCGTTCGCAACCTGGGCAAACCGCTTTTGACAAACGTGTTAAAGCCGTGTCATAGCTGAGTTCTTCACGACGCTGAACGTCAGGCAATTGTTCGGCCAGTTTCTGTTTCTCCAAGTAGCTGTTCAATGAAATGATGGCTTGCCGCCCTATTAGCACAGTCATGACGATGCCAACAACATAACGTACATATCCACCATAGCTGGGTAAATACGGAACCAATTCAACGAAAAACGCGAACAAGGCAAAGAAAATAAAGCCCCAAACAAATGGCCAATAAGTGCTTTTGCGTTTTTTTACAAATAGCCAGCCCGCCAAAACCAGTAAGGGCAAGGTCAATGCCAATCGGTACAAAAAGACGCGCAATTCCAAACGACGTGATTCACTGTCCAGCTTTTTTTGAGCCACAATTTCTTGCTCATTCAGCGTGGCCCTAATGCGTTCTGTGGATTGACGCGTGTTCATTATTTTTTGCTGCTGTTCCTCAACCGCAGCTCCAACAGCACGTTCTTTTGCTTTCAATTCATCCAATGCTTTGGTACGTGAAATCAATTCCGCATCTTGATCGGCTTGTTGTGTCACACGTCGAGTGGCTAACCAATTTGCAAAAGTCTCACGTGCTGCCTCATTTTCGGCACGAGTCACCTTTAAATTGAACTCCGATTGTTCCAGCGCATGATTCGCATCACTTATCGCTTTGTCTAATACTTTGATATTGTTGCGCAGGGTATCACTGGCAGTCTTATCCATGAAATCGCTGAGTTCCAGTTTTTTCTCTACCTTTGGCAGATCATCAACGATGGTTCCACCCAGTCCGATCAAGAAACCAGCAAACACCAACGCTACAAGCCACAATCCACGGCGAAACCATGCTTCAGATAAGCGTAAAGATTTATTCATGTTAGTTCCTTTGTTTATTTTTATTTCATCACAAAATTCAACGCCACCCCAGCAAACACGGTAAACCCCAGCCAGTGGTTCAAGCGAAAGGCTTTGAAGCAGTCTTCGCGTTTGCGTTCGCGGATGAGTGCGATGAACCACAGTGCCAATACTGCGGCTACTGCCAATGCTACAAAATAAATAGCACTGTAGGCATATAATACGCCGGCTACAGCCATAAAACTTATATAAAACAGGTAACACAGGCTGATAATCAGCACATCAAACCGGCCCATGGTGATGGCGGATGTTTGGATGCCGATTTTCAAATCATCGTCTCTGTCCACCATGGCGTAGGTGGTGTCGTACGCCAGCACCCAAAACAAATTGGCCAACAGCAACAACCACGCCGCCACGGGCACAGCACCCTGCGCGGCGCTGAACGCCATGGGGATGCCAAAGCTGAACGCCACGCCCAGCACCGCTTGCGGCATGGAGAAAAAGCGTTTGGTGAAAGGGTAAATCAATGCAATGGCCAGCGCCACGAAGGACCACAGCACCGTGTTGCGGTTGGTGGTGAGCACCATGGCAAACGCCACCAGCGCCAGCACCGCACCCAATATCAAAGCCTCTTTGCTGCTGACCGCACCGCGTGTGACAGGTCGCACCGCCGTGCGCTTCACATGTTTGTCAAAGTCTTTGTCTGCCACGTCGTTGACGCAACAGCCCGCACTGCGCATCACAATCGTACCCAGCACAAACACCGCCAGCAAATGCCAACCTGGAAAACCGCCCGCCGCCATCCACAGTGCACTCAAAGTGGGCCATAACAACAACAACCATCCAGCAGGTCTGTCCCAGCGGATCAAATCCAAGTACAAGCCCAATTTGTGAGCGAATGGACTTTTATGCGGGGCAACATTTTGGGACATGTGCCCATTTTATCGACACTCTGGATGCAAAAAATGTCGCCAAATTAGGTTTATGCACTAAATTGGCGCATATCTTGCTTGTCATTCTTTGAGTGATAATGAGATTAACTTTGCAAGAGGAAGCTATGGTTTTTTACGACGAGATGTATGGCTTAGATGCCAAAAAGCAATCTGCACTGGCGCATTATGGTGCGTACCAAAATTGGGTGAAAGGTTATTCCCCTGCCGCCATGGATGTCAAACGGGCGCAAGCCGATGCGGCGTTTCGGCAGGTGGGTATCACTTTTGCGGTATATGGTGACGATGCTGGTACCGAGCGACTGATACCGTTTGACTTGATACCACGCATCATTCCATCGACCGAATGGGCCACACTGCAAAAAGGTTTGATTCAACGCGTGCAGGCCATGAACTTGTTTTTGCACGACATTTACCATGATCAGCACATTGTGAAAGCGGGTGTGGTGCCGGCTGAACAAATTTACCTGAATGCCCAATACCGTCCGCACATGCAGGGCATTGATTTGGTGAACAACAATTACTGCCACATTTCAGGTGTGGACATCGTGCGCGCGGGTCAAGGCGAGTTTTACGTGCTGGAAGACAATTTGCGCGTGCCGTCTGGCGTGTCATACATGCTGGAAGACCGCAAGATGATGATGCGACTGTTCCCCGAAGCCTTCAGCACCATGCCGATTGCACCGATTGAGCACTACCCTGATTTGCTGTTAGAAACCCTGCGTGCCAGCGCACCTGTGGGTGTGGACGAACCCAATGTGGTGGTGATGACACCGGGCATGTACAACTCGGCCTATTTTGAGCACGCATTTTTGGCGCAGCAAATGGGTGTGGAATTGGTCGAAGGCAAAGACATGTTTGTGGACGATGGTTTGGTCTACATGCGCACCACCCAAGGCCCACAACGCGTGGACGTGATTTACCGCCGCATTGACGATGACTTTTTAGACCCGCTGGTGTTCCGCTCTGATTCGGGCATTGGCATTCCAGGTTTGATGTCGGTCTACCGCGCTGGGCGTGTGAGCTTGGCCAATGCAGTGGGCACAGGTGTGGCAGACGATAAATCGACCTACCCTTTCATTCCTGAAGTGATTAAGTTTTACCTGAATGAAGAACCAATTTTGAACAACGTGCCCACCTACCAATGCCGCAAGCCGCAAGATTTGAGCTACGTGCTGGCCAATATGGCGCAACTGGTGGTGAAAGAAGTGCACGGTGCGGGTGGCTACGGCATGTTGGTGGGGCCGGCGTCCACGACCAAACAAATTGAAGATTTCAAAGCGCGTGTGCTGGCCAAACCCGATGGCTATATTGCGCAGCCTACTTTGGCACTGTCCACTTGCCCAACCTATGTGGAAAGCGGCATTGCACCACGCCACATCGATTTGCGACCCTATGTTTTGAGCGGCAAAGAAACCAAACTGGTGCCCGGTGGTTTGTGCCGTGTGGCGCTGGAAGAAGGTTCGTTGGTGGTGAATTCATCACAAGGTGGTGGCACCAAAGATACCTGGGTGCTTCAAAATCAATACAAGGCCGAGGAAGGAGGTGCAGCATGTTAAGTTCCACCGCCGACCATTTATTTTGGATGGCGCGCTACATTGAGCGCGCTGAAAACTCTGCCCGCATGTTAGACATTCACTTGCAAAGCAGCTTGCTGGCCGGTGGCCGCAGCGAAAGCCAGCGCAACCAATCGGCGCAAGCGGTGCTGTTGATTTCGGAATTGGTACCTGCGTTTGAACAATCGCAAAAAAACCAGTCAAAAACCAAACCAACATCACAAAATGAACACATCAGCGATGCGGTGCTGCGATTTATGGTGTCAGACCCCAACAACAGCTCCAGTATTTACAGCGCACTGTATTCAGCGCGCGAAAATGCGCGCGCCGTGCGCGGTGCGATCACCACCGAGCTGTGGGAAACCATCAACGTGACATGGCTCAAGCTGCAAGCACGATTAGAAAACGATGCGTGGATGCAAGACATGCCAGCGTTTTTTGATTGGGTGAAACACCGCGCTCACTTGACGCGCGGCGTGACGGCTGGCACCATGCCGCGCGACGATGCGTATCGCTTTGTGGCCTTGGGCACCGCGCTGGAACGTGCCGACAACGTGGCGCGCTTGCTCGACGTGAAGTTTTTTGAAGGCGCAGCCGCTGAGTTATTGGACTGGGATGCCAAGGGTGAGTACTACCACTGGGCTGCCATTTTGCGCAGCGTGTCGGGCTTTGAGATTTACCGCAAAACCTACCGCGACACCATCACACCGGCGCGCGTGGCAGAGCTTTTGATCTTGCGCGCCGACATGCCGCGCTCGCTCTTGGCCGCCATGAATGCGCTGTGCAACCACTTGAACAAACTGGCCAACAAACGCAGCGCACACACTTTGCGCGCAGCGGGTTTATTACAAGCGCAAATTCAATTTGCCAACATTGACGATATTTTGGAACACGGCTTACATGCGTATTTAACGCAGTTTTTAGCCCGCATCAATGCCATTGGCAAAGGCATCAGCCAAGATTTTTTAGAAGTATGACAATACGACTTAACTCAAACACCTCGACAGCTTTTTAGATTGAATCCATGCGTCTGATCATCAAACACAACACACATTACCAGTACGACCAAGCGCCCAAGCACATGATTCAGTTGTTACGCTTGACTCCGCGCTTGGAGGCGCATCAGCGCACGGTTGAATGGCGTATCACCACACCAGGCAAACAAACTGCTTTCAGCGACGCTTTTGGCAACATCAGCCACAGCCATGTGATGAACACACCACCCACCAGTTTGGACATCACGGTGCAAGGCATTGTGGATGTGATGCCTTTGCAGCAAGGCACCATCACGGACGATGACAAACAAACATCGTTGCCGGTACTCGCTTATATGGTACCCACACCGCTGACAGGTTGCTCGGATGCCATCAAAGCCATCGCAGCAAAAACATTACCCAAAGGGTTGCATACAGGTGATGACGTGTTGCAGTTGGCCACTGCCATTTGCAACCATGTGAGCTATGTCACCGGCAGTACCGATGTCACCAGCACGGCTGAAGAATCGTTTGCCCAAGGCAGCGGTGTATGCCAAGACCATGCACACATCATGATTGCCGCTTGCCGCAGCTTGAGTATCAGCGCCCGCTATGTCAGTGGCTATGTAGACCCTGGCAACAGCCATGCCGCTGCCAGCCATGCGTGGGTGGATGTGTGGTTGAACACACATTGGATCAGTGTGGATGTGACCAATGCCATTTTCGCCAGCGATTCGCATTGCCGCTTGGCGATTGGGCGCGATTACTTGGATGCTTGTCCCGTTCGTGGTGTGCGCGAAGGCGGTTTGACCGAGCAGTTGGATGTATCGGTGACGGTGCAGACTTTACAACAATAAAACGGGTCTTTAAGCCCTAGAATCCTAGCTTCTTCTACGACGTTAAGGATTCAAGAGTGGATTTAGTATTGCTAGCCAAAGCCGCCGTCATGGGCGTGGTCGAAGGTTTAACCGAATTTTTGCCCATCTCATCCACCGGTCACTTGATTTTGGCGGGCGCACTCTTGGGTTTTGACGATGACAAAGCCAAGGTATTTGACATTGCGATTCAAACCGGCGCTATCTTCGCTGTCATCTTGGTGTATTGGCAAAAAATTCGCGACACTTTGGTGACGCTGCCATCATCTAAAGTTTCGCAACGCTTTGCGCTGAATGTGCTGATTGCTTTCACGCCTGCCGTCGTTTTAGGTTTGCTGTTTGGCAAAGCCATCAAAGCCAACTTGTTCAACCCTGTCGTTGTTGCCAGCACTTTCATCATTGGTGGTTTCATTATTTTGTGGGCGGAAAAGCGGCAACAAAACAATCCCAAACTCGCCACCATCACCGACGTGGACGAAATGACTGCGATGGACGCATTAAAAGTCGGCTTGGTGCAATGCTTTGCCATGATTCCTGGCACCAGTCGCAGTGGCGCGACCATCATTGGTGGCATGTTGTTGGGCTTGAGCCGCAAAGCCGCAACCGATTTTTCGTTCTACCTCGCCATCCCCACCCTCATTGGCGCAGGAGCCTACAGCTTGTACAAAGAACGCGCTTTGTTGTCGATGGCTGATGCGCCCATGTTTGCAGTTGGCCTTGTCGTCTCATTCATCAGCGCGTGGCTGTGCATCAAATGGTTGCTCAAATTCATCGCCACGCACAGCTTTGTCGGCTTTGCGTACTACCGCATAGTGTTTGGCGTGATTGTTTTACTGACAGCTTGGACCGGTTGGGTTCAATGGGCTGCCTGATTCAAAAAATATATAAGAAATTAGCCTGTAGACGGCGTATTGATTGCCTAGTGTGCTATTAAATATATAGCAATTCGAATCGGTTTTGAGAATATTAAGCGCTGTCTCAATTCAGCTATGGTGCAGACTTAGCAGCCTGAGCCGCAATCTGGCGCAGCTCTGGTTTGTAAATTTTGCCGACGTTGGTCATCGGCATGGCATCCAAAATCGTCACCGCTTTCGGTTTGGCGGGTGCTTCGTCTACATGTTCTGCGGCAAAGGCGAGCAGCTCGGCTTCGCTGACAGTCGCGCCCGGTACCAAAGTGACAAACACCACTGGCAACTCGCCCGCATAGGCATCGGGTGCGCCCACTGCCGCGCAGAGCTGCACGGCGGGGTGCGCGCTGATGGCGTCTTCAATGACTTTGGGGTCGATGTTGTGCCCGCTGCGGATGATGAGGTCTTTCGAGCGGCCACTGAGATGCAGCAGAGATTGGCTGTCTAGCCAACCCAGATCGCCTGTGGCAAGCCAGCCATCGTGGGTGAATGCGTTGGCGTTGTCCTGCGGATCGACAAACCCTGAGAACAGATTCGGTGATTTAAAGAGCACCATGCCCTGCTCGCCTGCCGGCACATCACGGTCACTGGCACCACCCTTTTCGTCAAGCGCAACGATTCGCAGCTGGATGTATGGCAAACGCAAACCAACGCAGCCAGCCGGCGCAACCACACCAGGTGGTGTGATGGTCGAGATACCGGCCATTTCCGTCATGCCAAGCGCTTCATGAATATGTAAGCCAAAGAGCTTTTCAAAACGAAGTGATAGATCCGGCGACAGCGGCGCTGCACCTGTACGGCAGTAATGAATTGTTGAAATATCTGCACCGTTGATAGGCACGTTGGAAAGCGCGGCAAGCACCGTTGGCACAGCCGAGAGCACCGTGGCATGGTAGCGCTCAACCAAGCGCCAATAATTTTTGATGACATCGCGATTGCGAAACAGCGATGTGGTGGGAATCACCACTTCGACGCCAGCCGACAGTGAGGTGAGTGAACCCGGTAACACGCCTGCAACGTGAAACAGCGGATAGCCATTGATGGTGACATCGGTCGAACGTACACCTTGCATCTGGACACAGCCCCAGGCGGTGAACACTTGTGCGCCGTGGCTGTGGCGCGCGAGTTTGGGCGCGCCTGTGGTACCGCCGGTGTGAAAGTAGGCCGCGATGTCGGTGGGCGCAATGATTCGGCCGCTCACCAAACAATCATTGCGTTCCCGTTTTCGTTCCGCAGTGAAATCGAATACGCCCTCAGGTAGCTCAGGTACATTGATTTCGTTGACTGGTGCAACGCGCAGCACCGCAGTCAAGCTCGGCACCAAAGCGCGAATGCGCATGGCTTTGGACCAAAAGCCAGAATCTTCATCTGCGCCCCAAGCGATCAGCACCTTGGCGCGCCCTGCGTTCATCAGTGACACCAATTTTTCATCGGATAGCAGCGGATTAAGGGGCTGCACGATGCCTGCTGCTTCACCGCCCCACAAAGCAAGGTGATACTCCAAACAGCCGGGCAACAGCACCGCCACGGCGTCGTTCGGTGTGATTCCCATGCGATGCAGCAGATTGGCCGTTTGGTGAATGCCCGCCAAGAGTTCTTTATACGACCACCGAATAGGCTCTTGGTCTGGGTCTGCGCTGGTGAGGAAAGTTAATGCGGTTTTGTCGCCAAACGCATGCGCCGAGTTGCAAAAAATTTCGTAAGTGCTCTGCACCGTGAGCGCCTGATCAAGTGGAATGGCTTCCAAGCGCTCAACATCGGCCGCAGACAAAATGGGAAACAAGGGTTCAAACGGTAGCGAGTGTTTCATTTGTTCAATGTTGCGTACCGTGGTGGATTCGAAGCGACTTAAGATGCGCCGAATGAATGTATCGCCGCTTCAATTGCCGCTGCAGTTTCCAGCGGGTGCTCCATCGGGAAGAGGTGCGTGCCAGGCAGGATTTGGATGCGGTGCTTGGCGACCTTTTTGGTCATCGCCATGCCCACTTGTTTCATCTCTTGCGACGATTCACCGCCCACAAATGCCACCGGGCATTTCAGCGGGTGGCGTTTGAGCAGGCGGTCCAAGTTGTGTGGCAGGGTGTTGTAGATCGCTGTTTCAACCGCACGGTCAAAGCTCAGCACCCGTTTGCCAGTGGCCGCGTCGTCATGCGTGCAATGCGTGATGTAGTCTTGCAGCACTTTGGGTTGCCAAAGGGCAAAGGCTTTTTTGCTGGCAAAGTGCGCCAGTGCAGCTTCCGCGCTGTCCCAGCTGTTGCGCCGCTGCTTGCTGATTTTGCCAGGACCCAGCGCCCCAATGAGTGTCGTGGATTTGGCCAACTCCAAAGTCTTGGCACGCCAGCCACCCAATACAGGTGAATCCAACATCACCACGCCACGCGCCAATTTGGGGTGCTGTGCCGCCACCATCAAGCTTAAAAAACCACCCAATGAATGCCCCACCAAATAGGCGGGCTTCACCAAACTTATCCACTTCTTTTTGTGCAAAGTCTGCAATCTGCTGCACCATGTGCGGCCAGTTGCTGGTGACGGGGTATTGGGGGTCGTGTCCCAATTTGTCGATGGCTTTGACGGTGTGTCCGCGCCCACGCAAGCTACGAAACAAGATGCTGTAGCAGCCAGCAGGAAAACTGTTGGCATGTGAAAAAATAATCAGGGACATGAATTGAGTTAAATCAGCTTCTCTTTTTCGCTGGTGATTTTCTTCAGCGGTTTGCTGCGCGACGACGGCACCACCAATGGAACATCGGTTTTACCGCCGTTCCACATCGGCTCTTCAATGCTGTCAAACACTTCGCGCAAGCGTTGCCCCCATGTGTTGTGAACCATTTTGTAATACGGGTTGTTTTCGTCGATGCAGACGATTTTGTCGGTTTTGAATTTGCCCTCTTCATAGACCACCAAGTCCAATGGCAAGCCGACCGATAGGTTGGATTTCAAGGTGGAGTCCATTGACACCAGCGCGCACTTGGCGGCTTCGTCCAGCGATGTTTGCGGGGTGATGACACGGTCCAGCACTGGTTTGCCGTATTTGGATTCGCCCACTTGGAAGTATGGCGTTTCGGTAGTGGCTTCGATGAAGTTGCCTGCTGAATACACTTGAAACAGACGCATGCCCTCGCCCTTGATTTGACCGCCCAAAACCATGGACACATTGAAGTCAACGCCTGCGTGTTTCAGCGATGCAGCATCGCGGTCGTGCACGCGGCGAATGGCTGCACCCAAAACGCGTGCCGCATCAAACATGCTGGTGGCGTTCCAAATGGTGATGGGTTTGCTTTTGGGTGTGTCTTTCAACTGCTCAGTTTGCAAAATTTCGCGCACAGATTGCGATATGGACAAATTTCCCGCTGATAACAAAACCATGAAACGGTCTTTGGGCTTCTCGTACACAATCATTTTGCGAAAGGTGCTGATTTGGTCCAAGCCGGCATTGGTGCGTGAATCCGATAAAAAAACCAAGCCGGCATTGAGTTTGATGGCGACGCAATAAGTCATAAATGATCTAGGTAAATTTAAATTATGTTTAGAGTAATTTTTTCAAAGCATACAGCGCTTCCAGCGCTTCTTTAGGGCTCAAATCGTCAGGATTCAGCGCCTGTACTGCAGATTCTACGGCACTTGCCGCTACGCTTTCGATAGCAGGTGGTGCACTGAACAAGTCGACCTGTGACTCAGCGTCGGATTGATGGCTTTCTAATGCTTGCAAGGCATGGCGTGCATGGTTCAGCACTGAGGCAGGCATGCCTGCCAATTTGGCCACCGCCACACCAAAACTGCGGCTGGCAGGGCCCGCTTCAATCTCGTGCAAAAACACAATATCGGCACCCGATTCGGCCGCGCTGACATGCACATTGTGCGCGGCGTGGTGCCCTGCTGGAAACTGTGTCAGCTCAAAATAATGCGTGGCAAATAGCGTGAAAGCCTGCGTTTTGTCGTGCAAGTGCGTGGCAATGGCGCTGGCCAACGCCAAGCCATCAAATGTAGAAGTGCCGCGCCCAATTTCGTCCATCAACACCAATGAATGCGCTGTGGCGGTGTGCAGAATTTGCGCGGCTTCGGTCATCTCCAGCATGAAGGTGGACTGCGCATTGGCCAAATCATCTGCAGCGCCAATGCGGGTGTGAATGGCGTCAATGGGCCCCAGTTTGCAGCTGCTGGCTGGCACATGGCTGCCCATGCTGGCCAACAGCACAATCAGCGCCACTTGCCGCATGTAAGTTGATTTACCGCCCATGTTTGGGCCAGTGATGATTTGCATGCGCTGCTTAATGCCAAGCGATGTGTCGTTGGCGATGAAATTACTGTTTGACACTTCCGCCAGCCGTGCCTGCACCACCGGGTGGCGACCTTGTTGAATCTCAATGCAAGGGCTGCTGACAAACTGCGGTGCACACCAATTCAAAGTCAAAGCACGTTCGGTCAAGGCGCACAATGCATCCAAACTGGCGATGGCTTTGGCCAGTTGTGACAGCGGTGCAATGAAATTTTGCAGCTCATCCAAGACTTGTTCATACAACCATTTTTCGCGTGCCAACGCGCGGTCTTGCGCACTCAGGGCTTTGTCTTCAAAGGCTTTGAGTTCGGGCGTGATGAAGCGCTCGGCGTTTTTCAGGGTTTGTCGGCGGCGGTAATCGTCTGGCACTTTGTCGGCTTGGCCTTGGCTTACTTCAATGTAAAAGCCATGCACTTTGTTGAACTGCACGCGCAAAGTGGCAATGCCGGTGCGGGCTTTTTCGCGCGTTTCCAAATCCAACAAAAACGCGTCGCAATTGTCGGCAATGCCGCGCAATTCATCCAAGTCGGCATCAAATCCAGGCGCAATCACACCACCGTCGCGAATCATGGCTGCGGGCTCGGGCAAAATGGATCGTTGCAACAATTCGGCACATGCAGGTGGTGCGAGCAGCTGTTTGGCGATTTGTGAAACCAAAGAACTACTGGCAGCGTTTGCAGCTTCGTTTTCGTCAGAATTATTGATAAAATCAGCTTCTAGCCGGCGTATTTGTTGCCTAAGGTGCTCTGATTTTTGTAGCGTGTGAATCAAACCAACCAATTCACGTGGGCGCACTTGGCGCAAGGCAATGCGTGCGGTGATGCGCTCCACATCACTGCTGCCCTTCAGTTGCTGGCGAAGTAGCTGCCATGCGTTATCAGTTTGCAAAGCGGCAATTGTCTCTAGTCGATGCGTAGCCGTAGTCCTGTCGCGCAACGGGTTCAGCAACCAGCTTTTTAGCAAACGGCTGCCCATACCGGTCATGCAGGTGTCCAGCAATGAAAACAGTGTGGGCGAATCTTCGCCACGCAGGGTTTGTGTCAATTCCAAATTGCGCCGCGTGGTGGGTGGCAGGTCAATCAAGGCATCGCTTTTTTGCACCACAATGTTTTGCAAATGCGTGAGGGCTTGGCCTTGCGTGTGTTCAGCATACGCCACCAAGGCGCTGGCCGCGGCGTGCGCTTGCGTGAGCGAATCGGCATGCCAGGTACTCAAACTGGCCACTTTGAAAAGTTCCAGTAATTTGCGCTGCCCCAAACCCGCATCAAACTGCCATTCAGCACGGCGGGTCAGGTTAAATTTGGTGCTGCCAGTTTGTTGAATGGCCGTGAGTTGGGCTTCAAACTTGTTCGTCACATCCGCGCTGTACAGCACTTCGCTGGGTGCAATCCGCACCAGCCAGTTGGGCAAATCATCAACTGAGCATTCCGCCAAATGCAACTCGCCCTGCATCACCGACAGCCATGCCAAACCGCAGATGTTGCCTGTGTTTGCGCCACTTTTTTGGCCGCGAGATTTGCCCAAACCTTGTTGCACAGCCAATAGCACTGCGTCCGACTTTTCTGTCAGCAATGCGCTGTCTGTCAGAGTGCCTGGTGTGATGATGCGCACCACTTTGCGCTCTACCGGCCCTTTGCCTGTGACCTCGCCCACTTGCTCACAAATCGCGACTGATTCACCGAGCTTGATGAGTTTGGCCAAATAGCTTTCAATCGCATGAAACGGCACACCCGCCATGGCGATCGGTTTACCGGCCGATTGCCCACGCGCAGTGAGCGTGATGTCCAACAGCCGCGCGGCTTTTTCGGCATCGCCGAAAAACAACTCGTAAAAATCCCCCATGCGGTACAGCACCAAAGTGGTGGGGTACTCGGCCTTGATGGCCAAGTACTGCTGCATCATGGGGGTGTGGGTGCTGATGTCAGTTGCCACAAAATCGCTTTCTTATTTGCTATTGCAAATCTAACTGGGCTTACTTTGCCTCAGCTTTGGTGCGCTTCAAACTCAAACTTTGCCGCACCGCGGCTTTTTCACCGGCGCTGGCAAACTGGCTGTATTTGCTCAATGTCGTTGCCAATTGCGCGTAAATTTTGGGTGCGCCGGCGATGCATTCGCCGGTTTCTAAGAAGTTGGCTTCGCCTGTGAAATTGCCCACCAAACCGCCCGCCTCTTGAATCAACAAGGAGCCAGCGGCGACATCCCAGGGTTGCAAACCCGATTCAAAAAAGCCATCTGCAAAACCAGCCGCAATGTAGGCCAAGTCCAATGCCGCAGCGCCAGGGCGGCGCACGCCTGCGCATTTGGGGATGATTTCGCCCAGCATTTCTAGGTACTTGGGCATGTTGTCGCCAGCGCGGTAAGGGAATCCGGTTGAAATTAAACACTCTTCCATGTGAATGCGTTTGCTCACGCGAATGCGCCTGTCGTTCATGAAAGCGCCGCGCCCTTTGGTGGCATGAAACAAATCATTGCGAGTGGGGTCGTAAATCACAGCGTGTTCAATTTTGCCTTTCACCGCCAGCGCGATGCTGACGCAGTAAAAGGGCATGCCGTGGATAAAGTTGGTGGTGCCATCCAGTGGATCAATGATCCACACATAGTCTGAGTCTTGCGCGCCTTGTGCCGAGCCGGATTCTTCCGCCCAAATGCCATGCCCTGGATAGGCAGTGAGCAGGGTTTCGATGATGGTTTTTTCGCAGGCCACATCCACTTCGGTCACAAAATCGTTCACCTGTTTGGCAGAGACGCGCACGGATTCAATGTCCAGCGCAGCGCGGTTGATGAGTGCGCCAGCAGCGCGTGCCGCTTTGACAGCGACGTTGACCATAGGGTGTAGATTGAGTGACATAAGTTGTAGTGAAGAGCGGGTTAAAAAACTGCGGCGATGGCAGTTTGTGGCTGGGTACAAAAGCTGAAGAACAGCTATCCATACAATATAGCTATTTTAACCGCATGAAAACCCGCTTCATTCTCATCAACACCAGCCACGCCGGCAACGTGGGCGCAGCAGCGCGGGCGATGAAAACCATGGGTTTTGGCGACATGGTGCTGGTGGCACCGCGTTGGGCGAATGTGCTGCGGCGGGAGGAGACGATTCAGCGCGCCAGTGGTGCGTTGGATGTGCTGAACAATGCACGCATTGTGGAATCACTGGACGAAGCGCTGGAAGGCATGACACATTTGTGCGCCACAGCGATGACCCCGCGAGATTTTGGCCCACCCACACGCGCACCGCGAGAGCATTTTGAATTGCTATTAAAAGAAGAGCACATTAGGCAACAAATACGCCGGATAGAGCCCGATTTTGCATATAACAATGCTGAAATCAATGGCGCTGCATTTGGCATAGGCTTCTTGTTTGGTTCAGAACGCTTTGGTATGAGCAATGAGGATGTGTACCGCTGCAATGTGGCTCTGTCGATTCCGACCAATCCCAAATTTGGTTCGCTCAATTTGGGTGCCGCCATCCAATTAATTGCCTATGAGTGGCGTTTGGCATTGGGTGGGTTTACTGAATCCGTACGGGCTGAACCTGTTGAAGGATTAGCCGACGCGGCACAGATCACAGGCATGCTCAAACATTGGGAACAATCGCTCACAGACATTGGTTTTTTAGACCCTACCGCCCCTAAAAAACTCATGCCCAGGCTGAACCAGTTGTTCAACCGCGCACAATTGAGCCCTGAAGAAATTCACATCTTGCGCGGCATCGCCAAAGCCATGTCACAAGCGGCATCCTTGTCATCAAAATAAAGGCTGACTGACAACGGGCAAATTGATATAGCTGTAACATCCAATCATGATTCAAACCATGAACAATTCACTCACTACCAGCTTTGCCCAATTAGCCTCAGTATTCATCGCAGCTTTTTTATGCTCATCGTGCGCGACCGCCCAAGTGGATGCGACCGAAGCCGTTTACAAGAAGGCGCTGGATTTCACGGTAGAAATCAAAACCTCGACCCTGACACCCTTTTCTGGCGATTCCGCTGGTACATCGCGCGGCGCGGGTTTTGTGATCGACAAGTCGCGTGGCTGGGTATTGACCAATGCGCATGTGGTGAGCCGTTCGCCCTCACGCGTGGAAGTCTCTGTGCGCAATGGCGATTTTGTGCTGGCCAACAAACTGTATGTGGACCCCTATTTGGACTTGGCGTTACTTGAATTAGGCGCATCGGTGCAAAACGCTAACAATGTGTCAGATGCGCCTCTGTGGTGTGGCGATTTGCCTTCTGTGGGCCACCCTGTAGGCGCATTTGGTCATCCGCTGGGTTTCAAATACACAGGTACCAAGGGCATTATCTCGGGCGTCAGCAACCGCCATGAATCAGAACTGCTGCAAACCGATGCACCGATTAACCCCGGCAATTCGGGCGGACCACTCATCAGCATGAGCACAGGCAAAGTGATTGGTGTGAACACGTCAACCGTGCGCGGCTCGCAAAACACCAATTTTGCTGTGAGCATGAAATACGCCTGCACAATCATCAACTTGCTCAAAGAGGGCAAAAACCCCAGCCCGCCCAAAGCACCCGTGGTGTATTACACCGACCTGGATGACCGCAAAATTTTGCGTGTGGCCAAAACCTTTTTAGCCAAAGATTTGCTTCCGCTTCAAGCCGATGACGTGATTTTGGAAGTGGGCAACAAGCCCGGCAAAATTGACAACGAAACACAACTCTTTGATAAACTGCGTGGCCAGCTTGATGCGATTGAATTGCGCATCCAGCGTGCAGGTAAAGCTGTCAGCGTGCAAGGCAAATTGCTTGTAGAAGATGATTTACGCAACCGCACGGGCGTGAAAGCATCAGGCGTGTTGTTTGCAGTGAGTGGTTTCAGAGACATTCAAGACTTCACCCTGCCCCGCGTGCGTGCGCATTTCATTGAACCCGGCTCACTGGGCAGCGCGGCAGAATTGCAAACGGGCGATTATTTAGAAGCGATTGACGATGTGGTGATTGCCAGCAGCGAACAGTTGCTACCCATCTTGCAAGCGGCTCAAAAAGCCGACAAAGTGGTGCGGCTCAAAATCAAAAGAAGTGGTGGCAACCGCAGCGCGTTTGCCTATGTGGACCGCTTGCTCAAAGTGGCAAATGTGTCTTGGCTTGGTCCAGCGCCCACTGTTGTAGGAACAAGTGATTTTGCACAATCACCTAGCCCACAAAAGCCTTAACAAGGCTTGACGGAACATTCTTTCAACCTGCATTAAACTTAAGGCATGTTCAAGCGCATCCAATCCGACATTCAATGCATCTTAGACCGCGACCCCGCAGCGCGCACGCGCTGGGACGTGATCACCAGTTACCCCGGCTTTCACGCTGTGGTGTTGCACCGTTTTGCGCACGCCTGTTGGGGTATGGGACTGAAATGGTTGGCGCGTTGGGTATCAAACATTTCACGTTTTTTAACCGGCATCGAAATTCACCCTGCTGCGGTCGTAGGTGAACGTGTTTTTTTCGACCATGCCATGGGCGTGGTGGTGGGTGAGACGGCAGAGATTGGCGACGGCTGCACCATTTACCAAGGTGTGACATTGGGTGGTACATCACTCTACAAAGGCGCAAAGCGCCACCCCACTTTGGGTAAAAACGTGGTGGTGAGTGCGGGTGCCAAAGTACTGGGCGGCTTTGTGGTGGGTGACAATGCCAAGATAGGCAGCAACGCGGTGGTGATAAAACCTGTACCAGCGGGCGCAACAGCCGTCGGTATACCAGCGCGCATCATCCCCAGCAAGGATGACACCAGTGCCGATGTGACCACCCAAGATCCCAAATTCAACGCTTACGGCATCACCAACGATGCAGACCCGGTGAGCCAAGCACTGCGCGGTTTGGTCGATGGCGCCGCCAGTCAAGACCACCAAATCACGCTTTTGTGGAAAGCCATCGAACAACTCTCAACACAAAACAAAGCCGACAACTGCGTGCCATCCGATGCGCATCGACAAGATTGTTTTGAGGCGGAAAAATTAAATGAGCTAATCGGGAAGTAAATTTCCCAGCTTGATTTTTATTTCGCGCGAATCGCCGTTTTTGGTCGCCAAGCTTTGCAAACCGCGTCGTTGGTTTCCATGTACGGCCCGCCAATCAAATCAATGCAATATGGCACTGCTGAAAAGATACCGTTGACCACTTGCGTGCCATCAGCATTTTTCAATCCACCCAAAGTTTCGGCAATCGCTTTGGGTTGACCAGGCAAATTGATGATGAGGCATTTGCCGCGAATCACCGCCACTTGGCGCGACAAAATGGCCGTCGGCACAAAGGTCAAACTGATTTGCCGCATTTGCTCACCAAAGCCAGGCATCACCTTGTCGGCCACTGCCAAAGTGGCTTCAGGCGTGACATCACGCAACGCCGGCCCCGTACCACCTGTAGTCAACACCATTGCACAGCCCGCATCAACCAACTCAATCAAAGCTTGGCTGATTTGGTCTTGCTCATCAGGGATTAAACGCGGCTCAAAGAGAATAGGGTTTTGCAATGCGGCATTCAGCCAATCTTGCAAAGCGGGCAAGCCTTTGTCTTCATAAACACCCAACGAAGCGCGATCGCTGATAGAGACAATGCCGATTTTGATGGCGTCATGCGGGTTGATTTCTTGATTCGTCATATTTTGTAAAATTTTAATGGTTATATTGGCCTATAGCCGACGTATTTATTGCCTGTGTTGCTATTAAATATATAGCATTTCATTGTGCATATGCATTATTTGATATGGCAATGCAAACGCAAATGCGCCATTGCGTCATGCATATCGTAATCAAAATCGCTCTTCAAGGTGGGCAGTGCATCGTGCAAAAAATCTTGCCACAGCTTACCAAAGGCAGCTTGGTAAGCGGGAGGTGCATGCTCTTCTAAAAACTGGCTGACTTTGGCCGAGTCCACGCCAGCTTGCCCATCCAGCACCGCTTTGCGAATTTTGCGCACCACGGTTTTGGCAGCCGATTCGCTTAACAACGCGGATGGTTTTGCGCCAGTGGCTACGCACAACAACACGGTCAAGAGCGTGGCATCGTCGCTGTGGCCTTGTGTCAGGGTTTGCCAGGTCTCACTGCTTTGCTGCATGCGGGCGGCGTGTTTGTCGTCCACTTCACGTTCATAGCTGTCCATGTCGCCCAAGGGATTCTCTTGCCAAAAATAGCGGCCAATGAATGCGGGAGTTTGCAAAAAGAGTTTGCGAACAGGTAATTTTGCATCCCACAGCTTGGACAAATCCTTCACCACTGAAGCATGGATGTTTTCTAAAACTGGCCAATATTCGCTGGGTAAATTTTTGGGTAAAACCAAGGCGGGCATGGCGCCATGTTGTGCCACATGGCTGCGCAGGCGCTCAATCAACCGTTCAAATGCGGTCCAATCTGGCAATTGTTTGGCTTTGAAGGTGAGCGCTAAGAGCGAGGTTCGAATCACCGCTTCGGCATCGGTGCCGGCTTCAACCAGCTCTTCATCGTCCAAGCCATAAAAATCCGCCAGCCACAAAGCAGCATCGACGACCTGTGCCACTTGGCTGCGGGTGGCGAGTTCGGCTTGGTAGTCTGCCAAGGGGCGCAGCGACCATTTGGCTAAGAGCGGAATGTGCTCTTCGACAAACTCGCTGCGTTCACTCATGGCGAAATGCGTGTTTTGCGGCATCACGATCAAATCTTTGAGCATGTCAGAGCCAGCTTTGGAACGCGATAGCAAAGAGTTGTCGCGCAACAATTGCGCGGCAGTGCGCAAGTCGCCATTGCTAGCTTGCTCCAAATGCAGGCTCACCAAATTAACGATGCGGTTTTTGGCCAGCTCAATGTCAGGTCGCAAATTTTCATTGCCCAAATAGCGCGCAATTTGCACCATGCCTTTGGGTGCGTCATTGCAAATCGCATCCAGTTTGGCTTGGTCCAACAAACCATGCTGCACACCGTATTGCAGGGCTTTTTCAAAAAACGGACGTGAATCGTAGAGACTGATGGTCATTTTATATAAGAAATATGGCTGTATCCGGCGTATTGATTGCCTACATTGCTATGATTTAGATAGCATACAAGTTTACACTTTAGATGGCTGATTCCTCATCATCATCCAGTGCCGCTGGTGTGGCATTGCCACGGTCTGTCGCCGCGGTTTCTACTTTGCCGTCATCGTCTTCTTCGTATTCACCCAAACCCGCATCGTGCGCACGTGCTTTGGCGCGCAAGACCAGCAGCATTTCAATGAACAAATCGGGCAAGCGATAGCGCAAAATCCAAGCCAGCTGCATCCAATCGCGGTCGGCAATATCGTCTTCATCAATTTTGGGTTTGGCGTAAGACTGGTTGTACAAGTCGTCTTCCGACAACATGTCGCCATCGTCTTCTACGGTGTCAAATGTGCCGCTTCGGGCAAAGGCTTCTACGCGGCTCCACTTTTCACTGAAGTAATCGGCCAGCGCTTCGCTGCCGCCTTCTAAGTCGCCAATCGCGGTTAAAAACTCATCGGTGTCGGCACCGTCGCGAAACAAAATAGCGTTCATCATGCCGCGCAAATGGGTGCGGCTCAGGTCTTTGTATTGCTTTTCAATCACAACAGCACGGGCAAATTGCTGCGGTGATACCAACAGGTTGACCACCGATTCCTTGGAATTGTCGTACTCGCGCATCACCGCCAAAATGTCTTTAGGGGGCAATTGCTCCAGCACCACCATCAAAGCTTGGTCACCCTCTTCGTCTGCCAAAGTCATCAGCGCATTCTCAGCACCCACGATGTCGCCCGCCGCTATCAATGCTTGGGTTTTGGTGATCAGCGCCAGTTGGCTGTTGGTTTGAGTTGTCATAGAAATCCTGTTTTTGAATCATGTTTAGAAATTCAGTTTTCCGAGATGAAGTGCAAGGCGCACGGAACACAGAAACCGGAATGTACGTCAGGTACATGAGGATTTCGAGTACCGCGCAACGCAGCAATTCGCTCGGAAAATGAATTTATGGACATGGTTTATTCTTTTCGGTCAAAGCCCTGCTCCACCATCCAATCTTGCCCGGCTTCTTCGCGTGCTTTGGCCTCTTTGTATTCTTCACGGTCGTGTTCGCTGTCGTAATCAGCGCCGCCATCGTGGTCTTCATTCTCATCGTCTTTTTCATCGTCATCGTGTTGAGCTGGACGGTGCGTTTTCTTGTGGAACATGTATTCCAATGCCGCCGCCACGGTCATGAACCATTCACCTTGCGGTTCAGCCAAAATCACTTTGGCGGGTTCTTGCGCCCAATCGGCCAGCTGCACCACGTCTGACAAACTGCTCCATTCCGGTAACTCTTCCGAATCAAAACTCAGCAAATCGTCCAACACTGCTGGCAATTTCACCTTGAACGCATCATGGAAAACGACTGCCACCATTTCGGGGCTGAGCTCAATCATCTGCTTTAAAAAGTCCAGCTCTTTGCGCTTTTCGGCCAAACGCTTTTTCAGCACGTCTTTGCCTTCAGAGTCGGACGTTAAATCGTCCAGCTCGGCTTGGTAACTGGTGCGCAGGTGTTTGAAAAAGGGGGAAATGGTCATTGCGGTATGTGTCGTAAATATTTTTACAGTTGTATGGTTTTAAAGTAGCTTTGCCAAATCTCGCGTGCGGTGTCTAAAGGGTTGTCCAGCAAATTGCGGCGACGGTTGTCGTCGTAAGCTTGACGCTTATCATCATCGCTCAATACGTCATAAGCTGCTTGCACCGCCCGAAAACGCTCTGCCGCATCCTCGGCATCGTTACGGTCGGGATGGTAAAAAGCGGCTTTTTGGCGATAGGCTTTTTTCACATCGGCCAATGTGGCGCTGCTGGCAAGGCCTAGGGCTGCGTAGTGGTCTGACATGGCAAGTGGGTGTCAATTCTTTATCTAATGAGCAAGCTTTGCATTGTGCTACAAAAAGACAGACTAAAAGACGATGAATTCAATCAGTTTGTACCAATTTGAACGAGTTCATGGTTGGGCAGCAATTGCAATAACTCCTCGAATGACTTGATTTCAGTGACGTTGGGGATATCAGTCAAAACAGAAGACTTTGGTTCAATGACAATTGCTTTATTGACCATGCGCAACAGTGCCATATCGTTCAAATTATCACCAATAGCCCACGTCAATTCAATTTGACTGTCATTTTTATCATTCAGAAAGTGCCGCAGAACATTGCTTTTACAGATTTCGGCGCTTGAATTGGATGTCGGCAAATCTTGGTTTTCCAATAAAAATGCTGGATTGATTCGCAATTTGCCATTACAAACCTCATTTTCAAAACACAAGGTGTGCGCCATTGCAAAGTCCGCAAAAATTCTGCGTCGAATGGTCTCTGCCGCCACAAAATAGCTGTCGCTTACCACACCCACCATGAAGCCACGTCGGCGCATTTGTTTAACAAACTCAATCACGCCAGGACGTATTGCAAGCTCTCTTGCAACTTGCTCAAATTTCTTTTTGTGTACATATTGAAACAATTGCGCAATGCGCTCGCTGCGTGTAACAGCATCGCCATCATTGTCTAGCAAGGCCATCAAATTCTCTTCTTGGCCGGTGGCTTTAGCCAATTCCATCACAAATCGCGACGCAGTTAAGGTGCCATCCATGTCCAGCAGCAATAATCTCTGCCGTCCTTTACGACGGGTTAAAACATACTGAATACCCGAAGCTGCTTGACGTTGTGTCTCATACATTGATGCAATTTGTTCTGGGTGTAATCTGCCAGCAGCTTTAGCTCGAGAAAATATGACGCGGGCTATCTCATTCGCCATCAAGGTTAAATCTTGCAAAGGCTGACTGTCATGCGCCAATGAACCAATGTCCACTTGCGCCAATTGCGCCCCAGCAAGATGTGCATCAATTACCAAGCCTACGTCAACACCATAACCATCTTCAAAATCCAAAGACTGCAGTAATTGTTTTCGAGCAGCAATGATACCGCCCAAGGGTTGTGTTAGATAAGCAATCTCAGGAAAAAACACCTTCAACATCGGTTTGGCAGTCAACTCCGTTACACGTCCACCCCCACGGCCAAAACTCGCTTTCACAAAATCTGCATCACCGCGCAGTAAAGGTGCACAAAGATCAGTGATGAGGCCTTGACGCAGTCCTGTCAAATCACCATCGAGATAAACCAATATCTGCGATTGCGCAAAAGCCACACCATCTTTCATTGATGCACCCTTGCCCAACATGCTGCTGGTATACACTTTTGCGCCTGCTTGTTGCGCCAAATTGAAGGTATCATCAATCGAGCTGTCATCAATCACGATCACTTCGGCAGTGGCAGAATCGGCAAGCGCAAAGGCAACCACCTCAGCTATGCGTTTTGCCTCGTTCAAAGCGGGAATGATGACAGTGGCGTAATGGCGCGCATCTAATGCGATGACTTGCCGTGTTAAAACAGTTATATCGTGTTGATGCTTGTTTGGCTTGAATTGATCGGTCAGCGAAAATATCTTTTGCAAGACTTGATTCAGCCAATGTGAGATTGTTTCTTTGATGTTTGGCATGTTTGGTATGTTTGGTTCTTCAGTCTGTCACAAATCTATTTCAGATTTGAGGCAGGTGGTGATAAATCCAACCCATTTCCCACTTGTCAAAAACGAAGCGCAAAATGCATTGTGCGAAGCGCAAATTGTAGCAAATCAAGATGAATGCGATATGGAAGTCAAATTTATGAGTATTGACGCAGTACCTGAGAAAGCAAACCACCTAGCGCCACCCGATATGCAAACCGAAATGCTGCGCTTGGTTACCACTTCCATGCCATTTGGCAAGCACAAAGGCGTACTCATCGCCGACCTGCCCGGCAACTACCTCAACTGGTTCGCCCGTGAAGGCTTCCCCAATGGTTCTATCGGCAAGCTCTTGGCACTGATGCAAGAAATCGACCACAACGGCTTGCGGGATATTTTGAAGCCACTGCGCTAGGCTATTTGCAATACCATTTTTCCGAGAAATCACCCATTCAGCGACCAAAGCGTTGATCGCCCAACCAGTTCCCATGCAAATGGTACGACTCAACTCGCTATGTAAATCAGGGAATACAAACCAAGGTATATGTGTGAAGACCTGAGTGCCTGCACCTAAAGCCAAGGCGTAAGCACGAATCATCCATGCGCGATGTTGAGGAAAATTGCGTTTTCGAATAGCCGCAAGCCCTAGCAAAATGAAACAACACATCGTAACACCTACAATCAACCTGATAACAAATAGATTTTGATCATCAAAATTAGCAACAATTAACGCACCATCAATCGCG
This sequence comes from uncultured beta proteobacterium, assembly GCA_963841045.1. GTDB lineage: Bacteria > Pseudomonadota > Gammaproteobacteria > Burkholderiales > Burkholderiaceae_C > Aalborgiella. Next base: position 159,049 of record CAWJBD010000010.1, on the reverse strand, counting down.
GGACGAACATAGAAAAGAGTCATCCAAATTCCTGAAAGTGCGGAAATCAAACCAAGTGGAATCAGCCATTTCCCACTTGTACGATGCCATATTGGATTGTTTTGGCGAAAGCTGTCTGAGAACTGAAAAGCCCCCATGATGCTGTAAATCACCGAACTGATGATATGCATCACCACGGGCAAAGGCGCAGACATGAAACGCAAATTTTCAGAGGTGACTGGCGCAGCATTACCGATTTGAAACAAACGCACAGCGCCTGCCAACATTGGAATCATGCTCAGCAAAATGAGTACAAATGGCACGAGCCAGTTTGTAATTGCCTTTAGTTTTCATGTAAAACGAATGACATTAGCAGTTGTGGAATTGCAAACTAGTTGGGAGCAATGGCCGCCTTCATCGCTTCACTCATGTCTTGCGGTAGTGACGATACGCCTTTGACGACCAGGGCACCGCCATTTTGCCAATGCGTTTGAAAATTGGCCATTGGGTAGCCGTATTGGCATTGAAAATTCGCACATCCATTTTTACTTCTGTACCACCTTCAATCACAGCCGCTGAACTGAACAGACGAACAATGGGGCCTAGCTCTTTAACCGTCACGACGATAACTCGGTCAGCTCGGGGATAGGCATTGGTTGCGTAGACCAGCAATTCAGCTTCACTGTGTTGGTGCTTGTCTTCAGTGTTTGGCAAACGTTTCAATTGATGCGATGAAAAGCATGCCGATTTGCTTAAAAAATCTTTCAAACCCAAAACGATGGCCTCTTCACGCTGTGCAATATCTTTCTGATCAGGACGCCAGTTGGTTCGCCAAAGTACCAGAGCTGATCGCGTATCGCCCGGCTCTTTGCAGACTGAAGTGGGTGATGAAGATACGTCGCCGCTGAATTCAACCTTGGTGGCTGCGCATCCAACCAATGTGAGGCTGCCACAAAGCAAACCCAGTGTTGCCAAGCGATTCATATGAGTGGTATTTCATTGGTTTCTCTCAAAAGGTTAAATGCATATTCGCAATACATTGGTCAACATATTGCTTAGCACTTGCCTGCGGCTTTGAGCAAGGCATTGCAACTGGCAGCGTTGGTTTTTCCGGCGTCCTTGGATCCTTTGGTGAAATCGGTACACATCGCTCCCGCACCCGTTCCAGTACCAAATGTCATGACTTTGCCAAATCCAGAATTTTCAAGAATGTCGCATTTGTAGGTTTTGCCTCTTTTGGTCTGCACGGTGTATTGGGTTCCAACATAGCCCATGGGTGCGTCAGTGTTGACTTGGCTCACGATGGAAAAATCTGAAACTTCTTGACCGATTGCCATCGATATTTTTTGCTGTGCTTTGCTGTTGTCTTTGGCTGTTGCAGCGCCTGTAGACTTGTTGGTCGATGACGTATCGTTTGAAGTGGAAGAACTGTTCGAATTCGTCGCACAGCCCAACAGGATTGCGTTCAAAGCAATCAGCCCACTCACACAGGCTGTTTTCAAAGTTGATATTTTGTTAATGCACATGGTTGAATCTTTCATAAAAAATTAATGGTGCAACATTCAGTTGCTAGAAGGTTTTGTGGCGCTTGGCTCGAACACCAGCAAATCACCTGGTTGGCAATCCAAAATTGCGCAAATTTTCTCCAGCGTTTCAAAACGCACACCTTTGACTTTGCCTTGCTTGAGCAGTGACAAATTGGCTTCTGTCATACCAACTTGCTCGGCCAAATCTTTTGATTTGAGCTTGCGCCGCGCAAGCATGATGTCCAGTTGAACGATGATGGGCATGTCAATTCACTCGCAATCAAACAAATGATGAATTCTCTTCAGCCAAGGCCTGTCCTTGTGCAATCACAGCCGCCATAACCCACACCATGGTGGCAAACAACAACGACAAAATTTGGTCGGTACCAATACCTATGGCCAGATGACGCGTATTGGGTGCATTGTTCAAAGTCAAAAGAACTGACAGCAAAGGGTTGATCAAAATAGACCCCAAACTTGATGCGCTGATCCACGCCGCAAAACTGCGCAAACGCTGTACCGCCTGTGCCGTGAAAACATGTCCCGCCGCAAACTGCACGAAACACATGCGAGCTTCCCACAAACCACGCACCATGAGCACAACCGGAATCAAGGTCAGCAAAGCGCCTACCACCCGCTGCCAGTCTTGCAAAGGCTTTTGAATGGCGCTTGGCAACAAATTGGCCCGCACTGCCAGCATGCTGGCATCAGCTACAAACCAATACGCCACCACCAACAGCGGCAAGACGATGACCAATACCAAACAAGCCCGCGCCAACCAGGCACTAGTGCGTTGCATCGAATAGCTCTCAAAAACAGAATTCACAAGCTTAGACATTTCCAATCCTTTTAACTGCAAAAACAACTGTGACGACACAATAGTGATTATTGCATTATAGCTAAAAATTATTACATTACAATAATTATTTATTCTTTTATGTGAAAATAATTATCTTGTGAGTTTAAGTAAATTGACGCGCACCAAGTCAAACCAATAGATGGCACTTGCAGTAACAAGAACTGATGTTGGGTAATATGACTGCCACAAATATGCAGCAAGTTGCCATCGTAGAAACTGGCTCAATCCAGCAAAAATACATGAAAAATAAGGCTGTATCCAGCGTATTTATTGCCTAAACTGCTATTCAATATATAGCAATTTCGGAAAGCAAAATTCCCGCGTTCGCAGGACATGCGCCTTAAGCTTTCCCAGTAGATCCATACCCACCCGCACCGCGTTCGCTGGCAGATGCGAAATCGGTGACGATGTTGAATTGGGCTTGCACCACGGGGACGATGACGAGTTGGGCGATGCGTTCCATGGGTTCAATGGTGAAGGCGGTGTCGCTGCGGTTCCAGGCGCTGACCATGAGTTGGCCTTGGTAATCGCTGTCAATCAGCCCCACCAAATTACCCAGCACAATGCCATGTTTGTGCCCCAAGCCAGAGCGCGGCAATATCAAAGCGGCATAGTTCGGGTCAGCCAAATAAATGGCGATACCTGTGGGAATGAGCTGCCATGCGTTGGGTTGCAAAGTCACCGCTGTGTCCATGCAAGCACGCAAATCCAATCCCGCACTGCCAGGTGTGGCGTAAGCCGGCAACTGAGTAGCCATGCGTTGGTCCATGATTTTGACGTCGATTTTCATAGGTGTAATTAGATTGAGTTAAAGATAATAAAGTGATTTGTACTTTGAGCAAATCCGATCAGAACAGCTCTACGGCGCTGGCTTAAGAATCCAATCGGTGATTGCTTTGCTAGCCTGCGCTTCATGGTTAATGAACCCATGCCAATGCAGAGCTTCGCACTCGTCACCTGTCGGGTCGTGACCACCACTGCTAACTCCTTGTCACCCAAATCTGGCCGCAGCTGCCTAACCTTTGTTTTTCCGATTGGCATTGTTGCGCGGCATCCACCAATAGCTGCTGGTCACTCCCTCACGTGTGGGAATGGCAACCAGTTCATCAGCAAAAGCGATTGCACAAAAGCCAACCATCAAACTGCCCACAAATAAGCGCAGTTTGCAAATGTTCATGTTGCCTGCCCCAGCCGCGCTGCTATATCAGCAACCAACTGTTTGGCGAGATCGCGTTTGCTGGCGCGGGGTAATTCTTTGACTTTGGTTTCATCCACCAGCAAAAGCGCATTGTCGTCTTGCCCGAAAGTGGCTGGACCGATATTGCCGACCAAAAGCGGCACACCTTTGCGTAGGCGTTTGGCTTGGGCGTTAGCGAGCAGGTTTTCGCTTTCTGCCGCAAAACCGACGCAGAATAAACCTGCATTGACTGCTATGGTCTTGCCTGACAAACCTTGCTTGCCGCGCGGTGATTGCGCTATCGTTGCCAAAATATCGGGGTTTTCGACAAAGCTCAATTGGGGCACATCGCCAGAGCCGTCTTTTTTCAATTTTTGATCAGCGGCCTGTGCGGGTCGCCAGTCTGCCACAGCTGCCGATGCTATAAATATAGTAGCACTCTTGGCATATTCTATGCCGGCTACAAGCATATTTTGTGCAGATTTCACATCAATTCGCTTGACACCACGTGGCGTAGGCAAACTGACAGGGCCTGCAATCAGTGTGACCTCAGCGCCCGCCTCTTTGGCTGCGCGCGCGATGGCAAAACCCATTTTGCCGCTGGATAAATTGGTGATGCCGCGCACCGGGTCTATCGCTTCATAGGTCGGCCCTGCAGTGATAAGTACGTTGTGCCCTACCAAAGATTTGGGCGTGAAAAATGCAATCAAATCACTCAAAATCTCATCGGCCTCAAGCATACGACCATCGCCCACTTCGCCGCAAGCTTGGTCGCCCTCGCCCACGTCCAACACGGTGATGCCATCTGCTTTGAGCTGTGCCACATTGCGTTGCGTGGCTGGATTGGCCCACATTTCACGGTTCATGGCTGGCGCAAGAATCAAGGGCACTTCGGCAATCGGGCGTGCCAAACACATCAAACTCAACAATTCATCGGCTCTGCCATGCAAAAGCTTGGCCATGAAGTCGGCACTGCAAGGCGCAATCACAATCGCATCGGCACCGCGCGTCGCATTAATATGCGGCATGTTGTTGGCGACACCGTTAGACTGGCGTGTCGTCCCACTGTGAGCCCAAAACCTGTCTGCCGGACAAGGCTTGCATGGTCACTTTGGTGATGAACTGCTCTGCGCTGGGTGTCATCACCACTTGCACGGTTGCGCCTTCTTTCACCAAAGCGCGGCACAACTCAGCCGCTTTATAGGCTGCTATGCCGCCCGTGAGGCCCAATACGATGTGTTTACCAGCAAGTTCCATATAAGTCGCAATGTGTGGATTAAGAAAATTTGAACAATAAACCCTAGTTGACACAAATAGTACTGTAGCAGACCTTTATAATTAACCTTTCCACCTCCTTGGGTGTTCAGCACCCATTCTGGCATGACCAAATTCGTATTTGTTACTGGCGGTGTGGTGTCTTCCCTAGGGAAAGGCATTGCATCTGCATCTTTGGCCGCACTTTTAGAGTCTCGCGGCCTCGTCGTCACCCTCATCAAGTTAGACCCTTACCTCAACGTTGACCCCGGTACCATGTCGCCTTTGCAACATGGCGAAGTGTTTGTAACGGATGATGGCGCGGAAACCGACTTGGACTTGGGTCACTATGAGCGTTTCATCGAAACGCGCATGCGCAAGTCCAACAATTTCACCACAGGCCAAATTTACCAAAGCGTGCTGGACAAAGAACGCCGTGGCGACTATTTGGGCAAAACGGTTCAAGTCATTCCACATGTGACCAACGAAATCCAAGAATTCGTGAAACGCGGTGCGCGTTTTGGCGAAACAGATGCGGTTGACGTGGCAATCGTTGAAATTGGCGGCACGGTGGGCGACATAGAATCGCTGCCATTCTTGGAAGCCGTGCGCCAAATGAGTTTGAAATTGCCGCAAGGCGACACCGCATTTGTGCACCTGAGCTATGTGCCTTGGATTGCGGCGGCAGGCGAATTGAAAACCAAACCTACACAGCACACCGCCAAACAATTGCGCGAAATTGGTATCCAAGCCGATGCTTTGCTGTGCCGTGCTGACCGCCCGATTCCAGCTGACGAATGCGCCAAAATCTCCTTGTTTTGTAACATCCCCGAAGCGGCTGTCATCAGCATGTGGGACGTGGACACGATATACAAAGTACCGCGCATCTTGCATGAGCAAGGTTTGGACGATTTGATTTGCAACAAGCTGCGCTTGGTCACCAAACCTGCCAATTTGCAACGCTGGGATGATTTGGTATATGAAACCGCGCATCCAAAAGGCGAAGTTCGCATTGCCATGGTGGGCAAGTACATCGATTTGGGCGACAGCTACAAATCGTTGAACGAAGCCATTCGCCATGCGGGCATGAAAAACCATGTCAAAGCGTCCATCACGTATGTCGATTCTGAAACGATTGACGAAAAAACGGCGACTCAGTTGGCCGATTTTGATGCGATTTTGGTACCCGGCGGCTTTGGTGAGCGCGGCGTGGAAGGCAAAATCAGCACCGCTCATTTTGCCCGCACGCACAAAATCCCCTACCTCGGCATTTGCTTGGGTATGCAAGTAGCCACCATTGAGTTTGCACGCAACGTGGCAGGCTTGAAAGACGCCAACAGCACCGAGTTTGCACCCAATTGTGCCAACCCCGTCATCGCATTGATCACCGAATGGAAAGATGCCGATGGCAGCATCCAAACCCGCAATGCCAATTCCGACCTGGGTGGCACCATGCGCTTGGGCGCGCAAAGTTCAGACGTGGCCAAAGGCACATTGGCACACAGCATTTATGGCGACGTGGTGACCGAGCGCCACCGCCACCGCTATGAAGCCAACGTGAACTACTTAGAACCGCTGCGCAAAGCCGGTTTGGTGATTTCCGCCCTCACACAACGTGAGCAACTGACCGAAATCGTCGAATTGCCAAGCAATGTTCACCCATGGTATGTGGGCGTGCAATTCCACCCGGAATTCAAATCCACCCCTTGGGATGGTCATCCGCTCTTTAACGCGTTTGTGAAGGCGGCGTTGGATCATCAGAAAAGCGCAGCAACATCTAAGGCAGTTGTGTGATGAAGCTTTGTGGTCACGACATCGGTCTCGATAAACCGTTTTTTTTGATAGCAGGGACTTGCTCTATCGAAGGTTTGGAAATGTCCATCGAAGTGGCCGGCAAACTCAAAGAGGCGACTGATGCCTTGGGTATTCCGCTGATTTACAAAGGCTCGTTCGACAAAGCCAACCGCTCATCAGGCAATACCAAACGCGGTGTGGGCATGGATGCAGGATTGAAAATTTTGGCCGAAGTGCGCAAGCAAACGGGTTTACCGGTACTGACCGATGTGCATGAGATTGACCACATCAAAGAGGTGGCCAGCGTGGTCGATGTGTTGCAAACACCCGCATTCTTGTGCCGCCAAACCGATTTCATTCGCGCGGTCGCCCAATCCGGCAAACCAGTCAACATCAAAAAAGGTCAGTTTCTGGCACCGCATGACATGAAAAATGTCATCGACAAAGCACGTGCTGCGGCCAAAGAAGCGGGTTTGAATGAAGATAATTTTTTAGCATGCGAACGTGGTGCGAGTTTTGGCTACAACAATTTGGTGAGCGACATGCGCAGCCTTGCCATCATGCGTGAAACGGGTGCGCCTGTGGTGTTTGATGCCACGCATTCTGTGCAATTGCCGGGTGGCCAAGGCGCTACTTCCGGTGGGATGCGCGAGATGGTGCCTGTGTTGTCACGTGCTGCGGTTGCTGTGGGTGTGGCGGGTTTGTTCATGGAAACGCACCCGAATCCATCCGAAGCCTGGTCCGACGGACCGAACGCTGTACCGCTGAAACACATGAAAGCCTTGCTTGAAACCTTGGTTGCCTTGGACCGAGTAACGAAAAAGAATGGCTTTTTAGAAAACGATTTTGGTATTTAGTTTTTTAGTTCAGATTTTTTATATTGGAGAAATTGAATGAGTGCAATTGTTGATATCGTCGCCCGCGAAATTTTGGATTCGCGTGGCAATCCCACTGTGGAATGTGATGTGCTTGTTAGAGAGTGGCACCATGGGCCGTGCGGCTGTGCCCAGCGGGGCATCCACTGGCTCACGCGAAGCGATTGAATTGCGTGATGGTGACAAATCGCGCTACCTGGGCAAAGGTGTGTTGAAAGCGGTAGAGCATATCAACACCGAAATTTCAGAATCGATTTTGGGACTGGACGCCAGTGAACAAGCGTTTTTGGACCGCACTTTGATTGAACTGGACGGCACAGAAAACAAATCGCGCTTGGGTGCGAATGCGATGTTGGCTGTCAGCATGGCAGTGGCGCGTGCGGCAGCGGAAGAAGCAGGTTTGCCGCTGTACCGCTACTTTGGTGGCAGCGCGGGCATGCAAATGCCGGTGCCCATGATGAATGTGGTCAACGGTGGTGCCCATGCCAATAACAACTTGGATTTGCAAGAATTAATGATCATCCCCGTGGGTGCGCCTTCTTTCCGTGAAGCGGTGCGCTATGGCGCTGAAGTGTTTCATGCATTAAAGAAAATTTTGCACGACAAAGGCATGAGCGTGGCCGTGGGTGACGAAGGTGGCTTTGCACCCAATGTCGCCAACCACGAAGCCGCTATTTTGCTGATTTTGGAAGCGATTGAAAAAGCCGGATTTACAGCTGGCGAACAAATCGTGCTGGGCTTGGACTGTGCTGCCAGCGAGTTTTACAAAGACGGCAAATACGAATTGAAAGCCGAAGGCTTGTCACTCACTGCCGCGCAATGGACCGACATGCTGGCAACTTGGGTGGACAAATACCCCATCATCAGCATTGAAGACGCGATGGCCGAAGGCGATTGGGACGGCTGGAAACACTTGACCGAAAAACTCGGCTCAAAAGTGCAATTGGTGGGCGACGATTTGTTTGTAACCAACACCAAAATTTTCAAAGAAGGCATTGACAAAAAAATTGCCAATTCCATTCTGATCAAAATCAACCAAATTGGTACGTTGACCGAAACCTTCGCCGCCATCGAAATGGCCAAACGCGCGGGCTACACCGCCGTCATCAGCCACCGCTCAGGCGAGACCGAAGACTCCACCATTGCCGACATTGCTGTGGGCACCAATGCGGGTCAAATCAAAACCGGTTCATTGAGCCGCTCTGACCGCATCGCCAAGTACAACCAATTGTTGCGCATCGAAGAGGACTTGGGTGATGTTGCCAGCTACCCAGGACGTGCTGCGTTTTACAGCATTCGCTGATTCTGCTTGAGCGATAACTGACACGATAGAAGGGCATCATTGAAGCCTAGCCGCATTGTCTTCTTCCTCCTCTTGGCATTGCTCTTGATTTTTCAAGGGCAGCTTTGGTTTGGACGCGGAAGCCTGCGCGAGAACGCACAAATGCAGCACAAGCTCAACGGCATCAATAAAAATGCCGAACGCTTGCAAGCCGAAAATGCGCAGCTCAAAGCCGAAGTCGATGACCTGAAAGACCCCACAGGCAAGCTCGAGATGGTGGAAGAAAAAGCGCGCATGGAGCTGGGCATGATCAAGCCTGGCGAGATTTACGTGCAAATTGCCAAATAATTTTGTGCAAACTTTTTCTGACATTCTGGCTTTGCTCAACAGCCCCGCCTTCACAGTAGGGAGCTACCCAGCCAGTTGGGCAGAATTGGTTGGTGCTGTTTTGGGCATCGCCATGGTGGTGTGCAACATCAAACAAATTCATTGGGCGTGGCCCTTGGCGTTTGTCAGTTCGGTGTTGTATTTTTTTGTATTTTGGGATTTCAAACTCTTTGCAGAAGCCTCATTACAAATCTTTTTTGCCGTTCTAGCCTTATGGGGATGGTGGCAATGGTTGCGGGGTGTGCAACGTGATGGCCAAAACGCTGGGCAAGCAATGTCGTGCAAACTTTGACATCTAGAAATGCTATTCAATTGATAGCTGTCAGCGCTGCATTGTGGATAGCGATAGGCTTATTCCTGAAAAACTTTACCGTCAGCGATGTACCATGGTGGGATGCATTCCCAACCGCATTAAGCTTGGTCGCCACATTTTTATTAGGCCGTAAATACATTGAAAACTGGCCCGCATGGGTTTTGGTCAACTTGGTGAGCATTGCTTTGTTTGCCTACAAAGGTTTGTGGTTAACGGTGGGCTTGTATTTTGTCTTTGCAGTGATGGCGGTCATCGGTTGGCAAGCTTGGCGCAAACAACTGATCTTGCCCAATCAATAATTGCCAATCGTCTAATCGCCCAATGAAAATTGCAATCTTAGGCGCAGAAAGCACAGGTAAATCTGAGTTGGGTCACCAACTGACACAGTATTTCCATGCACAGGGAAACACTGTCGTGCACATTCATGAAGTGCTCCGCGAATGGTGCGATCAGCATCAGCGCACGCCGCAGCAAAATGAACAACTGGCCATCGCCACCGAGCAACAACAGCGTGTCAACACCGCCCCTGCTTGCGACCATTTGATTGCTGACACCACGCCGCTGATGGTCGCCGTGTACAGTGACTTTATCTTTCAAGACAGCAGCCTGTATGGCATGGCCATTGCACACCAGCGCAGTTATGACCACACCTTGCTGATGGGCTTGGACATGCCCTGGGTGGCTGACGGTTTGCAGCGCGACGGCGCGCATGTGCGTGAACCCGTTGATGCACTGATTCGCCAAGCTTTGACCCTAGCCAACATCCCTTACCAAGTGGTGTACGGCACTGGCATGGCACGCTTGCACAACGCACTGCGTTGCTTGGGAGTCAAAGTCAGCACGCCCAACGATGCCATTCTAGAAACAGGCCCAGATCAATTCAAAAACTGGCAATGCGAGCGCTGCTCCGACCCCAACTGCGAACACCGCTTGTTTACGCGACTTTTATAAGAGAAATTGGCCTCTAGCCGGCGTATTAATTGCCTAGTTTGCTATTATATTTATAGCATTTTGATGTAGCCAGACGACGCATGCCTACACGTTAACTATCGAATGGCGGTGAGTAGAAAGACTGGAAAGTTTCCATAAGATTTTTGTATTGCACTGGCTGACTGTATTTTTATCTTTTGAAAATTGGCAGCTGATGCGGATTTTGCAAATGCGTCTTTGTCAAAACCAAAATGGTGCACACCTGTGTTTTCTGTGTGAAAGCTGCCATCTTCTGACTCTAAATCTGCCAGTGCGATGAAGCCGCCATCTTTCAGCATGGCATGAAATTTCACAAACATCGCATCAATGTTTTGTATATGGTGCATGGTCATGGAAGAAATGATGCCGTCAAATTTGACATTCAAATCGCTTTTCTCAAGATCTATTTCGATAATTTCAATCTCGCAGCCTAAGCTGCCTTCTTTGGCACGAAGCTGTGCATTCATTGCGATGGACACATCCACAGCCGAAATTTTTGCAACGTGCGGCGCAATGCGTTCCAGGAGCAAGCCCGTGCCCGAACCAAAATCCATGATGTGCATGGATTTGTTGATGCTGATGGTATTCAGAATTGCATTGGCGATGTTTTCGACATTGTCAACGCGTGCCGGGTTTTGTTCATAAACAGCTGCTTTGCTGGCGAAATGGTCAATTTTCATAGGGTACTGTCCTTTTTTATTTCATCACTTTTCAGCCACACATAGCCACTTCAATTGCGGCATTTTAGATTTGTATTCATCCATCATGGCAGTGAAGACGCGTTTGGCGGTGGCGCGATCTGGGTTGTACTTTATCGCTCAGGTTAATTCAAGTGCGAAACCACTGGCGCAGCTCAATCGGATTACCGTCAGGGTCGCGGATTTCGGCGCGTGCATAGTCTGGTCGCACGAATGGTCCCCAAGTTGCGGATACACCGTGTTGGCGCAGCGCAGCCAAGGCCACATCCATATTGTCCACTTCGAGGGCGAGACATTGCCAACCTAGGTGCAGCTCTGTACTGCGTGCAGCGATTTCCTTGGCATCGGGATAACACATCACCTCCACCGTTGTGCCACCCAGTTCGAGATAAATCAAATCAAGCGGACCCAACGGTGTATCGGCAATGCGCTTGCGTTCCCGTTCATGAAAGCCGAGTGCGCCCGTATAAAAGCTGACCGTGCGGTCTGGCTGTGCGGTCAACAGCTCAATATGGTCAATGCGCTTGAACATGGGGTCTCCTTATGCTTCCGTTTTCGTGAGAGACATCATGGTAGCAGTGTTGTTGATGATTAGGATGGGCCGTACTCACCCACGCAAAGCTGCTTCGATTGTTGCAATGTCGATTTTGCTCATTTCCATCATGACGGTGAATGCGCGTTTGGCGGCGGCGCGGTCGCTACTGGTGTAGGCTTGGGTTAACACGCGTGGTGTAATTTGCCATGAGACGCCCCATTTGTCTTTGCACCAGCCGCAGGCGCTGGCTTGCCCACCGTTTTGGATGATGGCGTTCCAATACCTGTCAGTTTCTGCTTGGTCATCCGTGGCGACTTGAAATGAAAACGCTTCGCTGTGTTTGAATTTCGATCCACCATTCAGACCCAGAGCAAGCCACGCCCATCACGTTGAATTCCACCGTCAACACCGCGCCTTCTTGGTTGGATGGGTTGTCTGCGGGCGCACGGTGAACCGCACCAACACTTGAATTGGGAAAAGTTTTGGCATAAAACTGCGCCGCCTCTTCGGCTTCAGTGTCATACCAAATGCAAATGGTGTTTTTGGCGATGTCTGTCATGCATGCTCCTGAATTGATGATCTTCACAAATACCACTTTAACAGCATGGCTTGGGGTGTTTGATTAGGGAAAGTACGGGCAGAGTTGCTTGACCTTCATCGCTTGTAGATTGGGTTTGTGGGTTACAGTCGTTGCGTGCCCTAGGGCAGCGGCCAACAACTTCGCGATGCTAAGTTTAATGAATGCCTACCGCAGCAAAGTGCGCGAGATGATTACACAATTCAAAGGAGAAAAAGCATGAACCACTTGGACGTGATGGACACCGTTCGGCTGAACTTCAACCCAGCGAGTTTGATGCTACTGAACGTGGTGTTGGCGTTTTTGATGTTTGGTGTGGCGCTGGACACGCGCAAAGCCGACTTCATGCGCGTTTTCAAAATGCCAGTGGCATTTGCCTGCGCCATCTTGGCGCAGTTTGTGATTTTGCCCGCGATCACCTTTGCCCTTACCTTGCTGCTGAACGTGCGGCCCAGCATTGCACTGGGCATGATATTGGTAGCCTGTTGCCCACCTGGCAATGTGAGCAATATTTTGACGCACCGCGCCAAAGGCAATGTGGCGCTGAGTGTGTCCATGACGGCCGTATCCAACGCTTTGTCTATCTTTTTAATGCCACTTAACTTTGCCTTGTGGGCGGGCATGCACCCCACTGCGGGCGCATTGTTCCAAAGCATTTCCATTAACCCCGTAGAGATGCTGATACACATCGTGGCGATCATCGGTGTGCCTTTTGTGCTGGGCATTTGGGTGGCGCAGCGCTGGCCCGCATTCACCGCGCGTTTTAAAAAGCCCATTGGCACCATCAGCTTCTTGACTTTGGGTGTCTTCATCATTGCCGCGATTGCAGGCAATTGGAAATACTTCATCACCTACACAGGCGTGGTGATTTTGGCAGTGGCACTGCACGACACGCTGGCCTTTGGCACGGGCTATGTGTGCGCGCGGCTTTTCAAACTGTCTGACTACGACCGCCGCGCCATGAGCATCGAGGTGGGCATTCGCAACGCAGGTTTGGGCTTGGTGCTGATCTTTACCTTTTTTGGTGGACTGGGCGGCATGGCAATTGTGGCGGGCGTTTGGGGCTGGTGGGACATTGTGGCGGGCTTGGCACTGGCCAGTCTGTGGGGACGTAATCCACCTGTGATGCCTGACAACGTGGAAGCGTCCGCATGACCTTGGTGCAAGTTCGAGTCGCTGTGCCTGCATCTCAATGAACGCTGCCGCAGCCAATCCACAACGCAACACACTTCAGCCGCTTTGATGTCATCAGCGCATTGGCGGTGGTGGTCATTTGGGGCTTGAATTTTGTGGTGATGAAATGGGGTTTGCGCGATGTGTCGCCCATGCTTTTGGGCTGCTTGCGTTATGTGAGCGCAAGTTTGCCGTTTGTACTTTTCATCAAGCGCCCGAATGTACCGTGGCGCTTTGTGCTGGGCTACGGTGTGGCGCAAGGCTTGGGGCAATTTGGTTTTTTGTTCATGGCGCTGCAGCTGGGTATGACGGCAGGCATGGCGTCGGTGGTAATGCAAAGCCAAGCCTTTGTCACGCTCTTGCTGGCACACTGGCTTTTGGGCGAGCGTGCGCAGTGGGCGCATTACGTGGGCTTGCTGTGCGCGGGTATAGGCTTGGCCATGATTGCATCGGCGCATGGCAGTGGTGCGGGGCAAATGACGCTGATTGGTTTCATGCTCACCCTGTGCGCCGCCAGCATGTGGGCGTGTTCCAACATCGTGGCCCGCATGGCCAGCATTCACAGTTTGCACCATAAAGACATAGATAAAAGAGGCTATGACCCCTTGGCCTTTTTGGTTTGGAGCAGCCTGCTGCCCATCATTCCGTTTTTTATGTTTGCGGTGCTGCAAGACGGCTGGCCAGTTGTCAGCAGCCAGTTGCAAGGCTTGAGCCTGCGCACCGTGCTGGCGGTGTTGTACCTGGGCTTGCTCGCCACCGTCCTCGCCTACACCCTGTGGACCCGCCTGCTACAACGCCACCCCACAGGCCGCGTAGCGCCCTACTCCCTCTTAGTCCCCGTCATCGGCCTCATAGCCGCATGGGTTTTGCTGGGCGAACAACCCACGCTTATTGCAACTCATCGGCACAGTCGTCGTGCTATTGGGTTTGGTCATCAACATGCAAGGCCAAGCCCTTTGGCGCAAGCTGCGTGGGTAGCTGTTTCTGGCATTTTTATATGAAAAATTGGCCTGTAGCCGGCGTATTGATTGCCTAAGGTGCTATTTTATTTATAGCATTTAATCCAAACCTTCACCTTCCGCTTAGGATCAAAAAGCGATCCAACCAGCGTTCATGTTATTGATGCGAAATTGATTACGCAAATTCCGTAGTGACTTGCGTCTCCTCAAGTTAGTTTCACACTCATTTTTTATTGCAATGTTTTGATACAATCAACACAAGTACTGAATACAGACTTAATTTTATTGAGTTTTACTTTTAAAGGAGAACTTTCAGTGGCACTTACCTGCAGCCCAACTCACGGAAACTCACGCACAGAAGGCGTCCAATCTGGTTTGGTCTGCAGCCCAATAGCGCCAGTGGGGCTAGGAAAGGCAGTCACATTGTGAGGGCGAACATGACGAGCAGATGGATTTACCTCTGGCACGACGTCCAAGCCGCACATGGGCGGTATCTGCGACATCTTAGCGGCAACACCGTCGCTGTTATTGGTGTCAGGCTTCATTTGACGTGCATTTAGCGCATCAGCAACCAGTCGCCATGACTGGCTCATATCATCCACACCAGATGTAAACGGGGGTTGGGGCGCATGCAATAAATTTAAGAACTAGGAGCCGATGATAATTGGGGCTGGCGGAGAATTCGTCACATTTGCTTCTCCTTGGGGTCGTATTCAAGTATAGTTAACCGATGATCCTAGGAATTGTCATGAACGCAACCATCATCAAAATCGTCACCAAAGCGGTAGAAGCCGCATTGCCAGCAATCATAGACTCAGTGCAAAATAAACTGGGCAAAAAGCAAAATCTCAGCTCACCCATCCATGCGGCAACCATTGGATCAGCAGTTATCAAAAATTCAAGCAACTCTTGCGCAAAACACCAAGCAAATCAAAGCACTTGAAGTACAGATAAAACACCTTGCAAGTTTGTTAGATGGTGCAAAACCAAAGCCCAAAACACCTGCGGCTAAAAAGTCTGCGGCTACAAAAACTGCAGTTAAACAAGCTGTTGTAAAAAGAAGTGCGGCAACTAAAGTCGCGCGCAAGAAGTAGCATTTTTTCAATCACCCACCTGCACACCTGATGGTGAATCGGAACAGTCGAGGTGCTACTGGGTTTGGTCATCAACATGCAAGGACAAGCCCTTTCGCAAACTGCGCGGTTAGCGTTTCTGGCATTTTTATATGAAAAATTGGCCTGTATGCGGCGTATTTATTGCCTAATGATGCTATTTTATTTATAGCAATCACTTTACTCAATTATCAATATTTGAGATATCTTCACGATCCCACTGTGCCACACAAGAAGGCATTGAATAATACAAAGTTAGCCTCGATCAAATATAGCTGAAAGAATTTGCCCTTATGTCAGCCATATAAGTGCTGGTACTAAGTTTCGCACTGCTCGAAATAGCACAATAATCGCAAAGATAGTCTGCTCGTTACGATCCGAAGTAGCAACAACATGAAGAATTGCTAACTCATCCAGAAGTGCCTCTCGCTTCCGTTTTTTGCTCATGTGAGCATACATTTTCATGCTATGCGACGTAATCTTCTGCCCGATATATAACATTAAAGCAAAAAATCGTCAGATCCCATTGCACCTTGCTTAGGATCACTGCGCTACCCAATCTGTCTATCAAGACAGTAACTATAGCTGTTTCTAGCAGTACAGCAATAAATATTAAATACTCTTAATTACGTCCATTGTATGATAAATTGAACAATTCGCAATTCATTAATCAAATCGCGAAATTGCTTAACTTTACTGCCTCACTCTCACATGCCATTTAACATACGTTAGGTTCATAAGTAATTTCAACAACATTACAACGTTCTCACATTACAGCACTGGTATCGTTAACTCGCAAGGTTCATTAATGCTCACCGTCTATCGTAATTTCTCCAAACTATTACGACTAAATGTCAAATTATGTTTAGACAATATCTCAATGCACCCCACCCGACAAATCCCCAACTGGTGGCAAGAACAATTGGGCGGCGTCTATGGGGTCGAAGCGTTCTTGGTTGCCGCAGAATTCGCAGCCGACTTCGATGTTGGGGCGTTCGCTGAGGATGCTGGCTATTTCTTCTTGGCCTAGGTTGAAGAGCATGCGACCCACGCGTTCGCGTGAGCAGGTGCAGGCGAATTGTGGGGCATGGGGGGTGTTGGCTGGGTAGCGGATGATGCTTTCTTCCCAGAACAGGCGGTGCAAAATCTCGTTGGCAGACAGGCCCAAGAGCTCTTCGGGTTTCAAACTTTTGGCGAAGAGTGACAGGCGGTTGTAGTCTTCGTTGTTTCCGATTTCACGTTCGGCATCCTCATTCGTTTTGCGTACCATGCCACCAGCCAAATTGCCATCGCCTTGAACGGGCAAACGTTGCAACAGTATGCCAGCTGCCACTGCGTCGTTGGCGGCCAGCACCAAGGTGGTGTCGAGCTGTTCGCTTTGCAGCATGTAGTGCTCTAGCACGCTGCTGATGTGTTCCAGCGGTTTGCCATCATCATCAAACAAAGGCACCACGCCTTGGTAAGCCTGCTGACCGGGGAGTTTGTCTTTGGGGTCCAGCGTGACGGCGCAACGGCCTTGTTGGTTTTGGTTGATGAGGGCGGACAGCCGGCTGCCATCAGGCACCTCGCCCACAATACTGGCAGTGGCACGCAAGCGTAAATCAGACTGCACTTCGGCAACAGCGAGTTTGACAGGACCGCTGCCCGCATTGCCCGAAATTTGCAATTCCAAACTGCCGTTGAATTTGATGTTGGACTGCATCAACACCGCAGCAGCGGTGAGCTCGCCCAACAGTTCAGCCACAGGCTGCGGGTAGGCACCCAAGCTTTCATTGTTGGCACGGCGCTGCAAAATGGTTTGCCAGGCGTCGGTTAATCGCACCAACACACCACGCACGGGCAAGCCATCGAACAAGAATTTGTGAATTTCGGACATGGGGATTTCTATGTGTTTTTATTTACGCAATTTTTTTGAAACTGGCTTTGTAGGCTTTGCCATTGGCAATGTAGTGCTGCGCACTTTGGCGAATGCCTTCCATTTGCTCTGGCGTCAATTCGCGCACCACTTTGGCTGGGCTGCCCATGATCATGCTGCCGTCGGGGAAGACTTTGCCCTCTGTCACCAAAGAACCCGCGCCCACCAAACAATTTTTACCGATCACCGCGCCGTTTAACACCACGGCACCAATGCCGATCAGGCTTTCATCACCAATGGTGCAACCGTGCAGCATGACCATGTGGCCGGCTGTCACGTTGTCGCCAATGGTCAGCGGCTTGCCCACGTCGGCATGCAGCACGCTGGCGTCTTGGATGTTGCTACCCTTGCCAATGCGAATGGTGGATGTATCACCGCGAATGACCGTGCCAAACCAAATGCTGGCGTCTTCACCAATGTGCACATTGCCCATGACTTGCGCGCTGTCTGCCACAAAAGCGGATCGCGGCAATCTGCGGTGCGACGCTGTTCAATTCATAAACGGCCATGAAATTCCCCCCTTAGAAATAATAGAATTGTACGGATGGAATTACGACTCGCCGCCTACCAAGCCTTTGTTTGCCAAAATATAGAGCAAAAACAGGCTCTAGCCGGCGAATTATATGCCTATAGTGCTATGAATAATGTAGCATTAGGCGCATCCATCGAATCCAAGGTATTGATCGCCCCGCACACAGCGCCAGGCATTCCATCCAAACCCGACATCATCACGCCGCTGAAAGTCGATAAGCGTTCGGTCTACACGATTGAAGGCCATGCCGCCATGGTTCATTCGATTTGCCACATTGAATTCAACGCCATCAATTTGGCTTTGGATGCTGTTTGGCGCTTTGCCAACATGCCGGATGACTACTACCGTGATTGGATACGTGTGGCGAAAGAAGAGGCTTACCATTTTGATTTGCTGCGTACCCATTTGCGCTGTTTGCAGCACAACACGGATGGCTCACCCACGTACGACTATGGCAGCTTTCCCGCGCATGGCGGATTGTGGGACATGTGTGAAAAAACCAAAGACGACGTGACCGCCCGCATGGCTTTGGTGCCACGCACGCTGGAAGCCCGCGGTTTGGACGCCACGCCTTTGATTCAAACCAAACTGCGTAAAGCCAATACACCCCATGCTAAAGAAGCGGTGGCGATTTTGGACATCATCCTGCGCGACGAGATTGGTCATGTGGCCATCGGCAACCACTGGTACAACTGGTTGTGTGAGCGTGACGGGCATGAACCCGTGGCGTATTTTCGCCAACTGCAAAGCAGGTACGATGCCCCCAAACTCAGGGCCCCGTTTAACAGTGCTGCACGTTTGAAGGCGGGCTTTACACAACTTGAGCTGGATGCGCTGGGTCAATAGATCTTGATTTTTAGCAGCAAACATCGCCATTGGTGGAACAAACCACTGCGAATTGAGTCGAACGGTTCTGCAAACAAGTTTTCTCTTCTGTAGAATGCGATAATGATGGAATCAAACTGCACTAACAGCAGATACCCAAAATAACTTTCGCAAACCCACTATGACAACAGGCATGACCCCCATTACAGGCAGCATTGTGGCATTGGCCACACCCATGAACTTAGACGGAAGCGTGGACTACCCTGCCTTGCGAAAATTGATTGATTGGCACATTGCTGAAGGCACAGACTGCATTGGCGTGGTCGGTACCACAGGTGAGTCACCCACCGTCAATGTGCAAGAACATTGTGAAATCATTCGTGTGGCGGTAGAAGAATCGAAGCGCTATGCGGCTGCCAACCCCAGCGTGCGCGGTGGCAAGCACGTCCCCATCATGGCTGGTTGTGGCGCTAATTCAACGGCTGAAGCGATTGAGCTGGCCAAGTACGCCAAACAAGTCGGTGCAGACTGCCAACTGCAAGTGGTGCCCTACTACAACCGCCCCACGCAAGAAGGTCAATACCTGCATTTCAAAGCCATTGCCGAAGCAGTGGAACTGCCGATGGTGTTGTACAACGTACCAGGCCGCACAGTGGCAGACATGTCGGTGGACACCGCTTTGCGCTTGGCCCAATTGCCTGGCATTGTGGGCATCAAAGAAGCCAGTGGCAATATCGACAAAGCGCAGCAGCTGATCAAAGACGCGCCCAAAGGCTTTGCCATTTATTCGGGTGACGACCCAACCGCCGTGGCTTTGATGCTGTGTGGCGGGCATGGCAACATCAGCGTCACAGCCAATATCGCACCCAAATTGATGCACGAACTGTGCGTGGCGGCCATCGCTGGCGATGTGAAAACAGCCATGTCGATTCAGTTCAAGCTCTTGCACTTGCACAAGCAAATGGGCGTAGAAGCCAACCCGATACCGGTCAAATGGGCCATGATGCGCATGGGCTTGTGTGGTCCCACCATGCGCCTGCCGATGACCGAACTCACTGCTGCCAATCAGCCCAGTGTGGAAGCCGCCATGCGCCAAGTTGGGCTGATCGCTTAACTGCTCGAATGCTTCACTTTTCACCATTCACTCACCATTAAAGGATTTAGCTTGAAGTCAAACGTCAAATTGAATACAAGAAGCACACACCGAACCGCATTGAGCATCGCCGTTTTGGCCTGCTTGAGCTTGGGAGCCTGCACTGTTCTGGAAGAAGACAAAATTGATTACAAGACCGCCAAAAAAGGCAACTCGCTTGAAGTGCCACCAGATTTGGTGCAGCTGAGCAAAGACAACCGTTATTTTGTGCCCGGTTCCTCCCCCACTGCCAGTGCTTATCAAGCAGGTGGTGGTGCCACGACAGCTATTCCCACTGCGGCATCAGCTTTAGGTGATGTGCAAATCGAGCGCGCAGGCAGCCAACGCTGGCTGGTGGTGAACCGCACGCCTGACAAAGTTTTTCCTTTGTTGCGCGATTTTTGGACCAACAATGGATTTTTGCTAACAACAGACAACCAAACCACCGGCATCATGGAAACCGACTGGGCTGAGAACCGCGCCAAGCTGCCACAAGATTTCATTCGTGCCACCCTTGGCAAAGTATTTGATTCGATTTACTCCACAGGTGAACGCGACAAGTTTCGCAGCCGTGTAGAAGCCAATGCCAAGGGTGGCACTGAGATTTACATCAGCCACCGTGGCATGGTGGAACAATTATCACCCGATAAGTCGGGTACCACGGTATGGGTTCCCCGTGCGTCTGACCCCGAATTAGAAGCCGAATTTTTACGCCGCTTGATGGTTCGTTTGGGCGTGAGCCAAGAACAGTCCAAAGTGCAAATTGCAGCAGCCCCAAGCAAACCCAACTCTAAAGTTGCCACCGTTGGCGGACAACCCGTGGTGCAATTGGACGAAGGTTTTGACCGCGCATGGCGCCGTGTCGGCTTGGCACTGGACCGCACAGGCTTCACGGTTGAAGACCGCGATCGCAGCCAAGGCGTGTACTTTGTACGCTACGTACCCGTGGTTGCAGACAAAAAAGAGCCTGGCTTTTTTGCGAAAATCTTTTCGTCTGACACCGCAACACCAGTCTTGAAATACCGCATCATTGTGAAATCTAACGCAAACGATTCTGTGGTCAGCGTACTGAATGCAGCCGGAACGGCGCCAGCTACTTTGGCAGATGCGCAAAATATCGTGAAAGTCTTGGCAGAAGATTTGAAATAATCAAATCACTGAACACTGCGTGATTCGCAAGAATCACAGGGGCGTAAAAAAACCGCGACATCTTTCGATGCGCGGTTTTTTTATTCTGTCATAACACTGCTATTGCTTTGCAGCAATAGCAAGGTTAAAAGCAGAATTACTTCTTAGGAGCTTCAGCAGCTTTAGCAGCGCCAGCTTTAGCAGCGTCAACTGCAGCAGTAGCAGCTGCACCAGCAGCAGCAGCGCCAGCTTTAGTTGCGTCAACAGCAGCTGTACCAGCAGCTTTAGTTGCGTCAGCAGCAGCACCAGCAGCTGTAGCAGCAGCAGCGCCAGCGTCTTTAGCAGCATCTTTAGCAGCGTCAACAGCAGCAGCTACTGGAGCTGTAGCAGCAGCAGGGGCTGCAGCAGGTGCTTCAACTTTAACTTCTTCTTTTTTGCCGCAAGCAACGAGAGCAGCAGTAGCGATAACAGATGCGATGATGATTTTGTTCATGGTAAATCCTAAATAAAAATAATAATAATAAAGAGAAAACAACTTCCGGAAATTGTCAAAACACTCACTTTGCGAACCACTTTTTCAAATACAAACTGTATTGATTCAGCCGCCAATCAAAGTCAAGCGTTTTAACGGATAGATGAATATCACTCGAGTTCCTTTCACCTAGCCAGCGATTCTAGCCCATTTATTGCACTTTATAGGTATAAACCCTGCAATCATTTAGCAAGTGTTGCTAATTCCTCATAAAATAAGAAAACGATCAGAATTAGATTGAAAAGGAAGATTACTTTGAGCAAAAAAACATTTCTTGATTTTGAATCACCCATTGCCGAGCTGGATGCCAAAATTGAAGAACTGCGTTATGTGCAAACAGAGTCTGCGGTCGATATTTCGAGCGAAATTGATCAACTGACGAAGAAAAGCCTGCAGCTCACCAAAGACATTTACAGTGATTTGACGCCTTGGCAAATCACCAAAATCTCGCGTCACCCTGAGCGTCCTTACACGCTGGACTACATCAATGACATCTTCACCGATTTTGTGGAAATGCACGGCGATCGGCATTTTGCCGATGATTTGAGCATAGTGGGCGGTCTGGCCCGTTTCAACGGCGCAGCCTGCATGGTGATTGGCCAGCAAAAAGGTCGCGATACCAAAGAGCGCGCCATGCGCAACTTTGGCATGAGCAAGCCTGAAGGTTACCGCAAAGCTTTGCGTTTGATGAAAACTGCCGAGAAGTTCAAACTTCCCGTTTTCACCTTTGTCGATACACCTGGCGCTTACCCAGGTATTGATGCCGAAGAACGCAGCCAGTCAGAAGCCATTGGCCGCAATATTTTTGAAATGGCGCAATTAGAGGTACCCATCATCACCACCATCATTGGTGAAGGCGGCTCTGGCGGTGCTTTGGCTATTTCGGTTTGTGACCAATTGGTGATGCTGCAGTATGCGGTTTATTCCGTCATCAGCCCCGAAGGTTGTGCCTCCATTTTGTGGAAAACATCGGACAAAGCAGAAGACGCCGCCGAAGCATTGGGCATTACCGCGCACCGTTTAAAAGCACTGGGCTTGGTCGACAAAATCGTCAATGAGCCCGTGGGTGGCGCCCACCGCGATCCGAAACAAATGACCGCGTTTTTGAAACGCGCCTTGAACGATGCCTATCGTCAAGTGAGCGATTTGAAAGTGAAAGAGTTACTGGACAAACGCTATGAGCGTTTGCAAAGTTATGGCAAATTCATTGACATCAAAGCCGAGGCCAAAAAGTAAGACCGTGAACACCCGAGCATTCCTAATCGGCATCACTTTAACGCTGTGCGGTACAGCCAGCATTGCGCGCACTTTGTTCATTGACTTTAACAATGCCGAAAGCGAAATTGCGGTTTTCAAGCAAACCAGTCAAGGCGTTGCCAGCGAGGTGGTGGTCGTCCCCTCCTATACCCGCATCCCACGCAAACAGCGCTTGATTGTGGTTAAAGCCAACGCAAAAATTGAAAAATACACAGAGCTGGTTCAAGACTGTGCTGTTGCTGTGAAACGCGATAAAAAATGCGACACCTATTACGACCGCATTCGTGAAGCTGAACAGGAACGAGAAAAAGCCACCGGTGGCTACACCGCAAAGGATTTGGAAGCCGAACTGAAGGCTTTGATGGCCGACACCAAATCGCCGCCCTTCAATATGGTGGTGATTTCGGGTCATCATGAATTGGGCTTTTACCGTGGCGAATTGACCGATGCCAAAGTGCAAGAGTTCATCGACATGATGGACGGTAGTCGCAAACTGTATGACAACGTCAACACCGTCGTGTTTTTAGGTTGCGACACCGGCACCAAAGAGGTTTATCAAAACACCCTAACCGATATGTTTCCGCATGTGCCAGTGATTTTGGCATCAGAAGACAAAGCACCCACCCGCAATGAAGCACGCAACTTGGCTTACATCAAACAAGTCATGACGATTCGTCCCAAGCTGTTATCGGCTAAATCGGTGCGTGAGGTGCAACCTTTGTTTCAAAGTTTGTTATCCAAACAGTGGCCTGCTAGTCTTTTGTGGAAGCAAAACTTTGTATTCTTCAAAGATTCCACTGAGTTGCTTTGACGCAGACATTTGAAGCAGCCCTGGCTGCCTTCACCCCCCCATTGCCATTAACCATCGCCTTCAGCGGAGGTGCAGATTCAAGCGCCCTGCTACTGGCGTGTGCACAAAAGTGGCCAGGGCAAATCAACGCCATCCATATTCACCACGGTTTGCAACAAGCGGCTGATGATTTTGAACTCATTGCGTGGCGTTTTGCAAATCGATTCAAGTACCTTTGAAAGTCATCAAGGTCGATGCCAAGCATGAACGCGGACAAAGCCCTGAAGCAGCTGCTCGAGATGCGCGTTATGGTGCGTTTTATATGGAAAATATGGCTGTAGACGGCGTATTTATTGCCTACAGTGCTATTAATAATATAGCAAAAGAACCTCACCCAAGCGCTTCAATAGCTTTGGCACAACATGCCGATGACCAAGTAGAAACCTTGCTACTGGCATTGAGCCGTGGTGCTGGTTTGCCAGGCTTAGCGGCCATGCCAGCGCAATGGGTGCGCGACGGCATTCAGTACCACCGCCCTTTGTTGCAAGTCACCGCCAAAGACATTCGCCGCTGGCTAGCCACACAAACGCAGTTTGGCCCAATGGGTGCGCCTTTTGTAGAAGACCCCACGAATACCGACGAATCTTTCACCCGCAACCGCATCCGCGCCCAGCTTTTACCAGTTTTGGAAACTGTTTTTCCACAGTTTAGAGACACATTTACCCGCAGCAGCAGCCATGCAGCATCGGCACAGGTCTTGCTCAACCAAATCGCTCTGGAAGATTTACACCGAACAGGGATTCCACCCAATATCAAACATTTGCAACACCTGAGCGACGAGCGCATGGCGAATGCATTGCGATTTTGGCTAAAGACTTCACACCAATCAACACCCAGCACGGCCCAGCTGGCAGAATTGATGGCACAAATCAGAAGCTGCACCACGCGTGGGCACAAAATG
Organism: uncultured beta proteobacterium; assembly: GCA_963841045.1. Classification (GTDB taxonomy): domain Bacteria; phylum Pseudomonadota; class Gammaproteobacteria; order Burkholderiales; family Burkholderiaceae_C; genus Aalborgiella. The sequence goes on along the minus strand of CAWJBD010000010.1, from coordinate 134,508 downwards.
CACATCAAAGTCGGTCACGGCTTTGTAGAGCGCAAAGCGGCCTGTATTGATTGGTACAATCCCTAGGTTTGACCCAATTTATGGGTTTAAATATGCACTTTCCTTTTTAAAAACAAAAATTCTCTATGGCTTTGATTGTTCATAAATACGGCGGCACGTCGATGGGTTCTACCGAACGCATCAGCATGGTTGCCAAACGCGTTGCCAAATGGGCACGTGCTGGCCACCAAATGGTGGTTGTCCCAAGTGCCATGAGTGGCGAAACCAACCGTTTGCTGGGTCTGGCCAAAGAGCTGTCACCGGCAAAGCCTGCCGAAGCATACAACCGCGAGTTGGACATGTTGGCCTCTACAGGCGAACAAGCCTCCTCAGCGCTGTTGGCCATTGCCTTGCAAGCCGAGGGCTTGGAAGCGGTGAGCTATGCGGGCTGGCAAGTGGCCATCAAAACCAACAGCGCTTACACCAAAGCGCGCATTGAATCGATTGACGATAAAAAAATCCGTACCGATTTGAATGCAGGTCGCGTGGTCATCGTGACAGGCTTTCAAGGTGTGGACGATTTGGGCAACATCACAACTTTGGGTCGCGGTGGTTCAGACACATCCGCCGTCGCTGTTGCTGCCGCACTGAAAGCCGACGAATGCCTGATTTACACCGACGTCGATGGCGTGTACACCACCGACCCACGCGTGGTACCCGAAGCACGCCGATTGCACACCGTGAGCTTTGAAGAGATGCTGGAAATGGCGTCGATGGGCTCTAAAGTGCTGCAAATTCGATCCGTTGAATTTGCCGGTAAATACAAAGTAAAAATGCGTGTATTGTCCAGCTTCACGCCCTGGGATATTGACATCAACGAAGAGGCCACATCAGGCACTTTGATAACTTTTGAGGAAGATGAACAAATGGAACAAGCCATCGTATCTGGTATTGCATTCAACCGCGATGAAGCCAAAATCTCTGTGCTCGGTGTACCGGACAAACCAGGTATTGCTTACAAAATTGTGGGCGCAGTAGCTGATGCCAACATTGAAGTGGACATGATCATTCAAAACGTCAGCAAAGATGGCAAGACAGACTTTAGCTTCACGGTACACCGCAATGATTTTGCCAAGGCCATGGACTTACTCAAAACCACTTTGGTGCCGCAATTGGGCGCGCAAGAAGTGATTGGCGACGCCAAAATTTGCAAAGTGTCCATCGTTGGCATTGGCATGCGCAGCCATGTGGGCATTGCCAGCAAAATGTTCCATAGCTTGTCTGAGGAAGGCATCAACATTCAAATGATCTCAACCTCTGAAATCAAAACCTCTGTGGTGATTGATGAAAAGTACATGGAACTCGCCGTACGCGCCTTACACAAAGCCTTTGGTTTAGATCAGAGCGCCGTTTAAAAACCAAATCGCACCCTGAAATGCAAGGCAAGTCGTGCGATAATACGACTCGTTTAAGTTGCCAGGAAACGTGACCGAGTGGCCGAAGGTGCTCCCCTGCTAAGGGAGTATGGGGTGTTGAGCCTCATCAAGGGTTCGAATCCCTTCGTTTCCGCCAGTATAAAAAGCCCATTACTCTACCGAGTTTTGGGCTTTTTTGTTGATGAATTAAGTTTTACTTTTTGACTTCAATAAGTCTGCACCGGCTTCGCGCACATCGTCCAAGATTTCTTGCTGAAGAATTTCACTCTGCAAAGCCCGCGCCAGCATGACGGCTCCAATGTTTTGAGCCATCAAGGTCCATGCTGTTGCTGAATTTCCCGTCAGGTTTTTAACATGATTGTGGATAGATATTAAGCCTGCCTCAAATGTCTGTTTTAAAACTTCGTCGGCTCGCGCAATCTCAGATGTCAAAGACGGCAGTGGGCATCCAGCGTCGGGATGTTTAACATGGCTCATGCTCAAATAGCCTGAAAGAACCCGTGCTACCTGCGCCTCGTCAGCAGGATCTACATTGGCATACATATTTGCAGTGCGTTGGAGCTCAGCAGCCAACATGGCCTGTAAAAAATCCGATTTACCACTGAAATGCTTGTAGACAGCACCAGTAGTCACGCCCGCGGCAGCCGCTAAATCTGCCACGCTGCTCGTAGCAAATCCATTTTTCTTGGCGTGTCGTCCCGCCCGCAGCAACTATTTTGGTGCGTGATTGGTCTTTGTGTTCAATTGGGTAACGCATCAAATCTTTCCGTAATTAGTTTGACTTTCATTTGCGAATAACATAGGATAACGTTCATTATCTAATAAATCAGCAGTTAAATCAAGGATTAGAAATTCATGGACTCCTCAGATACAGACAACTGGAAAAAGACCGCTTGCATCATTTGCTCACTTAACTGTGGCTTAGAAATTAAGACGGTAGGTGGAAGCATCACCAAAATCAAAGGTGACAAGTCTCACCCCATCTCGCAAGGCTATATTTGCGAGAAGTCGCAGCGCATGGACTTTTATCAAAACGGAGCGGATCGCATTGCTTCCCCCAAGCGTCGCCAACCAAACGGCAGCTATGAAGACATCAGCTGGGATGTGGCAATTCGCGAAATCACTGAAAAATTGTCCGCCATCAAAAGCAAATATGGCGGCGAGAGCATTTTGTATTACGGTGGTGGCAGCCAGGGCAACCACCTGGGTGGAACTTACGCCGATAGCACCATTAAAGCACTAGGCATTCAGTACCGATCGAATGCCTTGGCACAAGAAAAAACAGGCGAAGGATGGGTGCAAGGAAAAATGATGGGCGCACCTGTTCATGGCGATTTTGACCATTGTGAAGTGGCAGTGTTTTTAGGCAAAAACCCGTGGCAATCGCATGGCTTTGCTCGCACACGCGTCATTCTTCGCGAAATCCAAAATGATCCGAATCGCGCCATGATTGTGATTGACCCTCGACGCACCGAAACAGCTGCCATGGCGGATTTCCATCTGGCCGTAAAACCTGGTACTGATGCTTGGTGTTTGGCTGCCATGTCGGCCATATTGGTTCAAGAAAATTTAATTGCCACTGATTGGCTGGCAGCGCATACCACTGGCTACACGGCAATTGAAGCAACCATGCAAAAAATCGACGTCGCCCGCTACGCATCAATCTGCGGCGTGGACGAATCATTAATCCGAGCGGCTACCAGACGAATTGCCAGTGCCAAAAGTGTTTCGATGATTGAGGATTTGGGTGTGCAAATGAACCAGCATTCAACACTCAACAGTTACCTGAATCGATTGGTCTGGCTATTAACCGGTAACTATGGCAAAGAAGGCTCTAACAATGCATTCGTTCCATTTTTAAGTCTATCTAGCTCGAATCGAACAACTGCTAAAAAGCCAATTACCGATGCTGCTAGCAGTCCACGCAAATGGACACACAGCCCAGTAACGAATTCTAAAGTCATCATGGGATTGATACCTTGTAATGTCATTCCTGATGAAATTCTGACTCAGCATCCCAAGCGATTTCGTGCCATGTTCATTGAAAGCTCAAACCCAGTGCATTCACTGGCAGACAGCCAAAAAATGCGGGAATCGATGCGTGCGCTGGAGTGCAGCGTTGTGATTGACGTCGCCATGACCGAAACCGCTCTTCAAGCAGACTATGTTTTGCCAGCAAGTAGCCAATTTGAAAAAGCCGAAGCTACTTTTTTTAACCTGGAATTTCCACGAAATGGTTTTCAACTACGACATCCGTTATTTCAACCAAGAGCTGGCACATTAACAGAAGCAGAAATACACACTCGTTTGCTGGAAGCAATCGGTGAAGTCACCGATAAGCAATACACTTTATTGCGTCTTGCTGCGCGAATGGGACTTACCGCATTTGGGATGGCTTTTGCCTGGAAATCCGTGCGTGATAAACAAGTAGCACGCTATGCGCCTGTGGTGTTGTATCGCACCCTAGGCCCCAAACTAGCCACCGGATTTGCGCCCGCCGCGTCGCTGTGGGGTCTTAGCCAACTTTTTGTTCGAGCACAAGCCGCAGCCGCAAAAGGTGCTGGTTTTACTGGCCCATCTTTGCTTGCGGGAAATCGCTTATTCAAAGCCATTATCAATCATCCTTCGGGTGTCATTTTTGCTGTAAGTCAGTACACCGACAGCTGGAAAGCCGTCAAACTGCCAGAACACAAAATCAACCTTCAGATACAAGAAATGCTGGATGAACTGGCCACCATCGACAGCAAACTCCCCGTGCACCGATCTGATTACCCGTTTATATTGTCGGCGGGTGAAAGGCGACCTGAAACAACAAATACATCCATTCGCAACCCAGATTGGTTGAAGAAAGGGAGTTTTGGCATCCTGAGAATTAACCCCAAAGATGCAGCAGCGCTAGGTTGTGCCGAAGGTGACTGGATACAACTTCGCACAGCGCGCGGTAGTGCACAGGTACCGATTGAATTGACCGACGACATGCAATCTGGCCATGTTTCATTGCCTAATGGGCATGGACTTGATTACCACCGAGCTGACGGCAGTTTAGACCGCAGAGGTGTTTCTTTAAACGAACTCACTAACACTACTGACCGTGACCCTTTTGCAGGCACGCCTTGGCACAAATACGTGCCTGCGCATTTGGAAAAAGCCTACGCTCCATAAATTTAAAGGGTTCGAATTCCTTTGTATCCGCCAGTAGTGGTAACTTGGCTTGCGTTGAAATCGTAATTCAAAAAGGCAGATAACTCTGGCGTGGACAACACAGGACGTGCAACTTTATCAGTCACCACGCGTGTTGCTGAAAATGCATGCCCTGCAAAATCCAACGCAACTGTGTTGGTAGCGTAATTAATTTTCCCTTGCTGATAACCATTCACTGCCGCTAGTGCGTGCCATTTTTCATTGCGGTATTCAATAGGCTCTGCGGTGGTACGGCGGTTCACGCGCCACTCCTCAAAAGCGTCTTCAGTGACATACAAAAAACCATTGCGTTCAACGAACACCCACTGCCCACCCGGCAAACCGTTGATGGTCACTTCCAGTGGTAACACACGCAAATTATCTTGTTGGCTACGGCTGGAAATTGCATCCGTAGCAGGGCGTGATAAATCAGTTTGCACCATTAATAAAGCATCTCTTTTTACTAATCTTTCGTTAACAATTAGCGCCTCAGCACTTGTTTTCGATAATAATAAATTAGCAATCAGAATTTTCAATATGAATGCAAATGGTTTTATGTAATTAGTGTTAGAACGTTTTATAAAATAAATTATTAAAAGTAAATCTACCTGAATTATTTCACATCAATTAATTTAGATATAGTTTTACCATTATCAAAGTTAACTACCAAGTTCGCCATACCAGATGCAATGTCTTGTTCTGATTTGTATGTCATAGATTTGTTTGCACTTGGTAATATATAGCTTCCACCTTTTAGGATAATTGGATCAGATTCTCCAAATTTCAATGTTAATTCCCGCGTTTGCGCGTAGGCATTACCATTGTTACCACAACTTAGCAACCCGGTTCTGTTAGTTAACTTGGAGAAATCACAATCTATTTGTTGTGCTGCAGTCGCTGGCGTTATGAATACCGGTATCGAAAACGCTAGTGCAATAGGTATATTTATTCCCTGTTTCGGGTTAATTTCAGGAACTTCGCGAATAATTAGTCTGTAGGTGAGTTGCTTACTAAGATCGGGCGGCAACAACCTAGCCAATCGAACAACTTGTGTCCCAAATGGCGGTAACTTGATTATGGGGGGTGATAGAATCAAATCATCAGTTATGGTTAGCTCATCGGTACCATCTTTTTTTTGTGTCCAAATGTGGATATCTGCTTGCAAAAACACTTCCGAGTCACCTTCATTGCGTAAAGTAACTGCAAAGACACGATCTTTTGGCTTCATAAATATTCGCACTGGTGAGACCATATAGCTACCAGCATATGCATTCATGCTAGTAATGGTGAGTGCTATTATGCTATAACAAAAAAAAATACCTAAAGGCAATACTTGTTTAAAGAAATCCCAAATTAGAACTCGAAAAAAGTAACGCTCCATCATGAAAATATAATCAAAATTTGTTTCAAAGTAGAATCGAAACGGTAATACCAGATAAAACACAGTCAGCAAGTGAAAAATGTCGAAAATTCATATTAATCTAATAACTTTGCATAAAAATTACGGATAAAACAGTGCTCGTAGAATTATGCTTGATTACATAAAACCCGTACTACACTGATGACCCAAATTGAAGTTAATACGCATTGATATTCTATATTTATCGTAAGGAAGCAAATAATTAATAATTTGAATTTTTCGATATAAATATATAATCAAAACTTACGCGGTCATCAGTTTGCATACAGGCATTATGCAACTTTTAATTAAATTAATAGGTCACTACGATAGTCTGTGCAACGGTACCTGTACAACCTGTATTTGAACTACAAATACCCGATTGACCTGCTGCTGCCGTTATTGTTACTTGAAAAGGAAGATTTGTCCCTGAGCCAGCACCATCATCACTTTCACCTATTACAGATGTGAATGTTATTCCAGATACAGTTGTAGGACCAGACATTGACAAACTATATGGTAAAGAATGTGTACATTTTACCAATGCAATACTTGTACCAGTTGATGCTGTTGTTTGAAAAGATGTATAAGTCAAGTTAACATTTTCACCTACTGTAACTATACAAGTTGGCGTTAAATTGACCGTAACATCAAACGTGCCGGTTGCAGTTGCTGCATTTGTTATTGTAGGATTCAAAGCCGCAATGCATATAAGAGTAGCTGCAGCGATTTTTGATAATTTATTCATTAGAAGTTCCTTATTTAAATGGGACCGTATCGATAGATTTATATAAATTTGCTAACCGGATTTACTACACTATTACAGTTAGCGACATAAGTATACCCTAACAAAAGAATAAAAAACTTGATTTAAGCGTAAGTAGGATTCGCAGCTTACCTAAATGCATATCGCGTAAAGTTAGGTGTTTTATCGTGCTAAGCCTTTTCAATTTAATTAGCACGTGGAATTTGCAGTCTCACAATCTGTCTTAGTGCAAAATGTCATGGTCAGAACTTAATATGAATTAAAAACACAGATCCGTATGTACCTTCGCCAATTTCTTAAACAATTGCTTCAAGTTTGCTTCTATCATGATAATTGATGAAATTGTGAGGCTTTTTTGTTTTCTGATTGGAACTATGACATGACATCAACAAATGCTGCTTGGTTAGATGCCCATTGGATGCCTTTTACGGGCAATCGTAATTTCAAGGCGCATCCTCGTTTGATGGCCAGTGCTAAAGCGTGCTACTACACCGACCAGAATGGCAAGCAAATTTATGATGGTTTATCAGGCCTGTGGTGCTCTGGTTTAGGTCATTGCCGCAGTGAAATTACCGAGGCAGTGACGCGACAAATGAGCACCTTGGACTATTCGCCTGCGTTTCAATATGGGCACAAACTCTCTTTTGAATTGGCCAACAAACTCGTAGAACTTACTCCCGATGGATTGGACCATGTGTTCTTCACAAGCTCGGGGTCTGAAGCGGCTGACACTTCATTGAAAATGGCTCGTGCTTATTGGCGTGCCAAAGGACAAGCTGGCAAGACACGCTTGATTGGGCGCGAAAAAGGCTATCACGGGGTCAATTTTGGCGGCATTTCTGTTGGAGGTATGGTCGGCAATCGAAAAATGTTTGGCCAAGGAGTTGAAGCAGATCACCTCCCACACACCCAAATGGCAGATCATGCATTTACGCGCGGCATGCCCAAAACAGGCGCTGAGTTGGCTGACGATTTATTGCGACTGATTGCGTTGCACGATGCAAGCAACATCGCTGCCGTTATCGTCGAACCGATGTCGGGCTCTGCTGGCGTCATCATTCCACCTTTGGGTTATCTGCAACGTTTGCGTGAAATTTGTACCGCAAATCAAATCTTGTTGATTTTTGACGAGGTGATCACCGGTTTTGGCCGCATGGGTGCTTACACCGGTGCAGAAGCTTTTGGAGTCACGCCCGATATCATGAACGTGGCCAAGCAAATTACCAATGGCGCGCAACCTTTGGGTGCTGTTTTGGTCAAAAAAGAAATTTATGACACCTTCATGGCACAAGGTGGTCCTGATTACATGCTTGAATTTGCCCATGGCTACACGTATTCGGCACACCCTGTGGCTTGTGCAGCCGGTTTAGCAGCGCTGGACATATTGGAACGTGAAAACATGGTGGATAAAGTCAAAGTTCTGTCGCCGATTTTCGAAAATGCCGTTCACAGCCTACGAGGGACGAAGCATGTGACAGATATTCGAAACTATGGCTTGGCGGCAGGTTTGACCATTGCGTCCATGCCTGGTGAACCAGCGCGAAGACCTTATGAGATTGCCATGAAGATGCTGGACAAGGGCTATTACGTACGTTACGGTGGCGATACCATCCAACTAGCTCCTCCATTCATCACGACCCCGCAGGAGATTGATAGCCTTGTCAATGCTCTGGGTGATACCTTGAATCAAATTGCTTAAAAACAAGATTTCAACAAATCACTAATTTAATGAAGCGTGGAGTTACCCGACACAACATCCGAACTGGTCTGCAGCTTGAAGAAACCTGAACCGCAAGTGCCAGCGCCAATTTCTGCAACCGTCGCTTCACGCACAGATTCAACCTTTAAACTCAGTCGTATGGCAATGCCAGCCAGAGGGTGATTGCCATCCAGCACCACGTGTTCCGGGTAAATGTCGGTGACCACATAGACCGCGTCTTTGGGCATGCTGGGGGTACAGCCTGCTGGCATGGCGCTGCCCTCTAGGGTTAAGCCTTCTTCCAGCTCATTAGGGAACAGCGAACGGGGTTCTAAAAACAGCAATTGGTCGTTGAAATCGCCAAAAGCGTCTTCTGGTTCCAGATGCAAATCAAGGCTGTCACCGGCTTTGTAACCTTGCAGCGCCTCTTGCACTTTGACCAGCAAATCATTGCCGCCCACTAAAAATTCAACTGGCTCGTCTAAAACATCCAATTCTGTGCCCAAGGTATCTTTCAGCGTCCAAGTGAGGGCCACGACGCATTGTGGAGTGATTTTCATAGGACAATTGTCGCATGAACCAAGTCGCACAATCTATCAATCTACCCTTGCAACTTTTAGGTGGTATCAGCCCTGCTGAATTCATGCGTAAATATTGGCAGAAAAAGCCCTGCATCATTCGCAATGCCATCCCAACTTCAAACCCTTGCTGTCACGGCAAGAATTGTTTGCGTTGTCGCAGAATCAAGACGTGGAGTCGCGACTCATTGTGTCCAATGGCGACAAGTGGTCTTTAGCGCATGGCCCCATGACAGCCAAACAAATCCCTTCAATCAAAAAACAAAATTGGACTTTGTTGGTGCAAGGCGTGGATTTGCACGACAGTGCAGTGAATGAATTGAAAAACCGCTTCCGCTTCGCCCCCGATGCGCGACTGGACGATTTGATGATCAGCTACGCCACCGATGGTGGTGGCGTGGGGCCTCATTTTGACAGCTACGATGTGTTTTTATTGCAAGCGCATGGCACACGCCGCTGGCGCATTGGCAAGCAGAAAGACGGCACCTTGCAAGCCAATGTGCCACTGCGCATATTGTCGAATTTCAAACCCGAACTGACTTTTGATTTAGAACCTGGTGACATGCTGTATTTGCCACCACGCTATGCACACGATGGTGTGGCCATTGGTGAATGCATGACGTATTCGATTGGCTTCAAAGTCCCCAAACAAGTGGATTTGGGGCGTGAATTGTTACTTCGCTATGCAGATGCTGTCGACGAAGGAAATTTGCCTGATGAAGAATTAACAAAGCCAGTCAAACTAAAACCCGAAGTGTTGTACCGCGACGCTGATCAAGAAGCGACGCCAAATCCCGCGCAAATACCAACCGCTTTGCATGAGTTTGCACAGCAAGCCATCACCAAAGCCATGGCAAACCCAGATGCGCTGGCACGTCATTTGGGCGAACACCTATCAGAACCCAAATCGAATGTATGGTTTGATTCGCCCGAGGGCGTTGTTAAGTTATCGCGCAAACGTGGTGTCAAACTGGCGCTGCAAAGTCAAATGATGTTTGATGCACGACATATTTTTCTCAATGGTGAAAGCTGGCGAGCAGCTGGCAAAGACGCCAAACTGATGCAAAAACTGGCCAACCAGCGCTTCCTAGATGCCAGCGATTTGGCCAAGGCAAGCGATGCTGCGCAGGCTTTGCTGCAAGATTGGCTAGAACAAGGTTGGCTCGTTAACGCGAAATAAGCTCAGACACATGCTAGTTGCAATCACTTAATAAGCTACTGGCAAAGGGTCTAATGACCGCCAGATGTACCATGTGGCCACGGTGCAAAATGGTGCCCAAGCGGCAGCCACTTCACGCACCTCGTTGCGGCTGACTTTTTCACCTGAAAAGTATGTTTTGCTAATGCCATTGATGAGTCCAATGTCATCAAGTGGCAAAACATTGGGGCGCATCAAATGAAACATTAAAAACATTTCAGCCGTCCAACGTCCTATGCCTCTAATGGCAACCAATTCCGCAATGATGGCTTCATCATCCATACTCTCCAATGATTGGCTGTTCAAACTGCCTGAATCAAAGTGCAGTGCCAAGTCCACCAAGTATTCAACCTTGCGTGCGCTCAAGCCCGCTGCCCGCATGTCATCCACTTTCAGTTTCAGCACGTTCTTTGGCAGCATTTTTTTCGGCAACTTTTCGAATCTGTCCCAAACCGTTTGGGCTGCCTTCACCGAAATTTGTTGCCCCACAATGCTGCGCGCCAAGGTGGTGAATGCGTCTCCACGGGTGCTCAAACTGACGTCAGGAAATTGCGCAATCAAGCGCTTCATGACGCGGTCTTTCTTTCCTAAATGTTTGCAGGCTTCTTGCCAATATTCTGGAACTGTCATAAATTATCAAATCGCACTTATGCTACACATTTAATAGCACAATAGGCAATAAATACGCCGGCTACAGCCCAATTTTTCATATATTTTACCCAAAACATCATGCCGCTTCCCATGTTGTGCCAGTTGGAGAATCTTTGAGAACAATGCCTTGTGCGAGCAATGTTTTGCGGATTTCATCCGCCAATGCGAAGTTTTTCGCTTGCTTGGCGTCAGCACGCGCTTGAATGTTAGCTTGAATCGCTGCTTCGTCAAGTCCAGTTTTTGCACCAGCTTGCAAAAACAAACTGGGTGTGCTTTGCAACAAGCCCAAACAGCCCCCCAGTGCTTTCAACAAACCAGCCAGTTGCGTTGATTTACTGACGTTGACTTGCGCCGCCAAATCAAACAGCACGGCAATCGCCTCGGGCGTGCCAAAATCTTCGTCCATGGCGGCTTTGAAACGTGCGGCATAAGGGTTGGACCAATCAATGGCCTCTGTCGCCAGGCGATCGGGCTTTACCAAATCGAGCGCGGTATACAGACGTTTCAACGCGGCACGTGCGTCATTCAAATGAGCATCGCTGTAATTCAAAGCGGTTCGGTAGTGCACACGAACAATAAAGAAACGTACCGTTTCAGGGTCGTACTTCGCCAACACTTCACGTATCGTGAAAAAATTGCCCAAACTTTTGGACATTTTCTCGTTGTCCACGCGCACAAAACCATTGTGAATCCAATAATTCGCCAATGGCTTTCCTGTCGCTCCTTCACTTTGGGCTATCTCATTTTCATGGTGTGGAAATTGCAAATCTGCACCACCACCGTGAATGTCAAAGGTCTCGCCCAACAATGCACAGCTCATGGCTGAACACTCAATGTGCCAGCCTGGGCGGCCTGCGCCATAGTTGCTGTCCCATTTCGCATCATCAGGCTCAGCAGGTTTGGCAGCTTTCCACAGTACAAAATCGAGCGGATCAGCTTTGTCGTCTTGTACCGCCACACGTTCGCCAGCACGCAATTCATCAACCGATTTGCCAGATAACTTACCGTAGCCTGGAAATTGCCGTACAGAAAAATTCACATCGCCACTGGGCGCTTGGTAAGCCAAGCCTTTGTGCGCTAATTTAGAAATCAGATCAAGCATTTGCGGCACATATTCTGTCGCTCTGGGCTCATGTGTTGGCGTTTCAATATGCAGTGCGCCAATGTCTTGGTGCATGGCGGCAATCATCTCGTCGGTCAATGCGCGTATGGTGATACCGCGCTCCAAAGCACGTTTGATAATTTTGTCGTCAATATCTGTGATATTTCGCACGTAGATAACCTTGTAGCCACTGACTTTCAACCAACGCTGTATCACATCAAACGCCATCATCATGCGGGCATGACCAATGTGGCACAAGTCATAGATGGTCATGCCACACACGTACATGCGCACGTGATTTGGATCAATCGGTTTAAAAGTTTCTATGTCACGAGACAGGGTGTTGTAGATGCGCAAACTCATGGGATTGATTTTACTGAAAGTTAAATATGTAATAGACCTGTTCAGAGTGTCACTTGAACAGCTACAATTGATAATAAGTTTAACCGTTTGCTTGATTGCTGGAGATTATCAAAAATGCGTCGCTCTCAATTTTTTCAACTTCGTCATTTGACTTGCTTTTTGGCATTGTCGGCCATGCTCTTTTCTGCTCAAGCACAAAGCAATGACCTTGATGAGGTCAACCAACTGCTCAAGTCCGGCAAACAAGCGCAAGCGCTGGCCAAAGTTGAACAGTCACTTAGCAGTAAACCACGCGATGCGCAAATGCGTTTTCTGAAAGGCGTGATTCAAACCGAAATGGGCAAACCCAGTGATGCCATCAGCACATTTACCAAGCTCATTGATGATTATCCAGAGCTACCTGAGCCTTACAACAATTTAGCTGTCCTACATGCCAGTCAAGGTCAATATGACAAAGCACGTGCTGCGTTGGAAATGGCCATTCGAACCAATCCAAGTTATTCAACTGCACATGAAAATTTGGGTGACATTTATGCCAATTTGGCAAGCCAAGCTTACACCAAAGCGCTGCAAATGGGCGGTGCAAGCAACACCTTGCAACCTAAATTGTCTTTGATTCGTGAACTGTTTTCGCCAACAGCCAAAGGTCAAAACCCGAATGTTGCAAAAGCACCTGTACCCGCATCAGTCACACCCGCTGCGCCTGTAGTAACTGCAGCCGCAACACCCGCTACCGCACCAGCTGCCAAACCGCCTGCTGCAACTGCGACACCAGCCGCACCAAATGCAAACCAAGAAGCGGCAGAGCAAATCGAGCAAACCGTTCAAGCTTGGGCTAAAGCTTGGGCCAGCAAAGATATGAAAAATTATTTGGCTGCCTACGGCAAGAGTTTTGATCCCCCAAAAGGTCTTTCACGCAAAGCATGGGAAGAAGAACGTCGTGACCGTATTGTTGGCAAATCACGCATCAGTGTCAAAATCAGCAATCTTAAAACCAATGTGAATGGCGACACGGCAACAGCCAAATTCCGTCAAGCTTATGACGCCGATTCGCTTTCGACATCAAGTACCAAAACTTTAACACTCGCTAAAGCGGGACAAAAATGGTACATCATTAAAGAAGTGACTGGTGGTTAAATCGCGAGAGTCGATCCCCTTATAATCTGTTTCAGTTTCTAAAATGAAAGACCCCCACTGGGGTCTTTTTGTATTTTTGAGCTTTCTTAATACCATTCAATAGCTACTTAACACGGAGTTTTCACTTGGGCAGATTGCTGTACAGATTTGACGATCTACTTTCAATCTTGCTGATAGGGAGTTTGCTTTGCTTTTCGCCAATCTCTAATGCCAAAGATCGGCAGCAAGGCATAACAAAAACCACAACAAGCCCATCCCTCTTAAGACAAGATTCACAGGCTGAAGCGCAACTCATCTACATTTACTCACTCATTGGTGCTGGTAAAACTCGGCAAGCCCTAGCGGCATCTGAAAAATTGGTCAAAGCGTTTCCTAATTTTCAGTTGGCACATTTGGTGCAAGGCGATTTATTGAGCAGCTTGATTCGGCCTTTGCAAAAACTGGGCGATGTACCGAATACATCTACGCCTGAGCTCAACGATTTGCGCGAAGAATCTCTGCAACGCATCAAAGCTTTAAAAGAACGCCCACCAGCGGACAGCATTCCCTCACAATTCCTGACTTTATCTAAGCGCAATAAGCACGCCATCGCCGTAGATACCTCACGCTCTCGCTTGTATTTGTTCAAGAATGACAATTCACAATTGCGTTTGATTGCGGATTTTTACATCTCAGTAGGTAAATTAGGAGTTGAGAAATCACTTGAAGGTGACCAGCGTACGCCACTTGGTGTTTATTTCATCACAAGCAGTCTCAATCCCAAATCACTGAAAGATCTCTATGGAACCGGGGCACTGCCCATCAACTACCCCAATCCACTTGACACTCGACGCGGTAAGACTGGCAGCGGCATTTGGTTGCACGGCACACCTTCAAATCAATTCTCGCGTGCACCAAAAGCATCAGATGGCTGTGTTGTTCTGGCCAATCCAGATTTAAATTATTTACTAAAAGAAGTCAGTATTCGTACCACGCCTGTGGTTATTTCCGAAAAACTAGAATGGGTTCAAAAGACTGGACAAAAACCAGAGGAATTGCAATTTGTTGAATCCTTACAAAATTGGCGACTAGCCAAATCGAACGCTGATTTCGACAAATTAATGGGGTTTTATTCGAATGATTTCAGCAGCTACGATAAAAATCTTGTTCAATGGGCAAGCGTTTTAGGTGAAGAAGTTGCTAAAAATAAGGGAAGCCATATTTCTCTTTCTGAATTATCAATGATTCGCTGGGTAGATAAAGCCGACACCATGGTTGTGACATTTGATGAGTTGGCAGATAAAGCTAAATCAGGAAAAACAAAACGACAATATTGGACACGCGAAGGTAAAACTTGGAAAATATTTTTTGAAGGAGTTATTTGATGTTTGCGTCTTTCTTTGCAAAGTTTTCACCGACTAAACTGATCAACAAAACAGGAATTGTTTTTGCAGTATTTGTATCTGCTGCAATCATCACTGCCAACGTGCAAGCTGAAACACTGCCACGCGTGCAATTTAAAACGACCATGGGCGCATTCACTGTTGAGTTGTATCCTGCAAAAACACCTAAAACTGTGGCTAATTTTTTGCAGTATGTGAATGACAAGCATTACGACGGTACTGTTTTTCACCGTGTCATTGACAACTTTATGGTGCAAGGTGGTGGATTTGACTCTACATACTCTGAAAAAAAGACACGCCAGCCCGTTGTGCATGAAGGTCAAGATGCCATTGCAAAAGGCGGTTTAAAAAATGTGGTTGGTACGTTGGCGATGGCGCGGACAAATGATCCGCAATCCGCCACTGCGCAATTTTTTATCAACGTAAAAGACAATGCTTTTTTAGACCCTACACCGATACCTCCAGGCGACCCAGTTCCGGTTTTTGAATACCAAAACAAGACATACAAAAATGTACCTCGCAACCAATTGGTATCATCGCCTCAGCTGTTTGGCTATACCGTATTTGGCAAAGTGGTTGAAGGCATGGATGTGATCATGAAGATGAAATCAACACCTACGGGTGCTGGAGGCCCTTTTCCTAGCGATGTACCCAAAACACCCATTGTGATCAATTCCGCAATCGTTATCAAATAACGCCTCCGTGTAAAAATTCAATTTTTCAAATCATCCATTTTTCTTTCAATTAACCTAAAGGCGATCCATGAGCAATCCACAAGTCGAACTTCACATTACAGGTTATGGTGTTATCACCTTAGAACTTGATCAAGACAAGGCACCCAAATCTGTTGCCAATTTTTTGAGCTATGTGAATCAAGGGCATTACAACAACACAGTTTTTCACCGTGTCATCCCCGGTTTCATGATTCAGGGTGGCGGTTTTGAGCCTGGTATGACACAAAAGTCATGTACAGCTCCTATCGTCAATGAAGCAAATAACGGTTTGAAGAATTCAAACTACACTGTTGCCATGGCAAGAACTGGCGACCCTCACTCAGCAACTGCGCAATTTTTTATCAATGTTGCTGACAATGGATTTTTAAACCACACTGCTCCCACTGCGTCAGGTTGGGGGTATGCCGTATTCGGGAAAGTTGTTGCTGGCACCGATGTTGTTGACAAAATCAAAACTGTTTCAACAGGACGCAAAGGGTTTCACGATGATGTTCCTAAAGACGATGTCGTCATAGCAAAAGCCGTTGCCCTTTAATTTCAACTTGCATGACCTCTTTTACTCCCAAATTCGAAGAGTTGATAGCTCCCGCGAATTGGGAATCGGTCGAGTTTATTTCGGACTTGCACCTCTGTGAATCACAGCCAAAAACTTTTTTGGCTTGGATGCGCTACATGGAAAGTACCACTGCAAGCGCTGTATTTATCCTAGGAGATTTATTTGAAGCGTGGATTGGAGACGATGTAGTTCGCACTGGTATCAATGCGCAAACAGAAGATCTTGTCTTTGAAGAGCAATGTGCTCAGGTCTTGCAAGCGGTTGGGCAACGATTAGATTTGTACGTGATGCATGGCAATCGCGATTTTCTCATTGGTAATCGACTGATGCAGCATTGCCATGCAACACTGTTGAACGATCCAACAGTCCTGATCTTTCAAGGACAACGCACTCTTTTGAGTCATGGTGATCAATTGTGTTTGTCCGACACACAGTATCTGAAATATCGCAGCGTGGTTAGAAGACCAGAATGGATACATGAGCAGCTGTCAAAACCCATAACTGTACGCAGAGAATTAGCTCGGCAGATGCGTTTACAAAGTGAACAAGCTCACAACATTTCTGGCGTTTCGTTACAAAACTCTTATCAATTTGATGTGGATGCTTCTGCCGCCACTGACTGGTTGGTAGCCACGCAAGCAAAAACCCTCATACATGGGCACACACATCAGCCCCAAAATCACAGTATGCCAACCCAACAAAACCCAGATTTATTGCGCATCGTATTGTCAGATTGGGATTTGGATAAGAAAGACAAGAAAGCTGAAGTATTGCGTTTGCAAAACCAAGAATTCAAAAGAATTGCTTGGCAATAAATTTTTGTGCTATAGTAGATTCATGTTGAAAATGTCATTCGAACTGCTGCTACCTCTGCTGCTTACAAATTTTGGGCAGGATAAGTAGCGCTCGCGTCACACTAATCCTAAAAGCCCGTTAGCCAAAGTGCAACGGGCTTTTTTATTACCTGCATCGTACCTTTATACATTTCAGTTTTATTTTTGCAAGGACTACAAAATGGCTAACGATAAGCTCATCATATTTGACACAACATTGCGCGATGGCGAGCAATCGCCTGGCGCATCCATGAATAAAGACGAAAAGCTTCGAATTGCACGTCAATTAGAGCGTTTAAAAGTCGATGTGATTGAAGCTGGATTTGCAGCCAGCTCAAATGGTGATTTTGATGCAGTGCAGTTAATCGCCAACAACATCAAAGACTCAACCATATGTAGTTTGTCGCGGGCAAATGACCGTGACATCTCGCGTGCTGCTGAGGCTTTGAAAGGTGCCAATCGGGCACGTATTCATACATTTATCGCTACATCGCCATTGCACATGGAAAAGAAGTTGCGAATGTCACCTGAAGAGGTTCTTGAACAAGCTAAACAGTCTGTACGCTTCGCACGCAACTTAATCGGTGATATTGAATTCAGTCCCGAAGACGGCTATCGCAGTGATATGGATTTTTTATGTCGAGTGCTCGAAGCAGTCATCAAAGAAGGCGCTACCACCATCAATGTTCCCGATACTGTGGGTTACGCGGTTCCTGAACTCTATGGCAATTTCATAAAAACTTTGCGTGATCGAATACCCAACAGTGATAAAGCCATTTGGTCAGTACATTGCCACAATGATTTAGGAATGGCTGTAGCTAACTCATTAGCTGGCGTGAAAATTGGCGGCGCACGCCAGGTGGAATGCACTATCAATGGTTTAGGTGAACGCGCGGGGAATTGCTCCTTAGAAGAAATCGTGATGGCGGTTCGCACGCGAAAAGACTACTTTGGATTAGACATGAACATAGACCCTGTTCATATCGTGGCGGCCAGCCGCATGGTGAGTCAAACAACTGGCTTTGTAGTGCAGCCCAATAAGGCCGTAGTCGGTGCAAATGCATTTGCACATGCCAGTGGGATCCACCAAGACGGCGTTCTTAAAGCGCGAGACACTTATGAAATCATGCGTGCAGAGGATGTGGGTTGGACTGCCAATAAAATTGTTTTAGGTAAATTGAGTGGACGCAATGCCTTCAAACAACGCTTGCAAGATTTGGGGGTGCAGTTGGAATCGGAAGCAGATATCAACACTGCATTTGCCAAATTTAAAGAATTGGCTGATCGAAAAAGTGAGATTTTCGATGAGGATATTTTGTCTTTGGTTTCTGATGAAAGTATTTCCCACGAACAAGAACAATACAGTTTCGTGTCTTTGTCTCAGCATTCGGAAACAGGAGAACTGCCACAAGCCAAGATTGTTTTCACAATCAACGGCAAAGAAGTCACTGGCACATCAACTGGGAATGGTCCAGTCGATGCTTCACTAAAGGCAATCGAAACGCATGCACAAAGCGGCGCTGAGATGGTGCTTTATTCCGTCAATGCCATCAGTGGTTCAACCGAAAGCCAGGGTGAAGTCACAGTGCGATTACAAAACAGTGGACGTGTCGTCAATGGCATTGGAGCCGACCCGGATATTGTGGTTGCTTCGGCGAAGGCATACCTGAGTGCACTCAACAAGTTACAGAATAAGTCGGACCGTGTAGCGGCACAAGGCTAGGGTAATCCCTAGTTAAATATGTGGTAAATTAACAAAATATAGCAAGTCTTTGATATGACTTGCTATTTTTACCGAGTACACTCTAGGCATTGCAAAACTTGGAGATGTAACCGATGACTACTGCACTAACCGCATTGACGTTCAGTACAAGGCATCCCTTGCATTTTTCCCTTCGCATATTTCTGAATCTGGCTTTCATTGCCACTCTGACTTTGGTCTTATTTGCACCAACGCAAAGTTATGCAAAACAGACAAAGACACATGCTAAAAACGGTGTTTCGACTCAAATTAAAGTTGGTGCGAAATTTAAAGCCACCAAAAATTCCAAAGCTTACGTCAACTCAAAAAAATCTGCATCAGGTAAATTGGCGGTATCAAGTCGCGCAAAAGCCAATAGCAATATGATGGTTCGTGTGAAAGGTAAACACGTGGTGATTAACCCGCGTTTGCTGAAAGATGCTAAAGGTCGACCACTCAAAGGCAAAGCATTGATTGCAGCAAAACGCAGGGCAATCATGTTGGCTTCAGCCCCTGTTGTACCACCAAAACCCTCTTTCGGAGAGCTTGCTGGCTTACATCAAACACAAGATGCGCTTGATTTGAAATCAGGTGTGGCACTGGTCGTCGATCAAGATACCAAAGAAGTCTTGTTCAGTAAAAATGATTCTGCAGTATTACCCATTGCATCGTTAACAAAATTAATGACCGGCTTGGTTGTTCAAGACGCGCGTTTACCATTGAATGAAACCATCACAATCACTCAAGATGATGTAGACACAGAAAAAGGTAGCCGCTCTAGATTGGTTGTTGGTACAAGCTTGACACGGGGAGAAATGCTTCATTTGGCATTGATGTCCAGCGAGAATCGTGCAGCGAATGCCCTCGGTCGCACTCATCCCAGTGGCCTCAATGAATTTGTGCGATTGATGAATGCGAAAGCACAAGCGCTTGGTATGCGCGATACCAAGTATGTTGAACCGACTGGCCTATCAAGTAAGAATCAATCCAGTGCACATGATTTAGCATTGCTGGCCAGTGCTGTTTACCAAGATCCAGTATTACGCAATTACTCGATCTCCCCCGGTTATGAAGTAGCGGTGGGAGAGAAAACATTGCAGTTCAACAACACGAATAGATTAACCAAGAACCCAGACTGGGATATCGGATTGCAAAAAACGGGTTACATATCAGAAGCTGGGCGTTGCCTAGTGATGCAGACCAAAATTGCTGGACGCAAATTGATCATGGTTTTCCTCGATTCAGCAGGAAAATTCAGCCGTTTAGGTGATGCAGAACGCGTACGACGCTGGGTAGAGTCCAATCCCCAGGCCAGTGTGGCACTGCGCATGCCAAAACAAAGTTAAAATCTGGCAATCAGTTTTTACCGTGATAGCCTAAAGCGGCAGATATTTCTTTTGTCGTAACTTGGAGCTTTGCCAACCAAGTTTCATCAATGCGATCCGCAGGCGCTGAGATGGATAAACCAGCTACAAGTTTATTTTGGTCGTCATATATTCCAGCAGCCATACAACGAACGCCAATTTCCAATTCTTCATTGTCACGTGCAATGCCATATTGGCGCACACGAGATAATTCTCTCTCTAGAGATCGCAAATCAGTCAAACTCGTCTTGGTGTGTCCTACCAGTCCTGTGCGATTGGCGTAAGCTCGCACTTTGTCGCTGTCATCCACAGCTAAAAACAATTTACCCACCGAAGTTAAATGCAATGGCGCACGTCCACCAATTGCTCGAACCACTTGCATACCTGATCGTTCGCTGTAAGCCCGTTCAATATAAACAATCTCATCACCTTGACGCATAGACAAATTAACGGGCTGTTGAATCAATTTATGCAATTCACGCATCGGTATCAATGCCGCTTCGCGCACATCGAGGCGATTTTTCACAACATTGCCAAGCTCTAACAATCGCATACCCAAACGATAACTACCCGTTTCTGGACGTTCGACATAACGACCCAACGATAGATCATTCAAAATACGGTGTGTGGTCGAAGGATGCAAGCCGGCATTTTGGCTCAATTCTTTCAAAGACATTGCCTCATCACGACTCGCCAAAATATCAATCAACTTAAACATGCGCTCAAGCACTTGAATGCTTGGGGTTAATGCCATGGATATTGGTTTTTTATTCTCGAAATCTGTCATTTTTAGAAATGATATGTGCAACAAACAGCTTACTTATTCGTCAGAATTTTACCATGTGAAATCTCAAAGAGTTACAAAAACGATTGTACTGACCTGCTGTTATCGCAAAGTTGCCACATGACAGGATTGAATTTCCAAACGGGTGATGGCTCTTTGACTGCTTCTTTGGTGTGAATGATGAATTGCTCACGTGGTATTGCTTTGGCACCGAGTGAGGCCAAATGTGCAGTCTCTTGCTGGCAATCAATCATCTGAATGTGATTTGCCCGACAAAAGCATACCAGCGCAGCGACGGCAATTTTAGAAGCATCCGTGGCATTAGCAAACATAGACTCACCAAAGACTGCCGCTCCGATACTGACACAATACAAACCACCAACCAGATCACCATTTATCCAAGTTTCAACGCTGTGTGCATAACCGGCACGATGCAATGCAGTATAGGCATCCACCATTTCAGGAACTATCCAAGTGCCGCCCTGTCCTGCTCTCGGTTTGCTCGCACAAGTACGAATAACATCTTCAAACTTGCTATCGATGCGAATTTCGCATTTGGCGGCACCATGCTGATCAGACATGAACTTCTTGAGTGTTTTCCTAAATGACTGGTGCAATTTGAAATCAGCCACTTGCAAGACCATGCGTGGATCGGTACTCCACCACAATACAGGTTGACCTTCGCTGAACCACGGAAAGATACCATTCGAATAGGCATTCAACAGTGTTGCAGTATCTAAAAGTCCACCAGCAGCCAGTAAACCTGGATACGGGCTGTCTTGTCCCATAGCTTCACTTACTGGTGGAAAGTCTTCTCCATTTTCCAACCATCTAAGTTGAGTTTTTGCTGATTTATTTTTAGAATTCATAACAAAAATAGCACCTATTCGGCGTATTTACTGCATAGCTTGCTATATTTATTATAGCTATACTGATTCTTGACTTGTCACAGGCAACCATTTTAATTGCCAATTATTCGACAACACATTTTGAAGCCACAGCACGCAAGTTAAAGTTTTTGCATCAGTCACCATGCCGTTACCACAACTGCGCAACAACTCATCCGGACGCATGGTGAAGACATCCAATGATTCACCTTCATCAAGTTTCCGCACTCCTTGCGTGAGTCCTTTTGCAAAGAAAACATGGATGATTTCTGTTGAGTATGCAATACACAGATGCACAGGGCCCGCATATGCCCAGAAGGAAGCGCTATAACCTGTTTCTTCCAACAATTCGCGCTGTCCACAGAATTGCGGATTCTCACCTGGCTCCAATTTACCAGCAGGAAATTCAATCATCACTTTGTTGACTGGGTACCTGTGTTGTCGCTCTAAAACGATGCGACCATCATCTAATAGGGCGATAACAACCACCGCTCCCGGATGTACAACATACTCTCGTGTTGCCAAGTTTCCATTGGGCAACTGAACTGTGTCTTTGAGTACTTTTAAGAATTTTCCAGCGTAAACTTGTGTACTATTTACTTTTGTTTCAACCAAATGCTGATCGCTTGCGCTGGACATATATCAGCGGTGTTTTAATAAATATCTGTATACAAAACCTGGAAATGCACAGGTCACAAAGAGTGCTGCCGTGATGGCGTAAAACTCCCATCCTTGCGAAACTATTTGCCCAGTTTGACGCTCAATTAGCAATGCCATACCACCAACCAAGAAATAGAACACCAGCATTTCTAACAAGCGTGTTCCTAGACTCTTGGCAACTTTTAACGGAAATACCAGAAGCAATTTTTGATTGAAAAAAGGCGCATTGGCAGCGATGACTGTCACCAACAAAATAAACCATATTGATAATGTTTGATTCAACTTTGTCCCTTTACGACAGTGACATGAATGCGGATTTTATGTGTTCAAAGTTCTTTTGATTGTTTCGATACACAGGGACATCAATCCACTTGGGAATAAGCCCAATATTAATACCAAAGCGCCATTGAACATGAGTACCAAACGAACATCTGTTGGTGCGACGACAACACTGGATGTAATGGGCGCATCAAAGTACATGACTTTAACGACGCGCAAATAATAAAAGGCACCAATGAGAGACATCATGACTGCAAATACTGCAAGAGCAATTGAAACAAACTGACCTGATGAAATCAAAGCTTGCAAAACAGATAACTTGGCGTAGAAACCGACCATGGGTGGAATACCAGCCAAGGAGAACATGCAAATAGCCATAATTCCCGCATACAAAGGACTTACTTGGTTGAGGCCAGCCAAATCTGATATCTCTTCACTCTCAAACCCTTCACGCGCCAAAATCATTATCACGCCAAAGCTTGCCAAAGTTGTGAGCACATAGGTGATCACATAGAACATGGAGGCGCCATAAGCGCTCGTTGTTGAAAAGGTATTACCGTTCACAACACCAGATAACAAGCCAATCAATACAAAACCCATTTGCGAAATGGTTGAAAAAGCCAGCATACGCTTGAGGTTGGTTTGTGCAATGGCAGCTAAATTGCCAACCAACAATGAACCAACTGCCAAAATCATCAGCATTTGTTGCCAATCAAAAGCCAATGGCAACATACCTTCAACCAACAAACGAATAACGATAGCAAAGGCAGCCAGTTTAGGTGCACCACCAATCATCAGGGTAACTGAAGTAGGTGCACCCTGGTAAACGTCAGGAACCCACATATGAAATGGCACCACGCCTAATTTAAATGCCAGACCAGAGACGATGAATACCAAACCAAAAACCAGTACTTCTTTATTGACGGCTCCTGATCCAATCGCTTTCATCACCGCGTTCACATCTAAACTGCCTGTCGCACCATATGTCATGGATAAACCATAAAGCAGCAAACCACTGGCGATTGCTCCCAATACAAAGTACTTCATAGCAGCTTCTGATGAAGTGGCATGATCCCGGCGCAGGGCGACCAATGCATAGCTTGATAAGGTCAACAATTCCAATCCCATGTATATGACCAAAAAGTTGCTTCCCGAGATCATCACAAACATGCCCAAAAGCGAGAACATAGCCAATGTAAAGTATTCTCCGCCCCGTAACATACCCCTGTCAGCCGAATAAGGTCGACCATAAACCATGGTCACCATCATCGCCAAAGAGGCCGCGCATTTGAGCCAATTTGACATAGGATCACTCACGGTCATACCACCAAAACCGTACATCGTTTGTCCATCAGCCGCATTGAGCGCTGAAAGAACGACGACCACACCCAGGGTCAAGAGCGTCAAGATATAGGTTGCTGTGCGTCTTGTGCTCTTCACAGACAAATCTATCAATGTGATAAGGCAAGCCATCACCATCAGAACTATTTCCGGGTAAACGACCATCCAACTTAGTTTATCTATCATCATTATTCTTCAGTATGTCGTATAGAGCTATGAAATGTGTTTTAACAAAACTCAGTTAAGTTTAGATACAGCGACGTGTTTCAACAAATCTGTCACAGATGCGTTCATCACATCGGTAAATGGTTTTGGATACAAACCCATCCAAAGTACCGCAACCGCAAGCAATGTCATGACCAAAAATTCACGAGCATTGATGTCTGTCAACTCCTTGACATGTTTGTTCGTGATTGGGCCTAGGTACACGCGTTTGTACATCCACAAGGTATATGCTGCACCAAATATCAAGGCTGTGGCAGCTGCAAATCCCACTGCAAAATTGGCTTTGACAGCACCTAAAATCACCATCCATTCACCAACAAATCCAGCGGTCCCTGGCAAACCGCAATTGGCCATCGAAAATAGCAATACAAATGCAGCAAACTTAGGCATGGTTTTCACAACACCTCCGTACGCTGCTATTTCACGTGAATGCATGCGGTCGTACAACACACCAATGGCCAAGAACATGGCGGCTGAAACAAATCCGTGTGAAATCATTTGCACAATTCCGCCTGCAACTCCGAGTTCATTGAAAATGAAGAACCCAAGTGTGACAAAACCCATATGTGCAACAGACGAATAGGCAACCAATTTTTTCATGTCTTGTTGGACCATGGCAACCAGTGCAACATATATGACAGCAACCAATGACAGTCCAACCATCAACCATGCCCACTCATGTGACGCATCTGGCGCAATGGGCATAGAAAACCGCAAGAAGCCGTAAGCACCCAGTTTCAGCATAATGGCCGCCAATACAGCAGAACCACCGGTAGGCGCTTCCACGTGAACGTCTGGCAACCATGTATGAACTGGCCACATCGGCAACTTTGACAGCGAATGCTGATAAGAATGCAAAAAATAGCAGCGTTTGTGCAGTGCCACCAATGGGCAATTGATGCCAAGTAGCGATGTCAAAACTGCCACCTGATTTGGTGTACAAATAAATCAATGCCACCAACATGAGCAAAGAGCCCAACAAGGTATACAAAAAGAATTTGAATGCCGCATAAATCTTATTAGCACCACCCCAAATACCAATAATCAAGTACATCGGGATCAAAGTGGCCTCAAAAAACACATAAAACAGCAAGCCGTCTAATGCGCAAAATACACCAATCATGAGTCCACTTAATATCAAAAATGCACCCATGTATTGGTTGACACGGACGGTGATTGATTCCCAAGACGCAATGACAACAATCAGGGTAATGAATGCGGTTAACAATACAAACCAAAAAGATATACCATCTACACCCAAGTGATAGTTCACATTGAAAGTGGAAATCCAAGACTCTTTTTCAACAAATTGCATGGCTGATGTGTTGAGTTTGAATCGGTCATAAAGTGGCAATGTCAGTAAAAAACTCACCAACGCGCCGACCAACGCAAACCAACGAACCGCCTTCGTTTGATCATCGCGACCTAAGGCTAACAGCACAACACCAAAACATATTGGTGTCCAGATTGCGAGACTTAACAAACCCATTTCATCTTTTCCTTATTGGTACGGCTATTTAATCAACAATTGATTGAGCATGGGATAACCCACAAAATAGGTCATCAACACAAAAACACCCGCGATCATCCAGAATGCATAGTGATAGATGTATCCAGTTTGCACACGTCTGACTAAGCCGGATACCAAGTTGACCAGTTTCCACGATCCATTTACGGCTCCACCGTCAATAACATGCTTGTCATTAGCCCAGAGCAATGCACCTAAACGACGTGCGCCGGCGGCCAGTACATTTTCATTAAACCAATCAAAATAGTATTTGTTTTCCAGCAATGTAAATATTGGTTTGAATATGCGTTTGATAGCTGTGGGCAATGCAGGATTGACCATGTACATGTAATATGAAGAAGCTACACCCGCCAAAGCCAACCAAAATGGCAAAGTAGTTAGACCATGAACAGCCATTTCCATGGCACCATGAAAATTGACCGCTAATTCCTTCATAGTAGGATGCTTTGCAGCATCAACAAAAATAGCATCCTTAAAGAAATCGCCAAAAAGCATGCCATTGATAGTGAGGTATCCAATCAACACCGAAGGTATCGCAAGCAATATTAAGGGCATGGTTACCACCCATGGAGACTCATGCGGTTTATGGTCATCTGCATGCTCATCATGTGAATCGTGGTGAGTGTCGTGGTGTCCATCTTTGTGAGAATCATGATGCGCGTCGGGATTTTGATCAAACCTTTCTTTCCCGTGGAATACCAAGAAGTACATGCGGAAGGAGTAGAACGCAGTCACAAACACGCCCGCCAAGACAGCAAAGTTTGCAAAACCAGCGCCCCACAAATGGCTTTCATGCACAGCTTCAATGATGCTGTCTTTTGAATAAAAGCCAGAAAACAAGGGTGTACCAATCAACGCCAAAGAGCCTATCAACGAAGTCATCCAGGTAATGGGCATGTATTTGCGCAAGCCACCCATCCACCGAATATCTTGGTTATGGTGAACGCCCATGATGACAGATCCTGCTGCCAAGAATAACAGTGCTTTAAAGAATGCATGCGTCATTAAATGAAAGACGGCTACCGAATAGGCTGAGACACCCAATGCCACAGTCATATAACCCAGTTGCGACAATGTTGAATAAGCAACAACGCGCTTGATATCGTTTTGAATGATCCCCAAAAAGCCCATAAACAGAGCTGTGATAGAACCAATCACAATGATGAAACTCAGTGCAGTATCACTCAACTCAAACAGTGGTGACATGCGTGCCACCATGAATATGCCGGCAGTGACCATGGTTGCTGCGTGAATCAATGCAGATATCGGTGTAGGGCCTTCCATCGAATCAGGCAACCACACATGCAATGGGAACTGTGCACTCTTACCCATGGCACCGATGAACAAACAAATACAAATAACCGTTATCAGCATCCAGCTGGTACCAGGAAAATTGAGCTTTGCCAGATCACCTGCTTTGCCGAAAATTTCTGTGTAATTCAAAGTGCCAGCAAATGCAACGATTAAGCCAATACCTAGAATGAAACCGAAATCACCAACACGATTAACCAAGAAGGCTTTCATGTTCGCAAACACTGCGGTAGGTTTGTTATACCAAAAACCAATTAACAAATAGGATACCAAGCCCACAGCTTCCCAGCCGAAAAACAACTGTAGCAAGTTGTTGCTCATCACCAGCATCAGCATCGCAAAAGTAAATAAAGAGATATAGCCAAAGAAGCGGTTATAGCCATCATCTTCTTCCATATAACCCATGGTATAGATGTGAACCATCAGCGACACAAAAGTCACCACACACATCATCATCGCTGTTAAGCCATCAACCAAGAAACCCACTTCCATTTTCAAACCACCGACCACCATCCATGTGTACAGGGTCTCATTGAAACGTGCACCGTCTTGAATGACTTTGAGCAAAACAGAAGCTGACAGAACAAAAGAAATCAGCACACCCAATATGGTTAAGGTGTGACTCCAACGGCGTCCGAAGAAATTTCCTCCCAAAGCTGTTCCAAATACGCCTGCCAAAATGGCGCCAGCCAGTGGTGCCAATGGAATTGCAAGTAATGTGGATGCGGATAGCGTTGCACTCATCGTTGTAATCTCGTTTTTAGTTCATTAGCCTTTGAGCGTATCCAGCTCATCAACATTGATGTTTGATTTGTTACGGAACAATAAAACCAATATCGCCAGTCCAATTGCCGATTCAGCTGCAGCGACCGTCAAGATAAAAAAGACGAATATTTGCCCATGCATGTCGCCCAAATAATGAGAAAAGGCAACAAAATTTGTATTAACTGCCAGTAACATCAGTTCAATCGCCATCAACAGCACAATGATATTTTTGCGATTCAAAAATATTCCAATGATGGACAACGCAAACAGCATGGCACCTAAGACCAAATAATGAGACAAGGTAACTGTCATGCTTTTTTCTCCTCACTGACCACCGCTGCAACCGGCGTTTCGACAACAAACGGTTGGGTTGCTGTCATTTTGATGACCTCCATGCGATCACGCGATTTGATACGCACCTGATCACCTGGGTCGGTGTGTTTGCTGTCTTTTCGTTGGCGCAATGTCAAAGCTATGGCAGCAATAATGGCAACCAATAATATGGCCGCTGCAATTTCAAGTGGATAAAGGTATTTGGTGTACAGCAACACGCCCAAATCCTTGGTGTTATTTGATTGCACGACCGCACCCACAGCTTGTGTCGTATTGGAATTTTTTACTTCCTCACTGATGTGAAAACCGCCCATCAAAACAGCGGACATTTGCAAAATGATGATGGCACCAAAACCTGCTGCCAATGGGAAATGTTTCCAAAATCCTTGTCTGATGGTATCGAGATTGATATCCAGCATCATCACTACAAACAAGAACAAAACCATCACCGCACCGACGTACACCAACACCAAAGCGATACCTAAAAACTCAGCTTTCAGCAAGATCCAAACACCAGCAGCTTGAAAGAAGGCAAACACCAAAAACAATGCAGCGTGCACAGGATTTCTGGCTGTGATTACTCGAAATGCCGCGAACAGCATGAGTGCTGAAAATAAGTAAAAAAGTCCTGATTTAACGTCCATGAATAATTTTTCTCAAATAGTTCTTATCGGCACTTTGACTTAACGGTACTTGGCATCCGCACTGCGGTTTGCTGCGATTTCCGACTCATATCGATCACCAACAGCCAAAAGCATGTCTTTGGTGAAGTACAAATCGCCACGCTTTTCGCCGTGGTATTCCAAAATATGCGTTTCCACGATGGAATCAACAGGGCAACTCTCTTCACAAAAGCCACAAAAAATGCACTTGGTCAAATCGATGTCATAGCGACTGGTACGGCGGCTTCCGTCATCTCTGGTGGTCGATTCGATGGTAATGGCCATGGCTGGGCACACTGCTTCGCACAACTTGCAAGCGATACAACGCTCTTCACCGTTTTCATAGCGACGTAAAGCATGCAAGCCACGGAAACGTGGGCTTAAGGGTGTTTTCTCTTCCGGAAACTGCACCGTGACTTTGGGTCTGAACATGAATTTGCCAGTCAAGACCATGCCCTTGAAAAGTTCAACGAGCATGAAACTCGACAAAAACTCTTTCAACGAAAATGCAGATGTTTTAGATTTGTTTTGAACCATGGCGGTATGGGTAGTATTCATTGATATCACACCTTACTTCCAAATATTCCAAGAGGTCTGCATCCATGCACCGACCACCAACAACCAAACCAAAGTGACTGGAATAAATATCTTCCAACCTAAACGCATAATTTGGTCGTAGCGATAGCGCGGAAATGTTGCACGCACCCAAATAAACAAGTAACCACAGCAAAAGTTTTGATACCCAGCCAAATCCAACCAGGGATCCAATCCAAAGCCGCAATGGGTGACAGCCATCCACCCAAAAACATGATGACAGCCAAAATCGACACCAACCACATGTTGGCATATTCAGCCAAGTAGAACATGGCATACGACATACCAGAGTATTCAACCATGTGTCCAGCTACGATTTCTGATTCGCCTTCAACCACGTCAAATGGATGGCGATTGGTTTCTGCCAGACCAGAAATAAAGTAAACCAAAAAGATAGGAAGCAGTGGCAACCAGTTCCAAGATAAAAAATTCAAACCCATGCTGGCGAACTGACCTTTTCCCTGCCCTGTGACAATGTCTGTCAAATTCAAACTGGCAGAAACCATCAACACAACCACTAAGCAAAAGCCCATGGCGATTTCATAACTCACCATTTGTGCTGATGCGCGCAGCGCACCTAAAAACGCGTATTTGGAATTTGAAGCCCACCCAGCAATGATCACGCCATAAACTTCCATGGATGTAATTGCCATCACAAACAACAAACCGGCATTGATGTTTGACAGGGCAACTTCAGGGCCAAAGGGAATCACCACCCATGCTGCCAACGCCGGCATGATGGTCAAGATAGGTCCCAGTAAAAACAAACCTTTGCTGGCTGCGGTTGGTACCAAAATTTCTTTGGTCAACAATTTCAGCGCATCGGCTATCGGTTGCAACAAACCCAAAGGGCCTACACGGTTGGGACCTACGCGAATTTGAATCCAACCAATCAGTTTGCGTTCCCACAAAGTGAGGTAGGCGACTAAAGCAAACAGTGGCAACACGACCACAATGATCTTGATGAGGTTCCACACCACTGGCCATGCCATGCCAGACCACCAAGTCGCATTGACCATGCCCAATCCTGAGTTGTAGATGGCATCTATCATGCGCTCACCTCTTGTTCTTTCGCCATTTGTGTGGTTTGAATTTTTGCATCTGCAGTAGCTTGCAATGCCGGCGCACGTCTGACGATACCGTCTAACTGGTAAATACTGGCAGTTACAGGTGCGGCAGGTGCGACATTGCTGCTCGATAAATCAATTTTCGCGTCGGTCAAATTGTTCAAACTGCTGGTCACAGCTGTTTGTATATCAGCATGCTGTCCTTGCAATTGTTTCAAAACATCTGCCGAACTTTCAAAATCCATTCCTGACACATTGGCTGGCACATTCAACATATTTGCCAATACACGTAACACTTTCCAAGCTGGTCGTGTTTCACCCAATGGTTTAACGACTGCATGGAAACTTTGCAAGCGACCTTCGGCATTCACAAAACTACCTGAAGTCTCTGTGAATGGCGCGATAGGCAGCATCACATCACAAACATCCATATTGGCTTTAAATGGATTCAAGCTCACCACCATTTGCGCTTGCAACAAAGCATCTTTAGCATGTTTACCAGCCGCCGAATCAAACTCCGGCTCATTGTTCAAGAGCAATACTGCTTTTAATCCTGTCTTGCCGTTTGACAACATTTGGCCAGCTGACAAACCATTTTTCAATAGGCTGTGCACCAACCCACTGCGCACCGACTGTGTTGGCAGCTTCAGTCAGGTATCCAACACTGGCGTTGGTTTGCTGCCCAATCCAATTGGCAAGTGACAATATGCCAGACGCATTGGAATGGTGTGCGGCCGCGTTACCCAACAAAATGGCTTTGCGTTCACCACTTAACAGTGATGCTGCAATCACTTTCGCTTCATTCGAAACAGTAGTCGTCGCTATGGGTGCAGATTTATTCAGCTCTGTGGCGATGGCAGACGCTATTTCAGCCAATATAGTTGGCCATGCATTATATGTATCAAATATGGCTGTAGCCGGCGTATTTATTGCCTGAGGTGCTATATTATGTATAGCATTATTGGCGTCAGCAATGGTATGCACAACAGCGCCTTTGCGAATCGCTTGCCTGATCCGCTGCGCAAACAAGGGGTGGTCCTTACGGATATTTGATCCAATGATCAATGCGCGATCAAGGTTGGATAAAGATGCAATGCTGCAACCCAACCAACGCACACCATTGAAAGCTGGAAATTCGGCATGACGCAAACGGTGATCAAGGTTATCACTGCCTAAACCACGCATCAAAGATGTGGCCAAGTGCAATTCTTCAACTGTGGAGTGTGGGCTAAGCAAGGCGCCCAAGCTGGCTGCGCCATGATCGGCTTTGATTTGTTTCAAGCCATTGGCGACATATTCCAATGCGGTTTGCCAATCCACTTCTTTCCAAATTCCACCTTGCTTTAGCATAGGTGTTGTTAAACGCTCATCGCTGTTCAATGCTTCATATGAAAAACGGTCGCGGTCAGCAATCCAACATTCATTGACGTCTTCATTCTCTAAAGGCACTACGCGCATGACTTTGTTGTTTTTAACCTGAACGATCAAGTTCGCACCGGTCGAATCGTGCGGACTGATAGATTTACGACGGCTCAATTCCCATGTGCGTGCGCTGTAGCGGAAAGGTTTGCTGGTTAGCGCTCCGACAGGGCAAATGTCAATCATGTTGCCTGACAGTTCTGAATCAATTGTTTGACCCAAAAATGTTTCAATCTCTGCATGTTCACCGCGATGCGACATGCCCAATTCCATCACACCGGCAATTTCTTGTCCAAAACGAACACAACGTGTGCAATGAATGCAACGACTCATCTCTTCCATGCTGATGAGTGGACCCACATCTTTGTGTGCAACGACGCGTTTTTCTTCTTCGTAACGAGACTTGGTGCCACCATAACCCACAGCCAAATCTTGCAATTGGCATTCGCCACCTTGATCGCAGATGGGGCAATCAAGTGGATGGTTGATGAGCAAAAACTCCATCACCGATTTTTGTGCTTTGATGGCTTTGTCAGACTTGGTGCGAACAATCATGCCTTGCGCAACCGGTGTCGCGCACGCCGGCATGGGCTTTGGCATTTTCTCGACATCCACCAAGCACATGCGGCAACTGGCGGCAATGCTCAATTTCTTGTGATAGCAAAAATGGGGGATGTAGGTCCCCGCTTGCTCAGCCGCGTGCATGATCATGCTGCCTTCAGTAGCTTGCACTTTTTTGCCGTCAAGTTCAATTTCGATCATTTTGTTTACGCTTGAATAAATATTTTGGCTTCGTTCGCTTGTGACGGTTATACGTAGCGGTTAAACATAGGAATTGACCACGCATTTTTTATGTTCAATGTGATGTACAAATTCATCTCTGAAATGCTTGATCATGGCGCGCACCGGCATGGCTGCTGCATCACCCAAAGCGCAAATGGTGCGACCTTGAATATCGTCAGAAACAGAATTCAACAAATCGATGTCACTGAGTTTGCCCTGTCCGTTTTCTATGCGATCCACCATGCGCGACAACCAACCTGTACCCTCACGGCACGGCGTGCACTGGCCGCAGGATTCGTGCATATAAAAGTAGCTCAAACGTTGCAAACTTTTCACCATGCAACGGCTATCGTCCAAAACAATCACCGCGCCAGATCCCAACATGGAACCGGCTTTGGCAATCGAGTCATAGTCCATGGTGCAATCCATGATGATGGAAGCAGGTAAAACAGGTGAAGATGAGCCGCCAGGTATCACTGCTTTAAGCTGACGCCCTTTGCGCACGCCACCAGCGAGTTCCAATAATTTAGAGAATGGCGTGCCCAATGGAATTTCGTAATTACCAGGCTTTTCAACGTCGCCACTGACTGAAAATATTTTTGTTCCGCCATTATTTGGTTTGCCGCAAGCCAGATAAGCCGCGCCACCATTGCGAATGATCCAAGGTACAGCCGCAAATGTTTCTGTGTTGTTAATTGTGGTGGGCTTGCCATACAGACCAAAGCTTGCAGGGAAAGGTGGTTTGAAACGTGGCTGACCTTTTTTACCTTCCAACGATTCCAGCAATGCGGTTTCTTCACCGCAAATGTATGCGCCAAAACCATGGGCTGCATGCAACTGGAAACTGTAGTCGCTACCTAAGATGTTGTCGCCCAGATAACCTGCTGCACGAGCTTCTTCGAGTGCTTCTTCAAAACGTTCATATGTCGCAAAAATCTCGCCATGAATGTAGTTGTAGCCAACCTTGATGCCCATGGCATAAGCGGCAATGATCATGCCTTCAATCACGATGTGCGGATTGAACTGCATGATGTCGCGGTCTTTGCATGTACCTGGCTCACCTTCGTCCGAATTGCACACAAGATATTTTTGACCAGGAAACGTGCGTGGCATGAAGCTCCACTTCAAGCCAGTTGGGAAACCCGCGCCACCGCGGCCACGCAAACCGGACTCTTTCACAGTCGCAATCACTTGGTCTTGCGTCATCGCTTCAGCACCCGCCTCTTGTGATTTGCCCAAAACTTTTCTGAGCGCTTGGTAACCACCACGCGCCACATAGTCTTTTAAACGCCAATTGCTGCCATCCAATCCCACCATGATTTGCGGCTCGATATGACGCCCGTGGAATGATGTCTCCTCACCTGTCGCGGCAAACTTGGCTAAAACTTGATTTACTGCAGTGTTCATGCTTGCTCCTTCTGAGGAGTTGCAGAAGCGGAAGATGCACTGACACTGGCGCCTGCACTTTCACGCAAGCCATCGACCAGCGCGACCAAACGTTCAGTCGACATGAAACTGCACATGTCACGGTCATTCACCAAAAGCACAGGTGAATCAGCACATGCGCCCAAACATTCACTTTGTTGCAAGGTAAACAAACCATCCGCTGTGGTTTGTCCCATTTTGATGCCCAATTTCGTTTCAAGATCTTGTAATGCTTTGCCACCACCACGCAATTGGCAAGGCAAATTGGTGCATACATTCAACTTGAATTTGCCACAGGGTTGTTGGTTGTACATGTTGTAAAAGGTGGTCACCTCATGCACTGCCATGGCCGGCATGCCCAAGTACTCGGCAACTTGGCGCTCGCTGTCAGCGCTCACAAAACCTTGCTCTTGCTGCACAATGGCCAAGCAAGCCATGACGGCCGATTGTTTTTGATCAGCAGGGTATTTAGCGACTTCTTTTGCGAAGCGCGCAGTTGTTGACTCGCTAAGACTCATCTGGGGATTCACACTCATCGATCAATCTCCCCAAACACAATGTCCATGGTTCCAATAATCGCTACAGCATCTGCAATCATGTGTCCCTTACCTACCTCGTCTAAAGCGGCCAAGTGCGCAAAACCTGGTGCACGAATTTTCAATCGATAGGGTTTATTTGCGCCATCGCTCACCATGTAAATGCCAAATTCGCCTTTTGGATGTTCTACCGCCGCATAGGCTTCACCTTCTGGCACACAAAAGCCTTCGGTGAACAATTTGAAGTGGTGAATCAAACTTTCCATATCTGATTTCATGTCCGCACGTGCGGGTGAGGAAACCTTGTGGTTATCCGTGATAACTGGACCTGGATTGGCGCGTAACCAAGTGACACATTGCTGAATCAAACTGTTGGATTGCTTCATTTCTTCCATGCGCACCAAATAGCGGTCGTAGCAGTCGCCGGTTTTACCTACTGGTATATCAAAATCTAGCTTGTCGTAAACCTCATATGGCTGCTGTTTGCGCAAGTCCCAAGCCACGCCAGAACCACGCAACATTGGACCCGTAAAGCCAATATTCATGGCACGCTCACCGGTGACAACACCAATATCAACTGTGCGCTGCTTCCAAATACGGTTTTCAGTGAGCAAGCTGTGGTATTCAGCCAAACTGGGGGTGAAACGCTTGGTGAAATCCTCAATGAAATCCAACAAACTGCCTTGGCGATTGCTGTTCATGCGCTCAATTGCTTTGCCATTGCGAATCTTGCTGGCTTTGTATTGCGGCATGGTATCTGGCAAATCGCGATACACACCACCTGGACGGAAATAAGCCGCATGCATGCGCGCACCACTGACTGCTTCATACATGTCAAACAAATCTTCGCGGTCGCGGAAAGCAAACATGATGGGGGTCATGGCACCGCAATCCAAAGCGTGTGCACCCAACCACATCAAATGGTTCATCAAACGGGTGATTTCCGAAAACATCACACGGATGTATTGAGCGCGGATGGGCACTTCAATACCCATCATTTTTTCTATTGCCAAACAATATGCATGCTCATTGCACATCATGGACACATAATCCAGCCTGTCCATGTAGGGCAAAGCTTGCATGTAAGTTTTGCTCTCGGCTAACTTCTCAGTAGCACGGTGCAACAAGCCAATGTGCGGATCGGCGCGTTGAATCACCTCACCATCAAGCTCCAGCACCAATCGCAACACACCGTGCGCAGCCGGATGTTGTGGGCCAAAATTAAGTGTGTAGTTTTTAATTTCTGCCATAGTTCTCTTCACGAATAATGCGCGGCGTTATTTCACGTGGCTCGATGCTGACGGGTTTGTAGATAACGCGTTTTTGCGATTCGTCATAATGCATTTCCACATAACCAGATGTAGGAAAGTCTTTGCGCAAAGGATGCCCCACAAAACCGTAATCTGTCAAAATGCGACGCAAATCGGGATGCCCTTCAAAGATGATGCCGTACATGTCAAATGCTTCGCGCTCGTACCAATTGGCTGAACTCCAAATCTCGGTGACAGTAGATATGTTGGGCGCATCATCTGGTAAAAATACTTTTAAACGCAAGCGCTGATTCAAGGTAACAGATAGCAATTGCAATACAACGGCGTAGCGTTGCCCTTCATAACGGCCTTCTTGATAAGCTGAATAATCAACACCGCACAAATCCAGCAACATCTCGAATTTGCAAACGGGCGAATCGCGTAACAACAAAGATGCCGCCAGATAATCTGCGGCATCAACTACCAAGTTAATCTCACCCAAAGCAACATCAATGTGCTTGACCTTGTCGCCCAGCACCTGAACCAACGTGTCTTTGAGTTTTTCTGGATTGACAGCAAAAGTCGTCATTTAAAGTCCTGTACCTAAACGCGAGCAATCGTCTGGGTGCGACGAATCTTTTGCTGCAATTGAATAATGCCGTAAATCAATGCCTCAGCAGTAGGCGGGCAACCTGGCACATAGACATCAACCGGTACGATACGGTCACAACCACGCACCACCGAGTAACTGTAGTGGTAATAGCCACCACCATTGGCGCATGAACCCATTGATATGACCCAACGTGGTTCGCTCATCTGGTCGTAAACCTTGCGCAAGGCTGGGCCCATTTTGTTGCACAAAGTTCCGGCCACAATCATCAAATCAGATTGTCGTGGGCTGGCGCGGAAAACCTCTGCACCAAAACGGCTGATGTCGTAGCGTGGCATGGCAGCATGCATCATTTCCACCGCGCAACAAGCCAAGCCAAATGTCATTGGCCAAATAGAGCCCGTTTTTGCCCAATTAACCACCGAGTCATAACTCGTGGTCATGTAGCCTTTATCAAATACACCTTCGATTGCCATGATGAGTCCAGTTTATTCTTGAATACTTGCGCTTGTATGACAATTATTTTGTGGGTAGGAATTATTCCCAGTCCAAGGCACCTTTTTTCCACTCGTAGATAAAGCCCACGACCAAAATACCTAAAAAGATAACCACAGCCCAAAATCCCACAGGTCCAACTTCTTTCAAAGCCGCGGCCCAAGGAAATAGAAAGGCAATTTCCAAATCAAACAATATAAAAAGGATAGCGACCAGGTAGTAGCGCACATCGAACTTCATGCGCGCATCGCCAAAGGCATCAAAGCCACATTCGTAGGCTGAATTTTTAGCGGGATCAGGGCGATTGGGACCGAGTAGGTAACCTAAAACTTGGGGCACAATGCCGACGGCTATGCCCACCAAGATGAACAAGAGAACGGGTAGGTACTGATTAAGGTCCAACATATAGTTCTTAAAGGTCTCGTTTGCAATCGCACACCCCTTGAGGGCATTTGAATGCTGAATTATTTGGTGCCGTCGGCGAGACTCGAACTCGCACAGCTCTCGCCACTACCACCTCAAGATAGCGTGTCTACCAATTTCACCACGACGGCTGTTAGTTAGCCCAACAACTTGTTCTTAAACAAGTTCTCTGAACTATCTAGTAGTTTACCCTAGTACGCTGGTATTTCTGAGTAGCCACACTCTAAATATGCAAATAAATAGCTGCGTACGTCACTACCGAAACTGCAAAATTACTTTGCAGGAATTTGCGCTGCACCGTTTGCGGTAGTGCTTGTTGTGGATGGGGTAGCAGGTACAGTCGAAGTCTTGGCAGCAGGTGCAGTTGTTGGCACACTTGCTGGTGTTTGTACAGGCACTTGTGAAGTTGCTGGTGCTGTTGTGCTTGCAGGTGCTGAACCAGGAATTTGGTTTGCAGGGCTTGCAGGGGCTGTTGCTGGAACTGCAGCTGGAGCAGTCACTGCTGCGCCTTCTAAAACACTGCCTGTTGAGCTTGAACGGTTACCGCCCAAATAAGTTAACAACAGTGTGCTTACAAAAAATACCGCTGCCAAAATTGAAGTGGTGCGTGACAAAAAGTTGGCACTGCCACTGGCGCCAAACAAGCTGCCTGACCCACCGCTGCCAAATGCAGCACCCATGTCAGCACCTTTGCCGTGCTGAACCAAAATCAAACCGATCATGCCAATGGCTGACGCAATTTGAACAATCAAAATAACATTTAAAAAAACACTCATTTCATACTCCTAAATTTATAGCAATCTTGGCTTGTTATACGCTGGCTGCAGCAATAATTGATAAAAAATCTGCGGCTTTGAGAGACGCTCCGCCAATCAAACCTCCGTCAATATCGGGTTGGGCCAACAGCGTTGCGGCATTGGCTGCGTTCATGCTGCCACCGTACAAAATTTGAATGCGGTCGGCTTGCTTGCTTGCAGCATTCAACTGCGTACGCAACAAGGCGTGTACAGCTTGCGCTTGCTCTGGCGTTGCCGTCTTGCCAGTACCAATTGCCCAAACCGGTTCATATGCCAACACAATCTCGCTGATACAGTGGCCATTGGTATGAATCACTGCCGCCAACTGACGCTTCACAACTTCTTCGGTTTTACCCGCTTCGCGCTCGGCCAAAGTTTCACCAATGCAAACAATCGGTGTGATGCCTGCCGCCAAAGCCACTTGCGCTTTTTTAGCGACCAACTCATCGGTTTCACCATGGTATTGGCGGCGTTCAGAATGACCGACGATGGCGTAACGAACGCCAAAGTCTTTCAGCATATTGGCTGATGTTTCACCCGTATACGCACCCGATTCATGGACAGACACATCTTGCGAACCCAATTCAATGGCATTTTTGCTGCAAAGTTGCTGCATTTGCGCCAAATAGACTGATGGCACACACAATGCAACTTCACATTTAGCAGGCATGCGCACATGCAGCCCCGCATCCAAAGCTGCGACCAAAGCAGAATTGGCAGCCAAACTGCCATTCATTTTCCAATTTCCAGCGATTAATTTCTTTTTCATGATATGAATTTGTTCACTATTTTTACTGTGCGATAAATTTTAGCTTTGCCAATCCAGCACCAATTTCCCCACATGCAGGTTACTTTCCATCAGGGCATGCGCTTGTGCGGCGGCTTGTGCGCTGCTGGCTGCAAACACGCTGTGTATAACGGGCTGAATCGTACCATTTTCCAATAGAGGCCAAACATTTTGACGCAATGCTTGGGCAATGGCCGCTTTAAATGCAATAGGCCGTGGACGCAATGTCGAACCCGTGATGGTTAAGCGCTTGCGCAACACCATACCCGCATTAAATTCACTCTTGATACCACCTTGGACTGCAATGATGACCAAGCGACCATCTTCAGCCAAACATGCAATTTCCTTGGCAACATAGTCTCCTGCCACCATATCCAAGATGACATTCACACCTTGTTGCTGGGTGATGCGTTGGATTTCAGTCGCAAAATCATGTGTTTTATAGTTGATTGTGTGGTCGGCTCCCAGCTTTTGGCAAGCCGCACATTTGTCGTCACTGCCAGCAGTGGCAATCACAGTTGCGCCAAATGCTTTGGCCATTTGAATGGCTGTCACGCCAATGCCACTGCTACCGCCTTGCACCAAAAATGTCTCACCTGCTTGCAAACGTACACGGTCAAATACATTGCTCCAAACGGTGTAAAAGGTCTCAGGCAAGCTTGCCGCTTCAATGTCCGTCAATCCTTTTGGCACTGGCAAACATTGTGCTACTGGCGCCACGCAAAACTGCGCATAGCCTCCTCCGCTGACCAAGGCACAAACACGATCACCCACTTTCAACCCATGCGATGACATGGCAGCCGCATCGCCACTGACAATGGTGCCCGCAACTTCCAAGCCAGGAATATCTGATGCGCCAGGAGGTACTGGGTAGTTGCCAGTACGTTGCAACACATCAGGGCGATTGATGCCACTGGCAGTCACTTGAATCAACACCTCACCACCAGCGGCAACAGGGGTGTCGCGCTCGGTTAAGCGCAACACGTCGGGCGCGCCATAGGTGGAGATTTCAAAGGCTAGCATGGTTTACGGAAAATTTACATCAAATTTGGCTGTAGCCGGCGTATTTATTGCCTATAGTGCTATTAAATATATAGCATTTGACCTTATTGGTCTGACAACAAATACGCCAATGCGTTATAGCTCAGGCTCAGGATTGCGCTTGCTCTGGACGCTCAGTCAAAACCTTCATCGACAATTTCACGCGGCCTTTTTCATCCGTTTCCATGACTTTGACTTTGACGATTTGACCTTCTTTGAGATAGTCGCTGACTTTTTCAACACGTTCATGTGCAATTTGGCTGATGTGCAACAAACCGTCTTTGCCTGGCAACAAGTTAACCAATGCACCGAAATCCAAAATCTTGGTCACTGGACCTTCGTAGATTTTGCCAATTTCAACTTCAGCTGTTATTTCTTCAATGCGGCGTTTGGCTTCGTCGGCTTTTGCAGATTCGGTAGCCGCAATGGTGATGGTGCCATCTTCACTGATGTTGATTTGGCAACCTGTTTCTTCAGTCAAAGCACGAATGACCGCGCCGCCCTTGCCAATCACATCACGGATTTTTTCTGGATTGATTTTGAAGGTGTACAACTTAGGCGCAAAGCTGGAGACTTCAGTTTTGGCTTCGCCCATGGCTTCTTGCATTTTGCCCAAAATGTGGACGCGTGCTTCTTTGGCTTGTGCCAATGCCACTTGCATGATTTCTTTGGTAATGCCTTGGATTTTGATGTCCATTTGCAAAGCAGTGATACCGTTGGTGGTACCAGCCACTTTAAAGTCCATATCGCCCAAATGGTCTTCGTCGCCCAAAATATCGGTCAACACCGCAAAACGGTTGCCGTCTTTGATCAAACCCATGGCGATACCGGCCACATGTGCTTTCAAAGGCACGCCAGCATCCATCAATGACAAACAGCCACCGCAAACGGATGCCATGGATGAAGAACCATTGGATTCGGTGATTTCAGATACCACACGCATGGTGTAGGGGAATTCTTCTTTGCTTGGCAATACAGCAACCAAAGCACGTTTGGCCAAACGGCCGTGACCGATTTCGCGGCGCTTAGGTGTGCCCACACGACCTGTTTCGCCAGTGGCGAACGGAGGCATGTTGTAGTGCAGCATGAAGTTGTCTTCAAAGTCACCAGACAAAGCATCAATGCGTTGTGCATCGCGCTCTGTGCCCAATGTGGTCACCACCAAAGCTTGCGTTTCACCACGTGTGAACAAGGCAGAGCCATGGGTGCGTGGCAACACGCTGTTGCGAATTTCAATCGCACGCACAGTGCGTGTGTCGCGACCATCAATGCGTGGCTCGCCGGCCAAAATTTGTCCGCGAACGATTTTGGCTTCCACTTCAAACAGCAATCCTTCAATCGCTACTTTGTCAAACTCAACACCTTCTGCCGTCAACGCAGCAATGACTTCAGCATAGGCAGTGCGGCAAGCTTGGGTGCGTGCTTGTTTGTTGCGAATTTGGTAAGCGGCAACCAATTTATCTTTCGCCAAGGCATCGATTTTTGCAATCAGTGGCTCGTTTTTCGCAGGTGCTTTCCAGTCCCAAACAGGTTTGCCAGCATCACGCACCAAGTCGTGAATGGCGTTGATGGCAATATTGCCTTGCTCGTGACCGAACACAACCGCGCCCAACATGATTTCTTCGCTGAGCTGTTGCGCTTCTGATTCCACCATCAAGACGGCAGATTCTGTACCGGCAACCACCAAGTCCATGATGGAATCTTTGCGTGCTGTTTGGCCAGGGTTCAACACATATTGACCATTCACATAACCCACGCGAGCGGCACCGATAGGGCCGTTGAAAGGAATGCCACTGATGCTCAAGGCTGCGCTCACTGCAATCAT
The DNA here is from genome assembly GCA_963841045.1 of uncultured beta proteobacterium. Taxonomy (GTDB): domain Bacteria; phylum Pseudomonadota; class Gammaproteobacteria; order Burkholderiales; family Burkholderiaceae_C; genus Aalborgiella. The sequence goes on along the minus strand of CAWJBD010000010.1, from coordinate 92,583 downwards.
GGATGCAATGTCGGCATCGACTTCAGGGTTCAATGAAACAGTATGGATAACCACGTGCACTTCATTGAAAAAACCTTCTGGAAACAGAGGACGAATTGGGCGATCAATCAGACGGCTGGTGAGTGTTTCAAACTCGCTAGGACGGCCTTCACGTTTGAAAAAACTACCAGGAATTTTGCCTGCGGCGTATGATTTTTCGAGGTAATCAACGGTTAAAGGGAAGAAATCTTGCCCTGGTTTGCCTTCGGTTTTACCGACAACTGTGGCCAGAACCACTGTGCCATCCATGTCTAACAGAACTGCACCTGTTGATTGGCGAGCGATTTCGCCTGTTTCCATTTTGACGGTGTGTGCGCCCCATTGGAATGTTTTTGTTACTTTTTTGAACATTGTCATTTTTTAGCTCCTAAATAAGATGTGAGTTTTCAACTATTGAAAACCATCATCGAAGATGCAATTCACAGTGAATTGCGCTTATTCAGAGCAGAATTTTTTGAACACAATGCCATTCCAAAAAAACGAATCAACCATTTCAGCTTTCACTCGGTTTTAGCGCTCTTTTGGAATGACACAGCTTGCATTCTTTATTTTCTTCTCTGAAACGAAAATGCCTGAGTAAGTGGTACTGACTCAGGCACATTTGTCATTGGTTTGGGTTTATTTACGTAAACCTAATTTTGCAATCAAAGCCAAGTAGCGGTCATGGTCTTTGCGATTCAAATAAGCCAACAAGCTTTTACGGCTGTTAACCATGCGCAACAAGCCGCGGCGACCATGGTGGTCTTTGGCGTGTTCTTTGAAATGCGGTGTTAATTCGTTGATACGAGCAGTCAACAAAGCCACTTGAACTTCGGTGCTACCTGTGTCGTTGGCGCTGCGCGCATTGGCTTTAACGACTTCAGCTTTCGCTGTTGATGAGATCATTTTGATTTCCCTTTAGATTGATAATACTTGCGTTAAAAGCTGGAACTGCCCATAACGTGCGCCTTGCAGCATGCAAAGCCGTTCGATTATACCTTGAAACCCAAATGTCTGAATAGGCAGAATATTCGAGTTATTCAGCCATACGGTAAGACAGACCTCATTCAGAATCACCTTAAACGGTTGACGTTTACGTAAACGTCAAGTAAGCTACGACACTCTTAATCTCGTATTCGCTTTCGAGTTACCTTTCTCATTATCCAGACGACCCATCTTTTACTCACCGATCTCATGACAACAAAAATGGCTGCAAACACCGCTCTTCCCACTGATTACAAAGCCTTGGCTGAATATAAACCGGTCAACAAAGTGCGCTTTGTCACTGCCGCCAGCCTGTTTGACGGGCACGATGCGGCCATCAACATCATGCGTCGCATTTTGATGAGCATGGGCACAGAAGTGATTCACCTGGGTCACAACCGCAGCGTTGAAGAAATTGTGACGGCCGCACTGCAAGAAGACGCACAAGGCATTGCCATCAGCTCCTACCAAGGTGGGCATGTTGAGTATTTCAAGTACATGATTGATTTGCTGAAGGCGCGGGGTGGCTCACATATCAAAGTTTTTGGTGGTGGTGGTGGTGTGATCGTTCCAGACGAAATTCGCGAATTGCAAGACTATGGCGTGACGCGCATATACAGCCCAGAAGACGGGCAACGCATGGGCTTGCAAGGCATGATTGGCGAAATGGTGAAGTTGTGCGACACTGACATCACATCATTTGCACCATCAAAATTAGCTGCATTACAGGGACATACCGATGCCAACTGGCGCGCCTTGTCGCAACTCATCACTGCACTTGAAAATAACAAGCAAAATAGCACTCTAGCAAGGCGAAATATCTGCCTATGCTGCTACTAAAAATGTAGCAGCAAATATACCAGTTTTAGGTATCACAGGAACTGGCGGTGCAGGCAAATCCAGCTTAACGGACGAATTGATTCGACGTTTGCGATTGGATTTAGGCGACAGCTTGCGCATTGCCCTCATCAGCATTGACCCTTCACGCCGTAAAACAGGTGGTGCGTTATTGGGTGACCGCATCCGCATGAACGCCATATCGCCTTGGAGCCAAAGCGCCGGTCCACGCGTTTTCATGCGCAGTTTGGCGACACGTGATGTCGGTTCTGAAATCAGCCCTGCACTGCCAGCGGTGATTGCGGCATGCAAATGTGCTGGATTTGATTTGGTCATTGTTGAAACCTCAGGAATCGGCCAAGGCGATGCCGCCATCGTGCCGCATGTCGATATTCCAATGTATGTGATGACGCCTGAGTATGGCGCCGCCAGTCAACTGGAAAAAATTGACATGTTGGATTTTGCGCAATTGGTCGCTGTCAACAAATTTGACCGCAAAGGCGCCTTGGATGCACTGCGTGATGTGTCCAAACAAATGCAACGCAACCAAGAAGCTTGGAGTACCCCAACCGACCAAATGCCGGTATTTGGCACCATGGCGGCACGCTTTAATGACGATGGCGTGACTGCGCTGTACCAAGCTTTAAAAGAAAAACTAATCGCCAAGGGATTGCAAATTCCTGCTCAAATCAAGGCCAGCTTACCTACCGTCAATGTGCGGCACAGCACCAACCAAACACCTATCGTGCCGACTGCGCGCAGCCGCTATTTGGCAGAGATCAGCGACACAGTGCGTGGTTATAAAAAGCGTGCACGTCAGCAGGCAACTTTGGCGCGCGAGGTTCAACAATTGACTGCCAGCGCCGGCATGTTGCAAAAACACAAACAAGATCAAACCAGCGCCATAGACGCCATAGAAGCATTAAGCGAATTGGCAAAAGCACGCACTGCGAAGTTGGATACCGATGCCCGACATTTGATTGAGCAATGGCCGGACATGCAAAAAGCCTACGCTGGAGATGAATACGTTGTCAAAATCCGCGACAAAGAAATTCGAACCGCACTGACCAGCAAATCGCTGAGCGGCACCACCATCCGCAAAGTTGCCCTGCCGCAATACGAAGACCATGGTGAAGTCCTGAAATGGCTGATGCTGGACAACGTGCCAGGCAGCTACCCCTACACCGCTGGCACGTTTGCGTTCAAACGCGAAAACGAAGACCCAACGCGCATGTTCGCAGGTGAAGGCGATGCCAAGCGTACCAATGCCCGCTTCAAATTATTGTCTGCAGGCATGGATGCCAAACGCCTGTCTACAGCTTTTGACTCAGTTACCTTGTACGGCAACGATCCAGACAAACGCCCCGACATTTACGGTAAAGTGGGCAACAGTGGTGTCAGCATCGCCACACTCGACGACATGAAAGTGCTGTACAGCGGTTTTGATTTGTGCAGCCCATCCACATCGGTGTCCATGACCATCAACGGCCCAGCACCCACCATCTTGGCGATGTTCATGAATACGGCGATTGATCAAAATATCGCCAAATTCAAATCCGACAACGGGCGCGAACCGACCGATACAGAGACGGCAAAAATCAAGGAATGGGTGCTTGAAAACGTACGCGGCACGGTACAAGCCGACATTTTGAAAGAAGACCAAGGTCAAAACACCTGCATCTTTAGCACCGAATTCAGCCTGAAGGTGATGGGCGATATTGCCCAATATTTTGTGCACAACAAAGTGCGCAATTTTTACTCCGTCAGCATCAGTGGCTACCACATTGCTGAAGCCGGCGCCAACCCCATCAGCCAGCTCGCTTTCACATTGTCAAACGGCTTTACCTTGGTGGAAGCCTATTTGGCGCGCGGCATGCACATTGACGATTTTGCGCCCTAACTTGAGCTTTTTCTTCAGCAATGGCATGGATCCTGAATACACAGTCATGGGTCGCGTAGCCAGACGCATTTGGGCAGTTGCCATGAAGGAAAAGTATGGCGCCAATGAGCGCAGCCAAAAACTCAAATACCACATTCAAACCAGCGGCCGCAGCCTGCATGCACAAGAAATTCAATTCAACGACATTCGCACCACCTTGCAAGCGCTGATTGCCATCTATGACAACTGCAACAGCTTGCACACCAATGCGTTTGATGAAGCCATCACCACACCCACCAACGAATCCGTACGGCGTGCCTTGGCGATTCAATTGATCATCAACCGCGAATGGGGCTTGGCAAAAAATGAAAACCCCAATCAAGGTGCATTCATCATTGACGAGTTAACCGAGTTATTGGAAGAAGCTGTTTTGGCAGAATTTGAACGCATCGCTGAGCGCGGTGGTGTACTGGGTGCCATGGAGACAGGCTACCAGCGTGGTCGCATTCAAGATGAGTCCATGCACTACGAAATGCTAAAACACACGGGTGAATACCCCATTATCGGTGTCAACACTTTCCGTAATCCTGAAGGTGATACCGTGGTGCAAAAAGTTGAATTGGCTCGTTCAACAGAAGATGAAAAGCAAAGCCAATTGACCCGATTGCAAGACTTTCAACATCGAAACAAAGATAAATCCACTTTGGCATTGAAACAACTGCAAGAAGCCGTTATCAACAATGCCAATGTGTTTGAGGTCTTGATGGATGCTGTGCGTGTTTGCTCGCTAGGTCAAATCACCAACGCGCTATTTGAAGTGGGTGGTCAATACCGACGCAGTATGTGATACATCATCACTCGGCAAGGCATCTTACCGAGTGAAACAAAGCGAGTCGCTATTCTCAGACAATTAAGCGACTCGCGTAGCTGATTACATGTTGTCGATCATCACCTGGCCAAAACCAGAGCAGCTGACTTGCGTTGCGCCGTCCATCAAACGTGCAAAGTCGTAAGTTACTTTCTTGCTGGCGATTGATTTTTCCATTGAGCTGATGATGAGGTCGGCCGCCTCTTTCCAGCCCATGTGGCGCAGCATCATTTCAGCTGATAAGATTTCAGAACCGGGGTTCACATAGTCTTTGCCAGCGTATTTGGGCGCTGTGCCATGTGTGGCCTCAAAACAAGCCACCGAGTCTGACAAGTTCGCACCAGGTGCAATGCCAATACCGCCAACTTGAGCGGCCAGCGCATCAGAAATATAGTCGCCGTTCAAATTCAATGTGGCAACGACAGAGTATTCGGCTGGTCGCAACAGAATTTGTTGCAAGAAGGCATCTGCAATCACGTCTTTCACGATGATGTCTTTGCCTGTTTTTGGGTTTTTAAACTGGCACCATGGGCCGCCGTCGATCAATTTGGCACCAAACTCTTTTTGTGCCAAAGCGTATGCCCAATCACGGAAGCCACCTTCGGTGTATTTCATGATGTTGCCTTTGTGCACAATGGTCACGTTGGGTTTGTCATTGTCTATTGCATATTGAATGGCCTTGCGCATCAAACGCTCAGTACCTTCAGATGAAACAGGCTTGATACCAATGCCAGATGTATTGGGGAAACGAATTTTCGTTACACCCATTTCTTCCATCAAGAATTTGATTAATTTCTTCGCTTTGTCGCTTTGCGCTTCGTATTCGATACCGGCATAAATGTCTTCGGAGTTCTCACGGAAAATCACCATATTGGTTTTGTGGGGTTCTTTCACGGGTGATGGCACGCCGGTGAAATATTGAACTGGACGCAGGCAAACATACAAATCCAGCTCTTGACGTAATGCCACATTCAAACTGCGAATACCGCCGCCCACAGGGGTGGTCAATGGGCCTTTGATGGAAACCACATATTCGCGCAAGGCTTGCAATGTTTCTTCTGGTAACCAAACGTCCGGCCCGTACACATGGGTCGATTTTTCGCCAGCATACACTTCCATCCAATGAATTTTGCGCTTGCCAGCATAAGCTTTGGCTACGGCAGCATCAACCACCTTGAGCATCACAGGCGTGATATCTTGGCCAGTACCATCACCCTCTATATAAGGAACGATCGGCTGATCCGGGACATTGATGGAGAAATCTGAGTTCAGTGTGATTTTTTGACCGTTAGCGGGCACCTTGATGTGCTTGTACATTGAGCAATTCTCCAAAAAAGTTGATAGGTTTCACAAAAATACTGATGAAATGGGTGAAATCAGATTTTAGTCGCAAAAAAACCCGAAATAAATGTGAATTTGATGTCAACCGATTCGTAAAGATGCTTCGTTACGGATACACCTGCCAGTTTTTGGAAGGTATTTTTAAAAATAACTTTGTTTCACATTTAAGGAAATCTCAACATGAACAAAATCCTCGCTGCTTTGGTTGCTGGTCTTTTCGCCGCTTCATCTTTTGCTGCTTCTCACGCTGCTGCTCCTGCTGCTGCTAAGCCAGCTGCTGCTCCTGCTGCCGCAGCTGCACCAGCTGCTGCTCCAGCTGCAAAAGCTGCTCCAGCTGCAGAAATGAAAAAAGAAGAAGCTAAGCCACGCTGCAAAAGCTGCTAAGAAAATGAAAAAAGCTAAAAAAGCCAAAGCAAAAGCTGCTGCACCAGCAGCTGACGCTAAACCAGCTGCTAAGTAATCCTTAGCAACTTCGGTTGAAAATACCCGTACTGGCGATAGCTGGTGCGGGTTTTTTTATTTGAATTTTCAGAATACACTTTGCATACTATTCATTCACTAATTTTTGATATGAGATCAATATCACGCTTGTTTGGGCTGTCATTAGGATTATTGGCTCTGGCTAATATGTCGTTGAGCGATGCTCATGCCCAAGAAGGTCCGCAACTGTCTCTCAACCGAATCAAAATTTCGGCGGGATGCACCAAATCGACACGCAATTGGCGATGACGCCACAAGAGCGACAAATTGGTTTGATGAATCGCCCCTCCATGCCCAGCCATGAAGGCATGTTATTTGTATTTGAAGAAGCGGGGGTGCAATGTTTTTGGATGAAAAATACATTGTTACCGCTGACAGCGGCATTTGTTGCTGACGACGGCACTATTGTCAACTTAGCCGACATGAAACCGCAGGTATTGGATTCGCACTGCTCAAAGAAGCCTGTGCGTTATGTACTGGAAATGAACCAAGGTTGGTTTGCCAAACGTGGCATCAAACCCGGATTCAAACTAACTGGCATCCCGTTTCAATCACAACAAAAGCCACACTAAAAGAAAAAGACCGTAAAACTTCATTTTTACGGTCTTTCAATTGTTACCAACACGCTAACCCTGCAGTTAGCGCATGTCTCAATCAAGCAAAATTGGCTTGTGCAAATTCCCAATTAACCAAGTTGTTGAGGAAAGTCTCAACAAACTTAGGACGCAAATTGCGGTAGTCAATGTAATACGCGTGTTCCCATACGTCTACTGTGAGCAAAGCTTTGTCTGCAGTCGTTAAAGGTGTGCCGGCCGCGCCGGTATTGACAATATCCACGCTGCCATCAGGTTTTTTGACCAGCCATGTCCAACCAGAACCAAAGTTACCGACAGCTGATTTAACGAAAGCTTCTTTGAACGCTGCATAAGAGCCAAATTTAGCGTTGATGGCTGCTGCCAATGCGCCAGTGGGCTCACCACCACCGGCGGGTTTCATGCAACTCCAAAAGAATGTGTGATTCCAAATTTGTGCTGAATTGTTGTAAATGCCACCGCTGGATTTTTTAACAATGTCTTCCAAGCTCATGGCTTCAAACTCAGTGCCTTTTTGCAAGTTGTTGAGATTGACCACATAAGCGTTGTGGTGCTTGCCATGGTGGTATTCAAAAGCTTCTTTTGAATAATGCGGAGCCAATGCATCAATGGCGTAAGGTAATGCGGGGAGTGTATGTTCCATTTGAGAGTTCCTTCGATAAAACGACTATTGTAGAAACATTTTGATTCCCATTGAAATTGCAAGCGTATTTCAATATCGACTTTGCCGAATCAAAACAATGCATCTCCTGCTTGGCTGGCCACCGTGACATCAATTTGCCCCTTAGCGAGGGTCACATGCAAACCTTGACCCGTCTTGGTTTTTTTGGCATCGGTTACCGTCACGCCAGTCGCATCCACCACCCAGGCATAGCCGCGTTGCAGCACCAATTGCGGATCCAACAATGACAAACTTTGTGCATGTTGCGATAAATGACGATGCGAATCTTTCAATAACTTTTGAAAAGCTATGAGGAAATTCAGTTTGCTGGGTGTTTAAATTTTGCTGGAATTGATTCATTTGCGATTTCACAGCAAAGCGCATGCGCTGGAATTGACTCTCTACAACTTGTTGCTGACGGCCAATGCCTTGTGCTGGGCGTCCCAGGCGTTGCGTTGTTCTGTCCAAATGCTGATTGTGTGTATCCAAATGTCGGTTTGCTGCGTCTTGCAAACGCTCTTGCATCATGTCAACGGCAGCCAACCAAGCATCACGCGATTGGCTCACCAATTCGGCGGCGGCTGTCGGTGTAGGTGCGCGCAAATCGGCCACAAAATCAGCAATGGTGAAATCGGTCTCGTGACCCACACCACTGATAACGGGTACTGGGCTTTGTGCGATGGTGCGTGCCAAGGTTTCATCGTTGAACGCCCACAAATCTTCCAAAGACCCCCCACCCCGCACCAGCAAAATGACATCAATCGGCGCACGCACGGCCATTGTGCATTAAATTGGCCTCTAGCTGGCGTATTTGTTCATTGTATTGATACAAATCTGATAGCGCTTGGCACAACTCTTGGGGTGCACCAACGCCCTGCACGCTGGCTGGCGACACAATCACTGGTATGTGCGGTACACGCCTTTGCAATGCTGTGACCACATCGTGCAAAGCAGCCGCACCTAAGGAGGTGACCAAACCAATGCCGCGCGGTGCGATGGGCAATTCGCGCTTGCGACCGGCATCAAATAAACCCTCTGCTTCCAGCTTGGCTTTGAGACGCAAGAATTGCTCAAACAATGCCCCCTGCCCCGCTTGGCTCATGCTCTCCACAATCAACTGCAAATCACCGCGCGGCGTGTACACATCAATGCGCCCACGTACCTCCACCAAATCGCCATCGCGTGGCATGAAATCAGCCAAACTGGCAGCGCGCTTGAACATGGCACAGCGAATTTGCCCTGTCGCATCCTTCAGTGAGAAATAGCAATGCCCGCTACTGGCGCGCGAAAACCCTGAAATTTCGCCCTGCACCGTCACCGGGTTAAACCGTGCATCCAAGCTGTCCGCAATGGCGCGACACAGCGCACCCACTTGCCAGGTGCGTGGCAAAGCAGTTGTGGGGCTGTTTTTCAGTTCATCGTTCATTGAAGAAATCAAGCAAGTGGCTTGTCAAAATAATTCACGCTTGGCAGACCTTTGTAATCCACATCCTGCGTCCAAAGCGTGCCATCAAACTCTATGGCCATGCTGTAAATCACCGCGTCAGCCATCGCAAGTTTGTGTTTGCTGGCGATGTCGGCAGCGGCAACAGCACGTTTGTCTGTTAGATCGAGCACTCGGCCTTGCCGCATCACATCAAGGCACGACAACACTGCTCCAGCGGGCAATTTGCGGCTGAGAACTTTGTGAACCTCAAAAATCTGAAACAACTGGAACCAATAATTTCGTCACATCCTCAATCGCGGCGGCAAACAAATCAGCGCGAGGCGAATCGAAAAAATACTCAATCCAGCCAGAAGAATCAACAACGTTCATTCAAACTCCCGATCCGGCTCTTTTTCAATCACCAAATCAGCCGGGTCAAGGTTGTAGCCCTTGAGCATCCCGCGATAAGCGCTCATAGGCAACTCAGCCTTAACCACAATCTCCTGCCCCCGCAGCTCAAAATGCAGCTTAGTCCCCGTCTGAATCCCCAACTGGGCGCGAATTTTAGCAGGCAAAGTGACCTGCCCCTTGCTTGAAACAATAGCGTCTGCGTGCATACTTAGCTCCCTTCCTTACGAAATTAATTCCTTACTTATTTACAGGTAAGACTGTATAGCAAGTAAGAATAAAGTCAAGTAAGCCCTAATAACTCCCATTTGTTGAGGTACTGGTTCACGTTGTCACCGAACTTACGCATCGGCGTGTACTGATGCTGCTGCCCTTTAAGGCCGGTAGTTTTGAGCCAGCGTTGGTGAGTAGAAAGAACGAGAGCATTGTGTAAGATTGACAGAAGCCTAACGTAAAAGTCTCCGGCGCTGCGCAGCTTTATCGCGCAGCGTCCGTGTGGACTGCCGGGTTAGCGCTTGACTGGCACACCCCAAGCCTTTGAGATACCCCATGCAAAAGAAGCGTCTCCATCCTTCGGGGCGCCATCAATTGATGGAAAGAAAGCGTCTTTGCTCAAGGGCTCTATGTAAACAGTTTGGAGATATGGTTTTTCAGGACTCATCGGATCTGGTGATACGTGATACTCAACCTCAGTGAGAATCCAATCGCTGTTTCTATTGTTTATGTGAATGACAAAGCCGAGCATGGCCTGTCCTGCTTTTCCCTCAAGGTTTGAGAGCAGCCTGCGGCATCTGCTCTTGATGCTTCTTGGCGCAAGCTTCACGAAGCATACTCGCCACATTCTGATCTGACGCTGTGCTGACTTTGTTCAGCACGCAGTCCTCGAAGGAGTCACAACCGACCAAGAGTACAGCCACACTAAGTGCTGCCAAGGCTAATGATTTCATGAATCCTCTTGTTAAGCGCTAACTTAATATAGGGCGCACGAATTTGCGCCCTAACATGGCGTTTGTCGCCCTAACATGGGATGGCAAAAAGCTCTGCAAGCCGCTTGCTAATTGGCTTGCAGCGTTTATACTGTATGAATGAACAGTCATAACAATCCTAGAAAGTCCAGCACACCTATTTTTCAGTCGACTCGTTTGCTGGATCAGTTGCGTGAACACATCCATTACCTGCACTATAGCCTAAGAACGGAAAAGACTTACTTGCATTGGGTAAATTTCATTTGGTTTCATAGCCGTCCATTGAATGGCTGCAAATTTAGTGCCTCAACCGCTATTAAATATATAGCTGCTCAGGCAATAAATACGCCGGCTACAGCCATAAATCAACTCTTAATCTGCACCCACAATTTATCCAGCCGCTTCACACTCACCGGCTGCGGGGTGCGCAGCTCTTGGGCGAAGAAGCTGACGCGGAGTTCTTCTAGCAGCCATCTGAACTCTAACATGCGTTCGTCTGCCACGCCTTTGCGTTCTGCCACCAAGCGCCAGTAGTTTTGTTCGGATGGCCGCAGTTCTTTGAGCTTGAGGGCATCGCGAGCAGGGTCGGCTCGGTACTTCTCCAATCGAGCGGTAATGGCTTTGAGGTAACGCGGGAAGTGGTGCAAACGGTCGTATGGGGTTTGGGCGATGAAGCGTTTGGGCATCAATCGCGCCAGCTGTGCGGCAACGTCTGCTGTTGCATCTGGCGCGTTTTTAGTGTCTTTGAGTTTGCGTGCCGCAGTCGCAAAATCTTGCAAAATAATGGCCACCATGCGTGCTATTTCAGTGCTGATGAGTGTCAAACGCCCTCTGCCCTCATCCAATCTTTTGGTGAATTCGGTTGTGTTGGTTGGCAGTGGGTCGAGTAAAAAAGCGCGATCCAAAGCTTTGGCAATGATTTGCTCGCGCAGTTCTTCTGCAGTGCCACCACCTGTGTTGTCAGCAGCGCGTCCCACCAACATGTAGGCGGCTGCCATTTTGGTGAGATCAGGAATGTTTTTTTCTAAATACTTGAGCGCGTCTTTGAGCTGCAATGCAAACAAACGTCGCAAGCCTGCAGCGTGTTTGGCTGCTGCCATATCGGGCTCGTCAAATACCTCTATTCCCACAGCGTCTTGCAAATCAATCAGCGCGGGATAGCCAATCAAGGTTTGCCCGCCTTTGTTGATTTCCATCAGTTCAGGCAATTCGCCAAATGTCCAAGCGGTGTAACGTTGGCCAGCTGGAGAAGTTGGTGATTCTGTGGGTTTTGATTTTGCTATATTTTTAGTAGCAGTATAGGCAGTATTTACGCCGGATACAGGCTGATTTTCTATATATTTTTGTTTGACATCAGCATTTACTGCCGATTGCGCTTGTTGAATCCCTGACAGCTTCAAACCCGAAAGCTTTAACCCAGCTAAGGCCTGAAACGCACCGCGTGCCTTGCTGCCCAGTTCGGCCTTGAGCGCGCCCAAATTACGACCAGTACCCAATTGACGACCATGTTCATCCACCACTTTGAAATTCATGAACAAATGTGGGCTCAGCATGTCGAGTTTGAAATCAGCCCGTTGCACATCCACTTGCGTTGCATCGCGCACCTTTTTCAACAGCGCTTCAACCAGGCCTGTCGCACCAAAAGCCTCTGGCACATTCAGCTCTGCCGCCATGCGCGTGGCTGTTTCAGGTAAGGGTACGAGACGTGAACGGGGTCGCTGATGCAACGATTTGAGCAAGGCTTGAATTTTGTCTTTCAACATGCCAGGTACCAACCATTCGCAGCGCTCTTCGTTCACTTGGTTCAAGACAAACAAAGGCACGGTGACCGTCATGCCGTCTTTGGCGTCGCCGGGTTCGTGCAGGTAGCTCGCTTGGCAGTCCACACCGCCCAAGCGGATCGTTTTGGGGAACGACTGCGTGGTGATGCCGGCAGCCTCATGCCGCATCAGTTCGTCTTTGCTCAACAAGAGGAGCTTGGGTTGTCGCTTGATTTCTTCACGGTACCAATTCTCAAAGCTGTAGCCACTGCACACGTCTTTGGGCAACTGCTGGTCGTAAAACGCATAAATCAATTCATCGTCCACCAACACGTCTTGGCGACGCGATTTATGTTCCAGCTCTTCAACCTGCGCTATCAACTTTTCATTGGCTGCTAAAAACGGCAGTTTTGTTTCCCAGTTGTTGGCAACCAAGCCCTTCACGAATAAAAATCTCGCGTGCGGCATGCATGTCAACACGACCAAAATTCACTTTGCGACCACTGTAAACCACCAATCCGTACAAGGTGGCTCGCTCTAGCGCGACAACTTCTGCAGCACGCTTTTCCCAATGCGGGTCCAGCAATTGTTTTTTCAGTAAATGCCCGGCTACTTTTTCCAACCATTGCGGTTCGATATTTGCCAAGCCGCGTCCAAACAATCGCGTGGTTTCCACCAGTTCGGATGCGATGATCCAGCGCCCGGGTTTCTTGGACAAATGCGCGCCTGGGTGCGCGAAAAACTTGATGCCGCGTGCGCCCAGAGTATTCGCCACGCTGGCCTTTCTCTTCTCGGCCACCTGTCGCCGCTTCGGTCTCTATCTTCCAGCCGACATTTCCCAACAGCCCCGCCAACATGGACATGTGCAATTCTTCATAACTGGCAGGTTTGGTGTTGATACGCCATTTGTGTTCTGCCACCACCGTGACGAGCTGGCTGTGGATATCGCGCCATTCGCGCACGCGTCGCATGCTGATGAAGTTTTGTCGCAGCAGTTGTTCATATTGGCGGTTGCTGAGTTTGTGCACGGTGTGGTCTGCGCCACCGCCTTTGGATTCATTCAACCATTTCCACAGTTTCAAATACCCGACAAACTCGCTCTTCTCATCATCAAACTTCACATGCGCTTGGTCGGCTGCTTGTTGCGCCTCCATCGGTCTGTCGCGCACGTCTTGCACGCTTAAGGCGCTGGCAATCACCAACACTTCATCTAAGGCGCCACGGGTTCGCGCTTCCACCAGCATGCGCCCAACGCGGGGGTCTAAAGGCAATTTGGCCAATTCTTGCCCCATCGCGGTTAATTCGTTCGCATCATCCACTGCGCCGAGTTCGTTCAACAGCTGATAACCATCGGCAATCGCACGCCCTTGTGGCGCTTCTAGAAATGGAAAATCTTCCACCACGCCCAAGTGCAATGATTTCATGCGCAAAATCACACCGGCCAGTGAACTGCGCAAAATTTCGGGCTCGGTAAAGCGTGGTCGACCATCAAAGCTGATTTGGTCATACAAGCGTATGCAAATACCATCGGCCACACGACCGCAACGCCCAGCCCGTTGGTTGGCTGAAGATTGGCTGATGGGTTCGACCAATAACTGCTCGACCTTGCTCCTGAAACTGTAGCGCTTCATGCGCGCCGTGCCCACGTCAATCACGTAACGAATACCTGGCACGGTGAGCGATGTTTCGGCCACATTGGTCGCCAACACGATGCGTCGGCCTGTGTGACCATCGAAAATTTTGTCTTGTTCGGCTTGACTTAGCCGCGCAAAGAGCGGCAACACTTCAGCACTTCGCATGATGGGTTGATGGCTGAGGTGGCCGCGCAGATGGTCAGCAGCTTCGCGGATTTCACGTTCGCCCGGTAAAAATACCAAGATGTCGCCACTTTGATGGCGGCGTTACGACTCCATAGCTCATCAACCGCATCGGCAATCGCATTATTGAGTCCGTAATCTCGCGACTCTTCATAGGGTCGGTAGCGTTGTTCCACCGGAAACATCCGCCCCGAGACCATGATGACCGGCGCGGGACCGTGCCTGCTTGCAAAGTGGTTTGCAAAGCGATCCGCGTCAATCGTGGCCGAGGTGACGATGATTTTTAAATCGGGACGTCGTGGCAAAATTTGACGCAAGTAGCCCAATAAAAAATCAATGTTCAAACTGCGCTCGTGCGCTTCGTCAATGATGATGGTGTCGTAGGCTTTTAAGAGCGGATCGGTTTGCGTTTCAGCCAGCAAAATACCATCGGTCATCAGCTTCACCGAGGCATCGCGGCTCAAGCGGTCTTGAAACCGCACCTTGTAACCCACCACCTCGCCCAGCGGCGTTTTCAGTTCTTCGGCAATGCGTTTGGCGACCGAGCTGGCCGCGATGCGCCTCGGCTGGGTGTGCCCAATCAGTTTGCCTTGACCTGCTGGATAGTTGCAGTTTGCCACGCCCCATTGCCAAAGCGATTTTGGGTAACTGCGTGGTCTTGCCCGAACCCGTTTCACCACAAACAATGATGACCTGATGCGCACGCAAGGCCGCCATAATCTCGTCCCGCTTGCCAGAAACGGGGAGATTTTCGGGGAACTCAATGTTGAGTTTGAGGTGTGGAGCTGGCGCGGACATAGGGCTAGATTATCCGGGATAGGTTTTAGCGTTAAGCACACCAGCATGGGTGAAACTGCTTTTACCAGAGTTTATGCATCAAATTGGCATGTAGCCAGCGTATTGATTGCCTAATGTGCTATCAAATAAATAGCAATCCATCTAAATACAGCTCAGTCATTTAAGTCACTTTCAAATTCTTGAGCGCTGTGTCACTTGGTGGGTAGCGCAATCCCAACGATTTAAGCTTGTCACAAATCACGCTCGCAATCATCACATTGCGGTGAGTTTTGGAATTGGCAGGCACAACAGTCCAAGGTGCCCAGGGTGTACTGGTCGCAACCAGTAAGTCTTCGTAGGCCTTCTGATAGGCTTTCCATTATTTGCGCACCTCTAAATCGCCCATGCTGAATTTCCAATGTTTGGTCACATCATCGATGCGCTCTTGCAAACGCACGCCCTGCTCTTCATAGCTGATGTGCAACATAAATTTCAAAATAATAGTGCCGTTCTCACTGAGCATGCGCTCAAAGTCATTGATTTGTGCGTATCGCTCTGCGGTTTGCTCTGGCGTGATCCAGCTGTTAACAGGCGGAACCAACACATCTTCATAATGGCTGCGATTGAACACCATGAACTCGCCAGCACTGGGCATGTGTTTGTGGATACGCCACAAATAATCATGCGCGCGCTCTTCTTCTGACGGTGCTTTCCAACCCACACAATGAACACCCAGTGGCGTGACACGGTTAAAAACACCCCGTAGCGTGCCATCTTTGCCAGAGGTGTCAGTGCCCTGAAGCACCACCAAGAGTTTGAAACGCTTATCTGCGTAAAACAGGTTTTGCAATTCATCTAGCTCGATAGCCAGCGCTTCAACTGCGGTTTTATCGCTTGGTTTATCACCTGTAGAAAACGGTTTCGCAGATGGATCGCAATCGGCCAGTTTGAAAGGCTTGCCTGCTTTCTTTTGAGTTTCACTCTTCGCATCTGCGACGGGTGGACGCCATGGGCTTAATCGTTGTGTGAGTGTCACTTGTTCACCTCTTTGGTTTGCTGATCAATTGATTCAAACATTGTAATGAGCCATACTGTCTTCATATATAGACTCTATACCGTCATATCAACTTTTAATCATTCTACAAACACACTATGTCTTCACTTTTCGATCCCATCCAAGTTGGCAACATGCATCTGGCCAACCGCGTCGTCATGGCGCCTTTGACACGCAATCGCGCGCCCGGTGCAATGCCCAACGACTTGATGGTGACCTATTACACCCAACGAGCTGATCCGCAAAACGGTGCAGGGCTGATCGTGACAGAAGCCACTGCCATCAGCCATCAAGGCCAAGGCTATTCAGATGTACCCGGAATTTGGAGCGAGGCGCAAGTGAACGCATGGCGCAAGGTGACGGATTCTGTTCATGCCGCTGGCGGCAAAATAGTTATCCAGCTCTGGCATGTGGGGCGCGTTTCACACACAGAATTGCAACCCAAGGGACAAGCACCCGTGGCACCATCTGCCATACAAGCCAAAACTAAAACAGTATTGATTCACGATGGTGTACCGTCATTTGTGGACACTTCCATGCCACGCGCTTTGGAACTAAGTGAATTACCAGGCATCGTGGCCGACTACCGCCGCGCTGCCAAAAATGCCATCGCAGCTGGGTTTGATGGCATTGAAGTTCACGCAGCCAATGGTTATTTGCTGGACCAGTTCATGCGCAGTGGCTCCAACACGCGCACAGACAACTACGGTGGCAGCATAGAAAACCGCAGCCGATTACTCATTGAAGTGATGACCGCAGTAAGCCAAGAAATTGGTGGCAACCGTTTAGGGTTGCGCTTGTCACCCGTCACGCCTGCCAACGATGCGCATGACCCAGAACCGCAAGCATTGTTTACATACGTGATTCAACAGCTTGCCCCACTCAACTTGGCGTTTATTCACATTATTGAAGGCTCAACAGGTGCTGCCCGCGATTACACCCAAGGTGATGCACCGTTTGACTACCGCGCTTTGCATGCAGCATACAAGGAAGCAGGGGGCAAAGCCGCTTGGATGATGAACAACGGGTTTGATAAAGCTTTGGCAGACGCAGCCTTGGCAAACAATGTCGATTTGATCGCTTTTGGTCGTCCTTTCATCGCCAACCCCGATCTAGCACGTCGACTTCGCGAAGGAGCCGTCTTGAATGCCCCTGACCGCGCAACTTTTTACGGTGGTGGCGCAAAAGGTTATACCGATTACCCTAGCTTGCCTTGATTAGTTCATTGCGATTTGTAAATCGCCATTTCTGTTTAAATCACAAAGCAAGTTAGGTGTTCCGATTTAATTTATTCTTAGTCACAATTGATTGCGTTCATATAATAAGAATGTTTCCGATCAATTTCGAAATTCAGTGAAAGAATTCATGCCTTTTGTTTCCCGATTAATTCCCATTTTTGTTCAAGTTTTCTTGCCATCTCCAAACAAGCGTGCAGGGAAATCACGTTTTCAAACGTCCAAATCACAGTGGTTCGTGTATTTAACAGCCGCGCTTTTTGCGACACACGGTTATGGTGAAACAAACGATTTTGATATCGAGCGAAAACCGCTTCAAGACGAAACTTCGCAGACCGCCGCACCCGCAACAAATAACGTAACGACGCAGGCTGCCCCTGATGAGCCTTTGGTGGTCTACACGCCTACGAACGATTCGGATTTATGGGCACGCATTCGTCGCGGTTTTGGTATGAATGGTTTGGATCAAACTGAATTGGTTAGCCAGCACGAGCAATGGTATTCAAGCCGACCTGAATACATCAATCGCATGACTGGGCGTTCAAGTAAATACCTATACCACGTGGTGGAAGAGCTTGAACGTCGCAATATGCCAACTGAATTGGCCTTGTTGCCATTCATTGAAAGTGCATTCAACCCACAAGCAGTATCAGGAGCCAAAGCTGCTGGTATGTGGCAATTCATGCCTGCCACTGGCAGGTATTTTGCTCTGAAACAAAGTGTTTTCAAAGATGACAGACGCGATGTGCTTGCATCCACGCGAGCAGCATTGGATTATTTGCAAAAACTATATGGCATGTTTGGTGACTGGCATCTGGCACTGGCTGCCTACAACTGGGGTGAAGGTTCAGTAGGCCGTGCCATCGCACGCAACCAACGCGAAGGCTTGGGGACCGACTATTACAGCTTGAACATGCCCAATGAAACGCGCAACTATGTTCCCAAATTGCTGGCTGTAAAAAACATTGTGGCCAATCCAGCAGCATATAACTCAACACTGCCTGAAATACCTAATCACCCTTATTTTCAAAGTGTCAGCATCGACCGCGACATGGATGTGGTCTTAGCGGCCAAGTTGGCTGAGGTTGATTTGGATGACTTCAAATCACTGAATCCTGCTGCAAATAAGCCCACTATCTTTAAAGCCGGCACGCCTTACATTTTGCTACCTTGGGACAATGCAGGTATTTTTGAACGCAACTTGGCTATTCACAATGGTCAAACAGCAGGTTGGACCGTTTGGATTGCGCCCCGTACACTGAAAGCGGTAGATGCGGCAAAACTGGTGGGGATGAATGAAGCGAAATTTCGCGAAATCAATCGCATTCCACCTCGCATGTTGATCAAGGCGGGGTCAACATTATTGGTACCACGTTCAGCGAAACAAACCAATGACGTCTCTGAACACATTGCAGACAATGGCCAAGTTGGGTTTTCGCCAGAAGTTATTTTGAAGAAAATCATCGTCAAATTGCGCAAAGCGGCCACTGTGGCGGCCATTGCCAAGCAGTACAAAGTAACTGCCAGCAATGTGGCCAGTTGGAACAAAATCAGCGCCTCAGGTAGTTTTCAAGCCAAGCAATCTGTGGTGTTGTATGTGCCGGCCAAGGCAAAATCAGCCAAAGCTGGCAAAGGCTCTAAAGTCCACCATGCTAGCAAAGCACGCGCAAAATCTGCATCTGCGTCAAAACCTGCTCGCAAGCGCCGCTGAGCTGTACAACGCATGCTTGTGAAACAAGCGCTAGCTGTTCAATACCGTTCAAGATTGCGTTCAAGAACGGTTTGAGCTCGTTTATGATGTGAGGGTGAACAAAACAAAACACTGACCCAGCATGCCACATACCATCAACGCATCATTTGTCCCTTGGTTCCGCTCTGTTGCACCCTACATTCATTTGCACCGCGGTAAAACATTTGTGGTGGGTATCGCGGGCGAAGCCATCGCTGCAGGAAAATTGCAGAATTTGGCGCAAGATTTGGCACTCATCCAAAGCATGGGCGTCAAAGTCGTTTTGGTTCACGGATTCCGTCCACAAGTTAACGAACAATTGAAGGCCAAAGGCCATTCACCTCGCTATTCACACGGCATGCGAATCACTGATGAAGTTGCGCTGGATTGTGCACAAGAAGCTGCCGGACAATTGCGTTATGAAATTGAAGCCGCATTCAGCCAAGGTTTACCCAATACACCGATGGCAGGTTCAACTGTGCGGGTGATATCTGGCAACTTCATCACCGCACGGCCTGTGGGCATTGTGGATGGGGTTGATTTCCAACATTCAGGTTTGGTGCGCAAAGTGGATACCGCTGGCATCATGCAAACATTGGATTTGGGTGCCATGGTGTTGTTATCACCTTTCGGTTTTTCACCCACCGGTGAAGCGTTTAATTTAACGATGGAAGAAGTCGCCACCTCTGTGGCCATTGATTTGCAAGCTGATAAACTGATTTTTGTGACCGAAATTCCTGGCATTCGCATTCACCCCGACCAAGCTGCCAGTGACTCGAACCCCATCGATACCGAATTGCCGCTGGCTGTAGCGCAAAAAATGTTGGCTAATTTACCGTCCGCCACGCAACCCACTGATTCCGCTTTTTACTTGCAGCATTGCGTCAAAGCCTGTGTGGCTGGGGTTGAACGCAGCCACATTTTGCCATTTGATGTCGATGGCTCCTTGCTCTTAGAAGTCTATGTACACGATGGCATTGGCACCATGGTGGTGGATGAAAAATTAGAAAGTTTGCGCGAAGCGACGGCGGACGATGTCAGCGGCATTTTGCAATTGATTGAGCCTTTTGAACGCGATGGCACCTTGGTCAAACGCGACCGTACCGAAATTGAACGCGACGCCAACAATTACACCATTTTGGAGCACGACGGTGTGATCTTCGCTTGTGCAGCGCTCTACCCTTATCCGGAAGCCAGAACCGCCGAAATGGCAGCTTTGACCGTGTCACCACATGTGCAAGGCCAAGGCGATGGTGAACGTGTCTTAAAACGCATTGAACACCGCGCCAAAGCTGCGGGCTTAGACAGCATTTTTGTGTTGACCACCCGCACCATGCACTGGTTCATCAAACGTGGCTTCAAGCAAGTTGACCCTGACTGGCTGCCCGAAGCACGCAAACGCAAATACAACTGGGACCGCAAAAGCCAAGTCTTGGTCAAAAAGCTGTAAAAAGCTGCTGTCTTAAAGATTCAAGCTTTTGCATTCGGTGTACGCCGTAACAGCAAATACACACCCAAAACCGCAATCCCGCAAAAGCACAAAAACGACCAGTTGGCGATAGAGCCACCTAAAAATGTCCAATCTACCTTGGTGCAGTCGCCTGAACCGCGAAACACCATGGGTATCACTTTTTGCAGAGGAAACGCCTCAATCATGCCGTAAATATCGCGGCCGCACGTTGCAATTTCAGGTGGATACCACTGCAGCCAACTTTGACGCGCCGCCACAAATGCGCCGCCAAGCGCCAGCATAGAAATCAGTGCCGTCAGTAATTTTTGTAAGCCTTTTTGGCCTGTAGCCAGCGTAATGATTGCCAAGACTGCTATTAAAACCATAGCATAGCGCTGCACAATGCACATCGGGCATGGCTCTAAACCCACCACATGCTGCAAGTAATAGCCAAAGGCCAATAAACCAAAACACGCCAAAGCGGTACCCAGCATGACGTGGCGCAAACTCAATTGATTCAACACTTTGAACAACGCGAACTCCTCAAAATCAAAATTATCAGACTTCTTCATTGGACACCAAAAAATGACATTTGTTCTCTCTTTGGTCAATAATTGTTTGAAAAACATACGACAATTTAGAAACGGTCAAAATAGCCACTACATTCGGCAAATTTCATTTGCATTCATTCACTAAAAAAGGACAACACGTCATGGCACGCATGGTCAACTGTATCAAACTCAAGCAAGAAGCCGAAGGCTTGGATTTTCCACCCTACCCAGGCGAATTGGGTAAACGTTTATGGGAAAGCGTCAGCAAGCAAGCATGGGCCGATTGGCTGAAACACCAAACCATGCTGGTCAATGAAAATCGCTTGAACTTGGGCGATTTGCGTGCGCGCCAGTATTTGGCACGCCAAATGGAAGCGCACTTTTTTGGCGGTGGTGCTGATGCAGCCCAAGGCTATGTGCCACCCAGTGCTTAAATAAGGTACTTGATCTCATGCTTGATATGAATCAAATCCGTAATGGCCTTTATTAGTTAGACTCCCTGAGGTAACTTTATGACAGCTTCCGATAATAAAAATAAATCTGCATCAGTTAAAACGGTAGATGTGATGCGCCCTTTTACATGGATACAAATGGGTTGGCGCGACATGATGCGGTGTGGCTGGGTGAGCTATCTGCATGGCATATTGTTCGCCGTATTTGGCGGTTTGGTTTTTTTTGTGGCACGCGAACGGTTTTGGTTATTGGCCGGTGCATTTACAGGAGTCTTAATCATCGCACCCATCATGGCCACCAGCCTGTATGCTCTGAGCCGGGCTTTGGAAAGGGGTGAACCCATCAGCTTCAATGTGGTGGTGAATACGTGGAATCAATGGCAGAGAAGTCATACCAATAAATTAGGCGATGACTATTGGTGTCTCATTCGTTTGGGTATTTTGTTGGCGTTTGCTGCCACGGGGTGGGTCATCACATCAGCAGCGTTTATTACCTTGATTACGCAAACACCCATCAATACACCTGCTGAATTTGTTCAGCACATCATATTGGCCAAGCAAGGTTGGGCATTCGAGCTTTGGCTGGCATTAGGCGGTGTGCTAGCTGCGCCAATTTTTGCATCCACAGTCATCTCTGTTCCAGTGCTCTTAGACTGTAAAGTGAACATGTTTCAAGCTATTTTGCTGAGCTGGCGCGCCGTTATGGAAAACCCGTTGGCTATGGGCGTTTGGGCTGCAATCATCATGTTTGCAATTTTTTTCGGTTCCGTATTTGCATTTTTGGGTTTGATTATTGCAATTCCCGTTTTAGGGCATGCCAGTTGGTATGCCTACCGCGATTTGGTTGACACTTCCAATTGGCCAAGGCGTGAATGACAAATTAATGGCAAACACAAACAGGATTTGAAACTTAAGTTTATTTATAGAGTATGTTTGGTTATTCAGAAGAACAAATCGCAGCATTCGGCATGACATTCGGCGTGGGCGGCTTTATGCTGTACATGTTGTTCATCATTGGGCAATTAGCGTGGGAGTCAAAGGCTGGCAAGTTCGGTGCGTTCATTATCTTTTTAGGGCTGGGTTTTGGCATGGTGGGTTTTGTTGCGAAATACCTGATTCAATGGTTCATGGACATTAAATAAGTCACCAAATAACGGGCAATCAATGAACGCACTCAGCAACACAGAAACAGACGTCATCATCATTGGTGCAGGCCCCGCTGGCTTGAGCTTTGCACGTGCACTATCGGGCAAAGGTTTGCGCATCACGGTGCTTGAACAAGTAAAAGAAGAACAACTGTCCAACCCAGCATTTGACGGACGCGAAATTGCCCTGACCCAACACTCAGCCAAACTGCTGCGCGATTTAGATATCTGGAACCGTATCGAAGCACAAGCGCTGTCGCCCCTGCGCGATGCCAAAGTATTGAACGGACCCAACCCATTTTCAATGACCATCAGCCACAGCCTAAGTGGTCAGTCAGAGCTGGGTTGGTTGGTATCCAACCATTTGATACGCAAAGCGGCCTATGAATCTGTACAAGCCGCTATCGCGCAATCGCAAGACATTGATTTACTATGTGGCGACAAAGTCAGCAGCCTGCACACCGATGATCAGGGTGCCCACATCACCTTGTCCAGTGGTGCAAAGCTGGCGGGCAAACTGCTGGTGGCTGCAGACAGTCGATTCTCTGAATCACGCCGTGCCATTGGCATTGGTGCGGACATGAACGATTTTGGCAAAACCATGTTGGTGTGTTGCATGACGCATGAAGAGCCGCACCACCATGCCGCGTGGGAATGGTTTGATTACGGACAAACTTTGGCACTCTTGCCCATGAACCCTGACCCTGCTACGCAAGAATACCGTTCTTCAGTCGTCTTAACGCTGCCCAATACCGAGATCGCACCCATTGCACAAATGCCTGCCGAAGAATTTGGACTGAGTATGCAACAGCGCTTTGCTGGGCGATTAGGCCGCATGACATTGATCAGCACCCGCCACAGTTACCCTTTGGTGGGCGTGTATCCACACCGTTTGGTGGCCAAGCGCTTTGCCACGGTTGGCGATGCGGCGGTTGGCATGCATCCCGTCACTGCGCACGGTTTCAATTTTGGTCTGTTGGGCGTTGAAACCTTGTCTAACGCCATTCATGCCGCACATGCACAAGGCAGAGACATCGCTTCAGCGTCTTTGCTGGCCCAATTTGAAAAAACACACCGCCGTGCCACACGCCCTTTGTACTTGGCCACGCAATTGGTATCCAGCCTGTACACCAACGACAGCACACCCGCCCGCTTCCTGCGCGATGCGGCCTTGCGTTTGGGTGAAGCCGTCATGCCCTTTAAGCGCGCCATCGCCGCATCATTGTCTGGCACCAAATAGTCTGCCTCGTCGTTGTATAATTCAAGGCTGTACTGAACCAGTATCGGGCGGTTAGCTCAGGGGTAGAGCACTGCATTCACACTGCAGGGGTCACAAGTTCGAAACTTGTATCGCCCACCATTAATACGGTGGATTCATGCTATTAAATTTATAGCAACATCTCATTTTGTGTAAATTTTGGTGTAATTTTCATCAAATTTCACACAAATCACCAATTTTCTCTAAAGCTGAGCGTTGCTGACCAATCACCAAATGTGCATATCGCTGGGTGGTTGTGATGGATGAATAATCTGTGTTTTACTAAGCTTAAACAAAATGTTAGGTACCTCTGATGTCACTTCGGTTAACACTTTTCAATAGTTGGCAATGCGATTCAATCAAATTGTTTTTAAACACTTGGCAGCAATTCTATTGTGCTTGCCCTTTGTGTCTACTCATGCCTTTGAGACAACGGTAGTCGGCAACTCTGATGGTGACACGATCACCGTACTGGATAGCCTTAAAACTCAACACAAAATTCAATTAGCTGGCATTGACGCTCCGGAAAAAGGTCAGACTTTGGAAATAAATCCAAAGAGTATTTATCTGATTTGGTGTATAAAAAGTCGTCAAAATCCCTGATAACAAGCTAGACCGCTATGGACGTACTGTCTCCCGAGTTTTTGTTGGTAGAGTAGATACGAGCTTGGAGATGATCAAAGCTGGAAAGGCATGGCATTTTAAAAAGTATCAACATGAGCAAACCACCATGAGCTCATTAGTATCAACAATTCATTATTGCTGCATGTGACACGACGTGTCCCACATAAATTGGTTAGCGGTTTTCTATAAATTGGACTAGAGAAGTGGTCTTGATGAAGACATAACAGCGTAAAGTATCAAAATTATTTACAAATCTAAAACCAGCTTATCGCCTTGGCAACCCGAAACGCACACCATCATGGTTTTATTGGCGGCTTTTTCTGCTTTGCTGAGAACAGAATCCCTGTGATCAGGAATTCCCTCTAACACCTTGGTTTCGCAGGTTCCGCAAATTCCCTCTTTACAACTGAAATCCACCTTCACTTTGTTTGTGGTGAAAACATCGTACATACTTTGCCCAGGCTCAATGCGGAAGGTTTGCCCTGATGATTTGAGCACGACATCGTATGCGCCACTCGGCGTATCCGATTTGGGTTGAACAATCGCACTGAATCGTTCAACGTGCACTTTTTCAAAACCCAATGATTCACAAGTTTGCTCAAATCCGTTGATCATCGGTGTAGGGCCACAGCAGTAAAAGTCTGCATCATTCGAAAACCGACTGAGAAAACCTTTCAGATCAGGTGGCGAACCGGCTTCTTCGTCGATATGCCACTCAATCGGTTTTCCTAAGGCTGCGATGTCATCCTGTAGCGCCATTTGCGCACGTGAACGACCGCAGTACAACAACGTAACCGGTTTACCCAAACTCTGCATACGAGCGTACATACTGAAGATGGGCGTGATGCCAATTCCACCTGCTATCAACACGGTTTGCTTAGCATTTTCGTCAAGCACGAAATGGTTGCGCGGTGCGCCCACCTCAAGTACGGTACCAACACGTAGGTCGCGGTGTATAAAAATTGAGCCGCCACGGCTGGCACGATCCAACAATACGGCCACCACATAAGCAGTCTCTGTGCAGCGAGAAGTAACCAGTGAGTAGCTGCGAATCAAATCTTCATCCAGATGCAAGTCAATGTGCGCACCAGCTGCAACGACAGGAAGTGCACTGCCATCAGTCGTACGCAATTCGATGCTTAAGGTGCCTTCAGCCTCATAACGCATTGCTTGTACACGCAGTTTGAGTCGATTCATATTGCTCATATTCTCACTGACCTAACAGAGTTGTTTTAACTTTTTGTAACGGCAAGTTGTTCTGCCGCGATATTGCGGAAGTAACGACGCTGACGAACAATGCCCATGTCGTGCGAGTAGAGAATTTCTCGGTCTGATGCATCAATTTCCATCAACTCAACAGCGACGCGATCTTGCTCAACCACTGTCCAGTGACGCGCCTCTAAGCGATTTTTATAGAGAAAACGCCAAATATCACGGTCTAAGCCACTGACTTTGCGACAGCGCCAGAACATAACTCCGCACAGGTCTTTGGCAATGGGGACATACATACCGATGATGGTGAAGTTACCTCCAGGACCACCAGTTTTCGGATAAGGAATCTCTAAACGATGCCACCACGAAGACCCTGTATCCTGTAGTTCGGTCCAATCGAAATTCACATTGCGCTGTCCCTTTTTCTCAAAAATGAAACCATTGTCAATATCGCGAATCTGGAACTCGGCTTGATTAGCGCCTTCAGACATGGTGTGTGATTGCTTGTGCAAAAACACACCATGCATAGGATCCATCACGTTATCAGAAATGTAGCGGTAGTCATTCCCCCACTCTAAATAGCAAGTGAAATTACTCCACTCCGGTGAAGTCATATATTCCGGCAATTGCAGCGGCGGAGGGGTTTCTACCTCGTTCAAATGGTTATAAACAAAGATGGCGCCCACAGCTTCCACAACATGGAAAGCTTTGGTTGCTTTGCTACCCTCTAGCTTGCAACCTGGATTACCTGGTACTCGCGTTGCGACACCTTTGCAGTTGACCTCTACACCATGATAGGGACAACTGAGTCGGTCACCTAATACCAAGCCTGCTGAAAGTGGCGCTCCACGATGCGGACAATGGTCTTCAACGCAATGCACCTTACCTGTTGTTTGATCGCGCCATATCGCCAATTTGTATCCAAAACGTCGCAAGCTGATTGCTTGAGTTCCCAGAAAATCAGATGGGCAAACCACATACCAGCGGTCTTTGATACCCGTAGCTAAATAATCATCAATTTGTTGAGCACTAAAGTCTGTCATTTTCGTCTCCAATAAAATAAATCTTCAGGAATCAAACACCAAGACGCTTCATTTCCGAAGCAAACATTTCTGTCGTCCATTGCACCCCATTGGGTGCAAAAGGACCGCAAGCATTGAGGTAGCCGACAATTCCAGCGGCATCGTGCAGACCTTGAGCGTAAGCACGCTCTATTGAATCGCCCAACAAGTCTTCATAGGGTGTTGGCGGTGTTTTACGTGCCTGGTGTGGGTTGTGGTAATGATTGGGAATAATTCGACTCATTTGACATCTCCTAATTAAGTTTGTTACTGATATTTCTGTCTTCTCAAAGCCAAGGTAAAAAATCAACTCTTCGTTTTGTCCGTCATAAATTTGTTTGCAGGCGCAGACGCGCCTTTAGGACGACGGGTATTTCCATCTATACCCCCTGCTACAGCCCACTCTGCAAACACTGTGGGACCTGGTTCAAAATCTCTGCTTTGCCATTCCCCTGTCAGTTCATCCTCATCGGCGTAGTATTCGATCAGCGCACCAGCAGGGTTTTCAAAGTACCAAAAATAGGCAGACGATATCGGGTGCCGCCCAGGTCCCAGTTCTGTTTTCCAACCGTGTCGATCCATAGCCATACCACCACCAACAACTTCATGGATATCACGTACAGTGAAAGCAACATGATTCAAACCTTTTTTACCACTGGGTAATTGCAGCAAAAACATGTCATGGTGGCCTCCTTTTGGGGCGCAGCGCATGAAGCTGCCTCGATTGGGATATTGGTCAGAAACGACAAAACCCAATTTATCTTCGTAAAACTTTACGGCTTCTGCCCGGTTATCCACATAAAAAACAACGTGCCCCACTTCGATAGGCGTTGCGCGTTCATAAAACGGTGCGGATTTGTTGACCCTAGGTCTGTGACTCCAAGTGTTGAAATCACCGCACTCCAATGTGATGGATTTTTTGCGGCTGACTTGCAGACCAATGGTGACACCGTTAGGGTCAATGGCGCGAATGCGACCGTTGATCATGTTATAAGCTGGGTTATCTCGGAGCTTTTCAGCATACGTTTGCAAATCGCTTTCAGACTCAACTCCCCAGATCACTTCGACCATTGTTGGCCCATCTTCAAGACCCTGCGGCAATCCGGGCTTGCTAGGATGCGCTATGCGTACAACACATTCGTTTAGCGTATGAAACACCAACTCGGTAGCGCTGTCACTCACAAGTTGCAAACCCCAGTCTAGAAAAAATTTCTTGCAGGTAGACAAGTCTTCTGAGCGGTAAGTGACTTCATCAATTCCAAGTACAGCCATGATTTGTTACCCTTTTCAATTTTGTAAGATTTATGGAATTAATGATTCGAAGCCCATGCAATAGGGTTAGCGTTCATTCCCCAGTACATGGATTTTTGCTCCATGTATTCCAATATTCCAAGTCTTCCTTTTTCGCGCCCCAGACCACTGTCGCGCCAACCACCAAAAGGAGTAGAAATTGAAAACTGTTTGTAGGTGTTGATCCATACCGTGCCGGCTTGGACGGCACGACCAATACGCCATGCACGTTTGTAGTCCTGTGTCCAAATTCCGGCAGCAAGTGCATACATGCTCGCGTTGGCCTGTTGAATTAAATCCTCTTCGTTGTCAAAAGGCATGGCCACCAAAACTGGGCCAAATATTTCCTCTTGGCAAATACGCGAGTCGTTGGATAAACCATCAATGATGGTCGGTAGATAAAAATAGCCCTGGTCGTAGATGCCGCCTACTGGACGTTTGCCACCGCACAACAACTTCCCGCCATCCTCAAGTCCCATCGCCACATAGCGTTCAATGCTGTCACGATGTGCAGCGGAAATCAGTGGACCTAACTGGGTTTTCTCGTTTGAAGGGTCACCGACATGCAACGCTTGAGCGGCTTTAACGAGTTTTTCAATGAATGATTGGTATAAAGGACGCGCAATAAATAGCCGTGAGCCTGCAATGCAAGACTCGCCTGATGAACTGAAAATTCCGTACAAAATTCCTGCTACAGCATGATCTATATCGGCATCTTCAAACACCATAGTCGGCGATTTTCCACCCAGCTCCAGCGATACAGGCATGACCTTATCCGCTGCAATATGCGCAATGTGCCGGCCAGTTTTGGTACCACCTGTAAAGCTCACACGCTTAACCAACGGATGACGTGTGATGGCATCACCAATGAGGGAGCCTTTTCCAGGCAAAACACTGATGATGCCACGCGGTATACCCGCTTCTTCACAAATCCGCGCAAGTTCTAAAGCCAGTAGAGGTGTAATCTCAGCAGGTTTGACAATAACCGCGTTGCCCGCAGCCAATGCGGGGGCCATTTTCTGAGCTTCACTCGCTACTGGTGAGTTCCATGGTGTGATCGCAGCGACAACGCCCATTGGTTCATGGAGACTCATGGTCAAGCAATCTCCACGCATCGGCGTTAATTGATCTTCCATTGTCTCGCAAGCAGCAGCAAAATATTGAAACGTTCCGGCTGCACTGGCCACGAGTGCACGGGTTTCCAATATCGGTTTGCCGTTGTCCAAGCGTTGTTTTTGAGACAGCTCTTCGCTACGCGAACGAATCATCTCAGCAACGCGGTACAGCACACGGGCACGTTCATGAGGTTTAAGCGTAGCCCAATCGGTTTTTTCAAAAGCATGCTGCGCACCAACTATTGCTTCTTCAACATCCGCTATGCTGGCTGCATTCAAACGGGCAACCACTTGTCCGGTGGCTGGATACAAAGTTTCATAAGTATCACCGCCACCCACACGCCAATTACCCGCGATGCAGATAGTCTGTAAATCATCAAGCTTGTACATAATGGAATCTCGGCATTTCAAATGGCAAATGAATGAGAAAGGTTGGTCAACGCTCTAACCACGCTGTAAACAGTTAACGCCGATGTTTTTGGATTGGCTGCCAACGGTTTGCCACGCATCGTCAACTCAAAAAATCCAAAAGCGCCACTGGCTTGCACATGGTGCTGGTTTTCTAAAATATGTGGATCAGCGTACAACTCAACGAGTGTGTTATCCAAACCAATACCAGCTAAAGCTACAGTTGCAGCTACATTGGCATTTTTAGGAAATTGACTGGATGCTTCGCGCGCACTGCCTTTGAAAATTAATGTAGCTGTTTTAATATTCGATAGGTCAAAATCAATCTCGGCTGGCGACCCCATCCATGCCAATGGCGGTTTTCTGCCTTCATAACGGACACTGTCTAATCCACCAATTCTGGCTGCCGCCAATGCATCGATTGCGCCTATGGCACCAGATAGTAAATGTACCGAAGTATTGCCTGCAGTTGCTGCTGCTTCTAATCTTTCGACCAACCCAATCGCAGACAATGCACCGACTGAAGCAACAATGCAAGGTATGCCAACTTTCAACGCAGGTAAAACGTGCTCTTCGATTGCCGAGTGACCAGCGCACTCAATGATGACATCAGGGCGATTGATGTAATCCACATGTGTCACAAAATGCCTGTTCGCGGTACTCCTATCAGCAATGTTCGCGTACTTTTCTGATACCACGATATGTTCAATTGAAATAGTGGGATCAGCGTCAAGTATCTGGCATACACCAGAACCAATGGCACCGTAGCCAATCAATGTTACTTTTAGCGCAGTTTGCATTTGATTTGTTGCTCGAAATTAAAAAAATAAAAACTGAAATGCACTTTGATTTGATACATCACGAATCATGATTTCGTTGCAGCTGGTTTGAGCGGTGGTCCGGCGAATACCGTCTTAAATCCCCCAATACTGAGCATGTCAATTTCAACCATATAAGGACCATCACACGAATTGGCTTTGTCCAACACTTGAGATAGATCGTTCAAGTTGCTAATGCGTGAATGTGGCAAGTTCAGAGAGGCGCATAACTTTTCATAATTTGGGGTGTGCAAATCTACGTAGCAACGTCTGGCGCCGTAATATGTGTCTTGAATGTTTTTAATAACACCGTAGCCCTGATCATTCATCAACAAAATGACCATGTTTGCGTTTTCTTGTACCAATGTTGCAAGCTCGCCCAAGTTCAATATAAATCCACCGTCACCAGCCAGACAGAATGTTTTGCGGCCAGCGACTGAGTTATTTGATTTTCCAAACACGGCTGCGCCAATACTGGCACCGATACCCATAGTTAAACCTTGACCAATGCCACCACCAAGGGCATGCACACCTGCTGTTGGGTTAAATATGCGCAGTTGACGATTTCCCCAAATGCTATTGGACAAAGTAACATCGCGTACCCAATTGAAGTTTCGCCCAACTTTTGCTTGCAATGTGCTGATTAATTGAGCATACGGGCCGACACCATCAATAAGTGTTGCTTGAGCGCCTTCATGTACACGTCGCAAATCAGCAGTAAATTTGGGATCGGTCTTCATCCTACCCTCTAAACGTTTTGCCAACCCCTCTAAAGCTAGATTGGAATCACTGCATACAAACGTTGTGCTGTCATAACAACGTCCTTCTGCAGATGGATTGACATCAATTCGGTACATCGGTTGCGGCAGCTTTAATTTATAGGTCAGCGTTTCATTACTGCGCAAACGCGATCCAACAACCAGCATGGCATCGCAAGTAGCATAAAAATCCTCAATACCTTTTTGTAGCGTGAAAGATCCTAAAGTTCTTGGGTCATCTTCTGGGACAATGCCTCTACCCTGCGCAGAAGTAACCAAACCAAAGCCCAAATCCAATAATTTCTGCGCTGCTACCCCGGCGTGGCGTGCTCCACCGCCTAACCATAGCAAGGGGCGTTTGGCAGATGCCAATTGATCTGCCAGACGATCCAGTGCCGCCTCTGAAGGTTTGACTGGTTCTACATCCCAAGGACTCAGATCCAGCGGCATCGGAATCAGACTTGCCTGTATGTCAATAGGAACTTCAACACTGACGGGACCCGTAGGAGCTGTCAAAGCGACTTTGACCGCATGTTTAATAATACCTATCGCTGATTCTGGTGTGCGAATGCGGAAGGCCTCTTTAGAAACAGCTTTAAGCATGTTTAATTGATCTGGCGCTTCATGGATATAGCCCAAATCCTGATCCAGATAGGGCACTTCTATTTGACCAGTTAAGTGCAGTAAAGGTGTTCCCGCCGTCAGTGCTTCTACCATGGCGCCAGCTGCATTCCCTGCCGCTGTACCTGTACTTGTTATACAAACGCCTAATGTGCCAGTGGTACGGGCATATGCATCTGCCATATTAGTAGCCCCTGCCTCACCGCGTGCGGGTATAAAGCGCACTTTTCCTTGATCATTGAATGCATCCAAAATGGGCATGTTATGAATAGAGATAACACCAAATGCAGCTTTTACGCCGCATTGATCTAAGAATGCGGCGATAGCTGCGCCAACAGTGATGGTTTTTTGATCATGCATGGCGCGATAAGCCTCCTGAAATATCTATGTGACTGCCCGTCGTGTACGACGACATTGGTGAAGCTAAGAAAAATATGGCTTGTGCTGCTTCAGCAGGCTTGCCCAATCGCCTGAGTGGAATCTCTTTTTGCTTTGCCAATTCCGCACTCCAATGTTCCCAACTTTGTGACTGATCTGGTCGAGCGTCAAAGCGACGATGCCATTGGCCTGACTCCACCAAACCAAGAAATATGCCGTTAACTCTAATTTGTTGCGGTGCGAATTCGACAGCCAATGAACGAACTAAATTGGCAATTCCCGCTCGTGCAGATGATGTCGCGACCATGTGCGGTTCTGGTTGGACGGCTAACAATGAATTGACGCACACGATGCTGGCATTTGGACTGGACTGCAATTGCGATAAAAATGCACGAACTGGATGAATCACAGAAAAATATTTCAGTTGCAATTCTTCCATCCAAGCCACATCCGTGGTATCGGCAAAAGTAGATACGCGACCTTGCCCTGCGTTATTAACCAAAATATTCGCCTTACCGAACTCTTTTTCCACTTGCGTTGAAAAATTCTGAACAGACGTTGGGTCAAGCACATCACAAACAGCTGCAAATAAACGTGCATGCGGATATTTGGCTATTAAAGATAGTCTCGCTTTCTCCAAGCGTTGCTGATCCCGACCACAAAATGCGACTGCCGCATCAGCTGCTAAAAATAATTCACAACAAGCTAAGCCAATTCCGGACGAGCCCCCAGTAATAACTGCCACTGAGTTTGATAAATTCATAATGGGTTGCATGTTTAATTCACCAGAATCACGCCATGCGCAGCACTTGAGCGGTCGACTTTTTTCTTGATGAAAACCCAAGTGCTGTAGAGAGCTCATTGGCAGCTTCACCGACATGTTGAATCAAATTAGATCGCAACTCGGGCTCAATACTGGCATAAGGCACTGTTACCCCTAATGCAGCAACGATTGAATCAGTTTCGTTTCGCACTGTTGCCGCGACAGTTGAAATAGACTTTTCAAAAAAACCTTCACCAACTAGACAAGTTTTCTCCTTATCAGCTTGAAGCAAATCAAACAATGCCAAGGTTGTCGCTGGCGTTTGGTCTGAATATCGTTCTAAATGTTCTTCTGGATAAAGTGCGCGAAGCTGATCTAAGGACATATCGCTTAATAACAATCGTCCAAAAACGGTTGCATAAGCTGGCAATCGCGTGCCAACAGTCACGGAGGATGCGATCCATGAGGCGGGCGCAACTTTGGCGATGTAAACAATGCTGCGATTGTCCCTCACCACCAAATTACAAGCACACCCAACTTTGTCACGTAAACGACCCAAAATAGGCATACCCAATTCAGTCAGATCCAGTGATGACAGGTATTCAAAACCTAAACGTAATACTGCTATTCCCAATCGAAATGCTCGCCCTCCATCGGTACGCTCAACCAATCCTAATTCTTCAAGAGTGCTTAACATTCTGAATACCGTCGAGCGCGGCAAACTGAGGCGTCTCGCTAATTCTGGTGGAGTCAAACTGCGCTCATGCCGATTAAATTCCATCAATAAACGTAAACCACGCTCCAGCGCAGGTACCGTATACCGTGTATCAGCTTCGTTTGAATTTGTGATTTCCATAGAATTTCTAAAGTTATGAAGCTAGGCCGCTTCTAGACGATTGGCACTGGGTTGAAAATTTTCAATAATTCTTGAGATGTCAGATGCCTTTTCACAATGGCTAGCGTGTCCCGCACCGTCAATTAATGAATAAGTAGCTTGAAAACTGTTTGCAATTTCTAGGCAGGTTGTTGGCACAGTAACAATGTCATTTGAACCACAGTAAACTGCAACTGGTATCGCTGTTCTTGAATATCGACTGATATCATCACCGCAAAGAAGTTCGACCGCTTGCTTATAACCAGTTGGATTTAAGTTAGCCATATTCCATTGCACCCATTCTCGCGCTTCATCGGAAGCATTCGATGACAACAAACGCTCGGACCGCTGCTTAGCCATCTCAATAATTCCCAAAATTTGCAAAGTCTGCAATCGCTCATCTCGAATTCGTTTGGCGGTTTCAATATTTGAACCATAACCGCGTGCAGGTGAGATAAATATGGCTTGCTCTACTTTGCTGATGTTTGGTTTTGCCACATATGCTGCGGACATCAATGCACCTAAGGAATGCCCCACCAGAATACATTGCTGTATCTGCATGGCATTCAAAAACCCATCTAAAGCAATTGCATAGTCAGTGGCCAGTGGTTGCTTAGCTTGCAATCCTGTGGATTTTCCATAACCTGGCGCATCCCAAGCAATGAAACGAATATCACTCAAACACAACGCAACATCCAGCCATGATGCTGATGCTGAGCCTATGCCATGCAATGCAACAACAGTTATGCTATTTCGACGCACTCCCATATTGCTTGCCATGTTTTCTCTGTATGAAATACAACCGCCATCGGTACTAACGGTTCGTAGCGGAAATGTACTTTCCAGTTGTTTTATGCGATGACTTAAGGAATTCATTCTGTTTCCATCCAATCAATGCATCACAAAACCACCATTCACCGCAATTAATTCGCCTGTAACGAATCGCGACAAATCTGATAAGCAAAATACCACCGCACCACAAACATCTTCTGGTAATTGTTCACGCTTGATAGCGCGACCATTCAGATAAAAATCGTGTCGATCTTGGGGCACGTATGCTGTGGCTTCCACCAATGTCAAACCTGGCGCCAAGGCATTGACAGTAACATTGTCACCACCAAACTCACGCGCCAGTGATTTAGTCATAGCGATGATGGCCCCTTTACTAGCAACATAAGCCATCAAGCGAGGTGCACCCCAAAGTGGTGTATCAGATGCCAGATTAACAATGGCACCATGCCCAGAATCTCGCAACGCTTTCGAACATGCGTTGATCATCAACCATGTGCCGCGCACATTGACATTCATGACCTGGTCCCACATATTCACACTGATGTCTTCGCTATTGATACCACCAGAGTTAGTCACTGCAGCGTTATTGACCAAACCGTCAAGACCACCTAAATGTTGAATAGCTTTTTTTGCACAATTAGTAATGGATTCTGGTGAAGATAAATCCAACGTTAATGCGTGGACATCCAGCCCACGTATCCTTAATTTTTCTGCCTCGATCTGCGCCAACTCAGGTAACACATCCGCGATAACAACTTTTGCACCTTGCTCTGCAACACTAACAGCAAAAGCCAACCCCAATCCTCTGGCACCGCCAGTGATTAAAACCCTTCGTCCTTGCAGCATTTCTTTCATGAATACTCGATTTTTCTGAGACGCTATATAGTGACTCGTGATGCTTTTGGCAAATAGTGCAACACTCTCTTTTCTAGCCACACCACCATGCCATAAGCCAAGATACCAATGATGGTTAAACCAGTGATGGCAACAAACACGCCGGGTGTGTTGCTTTGACCTTCTGATTCAACCAATAGAAATCCAAGACCCTTATTGCCACCAATTAACTCACCGACAGTGACACCAATTACAGCCAAGGTAGATGCAATTCGTAATCCTGAGAATAGATTGGGTAATGAAAAGGGGAATTCCAGCATGCTGAAAATTTGCCAACGACCTGCATTCAATGTGCGAACCAAATTCACCATATCTGGATCTACCGTCCGAATTGCAGCCAAAACATTGACCATGACCGGAAAGAAGACTATCAAGATTGCAACCAGAACTTTGGGGTAAATTGTGTATCCCAACCACATGACAAACAAGGGAGCAAAAGCTACCTTTGGTGCAATTTGCAAAGTGAGAATGTAAGGAGACAGTATGGCCTCAGCAGTAGGTGACAAACCCAATGTCACGCCAACGATCACTCCCAAAAGTGACCCCAATGTAAATCCCAAGAAGACCTCTAAAGCTGTGACGCCGAAATGACCCAAAAGGTTATTTTCAGAAAACATTCGCATCATTTCTTGATACGTCTTACTCATTGGTGGCAATATGTAATCTGGCAATCCCATCAATCCGGGGCCAAATTGCCAGAACAACAAAGTCACAATAAGCAGTGCGACACTTCCAATAATGGTGACTTTGTTATCCATAGCAGTACCTTAAATATTTGTGTTTAACGAGTCGTAACAAACTGGTTGGTATACAAATCATCTAACGGTGAAGCTTTTGGGACAATACCTTCTTTGACATAAAAATCTTGAACGGATTTAAGGCGCACTGGGTCCATCGCACCCTGAATAGCTTGACCGGCATAAACATACTTTCGATACATCTCAAATGTAGTTACCAACGAAGCTTCTTTACCAGCATAAGACGGTACTGCAGCTGCAAATGTTTTTGCTGCCTCTGCAGGGTTATCAATGATGTCTTTTTGGCCGCGCAATGTTGCTAGCACTAGCTTACGCAATGTTTCTGGTTGTTTTTTGATAGCCTCATCAGAAGCAATGATGGCTTGTGCCATGCTCTTGAAATGTTGCTCTGGAGGTAATAACTCAATTTTTGCTCCTGCCTCCCGGGCACTGACAATCCACTCGGGTACTCCCGCCATGCCTGCCACGTCACCTTTAGCTAAAAGTTGCCACACACCAGCAGGGCCTGCGGCTTGAATATCTAAATCCTTTTTGCTCATATCGGCCATCTCCAAAGAGCCGAGCAAAGCGTAATAAGTCGTGTCGGTGTATGCCATGACACTCATGCTTTTGCCCTTGAATTCCTTGATGCTTTTTACACCTGATGCCGTATTAACAGCCAACTGTGTCAAAGAACCGCCACCAAGAACTGCAATGGCTTTGACTGGTACATTGTTTGCACGAACAATTATCGGAGTATCACCGATAGCACCGCCTACGATGGCATTACCAGCACCAACTTGTTTGGCTACATCTACGCCACCACGTGCTGCGAGAAACGTAACATTTAAGTTAGCAGCATCGTAATACCCTTTGTGTTTGGCAATCACCCAAGGTGCAAACGCAGGTAATGTTGGTGGTGCTGGCAATAAATAAGTAATATTTTCTTTCGCTTGGGCTTGCACATAACCACTAGCACTTAAGAAAGTAGCTGAAATCAAAGCTAGAGCGAATTTTTGAATTTTCTGCATAGTCTGTCTCCTTTGGATGTAAAAAAGTTGAAGTTTGGAAGATTGATCAGTGGACGTCCGAATCTCCGCTGATGTGTAGTAAATCCATCAACTCTGCTACAAGTTCGCCAACACGATGTTGGTGATTCTTGCGTCTGCTCATCGGATCATGCCTGTCTGGGATGTCGATGCTCAATTCTTTGATAATGGTTCCTGGTCGATGACTCATCACCAACACACGGTCTGACAGCGCGACACCCTCTGCTAGATCATGTGTGATAAATAATACGGTTTTATTTTGCTCATAAACAGTGCGCGCCAAATCTTGCTGCAACACCATTTTCGTTTGCGCATCAAGTGCAGAAAATGGCTCATCCATTAACAACACATGTGGATCTGTTGCCATCGTACGGGCTAATGCTGCTCGCTGCCGCATACCACCAGACAACTGATAAGGGTAGTGGTTTTCAAATCCAGCTAAATGACAGCGTGCGAGTTGTTCAAGCGCGATAGATTTACGTTTTTCAGCCTCAACACCGTCAATCTCTAAACCCAACTCAACGTTTTCACGTATTGTTCTCCAAGGCATTAAAAGGTCTTTCTGGAGCATGAACGATGTCTTTTTTTGCGGCTTGGTAACTCGCTCACCTTCCACAAACACCTCTCCAGAGCTTGGCAAATACAAACCCGCCCCCATGTTCAGCAATGTGCTTTTGCCACAGCCACTGGGTCCTATAACTGAGACAACTTCTCCTGCTTTAATCGACAAGCTCAAATTCGCCACAGCAAATTCCGGCGTTGGATCTTGCCTGCTCGGAAAACGCTTACTTACATTGCGAAATTCGATGAGATGGGACAACCTAATCTCCTTGTATGAGCTTTGCTAACTATTAGTAGATGATGTTCTTTGAAAGAAACTCTCTATTAACGCTTAACGTTCGACAAAGGATCATTTGGTCTATATGTTGGAATTTCAGGACGAGGTGAACCAACCATGACACACAGCAAAGCATCTTCCTCGCCGACATTGGTTTCACCACGATAAATGCCCGGCGGAACCGAAATCAAGTCACGTGGTCCGACGATAGCCTCCCATGATTCACCCTCTTTAGTTTCAATCATGATTTTGACTTTCCCTTGCAACACGAAGAAGACCTCTTCTGTGTCTTCGTGCAAATGCAATGGCCCTGTATGACCCGGTGGAATACGCATGGTTGAGAATGTGAAGTGAACCGCTGGTACCGTGGTTTTATCTTCAGTAACACCGCAAGCACCTGTACCCAAATAACGCATTTGTCCGCGTGCGTAGGTGGGTTCAAAATCGGCTTGAAATTTCAGCGCATCAAAGTCATATTTTCGTGTCGATCGCAACACACATCGCGACTCCATCCACTCAGCCAATGTTTTATCTGCTGGACGCTCCAAAGTTGGGGCAGCTTCAGCGATTAATGCAGTAACTTTCTCGTGTTTCATTTTATTAATCCTCTAAGTAAGAATGTTTCATTAGTGAAACATTGATTCACATGTGACTCAAAATGATTAAAACACAACTAATTTCAAAAATCAACCAGGTTTTTAATACATTTATTGAATTTAATATGCATTTTTAATAATGAATTTAGAATAAAGAACCACTGATTTAATGCCCCCGCTACCGCTAGGAAAGACTACAACTGGCGCCCATGTCGATTAGCATCTTGAAAAGGGTCTAGTACGAAGTTAATCACTGGTTTCTCCACGAAGCGACGCTGCATACAAAGTGATTGCAGTAAGGTTTGATTGCGCGAGCAGTGATGGCTCATACATATATACCGCGTGATTAGCATGTTGTGCGGATATTGAACTGGATTCACCACGCAACCTTTCAATTGGATAAAGGCGCCTCAGAAACAGTTTTAATTACTGCTGGTTAGGTAATTGCGCGTTTGCCCGCATTGTGCAAACCAGTTTTGCTCTGTTTATTAACGGACGTTCACGTACACATATAGCTTTGCATGACAGTATTGACGCATAGGGTAAGTGCATTGAGTTGCATGTTGAGCGATTAGCCGTTTGTGCTCCAAATCTCATAGTGTTTCTGAGTCGCTTTGCAGCGCAATCCCATTTCTCCTGTTGTGTCCCCAAACCTATACTGAACAGTAATGCAGCAAGCTGCGAAGCATTAGACTTCCAACAAGTGCATGCCAAATCTTTTCAGGCTGTAGCGCCGGTTAAATCGGAAATGCCATGTGGTTCTTACGATGTAAAGCTGAATAAATAGTTCGTTTGCGTGGTTACGCACGGAGTATGGTCAGACTTCATATAACCTATTTGCCGCTGCAAAGATTAATGTGGAATGCAGCTGCATAGAAGGTTTCTGCGGCGAATGAGCAAACAATGTGCTTGACTGGATACCAGAGCCAGTGACTTCGTTTTGAGTGAAACTTAAAGTGCTAGCAATAAGACCATTTTGATCTACCTTTCCAAATGATAGAGTAAACGTTTAGTGTTATATTTACATCCCATGCCTATAGAGCCTGTCCGTGCCCAAACTTGGAGTGAGTTGCAAGACTTGTTGTTCTCTGGCGCATGGAACGAGACGATAAGACGCTACCGCGCACCATGGGCATTTCGAGGTTTGGGTGATGCTGCCTACCCGTTAAATACGGCTCTTACTCGATTAGGGGGTGACTTTGCAGCCCTTGAGCCCCATCTAATTCGCAACTTCAAAAAATATGCCCATCGCGATGTAGTCGCACGGGACTCGGTTTGGCATTGGTTGTCGGTGGCGCAACACCATGGGCTTCCCACGCGTCTTATGGATTGGACGCACTCCCCCTTTGTGGCCATGCATTTTGCTACCGTTGATGCCAATACGATGGAAAACGATGGCGCTATTTGGATGGTTAATTACGAAGAGGCGCATAGGCTTTTGCCAGCTACCATGCGTGCTGAACTTGACCGCGAGGGAGCCAATACATTTACCACTGAGATGCTCGAACGTGCAGTGCCATCCCTTGAACAATTTTCGAGTATGGGTGCTGATCCATTCTTAACATTTTTTGAACCTCCATCGATTGATGATCGCATCGTCAACCAATTTGCACTATTTTCAGTTTCATCAAATGCCACGCAAGGTTTGGATGTGTGGATTGATCAGCACCCAGCACTGTGCCGGAAAATTATTATTCCTAGTGAGTTAAAGTGGGAAATTCGAGACAAACTTGACCAGAGCAATATCACTGAGCGAGTGTTATTTCCAGGGCTTGATGGCTTGAGTCGTTGGTTAGCAAGGCAGTACCGAAGCCGCACTGACACTAATCGTTACGACAATGTCTAGGAAGTAATTCGGTGACCACTTGGGTTAAAAGAAAATAAAATTCATTCACTCAGGTGTTTCTAACAATCATCCTGCCTCTGATGTTTTCTCTGTTCTGGCCAAGTAACAGATAGACCATAACAACGTTTGAGTTGTTCAATGTCATCCTGATTGTCCAGATCTACCCTGTAGTGTGGATTCCTCGTATTCCATTTATAAAAAGCATCAGGATGATCACTCGCCCATTTCTTGGCACCAATAACTGACGGCTGTGAAAGGATTTCGTCACGTACTTTCTTAGTGAAAATAACAGGATTTCCTGGTAACCCCGCTACAAAAGGTTGTACGAATTCAGTTTCAGGTGGTCTTACATCATAGGCATCTATCAAAGACAAAAGCTCTGAAACACCAACCAATGGTTGATCTGCTAACAACACCATCACTGCTTCAGCGCGTGGATCAGTAGCGCCCAGTCCAAGACGAAACGAGCCTACTTGATCAGAACCGCTATCACGGTTTATGACAGTTTTTACTTCGTATCCTTTAAGAGCATTCATCACTTCTGCAGCATGATGACCCAAGACGATTACCGGAGTAGTCAACCCAGCCAATGTCACAGTCTTAGCTACCCGGCAAATTAATGGCTGACTATCAATCGCAAGCAAGCATTTCGGTCGTCCTCCCATTCGAATTGCAGACCCTGCCGCCAGAATCAGCGGAGCGATATTTCGTTGAATCATTGGACAATCTGATGACATTTTTTATCTCTTTAATCTAAAGCTGTTTTGGCTACTATCTTGTATGTCATGATAGAATGAAACGCGTTGGTCCAACATAATATTTTCTACGAAGCTCATTATGAACAGCATGGACATTGATGTGATACGAACAGCATTGTCTTGGCAAAGCAAAGGACATCGCATTGTGATGGCTACCGTCGTGCGGACATGGGGCTCTTCACCACGACCACCAGGTTCTATGATGATCATTCGCGACGATGGACAAGTCGCGGGCTCTGTTTCGGGAGGTTGCATTGAAGATGACCTGATTGAACGTGTTCGTCTGAATGAGTTAGCCAAGCAGCTTCCTGAAGTAACGCATTACGGCGAAGGACAGGAAGCAACGCATCGTTTCGGTTTGCCCTGCGGTGGTACAGTGAAATTGGTTTTGGAACCTTTGTCTGCTACATCTCAACTACGTGAATTGCTGATGTCTATTGAAAGCCATCAACGTGTGCAGCGCAACTTAGACATGCGTACCGGAAAGGTCACTCTCACACCTGCTCAAACAGGTGATCGTGTTGTATTCGATGAGGACAACTTGCAAACCATGCACGGTCCACGCTTTCGTTTATTGATCATTGGTGGAGGTCAGCTTTCGAAATATCTCGCGACAATGGCCGTCATGCTCGACTATCTCGTTACAGTTTGCGAACCTCGCGTGGAATACCATGAAGGATGGGAGAATTTGGAAGGCATCACGCTCTCTACAAGTATGCCAGACGATACAGTGATTGAAATGAATCTGGACGAAAACAGTGCAGTCGTGGCTGTAACGCACGACCCCAAATTGGATGACTTGGCTCTTATGGAAGCGTTGCGCACTAATGCTTTTTATGTTGGCGCCTTAGGCTCAACGCAAAACAATGCCAAGCGTAGACAGCGTCTTCTTGAATTTGATGTCAGTCAAGACCAAGCATCACGCCTTCATGGACCGGTTGGTTTGAACATTGGTGCTATGACACCGCCTGAAATTGCCATGAGCATCGTAGCGGAAATGACCGCGATGCGTCGTGGCATCAACTTAAGCGAACCACTTAGCAATTGGAGTGGATCAAAAACTGTATGCCTAAGCTGCTGAAATACAATCTAAATCCGCAGAACCTGTCCGGTGATGCCGCTCAATAGACAACGAACATAGGCAAGCCCTACCCGTTCACCACTAATTAACTCAAAGCCAGCAAACGCAGACCGAGCTGGTTCTGGCGTCCCAACCACCAAGCTCGGACTCACAACATTCAAACGTAGCCCATTAGGCAATTCGGTTGCAGCTGCCCGCACCCAACTCTCTATTGCGCCGTTAACCATACTCAAACCAGCAGCCCCTAAAACCGGCTCAGAGCTGGTCGTTCCTGATGTGAGTGTTATCGAACCACCCGGGCGTAAAATTTCACGCGAAGCTAAAGTGAGATTGACTTGCCCCATCAATTTGTCTTGTAAACCGAGTCCATATACTGAATCGAGCAATGCGGCTGGTGTTGCTCCATCGAGCATGCCAAATCTTGCACGCCCTGCTGTTGAAATGACTGCATCAAGTGAGCCGATTGCATGCAGCTTCGCCACCAACGCACTACAGTCAGATAGGTCAAGCTGAATGTCTGAATCGTTTTCCGCTTGTTCCAATCCCGCACATATCACGGTATGCTGATCCCGCAATGCAGCGTGTACATGTCGACCAATAACGCCCTTTGCGCCAACAAGCAAAATTCTCTTCTTTGTAGCGCTCATACGTCGTCCCCTTTAGAGCCCGGAGTATCTACTACACCTGTAGCTGCTGGGCTGGGGAACACCTTGCCCCCAACCGCCCAATCTTCATGCAGGACGTCGTTGAACATGACATAAATATGAGCCGGATCAACCTTGCATAGCCTGGCCATGGTTTGCGTCATCTCTTGGGCAATCAACTCCTTGGTTTGAGCTGAGCGACCGGCAAGCATTTCGATTCGAACGATAGGCATACGTTTCTCCTTGAAAAAATCATCACATCCGCAAGACTTGACGCCTATTACGTGGGTCCAGCGCGTAAGCCGCTGGATCGAGTGCACTAGGTCGCCCCGCCAAAACATCGGCCAACAATTGCGCGCTACCACAAGCCAAAGTCCATCCATAAGTACCGTGTCCAACATTGAGATACAGACCCTGGATTGAAGTCGAGCCGATGATCGGCGTACCGTCGGGCGTCATCGGACGCAAACCAGTCCAATAGGAGCGTCCTTCAGAGGGTAAATCTCCGTACAAACCTTCATACTGATGTACGAGCTGCTGACAGCGCGCCATGTTCAACTTCCAGTTGTATCCCACGAGCTCAGCCATACCCGCCAACCTAGCACGAGCACCCAGTCGCGTCACAGCTAACTTGGTCGTTTCATCAATCACAGCTCGCATCGGCCCGGCATGCGGCGCCAAAGTTGCGGTCACGCTGTATCCCTTCACAGGAACGACTGGGATGTGTAAATGCGAGCGCAACAAGCGCGCGGTGTCGACACCCGTTGCAAACACGAATGCATCGGCTTCCCAACACCGCCCAGAGGATTGAACCGCTCGCAATCTGCGATCTCCTTCGTCCACCAGTAGTGCATCAACGCGTACATTGCCTTCAAACTTGAGGCCGCGAGACATATTCCATGCCAACAGTTTGTGCACAAAGCGTTCGCAATCGCCGCATGCGTCGTCGCGAACAAATACCGCACCAGCGACGCAAGCGCCAGCTGACAAATCAGGTTCTAGCTCGCTGACTTTCTTCGCATCGCACCACGCGGCATCGAACCCATGACTACGCAGCTCTTT
Organism: uncultured beta proteobacterium; assembly: GCA_963841045.1. Taxonomy (GTDB): domain Bacteria; phylum Pseudomonadota; class Gammaproteobacteria; order Burkholderiales; family Burkholderiaceae_C; genus Aalborgiella. The sequence goes on along the minus strand of CAWJBD010000010.1, from coordinate 48,676 downwards.
CAAGCGCTGCTCGATGGCTTGTTGCGAAGGGGCTTGCCGAAACAACAGTAACACACCTGCTTCCAGCAAATCAAACTCAACATCTGTGTCAATCGCCCACTCGCGAAGACATAGACGACTGAAAGCAGCCAATCGAACCATGCGTTTGCGATGTTCGCTAAATTGTTCTGCTGTGCACTGATGGAGCAGTTCGCGCATCCATCGAAGCTGCGCCCAACTGCCATCTGGTCTCCATCGAAATGGCGCGTATCGATCCAGCAGTGCAACCGCAGCTTGTTTGGGTAAACCAGGCGTCGCCCATGGCGCACAAAATGCAGCAGAGAGGAAGCCACCATTCGCATGACTGCTGGCGCTTGCGGCATTTGGCGCGGCGTCCAGCAAGGTCACGTCATGTCCGTCTGCGCGCAACGCATGCGCCGTGGTCACGCCAATAACTCCAGCCCCAATCACGACGACGCGCCGTGGACTCATTGCATGCACACTCCGTCCCAACTGTCACGTACAAGTGACAGCATCAGCGCATTGTTTCGCGTAACCATTGGAGGCAGGCCTCGGATCGATTGCTTGGCCATTCGATCCGAATGCGCGTTTGATCGGCTCGCTGCATCTCCACCACAATGACATCCTTGCCAACATTGGACATGGCCGGTTGGATTCCAAACGCCAGCAGCAGACGCGGCCATAAGCCTTGCCGCGCATTCGGATTACCCTGACCAGATTCGGTTTGAGCAACCACGGCGCTCGGCGAGGAACTTGGCATATCAGCAGCTCCAGCCCTCAAAGCGGGTGTTTCGGCTGAGCTTGCCACATTTGCGTCGTCCGCTCTCTCACCTCCAAGCCGCTTAGTCAAGTTCACACCAAATTCATCCCATAATCGGTCGGCTTTGGTCTTCATCACCGAAAGCCCGAAACTGCCCATACGCCCCAAAAGATCAACCTTGACTTGAATGCGCAGATCCGTGCTGCCATCGTCGCATGGTGTCAAAGTCAATTCGGTCACTTGTTTCAAAGAACTCGCAACCGACGCATCCTCACCCGTGCCTTCAACTTTCAAAAACAAGGGTTCGCGTCGCTCCACAATGCGAGTGTGCAGCTTGAACTTTGCACTTACGAATGCGATCTTTACCTGCATGACTGCGGCATATTCGTCGGGGCTGATTATTTCCACCGACTGCATACCTGGCACACACGTCGCCATAGCCTGCGGATCTAGCAATATGGTCCAGATTCGCTCTGGCGACGCCGCAATGCGCAGCGATTTATCAATTTCCATCATTTACTCCCGCCGCATCCAAAACGGATTCAACAATTTGTGTGTAGCCAGTACAGCGGCAAAGATTACCTGCTAATGCGCCTCGCACCGCCTCCTCGTCAGGTTTTGGGTTGGATTCAAGCAGCGCACAAGACGACATCAACATTCCAGGCGTGCAGTAGCCACATTGCAAGCCAGCACAGCGTAGAAAACTCTCTTGCAGACGGTGTAGTTTGCCATCGCTTGCCAAGCCTTCCACGGTCCTTACACTCTTACCCTGCGCCATGACGGCTAAGCTTAGACATGACTTGATTGGTTTACCGTCTACCAACACCGTGCAAGCGCCGCAGATTCCCGTTTCACATCCGCGCTTTGTACCCGTGAGGTTCAGATCATCACGCAGAAAGTCTGCAAGGAGACGGCGTGCTGGCACATTTGCAGTGACAGGTTGCCCGTTCACTTTAAGTTCAATGGCATGTTCACTCACGGTTTAACTCCACTTTTAGATCAAATAAACGAGCCAAAGTGCGACGCACCTGCACCTGAACCATCTGGCGACGATATGACGCATTTCCTCGCAGGTCATCCAATGGCGAAATCGCCGCTGCAGCAGCTGCAGCAGCTTCATGAATGCGTTCCATACTCGGCGCTTGACCCACTAAACATTGTTCTGCTGACATAACGCGGCCTGCTACTGGCACCGCTGCGCCAACCACAATGGTCGCCTGAGTACAGACACCGCGATCCAGTTGCACCACAGCTGCGACACTTGCCATCGGGCGATGCTCAGCAGCGGTACGCAAAAATCGCGCGTAAGCGCCACGCGTACCGTGCACCTGTGCGGGAACAATGATTTCCTGAACCAACTCATCGGGTTCGATGGCAGTGGTGAAATAGTCGACAAGAAATTCGCATAATGGCATTTCACGTTTGCCGCGATAACTGACCAAAACAATACGTGCATCGAGCGCAAGCAAGCAGCAGGCTGGATCGGTCGCCGGATCAGCGTAACATAGGTTGCCGCCGAGCGTGCCTTGGTTTCGGACCTGTGGGTTGGCCACTTGAACCGCCATTTCAGCCAGCACTGGTACATGGCGTCGAACCAATTCACTGGACGCAACATCCGCATGTACCGTTAACGCTCCTATGTGCAGGGCGCCTTGCGCATCCACGCTGATGCCGCGCAAGGTATCCAAGCGAGCAAGGCTCACCAACGTCGATGGACTGAGCAAGCGCTGGCGCAGGGCCAGCATGAGTGCTGTGCCGCCTGCAATGAAGCGCGCATCATCACCTAAATCAGCGGCAGCGCGGCTCGCCTCGACGAGATTCAAGGGTTCAATCCAATCCAAATCATGCATGCTGCGCTCCTTGGATGACTTGGGCATGGAGTGCTGCAAGCACTTTCTCAGGCGTAATGGGCAAATCAACGATGCGCACCCCGACTGCGTCAAAAACAGCATTCGCGATGGCGGCAGCGCCCGGAAGAATGGCCGTTTCACTCGCACCTTTTGCACCATATGGGCCGTTGGGCTCATTCGACTCCACAATGCCGCTACGCAACTGAGGCAATGCATCAATGGTTGGCATGGTGTAGTCGGCAAAATCTGTGTTCGCCAATCGACCACCTTCTAAATGAAGTTGTTCGTAAAGCGTCCACCCAATCGCTTGTGCAGCCGCGCCGTTACTTTGACCATGAACCGCCATGGGATTCAGCGCCTTGCCACAATCGTCAGACACATAGCTTTTGAGCACTCGCACCTGGCCAGTCTCAGTATCCACTTCGACTTCGACAGCCTGAGCTGCAAAAGAATAGGCTGGCGCAATATTCCCCATCAGCGTATCTTTGTTGAACATTTCCGTCTTGGCATCCCATGTCCCACTCACCTGCACGCCACTGCCACCATGGCGCCATATATGTTGACGAACCACTTCCGCCAAACTGCGTTGCTTGGTCGGATCTGCTTTCAGCCGAACAAACCCGCCTTGCAGCTCGAGCGCATCAGGTTCATCACCAAGTAACGAGGACGCAGCCTCCAACAAATGCTGTTTCGCTGCGCGTGCCGCAACAATGGCTGCATTGCCTGACACGATGGTGACGCGGGATGCAAGCGAACCGATGCAGTATGGCGAGACATCGGTATCGGGCGCAGCAATGTGGACATGTGCAATGGGAATGTCTAGTTCATGTGCAACAATCTGTGCCAACATGGTCATAGCACCTTGCCCCATGTCACCTTCAGCAAAATGCGCCACGACCCGTCCATCCTCATTGACTTTGAGCATAACTGTCGAGCCGTCCCAATTGCCGATGGTTCTATTGCCGCTTACATGCATCGCAGTAGCTACACCTAGACCACGCATTTTGACCAAAGGTCCGCTGTTCAATTTGCTCGGTACGCTCCATCCCACCGCTTGCATGCATTGCGTGAGACAGTCCTGCAAACCAGTGCTTCCTATTTGCCAGCCATGCACCGACGTATCACCTGCCCTAATTGCATTGAGGCGGTGCACCTCGATCGGATCAAGTCCGAGTTTTCGAGACATGGTGTCGATGTGACTGTTCAAAGCGAAAAGCATTTGAGTTCCACCAAAGCCTCGAAAAGCACCATGCGGCGGGTTATTGGTATAGACCAAAGTAGCATCGGATCGGACGTTTTCCAAACGGTGCATATTGTCACTGCGCATCGCAGTCACATGCATAATTTCCGCGCAAAGCCCGCTGTACGCTCCACAATCGGCAATGATTTTGACATCTTTAGCAACGATACGCCCATCAGTTGCCATACCCAATCGCAATGTGATTTTTTCGGGCAAACTGCTACAAGCTGCTTGAAAATCTTCCAAACGATCATTCACAAGCCGAACTGGTGCACCGGACTTCAACGCCAGTAGCGCAGCAACTAGCGTGTTGGCATCTTCAACGATCTTTCCGCCAAACCCACCGCCAACGGCAGGCGCAGTGACACGGATACGCGATGCCGGCATGCCTAACGCCCCAGCCAAACGTGCGCGCGCTAAAAATACAGATTGCGTCGAAGTCCAAATTTGGAGACGCTCCTCACCATCGAACCAAGCGACAGTGCCCATCGGCTCCAAGTAGCCGGGGTACTGCGCATGTGTTGTATATGTTTCTTCGTGCACCAGATGTGCACTCGCAAACGCCGCATCTACATTACCACGATGAAAGGATATGTGATGAGAGATGTTGTCGTTGCCATCATGCAAAGGGGGAGCTTCGGGATCAAGCGCTTCCTCGGTACTCAGAATCGGTATATCCTCTTCATATTGAACTTGAATCAAGTCCAGCGCATCGCGAGCGATCTTCTCGTTGATCGCTGCGACGGCAGCCACTTCTTCACCACAAAAGCGCACTCTCCCCTTAGCCAAAATGTGGCGATCTTTGTGGGCAATACCCCAACGCTGATCCGGCGCATCCTCACCTGTGATAACGGCTCGTACACCGGGTAGAGCCAAAGCAGCGGATGTATCAATTGAGACGATACGCGCACTTGGGTACGGACTGCGCAACACTCTGGCCTGAAGCATTCCCGGCAACTTGATGTCGCCGGTGTAGAGTGCGCGGCCTTGCACCTTGGCGCGCGCATTAACTTGCGGGGTGTCACACCCTAAAGTGGATTCGCTCATGACCAGAGTCCTATAGAAACTTCTTGATTACTCTGCGGTGATCTTGAGTTCTGTAATCGTTTTGGTCAAGCGCGTATAGTCCATTGCGTTAACTTTAGACAGTTGATCAGGTGCACCACCAACTGGACGTGCTCCAAATGATGCCATGCGCTCAATCACATCTGGCATCTTAAGAATTTCGTTGAAATGCGCATTCAGTGTCGCGATCACTGCTGGCGGCGTCCCCTTGGGTGCCATCACGCCATGCCATGCCCCTTCTTTAACACTGGGATAACCTTGATCTGCGACCGTCTTCACATTTGGAATCAGCTTTGATGCTTCAGGATCTGTCAAAGCAATCGCAACCAGTTTGCCCGAAGCGATATGCTGCGCGACGGGGCCGTACGTGGTATAGCCAAGCTGTATACGTCCAGTCAGCAACTCTGGAATCATCGGGCCTATACCGCGAAACGGAATATGTTGCTGGTTAATTCCAGCGGCACGGTTAAGCAGTTCCGCCGCAATGTGCATCGGTGAACCAGCGCCGGGACTGCCGTAGTTAATCGGCTTGCCGCTTTTGGCCTGATCTACCAAATCCTTTACCGTGCGAATGCCTGTGTCTGCGTTGGCAACGATCAACACAGATTGCCAGCCAGTCTGAATCACAGGCTCAAATCCTGCGACTGGATCGTAGCTGTTTGCGGGTGACAACTTGAGAAGCATCGGCGCCGTAGTGAAGGGATTTGGAGTAAACAGTAAGGTGTAACCGTCGGCCTTCGCGCGCAGTGCCGTGGTGTTACCTAATGTGCCGCCTGCGCCTGGCTTGTTTTCAACGATCACACTTTGCTTGAGCCTTGCAGAAAGCTTTTCAGCATACTGCCGTGCCATGGCATCGGTGTCACCTCCTGGCGGATATGACACGATCATTGTGATCGGGCGTTCTGGAAAAGTCTGCGCCATACTCATCTGGCTTATAAAAGGCATGGCAGAAGCCAAGGCAACAGATAGCAAAATTCGACGATTGAGTTTCATGATAGTCTCCGGTAGGTTTAGGAATTGATGACCTAGTGAAATGTAATTTGCGACAAAGTTGGAAAAAATGTATAGTTTCACCCAGTGAAACAAAAATCGGGTAAACACTGATGTCATCTTCTAGCAGCGTCAAGTCCGTCGACGCCCTTCGCAGAGGCTTAGCCGTGCTGCACGCCATTGAGCAATCTTCAGCTGCCACATTGACCGAACTTCACTATCAAACTGGCATTCCTAAGGCAAGTTTGCTTCGTTTACTGAAAACACTGCAAGAATCAGGCTGGATTACTCGAAACGAATTAGAGCGTCGATACGTACCCACAGCGGCCCGCGGCGAGACAGATGTAATGTCAGAATGGCGTGCAAAACTATCGTACCTTGCGGCGCCAATTCGCACCGCTTTGGAGCGACGCATTCCTTGGCCAACTGATTTAGCTGTACGCGATCGTACACGCATGCTCATTTTGGATGCCCATCGCCCGATCAACGGCTTGTCTGTCAATTACCGTGTTCTTGGCTTTCGACCAGCAATGTTGGTCTCGTCACTGGGTCGGTGCTATTTGGCCTTTTGCCCTGAGAGCGAGCGGCTCGCACTGGTTACGCAACTATCACGATCAACCAACGAGCTTGATCGAATTGCCACGCGTCATCATGCAATCGAGAAATTAGTTTCGGATGGGCGGCTACAGGGTTACTGTAGTCGTGACCCATCCGAACTTGGTTTTGAATCACCAGAACGCTTTGGTGCCATTTCTGTCCCGATCTTCGCTGGCAGTCAGATTATTGCTTGCCTGAGTTGTGCATGGCTTCCCCGGGTAACGGATGAGGCAAATATCGTGCTGACATGTCTGAGCGCGTTGCGTGAAGCTGCTAACCTCATCGGGGATCGTGCCCTTTCAGCAGGTCTGTTCCCTCCCAAATAAGAGATTGACACAAAATCAAATGTGCTTGGGAAACAAACACAACTAAAAAGATAGTCTATAAACCAATACTTAAACTACCTAAATCAAAGTTATCTAACCATACAGATAACACGCTTCTTAAAGGAACACAAGCATTAGCTGCCATCAGCTTGGACAAGCTGTTGCATCAAGCTGAATACTTTATCGCGAACAGTTTGCATCCTGATGCAAAAGACTTAGATGTCGGCAAATGGTTAGGTGTATGCATCAACATTCCACAACCAGCTCTATCTGTGCTGAAGCCCTCAGAACTCCATGACCCAGAAACTGGCGGGCAGCAAGTTCTTCAAGTGCTGGGAGCTATAGAAAGCGGTTCTTATTTATAGCTAAAGCAAATTCTAAATATTCTCAATAGGAATTTGTCAGCTAATGTAGATGCACGAATATCGGAAAATTTAGAGTTAAATGATTGGCTCTAGGAAGAATTCAGATTTAAGTGATTATTTTGGACAAAACTGAATGATCGGGATTGTTTTAAGTGATTGATTTGATTAAATACTCAGTATAGAGTTAGCTGAGAATAAACATCTGCAGCATTGATGATCATGAGTTATCAATTGCATAACAAATTGAATCTATCATGATGTTCCGTTTTTAGCCCAACGGACAGGGTTGTAAATGTACGCAAAGACTTAAGAAACTGAGGTTTTCAACAAGGAATGATGCGTAAATCAATCCTTATCAACGTAGCCTTTACAGCTGGCGTTTAACCTTTTGTTGCATACGCAACGCAAGGACTTTGGGTCTTATCGGTGATCCCCCCTACGGCTGAAATCCAACCTATTCGGTTGGTATGAGAGCTTCAGCTGCCCTTACTTTTTCCGGCATGGCACGCAGCCAGCACCACGAAACACTGCATCCGTCACCACAACGGGGACGCGATAGCAATATGGGTTGCAACACCCTATCGTTTACTTTACTCGCTTCATTTCGATTCGCAAACCCAAGTGTGGATTGTGCGTTGTATAGTTTTTCAGCTTGTTGCGTTGATTTTTATATTCGATCAAACACCGCTAAATGTGATGTGATTTATTAAGCTTTTTGCACTTGCGGCTAATGTCTAATCAGTGTGCTTAAATTGCACAACACACAAGTTATTTAGCAAGTTTTTACTTCGTACTTTTGGTACTGTTTTAATTTCTGATTTGATTATCGAGCTGTAACCCGCGTGAAACCTACGTGCAAATGACACTCTGTATTCGGATGGGAATCATTCAAATTATTGTGATTTGCCCTAGTCTGCCTCTTTAGGAAACAAACAGACACGCCGATGGCGTGAATATCACAGGATTGAGAGCTTGACTCTCTTGAATTTTATTCGTCTTTCCGCACGCTGCGAACGTATAAAAAATGGTCTGCAATTACTGCAGATAAAGAAATATTACTATGAAAACTTTATACACGCAAGGAATTTTTCAAATTTATTTCTGCCTCATTTGTCCTAAATATCGATTGCTGTCATGGCGCAACGAATGATGAGTTTGACAGCGGATTATTCAACATTTGATTTAAACGAAAACCAGCAATGTTAGGTACTTGTGGCCAAGGTGTTGCCTTCATTGACCCATGGGTTGCTCAATTTGGCCCATTAGTTGCTCTAAATGGCCAGCCAACGGTCTATTTGGTCTTCGTGTTGTCTCAATAGGTTATTGCAATTCAAAAAGCGTGCTTTTTATGTGTGCTTTTGAATTTTTAATCAAAAAAATATTTCTAACATTAGTGCATGACTAAATTAAAAAGTATCAATATCAGAATGCGCTTCACCTTAAGTGAGTGTGATGTGGGTATGCGAAAACTTTTTCTAGAGCTTCAACAAATCGAGGCTTCTACAAATGACGAGAGCGAAGTTAACCAGAAAAAGAAAATTCACTTGTTGCACATATTGCATGCCTACTGTCAAAACAAGAATTTTGGTGAAGTCGCCTCCCCTTTTCAGATTGAAGTACACCAACAGCCTAAAGAGCTGACTGTTGTACCGAAAGCAATACAACACATGGATGTATCAGATGGTACTTCTACAGATTCGTTAGGCATAGACGCCATGCAAGCACGATTTAAACCAACTTTTGGAGATTAATTTATGAACAATCAAAAAACCGTATTAGCTGTGGATGTCGGATTTGGCAATACTAAAGCTGTATGGGGAGCAGAATGCACGCCGCAGTCTGAAATACTTTTCCGCTCTATCGTTAAACGAACAATGCAAGATCCTGCAATGTTTGGCGACTTGGGCGCTGGTATAAACAGGGTGGGAATCTCAATTGATGGAATGTACTTTTTAGTAGGACCTGATGCATATCTAGCAGGAGGTGAACCAACAATTGATCCAAATTTTGTTACCCGGGTTGAATACTTGGCACTTCTACGTGGCAGTATGTATTACATGGTCCAGTCTATGGGACGTGCCAGTGATATTGATTGTTTAGTGGTAGGTCTGCCTGTTGGCAATTTCATGGCACATAAAGCAGCTTTATCGAAAGTTTGTACAGGACTGCACTTGCTCCCAACGCCTCCACAGTTAGTGGAACATTATGGTCCAACAATTGAAATTAAGGTGAAATCTGTTTTGGTGTTGCCGCAACCTTTGGGTGCACTAAGGCATGCTTTCACAATACAAGGCGGCAGCATTAAAACCAAATCGAATGATTTCAACGTCATCATTGATCCTGGCTACAACACCTTTGATTGGGTTGTGACCAAAGGTGGTGATATGGACTTTGAACGCAGTGGCAGCTTTGATGGCGGTGTATCGCTCTTGCTGCAGCAAGTTTCAACTCAAGCTATGCGTGAATTGGGTACTGGTGCAATAGGAATGATTGATTGCGAAACTGCATTGGAGACAGGGTCTCTAGTGGCCAATGGACAAAGGTATCCGTTTTCTAAATACGTCAGTCATGCCGATGGAGTGGCTCAAGTAACTGTTGATCGGTTTATGAATGCATCTAAACTTAATGGAGCTATAACACGAATTATTTTGACGGGTGGTGGTGCTAAATACTATCAAAGAGCTTTGCAAGAACGCTTCAAAGGCTATCCAGTCGTTGTATCTGAAGAATCGGTAATGAGCAATGCCCGTGGGTTCTATCTATGGGCTAATGGTGCAATGCCGTAAACATTATTTTGTATCGAATTTTAGTACTGATGATTACTCTTGAAGTCGCATTTTGAATTCCGCCAAATGTGGCGAAAATGATGGCGATCATTAAAAATAGTAACTTAAGATGACATATTCATTGAATCTTGATTCGCTTTCATCGCTAATGAATCCGACAACTCACTGGTCCGATGCTAGGTATCGAATTTTGGTCGATTCCTGTATCATGGTCGGTATTCGATGCAACGGAATTCTTCAAACTACTAACAATACGAAAGATGGTTTCGTTAACTCAATTAATTTTGTGTGTAATTCTGGTGTAATTTGTAAACGTTCTATGACGATTCTTGGTGTTAATTACCGTTGATTTCATTGAAATTTTTAATAAAATCAATCCCATAGATTGCATTCACACTGCAGGGGTCACAAGTTCGAAACTTGTATCGCCCACCAATTTTTGGTGTTAAATAAATAAATTAAAGGACTTGACCAACAATCAGTTGTTGCAAGTCCTTTTTTGTTTTTATATGCTATTTCAGGCTGTAGCCGTCGTATTGATTGCCTAAAGTGCTATTAAATATATAGCATTACTTGACACTGACTTTTGCCAGCAAGGCTTTGGCTTCTTTTTCGTGGGCTTTGACTTCGTCTAAATTGGCTTGTAAGTCGGTCATCTGTGCCAGCAGTGCAGCTTTGTGGGTGGCGAGGACGGATAAAAACTTTTGCAATTGTGCGCCTGTATCGCGGGGGCTGTCGTAAAGGTCGATGATTTCTTTGGCTTCGGTGAGTGAAAGCCCCAAGCGTTTGGCGCGCAGTGTCAACTTTAAGCGTGTACGATCGCGTGCGCTGTAGATGCGGCTGCGACCACCTTCGCCCTGGCGCTGAGGCGACAGCAAACCCATATCCTCATAAAAACGAATGGCACGTGTGGTGAGGTCAAATTCTTTGGCCAAATCGGTGATGGTGTAGCTGGTACTCATGGCATGGGTGGTGATAAAAATGGATGGCGATGAGAATGGGTTAATTCGGTTAAGATGACTCGTATCAGTTGACGTTTACGTAAAGGTAAACGCACGCTTTGAGCGATTATGGCTCAAAACGAATCAAGCAAGAAACAAGCAAACAATCAAACACGCTAAGAACCATGACCGAATCCACCAAAGCACTTTCAAGCCATGCGCTGGCAGCCCAACTGGAAAGCCGCTTGACTTACCCATTGGGTGAGCAATTGCCAGCGCCTGGACAGGGCATTGAAGTGGCCACAGGCGTATATTGGGTGCGCTTGCCACTGCCCTTTGCCTTGAACCACATCAATGTGTGGTTGTTGCGCGATGAAATTGACGGCGTGCAAGGCTGGACCATTGTGGACTGCTGCATTGACAAACCAGAAACACGCGCGCTGTGGGAACAAGTGTTTGTGAATGTGCTGCAGGGATTGCCTGTGCTGCGCGTGATTGTGACCCACATGCACCCGGACCACATTGGCCTGGCGCATTGGTTGTGCGATCGCTTCGGCGTACGCATGTGGATCAGCGGTACCGATTTCACCGTGGCGCGTTTGGCAAGCCAAGCACCCAGCAGTTTTGGTGGCTCACCCGCTGCCGCATTTTTTGCGCTTCACGGTTGGGTGGATGTCGAGTCACAAAACAAACTCAAAGACAGAAGCAGTTACTTTGCCAGCCTGGTTCCCACTGTGCCCAATAGCCACAGACGCATGATGGACGGCGATAGTTTCATGATTGGCAAGCGACGCTGGCAATGCATCAGCGGCTACGGCCATGCACCTGAACACATTGCCTTGTATTCTGAATCGGATGATGGTGATGCAAACAAAGCCATTTTGTTGGGTGGCGACATGATGTTGCCGCGCATATCGACCAATGTCAGCGTCTATGACAATGAACCTGAAGCCAATGCCTTGCAGTTGTTTTTGGATTCCATCGACAAATTCAAATCATGCGACACGAATACGCTGACTTTGCCTTCACATGGGAAACCGTTTGTGGGCGTGCATGAACGCGTGCAGCAATTGCACACGCACCACCAAGACCGTTTGGCAGAGGTTTTAGAAGCCTGTCAAGTCAAGGCATGCAGTGCCTATGATGTGCTGCCGGTGATGTTTAAGCGCCCACTGGATTTGCACCAAACCACTTTTGCCATGGGTGAAATCGTGGCGCATTTGCATTACTTGTGGTTCAAAGGTCAATTGAAGCGCTCGCTGGGAACAGACAAGATCTACCGATTCAGAGCGGTTTGACACAAAAAAAAGGGCTGATGTATCAGCCCTTTTTATCAACAACAATGCGTAGTTCTTATTTCAAGCCACCATTGCGCATGGCTTTGAAAAATTCAGAAGAGTTGGGGTCCAACACCATCACGTCACTCTTTTTACTGAAGCTGGCTTTGTAGGCATCCAAACTGCGGTAAAACTGAGCAAACTGCGGGTCGCGGCCAAATGATTCAGCATACAAAGATGCCGCTTTGGCATCACCCTCGCCTTTGATTTTTTGTGCATCGCGGTAGGCTTCTGCCACCAAGATATCGCGTTGACGATCGGCATCAGCGCGAATTTTTTCACCTTCAGCACCACCAGTGGAGCGCAGTTCATTCGCCACTTGTTGACGTTCTGATTTCATACGTTGGTAAACCGAGTCCGCTACTGAAGCTGGAAAATCTACGCGCTTGATGCGCACATCGACAATTTCTATGCCGAATGTTTTGGCATCGTCAACCAAACGCTGTTGCACGCCGAGCATGATTTTGTCACGGTCAGTTGACAACACATCTTTCACGGTGCGTTTGGTGACTTCAGAGTTCAGCGCATCTTGCACAACCGATGACAAACGCTGCTCGGCAGTGGCAATGTTCGCTCCGCCCGCATTGTTGCGAATGAATTGCTTGGCGTCAGCAATGCGCCACTTCACCAACCAATCCACTACCAAATTCTTCTTCTCAGCGGTTTGAATTGAGCCTGTTTCAGGACTGTCCAAGGTTAAAACACGCTTGTCCAGAAAGACCACATTTTGAAATGGCTGAGGCAATTTAAAGCGCAAGCCTGGCTCTGTGATCACTTCTTTAATTTGACCAAACGAATACAACACACCAAATTGGCGTTGATCAACCACAAACAGGGTTGATGCCATGACAACAATGGCCAGTAGTACCGACGCGATGATGAATCCTAATTTATTCATGTTAAATAGCTTTCAAATATCTTAGCGTGAACGGCTGGTGTCACGTGAGCGTGAGTCGGCAGTGTTTGCGGGTGCAATTGGGGTCACGGACGTTGCACTGCTGGCATTGGCTGCAGCACTTGTATCCGAAGTCCCGTTAGCAGAGTTGGCACCTGCAGCTGTCAACTGCATGATTTTGTCCAAGGGCAAATAAAGCAAGTTATTGCCTTGTTTGGAATCCACCACCACTTTGGTCACGTTGCTGTAAATTTGTTGCATGGTGTCTAAATACAAACGATCGCGTGTTACTTGTGGTGCTTTGCTGTATTCAACTTGAATTGATTTGAAACGCTGCGCATCACCTTCGGCACGGGCAATCACGTTGGCTTTGTAACCATCGGCTTCTTCTTTTAAGCGCGCAGCAGTACCTTTGGCACGTGGCACCACATCATTGGCGTAGGCTTGGCCTTCATTTTTCAAACGGTCTCTGTCTTGACCGGCCTTTAACGCATCGTCAAAAGCTGCCTGAACAGGCTCAGGTGGTTGCACGTTCTGAATATTCACCGTTTGCACATGGATACCCGTTTTGTAACGGTCCATTTGTGTTTGTATGCTGGCCAAGACATCACGCTGAATCGATTCACGGTCTTTATTCAATACCGTGTCCATCGCACCTTTGCCCACCACTTCGCGAATGGCCGACTCTGCGGCTTTGGTCACAGCATCATCTGGGTTGCGGTTTTGAAACAGAAAATCTGCAGCGCTTTTCAAGCGGTATTGCACGGTGAATTTGATATCAACAATGTTCTCGTCTTGCGTCAGCATGGACGAATCTTTCAAACCCGTTCCTTGCACCGTCGTGCCGCGACCAATTTCGATAGAGCGCAATTGTGTCAAAGCGACTGTCTCATGACGTTCAATGGGGTAAGGCAAACGCCAGTTGAAACCTGCCTCGCGCGTGCCTTTGATCTCACCAAAACGGGTAATGACCGCTTGTTGACCCTCTTGCACGATGAAAAACCCTGTGCCAAACCAAATCAAGGCAGCAACTGCTGCTACTAAGACAGCGCCTTTTCCGGCGCTTTTCATATCGGGCTGAAAACCACCGCCATTACCGTTGCCGTTCCCACCATTATTTCCGCCAAAGTTTGGCTGCTGGCGTCCTTTATCTTTCGCACCACCAAAAATGCCACCCAGTTTTTGATTGAAATCGTGCCACAACTCATCCAAATCGGGCGGACCATCGTTGGGGCGTTTATTGCCTTGTGGTGTTTGATAGTTGGGTTTGTCCTGCGATTCAGTCGGTGATGATGAAGGCGGTACAGGCGGCAAATCAGCGCCATCTTGTGAGGGCTTTTCTCCTTCACGACCCCACTTAGAGTCGTTCAGATTGAACATGCCCAGCGCCGCATGTTTGATGCGTTGCGTCAATTTACTCACATTCACAGCTGGCAAATGAATCATCATAAAAATTTCTCTGTATAAATATCTTATCTAATCCAACAAATCAAAATCGATTTTTCAATTATGTTCAATCAATGCTCAATTGATGCAAATCGCGGATCGCTAACAGTATTATCCTCAGTTCCCAACGCTTCTTGCACGGTCCTGGCCAATTGTTCACGCAAGGCAGGGATACCTTGCCCTGTCTTGGCACTGACCCATATGCGCGGGATATCTTGCCCCTCTATCTCATAGGTGTCACTCACATGACGGACATGTTGCGACATTTCAAGAGCATCAAATTTGTTAAATACCAATAATTGAGGCACTTTGTCTGCGCCAATTTCTTTCAGCACGCGCTGTACTTCAGCAATTTGTTCTGGGTATTCAGGGTTGGCTGCATCGACGACATGAATCAGTAAATCGGCATCAATGGCTTCTTGCAAGGTGGCACGAAAAGCATCAACCAAGTCATGCGGTAAGTTGCGAATAAAGCCCACCGTATCGGACAACGACACAGAACGCCCCACCTCACCGTCTGCACCACCTAAATACAATTGCCGAGTGGTTGTGTCGAGTGTGGCAAACAATTGGTCTGCCGCGTAGGCGCGGGCTTTGACCAAAGCATTGAACAAAGTCGATTTGCCTGCGTTGGTATAGCCCACCAATGAGATATTGAAAGTTTGACGTTTGTCGCGTTGGCGGCGTTGAGTGTTACGCTGTTTTTTGACCTTTTCTAAACGCTCTTTGGTGCGTTTGATCGCGTCCCCAATGATGCGTTTGTCCAGCTCAATTTGTTTTTCACCTGGTCCGCCGCGCATACCGATACCGCCACTTTGTCGCTCTAAATGCGACCAGCGTCGTACCAGTCGGGTGCTGACGTATTGCAAATTGGCCAATTCAACTTGTAATTTGCCTTCATGACTGCGCGCACGCTGGGCAAAAATTTTCAAGATGAGAAAAATTCTGTCGTTGACAGGCAACTCTAGACGGCGCTCTAAATTGCGCTGTTGTGCTGGGCTGAGGGCTTGATCAAACAATACTTCAGTTGCACCTGTTTGCTGTGCCAGTAATTTGATTTCGTCGGCTTTTCCTGTGCCGACAAACAGGGCTGCATCTGGTGCCTTGCGCTTACAAGTGATGCGTGCAACTGGTTGCAAGCCTGCTGACTGTGCCAGCAGGCCTAATTCATCCAATGCGCCATCAAAGTGATCGTGACCAAAGTCCACGCCCACCAAAATGGTTGAAACAACAGACGTGTTTGGCACTGCTTAGTTTGATGCTGCAGGATTTGCAGCGACATCACCCTCAGGTGTCATCTGGAAATTTACCGCGCGACCAGGCACAATGGTAGAAATGGCGTGCTTGTAAACCATTTGTGTCACCGTGTTGCGTAACAAGATGACATATTGATCGAATGACTCGACCTGCCCTTGCAGTTTGATGCCATTGACGAGGTAAATCGACACTGGCACATGTTCACGGCGCAGTAAATTGAGGTATGGGTCTTGCAAGAGTTGGCCTTTATTGGTCATGGTTGTAGTCACGATATGCTCCGTGTTCTGTGGTTAATATAAAAATAAGAGATTGACTGACGCTTTTGTTGTCTGAAAATGATCTCAACACAACTTATATATGGACTGCATTTGCAATTTCTAGTTCCATTTTAGAAATATTTTGTATTTATTTGATTTATTTAGAATCGCCGCTTTTATTGGATTGGTTAAACCATATCCATAGGGCCGCACCACCAATGATCATGGGAACACACAGCCATTGCCCCATGCTCATTCCCAGTGACAAAATACCCAAATGCGCATCTGGCTCGCGAAAGAATTCGGCAGCAAATCGCAGTATTCCGTAGCCTATAAAAAATACTGCGGCTACCTGCCCTTGTTTGCGCTCTTTGCGGGCGTACAACCACATGACTGCAAACAAAAGTAAACCTTCTAGCAAAAATTGGTAAATTTGCGAAGGATGCCTTGGCGCATCACCATAGCCTCTGAACACCATGCCCCAAGGCAATGATGGATCGGCCAAGCGGCCTGGTAATTCACCATTGATAAAGTTACCAATGCGTCCCGCAGCCAAGCCTGTTGGTACACACGGTACACCAAAATCTATCACCTGCCAAAATGGTTTTTGGCGTGAATAAGCATACCAAGCCATGGCAACTATCACACCCAACATGCCGCCATGAAAACTCATGCCGCCTTGCCATACGGCAAAAATTTCCAAAGGATGCGCTGCATAGTACAAAGGTTTGTAAAACAAGCAGTAACCCAATCTCCCGCCCAAAATCACGCCCATCACACCTAAAAACAAGATGTCTTCCACATCTTGTTTTTTCCATTGAGAGGGTAAATTCCCAGCTAAACGGGCAAATGGCTGATGTTTTAAGCGTTGTCTGGCCAACAGTAAAAAAAGGCCGAAAGCCGCTAAATAAGTCAAGCCATACCAGTGAATGGCCAAAGGACCCAGTTGCAACGCGACCGGGTTAATTTGAGGGTGAATCAGCATGCATTGAATGTTAACAGCAGTTAAGGTGCAAAATTTATAGCAAAAATGCAACAATTCTTAAAACTGGCTATAAATACAGTATACTGTGCATATCCACAGATAAACCTAAGGAGACAGCATGGACGATATGCCCAGTTTTAACGATAAATTCACCATCAAACTCACTGCCCGCCAGCAGCAGATTTTGGAATTGATTCAAAACACCATCGCCACGACAGGCTCACCTCCTACGCGTGCTGAAATTGCCACAGAGTTTGGTTTCAAATCAGCCAACGCGGCGGAAGAACATTTGAAAGCTTTGGCACGCAAAGGTGCGATTGAACTCCTCAGCGGCACCTCGCGTGGTATTCGACTGAAAGGTGACTCGCTTGAATCCATCAACGCATCACGTTCTAAGCAATTTATGCAGCAGTTTTCGCTTCCTATTCCAAGTTTGATGCAATTGACACTTGCCCCTGATTGGCCGAGTTGCAGCAGGCTCACCCATCTTGGCACAAGAGCACATCGAACAAAGCTTTAGTTTTGAAAGCGGCATGTTTGCACGCAAGCCGGATTACTTGCTCAAAGTCAAAGGCATGAGCATGCGCGATGCAGGCATCATGGACGGTGATTTACTGGCTGTGCAATCCGCCAGCGAAGCACGTAATGGACAAATCATCGTGGCACGCATTGGTGAAGAAGTCACAGTCAAACGTTATCGCCGTACCAAAGACCTGATTGAATTGTTACCCGAAAACCCCGAATTCAAAATCATCACCGTTGACCCCGAAGAACCTTTTGCCATTGAAGGTTTGGCAGTTGGTTTGATACGCAACACCATGCTGATGTAAATAGATAACCCGTTGCCGCAATAGGTGGCGGGCGTATGGCTGTTGTAGCTTGCAGTTTCACTCTGCAAGCGGGGCAGACATCACCCTATTGCAGCAACTTCTTTTCAATCCTGCCTGTGTTTTACCTCTACCTACAAAGGAGTTTCACATGGGATTCAATCAATTATTCACAACTGAAGTCAAAGCCGCTTTGCTAGCTGGTTTTGGAATTTGGACCAAACCCAAAGTCGCAGCCAATCAAGATTCACCTGCAAATATTTCTCCAAATTCGTCAATCGCTCCGCGCCAAGTGCGTCAGACCTCTCACCATGTACGTCAAATTTACCCTCTGCATGTAACCCGCTTGCGGGAAAGCAATCCGCAATTGGCGGGGCGCATGGTTATTTCTGGGCGAATGGCAGATGTTTGTGCTGAATTAGACCGATTGGCGGCATAAGCTTAAACCAATTTTCACTAGCCTGTCTAGGGCACAATATGCGCATGAATATTGTGATCCTAGACGACTATCAGGACGCTGTACGCAAACTTGTCTGCGCTTCCAAATTAGACGATTTCAATGCCAAGGTTTATACGAACACCGTTACAGGTGTCGGACAGCTGTCTTTGCGATTGAAAGATGCTGACATCGTTGTGCTGATACGCGAACGCACGCAAATCACTCGACAATTAATTGACAAATTACCTAAACTTAAACTGATTGTTCAAACTGGCAAAGTCGCATCACACATCGACGTCAATGCCTGCACCGAGCGAGGTATTGTCATTGCTGATGGGATTGGCTCACCCGTCGCACCAGCAGAACTGACTTGGGCGCTGATCATGGCCGCAATGCGCAGGTTACCGCAGTACATCTCCTCGCTCAAACACGGTGTGTGGCAACAATCCGGTTTAAAAACCACTGCTTTGCCGCCTAATTTTGGCATCGGAATGTCACTCAAAGGCAAAACTCTAGGCATCTGGGGCTATGGGAAAATTGGTCAATTGGTGGCGAAATACGGACTCGCGTTTGACATGCGTGTCATTGTTTGGGGCAGTAATACGTCCCGGCAAAAAGCTTGCGAAAATGGTTTGGAAGTAGCAACATCAATCCAAGATTTTTTCAGTCGCTCCGATGTTTTATCGCTGCATTTGCGATTGCACGATGCCACGCGTGGCATTGTCAAATCCGAAATGCTGGCACACATGAAGCCCACCGCTTTGCTGGTCAATACCTCTCGCGCTGAATTAATTGAATCCAATGCTTTGCTCACCGCCTTGAATCGTGGACGCCCAGGTATGGCGGCTATCGATGTTTACGAATTTGAACCTCTATTACCAGGACAAGCATTGCTGCGTCTTGAAAACTGCATTTGTACTCCGCACATTGGCTATGTGGAGCAAGACAATTACGAATTGTATTTTGGTGCCGCGTTTGACAACATCATAAATTTTGTTAAAGGCACACCCAGCAATATCGTCAATCCAGGTGCGCTACAGGTTCGTCGTTAAAAACCGTGCCGCACCGCGCCCAGCCATCACACCCGTGGACATGCAAGCGGTAAGCAAATAGCCCCCGGTGGGAGCTTCCCAATCCAGCATCTCACCGGCAATAAATACACCACTTTGACCATTGATTGGCTTATTCAACATCAGTTGATCTGTCACTTCCGAAAACGCTACCCCACCCGCCGTACTGATTGCTTCATCTAACGGTCTCGGCTGTTTGAGATTCACAGGCAATGCTTTAATGGCCTGTGACAATCGGTCTGTGTTCTGCATGTCATCTTTACTGAGCAGCTCATGCAACAACGCCAACTTGATGCCGTCAATTTTCAATCTGCTTTTCAAATGACTGGAAAGTGAACGCGCGCCGCGTGGATGCTTCACTTCACGCAAAACTTGTTCAGCTGTTCTATCAGGGCACAAATCCAAATAGAAAGTTGCCTGCCCGTGCCGTGATATGGCATCACGCAGCAATGCGGATGCCGCATAAATCAAACTGCCTTCCACACCCGTGGCAGTCGCCACAAATTCTCCTTGCTTAGAAAATAACTGTTGGTCGCCTCTTTCATCAAGCACAGTGATAGCGACTGTCTTAAAAGCATGTCCCGCAAAACGTTCTGCAAAATACGCACTCCAAGGTTGCAACACATCAAAACCGCAGTTCGATGGCAGCAAAGGATTCACCATCGCACCGTGCAATCGCAATAAATCGACCCATTTCCCGTCAGAACCCAAACGCGACCAACTCCCACCGCCCAAAGCCAAAACCACCGCGTCGGCTTGGACAGTTGTCGCGCCACCAGGACCTTCAAAATCCAATCGATGCCCTTGATGTAGGTTTTGATCGGTATTTTTTGACCATCCCATAAATCGATGCCGCATGTGAAATTGGACACCTGCTTTCTTGAGCGCATGCAACCATGCTCGCAAAAGTGGCGCAGCTTTCATTTCTTTAGGGAATATTCGACCTGACGATCCCACAAATGTTTCGATACCTAAATTGTGTGCCCATGCCATCACTTCGCTAGAGCCAAATTGCTTGAGCAAGGGACGAAGTACTTCAGCTTGCGCGCCATAGCGTGACAAAAATGGTTCAAATGCTTCTGAATGCGTCAAGTTCAAACCACCCTTACCCGCCAGTAAAAACTTCCGCCCTGCTGTTGGCATGGCGTCATACACACTGACCTGGCAGCCAGATCGTATGGCCTCTTGTGCTGCCATCAAACCGGCAGGGCCAGCACCAATAATCACGATTTTTTTATTCATGCCATTTAATCAAATTTTCATCAAATCTCAATCAAATCCCCATTGGCTGTTAAAAAAGCTGCTTTCACAGTGCTGTCCAATTGGTTTTTTTGCACTGCCGATCTGTAAGCACTTAATTGCGCCAATAAATCTGCTTTGGTTTGCGGCTGCGATTCAGACTTGTAATCCAGTACCCACCATTCGCCCGTATCTGCGCGTTTGACCAATCGATCAATGCGAATCAACTGGCCGTGAGATACCATCTCAATTTCATTGCTGCACCAGTCGATTAAACCCGCTTGCCATGCCCAAGCTCCTTTACCCTTGGCAATTTGCTGTGCCATCAACACTGCTTGTTTGATTTCATCATTGTTTAAATCAAATTCCGTTTGGACACCCCGTATCAACACATCATCAAAAGAGGTATTTTCTTTTTCGTGTCGTAACGGTAAATATTGGAGCAGCATGTGCATCGCTTGCCCAATACGTGCCGTTTGGCTGACCGATTGATCTTCATGCGCCATCATCGAACGATCAAGATAACGATCTGACTTATCCTGTTCCATCGACTTGTCAGAAAATTTTGGCAATTCCATCAATTCAATTTGTTGCCTGTCTGTGACCATCTTTGCAGTTGTTTGTACTTGAACAACTGTCGCTATGGGCTGTGCAAACTGCAGCATGCGCTTCCACCAAGTCAGACCAGAATCTCCATAAGGCGCAATGCTTGAGAAAACCAATTGTTTTTTCGCACGGGTCATCGCCACATACAAGGCATTGAGCTCTTCTCGATGTCGAGCTGATTTTTCAAAATCTAAAAACGCTTGAATACTGGGAGCAGGTTTTTTCTCACTCTGCATGAAAACAAAGCGTGTTGGGTGTGTGTTTTCACCAGGCCAATCAAGCAACACAGACATCGTTTTGGATCTTTTAGGCAAGGCATCGGTATCAAGCAGCAAAACCAAATCTGCTTCCAAACCTTTTGCGCCGTGTACGGTCAATAATTTGACCGCATGATGACTGCTATTGGATGGTTTCATCACCGTTTGTGTGACATCAACCATGCTGATTTCGTCTGAACGACTCTCGTCACTGCGCCCCGACATCATGGCGCGAACGAACATATACGGTGTGGTGTACCGCGCTGTATTGATGTCCAATGCTGCATGCAACAAAGCTTGCAAATTAATATGTACCTCAGAACGGCGGGTAGCAGGCGCAGCCTGAACAAACTTGGCCATGATGTCACCATCATGGTAAATGGCCGACAGCGCATCATGTGGAGGTAGCGTATCTAACCACCCTTTCCAAAGTGATAATTTGGCACCTAGCCAGCATAAATCTTGCCTAAGCTGCTCTTTATTTTGTAGCAATTCAAACCATGACTTGGCAGCATGATCACCCTTCTTCAACATGGCAATTGAAATCAAAGCAGCATCATCTAAGCCAAAGATGGGCGATTTAAGCGCCCTTGCCAACGACAAATCATGCGCAGGTGAAACCAGCACATCCAACAAAGCCACCACATCTTGCACCTCTGGCGCGTCCGCCAATTCTGTTTTTTCTGGCTGCTCACTGGCGATACCCAGTGCTTGGAGTTCCAATTGCAACTGCGACAAACGCACACGCTGTCGCGCCAGCACCATGATTTCTTTGGGTTCAATACCGTTTTTAATTTGCTCTGCAAGGTACAGCGCCACCTGTCTGCATTCCAAAGTATTCAGCTTTTCTTCTTCCAATATTTTGGGCTGACTCAAACTGTCACGCCAAATAAGTTCTGGTGTTTGTTTGTCTTGGGGTTTGACTTTGGTGATGGCATCGCGCTGTATTTGCGGCAGACTGAGCACCACACCATCATGTTTTGCTTCGGTGCTGTGCGCTCGAAAACCATGGTATTCATTGGCATCTTGTGCCTGCAGCATTGCGCCATTGACCGCTGTTAAAACTTCTGCAGCGTTGCGTCGCGTATGGTCACAGCTCAGCACATCCCCTAACAAACCCTCGCGCACAAATTCTTTGGCAGCAATAAACACCTGCGGCTCTGCGCGGCGAAAACGATAAATACTTTGCTTGGGGTCGCCCACTATGAACACACTGGGCGTCGACTGCGATGCCCCTGCATAGCCAGCTAACCAGCTGTACAAGGTTTGCCATTGCATGGGGCTGGTGTCTTGAAATTCATCCACCATCAGGTGTTTGACACGTGCATCCAAACGCTCTTGCATCCAAGCACTCATGGCAGAGTTGGATAACATGAATTGCGCAGCGCGCTCCACATCATTCATATCGATCCAGCCACGCTCGTACTTCAGTGCTGTAAATTCTGCAATCAAAATACGTGTCAAACGGGACATGCATTGTTGGTAAATCCATGCTGTGTGCTGCGCTTGCACTTTACATATAACTTGAAGTTCAACTTCAGCTTGTTCGAGCTTGCTTTAAATTTTTGGAAATGCTTTGTCAACCTGTCTTCGTCAGCGACGAAAAATGCTTTTCTGAGAGTAGCAAATCTCTCATGCTGCAATCTGGCTTGCTCCAAAGCTGTGATAACCGCTTCCGCTGCCAAGATTGGTGTTTTATTCTTCTCAGCCCCCAACAATTTCAGCGTATCCCAACCATTTTTCTTGAGCATTGGCGAACTCAGCAACTCATCAGGTTCACTCAAATTACCAAATTCAGTATAAACCTGCCGAAAAATGCGGCACTGAATTCGCCACCACGCCTTGTGCATCGGCCAGAACAAATTCAGATCGCTTCAAAAGCGCCTCTTCCAGCGCTTTGAGCGTTTGTGCGCGGCCATGCTCTGCAATCAACCAATCAAAATCAGCCCTGGCTTTGTCGTTGGTGAGCAAATGCGCAAAAAACCGTCGCCACACACCAGCGATAGCGGTTTTATCATCTTCTAACAAGGTGTACACAGGGGGCAAGTTCAGCGTTTCAAACACTGACAGTGGCGCATTTCGAAGTAATGACGCAAACCAGGCATGGAATGTTTTGATTTGCACGCCTCTGTCTTTGTCCAGCAAGCTTGCATACAAATTGCGCAATTGATTGCTTTTGTTTTTTGCATCAACGGCATTCAATCCACGCATGCGCAACTCATTTTCCAAATAGTCTGCGGGTCTTTTTGAAAAATCAAGCAACCATTCGTTCAATCGCTGTCGCATCTCAGCTGCTGCCTTCTTCGTGAAGGTGATGGCTAAAATTTCATGCGCTTGGCACGCACCTGCTTGCGTTTCATCAAGCAGCAACACGCGCAACATCCTAGACACCAACATCCACGTTTTGCCAGCTCCTGCACATGCTTCTACCGCCACACTGCGCCTAGGGTCGCACGCAATGCTGTAGAACTGATCGGACGTTATCAACTTGCCATTGAGCTCATAAGCGGCTGGCGTTGCGGTGCCTTGCTCCAAAGTCATGACGCTTCGCTCCAAAAATCTTTGCGACACAAGCCACGCGCCGCACAGTAATCGCAACTTGTTCCCTCACCCAATGCGGGTAAGGCAGCTCCACCGGCGATGCGATTCATGTCATCCAAAATGCCTTCAATCAACGCATCACGAACTTCCACGATGTGCGTTTGCTCGACCATTTTGGTATCGAATTCGCCCACATTGACATAGGCGGCACGCAAGGTGTCTGCTTCAAGCAAAGCGCCATAAAAAGCCAGCTGCGTGTCTTCAAATGGGTCTTTCACACGCTGCGTAGTTTTGCTGGCACTTTCGGTTTTGTAGTCGATGAGCATGACCGATTGAGTACCCTGTGTTTCAACCAAATGATCAACCCGGTCAATGCGCCCATGCAAGGTCAAATCACGCAATTGCGTTTGGCATGCCCATTCTGATTGATCGAATTGAAAGCCACTGGCTTCGTGATTGATCAGCCATTTTAAATACCCATCACGCAAATGAGGCCATGTGCTGGCCCATGGCAAGAACGCATCTGCAGGCAATCTCAATTGCTGCGTGGCCGCCTCTGCTGCTATATTAATCATAGCAGTATAGGCATATATATCGCCGGCTACAGCTTGATTTTTCATATATTTTTTGCTGCGATGAAAATGACTCAACACAGCGTGTAGCCAAGTGCCAAAATCACGCTTGCTGATTTCGTCAACCAATTCATCATCCTCCACCAAACCCAGCATTTGCAAAGCAAAGTATTGGTATGGACAGTTGCGCAACTTTTCATAAGCGCTGCTGGACAAGCGTTTAGGTACCATCTGAGCGCCGACAGGCATGGGTTTGTTTGTCGGTTGAGCGTTTTCAACACGGCGTTCAAATAACTGCTCAGTTGACAATTGCTTGGGTTCTGAACCCGTGCCCCGCAGCGCGCTTTGCACCACATTGCTCATTTGCAACGATTCACCCGATAACTCAAACGCACGCCAAAGCACATCACACACAGGCGTGGCGAATGCGTTTTGCCATGCTTGGCGTGTCACGTTGTGTTGCATTTCAGGTGTTGGCAAAGCCAAAGCTGCCTTTTGCTTTGGCGTCAACAGACCAGACAAATCAGGCGCTGTTTGCACCCGCACTTCATCACAACCCGGTATCACCACTGCCGCAAAAGGTCTGGCCAGCAATTGGCTCAAAGGCAGTATCACCACTTGTGGCTCTGCGTCATCGTATGCATCGGTGGGAATGAAGTTGCAAGACTCTAGTGCAAGGTTCACCCATTTTTCAAAATCAGCTATGCGCATGCGAGTTTGTGCTTGCGCCAGCCTCTCAAAATCTTCTGCTGCGTTCTCCTTCAAATGCAAGGCAGTCAGAATTCGTTCTCCAGCTGGATCGATGCGAATACCTTCCCACTGTCTGCTGGATTGCAGCAATTGTTGTAAATGCAAAATCCACTCACTGAGTTTGTGTGTGCCTTGCATGGTCTGCCGCAAGGACTCAATTTTCATGGTGCTGCTGAGCACATTGGAATCAGCGTCTGTATGGGTACTTTTCTCTGTATCGGTTGTAATGAACCGAACCCAATCCTGCCAACGCGCCAAACCCGCGCGGCGCAATGTTTTCTCGAGCGCCACAATGTCAGCTTGCTCCAGAAAATCACTGTTCTTCAGCCAATCCAGCACTTGATCTGCGCTTGCGCGATGTGAGCAAGCAGACAAGCTGCTCATCAACGTGGCGGCTGCACGGGTGGTCGATAACTTCCAACCATTTTCGTCTTTGATGCGGATGTTTTGCGCACGCAACATGGCATGCACACGACGGGTTAAGGCTCTGTCATTGGCAACCAATGCAACTGGAGCATGTCCGTCTGTCAAATGCCTGAGCACACACGCGGCCGCACTTTCGGCTTCATCAAAAGCGTTTTGTGCTTTGTAGACATTGATTTGCCCAGACTGTATGGGGGTTAAGAGGGGCAATACCAAAGCCGAATCAGGTGATTCGCGTTGCCAAATACCCATCAAATTATGTGCCAGTGCATCGCGTTGAAAGCCTGGCATCAACATCAGCATATCGGCTTTGGCTTGAACCAAAGGGATGTCGAATAAAACATCGCTTGCATAACGACTGTTTGCCGCCCAAGCAATGGCAATGTGCGCCAAACCATTTTCCAAGCGCAACCATTCTTGCATGGTCGAATCTGCCCCACCGTTGTTGTGCTGTGATCGCAACTGTTCTGCTAATGCAAGTCGTTCATTTGGATGAATAGCGGCAAAACCAGCGCTGATTTCATAGGCTGCTTCAACCAGCCTGGGTGCGAGCAAATCTCTGTTATTTTTATCCCATTCGTCGTATTTTTTTCCTGCCAAGCCTTTACCAAGCAGACCTGATTGCGCCAGCAATTGTGTCGCCGTCAAAATATCGCGAGCGGCTTCGAAACTGATGTCATGCGACGCCAACTGGAAACTACCCAGCTGTTTCGCCCATATTTGGGTGCTCAGAAACTGTGGCACATAGCCATCTGGGTAAGACAATGCCCAATAATGCCGCGCTATGGGCAAGAGCTGCGCAAATGGCAAAAGAACCACACAACGTGACAAATGCACCCTTTGCGCCTGTGCACTGACATGGATTTGTTGGCAAACCTGACGCCAATAAGCGGCAATTTGTGGGCTTAATTCAGGCATTTTTAAGATGGGGGACTTGCTTTCTGGCACAATGACCTTACTCTAATGCAAGTCGTTAGAATTCTGGCTGTACGGTCAGACTTTCTGGCTAAATATTCATTTTAAATTTTTCAATCATTTTAAGGACCTCCCATGGCTAGCGATCTCATCAAACACGTATCGGATGCAACATTTGAATCAGCTGTGCTTCAATCAAGCACACCTGTGTTGGTCGATTTTTGGGCTGAATGGTGCGGCCCATGCAAAATGATTGCGCCGATTTTGGATGAGGTGGCCAATACCTATGGTGACAAAATTCAAATCGCCAAAATGAATGTCGATGAAAACCGCGATATTCCTGCAAAATTTGGTATTCGTGGCATTCCAACATTGATGCTGTTCAAGGGCGGTCAATTGGCAGCCACCAAAGTGGGTGCTTTGGGCAAAGCGCAGTTGACATCATTCATTGACGAACAACTGGCTTAATAAGGGCCAAACACGCTGAATCCCACTATTTAGCTATTCCAATTTAAAAGGGCGAAAACACAAGTTTTCGCCCTTTTTTTACGTCTCTACTTTTAGCAATCGATTTAAGCTAAAAATCTGTCATAATTCCACCATATCAAGTTTTAGCCGTGATTTTCTGAATTGAAAGAAATCTAAAACGGCACTTTGAACCAACCCCGTTCCTAGTTAGACCTTCTGCGCATTTGCTTTTTGCGCACAAACAAAATCCCCAGCCTTTTTTCTTGTTTTTAGTTTTTTAAACTTTACTCTCAACAGCCCAATCGGGTATTAACGCACCATGCATTTAAACGAACTCAAAGCCCTGCACGTATCTGAAGTCTTGAAACAAGCGGAAGAGCTTGAAATTGAAAACACAGGCCGTATGCGCAAGCAGGAACTGATGTTTGCCATCATCAAAAAGCGCGCCCGCGCAGGCGAACAAGTGTTTGCCGATGGCGTTTTGGAAATTTTGCCCGATGGCTTTGGCTTTTTGCGCAGCCCAGACACCAGCTACACCGCATCAACCGACGACATCTACATCAGCCCCAGCCAAGTGCGCCGCTTTAACCTGCACACCGGTGACATGATTGAAGGCGAAGTACGCACCCCCAAAGACGGCGAGCGCTACTTTGCTTTGAACAAGCTGGACAAAGTCAACGGCGGTGGTGCCGATGAGAACAAACACAAGGTGATGTTTGAAAACTTGACACCGCTGTTCCCCAAAGAGCAAATGCGCTTGGAGCGCGATGTCAAAGGCGATAAAGAAGTTGCTGAAAACATCACCAGCCGCATCATCGACATCATTGCGCCCATTGGCAAAGGCCAACGCGCTTTGATTGTGGCGCAACCCAAAAGCGGTAAAACCGTGATGATGCAACACATTGCACACGCCATTTCTGCCAACTACCCAGACAGCTATTTGATGGTATTGCTGATTGACGAGCGCCCAGAAGAGGTGACCGAGATGCAGCGCACCGTCAAAGGTGAAGTGATTGCATCCACCTTCGATGAACCTGCCGCCCGCCACGTGCACGTTGCCGAAATGGTGATTGAACGCGCCAAGCGCTTGGTCGAACTGAAAAAAGATGTGGTGATTTTGTTAGATTCCATCACCCGCCTGGCTCGCGCTTACAACAACGTGGTGCCCAGCTCTGGCAAAGTGTTAACCGGTGGTGTGGACGCCAATGCATTGCAACGCCCCAAGCGTTTCTTGGGCGCGGCACGTAATGTGGAAGAAGGCGGTTCGCTGACCATCATCGCCACTGCGTTGATTGACACCGGTAGCCGCATGGACGAGGTGATTTTTGAAGAGTTCAAAGGTACCGGCAATTCTGAGATTCACTTGGACCGCCGTTTGTATGAGAAACGCGTGTTCCCATCCATTCAGCTCAACCGCAGCGGCACACGCCGTGAAGAATTGTTGTTGCAACCCGAAGTGCTGCAAAAAACCCGCATTCTGCGCCAGTTCATGTACAACATGGACGAGATTGAGGCCATGGAAATGGTGCTCAAGCAAATGAAGGCGACCAAGAACAACAACGAGTTCTTTGAGATGATGCGCAGGGGAGGTTAAAACTGCTGCTCATGCAGACGGTCAAAACTGTCTGTCACACAATATTTATATGCCTTTTTAGGCTGTAGCCGGCGTATTGATTGCCTAGTTTGCTATTAAATATATAGCAAACATAGTTAAACCAATTTATTATTTAGCTGGTTCATCAAAAGCAGACCGAATGTTGGTTTGAACTTCTGGTTCTTTCACAGGCTCTTTCACAGGCGTTTTTTGCAACGAAGGTTTAACAATACTGAGTTGATTCGTTAAACGCAGTTGTTGCCGTGGTGGGATTGTTGCAGCAGACTCTGCATTGGCACTGTTAGCCTGATTGGTTATTGGAACTACCTTCGCTGATTCTTTCGCAGTTTCTTTTGCTGCTTCTTTGGCCGCCTCTTTTTCATCCCAGCGAATGGCTTCTTCAATCGCTTTGGCAATGTCATTGCGCTCGGCTTGTTTGGCAAAGTCCAACACCGTCAAGCCCAATTCATTTTTTACCAACAAATCAGCGCCCTCTTCTATCAACAACTCCACCGCCTGTGGCGTGCCATACATGGCTGCCAACATGATAGGCGTGCTTTTGTTGGGCGACTCAGCATCAATGTAGGCATGCTCTTCCAAGAGAAGTTTCATGACCTCAATGTGACCACCGGTTGCGGCATAGTGCAGCGGTGTCCAGCCGGTTTTATTCACATCTCCGCCTTTTTTGATGATGCGCTTGGCCATGTCCAAAT
Organism: uncultured beta proteobacterium; assembly: GCA_963841045.1. GTDB lineage: Bacteria > Pseudomonadota > Gammaproteobacteria > Burkholderiales > Burkholderiaceae_C > Aalborgiella. Next base: position 19,165 of record CAWJBD010000010.1, on the reverse strand, counting down.
GGCCTTTGATGGCCGCCATCATCAAAGGTGTTTCATCCTGTTTGCTTCTGGTGTTGACCTGTGTGCTGGACAAATCGAGCAATGTTTTGGCTACTTTTAAAGACCCTTCCGCCAACGCAATTTGCAAACCATGGCGCCCCTGTGCATCTACGGTGTTGACATCCAAACCCCGAAACAGCAAAGTGACAACCGCGCCATCGTTGTCGTTTTTGATGGCAGTGAAATAATCATCGACCGGTGCAGCATACGATGGTTTTGAAACTGTCAAAGACATGAGGATTGCAACCGCGATCGACAACAATCCAGTTTGAATGCCAGACCAGTACGAAAACTTAAATGGTTTCATGCCAAAACTCCAGTGAACAAAGCATCAAAATTGGCGCTGGTTGCGTGACCCACCTCTTCTACCGACAAGCCTTTGATAGTGGCAATTTGTTGCGCCACATAAGGCACATAGGAAGGATTGTTGGTTTTGCCACGGTATGGCACAGGTGCCAGGTAGGGGCTGTCGGTTTCAATCAAAATTCTGTCCATCGGCACAAATGCCGCAACGTCGCGCAAGTCTTGCGCCGTTTTAAAAGTCAAAATTCCAGAAAATGAAATATAGAAACCCATGTCCAAAGCCGCTCTGGCCACTTCGGCGGTTTCTGTAAAGCAATGAAACACACCGCCTGCCGATTTGCCACCCGACTGATTGCCCTCAGTCTCGCCTTCTTCACGCAAAATCGCCAATGTGTCGGCTGATGCAGCGCGTGTATGTATCACCAATGGCTTCTTCACCGCTTGCGCCGCAAGAATATGAACCCTGAAACGGTCACGCTGCCATTGCATATCTGCCACTGTACGCTCACCCAAACGGTAATAATCCAAACCCGTTTCACCAACACCCACCACGCGCGGTAAATTGGCGCGTTGAATCAAATCATCCAAAGTGGGTTCATGCAAATCTTCGCTGGGGTCGTTATCCGGATGAACGCCCACTGTTGCCCAAAAATTAGGGTGCATGGTTGCCAGCGCATGCACAGCGGGGAATTTTTCCAAAGTTGTACCAATACATAAAGCGCGGCTCACCTGTGCTTGGTCCATTTGCGAGCGGATCTCGGTCAAATTGGACTGCAGTTCAGGAAAATCAAGATGGCAATGGGAGTCAGTGAACATTGGTAAACATGAGGTGAAGGTCAAATCAGAATGGGAAATTTCACGCCCCATTCTACTGACAAAGCCAAATAACAAAACCCCGTAAGCACAAGGCTTACGGGGTTTGAATTTGGTGGGTCCTGCGAGATTCGAACTCGCGACCAACGGATTAAAAGTCCGCTGCTCTACCGGCTGAGCTAAAGACCCAAATTTACCCTACTTCAACATCTGCTTGAATCATTTGCTTTGGACATTTGCTCGCAGTAGGAAAGCCTCAAATTATAGCGGTTTTTATGCGTGATTTGCTTGTGACGCTGGAAAATTGGCTAATTTATCCAAGACCCATCCGGCAGCACATATTCCAAAAGTCGCAGTCACACTCACCACAGAGCCATAACCGTGACAGTTTAGTGTGGCATCGTCGGCCACGGATTCGCAGACCTGATCAGGACTCTTCACCGCTTCGCGGCTGAATACACAATTGACGCCTATGCGTTTGCCCTCGCGTGCGGCTCCGTGAAATTTACGCAATTGATAACGACATTGCGCGAGCAAAGGGTCGTGTGTAACCTTGGACAAATCTTCAATATCGACCAAGTGGGCAAGCCGCTTTCCGCCTGCTGCGCCCACGGTGAGAAAATTGCAATTTGATTTTTTGGCCCATGCAGCCAACGCCACTTTGGCATGCACTTGATCGCATGCATCTATCACAGCCTGTGCATCCTTGGGCATGATTTGCGCAAGGTTTTCAGGTGTGGCAAATTCTTCGATGCAGGTCACGACACAATTGGGATTGATAAGCGCAATGCGGTCACGCATGGCCAGCACTTTGGCTTGACCCAGGGTTGAATCCAGTGCCATCACTTGGCGATTGATGTTGGATTCGGCCACATGGTCCATGTCGATCAAGGTCAAGCGCCCCACCCCGCTGCGCGCCAACGATTCAGCCGCCCATGAACCCACGCCACCCAAACCGATAACCACAACATGCGCTTGGTATATGGCATGGGCGCCATGCTCGCCATACAAGCGCACCAAGCCGCCAAAGCGACGTTCAAAATCCATGTTTATTTCAGCTGTACCAAGCGTTCGGCACCAGTTGCCGCAGCTTCTGAACCAGGGTACTTTTTCAGCAATTCGTTCAAAGTGGCTTTTGCAGATTTGGTGTCTTTCATTTCAACTTGGCAGTTTGCAATCGAGAGCAAGGCATCAGCTGCGCGCAAATGGTTAGGAGCTTGGGCGATGACAGCGCGGAAACTGGCTATGGCTTCCTTGTAATTGCGTGTCGAATATTGTGCATTGCCCAGCCAGAACATGGCCGACGGACTGTACAGCGTCGATGGGTAGCGCTGCATGAACTCAGCAATCGCTTTTTGTGCTTTTGAATAATCACCTGAACGGAAAACATCAAATGCCGCGTCGTAATCTCGCTTTTCGTTGGGGTCGACGACAAATTCGCGTCCATCCAATTGCACTTTGACTGGTTCAAATTTGCTTAAGCGCTGCTCAGTTGTTTGCACCAGAGCGGTTTGTCGTTTTTGAATATCGGAAGAAGCCAATTGCAATTCAGCCACCATGCGCTTGAGCTGCTCATTTTCACCGCGCAAAAGTGCAATATCCGTTTTCAGCCTGTCAATTTGGTTTTGCAATTCAAGCATGCCAGCGCGAATCCGTGTGTTGTCCTCATTCACTGCTTGTTGCGAAGCTTTTAGTGCATTTTGATCAGCAGTCATTGTGACAAACTGCTGACGCAAATCCAAAATAGCTTTGCGCGCTTCGTCATCATCAAAAATACCTGCTTGTGCAGATGTGATTGACAAACTTAAAGCTAACAGAGAAACGGTGCGCGACCAGATACTCAAATTCATAGTGACTTCTTGAAGAATATTAAAAAATCGAATTATCTGTAGTTGACTTCAGCTCGGCGATTCTTGGCCATTGAAGCGTCGTCGGTACCCAAAGCGGCAGGTTTTTCTTTGCCAAAACTCACTGCTTCAATTTGTCTGTCTGCCAAACCAGATAAGCGCATGGCGCGGGCTACAGCCTCGGCGCGTTTTTGTCCCAGAGCCAAGTTGTATTCGCGACCACCAGACGAATCGGTATGGCCTTCGACCGTGATTTTCAGGTTCTTGCGTGCGTTCAAGTATTTGACGTGACCATCAATCACGCTGGCATATTCGGGCTTAACCACAAAACTATCAAAGTCAAAGTACACAATTTTTCCGACATTAGCGGGACCAGGATCATTGCCAGATGCGCTGCCAAGATCTACCGTCGTCACGCCAGAACCGGTTTGAGCACCCGTCTGTCCACCAGATCCTGCGCCAGCGCCTGTTGAAACCGAAGTTCCAGGATTATCGACAACGGGTGTATCTAATGGAACTGCTGTAGAGCACGCCACTAACAATGCCGAAAAAAGAATTGGGAGTAATGATTTTTTCATAGTGCACTTCCTTTTGGTTTATAAAATAATCTACCGGCCATAGGGTCCCCAGGCTGGTTCGCGAATATCACCCGCAACTCCAGCCAATCTGGCTTTGATGCGACCGTCCACTGTTGTGGTCATCATAGCCTCTCTGCCTTGCAGTTTTGTCGCATAAACTATCAGCTTGCTGTTGGCAGCAAAACTGGGGCGCTCATCTGACCAGGAATCTGTGATGGCCGTTGACGTTTTGGTAGACAAGTCCATCACATGCAATTTATATGCCGAACCAACGCGAGAAATATAAGCCATCCATCGTCCATCAGGGCTTAAAGCGGGTGAAATGTTGTATCCGCCATTGAAGGTGATGCGCTCTGCGCTACCGCCCGATGCACCCATACGGTAAATTTGTGGCGAACCGCCGCGGTCGCTGACAAAGTAGACGCTGCGTCCGTCGGCAGAAAACTGCGCTTCGGTATCGATGCCATCGCTTTGTGTCAGTCGCCTTGGTTCGCTTGTGCCGACGGGCAATGTATAAATTTGTGTATTACCTGACATGGTCAGAGTTAAAGCCAATGTGCGGCCGTCTGGCGACCAAGCCGGTGCGCTGTTGGAGCCTTTGTAGTTGGCCAACAAACTTCGTCTACCTGTTGCTACTTCATGCGTCCAAATTTGAGGCTTGTTGGCTTCGAAAGACACATAGGTGATTTGCTTGCCATTGGGCAGCCAAGTTGGCGAAATAATAGGTTGCGGGCTAGATAAGGCTGATTGCGCGTTTTCACCATCGGCGTCGGCCACCCACAAGTTATAGCGCGCACCCGACTTGGTGACATACGCAATGCGGGTTGAAAACACACCTTTTTCACCCGTCAATTTTTCATAGATAAAGTCCGATATGTGATGTGCGGCCAAGCGTGCATTGGCCGTAGAGACAACATGACTGGCAGCGCCTAAATCACTGCCTTTGACAACGTCCCACAAACGAAAGCGCACATCCAATCTGCCATCGGCCAAACGGCTGACGCTACCTGCTACTGTTGCATCTGCACCCTTCTGTCGCAAGGCAGAAACATCGGGTCGGGCGTTTTCATCGATTCCAGCAACAACATGATCGATGGCCCGAAAGCGACCACTGCGTGCCAAATCAGCCAAAATAATGGCACTGATTTTTTGCATGGCCGCATCTTCTCCGCGGAATGCCGTCACGGCAATGGGGATTTGCGTCATACCCACGCCTGAAACATCCAGTTTGAATTGCGCGCTTGCCGGCAGAGCCACTGCAAAAGTAGCCGCCAAAACAGCTAACACAGCTAAAAATCGATTCATGAATGTGCGATGAAACAAAAATGCGGTTGGATTGTTCATTGATGTTACTGATTCGATGGGGGGTTGGTGATTGATGATTGTTTATTGGCTGTCAATTCAAGATGGCGCAGTTTGATGTATTTGTAATAGCTCGCTTCGGCACGAGAAATGGCATACATCAATCCCGCAGCGCCATCCAAAAAACCGCGCTGAAGAAAGTATGTTCTAAAAAAGCCCCAAAACCCGTGATACAAAGCATCGAACAAACTGGCACGCTTGCCACGGGCATAGGCTTGTACAGCATTGTCAGTTGAATAACGGTTCATCTTGGCAATTATTTCTTCGTGGTCATTGTGGCAGTAATGGATGATGGGATTCTTAAGCTTGCCAATAGTTCCCTTACTGTCATTAGGTACCGCTTTTTCATGAACAATGTCATCAGAGAAGCGTGCGTACCCACGTTGCCACAATCGAATCAAATGATCGGGCCACCAACCGGAGTGGCGCAAGAATGTACCGCAATAAGCGGAAGAACGTGGCAAGTAAAAAGCTTGCGCTGTATTGGCGTTAATTGCCTGCAAGATTTCAATTTTTGATTCTTCAGAGATGCGCTCATCGGCATCCAGCGATAAAACCCAATCGCCTGTGGCAGCATCTAAAGCGCGGTTTTTTTGCGCCCCAAACCCTATCCAATCTGGCCTATTGATGACGGTAGCGCCCATGCTTTGTGCTATCGCGACTGTAGCGTCTGTACTGCCTGAGTCAACTATAATGACTTCATCCGCAAAACTCACGCTATTCAGACATGCTGCAATGTCGCGCTCTTCATTCTTGGTGATGATGATGACAGAAATTTTCAGAAAATCACCTATTAATTCCCATTTGGGCACTTATGTTACTTCTTGGCTGACCTTGTTGTTGCCAGCATTGGCGCTGACAACGAAACATGGCATAGCCTTGATGGAGCTTGTCTTCATTGTCGCTGGTATTGTTTACGCCAAACCCTTGTGGCAACATGCCAAAGACATTTTCAAACATTGTTATTTTATCCCCATCGCCTTTGCGGTAAATTTTGTCGTCATCCTTTTGTCATTGTTGATAACAGGGGACAGTTTAGCTGCCTTGGATAAATCGGCTTTGCAATTGCTGTCACTACCAGCATTGGCTTTGATTGCGCTGCACAAGCCGCAACAAAAATGGCTGTGGTATGGCTTGTTCTTTGGCACTTTAGGTGCCTTGTTTTTTGCCATTTACCAGCGATTTGGTTTGGGCATTGAGCGCGCGCATGGCTTTAGACAAATCATCATGTTTGGCGACATCGCCATGGCCATGGCCTTAATGTCGCTGGCGGGTTTGATTCGTTATTCTGAAACCAAATTAGCACCGCTGCTGTACATTTCGTTTTTTGCCGGTTTAGGCGCATCGGTTTTATCGGTCACCAAAGGTGGCTGGGTGGCTTTGTGCTTGTCGCTGATACCTTTGTACATTTACAGCAGCAAAAAGCTGCGCCAAAAAATTGTGTTAACCGCCATTCTTGGCATTGGCGTTTTAGTCCTGTCGGCTTTCATACCTGAGCTAGGTGTAGGTAAGCGCATTGCCGAAGTCAAAATCGATTGGCAACGCTACCTCACAGGCGACCCTGTCACCTCTTTTGGCGCACGCATTGAAATGTGGCAATCTGCCATCCGCATGTTTGTAGCAAACCCGTTCTTGGGTGTGGGTCACAGCAACTACCACCAAGAAATTCAAGTCTTCTATCAAGCCGGGCAAGTCAGCCAATACACTTCCACCTTCCACCACGCGCACAATGAGATGTTGCATGCATTGGCAACCAAAGGAATTTGCTGGGTGGTATCGCTTTGGTATTGTTGTACGGTGCACCTTTGGCCTTTTTCGTGAAGATATTGCGCCGTAAAGACGCGAACCAAGCCTATGCGCTGGCGGGCGTATTGCTGGTCACTGCCTATATTGATTTTGGTTTAACCCAATCACTATTTGCGCACCATGTGGGCACTGCTTTTTATGCGCTGTGTGTGAGTGTACTGGCTGGTTTGTGCTTGTCCGCACCCGATGAGGCGCTGACACCCCTGGCACTGCAACAGCGCTTTGCCAGATTGGTGCCGTATTTTGGCAGCCCCAAGAGTGCTTGGTTCATCGTCTTTTTTGCCACTGCTTTGGCTGCAGCCACCGAGCCATTGATTCCTGCCGCTTTGAAACTATTGCTGGACCGCGGCTTTCAAAAAGGCAGCATTGATATTTGGATGGTGCCTGCCACCATCATTGGCATTTTTGCCCTGCGTGGCATAGCGGGTTACATCGCTGAAATCACCGTCACAAAAATCACCGCCAAGGGCTTGATGCGCATGCGCCGTGACATGTTTGACAAATTGTTGAACGCCAAATTCAAACTGTTTTCCGACCAATCTGCCAGCGAATTGGCCAACAGCGTGGTGTATGAAGTGAACAGCGGCGCAGGTTTGTTGGTGGGTGCCATCGTCTCGCTCACGCGCGATGTTGTCACATTGGTAGCCTTGATTTTTTACTTGCTGTACCTGAATTGGCAATTGACCTTGATCGTTGCCATCATGCTGCCGGCGGTGGCTTTGATCATGACCAAGCTGTCGAAAAAACTGTACGGCATCACCAAATCAACCCAAGGCTCTACCGATGATTTGGCCTACGTGGTTGAAGAAAACGTGCTCGCGCACCGTGATATCCGCTTGCATACGGCACAGCTTGACCAAGCCAGCCGTTTTGCAGGCATCAGCGAAACCTTGCGTCGTTTGTCGATTCGGTCCACCCAAACTTCGGCTGCCATGAAGCCTTTGACACAAATGTTGGCAGCCGTGGCTTTGTCAACCGTGATCTCGGTTGCACTCTTGCAAAGTGCCGATGGTGCCATCAGTGTGGGCGCATTCACTGCTTTTGTCACCGCCATGCTGTTGCTGGTAGCTCCCATCAAACACCTGTCTGAAATCACCAACCCCATCACCCGTGGCTTGGCGGCTTTGGAACGTGGTTTTGCATTGCTCGATCAAACTGAAGATGAAGAATGTGGCACATTCAGCAAAGAGCGGGCTGATGGCAAAATTGAATTCAACGATGTCACGGTTAGCTACAACTGTGAAACAGGTTTGGCGGTCGATCATTTCAACTTGAGTATTTCACACGGCGAAACCATTGCCTTGGTGGGCGCATCGGGCTCAGGCAAAACCACCTTGGTGAATTTGCTGCCCCGCTTTTTAGAACCCACATCTGGCCGTATCAGCTTGGATGGCCACGAATTAAAAGACTGGGATTTGGGCGCCTTGCGCCATCAGTTTGCCTTCGTCAGTCAGCATGTGGTGATGTTGAACGACAGCATCGCCAACAATGTGGCTTTGGGTCAAGTTTTGGAACAAAGCGATAACATCAACCGCCAGCGCCAACAACAGCGTATTACAGAATGCCTGCAAGCAGCGCGTTTGGGTGAACTGATTGCAGACCTGCCGCAAGGCATCAACACCAACGTTGGTCACAACGCGGTGCAACTGTCGGGCGGCCAGCGGCAACGCTTGGCGATTGCACGCGCACTCTACAAAGACGCGCCCATTTTAATTTTGGACGAAGCCACATCGGCACTCGACACTGAAAGTGAACGCGCGGTGCAAGATGCCCTACAAACCCTGATGCAAGGCCGCACCACACTCGTCATCGCCCATCGCCTCTCCACCGTCGAACACGCCAATCGCATCGTCATGATGGGTGCTGGCAAAATTTTAGAAATCGGCACACACGCCGAACTTCTGGCTTTAGACGGCGCGTATGCCAAGCTGTACCGATTGGGCTTGCACAGCACCTGAGACTGATCTGCAATATCAGTCTATTCAGTGTACAGCCAGAATATATTGATTAAATTGGCCTCATTGCGGCGTATTGATTGCCTAGTTTGCTATTATAATTATAGCAATGACGCCGCTTTCCGTTCTGCGTTATAGTGCTTGCACCACTAACTTGAAGGAACAACGATGAACATAACTGGACAATGCCACTGCGGTCAAATCTCTTTCACCGCGCTGATTGACCACAACAAAATCATTGCCTGCCATTGCACCGACTGCCAAGCCTTTTCAGGCGCACCCTTCAGAGCCGTCGCACCCACTGCGGTTGAAAACGTCAAAATAACAGGCACACCCAAGTTCTACATCAAAACCGCCGACAGCGGCAACCCGCGCGCCCAAGCTTTTTGTGGCAACTGCGGCACACAGCTCTACGCTACCGAACCCGATACGCCCAAAGTCATTGGCTTTCGCCTAGGCTGCGTCAACGAACGCGCTCAGTTGAAGCCGACGATTCAAATTTTTGGTAACTCCGCCATGCCGTGGCTGAAAGACTTGCACAACGTGCCGCATCACCAAACCGGCCCATCCAGTCCGCTGGTTTCTTAGTGTTTTAGGCCTATAGCCGGCGTATTGATTGCCTAATTTGCTATTTTATTTATAGCTTTCAACGTTCCATTCAATTTATATCGGCAGCGCCACCAAATCATGCCCTTGCGTGCCCACAATACGGGCTTTGGTGAATTCGCCTACTTTCAATGTTTTGCTGATTTTTTCGGGTGGCAGTAATTTGACCACGCCATCAATTTCTGGTGCGTCTGCATAGCTGCGACCGATACCACCTTTTTTGCCTTGAGCAGGTGCAGAGTCAACCAAGACTTGCATGGTGGCACCGATGCGGCTTTGCAGCTTGGCGGCGGAGATGGCTTCGGCCACTTGCATGAAGCGGGCGCGGCGCTCTTCGCGCACTTCGATAGGCAGCATGCCGGGTATGTCATTGGCGGTCGCGCCTTCTACTGGGCTGTAAGCAAAGCAACCAGCGCGGTCGATTTTCGCTTCTTTCATGAAGTCCAATAGGTGCTGAAATTCTTCTTCGGTTTCACCGGGGAAACCAGCAATGAATGTGCTGCGAATCACAATGTCTGGACACATCTCACGCCAGCGGGCTATGCGTTCCATATTTTTCTCGCCACTGGCGGGGCGCTTCATGCGTTTCAACACTTCGGGGTGGCTGTGTTGCAGTGGCACGTCCAAATACGGCAGCACTTTGCCGGTGGCCATCAGCGGGATGATTTCGTCCACGCTGGGGTAAGGGTAGACATAATGCAAGCGCACCCACGCGCCGTATTCTTGTGCAATGTCGCCCAGTGTTTGCACCAGCTCCAGCATGCGGGTTTTGACCGGTTTGCCATCCCAAAAACCCATGCGGTATTTGACATCGACACCGTATGCCGAAGTGTCTTGACTGATGACCAACAACTCTTTCACACCACCTTTGAACAGCGCGTGCGCTTCAGCCAGCACATCGCCAATCGGTCGCGATACCAATTTGCCGCGCATGCTTGGGATGATGCAAAACGTGCAACTGTGGTTGCAGCCTTCAGAAATTTTGAGGTAGGCGTAATGCTTGGGTGTGAGCTTGATGCCCGCCACGCCGAATGAATTAGGAACTAAATCGACAAATGGGTCGTGCGGCTTGGGCAAGTGTGTGTGCACCGCGTCCATCACTTCTTGCGTGGCATGTGGCCCCGTTACAGCCAGCACGCTGGGATGCATTTGGCGAATGATGTTGCCTTCTGTGCCCTTCACACCCGCATCGGTTTTGCCACCCAAACAGCCAGTGACGATGACGCGCCCATTCGCAGCCAGTGCTTCACCAATGGTGTCCAAGCTTTCTTTTACTGCATCGTCAATGAATCCGCAGGTATTGACGATGACCAAATCTGCGCCTTCAAAGGTTTTAGATGTTTGGTAACCTTCAGCACTCAGTTGGGTGAGGATCAACTCTGAATCGGTCAGCGCTTTGGGGCAACCTAGGCTGACGAAGCCGACTTTGGGAGCGGTGTTGGTTGGGTTTTGAGTCGTTGGGGAATGAATGTCTGCTTGCATGCAGACATTATCCCTGTTTTGTTTTATCGCTTGGATTGCGAAATGTCTATGCGAGGCTCATCGTCACTGGCACACCACCCAAAACCGAGTTGCCCGACAGTGGGTCGCGCAGTTTCATGTCCAGTAATGCATTCAAATTGGCACCTGGTCGCTCGGCTGCAACGCTTAATTTGCTGTTAGGTAAATCATGACCCCACCCATGCGGCAAGCTCACCACGCCAGGCATCATGTCTTCGCTGATTTGCACCACGGCTTGAATGCTGCGCTGTTCAGTTTTATTTTGAGTGATGTTATTGAGCGTCACAGTGCTGCCATCGATCACGCCGTGTTTGCTTGCGTCCTGTGAGCTCACCAATAAAGTACAGCGAAATGGCCCTTTGGCCAGCACGGGCAGGTTGTGCATCCAACTGTTGTTAGACCGCACATCACGCCGGCCGATGATGACCAATTCAGGTTTCGCACTTTGCAAATCAGCCACTGCGCGCTTCAAATCTTGTAGCAAACTGGGTGGCGACAGTTCCACTTTGCCGCTGGGAGTGCGCAGCATTTCGGGTATGCGGGGCTGCAAAGCGCCCAAATCGATGCCACCCTGACTGGAAGCGGCCAGAACTTTGGCTAAATTCAAACCTTCAGGCTTTCTGCCAAATTGGTCACCATAAGGACCGAAGCGCAAAGCTACATCCAGTGCACGTTGAGGTCCGCGTAGAGTCGCTGTGGCGGCCATGACAGCAGGTACTGCGTCAGCGGGCAAACCCAAACGTGCGATGTCTTGCTCAAACTCGGCATCGTCCAAAGCATCTACATCTGCTTGTGCGCCCTGTCCTTTGACGATGGCTGCCAGTTTGAGAATGGTTTGCCATTCGGCATGCTGTCCTGCTTCTGGCTTAAATATGGGTTCGCTGCCACGCGCATGGTTGCGCCATGACAGCTGCGGAAAAGCCACGTCGTAATGAAAGTCTTCCAGCGGTGACGGGCCTGGCAATATCACATCGGCATGGCGCGTGGTTTCGTTCAAATAAATGTCCATGCTGACCATGAAGTCGAGCTTGTCCAACGCTTGTGACAAACGCGGTCCATCGGGGCTGGACAACACAGGGTTGCTGGCAACGGTGAACATGGCGTGAATTTGTCCTTCGCCTGGCGTTTCAATTTCTTCTGCCAAACACGAGATGGGCAGCTCGCCATACACCTCTGGCGCATGACTCACACGCGAATGGTGTCGGCCTGTGCTCACGCCTTTGCCAAGCCGGGCTTGCCCAAAGTATTGCTGGCAAAGGCTGCCGATTTGGCAAACAGCATGCCACCCTCTTGGTCCAAATGCCCTGTCAAGGTGTTGACCACATCCACCAACCAACTTGCCAGCGTGCCATATTCTTGCGTGCAGGTGCCAATGCGGGCATACAGTGCGGCGCGTGGCGTGTTGGCCATTTTGCGAGCCAAGCTGCGAATGGTGTCCGCATCCATTTGGCAACGTGTGGCACACACTTCAGGCGAGAACGGCGCAATGGCATCGCGCAACTCCTCCACGCCTTGCACCCACTCAGCCACACCTCCCAACTTCACTAAGTTCTCTGCAAACAAAGTGTGCACCATGGCGGCCAGCAAGAACACATCTGAATTCGGTCGAATGAAATGATGCGCATCGGCCACTGCGGCGGTTTCGGTGCGGCGCGGGTCAATCACAATCAGCTCGCCACCGCGTGCGCGCAGTGCTTTGGCTTTGCCACGAAAATCGGGCACGGTCCACATGCTGCCGTTGCTCACCAAGGGGTTGGCACCCAAAACGATGAGCAAATCGGTGCGGTCGATGTCTGGCAGCGCAATGCTGAGCCAGTGGCCGAACATCAGCCCACTGGCCAAGTTGTTTTGGCATTTGGTCCAAGGTGGACGCTGAGAAGACATTTTTGGTACCCAATGCGCGTGCCAGTTTGCCAAAGTAGGTGAGCAAACCTATTTTGTGTGCCGATGGGTTGCCCACTGTCACACCCACACTGTTTTTACCGTGCTGCGCCCTGATAGGCAACAATCGTTTTTCAATCTCTGCAAAGGCTTCATCCCATGTGGCAGGTACATGCACGCCATTTCGCTTGATCAGCGGCGTGCGCAGGCGGTCGGGGTCTTCGTGCAAGTCTTTCAGCGATACCGCTTTGGGGCAGATGTAGCCACGGCTCAACACATCGGCTTCATGCCCGCGAATGCTGATGATGGCATTGCCCTGAACCTTGATTTCCAAACCACAGCAGGCCTCGCACAAAGGGCAAATACGGTGGTGGGTGGTGGCTGTGCTGGTATCGGTCATCGTTACTTTCAAGATTAAAGAGTTAATTCAAGACAAACATGAAGCTAAGGCCAAACGTAGTGCGACACCCCTTCGTACCGCCAATTGGGCTTGTGTTTGAGTAAGGTGTTTTTTTCAAATTCACTGGCTGTGTAGAAATGCGAGTTGTTTTCAGGAATGTAAAACCTGCTCAAGGGCAATGCCCCCATGTCGGGCGTTGTTGACGCGTACCAATAGATGCCTGAGTAATTGAACGGCGTGTCGGCCTTGTTGCGCCAAAAAGCGTATTCTGGGGTTTCTAAGCTATAAAAATGATCTCCATTTTTTTGTACCAACAAATGCACGGGTTTTAAGTTTGGCAATGAATCTGCCGATTTGAAAGCCTTGAACGCAACACCTTCTAGTACATACCTGTGTGGCGCTGGTTGCGAGTTCCAAAAATTCGCATCTGCCAGTTTTGTCGTCCAGTAGTAAACACCATCGGCACGCCGCAAGCGGTACACCGGTACCAGACCTGGTATTTCAATGGTCTGGATGGTTTCAGAAAACAATGTTTTGCCACCTGGTCCTCTGGCAGTCCAAACACATTGCGTAGGAAAACCAACCCATTTGGGCGATGCAGTCGCCTTGATGGTGGTGTTTAAATTCATGTCTTGATTGGTCGTTTTCCAACCATTGCCACTGGCTGTGCACGTGCGTTGCAAAGAGCTCGCTCCAGTGGTTTTAATTGTGCGCGAATAGGGCAAACTGGCAAGCAAAGGTTGCGGGTCCCACGTAATCGAAATAGTTGGCGCGGGCGGTGTGGTGTTTGTTTGTCCAAGCAAGACGACAGATGCACAGCCTAATAGAACAAAAATCGAGAATCGTCTGACAAAAGAATGAACAAACATGCTGACGACTGTTATGTAGATAGCAGATTGATTTGACTTTATTTGTTTTTCAACCCAAACATGCCCAGCATTTGCTCAGTCTGTTTTTGCATCTGCTGCATGTACGTGCCCATCACACCTTGCTGCATGAACTTGGCCCAGCCTTCGGGTGTGAGGTCGGCCGATTGCTTGCCCATATTGGCTTGCAAATCGGTGAAAGTTTGCATGTTTTTTTCTAAATAATTGCCCACAAATCCTTGCATGGCGTGGCCATAAAAGCGAATGATGTTGGCCAACACCGCTTCGGTGAACATGGGTGCACCGCCGGCTTCGGCTTCTAAAATAATTTGCAGCAACATGCTGCGTGTGATGTCTTCATCTGTCTTGGCATCGCGCACCACAAAAGGTGCGTTTTGCATGACCAAGGCTTTGATGTCCGCCAGCGTGATGTAGCTGGACGTGATGGTGTCGTACAGACGGCGATTCGGGTATTTTTTAATCACACGCACTTTCTTGTTGAACACGCCGGTGTGTGATGAAGCTGCCGATGCAGCATCTTTTGGTTTGTCTGCGGGCTGTGTATCTGCCTTTGCAGAATTTTTGGCAGACGATTTAGCTGACGATTTTGGCGTCGCACTGGTGCTGGGTTTTTTGTGTGTCATGAATCAAATAGCTCTAAAGAATAGTGTGATTATCGCTATTGTGCCGCTACCATAGCAAGAGCAGCAACCCTAACTAGTAATCCATTTAATCTATCAAGGAAATTTATGAAAACCGACAAAGACCTCGTTGCCCAAGCCAAAAGCCGAATTCAAGAAATTTCTGTGGAAGATGCCGATCAGGCCATCAAAGCTGCCGATGTGCTGATTGACGTGCGCGACGACTTGGAATACGCCGCTGGCCACATTCCAGGCTCTGTCCATCTGTCGCGCGGCATGCTGGAATTCAAAATGAGCATGAACCCTGCCCTGCAGTCACGTGATTTGAAAATTGTGCTGTATTGCCGCACCAGTGGCCGGGCAGCGTTGGCGGCAGCTTCATTGCAAGAAATGGGCTACCTCAACATCAAAAGCATCGCTGGTGGCTTTGAAGCATGGAAAGCAGCAAATAAGCCCGTTGCCATGCCCGATACGCCAAATTTTGGCTAAAACACCGGCACGCCAATCAACCAGCGGTGCAAGCCCATCACAAACGCACCGTAAACGACCACGCCAAGCACCACCGTCACGATGGTTGGCAAGGTTTGCCCTTGTGGGTAAACCTTGCCTTCGGCACGGTCGCGCTTTTTGGCATTGATAAAGCACAACACGGCCCAGACTAAAAACGAGCCAAACAACACCACATCAGCCAAATTGCCATTGGCCAGCAGATGCGCAAAAGCCCACGTTTTGACACTGAGCAACATAGGGTGATGCAAACGCCCTCGAATGCTGTTTTTGGGCACATAGGCTGCTACCAGCAAAATCATGGCAATCAACATCAGCGTGGCCGCAATGTGACGCGTGGCAACTGGTGGCACCCACAGCAAACCTGGCTCTAGCCGCGCCATGCTGTAGCCCCAAATGATCAAGCCCAAGCCGACGGCAGACTTGATCGTATAGCCCGCCTTCCACGTGTTTTCACCCCATTTGGCAATCTGCGCCGTGCGCCAGCCATCGGCAAAAATGCGCACCGAATGGACGCCTAAAAAAATCACCAAGCCAGCTATCAAATATCCCATGTTGTATCCCTATTGAAGTAATCGCCGTATGTTAAACGCATATGCAGTAACCTCAATATAGTGAGGTTTGCTACCATTTTAATAGCATACTAGGAAATCAATACGCTGGCTAGAGGCCAATTTGTCAATGAAATACCATCAACTACCACTTGATACCCAGTTTCAGAAAGAGCTTGGACAACACAAACAGCGGCCCCACCCACAGGTATTGAATGTCTTCAAAAAACGATGGCTTTTTGCCTTCCAAATAGTGGCCAATGAACTGCGCGATCCAAGCGCCAATGAATATCACCAGCGATGTTTGCCACACCTTGTCACCCATTTGCCCAATCAACCAAAACGCCAACAAACTGACCAGCGCCATCGTCACCAAAAACACCACCGACAGCCGCGCGTAGTAAACCAAGCTCGCGCCAATGAACGCATACGCCACCCAAGGATGCAGCGCATACATCAGCCCCACCAAGCTCAACATGATGAGCGGAATCGCCACAAAGTGAATCACCTCATTCACGGGGTGCCGATGGCTCTCCCCATAATGCCCCAGCAACTCATCAACCTTGCGCGTGGCCGTGCCACCCCAGTTAATGTGAATATCGTTCTCAGTCGTCATAACGCAGCCCCCCTTAAAACCATAGATAGCGCCGTTTATAGCGCAAGATGGGAAATTTGGCGAATGGGTTTATACCGATGGGGTCGGTATTGCTATTTATTTAATAGCAATCTAGGCAATCAATACGCAGGCTAGAGGCCAATTTGACCATTATTTAATGCGGTATTTGTTGCGCAGGCCTAAGGCGGCTAGGAATAGCAAGGCGGTGCTGGCAATTGCTTTGAAAATGCCATAAATCCGCATCCACCATGGTTCGTAGTCTTGTCCAAATAAGCGATTAGCAACCTCAATAGTTTGTTTGTCGGAATCTGCAAAATCCAGCACACCTACTGCGCGATACAACGTGTACTCACCTGCTGCACGAATGCCAGTCAATTTATGGTTTTTTTCATTATCACTTCGCTGACAATTTTTATCGCCAATCCACGTCACCCGTTCAATCCACCAAACATATTTTTCACATCCGCTTTGTGTGTAATTTCTGGGTGCGTTGAAAGCTGAATGTTCTAACGCAATTAGGAAAGTGATGAACAAAATAATTGCATAAACCGTCAATGGTCTCAAAAACGACCTGCCAAAATCAGATAAATTTTTATAAAACCAAGTAATGATTTTGAAATTCAAGCTTGAATCATCTGATGCAGCCTTGGCTCGCAACTCCATCGCATTAAAGTTCAGCGCTTGCTCCGTCTGCCCCATGCTCCTCTGCTAATCGCTTTAGAAAGCTAATGTTCTTGACCGCATCTTCGCCTTTTTCATTTTGAGGGAAATAGCTGTCATCCGAAAATTCCAGCCGCGTGTCGCCGATTTTGCAGCCCCTGAATTTGGGCGTTTCTTTCAAAAACCGCACCCGTTCAAAATGCCCCACGTTGTCAAATATGGCGTTTTCAAAATCAACTGCGCCACCAAATTTACTTTCTTTTTCCCAAACCTGTGTTTTTATGTTCTGCTTATTATCAAAACGGCATTGATTTTTAAAAAGCACTTTAAAGAAATTAGCATCTTTATCAAAAGTTGCACTCTGAAAGTCTGCTTCCCCACTGAACGCGGCGCTGATGAAATCCGCATCCCCACTGAACGCGGCGCGAATGAAATCCGCATCCCCACTGAACTCGGCGCTGCGGAAATTCGCATCCCCTGTGAACGTCGCGCTGTCAAAAAACGCATTCTTTGTGAACGTCGCGCTGACGAAAAACACTTTCATTGTGAACGTCGCGCTGATAAAAAACACATTCTCTGTGAACGTCGCGCTGCGGAAATTCGCATACCCTGTGAACGTCGCGCTGTCAAAAAACGCATTCTTTGTGAACGTCGCATGGCGGAAATCCGCATACCCTGTAAACTTCGCGCTGCGGAAATCCGCATACCCTATAAACATCGCGCTGTGGAAATCCGCATCCACACTAAAAGTTACATGTGCAATTTCTAAAGGTTCAGCAAAAATATGCGTTGCAAAATCTAGGGTGGCGGGGGCAGCTTGATCAAAATATCCATTGAATATTACTTCAGCAGTGTCATCGCTATAAACCAACTTGGATGCATGGCTTACCAGTGGCAAATCTTTGTCAACTTTGTCTTTCCAGCCAGCTTGCCAGGCTTCAAATTGCTCTTTACCTGACAGCAAATTATCCAAACATTCTTTGCGCCATTCGAGGCGTGTATGTTGTCCCTTAGGACCGTAGCCTGTTTTGTCTAGGTGCAGAGGTATTGCACTTACTACTTTTCTTTGCGCTGGGTTACTAGAGTTGGATGCCATGCTCATATTCTAAGCCTGGCACAGAGCGGCATATCCCCCGTTGCTGGGGGATATGTCTGGCTAGCGCATCAATTCTCTGTAGGCGAATTAATGATGGCTAGGTAGTCGCTTTGGGGCATGTATTGCGGAACATACGTCACGCCTTGGTTCGCCAAGTTTTTCACAAACGCACGCAGGTGGTTGCGGGAGCCTTTCATTAGGTTTTCGTAGACCAGCCGAATATCTTGGTTGTCCACTTTGGCCATGTCGTTTTGAATATCAATGAGGTCGATTTCACAATCGCTGCACCCACTTTGAGCGCATCTACCAAAGATGCAGCGCCGGTGTTGACCAACTGTGTGTAGAGGTTTTGCAGCTTGGTGTTGTTGAACACGCCAGCGGGTAAACCGGCTGCAGCATCGGGCAGGTTGTAGCGGACCAGTAATTCATGCACGGCATCTTGGTGCTTGGCTTCGCTGTTGGAAATGTTGCCAAAGGTTTGCGTGCTGCCACCCCATTGGGTGTTGAGTTTGATGTACACATCGTAGGCCAGTTTTTCTTCTTCACGGATGTACAGCAAGGACGCTTGCTCGTCTGCGTTCAAGGATTCAACGGGCAATGTGCTGATATTGCTTGACTGATTTTGGTTGCCGGTGCTGTTGTCACTGTCGCCACCGCAGGCGGATAAAGATGTTAAAGCTGCCAATGTGATTAAGGTGGCTGCTGCGAGTTTAAGGTTTGTTTTCATCATTGTTTCCTAAGTTAGTGAGAAGAGAACTGAACAGGTGCACATGCATACCGATCAAAGTACCCTATTCAATATACTCGTACCAGTATGTGTTACAAGCTCATCTTAGCGCTGTTCCAAGCCATATTGATGCTTAAGAAGGTAAAGCTGGGTAAAGTTGCGTAAAGCCGCGCATACACCCAGAATGGTTAGCGGTGAAACTAAAAATCTTGTGCGCGATAGAGGGGTCGTGTGGATTATTGGGCTTTGGGCAAGCGGTTATTCGCTTGTCGTAAAATAGGCGGATGCTCCGAAAGAGCTGTTTATACCTATGACATTTGTTTTGACTTATCCATCATGACCCATATCGTTTCTGAATCTTGTATCAAATGCAAACACACCGATTGCGTGGATGTGTGCCCTGTGGACTGC
>CAWJBD010000009.1:0-35462 GCA_963841045.1 uncultured beta proteobacterium | reverse complement strand
ATTTGACGGGTTCACTGTCAGCGCCAAACACCAAGGCTTTGACGCCAGCATCGTAAGCAACAATGCCGTCAATCGGCAAATAGCCACGTGGTTTGGGGGCGGCAGCCATGGTGGCTTCTGCGGATTGCACGCATTTCAGCAAAGGCAATTTGCCTGTGTCATCAAAATAAACACCCACGCCCAAGTTGACTTTGTTGGGGTTGGTGTCGGCGTTGAATTGTTCGTTCAAACCCAAAATTGGGTCGCGTGGGGCCATTTCGACAGTGCTGAACATGGATGCTGAAGACATGAAAAATCCTAAATTGAAACAGTAAAAAGTAGATGTGAGGTGTCTATTTTATCTAGCAAATGACTGGGCTAAAGCAATTGCTTATAGCCCAATCGGATTGTGGATGCAAAATAATCAGCGACCAAAGGAACGCGGTGGGCGTCCGCCGCCATTGCCACCGCCGCCTTGGCCACCACGGGGAGGGAAGCCACCGACCACCTGAGCGATTGCCACCACGGCCACCACCACCGCCACGCCTGCCGCTACCAGCCATGACATCGACGCTGGTGCGCAAAGGATCGGGTTGACCGCCAGCTGTGTTGCGACGGTCTTGGTTATTGGCACTGTATCCCGTCACGTTGCGACCTGCATCGTGGCGAATATTGCGCGGTTGAATATCATCATTACCTTCCGTAAAACCCATACCGCCTTCTTGAGGACGATTGCGGTTATCGGGTGTACGGCGTTGTGGCGGTCGATTGCGATTTGAGTTTGGGTTTGCATTCGGATTTGAATTGCCGTTGGCATTTCCACTCCCATTACCATTCCCACGGCGCTGACCTTGACCTTGTCCAGCACCGCCACCAGCAGCACGTTTGGTGCGTACACGGTCCATCATTTCAGAGCGAGCTGCTCTGGCAGCAGCAGCCATCACTTCGCGGCTAGGTGGTTTGCCCAATCCGCCCCAAATGGTTTGTCGACCCATGGCCAAAGGTTCGGCTTTTTCGCCTTCATCCGGGCCAAAGCCTTCAATGAACTGAACGGGAATTTGCTGTTTGGTAAAGGCTTCCACGTCTTTCATGAAACCTTCTTCATCCAAGCACACAAAGTTCACCGCTTGTCCATCTGCACCCGCACGACCGGTGCGTCCAATGCGGTGCACATAGTCTTCGCTGACGTTGGGAATTTCGTAGTTCACCACATGTGGCAAATCGTCAATGTCAATGCCGCGTGCCGCAATATCGGTCGCCACCAAGGCGCGCACGTCACCGCTTTTAAAACCAGCCAAAGCTTGTGTTCGAGCGCTTTGGCTCTTGTTGCCATGCAGTGCCATGGCGGTGATGCCATTTTTTTCTAAAAATTCGGCCACATTGTTGGCACCAAATTTGGTACGAGTGAACACCAGCACCTGGCTCCAGTTGTTTTCTTTGATGATGTGTGCGAGCAAGGCTTTCTTTTTGGTGCGCCCAACAGGATGAATCACTTGTGTGATGCGCTGCACCGTGGTGTTGCGTGGTGTGACTTGAATTTGTTCTGGGTTGTTCAACAAATTCGCAGCCAAATCGCGAATTTCATCACTGAAAGTGGCTGAGAACAACAAGCTTTGTTTTTGTTGCGGTAGTAAAGCCAGTACTTTTTTCACATCGTGAATGAAGCCCATGTCCAACATGCGGTCGGCTTCATCCAAAATCAGCACTTGCACTTGACCCAAATCCAGCATACCTTGTTGTTGCAAATCCAACAATCGTCCGGGTGTAGCTACCAGCAGGTCAACGCCTTTTTTGAGCTTGCTGATTTGCGGGTTCATGCCCACACCACCAAAAATGACAGTGGATGTGAGATCTAAATATTTGCCGTAGGTGCGAATGGATTCTTCCACTTGGGCGGCGAGTTCGCGTGTTGGTGTCAGCACCAATGCACGAATGCCAATGCCGTTGAATTTGCTTTTTGGGCGTTCACTTGTGGCGAGTTTATGCAACACGGGCAAGGTGAATGCAGCGGTTTTGCCAGTTCCTGTTTGCGCGCCACCTAAGAGGTCGCGGCCAGCCAAAATGCTGGGGATGGATTGGGCTTGAATGGGGGTAGGGGTGTCGTAGCCTTGTTCGAGTACGGCTTTCAAAATGGCAGGAGCCAAGTTCAGTTCTTCAAATTTCATGAGTAAGTTGTGTAAATTGGCGCTCTTTCCTGAGCGCTTGGGAATCGGCCTGTCGCGGAAAAGTCCGGACCAGTCAAGGGCAGATGGGATTGCTATGAGAAATCAGCAGGTTGCTGAGGTTGCAAACAAACTGGCGTTTGCAACAGGCGAATTATCTCATAAAACCCTTAGCTGTGTTTTATGCGCGTTTTATGCCAGTTTGCCCAGCAACAAGTATTCCATCAACGCTTTTTGCACATGCAAGCGATTTTCCGCTTCGTCCCAAACGACGGATTGCGGTCCATCGATCACTTCTGCTTGCACTTCTTCGCCACGGTGTGCGGGTAAGCAGTGCATGAACAAGGCATCTGGTTTGGCTTTTTGCATCATGTCTTCATCGACACACCACGCTGCAAAGGCTGTTTTGCGTTTTTCGTTTTCGGCTTCGTAGCCCATGCTGGTCCACACATCGGTGGTGACCAAATCGGCGCCTGCGCAGGCTGCTTTGGGGTCTTTGAAAACTTTGTAGCTTTCGTTTGAACGCAGTCCTGCCACATCTTGGTCTACTTCATAGCCGCTGGGTGTGCTGACGTGGACGTTAAAGCCCAGTATCTCACTGGCTTGCAACCAGGTGTTGGCCATGTTGTTGCCATCACCCACCCAAGCAACGGTTTTGCCACGTATGTCGCCACGGTGTTCGATGTAAGTGAATATGTCGGCCAAGATTTGGCAGGGATGAAATTCGTTCGTCAAACCATTGATGACGGGTACGCGCGAATGCTCGGCAAATCGCTCAATTTTGGTTTGTTCATAGGTGCGAATCATCACCAAATCCACCATGCGGCTGATGACTTTGGCGCTGTCTTCAATCGGCTCGGCTCGTCCCAGTTGACTGCCATCGTGGTCAAGTGCCTCCGGGCTAGCTTCTCTCCTGCTCGCTAAGTGAACGACAGATCCACCCATTTGGTACATGCCGGCTTCAAAGCTCACGCGTGTGCGGGTAGACGCTTTTTCAAAAATCATTGCCAGTGTGCGGTCAGCCAAGGGCTGGTGCTTGTCGTAGGCTTTGAACTTCTTTTTGATTAACGCTGCACGTTCAAATATGTACGCGTATTCGCTTGCAGTGAAATCGCTGAACTGCAAGTAATGCTTCAATGGAATGTCGGGCTTGGTCATGCTGTTATCGTGCCAACAATTTTTTAACCAATGGCGTCAAAATCGCAATGATTTCGTCAATTTCAGCTTGCGTGATGATGAGCGGCGGCACCAAACGGATGACAGTATCCGCTGTCACGCTCAGTAACAAACCATTGTCCGCGCATTGCTTGACCAGTTCGCCACATGGTTTGGTCAGCTCGATACCAATCATCAAACCTTGCCCGCGAATTTCTTTGATGCCCGAGTTGCCAGCAAATGCTTTGGCGAGTTCGGCTTTGAAATAATCACCCATTTTGGCCGCATGTGCCAGCAAGCCTTCTTCTTCCATGATGCGTATGGTTTCGATGCCTGCACGCATGGCCAGTGGGTTGCCACCAAACGTAGTGCCATGGTTGCCGGGTTGGAAAATGTTGGCTGCTTTGGGTCCTGCAACGACAGCACCAATCGGCACACCGCTTCCCAAACCTTTGGCCAAAGGCATGACGTCGGGCACAATGCCTGCCCATTGGTGTGCAAACCATTTACCGGTGCGGCCCATGCCGCATTGCACTTCGTCAATCATCAGCAACCAGTCGTTTTCATCGCACAATTTGCGCACTTGCTGCAAATATTCAACGCGCATTGGATTCACACCACCTTCACCTTGAATGGTTTCGAAGAAAACGGCAGTGATGTTTTTGTTGCCAGCGGTGGCTTTCTTGAGTGCTTCAATGTCATTCAATGGCACACGGATAAAGCCTTCCACCAATGGGCCAAAACCGGCTTGAACTTTCGGGTTGCCAGTCGCGCTTAAGGTAGCAATGCTGCGGCCATGAAAAGCCTTTTCATAAACCACAATTTCAGGGCGTTCAATGCCTTTGTCATGTCCGTACTTGCGTGCCAGTTTCAATGCGGCTTCATTCGCTTCTAAACCTGTGCAGCAAAAAAACACATTGGTCATGCCAGACAGTTCCACGAGTTTTTTCGCCAAAGTCTCTTGACCTGGCACGTGGTAGTAATTGCAGCTGTGGATGATCTTGCTGAGTTGGTCTTGCAGGGCGGGTACCAGCTTAGGGTGGTTGTGGCCCAAAGTGTTGACCGCGATACCGCCCAAACCATCAATATAGCTCTTGCCATTGATGTCCCAAAGTCGGCAACCTTGCCCATGAGACAGCGCCATAGGCACGCGGCCATAGGTGTTCATCACATGAGGTGAAGCGGCTTCGATGAAAGTGGACATACGGTATTCTCCAAAAAAACAACTAAATAAACATTTTAGTTGCAAGTGGTGGGTAGCAAGAACGCGAAATGAGGGTGTGGAAATATGGCTACAGTAGCTGTAAGAGTATGACTACGTGAAATTATGTGCCAAATATGGCTCTAGCCGGCGTGGTTATTGCCTAAGGTGCTATAATTATTTATAGCAATGACATCTTGGATTTTTTGGCAGCAAGAATAGCGCACGGATTGTCGTTTGTAAACCAAATTATGCCTAAACCCAACTGCGCTAAAGGTCGTAGATTTAGATTGCACGTATGCGTGATGCTATATCTGAAATGTCGCACCCGATTCGCTGGTAAAGAATTAGGACCGAAATGCTAAAGACTGCGAAGCTGATTGGATTCGATTCCGTAGGCAAACCAATTGCGGTAATAAATATAACTATTGGAAGGTTAACGAAGACAATCCAGCGTACTCCCACCCCCATCCAATGGCCATATAGCGCTGAATGAAATGGAACCCTGAACTTCCTCCATTCTTCAGAAAAAGATAAAGAGTTCCGAAAACTGCGAGTAAAAGTTCATAAGCGTGGTGAGGTAATCCAGACGTTCATAGACTCAGGTGGGATGAGCGCGACTGAAAAAACTAGAACCAGATAGATGATGAAATACGGTTGCACCTCTGTGTCGTAAGGGGTGCCTTGACGAGTTGCGACTTCAAGTTCTCTGGATGCCAAAAGTACATTCAATCTCCTAATTCGTTCTAACTCAAAATACGGCGCATGCACTTGCGCATTAACATCCGATTACAAAAATATCTGAAAGCCGCCGCTTGCTATGTGACATACAACTTTATCTTAAATATGACGAAATTTTCGCAACCCTCTGGCTTTAAGCCTGCGTGGTAATGATGAGTTGAGTTGTGCCCCAAGCCAGTAAGTTTGCAATAAGCATGTAGCGTAATTTCATCAATAAATGCAACTAAACCTATAAATAAAATTGTAGTTTTGAAATATTGCTGTCATAATTCATGCGTGTTACCTAGGCCCTTCCTGCCACAGTCGCATCCGCTAATCGGTTAAGCCGTGTTGCGGAAGGTTTTTTAAAACTGAACTAATGTTCCCTTCAGGGGAATGGAGATAAGCGAAATATGAGTCAAGCACCTGCGACGCCATCAGCTGCGTCCGTCTATCACGCCTATTCAGGCAATACCTTCTTATTTGGTGGCAATGCTCCTTATGTTGAGGAGATGTACGAAAACTATCTGGCTAATCCTGCGAGCATTCCAGAAAGCTGGCGTGAGTACTTTGATGCATTGCAATATGTGCCCGCTGTTGACGGCACCAATGCCAAAGATGTGCCGCATTTGCCCGTCATTAACGCTTTTGCTGACCGCGCTAAACAAGGCGGCACCAAAGTGGTTATGGCCAGTACAGACTCTGAAATGGGCCGCAAGCGCACTGCCGCTCAGCAATTGATTGCCGCTTATCGAAATGTGGGACAACGTTGGGCTGATTTAGACCCGCTCAAGCGCACAGAGCGCCCGAATATTCCAGACTTAGATCCCAGCATACTACGGTTTTAGCGATGCAGATCAAGAAACCGTGTTTGATACAAGCAATACGTTCTTTGGCAAAAAAAGCATGCCTTTGCGTGAGTTGCTCAATGCATTGCGCGAAACTTATTGCGGCACATTGGGTGCGGAATACATGTACACCAGCGAACAAACTGAAAAGCGCTGGTGGCAAGAAAAATTGGAAAGCTATTCGCAGCAAACCTAACTTCACTGCGGAGACAAAGAAAACACATCTTAGACCGTTTGACTGCGGCCGAAGGCTTGGAGCGTTATTTGCATACCAAATACGTTGGTCAAAAGCGCTTTTCATTGGAAGGTGGCGAGAGTTTCATCGCCGCGATGGATGAACTGATTCAAGACGCAGGTGCACAAGGGCGTGCAAGAAGTCGTCATTGGCATGGCGCACCGCGGTCGTTTGAATGTCCTGGTCAATACCATGCGCAAATTGCCTGCCGATTTGTTTGCTGAGTTTGACCACACTGCGCCCGAAGATTTGCCCGCAGGTGACGTGAAATACCACCAAGGTTTCAGCTCTGATGTATCCACACCCAGCGGCCCGGTGCATCTGACTTTGGCATTTAACCCTTCCCATTTGGAAATTGTGAACCCAGTGGTGGAGGGTTCTGTGCGTTCGCGCATGGACAGACGTGCCGACCCCTTGGGTAAACAAGTGCTACCTGTATTGGTGCACGGTGATTCGGCTTTTGGTGGACAAGGCGTCAACCAAGAAACATTGGCATTGGCGCAAACCCGTGGTTACTCCACGGGTGGTACGGTGCACATCATCATCAATAACCAGATTGGATTTACCACTTCAGACCCACGCGACATGCGTTCCAGTGTGTTCTGTACCGACATTGTGAAAATGGTTGAAGCACCTGTTTTGCACGTGAATGGCGATGACCCTGAAGCGGTGGTGTTGGCTACGCAACTGGCTTTGGAGTACCGCATGACCTTCAGAGCCGATGTGGTGCTGGACATTGTTTGTTTCCGTAAATTAGGTCACAACGAGCAAGACACACCCGCTTTGACACAGCCGCTCATGTACAAAAAAATTGCTGCTACATCCTGGCACACGCAAATTGTTTGCGGACAAGTTAACTGCCCAAGGTTTGGGTGAAAGCTTGGGTGATGACTTGGTGAAGTCATACCGTGCTGCCTTAGACAGTGGTAAACGATTGAGTGAACCTGTTTTGAGTAATTTCAGAGCCAAATACACCGTGGATTGGTCACCGTTCATCGGTAAAAAATGGACCGATGCGGGTGACACGGCAATTCCAATGGCTGAATGGAAACGTTTGGCGGCAAAAATCAGCAGCATTCCCGAAACGGTTACGCCACACAACTTGGTAAAAAAAGTTTTGGACGATAGAGCCGCAATGGGACGTGGTGATTTGCCAGTGGATTGGGGCATGGGTGAGCACATGGCATTTGCCTCGCTGGTGGCCAGTGGTTATCCAGTTCGCTTATCAGGTGAAGATTGCGGACGCGGTACGTTCACACACCGCCATGCAGTGATACACGATCAAAATCGTGAAAAATGGGACACTGGCACTTATGTGCCATTACAAAATGTGGCCGATGGACAAGCACCATTTGTGGTGATTGATTCCATTTTGTCTGAAGAAGCTGTTCTGGCATTTGAATACGGTTACGCTTCCAATGACCCGAACACCATGGTGATTTGGGAGGCGCAGTTTGGCGATTTTGCAAATGGCGCACAAGTGGTGATTGACCAGTTTATCGCCAGTGGCGAAGTGAAGTGGGGACGTGTCAACGGCTTAACCGTGATGCTGCCTCATGGTTATGAAGGCCAAGGTCCAGAGCACAGCTCGGCACGTTTAGAGCGCTTCATGCAATTGGCAGCAGACACCAATATGCAAATTGTGCAGCCAACAACTGCCAGCCAAATTTTCCATGTGCTGCGCAGACAAATGGTGCGCAATTTGCGCAAACCATTGATTATTTTTACGCCCAAATCTTTGTTGCGTCATAAAGATGCAACATCACCGGTTTCTGAATTTACCAAGGGCATGTTCCAAACGGTTATTCCAGAGCACAAAGCACTCAAAGCCGACAAGGTTAAACGTGTTGTTGCTTGTTCGGGCAAGGTTTATTACGACCTGATGAAAAAACGCGAAGAAGCAGGGCATGACGACACTGCCATCATTCGTGTGGAGCAGTTGTATCCATTCCCACACAAGGCATTTGCAACTGAATTGAAAAAGTACCCCAACGCCACCGATGTGGTTTGGTGTCAAGACGAACCACAAAACCAAGGTGCTTGGTTCTTCGTGCAGCATTACATTCATGAAAACATGTTGGATGGTCAAAAACTGGGTTATGCAGGGCGTGCAGCATCAGCATCACCAGCAGTGGGCTACTCGCATTTGCACCAAGAGCAACAAAAAGGATTGGTTGAAGCTGCATTTAGCAAGCTCAAAGGCTTTGTTCTAACAAAATAAACCCAATAAAGTAAATCAATCAAAAACCTTTATCACATATAGAAATACGGAATAAACATCATGGCATTAACAGAAGTAAAAGTACCGCAATTGTCCGAATCTGTGGCTGAAGCCACCATGCTGACATGGAAGAAAAAAGCTGGCGATTTGGTTGCGGCGGACGAAATATTGATTGAAATCGAAACCGACAAAGTGGTGCTAGAAGTACCAGCACCTAGCAGTGGTGTGTTGTCAGAAATTTTGGTGGGTGATGGCGCCACAGTCGTTGCCGAGCAATTGATCGCACGCATTGACACCGATGGCAAAGTCGGAGCTGCTGCTACCTGCGGCTGCTCCAGCACCAACACCAGCTGCATCTGCACCCGTTGCTGCACAAGCTGCTTCTGCTGCAACATCTACTAGCATGGCAGGCGTGGCAATGCCAGCGGCGGCAAAAATGTTGGCTGACAATGGTTTGGCAGCAGGAGCCGTAACAGGTACAGGCAAAGATGGTCGCATCACCAAGGGTGACGTCATTGGTGCAGTTGCTTCAGGTACAAATTCCTCAGGTTCGGCTAATGCTGCAAATAGTATAGCACCTCAGGCAGCAAATATGCCGGCTACAGGCCTAAATGCCAATAAATCTTTACCACCTGTGGCGGCTAAAGCTTTGGATTTGGGTGAGCGTCCTGAACAACGCGTTCCCATGAGCCGTTTGCGTGCACGCGTGGCAGAGCGTTTGCTGCAATCGCAATCGACCAATGCCATTTTGACCACTTTCAATGAAATCAATATGGCGCCAGTGATGGAAATGCGCAAGCGCATGCAAGAGCGATTTGAGAAAGAGCACGGCGTGAAACTTGGATTCATGAGTTTCTTTGTCAAAGCTGCGGTGCATGCCTTGAAGAAATTCCCCGTTCTGAATGCCAGCGTAGACGGCAATGACATCGTGTACCACGGCTATTTTGATATTGGTATCGCTGTTGGCTCACCACGCGGTTTGGTTGTGCCTATTTTGCGCAATGCCGATCAAATGAGCTTTGCGGATATTGAAAAGAAAATTGCAGAATTTGGCGTGAAAGCACGTGATGGCAAACTGGGCATGGACGAGATGATGGGCGGCACTTTCTCTATCAGCAATGGTGGAACATTTGGCTCTATGTTGTCGACACCCATCATCAACCCTCCGCAAAGTGCTATCCTGGGTATCCATGCGACCAAAGACCGTGCAGTGGTTGAAAACGGCCAAATCGTTATCCGTCCCATGAACTACTTTGCCATGAGCTATGACCACCGCATCATCGACGGTCGTGAAGCCGTACTTGGCTTGGTCGCCATGAAAGAAGCGATGGAAGATCCAGCACGTTTGTTGTTTGATATTTAGAAAATCGAACACCCCCAAGCTGCGCGCACTGCGTGTGCTTCGCCACCCCCCTTGCAGGGGGCAACACCAACAGGCCGGCAAAGCCAGTCCTGTGGTGTTTGCTGGAAAGGGTAAAGCTCTTTATTGACACCTAGTATCGAAATTAATCTATTTTGAGGTAAGTATGTCCAAACAATTTGACGTGGTCGTTATCGGTGGTGGTCCTGGTGGCTATATTGCGGCGATTCGCGCTGCGCAATTGGGTAAAACTGTGGCTTGTGTGGACGCATGCTACAGGTAAGGACGGCAAGCCGGCGTTGGGTGGCACTTGTACCAATGTGGGTTGCATTCCGTCCAAGGCGCTGCTGCAATCAAGCGAGCATTTTGAGCATGCGAACTTGCATTTTGCAGAACACGGCATCAGCGCCAAAGATGTCAAGATGGACGTGGCCAAGATGATTTCGCGCAAAGACGGTGTTGTTAAACAAAACAACGACGGTATTTTGTATTTGTTCAAAAAGAACAAGGTCACGTTCTTTCACGGTCGTGCGGCATTTGTCAAAGCCGATGGTGGCGCATACACCTTGTCAGTAACTGCCAATGACAAAACGGTGCAAGAGATCACTGGGGCGCACATTGTGGTAGCAACCGGTTCAAACGCACGTGCTTTGCCTGGTGTGCCTTTTGATGAACAAACAGTGTTGTCCAACGACGGCGCGCTGGCATTAACGGCTGTGCCCAAAAAGCTGGCACTGATTGGCTCTGGCGTGATTGGCTTGGAAATGGGCAGCGTCTGGCGTCGTTTGGGCGCAGAGGTGACAATTCTTGAAGGTATGCCTACATTCCTGGCGGCGGTGGATGAACAAATCGCAAAAGAAGCAAAAAAAGCTTTCGACAAGCAAGGTTTGAAAATTGAATTGGGTGTCAAGGTTGGTGATGTCAAAGTTGCTAAAAAAGGTGTCACCATTGCCTACACCAATGCCAAAGGTGAAGCGCAGACACTGGAAGCCGACAAATTAATCGTCTCAATTGGTCGCGTGCCCAATACGGATGGTTTGAACGCACAAGCGGTGGGCTTAGCGGTGGACGAACGCGGCATGATTACGGTGGACGGTGACTGCAAAACAAACTTGCCCAATGTATGGGCGATTGGCGACGTGGTGCGTGGCCCCATGTTGGCGCACAAGGCCGAAGAAGAGGGCGTAGCCGTGGCAGAGCGCATTGCGGGTCAGCACGGACACGTGGACTTTGGCACAACGCCATGGATTATTTACACCCACCCTGAAATCGCTTGGGTGGGTCGTACGGAACAGCAACTCAAAGCAGACGGTGTGGCCTATAAAGCAGGCAGCTTCCCATTCCTAGCGAATGGGCGCGCACGCGCTTTGGGCGACACCACAGGCATGGTCAAAATCTTGGCTGATGCCACGACAGACGAAGTACTGGGCGCCCATATCGTTGGCCCGCAAGCCAGCGAGCTGATTGCTGAATGTGTGATGGCCATGGCATTCAGAGCCAGCAGCGAGGACATTGCCCGCATTTGCCACGGTCACCCAACCTTGAGCGAATCGACCAAAGAAGCTGCCTTGGCAGTTGATAAGCGCACCTTGAATTTCTAAAGTAGCAGGCATTATTAACATGTCGCAGACTGTGCGTGAGGTTTACGATGCAGAGTTGCTGGTGCGAGGCTACACCAGTGACCCTGCACAAATTCACGCCATTGAGGTACTGGATCGGTGCGCAGCAGATTGGTCGGCGTATAAAATTCAACGATCAAATGCGCTTAAAAAATTGGTGAACCACCCCGACGAACCACGCGGTGTTTACCTGTATGGCGGGGTGGGACGAGGTAAAAGTTTTTTGATGGACTGCTTTTATAAAGCAGTGCCACTAAGGCGCAAAACGCGTTTGCATTTTCATGAATTCATGCGTGAGGTTCATCGTGAATTACGCGATTTGCAAGGCATTGCTAACCCATTGGATGTGTTGGCAAAGCGCATGGCGACACGCTATAAGTTGATTTGTTTTGATGAATTTCACGTAGCCGACATCACCGACGCCATGATTTTGTATCGCTTACTCGATGCATTGTTCAAACATGGTGTTGGTTTTGTCACCACATCTAATTTCAAACCCAGCGATTTGTACCCCGGTGGCATGCACAGAGACAGAATTCTGCCAGCCATCGATTTGCTCAATGCGCGTTTGGATGTTGTCAATGTCGATAACGGCACTGATTACCGGCAACAAACACTGGCGCAAATCCACAGTTACCACATGCCAGGCGGTGAAGCGGCTGATTTGGCCATGACAAAGTCATTTGAATTGTTAACAGCATCGCCTGATGAAGATCCCGTGATGCACATTGAGGCGCGTGAAATCAAAGCGCGACGTAAAGCGCCGGGCGTGGTTTGGTTTGACTTTAAAGTTTTGTGTGGCGGCCCACGTTCGCAAAATGATTATCTCGAAATTGCAGAACAATTTCATACCGTGCTGCTGAGCAATGTGCCCTACATGCCACCCCGAATGTCCAGCGAAGCACGGCGTTTCACATGGTTAGTCGATGTGATGTACGATCGCAGAGTAAAGCTGATCATGTCGGCGGATGTTGAACCTGAAGCCTTGTACACAGAAGGACCATTGGCACATGAGTTTGTTCGAACTGTATCGCGCATCAATGAGATGCAGTCGATTGAATATTTAAATTCAGACAGGCGTTTGGTCGATACACAATTGGTTTAATTGAATCACGATGTCATTCAACATGCATAAAATCATTTATTTTGCTATATATTTAATAGCAATATATGCATATATTATGCCGGCTACAGCTCAAAATGGCACTCAAGTATCAATAGAGCAAGCGCGTAAACAGATACGCCAAGAAAAAACCGAAATTGAATCAAACTACAAAGAGCAGGAAGCGCTGTGCTTAAAAAAATTCATTGCAACGCCTTGTATTGATGCTGCCAAACAACAAAAGACGAAGTCGCTCGCAAATGTAAAGCAGCGTGAATTGGTTTTGAATGATGAAGAACGTGCCTTGAAAAAAGCCAAAATTCAAAGCAAACAGACTCAATCGTCATCAAAACAGCCAATTCAAGCATCAGATACCGAAGTGAACACCGATAAGCGCTCAAACGATTCACAGGTGCAGAAACAACAGCAAAAGCAAACTCAGGCTCAGGCACAAGCCAAGTTGAGGGCGCAAAAGACAGAATTGAAGAAAATCGAATCGGCTAAAAAAGCCAATAGACGGTCCGCCAAAAGCAATCAAGAAAGTACTAACGCGGCTAAATTTCAAAATAAAATCGCTGAGGCACAAGCACGAAAAAGCGCTGTAGAAGAAAGAAATGCAAACCGAAGCAAACCAAAAGCTGCGCCATTGCCATCGCCGTCGACAGCAAAGTCAGAATTAAAATCTCCCGACTCCAAAATAGAGGTGATGTCAAAAGCGAGAAAAATTCGCTTAGGTTTTTATAGTAAATCCAGTCCTAATCGTATTTAACGATGGCGACAGACAAATTATCTCCACGCTTGTTGCTTCTTGTTCTGGCGCTCTGTATGAGAAATTCTGTTGCTTCACGCGGTTGCAGGTTGGCAAGAATTTGCCCTAGTTCTTGCACGGAGTAGTAAGCCCAAAGACCATCGGTGCAAGCGATGAAACAGTCACCTGACTTGATTTTTGCAACATGATGGAAATCGATTTCAGGCGCTGATTTACTTCCCAAAATGCGCGTCAAAATGTTGGCTTTGGGGTGTCGTTGTGCTTTTTCTTCTGTCAATTCACCGCAATCGACAAGGGCTTGCACGTAGGAATGATCAGAAGTTCTTTTGACCAGTGTGGCATGGTTGAAGTGGTAAATGCGCGAATCGCCCACATGAGCCCAATGGCATTCCCCAGAGCTGGTGGTTAAAAACGCAGCATAGGTGCTGTGGGGTTGTTGTTCAGATGTGATGGCTGTTAAGCCAATGACTGTATGTGCTTCTAACGCAATTTGTTCGAGCAGCTTTTTTGCATCGTCCGTTTTAGAGTTAAATGACTTAAACAACTGTTCTGCTGTTTGCATCACTTGGTCAGAAGCTTTGCGTCCACCCGATGCGCCACCCATGCCATCGGCAACAATCACCAAAAGGCATTTTGGCTCGCGTTTACTTTTAAAAATATGAACTCTGTCTTGTTGCGACGCACGATCACCTTGATGGATACCTGTGGCTGCACTGAAATGCAAGTCTTTGCTCATATACTGGGCGACTATGTGTTTAGGAATATGTCAGTTGATTCATGGTCGGCGGCAAGGTTATCACACCATGCACATTGAATAAGCTGTGGTTGATAATTTTTAATGGATTTCTTCGATTTTGATTAATAAAGTACACATAGAAAACAGTGTTGCACCAGACTTTGTGCAGAATTCTGTGACTCGAATCAATGCCATATTTGAAGAACAAGGCGTCTTATCTCAGCATGATCCATTTTTTAAACCACGTGCTGGGCAAACCGCCATGGCACATGCTGTTGCCGATGCCATTCAAAAAAGCGAGACCTTGGTGGTTGAAGCTGGAACGGGTGTCGGTAAAACCTATGCTTACTTGGTCCCCGCATTATTAAGTGGTGAGCGTGTCATCATCTCCACTGCGACGAAGACATTGCAAGACCAGTTGTTTGGGCGTGATTTGCCAAATTTGGTTGATATGCTGGGCATGCCTGTCAAAACGGCTCTGCTAAAGGGCCGCTCGAGCTATTTGTGCACATACCGTTTAGAACTCGCACGTCAAGACTTTGGAAGTAACGACAGGGGCATACAAAATACCTTGGCCAAAGTTGAGACCTGGTCGCACACCACACAGAGTGGGGATTTGGCAGAGTTATCAGGCTTGGATGAACGATCCCCCGTTTTGCCCTACATCACCTCGAGTCGCGATAACTGCTTGGGATCGCAATGTCCGAAATTTCGCAACTGTCACGTCAATTTGGCAAGGCGTGAAGCACTTGCAGCTGATGTGGTTGTGATTAACCACCATTTATTTTTTGCAGATTTAGCGGTGCGGGATTCAGGTATGGCTGAATTGTTGCCAACAGTTCGAGTTGTGATTTTTGATGAGGCGCATCAACTGAACGAAACAGGCGTTCAATTTTTAGGTGCGCAACTGGGCACGGCTCAGATCATTGATTTAACCAGAGATGTATTGGCAACCGGATTGTTGTTGGCACGTGGTTTATGTGAATGGCGCGATTTGGCATCAGATTTAGAAAAAGCTGCACGTGATCTGCGTTTGAGTGTTGGTAAGCATGTTGCAGGTACCAAGTTGCGCTGGGTAGACTCCGTGCCAGAAAATGTAGATGCGCACACTTGGTTTGAAGCTTTGCAGTCAATTACTGCAGCCACTGAAAAACTGATTGTCGCTTTGAATATGGTCAGCGAGTTGGGGCCAGATTTTGTGCGCTTGTTAGAGCGTTGTAACCAGTTACTAGAGCGTGCAGAATTGTTTAAGGCTGCCAATAAAGTTGATACCGTTCGTTGGCTAGAAGTGGGGCAACACATACGCTTGGTTGAGTCGCCTTTGGATATTGCACAAGCGGTTCAAAGCAAAATGTTGAAACGTCAATGAAGCTGAAACTCAGTCATTCAAATCGTGGATATTTGCGTCTGCCACACTGGGTCACGATGCCAATTTAAGCTGGTTCACAGAGCCCTGTGGTTTAACACAATCAACTATTTTGAAAGTTGAAAGCCCTTTCGATTATGCCCATCAAGCGGCAGTCTATGTGCCGAAGAATTTGCCCAAACCGAACGACCCCACGCACAGTATGCAAGTCGCCAATACGGTTGTTGATGCCATTCGCATCTTGCATGGGCGCACGCTCATATTGACCACCACACTCAAAGCCATGCGAGTGATTGGCGAGCGATTACAACAGGTTTTTGATGCCAGCACTGGAATCGAAGTGTTGATTCAAGGGCAACAAGCGAAACGGGAATTACTGGAGCGGTTTCGCGAAGGTTCTACGCAAGGTCGTGCAGCATGTGTGCTGGTGGCATCGGCTTCTTTTTGGGAGGGCGTGGATGTACCTGGTGACGAATTGGCTTTGGTCGTCATCGATAAACTGCCATTCCCACCACCGAACGATCCATTGGTGGAAGCGCGATCGAAACGGTTGGAAGCCCAAGGACGCAGTGCTTTCAATGATTATTTTGTGCCAGAGGCTTGTGTCGCACTCAAACAAGGCGCTGGGAGATTGATACGCCGTGAAACCGATGTTGGCGTGCTGATGATATGCGACACGCGTTTAACGCAAATGGGTTATGGCAGACGAATTTTGGCATCACTGCCATCGATGAGATTGCTGCAGGACGATGCTGACTTAAAGCAGACTTTGATGCAGCAAATGGATCAAACGTAAATTCAATAACGAATTCTACCAGAGTTGCCACCAGCTCTTAGGACCCACTTGCAAGCCTTTGCTTAAGAATTCGCTATTCGGGAACGATGTGGTCATGATGCGTTTGGCATCGTCACGCAAATCATTCATGTTCAAAGCTTCGTACGATTTGTAAACAATGTACATGGCTTCTTCCAAAGCTGGCACATCGCGGTAATCCGTAATGGCTTGTTGCGCGCGGTTGATAGCGGCCACATAAGCACCACGTGAATAATAGTATCTGGCAACATGCACTTCATACAAAGCCAATGAATTGGCTATATAGGTCATGCGTTGACGCGCATCAACTGAATATTTGGAGTCAGGGAATTTAACGACAAGTTCTTTGTATGCGTCGAACGATTCTTTCCCCGCTTTTTGGTCGCGTTCAGACAAATCTTGCCGTGTAAACGAACCGAATAATCCCAAATTGTCGGCAAACGTCACTGTACCCTTGAGGTACAAGGCGTAATCCAGCGCAGGGCTGGTAGGGTGAAGTTTCAAAAAACGGTCAATCGTGGCCAAAGCTTGAGCCAAGTCGCCGTTTTTATATTGTGCGAATGCTTTGTCCAATTGGGCTTGCTGGGCCAGAGGTGTACCTGCAGCGCGGCCTTCCAGTTTTTCCAGCAAGGCAATGGCCTTGTCAAAAGCGCCATCGGCTAGTTCAGACTTGGCATCGCTGTAAATTTTGTTGGGACTGGAGTTGGCTGTGCTGTCCTCTGTCGTGCTGGAGCATGCAGCCAAGCCTAAACTCAATAAAAGTGCCATGAGTGTTGAATTCAGCAGTCGAGTTTTCATTAACGATTGGGGTCGTGTTGGTAAAGAATCCATTTGCGTTGATAATTTATCGTTAAACATAAGAGGCCACCTTCTTGAAACAGAGCGAATCCATTATATCGACCGAACGCATCTCAAGCGACATCAAGGCTGTTTTTGCGAATGATTTTGGCTTTCAAGAAATTGGCTTTGAAGACGGCCAATTTGATGGCAACGATGATGCCGAAGAAGGCAATCAAGAGGTACGCACATTCTTATGCGACGCCAGCGTACACGGAAAACGGTTGGATGCTGCGCTTGTTCAATTGGTAGATGAATTCTCTAGAAGTTATTTGCAACAATTGATTGAACGTGGGGCAGCAACGCTCAATTCACAAGTGGTGCACAAAGCAGCCACAAAAGTAAAAGCCGGTGATAACTTAAGCATTGTCTTGCATGCCACGCCACAAAGCCAAGCATTTAAGCCTGAGGCTATGCACATTGAGGTCGTATATGAAGATGATCATTTAATGGTCATCAATAAACCAGCTGGATTGGTGGTTCACCCTGCGCCAGGTAATTGGTCCGGTACATTGCTAAATGGTCTGTTACACCGTGACAAAGGTGCTTTGTTACTGCCCAGAGCCGGCATTGTGCACCGTTTGGATAAAGATACCAGCGGTCTCATGGTGGTCGCGCGTTCACGACAAGCCATGGATGCATTGGTCAAAAAGATAGCCGATCGCGAGGTGAGCAGACAATATGTGGCATTGGCGCACAAAGCTTGGACAGGAGCCAAGACTTTGGATGTCGATCAAGCCATTGGGCGCGACCCACGCAATCGTTTGCGCATGGCAGTGGTAGATCTTGCCAAAACGGGTGGTAAATTGGCCAAAACCACCTTCACATTGCTACAAAATGCGGACGAAGCTTGTTTGGTGCAATGCCGATTGCATACTGGACGAACCCATCAAATACGAGTCCATATGGCGTATTTGGGACATCCCTTGGTGGCGGATGCGGTTTATGGGGGTGCACCTCTGGCTGGACTGAAGCGTCAAGCCTTGCATGCAAGCCAATTGGCTTTTGAGCACCCTGTAACAGCTGAATCACTGCAATTTCACTCAAATTTACCTGCGGACATGACTCAGGCGCTGGATGCTTTGGGGCTGTTATACTCTGCTACAGAGTTCCGCACTAAGCCTTGAAGGCATTTGAATAACAAAATAGTCGGTATCAAATTTCAACATGTTGGTCTTAGCAAATCCCTGCCAAGCATGTTGCAGCTTTCGTAAGCAAAAAAGAAAAAGCAAAAATATCGTTCGCGATATACCTTTCTAAAAGAAGCAGTGAATAAGCTGTTTGTACGCAAATAGCGTGACAAACACATGAACATAGCCAACCAAATTGCCCTATAAATTAGTACTATGAATACTTCGGATGCCAAACGTATCCTTGAAACCGCGTTGATTTGTGCGCAACAGCCCATGCGCTTGGCGGACATGCTCGTTTTGTTTAAAGACGAGATTGGTGCGGACACCCTTAAAGTCATGCTTTATGAGTTGCAACAAGAATGGGGACTCAAAGGGGTCGAGTTGGTTCAAGTGGCTTCGGGCTGGCGTTTTCAAAGCCGACCTGAAATGCGTGAATTTTTGGACCGTCTGACGCCTGAAAAACCACCGAAATACACCCGCGCTGTACTTGAGACCTTGGCGATTATTGCGTATCGTCAGCCCACCACGCGGGCGGATATGGAAGATATTCGCGGTGTGACCATCAATACACTCATCATTAAACAGCTTGAAGACAGAGGCTGGATCGAAGTAATCGGACACCGCGAAACAGTGGG
The DNA here is from genome assembly GCA_963841045.1 of uncultured beta proteobacterium. GTDB lineage: Bacteria > Pseudomonadota > Gammaproteobacteria > Burkholderiales > Burkholderiaceae_C > Aalborgiella. The sequence goes on along the minus strand of CAWJBD010000009.1, from coordinate 16,570 downwards.
TCGCCCCGCTTTATTTGCAACCACGCGTCAATTTTTGGATGATTTGGGAATTTCTTCATTGGACCAATTGCCAGAAGTTGGACCTTTGCAGGAGCAAATTTTGGCGAGTTTAAACATCGATTCGATGCCAGCAGACATTCCTTCAGACAGGCAAGCCGAGCTGCCCATGTCAGTCAATGCCGAATCACAAACCTCTACACCCGCTTCCGAAACTGAACTCTCTAACGCAGTACAACCAGATTGAGCAAGGCGTTCGCGCCTTGCATAAGCACATCGCATAAGCACATCGCTTTTGAAATAAAGCACAGACATAAAAAGTGAATATATGGAAGACAATTTGTTACCTGAAGATGGTGGCTTGCCGCAAAACGAAGCTGAACAAAAGGACAAGGTATCGGTGCCAGTTGCCGATGATGTAATCGCTTTTGATGACATTGTTTCAGGTCGATTTGATGACGAAGATGCCAATGTTGCACTGCCGAAACGTGTGCTACTGCCGCAAGCAGAACAACCCAAATTGCACAAAGTGCTGGCGCAAGCAGGCATGGGCTCGCGACTGGAAATGGAGCAGCTCATCTTAGAAGGGCGCATTTCCGTCAACAACGAGCCGGCGCACATTGGTCAACGCATTCAATTGGGCGATCAAGTCAAAGTCAATGGCAAGCCGATCAAGTACCGCATTGCACCACCGCCAACCCGAGTCATTGCCTACCACAAACCTGCTGGCGAGGTGGTGACGCATGATGATCCGCAAAACCGTCCCACCGTGTTTCGCAAATTGCCCAAGTTGTACCAAGGCAAATGGCAATCTGTAGGGCGCTTGGATTTGAACACCGAAGGTCTGTTGCTCTTTAGCAGCTCAGGCGATTTGGCCAATAATTTGATGCACCCACGTTTTGGCTTAGAACGCGAATACGCAGTGCGTGTACTGGGACGCTTGGATAAAGAAGAAAAACAAAAGCTCCTCGACGGTGTGCAGCTTGACGACGGCTTAGCGCAATTTGGTTCGATTGAAGACGGCGGCGGTGAAGGTGCCAATTGCTGGTACAAGGTCACCATATCGGAAGGTCGTAACCGCGAAGTACGCCGCATGTTGGAGTCTGTTGGCCATGCGGTCAGCCGTTTGATTCGCATACGTTACGGCGCCATGGTGTTGCCTAAGGGCTTGAAGCGTGGCGCTTGGATGGAATTGGGTGAGTCGGATATACAAGCGCTGATGCGGGCAGTGAATGCTGCTTCTCCTGCTCAACGACCTGCAAACCGTGCTGATGGTGGTGTCAATGCAGGCGGCGAAGGCAATCGCAATAACCGCAACCGCAACCGTGGAAATCGTGGCAACAATGTCAACGGTGGGAAAGGTGGCGGCAGAGGCATGTCTGGACGTTCAGGTGGGCAAACTCAGCCCCGTTCCAATGCGCCAGACAATCGACAACCTGACCCGTTAAAGACCTCACAAGGCTATATTGGTGCAGACAGTTTGAACCAGCAAAGACAACAGCGCCGTGCCAGTTCTGGCTCGGGTTCGGGTGGGAATGGTGCACGCCGCGCATCGCGCCGTCCATGAACATTTAAAAGCCGAAACACAGCTGACAACCCAACATCCTTGGCGATAAGCTGTTTTATATGAAAAATTCGGATGTATCCGGCGTATTTATTGCCTAGTATGCTATCAAAAGAATAGCAATTTAGCTTCGACCAAATAATCCTGTCAACAGGTGATGAATTAGAGAAGTCCGGCAATAGAAATCAGCATTAGCAAGTTAAAATAGAGGGCTTGCTATAAATTTTGAACGCAAACGTTTGGAATCGACTGGCAATCTAAAGACTTAACCCGTATCAAGGAAATATACACAATGGCTATCGAACGCACTCTCTCTATCATCAAACCTGACGCAGTTGCTAAAAATGTGATCGGTCAAATTTACGCTCGTTTTGAAGCTGCCGGCTTGAAAGTTGTTGCAGCCAAAATGGCTCACCTCTCACGTGGCGAGGCAGAAGCTTTTTACGCAGTTCACAAAGCACGTCCATTCTTCAACGACTTGGTTAGCTTCATGATTTCTGGCCCTGTGATGATTCAAGCGCTAGAAGGCGAAGGCGCCATTTTGAAAAACCGCGATTTGATGGGCGCAACAGACCCTAAGAAGGCCGACAAAGGCACCATTCGCGCTGACTTTGCAGACAGCATTGATGCCAACGCCGTACACGGTTCAGACGCAGCAGAAACAGCAGCGCAAGAAATTGCCTTCTTTTTCCCAGGCATGAACGTCTACAGCCGTTAATTAAACGACCTGTCAAACTGCCAGTCCAATAGCCAGTCTATCGCCATGACGGTCAACCTTCTCGATTTTGATCGCCAGGGGTTGATCGCTTATTGTGAGCAATTGGGCGAAAAAAGCTTCAGAGCTACGCAGCTTTTTCGTTGGATACACCAAAAAGGCGAATCTGATTTCGCTCAAATGAGCGATTTGGCCAAGCCTTTGCGCGATAAATTGGCTCTAAAAGCCCGTGTGCAGGGCTTGTCCATCATCAGCCAAAAAGAATCCAGCGATGGAACCATCAAATGGCTGTTTGATGTGGGTGGTGGGAACGCTGTCGAAGCGGTATTTATCCCAGAAGAAACACGTGGTACTTTGTGTGTCTCATCGCAAGCAGGATGTGCTGTAGGGTGTCGTTTTTGCTCAACGGGACATCAGGGGTTTAGCCGCAATCTGACCACCGGTGAAATCATCAGCCAATTGTGGTTTGCTGAGCATTTTTTGCGTAAGCACTTGTCGACAAGCGAACGCGTTATCTCTAATGTGGTGATGATGGGCATGGGTGAGCCATTGCAAAATTACACCGCTTTAGTTCCAGCCTTGCGCGCAATGTTGGATGACCATGGTTATGGTTTGTCCAGGCGCCGATTGACGGTGTCCACTTCAGGTGTTGTCCCCATGATTGACCGCTTGGCCGCAGATTGTCCAGTTGCGTTGGCAGTCTCACTGCATGCGCCGACGGATGCTTTGCGTGACAACTTGGTACCCATCAACCAAAAATACCCGATTGCCGAATTGCTGGATGCTTGCCAACGGTATTTGGAATTTGCGCCACGCGATTTCATTACCTTTGAATATTGCATGCTAGACGGTGTCAATGACAGCGTTGAGCAAGCCAAACAGTTGGTCGACTTGGTAAAAAACCATGCTGGCAAAGGCATTCCATGCAAATTTAATTTGATCCCCTTTAACCCGTTTCCCGCTTCGGGCTTGTTGTGTTCGTCTAAAAACCAAGTACAGGCTTTTGCCAAAGTTCTCAGCGATGCGGGTATAGTGACAACCGTACGCAAAACACGTGGTGACGACATTGATGCGGCTTGTGGGCAATTGGCCGGTGAGGTGATAGACAGAACCAAGGTAGTTATTCGCATGCAACAAAGGATGGTTGAATGATGGCAAGTAAAAATTCTCTTTTCACCATGGCTGTGCTGGTCTTATTCTTGACATGGCTAAGCGGCTGCGCAACCGAGACTACAGGTACTGCAGGCCAAGCCGATTTGGCCACTGCGTCAGACGAAACAGATCAGCAAAAGCGCGCCAAAATCAGGTTGGAATTGGCGCAGGGCTATTTAGAGCAAGGACAGCTCACCGTTGCCTTGGACGAAGTGAAATTGGCCATCAATGCTGACCCCCGATCCACTGATGCATACAACTTGCGTGGTCTGATTTACATGCGTCTGAACGACATGGGCTTGGCGCGTGACAGTTTTACGCGTGCCGGTCAGTTTGAATCCAAGAGATGGCAATGTGCTGCACAATTTGGGATGGTTGTCATGCCAAGAAGCCCGCTACGCAGAATCGATCGTTTATTTTGACCGTGCTTTGGCCAGCCCGGCATATCAGGGGCAAGCCAACACTTGGTTGACCAAAGGTGTTTGCTTCATGCGTGCAGGCGACAAGCGACAAGCTGAATCCAGTTTTTTGCGTGCATTGGAGTTTGATGCCGCCAATCCCATTACGGGCTATAACTTGGCAAATTTAATGTACCAGCGCCAAGAGCTGGTGCGCGCACAGTTTTACATTCGTCGCTTGAATAACAGTGAATTTTCCAATGCGGAATCCTTGTGGTTGGCTGCCAAAATTGAAAGAAAACTAGGCAACCAAGTGGGCGTCACGCAATTGGGTGATAGTTTAAAAAAGCGGTTTCCAGAATCCAAAGAAATGTCTTTGTTTGATCGGGGTTTATTTAATGACTAACGCATCACAAGAATTAGCACACTCACCAGATCTGCCGACTTTGCAGGAAGAACATGAGGTTCAGAGTGATAGCGCACCAGAAATAAGTACTCAAGAGCCGCCGCAACCAAGCGCTGGTCAGCTGATCAAGCAAGCACGCATGCAAGCAGGTTTGCACATTGCAGCGTTGGCGGTTACTTTAAAAGTGCCAGTGAAACGTCTCGAAGCATTAGAAGACGACAACTTAAACTTGTTACCCGATATGGTTTTTGTGCGTGCATTGGCAGCCAGTGTATGCAACACCCTCAAAATTGATCCAGAGCCCATTCTGGCTTTGATGCCCAAGACGGGTTCGACAAGATTAAACACGGCGAGTAAATCGATCGACACACCCATCCGTTCAGCTTTGTCCAATGACAAAGTGAACCCCATGGATTTTATGAAAACACCATGGATGATAGGTGGCGCAGCCCTGTTGTTGGGAGCAGCAGCCATCTATTTGTGGCCGGCGATGAAGTCTGACAGCACAAAGACCATTCAAGAGTCAAAAACATCGGGTGTTACCGAGATGGCTGCAAAAGAATCCAACGCCATTCAAGTGACACCGGTAGTTGCAACGCCGATCACAGCGACAACTGCACCGGCTATATCCACCGATACGGCAAACCAGCCAAGCGCATTGATGGCAAGCGCCAATACGCCCGTGACTGATGGTGTTGTGGCTTTTAAAGCCAGTGGCGATACCTGGATTGAGGTCAAAGATGCCAAGGGAGCCACGGTTTTTAAACAGCTGATGAAGGCAGGGGAAAGCGCTGGGGCGAATGGTGTTTTACCGTTGTCCGTGACTGTAGGAAGTACAAATTTCACTCAAGTACTGGTGCGCGGTCAGGTGAAAGATTTGACTTCGATTGCAAAAAACAATGTGGCGTTTTTTGAGGTGAAGTGATGCTGTCGAGTTTGCCTGTCATTGAGCCGATTTCCTGTGCCAGCCCAACAGTGAAGCACACGCGCCAAGCCTCGGTGGTTTGGGGTTCTCGCATTGTGACTGTGGGTGGTGATGCGCCCGTTCGGGTGCAATCCATGACCAATACCGACACGGTGGATGCCGTTGGCACCGCGATTCAAATCAAAGAACTGGCCAATGCAGGTTCTGAAATGGTGCGCATCACGGTCAATACGCCTGAAGCAGCTGCACAAGTTCCCTATATTCGCGAACAGTTGGATCGCATGGGAATTGATGTGCCCTTGATTGGCGATTTCCATTACAACGGCCATCGCTTACTCACCGATTTTCCAGATTGTGCACAAGCCTTATCGAAATACCGCATCAACCCAGGCAATGTGGGTAAGGGTGATAAAAAAGACAAACAATTTGGTCAAATGATAGAAGCAGCGGTACGTTGGAACAAAGCCGTTCGGATTGGTGTCAATTGGGGTAGTTTGGACCAAGAATTGTTAGCGCACCTAATGGATGAAAATTCCAAACGCAGCACCCCGTGGGATGTGAAATCGGTGATGTTTGAAGCCTTGGTTTCGTCAGCCATCGATTCAGCCAAACTGGCAGAGACCATGGGACTCAATGGCAATCAAATCATCTTGTCGTGCAAAGTCAGCGGTGTGCAAGACTTGATTTCCGTCTACCGTGGCATGTCTAAGCGCTGTGATTACGCTTTGCATTTGGGTTTGACTGAAGCGGGCATGGGTACCAAAGGGACTGTGGCTTCAGCAGCAGCATTGTCTGTATTGTTGCAAGAAGGCATTGGCGACACCATACGCGTGTCACTCACGCCGCAGCCGAATGAATCGCGTACGCAAGAAGTCGTCATCGCATCCGAAATTTTGCAATCCCTAGGGTTGCGCAGTTTCGTACCCAGTGTCACCGCTTGCCCAGGGTGTGGTCGAACCACTAGCACCACCTTTCAATCGCTAACGCAACAGATTGATGATTTTTTGCGTGCCCAAATGCCTGTTTGGAAAGACAAATACGCTGGTGTTGAAAAAATGAAAGTGGCCGTGATGGGCTGCATTGTGAATGGCCCAGGCGAGAGCAAACATGCCGACATCGGCATCAGCTTGCCCGGCACTGGCGAAGCACCCGCTGCCCCTGTTTACATTGACGGTGAAAAAAGAGTCACCTTGCGTGGTGACAACATCGCACAAGAATTTCAAACCATTGTTCAAAACTACATTGAAAATCGCTACGGTAAAAAATAATGACAGACAGTCCGACCCGCAAAGATCAAGCTCAAGCTCCAACTCAAGCTAAATCCAAAGTTCAGCCCATTTCAGCCGTGAAAGGCATGAACGACATTTTGCCGCCTGATTCAGCCCGCTGGGAATGGTTTGAATCGCATGTGCGCGACGTCATGGCCGGCAGTGCATACAGAAACATTCGCACGCCAATTGTTGAACCGACAGCGCTTTTTGTGCGCGGCACGGGTGAGACGACCGACATCGTTGAGAAAGAAATGTACTCATTCGAGGACAGATTAAATGGCGAGCAATTGACCTTGCGACCTGAAAACACACCAGGTGTAGTGCGTGCCGCCATTGAGCACAACCTCACCTATGACGGTGGCAAGCGTTTGTATTACATGGGCCCCATGTTCAGGCATGAAAGACCACAACGTGGGCGTTATCGCCAGTTTTACCAATTGGGTGCCGAAGCCTTGGGTTTTGCAGGTCCCGAAGTCGATGCCGAATTGATGCTGTTGGCGCACCAGTTGCTGTCACGTTTGGGTGTCAAAAATGTGCGTGTGGAAATGAACAGTTTAGGCATACCAAGCGAGCGACAAGCGCATCGTGCAGCTTTGATAACTTATTTTGAAAAGAACAAAGACGCTTTGGATACGGATGCACAACGCCGTTTGCAAACCAACCCTTTGCGTATATTGGATACCAAGAACCCAGCGATGCAGGATTTGGTGCAAGCTGCACCGCAATTGTTAGATTATTTGGGCGAAGCATCGCTGAAACACTTGGACACCGTCAAACGCTTGCTGGACAGTTGTGGTGTGGCTTGGGCGATAAACCCACGCTTGGTACGGGGCTTGGACTACTACAGCCACACCGTGTTTGAATTCATCACCAGCGAGCTGGGAGCACAAGGCACACTTTGTGGCGGTGGCCGTTACGACGGCTTATTTGAAATTTTGGGCGGTAAACCCACGCCAGCAGTGGGTTGGGGCATGGGTATAGAGCGCGTGTTGGAATTGCTGAAAGAGCAAGCCATTGCCAGCAGCCAGCCGAACTTGGATGCTTATGCCATCGTGCCCGATTTGGCTGCCGCACCTGTGGTGGCGGGTGTGTTACAAACTTTACGTGCCAACGGTATCAGTGTACAAATGCACGCGACGAATGACGGAACAGCCGGTAGCATGAAGAGCCAATTCAAAAAAGCAGATGCCAGCGGTGCACGTTACGCGCTGGTTTTTGGTGCCGACGAAATGGCTGCTGGACAGCTTACGGTAAAGTCATTGCGCGACGGGCAGGGCGCGCAAAGCCTGCAGGCGTTAAAATCGGTGGATAGCTGGTTGCAAATGCTACGACAATAGCTCTCGACGATAGCGCTGTGAAATCATGATTTGACATTCACGCTATGCGATTTTTATTCGCAATTTGTATTCAATTTCTAATTCCTCTCAATCATTCTCATTATTATTAAGCCATGGCTACTCAACTCAATCTCGAAGAACAAGAACAACTGGACGAACTGAAGCACTTTTGGAAACAATGGGGCAATCTGATTACATGGGTGGCGATTGCCGTATTGGGAACTTATGCGGCTTGGAACGCTTACCAATACTACCAACGCAGTCAAGCCAATCAAGCAGCGGGCATGTTCACCGAAGTAGAACGCAGTGTGGCCAGCAAAGATGCCGCCAAGATAGAACGTGCATTGGCCGATATGAATGCCAAATTTGGCTCCACCACTTATGCGCAACAAGCCGGTTTGTTGGCAGGCAAAAGTTTGTTTGAATTGGGTAAAACCGATGCGGCCAAAGCGGCACTTACCAATGTTGCACAAAATGCCAAAGACGAAGGTTACCAAGCTTTGGCGAAATTGCGTTTGTCCGCAGTAGCCATTGAAGCTAAAAACTATGACGATGCACTGAAACAATTGTCTGGCATCATTCCCAAGCGAATTTGCCGCGTTGGCCGATGACCGTCGTGGTGATGTGTATGCCTTGCAAGGCAAAACCGCTGAAGCCAAAGCCGAATACGTGAAAGCCTACAAAGGTTTTGATGATAAAACTGCCTATCGCCGTTTGGTTGAAGTCAAAATCAATGCTTTGGGTGGCGATGCTGTGACGACAGCTGCAGCTGCAACAAGCACTGTGACCACGACTAAAACATCAGGCCCGGCACAGTAATACTGCCTGACCAACTGCTGAGTAAACTTTTCGCATGAAACCCGTCCTAGCCCTTGTTGGTCGTCCCAACGTGGGCAAATCAACCCTATTTAACCGCCTGACCAAAACACGCGACGCCATTGTTGCCGATTTTGCGGGGTTGACGCGCGACCGTCATTACGGCAACGGCAAGCAAGGCAAACTGGAATACATCGTTATTGACACCGGTGGTTTTGAGCCGACTGCAGAGACCGGCATTTACAAAGAAATGGCCAAGCAAACGCGCCAAGCGGTGGCCGAAGCGGATGTCGTTATCTTCATGGTGGATGCGCGTGATGGTGTGTGCGCGCAAGACCATGACATTGCCAAATACCTGCGTAAACTGGGCAAAACCTGCATCTTGGTTGCCAACAAAGCCGAGGGCATGACCAACAGCCACCAGTTGGGTGAATTCTTTGAACTGGGTTTGGGCGAAGTGCACGGCGTGTCGGCAGCGCATGGACAAGGTACACGCGAACTGGTTGATTTGGCATTTGCCAGTTTGCATCTGAGCGATGACGAAGAAGAACCTGTTGAAACAGGTGCTATCAAAATTGCAGTAGCAGGACGGCCAAACGTAGGTAAGTCCACATTGATCAACACATGGCTGGGCGAAGAACGCTTGGTCGCTTTTGATCAAGCCGGCACCACACGCGATGCGATATCTGTACCATTTGAGCGTGATGGGCAAAAGTTTGAATTGATTGATACGGCAGGATTGCGCCGCCGGGGGCAAGTGTTCGAAGCCATCGAAAAATTCTCCGTCGTCAAAACACTGCAAGCCATTGCCGATGCGAATGTGGTGCTGTTGTTGATTGATGCCGAACAGGGCGTGACTGACCAAGACGCGCACATCGCCGGCTACATTTTAGAAAGCGGCCGTGCGGTGGTCATCGCCATCAACAAATGGGATGCGGTAGATGCCTACCAGCGCCAGTTGGTACAGCGCTCGATTGAAACGCGCTTGGCATTTTTGAAGTTTGCCGAGTTGCATTTCATCTCCGCCAAAAAGCGCCAAGGCTTAGGGCCTTTGTGGACATCGCTGGCTAAAGCGCACCGCTCGGCCATGATCAAAATGACCACGCCCGTGCTCACGCGGTTGTTACTGGAAGCTGTGCAATACCAAAGCCCAGAACGCGCCGGCTTGTTCCGACCCAAAATGCGCTACGCCCACCAAGGTGGCATGAATCCGCCCGTTATCGTGATTCACGGCAATTCGTTAGAGCATGTCAGCAATGCCTACAAACGCTTTTTAGAAGGCCGTTACCGCCAAGCCTTCAAACTCGTCGGCACACCGCTTCGCATCGAATTTAAAACGACAGAGAATCCGTATAAGGATAAGTGAAGTAGTTTTGTCCGTGCGATGCACTAGGGCGACATGCTATTTTTTTAATAGCACGCTAGGCAATCAATACGCCGACTAGAGGCCAATTTCTCATATATTTTTTATGTAAAGTGATCAATCAGCCTACTTCCGCGCCTTGTCATACTTGCGCCAATAGGTGAATTCGTCTTCATTCACTTCAAAATCCAAATCGGCAATGCGCTGCTGCAAACGCTCTTGCACGTCAGCCACGGCTTTGTTGTAAATGGATGGGCCAATCTCGTCAATAAAAAAGCCCAACAATCCGCCCGCTGCCACATTGCCAATTTTCTCTTCCATGTTTTCAAGAAAGTAGCGTTCAATGGACGCAATGGCCTGGGCGCGGTCTTCTTTGCTGAGTTCGATGCTCATATTGGTTTCCTCAAATCGCTATATTTACTCGGCTTGATGGCACGCTACGCACACCTTGTTACCCTCAGTATCGCGAAAATACGCGCCGTAATAGTTGGCGTGGTAGTGGGGGCGCAGTCCTGGCGCGCCTTCATCGATGCCTCCGTTGGCCAAGGCAGTCTCATACACACGCCGCACCTGCTCACGCGACGCTGCCAAAAAAGCCACCATCTGACCATTGCCCACTTGGTGTGCGGCTTTGTCAAACGGCTTGCCAATCAGAAACAAGGGTCGCGCCACATCTGGCGTTTGCCAGCCAGCCCAAGCCTTGTCCGCTTCTTTAAATCGCAAGAGCAGGCCAAGCTCTTTGAGCACCACGTCATAGAACGTAAATGCCTTGTCGAAATCGGTAACGCCGGTGTGAATATGGGAAAACATCGTCGTGAAGTACGCTGGGTTATAAAAATCTCAGTCCAACAAACCTTTGCCACTCAGAATAATCGGTGTGCATTTTTCAATCCGTGCTTCTCGCGTTTTGGATTGTTTGGCCGCTGCAAAATGCAGCAAATAGGCGCGCTGCCGACCGGGGGTCAGTGCAAAAAAAGCAGTCTTGAGCTTGGCGGATTGATCTAAGGCTGATTGAAACTCGGCTGGCATGGCAAATTCAGATGTCGGTTTCATGTTCACCTTCAAACCTGCTTTTTCCACCGCAATGGCTTCTTGCAGATAGGCTTTGATGTTTGATTTCAGTTTCGTAATCTCGCGAACATCCGTGAACCGCAACTGCCGGCCGCCTTGCACGTTCTCGGTTTGTTGAATCAAAATACCCTTGGCATCCTTCAACAAAGCCCCTTTGATAAACAGCAATGCGCAATACTCTTTGAATGAGTGAATTAACACCACATTGCCTTTTTCAAAAGTGTAGCAAGGCACACCCCATTTGCATTCCTCATTCAGCCCAGCTTCCAACACCAAAGCCCGCAACGCCGCTAATTCCGCAGCCCAAGTATTGACCTTGCAAGCAGGTGTGCCACCTTTGGAGCAACGTCCACAACCGTCGGTGAAGTAAGTTTCAGCATTTTGGTTCATGTCAATTTCACTATGGATTATTAGATTATGAATAAAATAGGGCTGTATCCGGCGTATTGATTGCCTAAGGCGCTATTATTTTGGTAGCATCACAACAATCGTGCCTTGCGCCACCGCGCACAACACTTCGCGCCCATCTTGCACGCAAAACACATCACAACGGCACACCGCTTGGTTTTTACCTGCATGCACCGTGTACGCCCGCGCCAACAACGCTTCGCCTTTGGCTGGCCGCACGTAATTGATTTTGAATTCCGAAGTCACCACGTTTTGCTTCAGCGATAAATACCCAGCATAAGTCAACGCATTGTCCGCCGCATAAGAAACCACCCCACCATGCACAAACCCATGCTGCTGCAAAACCTGCTCAGTAATAGGCACCCGCAAAGCCACCTTGTCATCACCCAGTTCTGCAACTTCAGCGTTCAACAGTTTGCTGAAGGGTTGGGTGTGTAGTTGGGTGGTGGCTTGGGTGAGGCTGAGGGACATATTTCTATTTCATAAGTTTTAGAAATCTAATTATCGAATCGTCGGGGCAGTTGGTACCTAGCGAAAGTGATGGTTAAGTGTAGCAAACATGCACATCAATATGAACCCCATCGTCCATGAATTGTATGGATAGGTGATGATCGTCTTTATCAGGAACAGTACGTTTGAAAGATTTTCGAATTTCTAATTTTGGTAGTTGAGTTTGAGCAATTTCTTTTTCGTAAGAGCCCAATCCATCACCTGTAGAAAAGCGTATGTCATTTGATAATTTTTTATGAATTTTTTCATAATCATCTGCACTAAGTTTGATTCGAGAAAAAGAACAGTAGTCGCCTTGCGGAGTAGGGAATGACGCACTTTTTGCTACAACGGTTGCAGATGATGGCGCTGGTAGCAGCGTAACTTCTGAGAATTCTTGTAAATAAAAATTGTCGGAAGGATTGAGTGCGTCATGTATCGCTATGCCAATGAATAACGTTGCAACAATATACGAGTATTGTTTAGATTTGGTAATGATGGCGTTTTTTTGCTGATTATTGCGATAAAGATATCCAAAGAAACTTCCAATTAGTTTGCCAAATAACCAAACTAGTAAAACTCCAATGCTAATGAACAACGTAGAAACAGAAATAAATATGAAATCAGTCATACTAGGGAAATTTGATTGCTACAAATTACATAGCGCATAGGACAATAAAAATAACGTCTACAGCCATATTTTGCACTAATTTCTAGGCTTTCCACCCCTCAACACCTTACCCCCATTATCCCGAGGTGGCAGTCCTGTATGCTGCGTTTGGATTGTGCCTTTTTTGGGTTTGGAGCTGGCGGCAGTTGTGCTTGCGCCCGTTTTCACCAAAGGCTGGAATGTGGGGATGAGGTGGTGTTTGCCGTTGCCTATTAGGTCGGCTCTGCCCATTGTCTTTAGGGCTTCGCGTAGCAGGGGCCAGTTGGTGGCGTCGTGGTAGCGGAGGAAGGCTTTGTGCAGGCGGCGGCGTTTGTCGCCGCGGACGATGTCTACTGACTCGCTTTCGCGGGTGATTTTGCGCAAGGGGTTTTTGCCGGTGTGGTACATGGCGGTGGCGGTGGCCATGGGGCTGGGGTAGAAGGTTTGCACTTGGTCGGCGCGAAAGCCATTCTTTTTTAACCACACGGCCAAATGCATCATGTCCTCGTCACTTGTGCCCGGGTGCGCGGCGATGAAGTAGGGGATGAGGTATTGTTTTTTACCCGCTTCAAGACTGTATTTTTCAAACAAGGTTTTGAACTTGTCATAGGTGCCAATGCCGGGCTTCATCATCTTGGTGAGCGGGCCTTGTTCGGTGTGCTCCGGCGCGATTTTCAGGTAGCCGCCCACGTGGTGGGTGACGAGTTCTTTCACATACTCTGGGCTTTTTACAGCCAAGTCGTAACGCAAACCGCTGCCGATCAAAATCTTCTTCACGCCCTTGAGCGCACGCGCACGGCGGTACATGTGAATGAGTGGGTCGTGGCTGGTGGTGAGGTTTTGGCAAATGCCGGGGTAGACGCAACTGGGTTTGCGGCATGCGGCTTCGATTTCGGGCGTTTTGCATCCTAATCGATACATATTGGCTGTCGGGCCGCCTAGGTCTGAAATGGTGCCGGTAAAGCCTTTGACCGTATCGCGAATGGCTTCCACTTCTTTGATGACCGATTCTTCACTGCGGCTTTGGATGATGCGGCCTTCGTGTTCGGTGATGGAGCAAAACGTGCAGCCACCAAAGCAACCGCGCATGATGTTGACGGAAAAGCGAATCATCTCCCATGCAGGGATTTTGGTGGCATGGTCGTGGCTGCCATTGGCATCGGCATACGCAGGGTGCGGGCTTCTTGCATACGGCAGGTCAAACACATAGTCCATCTCAACCGTGGTCAGCGGTATCGGCGGTGGGTTGATCCACACATCTTTTGCAGTCGTGCCCTCGCCATGCGCTTGCACCAATGCGCGGGCATTGCCAGGGTTGGTTTCCAAGTGCAGTACTCGGCTGGCGTGGGCGTAGAGCACGGGGTCAGACTTGACTTGTTCGTACGACGGCAAGCGAATCACGGTTTTGTTTTTATCCGTTTTGACCAAGTTGTTTTTGTGGGTCAAAGATGTTTGTAATGCCGGGTTGGGAATGAATTGAATGGCTTGTGTTTTGCCGTCTATCAAACCGACAGGCGCATCCGCCGCGTTCGGGTCTTGCACACACGCGCCGCCTTGCGCGCGCGCCAGATCCGCACTCATCATGTAGGGGTTGACGTGCTGGTCCACACGGCCAATTTCATCCACGCTACTGGAATCAATTTCAATCCAGCCTTCTGGGTTTGTGCGCTGCACAAACGCTGTGCCACGCACATCGGTGATGGAAGTTATCGGCTCTTTGGCGGCCAAGCGGTGGGCGATTTCGACAATCGCGCGTTCGGCGTTGCCGTACAGCAGTAAATCGGATTTGGCATCGACCACGATGGAGCGGCGCACTTTGTCGCTCCAATAATCGTAATGCGCGATGCGGCGCAATGAGCCTTCAATGCCGCCCAGCACAATGGGTACATCTTTGTAGGCTTCGCGGCAACGCTGGCTGTAGACAATCGCAGCGCGGTCCGGCCGCTTGCCACCCACATCACCGGGGGTGTAGGCATCGTCGCTGCGAATTTTGCGGTCTGCGGTGTAACGGTTGATCATGGAATCCATGTTGCCAGCGGTCACGCCAAAGAACAAATTGGGTTTGCCTAAAGCTTTAAAGGGTTCTGCGCTTTGCCAATCAGGCTGCGCGATGATGCCGACGCGAAAACCCTGCGCTTCCAACATGCGACCAATCACCGCCATGCCAAAGCTGGGGTGATCCACGTAGGCGTCGCCCGTCACCAAAATGATGTCGCAACTGTCCCAACCCAGTGTGTTCATTTCCTTTTTGCTCATTGGCAAAAACTTGGCCGTGCCAAAGCGCGCCGCCCAGTATTTTTTGTAGCTGGTAAGCGGTTTGGCTATGCGCGGGAAAAAGGAGACATCAGAGTAGCTGGTCATTTAAATATATGAAAAATTGGGCTGTATCCGGCGTATTAATTGCCTAGTATGCTATTAAAATTATAGCATTTGTGGTCTTTTTTACTTAAATGCCTTCTACAATCACCACGGTGCGTTTGGCGGATTTGAGGCTGATGGGTAGCACTGCTTGGTATTCGGCAGAGTTATAGAATCCTTCGGCTTGTTCGTAGCTGGGGAATTTCACCAGCACCATGCGTTTGGGCGACCACAGATCAGACTCTTTGATGCTCATTTTGCCGCCGCGCGCCAAGTACTCACCACCGTGCTTTTCAGCCAATGGGCGGGCTTTGGTTTTGTATTCTTCATACGCTTCGGGGTTGGTTAAATCGGTATCGACAACCAGGTAGGCAGCCGATAGGGTCTCCTTTTCTGTAATCATTGAGTGTAATGTTTTAAGCCTGTTTGCGTTGAGTTAAGATGCAAAGCCATGATTCTTGATACTGATATAGCCACCGCTAACCGACCGCGCCCCAATTCCCTCAGCGATTTATTTTGGTGCATGACCAAGTTGGCTCTGCAAGGCTTCGGTGGGGTGTTGGCGGTTGTGCAACGGGTGCTGGTTGAAGAAAAACGCTGGCTTACCAACGAAGAATTCGTAGAAGACTGGGCAGTGGCGCAAATATTGCCTGGCCCTGACGTGGTGAATTTGGCGCTGATGATTGGTGACCGCTACTTTGGCGTTCGCGGTGCTTTGGCAGCGCTGGCGGGCATGTTGGTATTTCCGCTGTTGATTGTGTTGGCGGTGGCGGCCCTTTTGCCACGGTGGCCGATTTACCTGTGGCAAAAGGCGCACTCAAAGGCATGGGTGCTGTTTCAGCGGGTTTGATTGCGGCTGTGGGCTTGAAACTGGTTGGCGCTTTAAAGACAAATGTGATGACAGTCGGCGTGTGTGTTGCCTTGGCTGCTATGACATTTATAGCTATAGCGATATTGCGCATTCCACTGGCTTGGGTGCTGTTGGTATTGGGCAGTGCCGCCATGGCGTGGGCGTACCGGCAATTGGGTGTGTTGGCTGATCAAGCCGATGGAGGCACACAGTGATATTGAATTAAAACGCCGCTGATTGGTTTGGGTTCTTCACGCAGTTTGCCATGCTGTCTTTGTTGTCAGTGGGCGGTGCCATCACCACCGCACCCGATATGCACCGCTATTTGGTGACCGAGCAACATTGGTTGACCGAATCGCAATTCACATCGTGCATCTCTTTGGCGCAAGCCGCGCCTGGCCCCGCCAATGTGTTGTTTGTGGCGCTCATGGGTTGGAATGTTGGGCTGAATGCGGGTGGCGGCTTACACGCTGGCTGGACGGGTTTGGCAATGGCTTTGTTTGGTGTATTGGTGCCCATGCTGGGCATCATGATTCCCAGCACAACCTTGACATTTTTGGCAGCCAGGTGGGGTCATCAAAACCGTGAATTGCGCATTGTCCGCGCCTTCAAGCAAGGCATGGCACCGATTGTGATTGCACTCTTGATCGCCACGGGTTGGCTCTTGATATCAGCCAACAATAATGCCACCAAAGACTGGCCTTTATGGTTGCTAGGCCTGGTGTGCATGCTATTGGTTTGGAAAACCAAAATTCATTTGCTGTGGTTATTGGGCGCAGGCGCTTTGCTGGGCGCTTTTGG
>CAWJBD010000008.1:0-56198 GCA_963841045.1 uncultured beta proteobacterium | reverse complement strand
TATATGAAAATTTGGTCTCAGCCGGCGTATTAATTGCCTAGAGTTCTATCAAAAATATAGCAGTAGAGTTTCAACCGTACATTCAACACCATTCACACATCGTCCATGACACCCGCACCCGCGCCCGCACGAGCCCCACTCAAACCATTGGATGTAGCTTTAGCAGAGCTGCTGCAGCAAGCCGTGCAACTGAATGGATTGGAGTCGATTTCCACCTTCGATGCAGATGGGCGTGTACTGGCAGAAGACTTGCGCTCAGCCTTGCACGTGCCACCACAAGACAACAGCAGCATGGACGGTTATGCCATGCGTTGTGCCGATGTGCCAACCGCAGGTGCGGTGCTGTCGGTCAGCCAGCGCATTCCAGCGGGTAGCGCGGCATTGCCTTTGCAGACGGGTACTGCGGCACGCATTTTTACGGGGGCGGCCATTCCAGCCGGGGCTGACACGGTGGTAATGCAAGAGGAATGTGAAACACTGCCTGAGCAAAATGGCATGGCGCAAATTCGTGTGAATGCATTGCCAGCAGTTGGCCAATGGATTCGTCGCGCGGGTGAAGATGTGGCTTTGGGTGCTGTGGTGCTGCAAAAAGGCGAGCGTCTCACACCTGCATCAATTGGCTTGGCGGCCAGCATTGGTTTGGCAACATTGCCTGTGGTTCGTCGCCCCAAAGTGGCGCTGTTTTCCACCGGCGATGAACTGGTAATGCCAGGTGACATTGCGCCTTAGAACATGCCTGCCGGCAGCATTTACAACTCCAACCGTTTCTTTTTGCGTGCGATGTTGCAGCGCTTGGGCTGTGAGGTGACGGATTTGGGTATCGTGCCAGACAACTTGGATGCGACGAAAGCCGCTTTGAGCAATGCTGCTCAAGCGCATGATTTGATTCTCACCAGCGGCGGCGTGTCGGTGGGTGAAGAAGACCATATCAAACCTGCGGTGCAAGCCTTGGGCGAACTCAACCTGTGGCAAATCGCCATCAAACCCGGCAAACCCTTTGCGTATGGGAAAGTAGGCGAAGCACCCATTTCATCGGCTTGCCTGGCAACCCAGTGTCCAGCTTTGTCACCTTCATGTTGTTGGTACGCCCCTTTATATTGAAGTTGCAAGGCGTTGTGGATGTGGACCACATTGCTAGCAAAGCGATAGCAATGCGCGCAGATTTCACTGTTGCCAAGGCCGACAAACGCCGCGAGTTATTACGTGTCAAACGTAATGCAAACGGCGGCTTGGATTTGTTTGCTAACCAAAGTTCTGGCGTTTTAACATCCGCCGTGTGGGGCGATGGTTTGGTGAACAACCCAGCCGGCCAAACCATCGCACCGGGTGACATGGTGCAATACACCGCGTTTGCAGAAGTGCTATCCTAGAGTCACCATGCCAAACACCATAATGGTCACTGTCAAATATTTTGCCTCCATGCGCGAGGCCATCGGTCTCGGCACTGAAGAAGTTGAAACCCACGCCAGCACGCTAGGGCAACTCCGCGCTGAGTTGGTGGCACGTGGCGGTGCGTATGCAGAATGTTTGGACACCGCATTCAAAGGCAAAACTTTGCGCATGGCGGTGAACCATGACATGTGTGACGACAACACGCCATTGAACGACCATTGCGAAGTAGCCTTTTTCCCGCCTGTCACCGGTGGTTAATCTCAGGAGATCAGCATGATTCCACGCGTCACCATCCAAACCGCTGATTTTGATTTAAGCACCGAAGTCGCCAAACTTCGTGCAGACGACAAACGTGTTGGTGCCGTGTGTGCTTTCGTCGGCACCGTGCGCGATTTGAACGATGGCGATGCCGTGAGCGAGTTAGAGCTGGAACATTACCCCGGCATGACCGAAAAATCCATCGTCGCCATCATCGATACCGCGATGGACAGATTCCACTTGTACAACGCCCGCGTCATCCACCGCGTAGGCAAGCTGCAACCGCTGGATCAAATCGTCATGGTGGCTGTTACAGCAGCGCACCGTGGTGAATCTTTCAAGGGCTGCGAGTTCATCATGGACTACCTCAAAACCCAAGCTCCCTTTTGGAAAAAAGAGCAAACCCCACATGCAGACGCAGCAGCCCGCTGGGTGGATGCACGGGCCAGTGACGATGCGTCATTGAACAAGTGGCAAGAACCCAAAGCGCCATAAATTGGGCATTAAAAACCGAGCCGTGTCCATGCATGGCTAATTTAGGGTTTCTGTCCTACAGATGATTTAGGTCAAAAACGGTAAGCTTGAAATTTGGTTAAGTATCCCAAGTTATTGGGCAATTAATCACATTTTCATAAGGTTTACCTATGCGACAAGACAAACTGACGACGAAATTTACTGAAGCTTTGAGCGATGCGCAGAGCATGGCTTTGAAGCAAGACAACGCCTACATTGAGCCAGCGCATTTGCTCTTGGCGATGCTGCGGCAAGAAGATGGCCCTAAGGCCTTGCTGGAGCGCTCTGGCGCGAATTTGGGTGGCATTTTGACCGAGGTGGATGCCTTGATCAACAAGCTACCGCAAGTGCATGGGCAAGAGATGGTGCAAGTCGGGCGCGATTTGCAAGCCCTGTTGCAAGCCACTGAAAAAGAAGCCTTGAAACGTGGCGACCAGTTCATAGCCAGCGAACTGTTTTTGCTCGCCTTATGCGATTCCAAAGGCGATGTGGGCAAGCTGCTGAAGACACACGGGTTGTCGCGCAAGTCACTTGAAGCAACGATAGACGCCGTGCGCGGCGGGCAAAGCATGGACAGTGCCGATGCCGAAGACCAGCGCGAATCGTTGAAGAAATACTGCATCGACTTAACCGAACGCGCCCGCATGGGCAAGCTGGACCCTGTGATTGGCCGTGATGATGAAATTCGCCGCGCCATTCAGGTGCTGCAACGCCGCACCAAAAACAACCCTGTGTTGATTGGTGAGCCAGGCGTGGGTAAAACCGCCATTGTGGAAGGCCTGGCGCAGCGCATAGTGGCAGGTGAAGTGCCCGACACTTTGCTGGGCAAACGGGTGCTGAGTTTGGACATGGCAGCGCTTTTAGCCGGTGCCAAATTCCGTGGTGAATTTGAAGAGCGCCTGAAATCTGTATTGAAAGATTTGGCCAAAGACGAAGGCCAAACCATTGTCTTCATCGACGAACTGCACACCATGGTGGGCGCAGGCAAGGGCGAGGGCGCGATGGACGCGGGCAATATGTTGAAGCCCGCCTTGGCGCGGGGCGAGTTGCATTGCGTGGGTGCCACCACATTGGATGAATACCGTAAATACATTGAAAAAGATGCGGCCTTAGAACGCCGTTTCCAAAAGATTTTGGTGGGTGAGCCATCAGTCGAAGCGACCATCGCCATCCTGCGCGGCTTGCAAGAAAAGTACGAAGTGCACCATGGCGTGCAAATCACCGACCCCGCAATTGTGGCAGCCGCAGAGCTGAGCCACCGCTACATCACCGACCGCTTTTTACCCGATAAAGCGATTGATTTGATTGACGAAGCAGCAAGCAAAATCAAAATTGAATTGGACTCCAAACCCGAAGTGATGGACAAGCTGGACCGACGCTTGATTCAATTGCAAATTGAGCGCGAAGCCGTGAAGCGCGAGAAAGACGAAGCTTCGCAAAAGCGTTTTGGTTTGATTGAAGAAGAAATTTTGACGCTGCAAAAAGAAATTTCAGATTTAGACGAAATTTGGCAAGCCGAAAAAGCGCAAGCGCAGGGTTCTAAAACCGTGATGGAAGAGATTGAAAAAATCAGATTCCAAATCGAAGACCTGAAGCGCAAAGGCGACTTTAACAAAGTGGCCGAGCTGCAATATGGCAAATTGCCTGAGCTGGAAAAGCGCTTGAAAGAAGCGCAAGCAGCCGAAGAGGCCACACCAGAGGGCACGGCTGGCAAGCCACGCCTGTTGCGCACCCAAGTGGGCGCAGAAGAAATTGCCGAAGTGGTAGCGCGTGCCACCGGCATTCCTGTCAGCAAATTGATGCAAGGCGAGCGCGACAAGCTCTTGCAAATGGAAGTGAAATTGCACGACCGCGTGGTCGGCCAGGAAGAGGCGATCAGCGCCGTATCCAACGCCATTCGCCGTTCACGTGCTGGCTTGTCTGACCCCAATCGCCCCACAGGTTCGTTCTTGTTCCTAGGCCCTACGGGTGTGGGTAAAACCGAGTTGTGCAAAGCATTGGCTGGGTTTATGTTTGATTCAGAAGACCATTTGATTCGCATCGACATGAGCGAGTTCATGGAAAAGCACAGCGTGGCGCGTTTGATTGGTGCGCCTCCTGGCTACGTGGGTTACGAAGAGGGCGGCTATTTAACGGAAGCCGTGCGCCGCAAACCCTACAGCGTGATTTTGATGGACGAGGTTGAAAAAGCGCATCCTGATGTGTTCAACGTGCTCTTGCAAGTGCTGGACGATGGCCGCTTAACCGACGGCCAAGGCCGCACCGTGGACTTTAAAAACACCGTGATTGTGATGACCAGCAACATTGGCTCGCACAAAATTCAAGCCATGGTGGGCAAGCCGTATGACGACATCAAGGAAGCGGTGTGGGACGAGTTGAAAGACCATTTCCGCCCCGAGTTCTTAAACCGCATCGACGAAACCGTGGTCTTCCATGCCTTGGGTGTGAAAGAGATCGAGTCCATCGCCGCGATACAGCTCAAAATTTTGCAAGCCCGTTTGACCAAAATGGATTTGACTTTGGATGTGTCCACAGCAGCATTGGCAGAAATAGCCAAAGTAGGCTTCGACCCCGTGTTCGGCGCCCGCCCACTGAAACGCGCCATCCAACAACGCATCGAAAACCCACTGTCCAAGCTGATACTGGAAGGCAAGTTCTTGCCAAAAAGCAAGATATCCGTCTCAGTAGACCCGATCAAAGCACCGGGGGTGTTTGTGTTTGGGTGAGGGGGTAACATTGGTGCTCCACTTGCGCTAGAGGTTAGGGCACATTTGTAGAACTTCGGGGTTTTCGATCGCCCAATACAGCTAAGAATGTACCTACGGTTACTATTGCGATCGTTATTGTAAGGGCTTCGTACGTTGAAAAGTCAAATTCCTTGATGAGTGGTTCTAAACTCAAGAGGAGACCGCCGATTGCGCACGGTACCGCGATTAAAAGATGCGTAATACGCTTAAGTCGCATTCGCGGCCAGGCCATGAAACACATAAACGTAAAACTGTACGATATGAACAACAAAGTAGCAACCGGGAACTTCAAATATAGCAAACGGCGCTGCTTGTCGGTAGCTGATCTGCTGTCAAATTCGATCTCTTTGACGCCGGCTATTCGGCCTCTCGTGAAAAAGGTTGGCAACCCATCTGAAGTTACTATTGCGATTGATAATTCGTCTCCAGGGTTCAATAGCAGTGGCTTTAAAGCAGCCACGCCGTCTGAAAGGACCGCTTCGGCAACGATACCATCTGGTTTTGACTCGCCCGCTTGCAAGAGTGCCAACTTTGTAGCACCAGTGCCAAGTATTTGAATTGGTCCCTCGAAATCGGTGGCTTGAATTGGTCGATCACCACTGTTCGTTATAGTGAAGACGGTGAGATATGGATCCTTTAAAGGCACCCCGCCGACTGTTACATGAAGGGTGGTCAATGGGGCTGCGGACTTTGGCTGAAGTTGTGTCTGCGAAGCGATTCGTACTGCAACAGCTTTGGAAGAAAGATCTGCGCGCCAAATCAATACAGGCACCAATACGCCAGCAATGGCTGCGATGATTGTGAGAAGATACTTCCAGTCTACGCTTGGTGGTGTGATTATCATGTTTCTTGTGCGCCCTAAAGTAATGCATATAGTAATACTTGCAACATATACTGAAAATCGCGGGATATTCTGGTCATATTAATCCCAGAAGATGACTTGTCATCATGGCTAAACTATAGCGCAGTTTAATCATGCTCCTGATCTTACTGCGGCGAGAGCAGGTAGGAGAAGAGAGTGGGGAAAGAAAGGCTATATATCTAATAGCATCTTAGGCAATAAATACGCCGGCTAGAAGCTTATTTTTCATATATTTTTTCGAAACAACAAGAAAAATCAGTCAAGCCATCGCGTGGTTAGGCCATGCCCGCCAGCCGTGCAATTGGGAGTGGACCTGCATGCCAAACCACGAATGCGGCAACGTTGAGCAACACGGTAAGCCAGAAGGCAATGATAAAGCTTTGCTTGCTGTTCATGGCGCAGCAATTGCTGTGCCAGCAGTGCACCTGGCCAGCCGCCTGCTAGGGAAATGAGAAGAAGTGTATTTTCTGGCGTACGCCTATGTCCTGATACTGCCGCTGACTTGTCAAAGGTGTATATGAGGATTGCGAGTATGCTGAGCCCGAGGTATGTCAGGCACACAGGTAGAGAAAAGCCCCAGCGCATCACGACGTAGATGTAAATACCAATGAAGATTCGGAATCGCCAATGCGCGTGGCAGCGTCCAAGGGGCAACAGTTTCATACCGCTGTCGCTGGCGTTGCTTTGCGCGTAATGGAAACTGCACCGCTCGCGCTTTCTTCTTGCCATCTGAGCCAGTTTCGATTTCATAGGTCAGCACCTGACCCACAAAGGGGCGGCCGGTACTTAGCGGAAACGCTTTGATGTGAACGAAGATTTCTGGTCCGCCCTGCGTTGGCTCCAAGAAGCCAAAGCCGCGTTCGTCGTTCCAAATCTTGAGGGTGCCGGTGTATCGCATGCAAAGCCAGTGAATCTATCGGGTCAACTACTTGCCGTTATTTTTTCGAGTCAAACTCTACCATCCACTCAATACCGTATTTGTCTCTGAACATGCCAAAGTAGGTCCCCCATGGGCTATCGTCAATGGGCATTTCAATTTGGCCACCTGCTGATAGACCGCTAAACAATTTGTCTGCCTCTTGTTTGCTTTCTGTGCTGATGACAATTTTGCTTCTGTTTTCGTTTTCATTGGTTCGACCCATGCTGGGTGGAACGTCATTCGCCATTAAAACGGTGTTGCCAATTGGTAATGCGATGTGCATGATTAAATTGGCTTCACTGTCAGGAACAGGAAAATCTGCGTTTGCTAGGTCTTTGAAGCGCACGATTCTTGCGAACTCGCCGCCAAAGACCGATTTGTAAAAATGGAATGCTTCTTCGGCATTGCCGTTGAAATTGATGTGGGGATTGATAGCAGCCATGTTTTTCCTCCTGGTTATTTTGTTGAAGCTATTCTGATTTTCTGCCCATAAAGCATCGCAAGTTAATTCATTGAATGTTAGTTTACAGCTAATCACGCAAAGCCAGGTCAAAGCATCAATCCGATAAACGCTATAAATAAGATAGCACACTAGGCAATCAATACGCCGGCTATAGGCTGATTTTTCATATATTTTTGCCTTAGCCAAGCAAAGCCAAAACAAACAGATGGGGAATTTTGTGTTTGGGTGAGTTGGCTGACCTGACTGTTATAGCAAAGTGACGCCTGCTGTTCACTCAATGTGACGTGTTAGCTTGTGTCGTGCTTTGCTTGTCCGTCGTCTTGGTGTTACGCATTTGTTCAGATTCTCCGCAGAAGTTGAATGCAAACTTCGCTATGGGAGGACCAACCGTTTCAAATAGCACCACTGAGCCGAGGATGATTGCCGAGACTTCCGTGGCATATTGTGGAAAAAGGTTGGTAGTGGTTTGCGTAAGACCAATCGCCAAACCAGCCATTGGAATGAGAAGCGCGCCGCTAGAAAAGCCATCACGAACCGCCATGCCCTGTAGCGACGAGGTCGAGGTGACACTTAAAACTTTTGCTATGCTCCGAATCGCGAAAAGTAAAAAAACGAAGAATGCATACTCGATGATTTCGTGCAGATGCAGATTGGCACCCGCATACACAAAGAGCACGATGAAAAACAGCTCGAAAGCGCTTCCAAACTCGATGCTCGACACATGTTTTTCTAATTCGACTGATGAAACTGTGACTCCCATTATGAGGGGAACAATTAGCAGGGAAAGCTTCAAAAAATCTGCGATGCCAACAGCTATCATTATCGAGCCAACGACGATAGCAAGACCGTATTGACTAGCAGAACTCATCCTCATCGCCAATTGATGCAGTGCCATACCAAGTAGGAAGCCAACCAACACGGAACCTAAAAAGCGGTAAGTGGGTTGCACGATTATCTCGGTCCAGGTAATGCTACCACCGGACTGATGAAGGAACGGCAAGACTGTAGTGAAAGCTAAAAATGAAATGCAGTTGTTCAAGGCGACCAATGTTTCCGCTGAATCTGTAACTCGACCTTTGGCCCCCACCTCATGAGCAACATGTAACAATACAGCTGGGGATGAAGAGATCGAAATCGCCGCAATCACTGCCGAAACAACCAGAGGCAAACCAAAAAAATGCAATACATACACTACCGCACCGAAAGTCACACTGCTTTCAATTACAGAAACAAGTAGCAACCCTGGAGTGCGACGAATATCGCGAATATCAATCGACAACCCTAATCGATAGAGTATGAGGGCAAGAGCGATATCAATAAGAATTCTTGAGTTATTTATGGTATCTTGGCTCAGCAGACCAAGTCCAGTGGGGCCTATCAAGAATCCAACTGCCATGAATCCAGTAATGCTCGGCAGCCAACTGAATCGATGCGCGATATAACCACCAGCTGCCCCTACAAGGAGCAGCATGCCAAATGCGATAAGCGGAGTGATTTCGAATGGGAATGATGGTAGGAATTGCATGAGAGTTTACAAAGTCGCAACTATCCAGCCTGAGTGGCTATTTTTTTTGCGCGCAGTACTAGCGGGCTGGTGGATTAGCTTGCTGTGGGAGGAGTGGTGATTTTTTCGAATCGATCTTCGACTTCACCAATGTAGGCAGCAAGGGTGTTGCCTGATTGTTCCATGAACGTACGCGAGTCATGTTCGAGTTTGTCGATTCGAATGAGCAGTGCGTCTCTGGTTTCAGAGTTTTGAGTGGCGTGCAGCTTGAGTTCAGTTTCAAGAAAAGTGCGTAAATCTGTAAACCGGGAAGCTTCCGCTTTGTCAGCAAGCTCTCTGTTAGATTTCAGTTCCCGTGAATGACGGCGAGCTTCGAGGAGAACAGATCCTTGAAGGTATGTGACATAAGCAAGGAATAGAACCGTAAGTATTGCCAGAAGTCCGAGCATGATTAAGCCCAATGGCATGTTTACTGTGGTGTATCCAATGGACAATTCAGTAGGTGCTAGAAAGACCGTCCAATTCAAAACGGCAAACGCAGCAACCATGACCAAAATGAGGAGTAATAATAGTGAGTAAATTTTCATTTTGAGCTACCGTATTGACATGGAATACAGTTTAGCACTGATCTACATCAGTAGCGTTCTGTATAAATTGATTTAGATAACCGCGCAACCATTTGTTATATTTGTGTATTTATCTTCAACTTTTGCTATAAATAAGTAGCACACCTAGGCAATAAATACGCCGGCTATAGGCCGATTTTTCATATATTTTTACTATACGCAAGCAAAACCTGCCAAACCATCGGGTCAAGGGTGTGCATGGGACTGCACTGGCTGGCGGCTTGGTATGATGGGGGGATGACTACTGCCAGCATATCTAGCACCCCAGCCCATCACGCATCTGTGCCACTTGCCCAAGACGCCAAAATCATTGGACTGGTGGGTTTGGCGCATGCTGTTTCGCATTTTTCGCATTTGTTGTTGGTGCCGCTGTTTCCGGTGTTCAAGCAAGAATTTGGGCTGAGCTATTCTGAGCTGGGCATGCTGATGACGGTGTTTTTTGTGATCTCTGGCATTGGCCAGGCCTTGTCTGGTTTCTTGGTGGACAAGGTGGGTGCGCGTCCTGTGTTGTTTACCGCAGTCTTTATATTTTTATTGGCATCAATTGTGGCGGGATCGGCGACGAGTTATGGCTGGTTGATTGCGGCTGCCGCATTGGCTGGATTGGGCAATGCGCCGTTTCACCCGTGTGACTTCACTATTTTGAACCAGCGCGTGTCTTTGCCACGCTTGGGTCACGCCTACAGCGCACACGGCTTGACGGGTAATTTGGGCTGGGCGCTGGCGCCTGTGTTTTATGTGAGCATCACCGCATTGTCAAACTGGCGCACCGCATTCATGGTGGCGACGACGTTGTACGCTTTTGTTTTGATTGTTTTGTGGATCAATCGCGCTAGCCTGCTGACACAAGTTGTGGTGCATACCGAACATGCAACTGAAAAGCCGAGCAACACCGCATTTTTGAAAATGCCTGTGGTGTGGTGGTGTTTTGCGTTCTTTTTGTTGTCCACCATGACATTGGCAGTGATTCAAAGCTTCTCCGTTTCCATTCTCAAGGCCATGCATGGCGTGAGCTTTGAAGCGGCGATCAGCCACTTTGACCGCCTACATGCTGTGCGGTGCGGTGGGCATATTTGTGGGTGGCTTTGTAGCCGCCAAACAAAAAAACAGCGACAGAACGGTTGCCGCAACCATGGTGGCAGGCGCTGTGCTCTTGGCTTTGTGCGCAACCGGTTGGCTGGGCGCAACGGGCACCATGGTGGTATTGGCCGGCACAGGTTTTGCCATTGGTATTGGCAACCCCAGCCGCGACATGATGATTAAAAAAGCCACGCCCAAAGGTGCGACAGGGCGTGTGTACGGCACGGTGTATTCGGGCTTGGATGTGGGTTTTGCGGTATCGCCTTTGATATTTGGCAGATTGATGGATCAGGGCATGTATGCCGCTTGTTTGTACGGCGCGGCGATCATTTTGCTCATCAGCGTGGGCGCTGCTTTGGGCGTGGGCATGCGAACCAGAAACGCCAATGCCTGAACAAGCTGCAAGACATCAACGACTGGCACTCATCGCACTTTGGTTTGTTCCAGCTTTGTGGGCTGTGAATTACGTGGTGGCACGCAAAGCGCCGGGCGTGATTGGGCCGCATTTATTGGCACTCGGTCGCTGGGCATTGGCCGCATTGGTCTTGTGCATCTTGGCCAGGAAAGAAATTTGGGCTAAACGCAAATACATCTTAGCCAACAGTACTCAGTTTTTGATTTTGGGCGCATGCGGCATGTTGGTTTGCGGGGCATGGGTTTATCAAGGGGCACGAACTACCAGTGCCATGAACATTGCGCTTATATATGCATCGTCACCCGTCTTGATTGCTGTTGGATCTGTGCTGTGGTTGGGTGAACGTATGAACAAGGTGCAAATCGCGGGTGTGGTTTTGGCGATTGCAGGTGTGTTGCATGTGGTGCTGAAAGGGCAATGGACTGCTTTGGCTGGCATTCAATTTGTAGCGGGTGACCTCTGGATTGTGGCTGCTGCCATTGCATGGGCTGCCTATGCGTTGTTGCAAAAATGGTGGCCCAGTGATTTGAGTGTGACGGCCAGGTTGGCCATGATTTGCGTGGGTGGCTGCGTGACGATTGCGCCTTTTGCCTATTGGGAATTACTGCAACCCAATTTGACTGTGTGGGGTCAACCAGCGCTGATATTGATTGTTGTTGCAGCTGTTTTTCCAAGCTTGGGTGCTTATTGGCTTTATGGCTGGGCGCAAAATATGTTGAGTGCCAATAAAGTGGCTATCACCTTGTATTTAGGTCCACTTTATGGCGCACTGGCCAGTTGGAGTGTGTTGGGTGAGCAATTGGGGTGGCACCACTTGTGGGGTGCTTTATTGATTTTGCCGGGTGTGTTTTTAGTGACCAATTCAAGCTACACTCGCAAGTAAAATTAGGAAAGACTTAGTTCAATATTTAGCCAAACACCCCGATATTGCGGAAAAATTCAGTATGACGAATCAAACCATCAACAGCACGCAAGGCAAAGCGCAGTTGGATGATTTTTTTACCTCAACCATCGTCGGTTTACCGCAAGAAGTTGTTTTGGGTCAGAGATTCAAAGAACGTAATTTAATCAATCAACAGTATGTGACTGTGGATGCCATGAATGCCAAAGCATGGCTGTCAGAACCAGCGTATCAAGAGCTCAATCAAGCTCTCAAACGCAGTCAGCGATCCATTGGCTTTTCATTCAAACGGCATCTTGTTAATCAATCTCGTGTCGCACGGTAGAAGCTCAACACTGATGTTCGTATTCGGCTTTTTGGCTTCTGCCCTGATTGGTTTGGCGCTGACCTATGCTTGGTCACGCGCATGGATTCAATACACCATTTTTATTTGATTGCTTTGAATAAATTGATATGACAGAAGATATTTCAAAACAACAAGACAAGCTGGATATCGATCCGATTGGCATGAACATTGTCAATCGCATTGCGCCAGATTCGCGCGTGCGTGGGGAAGTGTCCTACAGTGGCGGATTGTTGGTTCAAGGTGATTTGTCTGGCGCTGGGCAAATTAATGGGCGATTAATTGTTTGGCATGGCGCCCAGATACAGGGGCAATTCCGGGTTTTGGGCGATTTGTATGTGTTTGGCCGAGTTGGTAACGTGGGTGCAAGTGCTACGGACACTGTGATTGAATGTTACGGCACCGCTTTCATTGCCAGCACTGCGTCTACAACAGGGACTATCGTTGCACAGCGTTTGCGTTTATACGAAGGTGCTGATTTACAAGGGCCTTTCAAAACAATCAAAAACATTCATGCCATACCTGAACTGGATCAGACGGCATAATTCGCTTCTAAATTGAACATCAAATAACACACCATGACAAACGACAATTCAAATCACATCGATGGAAATTCGACCCACGTCTCATTGGGTGCCGCGATGCCGGACAGTGGTGCGATACCCGTCTTAACTCAAACTTCAAACTTTCAGCAAAGTGGTATTTCAGTTAAACGGTGCATGGTTGAATCAGGCTTAATTGTTCACAGGCAATGTGACTGCCGAAGGTACTTGTACCATTGCGGGAAATTTGATTGGCAATATGCATGAAAAAGCCAGTGGCGAATTGCAAGTGGTTATCAGCGAATCGGGCGAAGTTCAAGGCGATATTTATGCCAGCAAAGTATCTGTCATGGGTGCTTGTCAAGGGACAGTGGATGCCAGTGGTGGCAGTGTCGATTTGCATCCCAATTCAGTGGTCAAAGGACATATCCGTTACGGTCAACTGCAAGTGAATGGCGCAGAGCTGAATGCCACACTGGAACGCAGCACAGAGAAGAACCGTCGGTAAATGGAAGAAGTGGAAAACACGCAAACAGCAGGGCTGCTGACAAGCGAGGAGCTGCGATCGAAAGCCATTGCAATATCGCAGCAACGTGGTAAATCGGTGGCGCAGCGACGTGTTGCCAGGCGTTGGGTAACATGGTTTTTATGGGGTTGGATTTTGCCCATCATCGGTTCACTGACTGTGTTGATGGCTGTTGCCAGCGCATCATTGGTTTATTATTTTGGACCTGCTAAAGTCATAGATGGCGCACAAAATTGGCTTATTGAACGTTTCGGTATAGATCGACCCATCACAAAGCCGGATATCCATTCACTTGAGAAGATGCAAGAAAAATCGGACACCATTGGCAGCAAATCCTTACCTGATCACAATAATGGCCTAACCAATTCAGATTCAGTCACGAACTCAGCATCCACTGTTATTCTGCAGTTTGATCGACATATAGAATTGCAAAATTCGAAAGCAGCAACGTCAAGCAATTCATCATCAAGTCCAAATAACGCGAACTCTGTACTCTTACCAAAAGGAACACAACCATGAACACCTACAACACAACTGAACGCACTACGGCTAGATTGGTTCCGAATGACAGATTGAATGCCATTACCAGCTTGATAGGCGAGGGCGCTGTATTCGAGGGATCGTTTCACAGCAACGAAGATTTGGGCATCAAGGTGGATGGTCAACTGGTTGGCGGGATTGTTTTTGAAAACGGTGGCGCCATTCACATTGGGCCGACTGGCTTGGTGGAGAATACGACGCTGGAAGCCGATTACATTTTCATTGAAGGAAAAGTGAAAGGCAATGTCATCGCACGCAAGTCATTGGAAATATCAGGGTCTGCCACGGTACTCGGGCGATGTCCTATACGATGCGCTGATTGACATCCATCCGCGTGCACGTCTTCGCGGCAAAATTGAATACCGTGGCGATGTTGACACGATCGCTGTAAAACCATTTAACCGAGGTTTACAAGTTACTGGTCACGGGTACAAACCGCGCAGTTCGCGTGCATGCAGAGATGCGTTTGCACGCAACGATGAAGGTAGCGGTGCGAAGGCTGACTTTGTGCTCTTCAGCCACCGCCCAAATACCCGCAAGCGCGTCGGACATGATTTTCACGAGTCGCATATTGATTTCAGCTTCATCCCAAAAGAAGCTTGAGAAATCTTGCACCCATTCAAAATAACTCACGGTCACACCACCTGCGTTGGCAATCACATCAGGCAATACCAAAATACCGCGTTCTTGCAAAATGTCATCAGCGTCGGGAGTCGTTCGGTCCATTGGCACCTTCAATCACCATTTTTGCTTTAATTTTGGAAGCATTGGCGATGGTAATTTGAGATTCCAACGCGGCGGGAATCAAAATATCACAGTCAACTTCCCAAAATAAGTGATCTGACAATACTTCTGCATTTGCAAAACCTGCCACGCTGCCTGTTGCTGCCACGTGCTTGAGCAGTGCGGGCACATCCAAGCCGCTGGGTTTGTAAATCGTGCCACCATGATCTTGAACGGCGACTACTTTAGCGCCAGCTTCAGTAAACAAGCGTCCAGCGACACCACCCACATTGCCAAAACCTTGGACCGCTATCCGGGCACCTTGAATGTCCAAGCCAATGCGTTTGGCTGCTTCATTGCCGACTGTAAATACACCGCGTCCTGTAGCGTCCCGGCGTCCCTTTGAGCCGCCTAAGTCGATTGGCTTACCTGTCACCACGCCAGTTGCTGTCGAGCCTTCATTCATGGAATAGGTATCCATCATCCATGCCATGATTTGTTCATTGGTATTCACATCAGGTGCTGGAATATCTTTTGTGGGGCCAATGATGATGCCTATTTCACTTGTGTAACGCCGTGTCATGCGTTCCAGTTCACCGGTTGAGAGTAGCTTGGGATTGACGCGAATGCCACCCTTGGCGCCGCCAAATGGAACGTTAACGGCTGCATTTTTAATGGACATCCAGGCAGACAAGGCCATCACCTCGGAAAGTGTGACATCTTGGTGAAAGCGAACGCCGCCTTTGCCAGGCCCACGTGAGGTATTGTGTTGAACGCGGTAACCTTCAAAATGAGCGATTTCGCCATTGTCTAAGTGAATTGGCACATCAACCACCAATATGCGTTTAGGTCTGCGAAGGGTGTCTGCCCATTTTGCCAAATCGCCCAAATAGGGGACAACTCGGTCTACTTGCTGTAAATAATTACCCCAGGGTCCTAAATTGTCGGCATTCAAATAGGAAGGGATGGCGTTTTTGGCGATTTGCAGATTCTTGTTGGCGTTTGACATTTGACTAATCCTTTCAATGTTGCGTTGGGGGTGAGCATAAAACGCAGCATTCAAAAAGTCCAAGGCCAATAAATCGCCTATCTATGCATAAAATGCATAATGTTGGTGGTTAACGCTTCTTTTTTTGGAAGCCTAAGGCCTCTTTGTGGCGGTTGATGCGTTTTTGCTTACGCAAGCCATTTTTTTGACTTCAACATTTTTGGTATAGCCTGAATAATCAGCCCATGTCCACCAAAGTACAGCCAAAGCATACGGTGCTAGGACGGTCCACCAACTCCATGCAGCAATGGGACCAATTTCTTGCCATTTGCAAACGGTGAAAATTAAGCCCAAGATTAGAAAAATCATCGTGTTTCCTTATATATCCTTGTGTGCCCTTGTCTTGATGGCGTGATTCTGGCATATAATGCTAGCTTAGGTTTGAACTGGTATGCCGCTGCAGCTAGTTTAAATCATTACTCTGACGAATAAGCAGACTTCCACACGGATTGTTATGCACTATACGGGCTATTCTCTAAGCCCGTTTTTTTTGGCTGAACGGTTTGTGTTGGTTGGTGATTAGACAGTAATGCAAGGATGAAGAATTGGCATCTGAGAAAGTAATTGAGCAAATTGTGACCGGTTTTGGTTACGACTTGGTAGAGATACAACGCTCTGCTGGTGGATTGTTGCGTGTCACGATTGATTACCCTTGGGAACAAAACGATTTGGCTGGAAATGACAGGCGAATAACTGTCGAAGATTGCGAAAAAGTCACTCGGCAATTGCAGTTTTCATTGGAAGTTGATGGTGTGCAATACAGTCGATTAGAAGTCTCTTCGCCTGGTATTGATCGACCATTGCGAAATGAAAAAGATTTTGAACGTTTTGTTGGCAGTGAAATTGATCTGACTTTGCGCGAACCCATCGGTTTGGCTGCAAATGGTCAAGTGAGTGCGTTGCGGAAAAAATTTCGTGGCACTTTAGAGCGTGTAGAGATGAGTGATGGTGTGCTTGCCAATGCGCTTGATCAAAATCATTGGCAAATTGTTTGGAGCGACGCACCACCTGTCAAACCTGGTGTTCGCATCAGCAAAAAAAGAGCACCGCAACCTGTACAGGTACTGGGCTTTCGTTTGAATGAGGTTCGTGAGGCGAGGTTGGCGCCAATTGTAAATTTTAAAGGCCGAAATACTTAGGTTATCAAATTTGGGATACCACAACAGAATAAGTTGCAATAGATCTTGATGTGGATCATTGCTGATTGTTTAAAGAAATTGAATCATTAGTCATAGGAGAGAAGTAATATGAATCGCGAAATGTTGATGTTGGTTGAGGCTATATCTCGTGAAAAAAATGTCGAATTGGACGTCGTTTTTGGCGCTGTTGAAGCTGCCTTGGCACAAGCCACCAAAAAGCTGTATCCAGGCGATGTCGACATTCGCGTTGCTATGAACCCTGACACGGGAAATTACGAAACATTTCGCAGATGGCACGTCGTACCAGATGAAGCGGGGCTGCAACTTCCTGATCAAGAAATATTGCACTTTGAAGCCAAAGAGCAAATTCCTGACATTGAGGTCGATGAATACATTGAGGAAGCGGTTCCATCCTTGCCGATTGGTCGAATAGGCGCAATGGCTGCGAAGCAAGTCATTTTGCAAAAAATCCGCGAAGCTGAGCGCGAGATGATTTTGAGTGACTTTATGTCGCGTGGTGAAAAGATCTTGGTAGGCACTGTGAAGCGCTTAGACAAAGGCGATTTGATCGTCGAAAGCGGCCGTGTTGAAGGTCGTTTGCGTCGCGCTGACATGATTCCAAAAGAAAACTTCCGCACGGGTGACCGTGTCAAAGCGTACATCATGGAAGTTGACAGCACGCTGCGTGGTGCCCCCATTATTTTGTCGCGCAATGCGCCGCAATACATGGTGGAATTGTTCCGCAATGAAGTGCCGGAAATCGAACAAGGATTATTGGAAATTAAATCTTGCGCACGAGATGCTGGCTCACGCGCGAAAATCGCGGTGCTGTCACACGACAAACGGGTAGATCCA
This sequence comes from uncultured beta proteobacterium, assembly GCA_963841045.1. Taxonomy (GTDB): domain Bacteria; phylum Pseudomonadota; class Gammaproteobacteria; order Burkholderiales; family Burkholderiaceae_C; genus Aalborgiella. The sequence continues at coordinate 38,802 of CAWJBD010000008.1, read as the reverse complement.
ATTGGTACATGCGTTGGTGTGCGTGGAACGCGTGTCAATGCAGTGACGACAGAACTCGGTGGCGAGCGTGTGGATATCGTGCTGTGGAGCGAAGATCCTGCGCAGTTTGTGATCGGCGCTTTAGCACCAGCAAACGTATCTTCCATCGTTGTTGATGAAGAGCGCCATGCAATGGATGTGGTTTGTGACGAAGAAAATCTGGCACTTGCAATTGGTCGTGGTGGTCAAAATGTGCGTTTGGCTTCTGAGCTGACTGGTTGGAAAATTAACATTTTGGATGCAGCTGAATCAGCAGAAAAAACCGCCAATGAAACAGATGCCAGCCGTAAATTGTTCATGGAAAAATTGGATGTTGATGAAGACATTGCCGATATCCTGATCTCGGAAGGTTTCACCAGCCTGGAAGAAGTCGCTTATGTGCCATTGCAAGAGATGCTCGAGATTGAAAGCTTTGATGAAGACACTGTGAATGAGTTGCGTACACGAGCTAAAGACGCCTTGTTAACAATGGAAATTGCCAAAGAAGAAAATGTTGAAGAGGCATCACAAGACTTGCGCGATTTAGAAGGTTTAACGCCGACATTGATCAGCAAATTAGCTGATGGTGGTGTGCATACATTAGATGACTTGGCTGACTTGGCTGTTGATGAGCTTATCGAAATCACTGCTCAGTCCGAAGATGAAGCCAAAACATTGATTATGAAAGCTAGGGAACACTGGTTCACCGAAGAGGCTTCTACGCAAACAAATCCGCAAGCTTAATGGTTATGAAAGATTACAAAGACTATGTCCAACACAACCGTTGCCGAATTTGCGGCAGAACTCAAAAAATCAACCAGTACGCTCATTGAGCAACTTAAAAGTGCAGGGGTGGCTAAATCAGCCGCAACTGACACTTTGAGTGATGCCGATAAGCAAAAGTTGTTAGCGCATTTGCAAGCCAGTCATGGCACGGCATCTGGCGAGCGCAAAAAAATTACTTTGGTGAAAAAATCCACCACTGAAATCAAACAAGCTGATGCAACTGGCAAAGCACGTACGATTCAAGTTGAAGTGCGTAAGAAGCGCACGCTCATACAGCGTGATGAATCTTCAGAAGCCGCTGAAACAGCTGCTGCTTTGTCGGCTTCCGAACAGGCCAAATTGTTGTTTGAACAATCTGAACTGGAACGACGCCAAAAAGAAGCTGAACAAGAAGCAGCAGCGATTCGTGACGAAGAAGCCAAACTGATTGAGCAACGTCGCTTGCGCGAAGAGCAAGAATTGCATGCCGAAGAACAAAACAAGGCTAATAAGCAAGCTGCTGATATTCCTGCTGAAAACCCAAGCACCAGAAACCGCTGTAAAGAAACCAACTAAGCGAGCTGGTAACAAAATAGTCCCAGAAGTAGATCCAAAAGCTGAAAAAGCAGCTGAAGAAGCTTTGAAAGCCGCTGAGGCGAAGGCACTAGCGGCTGATGCAGCCAAGCTAAAAGCACAAGAGTTAGCAAACGAAGAGATCGCAGCCGCTGCCAAAGGCGTGGCAGATTCAAAAGCATTGATTGTTGCTGAAAACGAGCGTGTGAAAGATTTGGGTGACCGTCGTCGCAAAGCTGAAGCTGAAGCAGCTGCCATTCGCAGCATGATGTCCGCCCCTGCAAAACCTGTGATGGTTGCGAAAAAACCTGAGCCTGTTATCAAAGGCACGTTGCATAAACCTGCAGCCGGCAGTACGGTTGCAAAAGCGGGTGCCAAACCTGGTGATAAAGCGGGCGCAGCAACTACGACTGCAGCAGCAGGAAAAGAGGTTAAATCAGCCAAGCTTTCAAGCAGCTGGGCAGGCGATCCAGCCAAGAAAAAAGGTATTCCGACTCGCGGTGATACAACTGCGGGAGCTGGGCGTGGTACCAGCTGGCGCAGTGGTGGCAAAGGTAAACGCGGGAATGACCGTAACGACCGCGAAGAGCGTGTTGAGGCCGCACCAGTTGAGGTGCGTGTCCTAGAGATTCATGTGCCAGAAACCATTACGGTTGCTGAATTGGCCCACAAAATGGCCATCAAAGCATCTGAGGTGATTAAGCAACTCATGAAATTGGGTCAAATGGTCACCATCAATCAACCGCTGGATCAAGATACGGCCATGATTGTTGTCGAAGAGTTGGGGCACAAAGCGGTTGTTGCTGCATTGGATGAGGTGGATGCATTTACCGATGATGAAGTGTCATCTCAAGTGGCAGAGACTTTACCAAGACCTCCAGTCGTGACAGTGATGGGTCACGTTGATCACGGTAAAACGTCCTTGCTCGATTACATACGTCGTGCAAAAGTGGCTTCGGGTGAAGCCGGTGGTATTACCCAGCACATCGGTGCATACCATGTGGAAACACCGCGCGGCATGATTTCGTTTTTAGACACACCGGGTCATGAGGCTTTCACTGCCATGCGTGCACGCGGTGCAACTGCGACTGATATTGTAATTTTGGTTGTTGCTGCGGATGATGGCGTGATGCCACAAACCAAGGAAGCGATCAAACATGCCAAAGCAGCTGGCGTACCCATTGTGGTTGCGATCAACAAAATTGACAAGCCTGATGCCAATATCGAACGCGTAAAAGGCGAGCTGGTCACTGAAGAAGTGATTCCAGAGGAATTTGGTGGTGACTCTCCATTTGTGGGCGTTTCAGCACGAACTGGCGAAGGCATCGATGCATTGCTTGAGCAGGTACTGTTGCAGGCAGAAGTGCTTGAATTGCGTGCACCAGTAGATGCATTGGCTAAAGGCTTGGTCATTGAAGCCCGCTTAGACAAAGGTCGTGGTGCCGTTGCAACCATCTTGGTTCAATCCGGCACTTTGAAAACGGGTGATGTGGTTTTGGCGGGTTCGACCTATGGTCGTGTACGCGCCATGTTGGACGAGAATGGCAAAGCCATCAAGACAGCTGGACCGTCCATTCCGGTTGAAATCCAAGGCTTAACCGAAGTGCCCAAAGCGGGTGATGATTTCTTGGTCATGGCCGATGAAAAGCGCGCACGTGAAATTGCCACCTACCGTGCTGGCAAATTCCGTCATACCAAATTGGCTAAACAGCAAGCCTCTAAGTTGGAAAATATGTTTACCGACATGACTGCTGGCGAAATCAAATTGCTACCAATTATCATCAAGGCAGATGTTCAAGGTTCACAAGAAGCTTTGGCGCAATCACTCCTTAAGCTGTCAACCGATGAAGTCAAAATTCAAATCGTTTACAGCGGTGTTGGTGGCGTGAGTGAATCGGATGTCAATTTGGCTATCGCATCCAAAGCGGTCATCATTGGCTTTAATACGCGTGCCGATGCTGGTGCCCGTAAATTGGCCGAAGGAAATGCCGTTGAGATTCGTTACTACGACATTATTTACGCTGCAGTAGATGACCTGAAAGCTGCGTTGTCTGGCATGTTGACACCTGATAAGGTGGAAGAAGTCATCGGTACGGCTGAGATTCGACAAGTGTTCAAAGCAAGCAAAGTGGGTTCCATTGCGGGTTGTATGGTTACTTCTGGCTTGGTTAAACGCACCGCACAATTGCGTTTGCTGCGCAACAATGTGGTGATCTTCACTGGCGAGTTGGATTCTCTCAAACGTTTCAAAGACGATGCCAAAGAAGTGCGTGAAGGCTTTGATTGCGGCTTGAATATCAAAGGTTACAACGATATTGCCGAAGGCGATTTCTTGGAATTCTTTGAAATTCGCGAAGTGGCACGAGAGCTATAAATACGTTAACGCAGCATGACATCCATTAAATCCATTTGGCACAACAACAAGGGTTTCATACTCTTTTTGGGGCTGATGTTTGTACTTCGATCTGCAGTGGCAGATTGGAGCTACATACCTTCGTCGTCCATGAATCCTACTTTGATTCAAGGCGATCGAGTGGGTGTCAATAAAGTTGCTTACAGTTTGCGCGTACCTTTTACCTTGCATCACTTGGTGCGTTGGGGTGCGCCAGAGCGTGGCGATGTGATCACTTTTGACTCACCATTGGATGAAGTTAATTTGATCAAACGTGTCGTTGCCATTGCTGGTGATACCGTGGAAATGCGCGACAACACTGTTTATATCAATGGCCAGGTTGTTCAACGCAAATTGATTGAAACCAGCCGTTTGATACCCTCCGAAATGGGCCCATTGAATGCCGAAATTTGGCAAGAGCAATTAGGGCAAAAGACTTACGAGTCAGCCAGATTGGTGGAGTTGAACCGTTTCAAAGATTTCGATGCGGTGCAAGTCCCTGCAGGCCATATTTTGGTTTTGGGTGACAGCCGCGACAACAGCAATGATTCTCGCTTCATTGGTTTTATTGATGTCAATCGCATCACTGGTCGTGCCGAACGTGTCGTCATGTCGCATGATCCAGAATCGTTTTACTTGCCACGCTCAGGTCGTTGGTGGTTGGCTTTATAACAAATTTATTCAATGAAAAAGTCCAAAACCCCCAATCGCAGCTTTAAAGTTGCCGATCAAATTCAGCGTGATTTGACGGAGCTGATTGCGCGCGAGTTGAAAGACCCGCGGGTAGGTATGGTGACGATTCAAGCGGTCGAAGTGACGCCAGACTATGCACATGCCAAGGTGTATTTCAGTGTACTGATGGGCGACAAGAATCAGTGTGAGATTGCTTTGAACCAAGCGGCTGGCTTTTTGCGCAATGGTTTGTTCAAACGCTTGCATATCCATACGGTACCAACCTTGCATTTTTTGTTTGACCGCACATCAGAAAATGCGGCAGATATGAATGCGCTGATAGCCAAAGCCGTCGCGACACAGGTTAAAGAAGATTGAAGTGAGTGAGCTTGTAACAGCAGACTTAGGAGAAGGTAAAAAGTCAAAACAAAAAGACCGTGTTCGCATCGTTCGCAGACCGATTCATGGCGTCTTGCTGTTGGATAAGCCCAAAGGCATATCCAGTAATGATGCTTTGCAAAAAGTGAAATGGCTTTTGCGCGCTGAAAAAGCGGGGCACACAGGAACCTTGGACCCATTGGCCACTGGCCTGTTGCCCATCTGTTTGGGCGCGGCAACCAAGTTCAGTCAAATGCATTTGGATGCAGATAAGCAATATGAAGCAATTGCGCAATTGGGAATTAAAACGAGTACGGGCGACGCCGAAGGTGAAGTGATTGCAAAGCGAGAGGTAATCGTAACGGACGACTTATTGCAGTCTGTGTTGAAACGGTTTCTAGGAAGCATTGATCAAGTGCCACCTATGCACAGTGCATTGAAGAAAGATGGCAAGGCGTTGTATGAATACGCCAGAGCTGGCCTAGAGGTTGAGAGAGTGGCGAGAAATGTAACAATTCATGCCTTATCCGGCGTATTTGTTGATAAGTCTGCTATTAAATTAATAGTAAGTTGCAGCAAAGGAACGTATATCCGCACTTTGGCTGAAGACATTGGTGAAGCATTGGGTTGCGGAGCGCATTTGAGCAGCTTGCGCCGTACGGCGACGGGTGGATTTGATGTGAAAGAGTGCGTCACGATTGAGGATTTAGAAGCCATGAACGAAGAGCAGCGATTGGCGCATTTGCTACCAGTCGATGCCATGTTAGATGGTCATGTGAAGATTGATTTAGACACTGAGGATGCACAGCGCTTCATCAATGGTTTGTCCCGTAAAGGTGCTTGGCCAGATGCGAAGCAGGTTGCTGTTTATGAAAAAGATTCACACACACTTTTGGGTGTGGGGCAAGTACGAAATGGTGAACTTCATCCCGAACGCTTATTGAGCAAATTGGAAATAGAACAAATGAATATGGCTACAGCACATTGATAGCCATTGAAACGATTTTAAGATTGATAGAAAACTAGGAAGTAAATATGACACAAAAACAAATTCGCAATATTGCCATCATCGCGCACGTTGACCATGGTAAAACCACCATGGTTGACCAACTGCTGCGTCAATCCGGCACATTTGCCGAGCATGAAAAAGTGGTGGATACCGTGATGGACAACAACGCCATTGAAAAAGAGCGTGGCATTACCATCTTGGCAAAAAACTGTGCTGTGAGCTGGAAGGGTACACACATCAATATCGTTGACACACCAGGCCACGCGGATTTTGGCGGTGAAGTAGAACGTGCTTTGTCCATGGTTGATGGCGTGGTGTTGTTGATTGACGCACAAGAAGGTCCCATGCCACAAACGCGCTTTGTGACGAAAAAGGCCTTGGCTTTAGGTTTGCGCCCGATCTTGGTGGTGAACAAAGTGGACAAGCCGGGTGCTCGCCCCAGTTTTGTTGTTGACGCTGCTTTTGATTTGTTTGACAAATTGGGCGCGAACGATGATCAATTGGATTTCCCAGTTGTCTATGCATCAGGTATCAATGGCTGGTCATCCTTAGAAGAGGGTGGTCAAGGCGAGCAATGGGGTCCAGATATGTCAGCTTTGTTTGACACCATTTTGCAGCATGTGCCTGCACAAAAAGGCGATCCCAATGCGCCGCTGCAATTGCAAATTTCGGCGCTTGATTTTTCGACCTTTGTCGGCCGCATTGGTGTTGGGCGTATCAGCCAAGGCACCATCAAACCGATGATGGATGTGGTGGTGATGGAAGGTGTTGATGGCAAACCTGTCAAAGGTCGCGTCAACCAAGTTTTAACCTTCCAAGGTCTGGATCGCGTGCAAGCGACTGAGGCGGGTCCAGGTGAAATCGTGTTGATCAATGGCATTACCGATGTCGGAATTGGCGTGACTTTGACTGACCCAGCCAACCCGATGCCTTTGCCGATGCTGAAAGTGGATGAACCTACTTTGACCATGAATTTCTGCGTCAATACCAGCCCCTTAGCAGGACGTGAAGGCAAGTTTGTGACCAGCCGTCAAATTTGGGATCGTTTGCAAAAAGAATTGCAGCACAACGTGGCTTTGCGCGTGAACGAAACGGATGAAGAAGGTATTTTTGAAGTCATGGGCCGTGGTGAATTGCACTTGACCATTTTGTTAGAAAACATGCGCCGTGAAGGCTATGAATTGGCCGTGTCAAAACCACGCGTGGTTTTCAAAACCGTGAATGGTGAAAAGCATGAGCCGATTGAATTGGTCACCGCTGACATTGAAGAAACCCACCAAGGTGGCGTGATGCAAGCGCTGGGTGAACGCAAAGGCGAACTCGTCAACATGGAACCCGATGGACGTGGTCGCGTGCGTTTGGAATACCGCATTCCTGCACGTGGATTGATTGGTTTTACCAATGAATTTTTGAACTTGACACGCGGCAGTGGTTTGATTTCCAATATTTTTGATTGCTACGAACCGCACAAAGGCGACATCGGTGGCCGTAAAAACGGTGTGTTGATTTCCATGGATGCCGGTGAAATTTTCACCTACGCATTGGGTAAGTTAGACGACCGTGGCCGCATGTTTGTTAAAGCGAATGACCCGGTGTATGAGGGCATGATTGTGGGCATACACAGCCGCGAGAATGATTTGGTGGTTAATGCCACTCGCACCAAACAGCTGACCAATTTCCGCGTCAGCGGTAAAGAAGACGCCATCAAAATCACACCACCCATTGATTGCACTTTGGAATACGGTGTTGAATTCATTGAAGACGATGAGTTGGTTGAAATCACACCCAAATCCATTCGTTTGCGTAAACGATATTTGACTGAAAACGAGCGCAAACGTGCAGGACGTTCATAACGAATAGCGTTTTAGCGATTAACGTTCACTGAGAATGAAACTCACGCATCGACAGGCTGTCATCACCATGGTGGCCAGTACTTTGATGTGGTCGATTGCGGGCGTGGTGACACGCCATTTGGAGCAGGCGCGTGGGTTTGAAGTGACCTTTTGGCGCAGCTTTTTCACCATGGTGTCTCTTTTGGTGATATTGCCGTTGCTGCATGGCAGTGAATTGAAAAACAAGTTTGCACATGGCGGCAAATCCTTATGGGTATCCGGGATTTGCTGGAGCGTGATGTTCACCGCATTCATGATGGCTTTGACCATGACCACAGTTGCCAATGTGTTGGTGACCATGGCCGTGGGGCCACTCTTGACTGCTTTGTTGGCGCGTGTGCTGATTGGTCACCGCTTGGCTTTCAGAACTTGGGTGGCGATTGCAGTGGGTGGCGTAGGTATTGCCTATATGTATGCCGATCAGCTCAACTTCAATGACATGAAACAAGTTACCGGCATGTTGGTGGCACTGTTTGTGCCAGCAGCAGCTGCCGTTAACTGGACTCTCTCGCAACGCGCGCAAGCGCATGGCCAGCATGTGGACCTGGTGCCCGCCGTGTTGATTGGTGCCATGATTTCAAGCTTGGTCACATTGCCATTTGCCATTCCGCTACAGGCGACCACATGGGATATCGGATTGTTGGCCACTTTGGGTTTGGTTCAATTGGCGATTCCGTGCAGTTTGGCTGTGGTTTGTGCGCGTTATTTAACGGCACCAGAGATATCCCTGTTGGCGCTTTTGGAAATTATTTTTGGAATTTTGTTGGCATGGTGGGGCGCAGGTGAAGTGCCTGCCAAATCAGCCATGCTGGGTGGTAGCTTGGTGATAGGCGCATTGGTATTCAATGAGTGGTTGTCACTGCAAGAGCGTAAGCAAAGCCAGTTAAATCAGGTTCCATTGACTTAAACAAACATCCAAACATGACCATGGACATGAGTGACAGCCATTTCATGCAACAAGCTTTGGCGCAAGCCAGGTTGGCGGGTCTCGCTGGTGAAGTGCCCGTGGGTGCTGTGGTCGTTAAAGACGGCAATGTCATCGCCACAGGCCGCAACGCACCCATTACCGACCATGACCCCACAGCACACGCTGAAATCAAAGCGTTGCGCGCCGCCGCGCAGCATCTTGGAAATTACCGATTGGTGGATTGCGAATTGTTTGTCACCTTAGAACCTTGCACCATGTGCGTAGGTGCCATGTTGCATGCACGTCTCAAGCGTGTTGTGTTTGGTGCCTATGATGCCAAAACGGGCGCAGCTGGTTCGCAGTCCAATGTTTTTGAAAATTTGAGTTTAAACCACCAAACTGCGGTGCAAGGTGGTGTGTTAGCAGACGAATGTGCACAGGTTTTGCAAGATTTCTTTAAAACCAAAAGAGCTTTGCAAAAATCACAGTAAGCACCATGCATGTGCAATTCTGCATGGCGAAAAAAATGTGAGCAAGTGACGATGGAGTCATGGCATACTTATGCGCATGAGCCATATTTATGTTTACTCCCCCAGCAGCCGTGTTGTTGATAAAGCGGCGTTCAAACGCGGCATCAAGCGCTTGCAACATTTGGGGCACGAGGTCGAAATCGATCCAGATGCATTAACGGGACATCTGCGCTTTGCGGGCGACGATGCTACGCGACTAGCAGCCATTCATCGCGCTGCAGCCAGCGGTGCAGATGTGGCATTAACATCTCGCGGTGGCTATGGACTGAATCGTATTTTAGGAGACATCCATTACAAGCAAATTGCCAAAGCCATTGAGAAAGGCACGCAATTTGTGGGCTACAGTGACTTCACCGCACTGCAATGTGCATTGCATGTCAAGACAGGTGCTCGCACCTGGGCCGGCCCATCGGTGTGTGGCGATTTTGGTATGCAGGTGGAAAAAGATGGCTCACCCGATTGCGTGATGGAAGCATGCTTTGATGACTTGCTATTAGAGCAGGGTGAAGGAGTGGGTTGGCGCACTATAAATACAATAGCACCTCAGGCAATAAATACGCCGGCTACAGCCAAATTTGATATAAATTTCAAGCCTATACACAATGCCACACTATGGGGCGGAAATTTGACCATACTGATGAGCTTGGTAGGCACACCTTACTTGCCAAGCATGGCAACAGATAAAAAGAAAAATGGCATTTTGTTCATTGAAGATGTGGCGGAACATCCTTATCGAATAGAGAGACATTTGACACAACTCTTGCATGCGGGCGTGCTGGCGAATCAAAAAGCCATCATCTTTGGACAGTTCACCAATTACACTTTATTTCCAAAAGCCGATAAAGGCTACAAGCTGCAAAGTGTGATTGATTGGTTGCGCAGCAAAGTAAAGTGTCCTGTGTTGACCGGTCTACCCATGGGGCATGTGCCAACCAAAGTGATATTGCCGTTTGGAGCCAAGGTCACGTTGGCGCTGGACGGGCGAGATGCCTTATTGGCTTGGGACTGAACGCGATGCGAAAGATTGTATTGTTGCTGGCGTTGATGCTTGGCCTATTGCAGCTGGATGTTGCATATGCCCAAAGCGCGATTGTAGAAACACCGCAAGAAAAGAAAATTGACGACAGCACTTGGATCATACTGGGTGGCGTGTCGCGTCACACTTGCCGCGATTGCGGATTTCAGAGAAAGCAACCCAGGGCTTGCCCTTCAATGGCGTTCTGAATGGCTGAATAATAAGTTCAGCTATACCGGAAACGACGAATGGCGAATGTCTGCGGGCACCTACATCAACAGCAACAACCGACACAGCCTTTATGTTGCTGCGTTGTGGCAACCGCTTGAATACAAAAGCGACGACGTGACTTTGAAAACAGGTGTGCAAGTGGCGGTCATCAGCAACTACCTGAAACAAGCCATCACCCCCACTTTATTGCCAGCCATATCCATCGAAACCAAGCATGTTGGGGCCGATATTTTCTTGGTTCCCAAGTTCCCCAGCGTGAGTGCTGCTGTGCTCATGAGTTTCAAAGTGCGGTTTTAGGATTGAATTTTTGACAGAAGCAGACAATACCGTTGATTGCGTGGTGATAGGCGCTGGTGTGGTGGGCTTGGCGGTGGCCAGAGCCATTGCCACGTCACCGCAATTTGAAGGCAAAGATATTTTTTTGCTCGAAGCCGCCAATGCGATTGGAACGGGCACCAGTTCGCGCAACAGCGAAGTGATACATGCTGGCATTTATTACCCGCAAGGTTCACTCAAAGCGCGTCTGTGTGTGCAAGGTAAAACGCAGTTGTACCAGTATTGCGAAGAACGCGGCATTGGCTTCAAGCGCTGTGGCAAACTGATTGTTGCCAGCAGCGAATCGCAAGTCCCTCAGTTGCAAGCCATCATGGCCAAAGCGGCTGCCAATGGTGTGCATGATTTGGTGCTGTTGACGCGTGAACAAGCACGCCAATTGGAACCCCAACTGGAATGCCATGCTGCCATTCACTCGCCCAGCACCGGCATTATTGACAGCCATGCACTGATGTTGTCATTACAAGGTGATTTTGAAAATGCTGGCGGAATTTTGGCATTAAATTCGGCTGTAGCCAGCGTAAATATTGCCAGTGATGCTATTCAAGTAATAGCAAATGATGGTACCACTTTGTACACCAAAGTATTGGTGAATGCGGCCGGTCTTTATGCGCCAACACTTGCACGGCAGTTTGATGGACTTGACCCAAAGCACGTTCCCACAGAGTATTACGCCAAAGGCAATTACTTCACCTTGAGTGGCCAATCACCTTTTAAACGATTAATTTACCCTGTTCCAGAATCAGCTGGTTTGGGCGTGCATTTGACTTTGGACATGGGTGGACAAGCCAAGTTTGGGCCAGACGTTGAGTGGGTGGAATCGCCAGATGACTTGCAAGTGGATGCACACCGTGGTGATGTGTTTTATGCCGAAGTGCGAAAGTATTGGCCTGCTTTAGCCGACGACGCATTGCAAGCAGGTTACGCCGGTATTCGCCCCAAAATATCAGGCCCCAATGACGCCGCTGCTGACTTCCTCATCCAAGGTGAAAAAGAGCACGGCATCAAAGGTTTGGTGAATTTGTTTGGTATCGAATCACCCGGCCTGACCAGTTGCTTGGCAATTGGCGACTACGTGCAACAAATGCTGCACGCGTAGTTTTCAGTGCTGACCGCTTTGCAAGGCTGCAATGCGTTCTTCCATAGGTGGGTGGGTGCTGAACAACTTGCCCATGCTGCCACCAATGCCCATCGCCGCCATGCTTTTGGGCAATTCGCCTGGTGTCATGCCACCCAAACGTTGCAAAGCGTGAATCATGGACTGGGGTTGCCCCATGAGCTTGGCAGCGCCAGCGTCTGCACGAAACTCGCGATGGCGACTGAACCATGCCACCACAATGCTGGCCAAGAAACCAAACACCAAGTCCAACACCATGGTCGTCACCATGTAACCAATGCCTGGACCGGATGAATCGCCTTTGCGCATTGCACCGTCAATCAATGACCCTATCAATCGGCTCATGAAAACCACAAAAGTGTTCATCACACCTTGAATCAAGGTCATGGTCACCATATCGCCATTGGCAACGTGCGCAATTTCGTGCCCAATCACGGCTTCCACTTCTTCTTTGGTCATTCCTTGCAGCAAACCTGTAGAGACAGCTACCAGCGCTGAATTTTTGAATGCACCCGTTGCAAACGCATTGGGTTCACCCTCATAAATGCCAACCTCAGGCATACCAATACCCGCTTTATCAGCAAATTGACGCACGGTTTGGACAATCCATGCTTCATCAGCGCTTTGTGGCTCGTTGATGATGCGTACACCTTGGCTCCACTTGGCGATACTTTTAGACATCAACAACGAAATGATCGCGCCGGTAAAGCCGATCACCAATGAATAACCCATTAATGTGCCTACTTGCACGCCGTTGGCACCGATGTAACGATTTAGACCAAAAAGGCTGGTGACCAAGCCCAAAACCACCATCACAGCAAGGTTGGTTAAGACAAATAACATAATGCGTTTCATGGAAATCCCTTTGCAAAATTCTGCTTTTGGCGACCTCGCTAAAAGCATTGACGCGAATAATAGGGGCAATCAGCGAAAAATCAAGCGCAATATGAAGATGGCCTACGAAAAACTTGGGAATCGGTGTAAAAGTCGGGGTTTTCGTTAGATGAGCACCAACCAGGTACGCCCATGACAGGCAAAGGCGCAAATGGTTTGGCAGCGAATTTTTCGGCAGACATGATCTGCCGCGATTATTTCGTCTAAATATGATAAAAAAGTACCTTTATCCGGCGTATTGTTTGGATAGTTTGCTATTAAATTAGGAGTATCGATGATGTAAACATGGGCTGTAATCGGTTTGCGTGGTGTGACCAATTTTTCCATCAAAGCATGCCCAAATAAGACCAATTTGGCGTCTTGCCACAGGGGGCGTAAAGTGATGAAAAGTTGGTGCCAATCTTTGCGCAACAGCGCTTGCCAAAGCGGTTCGGGTGCAATTAAAAATGCGCCATTCTCATCCAGCAAGGTCAAAGCATCGCGAACTTTTCCGCGTTGTGTAGCAGAGCCACTTTGTTTGATTTCTTGAGCGTGCAACTGGTTCAGTCGCGCTTTGATTTTGGGGAAATGCAGCCAGCACAAACCGTTAAAGAAATCGTGCAAATTGTTGCGCGTAGGGCATTGCTTCAAGTCAAAAATGCAACTCTCATACGGCGTGCCAATTGGTAAATCGTCTTGTGGAACAAACTTAACAGCCGTCTTGGTTTGTGCATTGTGCTCAACCAAATCATTGAGCACGCTGTATACATCCGTACTTTCATCAATGCCATTGGCAGCAGCCTCACCCCGTTCGCGCAAATGCGCCAGCCACGGCGCTTGCCAATCGATATTCTCTAAACCATGCGCCACAAAAGTTGCTCGCCCGCACGCAAAGGTTTGAGTTCAGCCTCGCCAAATGTGAAACTGTCGGTAGGCGTCCAGCTTTCTTGTTTCAATGTCACAGTGCCTTGATTGCGTGGTAAACCATAAAAATCGGCGCCATTGAAGCTGGCGAATGCCTCGAAATTGCCTAATGCATTGGCTTGGTCAAAAACTTCAGCATACATTTCCAACGCCGCGTGTGAGGTATAGCAACCCGCACAGCCTGTGGCATTTTCTTTCAGGTGTGCAGGGTGGGGCGCACTGTCGGTGCCAAGGAAGAATTTCGCATGACCACTGGTGGCAGCTTGTACCAAAGCCAAACGGTGTTTTTCGCGTTTCAGAACCGGCAAGCAGTAGTAATGCGGGCGAATGCCACCCATGAAGATGGCATTGCGGTTGTACAGCAAATGGTGTGCCGTGATGGTGGCAGCAGTGAACCGATCGGCATCGCGCACATAGTGCGCAGCCTCTTGTGTAGTGATGTGCTCAAAAACAATTTTGAGCTCAGGGAAGTCTTTGCGCAAAGGTTTTAATTGAGTGTCAATGAAAACGGCTTCGCGGTCAAACAAATCGATGTCGGGTGAGGTGACCTCACCATGCACCAAAAGCAACAAACCCTCGCGTTGCATGGCTTCCAGTGTTTTGTAGGTTTTGCGAATATCGGTTACGCCTGCATCGCTGTTGGTGGTTGCGCCTGCGGGGTAGAGTTTTACTGCGACAACTCCTGCGTCTTTGGCGCGTTTGATCTCGTCTGCCGGCAAGTTGTCGGTGAGGTACAAAGTCATCAATGGCTCAAAATGCATGCCAGATGGCACAGCGCTAAGGATACGGTCTTTATAGGCCAAGGCTTGGGCTGCAGTCGTCACTGGCGGGCGCAGATTGGGCATGATGATGGCGCGGCCAAACTGGGCGGCGGTGTGTGGCACAACGGTTTTGAGCGCATCGCCATCGCGCACGTGCAAATGCCAGTCGTCTGGTCGGGTGATGGTGATTGTTTTTGGCGTATTCATACCTCTATTGTCCACAAAAAAAGGACACCCTGAGGTGTCCTTTGCATTGATGAACGAATAATCAATGCGCCAAGATTTTGTTTAAGAAATCTTTGGTTCGTGGTTGGCGATTTTCTGGGTGACCAAAGAACTCGTCTTTGGTGCAATCTTCCAATATCTTGCCGCCCACATCCATGAATATCACACGACTGCCCACTTTTTTGGCAAAGCCCATTTCGTGCGTCACACACATCATGGTCATGCCTTCGTTGGCCAAACCCATCATCACATCCAACACTTCGCCCACCATTTCAGGGTCTAGCGCTGAAGTAGGCTCATCAAACAACATGGCGATCGGGTTCATGCTCAAAGCGCGTGCAATGGCCACTCGTTGTTGCTGACCACCTGAGAGCTGACCTGGAAACTTGTCTTTGTGCGCCGTCAAACCGACACGGTCTAAGTATTTCAGCCCCAATTTCTTGGCTTCATCAGGGCTGCGACCCAGCACTTTGATTTGGGCAATGGTCAAATTCTCTGTCACGCTGAAATGTGGAAACAATTCAAAATTTTGAAATACCATGCCAACGCGGCTGCGCAGTTTGGGAAGGTCTGTTTTGGGGTCGTGCACGGCCAAACCATCGACATAGATTTCACCTTTTTGGAAAGGTTCTAAAGCGTTGATGGTTTTGATCAAAGTTGATTTGCCAGAGCCTGATGGGCCGCAAATAACGACGACTTCGCCTTTTTTGATATTGGTGCTGCAGTCGTTCAATACCTGAACAGCGCCGTACCATTTAGAAACGTTTTTGAGTTCAATCATGTTCTTCTCCGATATTCAATAATCTTTTGTTTGTATGGCTTGTTTAGCGAATGATGGCAATTTTGGCTTGCAATTTTTTGACCAAGTATGACAAGGCATAACAAATCACAAAATAAACAATCGCTGCCAAGATATACGCTTCTTCTGGACGGCCATAAATTTTGCCAGCGGTGGTGAAACCTTTGAGCAAATCATATGCACCGATGGCATAAACCAAAGATGTGTCTTGGAACAAAATAATGGTTTGTGTCAGCAATATCGGCAACATGTTGCGAAAAGCTTGTGGCAACACAATCAGACGCATGTTTTGGCTGTATGTCATACCGACTGCTTGTCCCGCATGCACTTGACCACGCGGAATCGACTGAATACCCGCTCGCATGATCTCGCTGAAGTAAGCCGCTTCAAAAGCCACAAAGGTGATGATGGCAGAAAGCTCTGCGCCAATGGGTCTGCCTATCATGAAAGGCACGAGCAAAAAGAAGCCCAAAATCACCATGACCAATGGAATGGAACGCATGCCATTGACATAAATGGTTGCGGGCAACATCAAAATCTTTTTTCCAGACAAGCGCATCAAAGCCAAGACTGTGCCAAAAGCGATACCGCCTAATGTAGCGATGATGGTGAGTTGCACGCTGAACCAAAAGCCATTGACGACGAATTTGGAAATGATGTCCCAATTGACAAAGGATAAATCTAAACCGCCCATGTCAATGCCCCCCGCCCGTGCCACCAGCGACAATGAAGCCAGGGATTTGAATTTTCTTTTCTATAAACGCCATGATGCGGTTCACTGCAAATGCCGATATGACATACAGTAGCTGTCACACCTAAGAAAATTTCAATGCCTTTGGACGTTTCCTCAGCCGCTTGGGTGTAAAACCATGTGAGTTCAGCAACTGATACAGCAAACGCCACTGACGAATTCTTCAGCATGTTCATGGTCTCTGAAGTCAGTGGCGGCATGATGATACGAAAGCACATGGGTAAAAGCACGTAGCGATAAGATTGCCAAGTGGTAAATCCCATGGCACTGGCGGCGTAGCGTTGACCTTTAGGTAACGATTGGATCCCGGCGCGAACTTGTTCTGCAATACGTGCCGAAGTAAAAAAGCCCAGCGCTATCACCACCAATAAAAAACCAGGTACTTGCTGCAGTGCCGGGATTACTTTGGGCACAACAAAATACCACAAGAAAATCTGCACCAACAATGGGATGTTGCGAAACAATTCAACCCAAGCATTGCCCAAACGCACCAACCAAGGGCTGTTGGGCAAGGTGCGGATCGTGCCAATGCTGACACCAAAAATCATGGCAACAATATAGGCACAACCTGCAACCGACAATGTCCAACCCCAAGATTGAATCATCCATTCCAAGTATGTGCGTCCACCGCCATCATCGGTTAAAAAAACTTTCCAGTCTAAAAACATAAATCCGCTTTCAAAAAACAAACCCCGCCAAAGCTGTGCCTAGGCGGGGTATTGACTAGTTATGGATGCTAAGCATTCATGAATTGAAGATTGACTTCAATTATTTCTTCATGTATGACTCAACTGGATTGTCGTTGGGTGTAGCCCAAGCTGCTTTGGTCGCTTCGCTGGCTGGCAAACCAATTTTGGAGTTCTTCGGAGGAATAGGTTGTACAAACCATTTGTCGTAAATTTTCGCAATTGCGCCAGATTTGATCATGGCTTTGACTGAATCGTCAGCGGCTTTTTTCATCGCTGGGTCATCTTTGCGAATCATGATGGCGATAGGCTCAACGCTCAACACTTCACCCACAATTTTGAAATCAGCTGGGTTTTTAGAGTTTGCGATATTGCCGGCCAAAATAGAGCCGTCCATCACAAACGCATCAGCGCGGCCAGATTCGAGCAACAAGAAGCTGTCAGCATGGTCTTTGCCGAATACTTCTTTGAAATCAATGCCCGCTGCGCGTTCATTTTTACGCAGCAATTGAACTGAAGTTGTACCAGTTGTCGTTGCAACGTTTTTGTCTTTTAACTGTGCAATGCTGGTGATGCCGCTGTTTGCTTTGACTGCAATGCGAACTTCTTCAACAAAGGTGGTGACAACGAATGACACATCTTTTTGACGTGTTGCGTTGTTGGTGGTTGAACCGCATTCAATGTCCACAGTGCCGTTTTGCACCAATGGAATACGGTTTTGTGATGTCACAGGTGTGTATTTGATGTCTAATTTTTTACCCACTGCTTTAGAAATGTCAGCAATGATGTTTTGGCAGATTTCGACATGGTAGCCCGCGTATTTGCCATCACCCAATGTGTATGACAAAGCGCCAGATGAATCGCGTACACCCATGGTGATGCTGCCAGAGGCTTTAACTTTGGCCAATGTATCGTTGGCTTGTGCGAATACGGCGCTGCTTGTGGCTGCCAGTACTGCGAGTGCAATGAGTTGCTTTTTCATGGCTTGATTCTTTCAAAAAAAAGTGGTTGATAAAAAATAAAAGGGGAATGCTCCCAAAGAGCCTTCACAACGTGATTGTAGAGTTTTGGGATTTCGGGATTACCCTAGGTTTGCAATCAATTTTCGTGCCAATGATGCCAAATGTCTCAAAAATTATGATTTATTTGCATCAGGCCTTTCTATTTTGAACCAAATAAGCCCATAAGGCTTGCGCCGCCCCTTTGGTCACTTCATTGCTTACCGGTTTTTCGCGGTAAGCACGCAAGTCCATTGCCAAAGTTAAATCTTTCATTTCGGGTGGTGTAGCAGGCACCAATCGTTTGGTGCGCAATTCATTCTTCACAGCGCTATAGGGTAAAAATGCGATGCCATGACCCTCCATGGCCATCGCTTTGAGGCCTTCAGACATGTCGGTCTCATAAACTCTGTCAAGGTGAATGGCGGTTTTTGATTCCTTCAATATCAAATCGACCACCATACCCAAATACGCGCCAGGTGCATAACCTAAATAGGGTAGTGGACGGGCTGCACTACCGGGTAAGTGTGAACAAAGGTTTTCCGTCGGCATCTGGTTTCACGTAAGGTGCTATCACTTCTTGACCCAGACTCACCATTTCATAACGCTCTGCATCCAACTGAAAGGGTTGCGATGGGTGGTGGTAGGCAATCAACAAATCGCAATTGCCTTCAGCCAAACGCATCACGGCATCGTGCACGTTTTGTGCAATCAATCGGCTTTTGATCGGCCCAAAGTTGTCACGCAGCTCGGACATCCAGGCTGGAAAAAAAGTGAAAGCCAGCGTATGCGGCACAGCAAATTCAATCACATCTTGTCCTGCAGATGTATGTCCACGCAGCATGGCACGTGTGCTTTGCAAAGCCCGCAACATTTCTAATGATTGGTCGTACAGCGTTTCGCCAGCGGCAGTCAGGCGTGTGGGGTAGGAACTGCGGTCGACCAAATCAGTACCAGCCCATGCTTCTAATGCTTGTATACGGCGTGAAAATGCGGGTTGGGTAACGTGTCGCAGTTGCGCAGAACGGCTGAAACTGCGTGTTTCTGCCAAGCTGACGAAATCTTCAAGCCATTTGGTTTCCATATTTTGTATGCAGCACTGCGGTATGAATCAACCAAACCCAGCAAATGTGCGCGTTGTGATGCTTCCAAATAGGGCACTAGCAAGTGAAGTACATGGTGAGCACCACGCAATAATGCGGCTTGTGCATTCTCTGCTTCCAAAGCATGGCGCGGATCGCGCACGTATTCAAAACTCAGCCAATATGTCAATACCACCACCATGCTGGTGGCAGTGGCTTCAACTTCACGCGAATCAATGTGCACTGCACCACCTCGGCTCATACCGTCAAGCAGTGCTTTGATCGATTGTGTTTTGTTTTTCAAAATCCACTGAAAATGTGTTTCTAAGTCGTCGATTTTTGCTCAGCAAATCATTCAAATCGCGGTACAAAAAGCGGTATTCCCAGATGATTTCAAACAAACTGTGCATGAAAAACCAAGCATCTTCCACATTGCGCACGTTGTCACCAGCGTGCAGCAGTTCGTTAAGCGCCCGTTCATAGCGGTCAAACAGTGCGTTGATGAGTTCATCTTTGGCGGGATAGTGGTAATACAAATTACCTGGGCTGATGCGCAGCTCAGCAGATATCAGTGTGGTGGACACATTGGGCTCGCCAAATCGATTGAACAAGTCCAAGGTGACTTCTAAAATTCGTTCCGCCGTGCGGCGCGGTGCTTTTTTAACCATGATTCATACTGTATCGCAGATTGAGACCGAAATATAGCCTGTGATAATAAGCGACTGTATGAAAAATATATTAATTGCACTTTCGTTTGACTCAGCGCATGCCACTTAAGCAAACTCATTGGCTCTCCATTTTGGTGCAAACACCTGTGCACAGCAAGCTGTCGCAGGCATTGACATACCAAAGCCCCGTCGCTTTAGCGCCTGGTGCATTGGTACGGGTAACTTTGGGATCGCGCGAATTATTGGGTGTGGTGTGGCAGGTGCTCAAAGAACCGCCACCAGAGATGTTGAATCGTGATGGCACAAAGCTTGACATTAAACCGATTTCAGCTGATTTGGGTTTAACGGCTTTGACCGATACTTGGCGCCAATTTATTGGATTTGCAGCCAATTATTACCAGCGTTCATTGGGTGAAGTGGCTTTGTCCGCGCTGCCACCACAGCTTCGCACTTTGGATGCCACGCAAATGCAAAGGCGCTTGAAAAGGCAAGTTGCCCCATCCAAAACGTCCAAAACCACAATCGACCGCATCACAGGCGAAATCATTCCTGTAAAAGACATAAGTGAAAATGTTGCTGCATCCCTTACGCTCACGCAACAGCAAGTGGCGGTATTGGCGGATATTGAATCGCATGACGGGCCATTTTTGCTCTATGGCGCAACCGGCAGTGGCAAGACCGAGGTTTATTTGCAAGCCGCCAACACCGTTTTGCAAAGTGACGCAGAAGCCCAAGTGCTGATGATGGTGCCTGAGATTAATTTAACGCCGCAATTGGAAGAACGTGTTCGTGAACGATTTTGCCCGCTGTTTGGCGACGAAGCGGTTGTCTCCATGCACAGCGGCATGACCAACCCACAGCGTTTGAAAAGCTGGTTGGCCGCGCATGAGGGTAGGGCACGCATTGTGTTGGGCACACGCATGGCGATATTTGCCTCCATGCCACATTTGAAACTCATCGTGGTGGATGAGGAGCACGACCCCAGCTACAAAAGCCAAGATGGTGCGCGTTACTCAGCGCGTGACTTGGCGGTGTACCGTGGCAAATTAGAAAATGCAAAAGTCATCTTGGGCTCTGCCACGCCGTCGTTTGAAAGTTGGCACCACAGCCAAGCAGTGAAACCAACTACGCAGATAGATATACCCGCAAATGAAAAACAGGGGCGCTACCGGCGACTGACGATGCTGGATCGAGTGGGTAGACAGTAGCGTTACCCAAAGTGGTGCTGGTGAACATGGCGCACCAACCGAAAAAAACGGTTTTGTCGCCACCATTGTTGGCAGCCATTACAGAACGCATAACGCGTGGCGAACAAAGCATGGTATTTTTGAACCGCCGTGGCTATGCACCCGTTTTGCACTGCGGCGATTGCGGCTGGAAAAGCGAATGTCCGCATTGCAGCGCTTACCGCGTGTTTCACAAAATTGACCGGACTTTGCGCTGTCACCATTGTGGTTTTACCGAACGTGTGCCACGCGCTTGCCCAGCATGTGGCAATACCGACATCACCCCTATCGGTCGCGGCACAGAGCAATTGGAAGAACACTTGGCTGATTTGCTACGCGATGTCAAACGCCCCAATGGTGAAGCAGTGCGCATTGCCCGCATTGATGCGGACAGCACCAAACTCAAAGGCGCTTTGCAACAACAGTTGGCAGAGGTTCATGCAGGTGAAGTTGATGTGCTGGTGGGTACACAAATGATTGCCAAGGGGCACGATTTTCGCAACATCACCTTGGTGGCAGCGGTGAACCCTGATGCAGCCTTGTTTTCAAGCGACTTCAGAGCACCAGAACGATTGTTCAGCTTGCTGATGCAAGCAGCAGGCAGAGCAGGGCGTGATGCAGCGCAAGGGGGGCAAAGCGAGATGTGGATTCAAACCCATCACCCACAACACCCTTTGTATTTGGCGTTGAAAAAACACGATTTCGCAGGTTTTGCACAAGACCAACTCAAAGACCGCGAAGCCGCCATGATGTCACCCTTTGGCTACAGCGCCTTGGTACGTGCAGAGGCACGCACTCAAGAGGCCGCGCAAGCCTTTCTCAACGCAGCACGCGAAACCATCTTGGCGCAAGCCACAACAGACGAAGGCGCGCAAAACGATGTACTGCAACTGGTTTCAGTTTACGGTGCTGTTCCCATGAGCATGCAACGCATCGCCAATGTCGAACGCGCCCAAATGCTGATTGAGTCCTCATCCCGCAAAGCTTTGCAACAGTTTTTGCAGCAATGGCAAACCGTGCTGCACAGCACACCCGCCAAAGGCATCATCCGCTGGGCGGTAGATGTGGATCCGTTGGTGATTTAATTTATTTCAGAGTGCTATGTATTTAATAGCAATCTAGGCAATCAATACGCCGGCTAATGGCCAATTTTATATAAAACTTTACTAAGTAGGTGTTAACCAAGCGCCGACCCAAACCGCTGCAATCATCAGCACCAGTCCTGGAACAATTCTGCTTGCATACTGAACGCCGCCAGATTTGTATGCGACGATGGCTTTCATCAGGGTGTTGCTTGAAAGGCCAATCAACACAGGCCATACCGCTTGCTGGCTGGTAATTTTTTGCGCCGATACCAAGGACGCGACGGATACCGCAGCAGCGTGTGCATCAACCAAACCAGTCGCAGCTGTGCTGATGTTGAGCCCTTGCACACCCAACCAGTTGTTCAAAAAAGCAGCAAATAAAATCGCCAAGCTGATGATGGTTGCAAAACCGACGGCTGTCTTCAAATCAAAAGCACGCCCCAAGTCTTGGTCATATGTTTGTTTGGTTTGTTTCATCGCTTTAAGCACAAAAATCAGACCGTAAATAAAAGCTACCAGACCCCCCAATGCCAAGGGCTTTGCTAGATTAGCCAGCAATGAGGGTTGAATGCTGGCAATCACAATTGTCATTTGAATGATGGTGGCAATCGAGGACAGCACGGCACCCGCCACCGCGCCTGGCATTTGCGACGGAAGTTGACTGACCCGTGTACCCATTGAGAAAATGGTTGCCGTGCTGGACACAAAACCAGAGGCAAATCCGGCCAAGGGCAAGCCAAAACGAGGCCCCAGAAAACGCATGGCAATGTAGCCCAGCGCACTGATGGCCATCACCAGCACGATAATTTGCACCGCTGCATGTGGGTTGAACGCATCAAATGGTCCCATGAAGCGATTCGGTGCCAAGGGCAAAGCAATCAATGCAGCCGCTGAAAACAAAATCACATCGTGCAACTCTTGTTCGGTCAGCACTTTGCGCACGAAATAATGAATGCGGTTTCTCGCCGCCAATAGCAAGTGCCAATACCGCCCCTATGCCAGCCGCGAGTGCCGCATCGCGAATGGCTAAACCGCCTAAAAGGCAGGTTAGAAACAATGACAGTTCGGTGGTTAAACCTGGCTCTTGTGCGCTTGTGTTTCGGTAAGCCAGCAAAGCCGAACCGCCGACCACCAAGGTGACGACCACAAACACATATTCACCCAGCAATATGCTGACGGCTCCCAGCAAGGCAACCACCGCAAAAGTACGAATACCTGCTGCGATACCCGTTTTGTGAGTGTCTTTGCGCCGTTCGCGCTCAGCGCCAATCAACAAACCAATGCCAAGGGCAACACAAAGCCCAAGCAAGGTCTGAGAATTAACAAATAAATCCATTCGTGGAATGACTTTTAGTCGGCAGTTAAAAGTGCGGCGGCAACTCATCACGCAGATTGCGTGGAGTGCTTGTGCTGTCTTGTGATTGGGTTTGACGCAGATCGGTGATTTCTTTGATGAGTAAATCAATTTGCAGTTGCTGGCGAATGATGACTTGGTCAAGTTTATCAATGGCATCGTCGGCGAAGCTGGCTTTGATTTCAAGTTCTTCAACGCGCGCAATGAGTGTGTTGAGAGCGTTTTCTGTTGGTGTGGCATTCATGGCGCTATTGTGCAGGATAAAATCAACACCATGTGCCAATTATTGGGAATGAACAGCCACTTGCCCGCCAGCGTGAACATGAGCTTCACCGGCTTTTCGCAGCGCGGTGGCGCGACCGATCACCACGGTGACGGCTGGGGTATTGCGTTTTTTGAAGGCGAGGGCGCCAATCCCGGAAAAGGCGTGCGTTGCTTTATTGACAAAGAAAGCGCGGCCACTTCAGCCATTGCGCAGTTGCTCAAAACCTACCCCATCAAAAGCCACAACGTGGTGGCGCATGTGCGCAAAGCAACTGTTGGCGATGTGTCGCTGGAAAACAGCCACCCCTTTGTGCGCGAACTGTGGGGACGCAATTGGGTGTTTGCCCACAATGGCGATTTGAAAGACTACGCACCACGTTTGCATGGCAACTTCAAACCTGTGGGCAGCACAGACAGCGAACTGGCATTTTGCTGGCTGATGCAAGAGCTGGCCAAGTCCCACGCCAGTGCGCCCAGCGTTGCAGAATTGACCTTGACCTTGCGCGAACTGACACCGCAAATTGCCAAGTTTGGCACCTTCAACTTTTTACTCAGCAACGGCCAAGCCCTTGTGGGCGCACGCCAGCACCAAGCTGCATTATTTGCAACGCAGTTTCCCGTTTTGCGAAATTCATTTGAAAGACGAAGACCTGCGTGTCGACTTGGCAGAATTGAATGGCCCAGAAGACCGTTTCGTCATCATCGTGACCGAACCTCTGACCAGTAACGAAGCTTGGACTGCTTTTGCGCCGGGCGAATTAAAGGTGTTTGTGGATGGGTCTTTGGTCAGTTAAAGATACTAAAAATCCGTTCAACTTGAGACTAAGAAAAAAGCTCAAGTTGAACAGAATACACACGACAGCCGATTAGAAAGTAACTTGCAAACCCACTTTCAAGCTGCGACCGGGTAGTGGCGCTTTTGGAAATGCTGTGGTGGTCAAGATAGACGAGGCGCTGTAGGCAAGCTTGTTCGTCAAATTGTCAATCTTGGCAAACCATGTCAGCTGCGATGGTCCTGCTTTCATTTTGTAAGTCAGGGCTGCGTTCCAAAGCGTGTAAGCAGGCGTTGCCATTTGTCCCACATCGGGCACGCGGTTTTGCGCCGTAGCGTGGTCAAAGCCCAAGCGCGCGCCAAAGCGACCTGCGGTCAAAACCGCAGTTGCGCCCACGCGCAAAGGTGCAATGCGCGGCAGCGCTTGACCCGTTGTCAAATTGGTTGCACGCACGGCATCAGCACGCCAATCAATGTCCAGCGAGTGGCCAGGCCCAATGGCTTGCGAGAATCCACCAGTTCCCAACACCCGTACTGTGCCACTGGCTTCAAAGCCGGTGAAACGTGCCCGCACACCGCTGTACACGGTGTCGGTCAAGCCATCTTCGGCAGGGTTGAATTCGCCTTCGCTGCTTCGCGTATTGCCCGTTGAATCCAAGCCAATGTAGTTGGAGAACTGGCTGGTGTAGGCGTTAAAAGCAAATTTGTGAGCGCCTTCTTTAAAGGCAATGCCCACATCCAAACTGTTGGATTTTTCTAAGCCTAAATTGCTGTTACCGGTTTCCCATGCAGCGGTGGCGATGTGCGGGCCGTTGGCATAGAGTTCGTAGTCCTTGGGTGCACGTTGGGTGTGTGCAATGTTGGATGTGAGCTGCCAAGCCGGTGACAGCTTAACCAGAGCACCCAGTGCAAAACTATTGGGACTGAAACTGCGACTACCGGGTGGAAAGTTGTCCGGGTTGGCAGCGCCAGCATTGCCCTCTGATGTGACCTTTACTTTTTCTGTGCGTGCACCCATGCTGATTTTGCCCCAAGCAGTCGGCATTTCTTCCACCACATAGAGTGCGGTTTGCGTTGTTTTGCTGTAGGGTGCAAAAGATTCAGCGCCATCGGCAGAAAAGCGCGTGGATTCTGTTTGCAAGCCCACCACACCTTCAAAGCCGCCCAATTTGGCGTGTTTGGCTGTCAAGCGAAAATCGGTGCCCTTGTTTTTAAAGACTGTGCCAGCTTCATCGCCTTCAAACTCGGTGTGTTTGTAATCGGTTTGGCTCAATTGACCTTTCACGCCGGTGATGAAACCACCTAAATTGCGCAGCTCACCTTCAATCGCCAATCGGGTCGATTTCATGTCAATCGTCACCTCATCTTCAGCTACTGTGCCATAGTCACTTTGGTAACTGCTGAATGAAGCTCCCACATAAGCTTTGTCGAATAACAGTGAACCACCTACTGCAGCTCCCTTCACATCATTGGCAGAGTTACAAATCTTTTTGGCCAATTCTGGTCTGCCAGGTTTGGTGCATTCCAATTCGACGGGGACAGCCACATCATCTGATTTACGTGCTGATACATCGGCATGAATGACAAATTTGTTATTACCCGCTTCAATTAAAACGGCACCTGATTTTTCTTTATTACCCGTGGCATAACCCAAATCGGCTTTGCCGGAAACACCGCCTTTGGCATCGAATTGCGATTCAGATGGGATGCGGTTGTCAATCACATTCACTACACCACCCACAGCGCTGCCACCGTATTGCAAAGCGGCTGCACCGCGCAAGACTTCGACGCGTTCAATGCTGATAGGGTCGTTCGGTACAGCGTGGTCAAAACTCAAAGCTGATGCGTCCATGTTGGAAGCGCTGTTTTGCAACACGCGGATACGGTCTCCATCCAAGCCGCGAATGATAGGGCGGCTTGCGTTGGGGCCAAAATAAGTGCTGCTGACACCCGGCAAAGTGTCCAGCGTTTCACCCAAAGTGGCCTTGGCACGCAAGGTCAGTGCGTCGCCCGATAGGGTAGAAGTGGGTGCGATGATTTGGGTTGCTCCCAGTGGGTTGCCTGTGACCACAACTTCTTTGAGTTGTCCTTGGCTTGACGTTTGTGCTAACGCATGTTGTGCCGAAAAGCTCAGAGTTGCCACAGCAATGGATACCGCATGCATTCGGAATGATCGGCCAAAAGTATGCCCAAATGAATGGCAATAGAGGTGGCGAGATGTAATGTTCATCATGTAAAGTCCTAAAAATTTTGAAAAAGCAGCAAGCACCCTGCAAACCATGCTGCAAGGTGCAAGTGTGAAAAAGGGAGTTAAGAAACGAGCAAAACGGCCGGCGGTGCGCGGGCCTGCACCAACGAGCGTTGATGCGTGTAGTTGCATTGGCCGACACTGGTCAAGTGCAGGGATTCGGGTGCTGCTTGCGACAGTGTGGCAACATTGCCCACCAGTGCGCCACCTAAACTGAGTTGGTCATACAGCTGGCACGTGGTTTCTTCATTGTGACCTGCGAATAAATCGTTATGGTCAGCGTCTGCCTGATGAGTAGCTTGAACAGTTACTGGTTTGCTGTGGTGCTGCGCGTGTTCAATGCTGTGCACCAAACCCAAGGTTTGGCTCAGCAACAGGCACAGAATCAGCACATATTTCATAATCGGTCGATCTTACTTCACAGTTTTATTTCACTGCGACGGCATCTGTCATGCGGTAATACACACCCAGCGGGTCGTTCAACAGCACTTGAAACGGGCCTTCCACCACCACCGGTTCCATGCTGTATTTCACAGGGGTTTTGGTTTTTACTTCCACCATGCTTTCAGGTCCGCCTGGGGTGCAAAAACCGCAATTGAGGGGCACGCTGCTGAGCAAAAAATGCTTTTGCTTTTCGCCTGGTCCCAGCGGCATCATGAAACCTTGCACACGCTGGCTGCGTTGGTTCAGCGCCAATTGGCTGGCGTTGAAAACGGGGGTGATAGCGCCTTTATTGACCTTGGTTTTGACATCGGTCAGCATCGCCCACGGCAGCACGTCATTGCGTTCGGGCAGGGGTTTGAAAGGGCTGTTGGGGCTGTGCACACCCGCGCCTGTACCTGCTGGTAAAGTGCTCTGATGTCGATTTGGCGGGGGCTGTGCCAGGCATGGGCGAGCTCAGTTGTGCGCTGGCCATTGCAGCCACGCAGACCGATAGCAAAATGGCGATTATTTTAATGCTCATGCTTCATGCCGCAGTATTTGCCAATGGCCAAGCCTTTGCAAGCGGCCTGCAGTTCTTTGTTGCAAGTGGCTTCATCTTTTTTGGCTTCCAAACATTTGGCCGCATTTTCGTGCGCGGTTGCCATGGCACGGTGGCGGGCAATGTCTTCTTTGCGTTCTTTGTCGCTGTGGTCTGTCGCGGCAATGGCAGATGTGATGGCTGCAGCGCCAATTAAAAGTGCGAAAAGTTAATCAAGTGTTTCATGGTCATTCTCCAAAAGTTAAAACTAAAACCTAAAAATCCTAATCAATATGCTCAAAATATAAATCACTTCAGCAGCTGCTGCACATCGACACGGTAAGCAGCCACAGCAGGCATAAGGGCAGCGATGACAGCCACTACAGCTGCCAAAGCAGGTATCGCCCATTCGGCTTGCAGCCAAATCCATCCTGTGATGGGCAAAGACTGGTCTGCTTGCAACAACCAGCCTACACCATGTGTCAAGAGGTGCCCCAAACACAATCCCAAAATGGCGGCCAACAGCGCCAAACACAAGGCTTCTGCCAACAAAAGTCCTGCCACTTTGCTGGGGCTGGCACCCAACATGCGCAGCATGGCCAAATCGGCTTTACGTTCACGCACAGCGTTCCACAAGGCGATGAACACGCTCAAACCTGCGGTCAGCAACAGCACCCAGCCAAAACCGCGCAGCACATCGGTACCCACACCCACCATGCGCAGCAAGCGGGTAATTTCAACCGCAGGCGCTGCCGCTTGCATATTGGTGGTGGTATTGACCAAACGCGGAAAACTGACCGCCGCCAAGGGGCTGTTGTAACTGATGAGTGCCAAGGTGATTTCGCGCTCATCCGCAATGGCTTTTTTATCGGCAGCATCCAGTGGTGTATCGCCCTCAATGGCTTTTTCATGCACTTGCCAAACCGATTCGGTGGCGGTCAAAATCAAACGGTCCAGCACGCACGCGCAGGGCGTCATCACGCCACTCACGGTATAGGGGGTGTTGCCATGCGCATGGCCTTCTTGCCCCAAGCCGTGTGAGCCAATGAATGTATCGCCCACTTTCATGCCGGTTTGTGTAGCGACATCGGCACCCAACACAGCTTGCATGGGCTGTTGCCAAAGCTGGCCTTGTGCCAATGTGGCATCGTAGTGAGCAGCATAGCTGTGGTCAGTACCCACAATGCGAAAGCCTCTGAAACTGTCACCCACGCTGATGGGAATCAGTTTGGCCACTGCAGGGTTTTTTTGCAAGGCTTTGATTTCAGCCAGTGGCACATTGCCCGCCGGCGTATCGATGTGAAACACCCCAGCCAAGATCAATTGCATGGGGCTGCCTTTGGCGCCCACCACCACATCGATGCCTTGCAAATCACGTTCAAATGCGCTGTCAATTTGACGGCTGACCAAGAGCACCAAAGTGATGGATGCCAAACCCAAAGCCAACAACAAAATGTTCAAACTCGCCGCCAATGGTCGCGACCATAGGTATTTGAATGCCAGTGTGATGGTTTGCATAATGCTATACATTTAATAGCACCTTAGGCAATGAATACGCCGGATTTAGGCCAATTTCATCACTATTTTTTGAGAACAACAGTGTTTCAGCATGGCTTAGCTGCTGCATCACTCGCGCATCATGCGTGGCGATTAGCAATGTTGCGTTGAGTCGCTTGGCAGTTGCTTGCAACAAGTTCAAGGCCGCATGGGCGTTATCGTCGTCCAAACTGGCGGTGGGTTCATCGGCCAGAATCACTTTGGGGTTTAACAGCACCGCCCGCGCCAACGCCACGCGCTGCGCTTGACCACCTGATAGTTCACTGGGTTTGCGTTGGTCTAGCTCTGCAATACCAAGGGATTCAAGTGTGGTCGCCACATGCAATTGCGCTGCTGCGTTCATTGGCAAGCCAGCGGCAAAGTAGGGCAGTGCCAAATTGTCAGCCACACTCAAGGCCTCACTCAGATGCAAACGCTGTGGCAAAAATCCAATGTGCTTGGCACGCCAAGCATCGCGTGCGGCGTGCGCCAGCGCATTCAATTGTTGACCCGCCACAATCAAATCACCGCTTTGCGCTGTCATCAAGCCAGCGACCAGCGCAAGCCAAGTCGATTTACCCGAACCCGATGGTCCGCGCAACACCAATGTCCCACCCTGTGCCACGCGCACGTCGGCAAAATGCAGTGTGGTTTTGCTGTTGGGGTAGGTGTAGCGGAGAGCTTGGGTATGGATCATTAACGTAGGCAAAACATGGCGTACAAATTGACAGCAGAATTAACGTATAATTCTATTATCGCGCCATGCTTGCTCAAATTGTCAGCACCATCCTTCTGGGTTTGATCCGTTTATTGACGGGTTCACAGGCGCGTTGGTATGGCTGCCCACCTAAAGCGGAGCAACGCATTTACTTTGCCAACCACCAAAGCAATGCCGACTTGGTGATGATTTGGGCGGCATTGCCCAAAGAACTGCGCAGCGTGACACGCGCGGCCGCTGCCAAAGACTATTGGACCAAAACACCGCTGCGCCAATGGATTACGACCAAAGTATTTAACGTCGTCTATGTGGTGCGTGACCGCAGTGAAGCGGAAGACCCCTTGCTGCCACTGATGCAGGCTTTAGACAGTGGCGACTCCATCATCATCTTTCCAGAAGGCATGCGTGGCCAACAGCAAGACCCGTTGCCATTCAAATCGGGTTTGTATAACTTGGCGCTGAAGTTTCCGCATGTGGTGCTGATTCCCACTTGGATCAACAACATCCAGCGCGTGATGCCAAAAGGCGAATACGTGCCGGTGCCGGTATTGTGCTCGGTCACATTTGGGGCGCCCATGCAAGTTGAGGATGGCGAAGACCGCAGGGCGTTTTTAGACCGTGCAAGGCAAGCGGTGATGGATTTGCGTGAGGTGTAACGACAAATAAGCCATGTACCAATTTCTAAAAAACCTCAGCACCAACCAGCAAATCGCCGCTTTGTTTGTGACGGTGTTTGGCTTTTTACTGATCGCTAGCTTGATTTTATTTTTCTTGACGCTGCGCTTGATCACCGAAAAGACAGTGACAGTGCCTCTGCCTTGCGCCATCGCGCAGATTTGAAAAATGCCGATGGCGTGCTCAAGTCCAGCTGGCTGATGACTGGCGTGTTTTGGTTGGCTTGGATAGCGGGCACCAGTGTGGCGAGCGTGTTGTTTGGCCTGGTGTCCTTCTTTTGCTTACGCGAATTCATTTCCATATCGCCCACGCGCCGCGCCGACCATCGCAGTTTGATATTGGCTTTCTTTGTGATACTGCCGCTGCAGTACGTGCTGGTGGCGTATGAACGTTTTGATTTGTTTTCGGTGCTGATTCCAGTTTATGTGTTCCTTGCCATTCCCGTGGCCAGCGTGTTGGCGAACGACCCGCAAGGGTTTTTGGAGCGCAATGCCAAGCTGCAATGGGGCATCATGGTGTGCGTGTACGGCATGAGCCATGTGCCTGCACTCTTGTTGCTGAAGTTTCCACATTACACCCACAAAGGCGCATTTTTGATTTTCTTTTTGGTGCTGACCGTGCAAATGGCCACCTTGACGCAGCATTTGGTATCGCGCAAGCTGCGCTTGCCACCGTCCTTGCCCAATATCAGCCAAAGCTTCAATTGGACCAGTTGGGTCATAGGCGTGGCGGTGGGCAGTGTGATTGGCGCTTTGTTGGCTGGCATCACACCCTTTGTGCCGGGTCAAGCCTTTGCCATGGCACTGATCGCGTGCGCTTCTGGCACCTTGGGTCATTTGGTGATGAAGGCGCTGAAGCGCGACCGCGGCGTCCCCATTTGGCGCGAAGAGGCGGGCAGTGTGCGTTTGGCGGCTATCACTGGTGCAGGTGGCCTGCTGTACCGTGTAGACGCCCTGTGCTTTGCTGCACCCATCTTCTTCCATTCGCTAAAGTGGTATTTTGACTTGCCCCGTTAAAATACGGGGTATGACTTTTAAATCTCCTGAACTCCTCGCCCCCGCTGGCTCTTTGGCCATGCTGAAAACCGCTTTTGCTTTTGGTGCCAACGCCGTCTACGCGGGCCAGCCACGCTATTCGCTGCGCGTGCGCAACAACGATTTTGGCGACATTGAGGTGCTGAAAGAAGGCATTGACCACGCGCACAGTGTGGGCGGCAAATTCTTTTTGGTGTCCAACATTTTCCCGCATGGCAACAAAACCAAAAACTACCTGACCAACATGGCGCCGGTGATTGCGCTCAAGCCAGACGCGATGATCATGTCCGACCCCGGCCTCATCATGATGGTGCGCGAAACCTGGCCTGAGATGGAAATTCACCTCTCGGTACAAGCCAATACCGTGAATGCGGCGGCGGTGAAGTTTTGGAAATCGGTTGGCATCAGCCGCGTGATTTTGTCGCGCGAATTGTCACTCGACCAAGTGGAACAAATTCGCCAAGATTGCCCCGATACCGAATTGGAAGTGTTTGTGCACGGTGCGCTGTGCATCGCCTATTCAGGGCGTTGTTTGCTGTCAGGCTATTTCAACCACCGCGACGCGAATCAAGGTACTTGCACCAACTCTTGCCGTTGGGACTACAAAACGCAAGAGGGCATTGTGGATGCATCGGGCGATGTGTTCGCGCCGCAAGATTTGAAAAAAATGGCCAGCAGCAATGGCGCTTGCTGCAACAACGCCGGCCAACAAGGTGCACCGCTGGAGCAAATGGTGCAAGCCGAAGGCGTGTTGGGCAAAGTGTTCATGATGGAAGAGGCGAATCGCCAAGGCAGCTACATGCCAGTCGAAGAAGACGAGCACGGCACCTACGTGATGAATTCCAAAGACCTGCGTGCCATCGAGCACGTGCGCCGCTTGGTTGAAATTGGTGTCGATTCACTGAAAATCGAAGGCCGTACCAAAAGCCCATACTACGTGTCGCGCACGGTGCAAAGTTACCGTCAAGCGATTGACGATGCGGTGGCAGGGCGTGAATTGAATCCCGCTTTGCTCGGTCAACTCGAAGGCTTGGCGAACCGTGGCTACACATCCGGTTTTTTCCAGCGCCACACGCCACAAGAAACCCAAAACTACCTGCGCGGTTATTCCGAATCAGGCCGCAGCATTTATGTGGGCGATGTGCTGTCCTACGACAAAGCACGTGGCCTGGCCGAAGTCGCGGTGAAAAACCGCTTTGCCGTGGGTGACACCTTGGAAATCATCAACCCCCAAGGCAACATCGACGTGCCGCTGGATCGCATGGAAAACAAAGCCGGCCTCGCCATCGACGTCGCCCCCGGCAGTGGCCACACGGTGTGGATACCCTTGCCAGAAAACACGGTAGGCGCGTTTGTAGCGCGCTATCTGGCCGAAGCGCCTGCGCGTTCGCTGGCAGTCAGTGCTTAGGGAATATTTAAGCATCAAATTGGCCTCTAGGCGGCGTATTGATTGCCTAGTTTGCTATTAAATATATAGCATTCGTTATTTAATTATTTATTGCGGTTCAGCTTTGCTGTCCGCACCAAATTCCCGCAGCAACATGTCCTGTGCTTGCGCGGCTGACAGGCCTTTGTCGGCGTGTTGCGTGGCGAAGGCTTGGGCGGCTTCTGGGTTGGGGTTGAATTTGAGGTACAGGCGTTGCAGTTGATCGGGTGTGCACAGGCCGAGTTCCACCTTTTCGTCAATGCGGCCAGCGCGAATCAGGGCGGGGTCTAAGAGTTCTGGGTGATTCGTGGTCATGAAGAGGACGGTGCCTTCTTGTGTGGCGACACCGTCCAGCGCATTCAAAAAACCAGAGAACGAAATCGCCACTTTGGCAGATGCCGCATCGCGCTGGCGAAAGAAAGCATCCACGTCTTCAATCAACAAAAGCGAACGCGGTGGCACGCCTGCTAGGAGCGTGTGGACTTTGTCGTCGGACACCACGGGTGAAGCCAAACTCAGCATGCAAACATTCAAACGAAGTTCTGAAGCCAGCGCCTGCACCAACGACGTTTTGCCTGTTCCCGGTGGCCCATACAACAAATAGCCGCGCCGCCATGGAATGCCCAGCTCGGCATAGCGCTCACGTGATTTGAAAAAGCTGCTTAAATCGCCCAGCAAATGTTCGCTTTGCCCAGCTTTGAGAATGACAGAAGACAGCGGGCGGCGGCTGCCCAAACGTGCGCGTGTCCAATCGCCACCATGAAAAGGGTTGGGGATGTAAACCGACAGGGCGTCGGATTCACGCGCCACACGGCTGTCGATGGCGACTTGCAAAAAGTTTTCTAAAAATTTGGGCGATCGCCCCCAATGCGAGAGCGTGACTTTTTCAAAAATACTGGTGCCCACTTGTACTTCGCGCAATAGCCACAACCATTTGCCATTGACTTTGACGATGTGCAAGCCTTCACTGGGTGACAAAGACGCTTTGGGCGGGTTGCCGTTGCGCAAATCTTCTTCTAAATTTTGGTTGATGCTGTTGGACAAGACGGTGCGTGCCGTGAACTGGTTCACACGGCGCAGGGCAGGGTGCTCGTCCATGTATTCGACCAGCGCGCCAAACAAAAATTTGTCACGTGAATCGACTGTCATGCTGGAGATGAAAAAGCGTTTGCCCCAAGACACCAGCAAAGCGGGAATGTCTTTGAGCCAATAGGCAATGGCGCCCGCGGCAGCGAGCAGGGCGGCTTGGAAAGCGGGGGCAGAAAGTAGGGATGTGTCCATAAAGTGCAATCATAACGGTTGATGTTGCCAAGGGTTGACGTAGCCCATGCTGGTAGGCTACGGCTGGCAGGCGCTACACTAGCGTTTAGCTTAAACAAAGTGCTTGCATGAACGCTAAAACAACAACTCACGCCAAAGACATCATTCGCGCCTGCGTGGCGAAGGTGGAAGCACTGCGTGACAAAGCGACTGCATCGACTGCGTTGGCGCAAGCGGTCAGCGAGGTCAAAGCCTTTCAGTCGCGCCGTTTCATGGGCAGCTATGCCGACCTGTTGCAAACTAAACAGTACAAACCCGCCACTCTGTTTTTTTTAAACGAGCTGTACAGCGAAAAAGACTATTCCGAACGCGATGCCCAATTCGCCCGCATCGCCGGTGCGCTAGAGCGGCTTTTCCCGGACCAAGTGGTGCAAACAGCAGTGGCGCTGGCGCAGTTGCACTGCCTGACCGAAGAGCTGGACCAAGCCATGGTGAACGGACACACGATAAATCCCCATCAATACTCACGATAAATCGGGATATTGTGGGACTCATTGGGATTTAACGGACTGACCATTGAAAGCGGCTTGCAGTGTGTGAAAAAAACGGCGCTGCTAAATTTTAACGGTCTGCATCGGGTTTTGATGTATTTTCTGCGATGACAACGGCAGCATCGCTCAAATCGGCAATCATCAGTGCGGCTTCTTTCCCTACCTTGCTGATGATGGCGATGATAACGGCCATCACAAAACTAACAACTTGAAAAACCATCATTCCCGAACCAAAGAATGCCGTAATAAAAAGCAAGGCGGCCAAGGCATACCCAATCCAAGCAAAAATACCCACAATGATTCTGAAATTTGGATAGTTGCTGTTGCTGCGCAGCGTCTTGATATACGGCTGCTGCGCACGTTTCACACGCTTCAATGGCGTTGGCGCAGTTGGGGTAGCTGGCGCAACAGGCTCAGCAGCAGCTTGCACCCGCTTGTCAAACGGCACCAGCTTACCTTCTGCCACAGCAGCATCGACACGCGCATAAATAGCCTTGCACGATGGGCATACCTCAAGCTCAGCACCGGTTGATAGGTTATTTTGGTGCCCACATTTTTGACAAACTTTAATCATCACTGCCAGCCAAGTCGTTTCAAATGAATTTCAGTCCAGCCGGCATCAATTCGATTATTTTTAATCTCACATGCAATTTGCCTTGGCACAATCCCGCCATAGCTATTCTTTGCATACAAGGTCATGGCATACACCGTGCCATCTTTGCTGATATCTCTTACATAAGCAGACTCAGGGTCTTTCAATCTGTCCTTCAAAAAATCAAGGCACATCTTACCGAATGGTTCTAATACAGCAGCTGATTGAGCCTGCGCATTGACATAAAAACAAAAGGCAACAATGATAAAAAATGCAGCTCTCAGAGCTTTAAATTGACGCATAAAACACCTCCTTAATTGTTTGAATTCACCCGCCTGTGCACCACCCGAATGTAGCGCAGCGCCAAGCCCAACTTCGCTCTGTCCAGGTCTTTGATCAGACCTGTGTCAAATTCTTTTTGCATCCACTTCACCACTGATTTTCTCTCCTTATCGGGCAGCGACATGTGCAGCTTTATGGCTTCCACCACATCACATTGCCGTGGGCGTTCAGTCTTGCTGACCAGATACACATCCCCATTCACATGCCCGATTTGCACAGCATGATCGCCAGCGTGCAACTTTGCTGATGGGTGTTTTTGTGACAGTATTATTTTTTTAAACGCGGTCAAAACTGCACACTACCTTTCACATTGATCGTGCCCGCTTGCATCGACTTCTTTCCGGCCTTCATGTTTATTTTTGCCTCTGGCGCAGCACCTGCCGCCAACAGTGCAGCCGTTTGCAGCAGTGTTTTTTTTGCATCAGGGCGACATCGTTGGTAGCTTTCAACCAGTGACCGTTCATCAGGGTGCAGCAGTGATATTTCAGCGACAGATTTACTGCGCTTGCCCGTGATGATGTAGAGCGGATCTGCACCATGCGTAGCCATTGCCGCGATTTGAACCGCTGTCGGTGAGGAAACACCTTTTTCCCAATCTGAAATTGTGCGCAACGCCACACCCGCCACTTGAGCAAGTGCTGGTTGAGTTATTCCCAACCTCTGGCGCTCAGATTTAATATTTTCGTAAATCATGCAAATATTCTCTATAAAGTAGTTGCAACATGCAGAAATCTGCTATACAATTCACACTATCACAAACTTTTAACCACTAAGTTAAGGACACATTATGACCCCAGAACAGCTCAAAAGAATCGCAGCGTTCCGCGCTGAACGCATCGCCAAAGGCGAGACCATTCTTGATTGGTGCAAGCAAAAAGACCTCAGCTACGACAGCACCATGATGGTTTTACGAGGGCGTGCACAAGGCCGCAGGGGCGAAGCACACCGCGCAATGGTTGCCCTGGGCTTGAAACCATCACACAAGCAAGCTGCTTGATTCATTGACACCCCACCCACCCACCACACCACCACACCCGAACGAAAGTATTAACCATGAACACCACCCTCACACCACAAACACCCATCGCACCCAGCGCATGTGTAGCGATGTCAGAGCAAGTAGCTCGACCTGCTTGCCAGTTGACACTGTGCGACTTCATTGCCACCAACGATGGTTGGCGCGAAATTCAGCAGCTCACGCAATGGCACGACGGCGCAATCACCATTTCATGGAAAGGCGGCACCAAGCGCTGCCAGCCATCTGACTACATCGGCATCAAAAAAGTAATTTAACCCACGCCACAAAAACAACACCATGACAAGCCCCAACAAATACTCCAGCGACAGCCAGCAGCGCGTACTCAAGGTGCTGGACTTACTCTTCGGTCACGAAATCACAGGCCTCGCTCCAGGTGAAATTGCCAAGACCATCGCAGTCAATGCCAGCGCCATCACGCGAGACCTGGCCAATTTGGCAGAGCCGGCATGGCTGAAGAAGTCATTGGCACAGGCCGCTATCGCATCACGCCGCGTCTAGGCCGCCGTTGCCTAGCCACTCTGCAAACCTTTGAACGCGCCGAACAACAGCTTGGCGACCTCAAAACCAGATTCACCAGCAAGTAATTTTCAACACCACAGAAAGACATCATGGCACGCAAATCCAACCAACCCGCAGAACTCATTGACCCCACCACAGCCGCACATGACGCAGCCCTGAGCAACAGCGCCAATGCCTTGGTTGCTATCAATATGCAAGCAAGCGCTGAAACCAGCGCCTTGGCTACCCAACTCGGTTACGACGGTGACTTGAGCATTGGCAGCCTTGAAGATGGCATCCGCTTCTACCAACGTCGCACCGTTGAGGCTTGTTTAGAACTTGGCAAACGCCTGCTGTTACTCAAGCAACAGGTTGGGCATGGCGAATTTACCAAGCGTGCTGAATTACTTGGCTTCTCATACCGATCAGCGGCACGTTTCATGCAGGCATCGCTAAAAACATCCAAATCTGCCAACCTGGCACTTTTGAGCACCCAAGTTAAAAGTGCAAGCGCATTCCTTGAGTTGGTCACGCAAGACGATGATGTATTGGATGAGTTGGTAGAAATTGACGACATCGACCGCATGCCAGCCAGTGAATTGCGCAAAGCAGTGCGTGAACTCAAGGCCAATGGCGAAGCTACTGACAAGCTGCTGGCTGCCAAAGACAAAAAGCTGAACGAACTCAAGCGCAAAGGGCGAGCTGTGGCGTTCACCGATGGTGTGCACATCTTTAGCGCGATCATGGAGCAAGTCGATGCTGCCAAACGCCAGCTAAAAGCCAGCTACGCTGAAATCGATGTCTGTATAAGCACTACCCTTGAGGTTGAGGGCGATGAAGTAGAGCGCGAAGGCATGAATGCGGCACAAATTGCACTCGCGCAATGTATAAAAGACGCCTTGGATAGAGCCCGAAAAAATGCTTATAAAAGTGGGAAACGCTCTGAACAAACGATCACTTTGTTGGCCGACGAAGCCGCCGCAGCCTAAGCGGCCAGCACAACCAGCAATCAGTAACTCCACATGGACGACCTAACATGCGCAGCAAACTAAGCCCCAGCCTCATACAGCACTATTTGACCTCAAAGCCAAGTGCAACCGCAGGGCATGGAGCTAAGGCAAAGTTGGTGGCAGACTTTGCCGCCATGAAGCCTACAGCACGACCACCGTGTACGGCTGGCTCAAAACCCAGTGCGGATTTGACACTGACAGAAAGCCACGCGCCAACCATGGCAAAACCGCCATAGAAAATAACGCCATCACTTTCCTAGCCGCTGCCAAGCGCAAATCCATGCGCGGTAATGGCAAAGGCATCATGCCCACCAACGTGGCGATGAATGTGGCCTACGCCAATGGCATGGATGTATTCCTAAGCAGTGGTCGCGTCAACAGCGTCTTGCGCGAACGTCGGCCTCACCGACGCCGCGTTGGCGGCGCCGCGTGATACCGCCCGCCTGCGCAGCCTGCACCCAGACCATGTGCACCAAATCGACCCCTCATCTGCGTGCTGTTTTACATGGGCGGCAAGCAGCGCATCATGGACGAAGCCGTATTCAACAAGAACAGCCTGGCAACGCTGCCAAAATCAAAATGAAGGTGTGGCGCTATGAGGCAAATAGTCAT
>CAWJBD010000007.1:0-279493 GCA_963841045.1 uncultured beta proteobacterium | reverse complement strand
GGTTGCCACCTGCATTGATTGTGGCTCCCGGGCTCAACAGTAAGACTGTTTACCAACGTTAAATTTGCGGCAGTGATATTCGCACTGGTTAAGTTTGTTAATGTTGCGTTCTGTCCTTTTAAGTTGACAGTATTAATGTTAATGCTGTTTAGATTTGTGATCGTTCCATTTACGGCTGTCAAATTCGTTGTTGTTAAATTTGACGCGGTCACATTTGTTATGGTTGCATTTGCACCAGTTATATTGGTAATCGTTGCATTTGCACCAGTCAAATTAGTAGTCGTTGTATTCACCGCTGTCAAATTCGTGGTCGTGGTGTTGGCTGCGGTCAGGTTGGTGATCGTGCCAGCTGCTGCGGTCAAGTTGGTTGTGGTCGTATCAACCGCTGTCAAATTCGTGGTCGTGGTGTTGGCTGCGGTCAGGTTGGTGATCGTGCCTGCTGCCGCGGTCAAGTTGGTTGTGGTGCGTATCAACCGCTGTCAAATTCGTGGTCGTGGTGTTGGCTGCGGTCAGGTTGGTGATCGTGCCTGCTGCTGCGGTCAAGTTGGTTGTGGTCGTATCAA
The DNA here is from genome assembly GCA_963841045.1 of uncultured beta proteobacterium. GTDB lineage: Bacteria > Pseudomonadota > Gammaproteobacteria > Burkholderiales > Burkholderiaceae_C > Aalborgiella. The sequence goes on along the minus strand of CAWJBD010000007.1, from coordinate 278,930 downwards.
CCGCTGTCAAATTCGTGGTCGTGGTGTTGGCTGCGGTCAGGTTGGTGATCGTGCCTGCTGCTGCGGTCAAGTTGGTTGTGGTCGTATCAACCGCTGTCAAATTCGTGGTCGTGGTGTTGGCTGCGGTCAGGTTGGTGATCGTGCCTGCTGCCGCGGTCAAGTTGGTTGTGGTCGTATCAACCGCTGTCAAATTCGTGGTCGTGGTGTTGGCTGCGGTCAGGTTGGTGATCGTGCCTGCTGCCGCGGTCAAGTTGGTTGTGGTCGTATCAACCGCTGTCAAATTCGTGGTCGTGGTGTTGGCTGCGGTCAGGTTGGTGATCGTGCCTGCTGCCGCGGTCAAGTTGGTTGTGGTCGTATCAACCGCTGTCAAATTCGTGGTCGTGGTGTTGGCTGCGGTCAGGTTGGTGATCGTGCCAGCTGCTGCGGTCAAGTTGGTTGTGGTCGTATCAACCGCTGTCAAATTCGTGGTCGTGGTGTTGGCTGCGGTCAGGTTGGTGATCGTGCCTGCTGCCGCGGTCAAGTTGGTTGTGGTCGTATCAACCGCTGTCAAATTCGTGGTCGTGGTGTTGGCTGCGGTCAGGTTGGTGATCGTGCCTGCTGCCGCGGTCAAGTTGGTTGTGGTCGTATCAACCGCTGTCAAATTCGTGGTCGTGGTGTTGGCTGCGGTCAGGTTGGTGATCGTGCCTGCTGCTGCGGTCAAGTTGGTTGTGGTCGTATCAACCGCTGTCAAATTCGTGGTCGTGGTGTTGGCTGCGGTCAGGTTGGTGATCGTGCCTGCTGCTGCGGTCAAGTTGGTTGTGGTCGTATCAACCGCTGTCAAATTCGTGGTCGTGGTGTTGGCTGCGGTCAGGTTGGTGATCGTGCCTGCTGCCGCGGTCAAGTTGGTTGTGGTCGTATCAACCGCTGTCAAATTCGTGGTCGTGGTGTTGGCTGCGGTCAGGTTGGTGATCGTGCCTGCTGCCGCGGTCAAGTTGGTTGTGGTCGTATCAACCGCTGTCAAATTCGTGGTCGTGGTGTTGGCTGCGGTCAGGTTGGTGATCGTGCCTGCTGCCGCGGTCAAGTTGGTTGTGGTCGTATCAACCGCTGTCAAATTCGTGGTCGTGGTGTTGGCTGCGGTCAGGTTGGTGATCGTGCCAGCTGCTGCGGTCAAGTTGGTTGTGGTCGTATCAACCGCTGTCAAATTCGTGGTCGTGGTGTTGGCTGCGGTCAGGTTGGTGATCGTGCCAGCTGCTGCGGTCAAGTTGGTTGTGGTCGTATCAACCGCTGTCAAATTCGTGGTCGTGGTGTTGGCTGCGGTCAGGTTGGTGATCGTGCCAGCTGCTGCGGTCAAGTTGGTTGTGGTCGTATCAACCGCTGTCAAATTCGTGGTCGTGGTGTTGGCTGCGGTCAGGTTGGTGATCGTGCCAGCACCAGCTGTTAAGTTGAATAACGAAGTGTCTGTTGCAGTTAAATTCGAAGAAGCCAATGTATTCGCAGTGATGCTGTTACCTGCCAGACTACCTACATTGATAGAGCCAGAGGACAGTGAGCCCAATGCGGCGTTGACTGCCGTCAGATTGGTTGCAGATACCGTGCCGGAAGTCAGGTTGGTGATCGTGCCTGCTGCCGCGGTCAAGTTGGTTGTGGTCGTATCAACCGCTGTCAAATTCGTGGTCGTGGTGTTGGCTGCGGTCAGGTTGGTGATCGTGCCTGCTGCCGCGGTCAAGTTGGTTGTGGTCGTATCAACCGCTGTCAAATTCGTGGTCGTGGTGTTGGCTGCGGTCAGGTTGGTGATCGTGCCTGCTGCCGCGGTCAAGTTGGTTGTGGTCGTATCAACCGCTGTCAAATTCGTGGTCGTGGTGTTGGCTGCGGTCAGGTTGGTGATCGTGCCTGCTGCCGCGGTCAAGTTGGTTGTGGTCGTATCAACCGCTGTCAAATTCGTGGTCGTGGTGTTGGCTGCGGTCAGGTTGGTGATCGTGCCTGCTGCCGCGGTCAAGTTGGTTGTGGTCGTATCAACCGCTGTCAAATTCGTGGTCGTGGTGTTGGCTGCGGTCAGGTTGGTGATCGTGCCTGCTGCCGCGGTCAAGTTGGTTGTGGTCGTATCAACCGCTGTCAAATTCGTGGTCGTGGTGTTGGCTGCGGTCAGGTTGGTGATCGTGCCTGCTGCCGCGGTCAAGTTGGTTGTGGTCGTATCAACCGCTGTCAAATTCGTGGTCGTGGTGTTGGCTGCGGTCAGGTTGGTGATCGTGCCAGCACCAGCTGTTAAGTTGAATAACGAAGTGTCTGTTGCAGTTAAATTCGAAGAAGCCAATGTATTCGCAGTGATGCTGTTACCTGCCAGACTACCTACATTGATAGAGCCAGAGGACAGTGAGCCCAATGCGGCGTTGACTGCCGTCAGATTGGTTGCAGATACCGTGCCGGAAGTCAGGTTGGTGATCGTGCCAGCTGCTGCGGTCAAGTTGGTTGTGGTCGTATCAACCGCTGTCAAATTCGTGGTCGTGGTGTTGGCTGCGGTCAGGTTGGTGATCGTGCCAGCTGCTGCGGTCAAGTTGGTTGTGGTCGTATCAACCGCTGTCAAATTCGTGGTCGTGGTGTTGGCTGCGGTCAGGTTGGTGATCGTGCCTGCTGCCGCGGTCAAGTTGGTTGTGGTCGTATCAACCGCTGTCAAATTCGTGGTCGTGGTGTTGGCTGCGGTCAGGTTGGTTGTGGTCGTATCAACCGCTGTCAAATTCGTGGTCGTGGTGTTGGCTGCGGTCAGGTTGGTGATCGTGCCAGCTGCTGCGGTCAAGTTGGTTGTGGTCGTATCAACCGCTGTCAAATTCGTGGTCGTGGTGTTGGCTGCGGTCAGGTTGGTTGTGGTCGTATCAACCGCTGTCAAATTCGTGGTCGTGGTGTTGGCTGCGGTCAGGTTGGTGATCGTGCCTGCACCAGCTGTTAAGTTGAATAACGAAGTGTCTGTTGCAGTTAAATTCGAAGAAGCCAATGTATTCGCAGTGATGCTGTTACCAGCCAAGCTACCTACGTTGATCGAACCAGATGAGACAGACCCCAATGCAGCATTGACTGCTGTCAAATTTGTACTGCTAACTGTCAGAGCACTCAAGCTTCCCAAACTTCCTGTACCAAGCGTTGAGCAGTTCTGCACATTGTTGCTAGAGGGCCACCAGCTTCGCCACAAGCCAATATGTTCACAGTGTTTGCGTAAGCATTTGTTGAAAGCATTGCCACTGGCAATGTCATCACAAAGCCTGAGCTCACCAATAAGGTCGCTAGGGTTTTGCTAACTTTGGTGTTAACAATACGCTGTGTTGTTGTTACTTTTGTCATATCGTCTCCGTGCGTTTCTCGATGGCTGTCAAAAATGTAGCAGTAAGAGATCTTTCCTGATACAAATCAATTAATTTAAGAATATCTTAACAAACAAAATTAGAATTGTGTGAAGTATTACATATAAAAGTAACTTTTCGTCCTTATTTGCGACAAGCAGCGATATTTTCGATTGTTTATTCGGGTTAACCCTAGGGATTAATTGAGAAAAGTAACAATAAAAATGCGTAACTGCTATTTATTTACTTAATCCACAAACGAATCGCATCCCATGCTCTACCCAATAGCCCTGCTTGTTGAACAGTATCCAAAGCTATCAAAGGGATGTCCAGCACGTTTTGCTCGCCCAAACTGACTTTCAAGACACCCACTTGTTGCCCTTTGTTGATGGGAGCCAGTAAAGGCTCAGGACGCGCAATGATGGTTTTGATGCGGCTGGCGCTGCCAGTTGGTAACGCGACCACGATAGCATTGGGTTGCCCCAAACGAATCGTGTTATCAGCACCTTTCCAAATTTTAGGGGCGGCTACTGCTTGGCCTGCATCAAATAATTTAACGGCTTCAAAAGCGGTGTAGCCCCAATTCAATAGTTTTTGCGCTTCGTTGGCGCGCTCGTTCTCACTGCTGGTACCCAACACAATGGCCAACATGCGACGACTGCCAACTTCTTTGCCCAAACCAAGGCCCGCAAAATCGCGCTTGGCGGTGGCTATCAAACAATAGCCCGCTGCATCGGTATGCCCTGTCTTCAATCCATCCACTGTAGGGTCGCGAAACAAGAGCAAATTGCGATTGCTGTCGTTGGCGGTGGGTGTTCCTTGGTAACGGTATTTTTTGATGGCGTAGAAGTGCGTGTACTCTGGGAAATCGCGCATTAAGCGCATGGCCAAAATACTCAAATCGCGCGCCGTGGTGCTGTGCCCAGCTTGCGTTAAACCTTCAGGGTTTTTGTAAGCCGTGTTCTTCATGCCCAGCATCTGCGCTTGCGCATTCATCATCTGTACAAACCGCTCTGCGCTGCCACCCACACCTTCAGCCAACGACATCACCGCATCGTTGCCGGACTGCACAATCATGCCTTTGATCAGGTCTTCCACTGGCACTTGCATTTTGGGGTCAATGAACATGCGTGAACCTGGCATTTTCCATGCGCGTTCACTGACGGGCATGGTTTGCTTGAGGTCGATCTTTTTTGACTTGAGCGCATCAAACACCACGTAGGCAGACATCAGTTTGGTTAAGGAAGCGGGCTCTATAGGCGCATCGATATTTTTAGATGCCAAGATTTGATTAGCGGTGACATCAATCAGCAAATACGCATTGGCAGCCACTTCAGGCGCTGGCAAGAGTGGCGTTGTTTGAGCGTTAACAACCGCACCCATGCTCACTGACAAAATGAAAATTGTGCGTTTAAAAAAGTGAATCATGAGGAATAAATTTTAAAATCAAAAATGCTATATATTTAATAGCAACATAGGCAATATATACGCCAGCTAGAGGCCAATTTTATATAAATAATATTGGCGTTATGGTCCCAAAACGATATTGGAGTCAACGCCCTACTGAATCTGGTAACACCAAGCGCTCAACGATTTGCCCCTTTTTCAGGTGCGAATCTATGATCTCGTCAATATCGTGATTGTCAATAAAGCTGTACCAAACGCCTTCCGGGTAAACCACAGCCACCGGTCCACCCGCACAGCGATCCAAACAACCTGCCTTGTTGACTCGCACCATGCCTTGCCCAGTTAAACCCTCAGCTTTGATGCGCGATTTGCAATGATCAAACCCAGCTTGCGCGCCATGCGCCGAGCAACTTTCTTCGCCGGCTTTGCGTTCGTTCAGGCAAAAGAAAATGTGGTGTTTGTAGTAGGGTTCCGCTGGTTTGACGGGTGATTTGACTTGATTCATGGGGCAATTTTACGTGAGTTGCGCTGTGTGATTGGCAATCATGGTATCAACTGCATCCACAAATTGCGATGCATCGCCATCAAAAAAAACTTTCCAGCGCTCTTCATATTGCAACTGCTGGCCCAATGTTTGCCTAAGCCCAGGCGTTTCGATCAAGCGACAAAGCGCTGCTTCATAGGCTTGCTCATCGTTCACAATCGTCCACTCTGGCATGCCCATGCGCCGCCACATACCAGCTTCTATCATTTCATGCACCTGCGGGCCTTGCATGCGTATGCCAGGTATTCCCAACATGGCGTAATCAATGACCGTGTTCATACCTGAATACGGGAATGTGCTGACGCTGATGTGCATTTCACTCAGCGCATTCACATAGTCTTGAAAGCTTTTGGACAAATGGATGGTGGCATCTGGCAGATAAGACGAAATGAGCTTTCGATAAGACTGTGCAGACATGCCTTCGCCATGCGTCGCCACAAAAAAATGAAAGGCAATTTGGTGCGTGGAATCGGCATATTTTTTTGCCACGTTTTGGCAAATTTGCAGCAATTTGTAATTCAATTTCATGGATGAGGCGCTGCAAACAATGTTCAACACTGCATCATCAGCCCAATGGTTTTCTCGCCTAGGATAGTGGATGTCGTTAGGCGGGTAAAACGGCATTGCGCCTGGCTTTACCGCCATCACTTTTTCGGAATAGGTACTGTGGTCACCCGCAATATCGCTTTCAATCACAAAATAATCTATCTCAGTGGCAAAGCTGCTGGCACCATGCCCAATGGCTGCAAATTGAACAGGCGCGAGACGCATGTTGGAATGGTAAATGGCCCATGGTGACATTCCCAATGCAGGGTAATACACAGCGACTGGCTGGTAGGCTGCAGCAATGTCCATGATCTCTTGCGCACAATACAAATCACCTGTGGCTGATAAAGTAATCAAGTCATCAAAAAAATCATCATCGATATGCACATACCCGGGCCAGGCAACTCCTACCAAGGTGTACTTTTGCTTCAGTGCCAACAAACTTTTGCCCAACACCCGATATACCGAATGTTTGGTGTTAAGAAACTCCAGATTCACCAAAATGACTTTTTTAGTTTGGCCAGCTGCGTTGATAGATTTTTGAATGCAAGCATTCGCTTGTGCCGAGTAGCTATTTTGTGCAGCTGGTGTGATTTGCAATTGAGCAGCTGCAATTTTCTTGTGCAATTGCTGGTTCAAATGCAGCTTCAAAGCATGTTTATTTGCTGCAAAACCATAGCTGCTGTGCATGAAGAAGCCATGGATCTTGTACGTCGGAAAATTTGGCGCTTCTAGTTTCTCAAACAAAGTAGGGATTTGCGCATAAGCCCATTCGCGGTTGGCACATGATTGCACCGTGCCACTGCTCCCCCATACCAGAGACATGCACACATTCAAAAGCAACTCTGGGTTGCTCTGCAAAATAGGCTCCAGTTTCGCGGTTAGGTTTGTTTCAGTGCTGAACAGCAAACACAGCTTCAGCACATTGGCGCTTGAGACATGGCCATTCGTTTGCTTCAGTATGCTTTCAATGGCTGAATCCGGTGTGGGTGACTCAGCCAAATAAAACAAGTTTGACAATGTGATTTGCCAAACCATCAAAGCGTCATAGCCTGGAATGTTGATTTGGACTTCTGGATTCACAAACAATTCATGCACCGACTGAGCGACGTAATGAATCAATTCATCATCATTCAAATCAACCGAACTGGAAGAGAAAACCGAGTTTGACAGCGGTTCGTGGCTGTTCTTGTCAATGACGCGCATTAACTCAACAAATGCGCTGCTCGCATCATCGTGTAGTTGTTTTTGCAGCGCTACATTCAGCTTTTCAATATCAAACATAGACAAGTTTCATGCACTAAGCCAAAACATCAGGTGACAAGATGCGGCGATTGAACAAAAATGCATTTTCACCTTTGTGCACAAAATCAAAATCATGTTGCACCATGGCTTTGAAAAAATGGCTTGATGACCCAGAAAATGGCAGCATCCAGTCGTGCAGCTCGATGACAATCAATGCAAACTTTGACATCCATGAGGTATCCCCCTGAAACAACTGGCTCTCGGCACCTTCAATGTCTATTTTGAAAATCAAAGGTGTCATCTGAGCGTATTTTGTGTCGTCCAAGATGGTTTGCGGTGAAATGCTTTTCACTGTAATTTGCTTCTCTTGGCTTTCGACAGACGCCTGTGTGCGAAACCCCCAATCAGACAAACCAGGGTCAATCAAACTCAAAGTGCCATCGACATTGGAGATGGCACCATAAAAATTGGTTTTATCACCATAATTGGTTGAGTTGATTTCAAGCAACTGCCAATTGTTAATATCTGGCTCAATCGCATACACATAGGCATTGGGATAGGTATTTTTAAAATACACCACCGATGCGCCAATATTGGCACCTGCGTCAACGATTAAGGATTGACGAACAGCAGACTGTTCTTGATGGTATTGAAGTAGTTTTTGTCCCTGCACCCATTGAGATATGTCGTAATCTAGACTTTGGAATATTTGATGCACCACACCGTGGTCGCCAGTCGAGTTTTCTCTGACCTTGAATACCAAGTTTGCGCCATTAATGTGTATATTGATTGGAATGAGATTCATTTGTTTTTAAATCCTTGGTTACTCGACACACGCACCAAAACATAGCCCACCGCGCAAATGGCCAAAGCCAACCCAGCCACTGCGCTACGCCATGAAATCGGATGAATCGCCCTTGTTCCCACGTTTGCAATGTTTGCGCAAAATACGGGTTGGTGGGCGCTAAATTCAAGATGAATAGCAAAAGCAATTGCACCAGCAACAGCAAAGCCAAGCACGCACGAACTGGCAAGATAAGAAATAACACCGCCAAACCTATTGCAAATATAAGCCCAACTTGAACGGGCAAACTGATCCATGCCCATGTATGTTCAGGACCAAAACTAAGTGCTGCTGATAGCGAGGACACGATGACAGCCATCGCAAAACTGCCATCATGAAAGTAAAACGTTTCGATATGTGTTTGATCACCGAATAGCCCAACAATATTGGCACCAAAGCACCCAGCATCACGCACATCACTTCTGCGCCAGGCAACAAGGGCTCAAGCTCAACAGAGCGCATGGGCAGCCATTCTAAAAACGCCGTGTCTGCCAAAGCTTCGCCCAAATACTCTTCCAATCGCTCCAGCACTTGCCCCAAGCCCAATGGCACAGCCGCAGGGAACACCAATGCCACGGGCCACAAACCCAGCAGCACCAATGCGCCGCGTGCATCTTTCATGAACCATTTTGTTTTGAATTGTTGCCAATGGTTGATAGCGCCCATGCGCTCCAATCCCCATGCGCAAACTACCCCAATGAAGGCACCCAGCACATTCAACGCAAAATCCACATTCGACGAAACGCGCGCTGGCAAATAGCTTTGGATGCCCTCTAATACAAATGACAACAACAAGATCAGCAAGCTCACCAACCAAACAGCCTGTTTGGCATAGCCCATGCGCATTGCAGTCAGTGCGCCTAAAAAGCCCAAGGGCGCATAGCCCAACATGTTGATGACGATGTCAAACCATGTCCAGTATTTTGGCCAGGGTTGCATGATGAACGCCCACGGCACAACCCCTTGATCACGCCATTGTTCAAACGGGTACAAGCTGGCATAAATGACCAATGCCAGATAGACCAAGGTGAATGGCCACGCGATGGTTTTGTGCTGGGTTTTTGCGGTGTATGTAGCCATTTACCAGCGGTTCAATGAGCTATTCATGCGAATGACGGTCGCTTAAAAAGGTTTAAGCACCACGAGAATCACGATGGCCAATAGCAACAACACCGGCAATTCGTTGTACCAGCGGTACCAAACATGGCTGCGATGGTTGCTTGCGTCCGTTGTGCTGTGTTTTGAAACTTTTTCAACAAGCGACCACAACTGTGGTGGTAGCCCAGCGCGAGCACCACCAAAAATAGTTTGGTATGCATCCAGCCATTGAGTCCCCTGCAATCCAATGCCGTAATAAAGCCACAGCCACAAGCCCAAACCGACAGCAGGCACAGCCAATATGGTCATGAACCGGTACAACTTGTTGGCCATCAAGATTAATCTTGCGTGTTCTGCGACAGAGCCTTCTGGCACCATGGCCAAATTGACAAAAATGCGCGGCAAGTAAAACAAACCAGCGAACCAACTGGTCACAAAAACGATGTGTAGTGATTTAATCCAAAGCATGGGCTCTAGTTTATACCTTGAACGTGCATTGCCTCGTGCTAAAGTATGGGTAAATCTACTTTTGCAACTTTTGCACCTTTTGCATTCATGCTGACGCTATGAACACCACACAACAAGAAACCGTTCAAACACCAGACCAAGACACGGACGTCAGTAAAAAACGCCCCAAACCTGGCGAGCGACGTGTGCAAATTTTGCAAACGCTGGCCGCCATGCTGGAAGGCGCGGGCGCAGAGCGCATCACGACCGCTGCGCTGGCTAAAAAATTAGATGTCAGCGAAGCCGCCTTGTACCGCCACTTTGCCAGCAAAGCGCAAATGTTTGAAGGTCTGATTGAGTTCATCGAATCGTCTGTTTTCAGCCTCATCAACCAAATTTACGAGCGCGAAGCCAACCCGAAAGCGCAAGTTGCCAAAATCATGACGATGCTGCTGCAATTTGCTGAAAAAAACCCCGGCATGGCGCGCGTCATGGCGGGTGATGCTTTGGTGTTTGAAAATGAACGCTTGCAACAACGCATGAACCAATTTTTTGACCGCTTTGAATCCAGCCTGAAGCAAAGTTTGCGTTTGCTGGCTGACGTACAAAAATCCAGCACACCCACTGTGGATGCACAAGTCAAGGCATCGGTGTTAACCGCATTTGTAGTGGGACGTGTACAACGCTTCACTCGCACAGGCTTCAAACGCATACCCACTGAGCATTTGGATGCCAGCTTTGCACAATTGCTGGCTTAAGCTTTCGCACCTAACAATATGAAACTTGTACGCTTTGGACCTTTTGGCAAAGAAAAGCCGGGCTTGATTGACAAGGATGGCAAGCTGCGAGACTTGAGTTCTGTCATAGCGGACATCACCCCTGAACACCTTGGTGACAAAACGCTTGCCAAAATTCGGAAAGTGGACACATCAAAATTGCCGCTTGTCAAAGGCAAACGCCGCATGGGCAGCCCGGTGGGAAACATTGGCAAGTTCATTGGCATAGGTTTGAATTATTCTGACCATGCGGCTGAAGCGGGGATGCCGATACCCAAAGAGCCCATCGTCTTCATGAAATCAACCACTTGCATACAAGGTGCGAACGACCCTGTGATGCTGCCCAAAGGCTCGGTCAAAACCGACTGGGAAGTTGAACTGGGCATTGTGATCGGCACCAAGGCACGCTATGTGTCGCAAAAAGAAGCGCTTAACTTTGTGGCAGGCTATTGCACCGTCAACGATGTCTCTGAACGTGAATTTCAATTGGAGCGTGGACCGCAATGGGACAGAGGCAAAGGCTGCGACACCTTTGGTCCGATTGGACCTTGGTTGGTGACGCGTGATGAAGTGCCCAATCCGCAAAATCTCAAACTGTGGTTGGACTTGAACGGCAAACGCATGCAAAGCGGCTCAACCAAAACCATGATTTTCAATGTTGCCAAAATCATCAGCTACCTGAGCCAGTTCATGACCCTGATGCCAGGCGACATCATCACCACCGGCACACCGCCTGGCGTGGGCATGGGCATGAAAAAAGACGGCAAACCCGCACCCGTGTTTTTGAAAAAAGGTGATGTGATGAAGCTAGGGATTGAAGGTTTGGGCGAGCAAGAACAGACCGTGGTGGCGTTCAAGCGCTAATACATCATCTCCGCTGGTTTTATAAGCGTTTTTGGCCTCTAGCCGGCGTATTGATTGCCTATATTGCTATTATAAGTATAGCAATTGATGCTTTCATCGCATCTTTTCTCAGGCCATTCAGCGTGCGTTGATGCCGTCAAAGCAAGTGGCCATCACCAAGTCAATGACTTGTTCGTCATTGTACAAATCACCCATTTTCAAAAACTCCAGTACTGGGTCGCAGGCGCGTGCATACAAGGTATAAAGAATCGCTATGGCGGGTAACTTGCTGTTGATATCGCCTTGTGCTTGCGCCGCTTCAATCCATGCGCCCAAACGGTCACTGACGTCCATCAAACCATCCATATAGTCTTTGTTGTTCATCAAAGTGGTGCGCAAGCTGGAGTTCTGGCTGGGCAATGAAGGCATTTCGCCTGCGAGTTTTAAATTCATTACCCAGCGCACGACGTGTTTGATTTTTTCAAACGGCGTAGCTTGCAGTTGGCAATTCATCTAAATACTGTTGTGCGCGCCGCATCACAAACACCATGGCCGCAGCAGCCAAGTCTTCTTTACTGGGGAAGTGCTTGTACAGGCTGGCCTTGGCAATGCCCACATCGGCGGCCACTTCGTCCACCGTCATGGCGTCGAATCCTTTTTGCGCCAGCATCAAATTGACCGATCGAATGATCGCGTCTTCACGTGCCAACAGCATCTGGGCTTTGAATGAAACCTTCACAGGTGGGTTTTTCGTCATCCGCATATTTTAGTCCGCTAAACGCGAAAAATGAATCAAAAGACCAAATAAATACAAATTAGATTAAATTATTACTATTTAGTATTTATAAATACCAATTGGTATACAATTGCCAAAAATCACCGTTTAGGAGTTTGTTTTCAATGAAAGTCGCGATTGTTGGTTCTGGCATATCTGGTCTGGCAGCTGCCCATGCACTTCAAGCACAAAGTGGATGTCACGCTGTTCGAGTCCGGCAACTATTTTGGTGGCCATACCAACACGGTCGATGTCACCTTGCCAACGCCAACTGGACTGGTGACGCACGGTGTGGATACCGGCTTCTTGGTGTTCAACGAACGCACATACCCCCATTTCATTTCACTCATGGCTGAACTGAAAGTCGCCACCGCCAAATCGGACATGTCGTTTTCGGTGCAAGCCGCTGATCCAACATCGCAGGCTTCAAACATCGAGTGGAGCGGCACCAATTTGGACTCGGTGTTTGCCCAAAAACGCAATTTGCTGAACCCGCGTTTTTGGCGCATGTTGCGCGATTTGTTGCGCTTTAACAAGCTCACCACGCACTTGGCTACAAATGGCAATGACGATGAATTGACCATGCCATTGGGCGATTTTTTGCGTGCGCACAATTTCAGCCAAGAATTTTGCGACTGGTATTTTTTGCCCATGATGGCTTGCATTTGGAGCTGTCCAACCGAGCAAATGTTGCAATTCCCGACATCCACCATGGTGCGCTTTTGCCACAACCATGGTTTGCTGCAAGTCAGCAATCGCCCGCAGTGGTGGACTGTTGCGGGCGGCGCGCGCAACTATGTCAAGCAAATCGTCAGCGGTATTGAGGACAAGCGTCTCAATTCACCCGTTTTAAAAATTGAATACGTAGCAGCCAGTGATGGGCAACCCAGCGGTGTGCGCGTGCACACGCACACTGGCAGCGAATGGTTTGACAAAGTCATCCTCGCCACCCATTCAGACCAAGCTTTGAAAATTTTGAGCGCGCCAAGTCTTGAACAGCAATCTGTTTTAAGCGCCATACCCTACCAGCGCAACACCGCTGTGCTGCATACCGATACCAGTGTATTACCTAAAAACACCAAGGCATGGGCAGCTTGGAACTATGAACGCGCCACAGCGAAAGGGCGCGAAGGTCAACAAGTTTGCTTGCACTATTTACTCAACAAACTGCAACCTTTGCCTTGGCAACAAGCGGTCATCGTATCGCTGAACCCTGTGCGTGCGATAGACCCGCAAAAGGTGTTGCAAACCATCAACTATGCGCACCCTGTTTTTGATTTGCGCGCCGTGGCAGCGCAATCCAAGATGTCCCAATTACAAGGACAAAACAACTGCTATTTTGCGGGCGCATGGATGGGCTATGGCTTTCACGAAGACGGCCTCAAAGCCGGTTTAAGCGCCAGTGTCAAACTGCTGAGCGATGCCGGCCTGCTGGGGGGAGACATCTGATGCCAAACATGCCACACATTGGCTTTGGTCATGTGTTCCATGCGCGTGCACGCCCGCAGCGCCACGCGTTCAAATACGCCACCTACTTTCTCATGTTGCCCATGCGCAGCATGTCTAAAAGCAAGCATGGCTCAGGTACATGGCAAAACAACCGTGCTGGATTGCTGAGCTTTTTTGACACCGATCACGGTGACCATCGTGCATATTGCCCAAGGTGGTGCTCTGGCATGGTTGGATGAACTCTTGCACCAGCATGGCATACACGACGCTACGGGTGAAGCCTGGTTGCAAACTTACCCACGGGTAATGGGCTACACCTTCAAACCAGTCAGCTTTTGGTATTGCCATCGCGCAGAAAACGACCAAGGCGGTGCTTTGCGTGCCATTGTGGCGGAAGTGAACAACACCTTTGGCGAAAAGCATTGTTACTTGCTGGATGCGCCCAGTTTTGGCGAAAACCACTTTGCCAACAAAGTATTTCATGTCTCACCATTCAACCCGGTTACAGGTCAATACCGTTTTCGCTTTGATCAGATCAATAGCGCACAGGGTGCACAAGTTTCGGCCACTGTGGATTACTTCGAAGCTGCAGATGCAAAAGAAATCACACCCACGCTGTGCACAAACCTACAAGGCAATTTGCAGCCCATCACGCCACAAACATTGCGCACCGCTTTTTGGCGTTACCCCGCCATGACGTGGGGCGTGGTGCTTCACATTCATTCACAAGCCTTGCGCTTGTGGCTTAAAAAAGTTCCGTTCTTCCACAAGCCTTCGCCACCCGAAGTGCTTGTTTCTCGTTAATTGTGCAAGTTCATTTTTTATATGGATTGATGATGAATACAGCTACCTCACCTTACCTCACCGCAAGCAACACAGCTATTCCCAACACCGCGCGCTACGCTTTGCAGTTGCTTGAAAAGTTACAGCATGGCGTACTCACTGTTCATTTCCCTGATGGTTCTAGCCGATACTTTGGCGATTACCACACGCCAACAACATCAAGCAATCCTGCACATTTCAACGCCAGCATCACACTGCACAATTGGAATGTGTTTTCCGCCGCTCTGAAATCTGGCGACATTGGATTTGCTGAGAGCTACATTGCGGGCGATTGGAGCACACCCAATCTCACTGAGTTGCTCAAGCTCTTGAGCAGCAACCGACAGGCCATTGACGCCATGGTGTTTGGCACCTGGTATGGGCGCTTGTTGTACCGCATCAAGCACCTGTTGAACCACAACAGCCGCAGCAACAGCCGCAAAAATATCCATGCGCACTACGACTTGGGTAACGCGTTTTATCAACTGTGGCTCGACAAAACCATGAACTATTCGGGCGCATGGTATGAAGGTGATTACACGCGCCCCGCCGAACAAGCGCAAACCGCCAAAGTGCAACGCGCCTTGCGCATGGCGGGCGTGAACAGCGGCAGTCGTGTGCTGGAAATTGGATGCGGTTGGGGCGCTTTGGCAGAAGAAGCCACACGCGAATTCAAGGCCCAAATCGTTGGCGTCACCCTCAGCACCGAACAGTTGGACTATGCCAATGCCAGAATGCACAAGTTAGGTATTGCAACTGGCCAAGGGCAGCAAGCCGATTTGCGTTTGCAAGATTACCGCGATATCAGCGATGCGCCGTTTGACGCCATCTGCTCCATTGAAATGGTGGAAGCGGTGGGTCAATCTTATTGGCCTGAATACTTCAAAACAGTCAACAAACTGTTGAAACCTGGTGGTCGCGCTTGTATCCAAAGCATTGTGATTCGCGACGATTTGTTTGAGCGCTACGCCGCATCAACTGACTTTATTCAGCAATACATCTTCCCCGGTGGCTGCTTACCCAGCCCACAAAAATTCCGCGAACAAGCCGAGCAAGCTGGCTTGCAAGTGGTCGACGCCTTTGCTTTTGGTCCTGACTATGCCCAAACATTGCGGGAATGGCGCAATGCATTTTTGGCGCAAAAAGAACAAGTATCCAAGCTGGGTTTTGATGGACGCTTTATGCACATTTGGGAATTCTATTTGGCGTATTGCGAAGCGGCGTTTGATACCGGCGACATCAACCTGATGCAATTCACTTTGCACAAACCCGAGTAACAAGGGCATGAAGCGCGCTCAATTCGCACAGTTTTTATGCAGCTTGGTCATGTTGCATGGTGCCTCTGGCATCGCGCAAACGCTGCCGCCCGAAATTCGGAGCAGTTCACCAACGCTGGCTTTAACTGGCGAGTCCAAGTTGACTTTTTTTGGACTCGAAATCTACAAAGCCAGCTTGTGGCGCAATGCCAATTTTGTCGCCGATAACTATGCGCAACACGAGTTTGCTTTGGATCTGAATTACTTGCGCAATTTTCAGGGCAAAGACATTGCCAAACGCTCTATCGAAGAGATGCGCAGGCAAAGCAAGCTCGACGAAAGTTTGTTGCAAAACTGGGAATTGCAAATGCAAAAAGTATTCCCGAATGTGCAAGCGGGCGACAACATCACCGGCTTTCACCTGCCGGGTAAGGGCGCAAAATTTTGGCACAACGGCAAGTTACGTGGCGAAATCAACGATGCCGAGTTTGCCAAATACTTCTTTGGTATTTGGCTGTCTAAGCAAACCTCTGAACCCAAAATGCGCTTGGCCTTGTTAGAGCCTAAACCAATTTCAGAGCGCGGATTGACTGAGCGCAAATGAGCGAATGCACATGAGCGAATCAAAACCCATCACCCCAAGCGCTGTCGATCTCCCGACCGCAGCATCTTGGCGCAATCAAGACGGCTTGCGCTACGGATTGTTGGGTTTGCCATTGGCTTTTTGCGCTTTGCCTTTGTATGTCTTGATGCCCAATTTGTACGCACAGCAATGGGGCGTTTCGCTGGCAGCCTTGGGTTTTTTATTGATGGGGGTGCGCTTATTTGATGCCTTGATTGACCCTTGGCTGGGTCGTTTATGCGACGGCTTGTACGCACAATCTGCAAGCGCATTGTTCCGAATCAGCACCTTGGCTTGTGTGGCTTTAAGCATTGGGTTTACCGCTTTGTTTTCTCCCATGACGCACGATGCCAATGCGCTGTTGTGGTGGGCCGGTGCGGCACTGGTGTTGACCTACACCGCCTACAGTTTTTTAAGTTTGGCCTACCATGCTTGGGGCGCCATGTTGGGCGGCGATGCCAATTTTCGCAGCCGTGTGGTGGCATGGCGCGAAAGTTTTGGATTGGTTGGCGTGTTGTTGGCAACGGTCACACCCACTCTGGCCGGTATCACCGCCATGCAGGTTTTGTTTGTAGTGACTTTATGGCTGGGCTACGCCGCATGGCGCATGTCTACGCGCCCAAATGGATTGCTGGCAGTGACAGCACAGGCAACGCCCACTTCATCGACGACGCCCGTTCGAACTTCACAAGACATGCGCTTGCCTTGGAAATATGCGGACTTCAGGCGCTTGTTGGCGGTTTATTTGTTGAATGGCATTGCCAGTGCCATTCCAGCCACTTTGGTTTTGTTCTTTTTGCAAGACCGATTAGAAGCCAGCGTGGCGATGCAGTCTGCGGCCTTGGGCGTGTATTTTTTGTTTGCTGCGCTGTCCATGCCACTGTGGCTCAAAGCGGTTGCACGTTGGGGTTTGGTGCGGGTGTGGCTGTTTGGCATGCTGTTGTCGATCGCTGTGTTTGCAGGCGCGGGTGCTTTGGGTGCGGGTGACATTGCATGGTTTTTATTGGTGTGCGCCTTATCTGGTGCTGCTCTGGGCAGCGACTTGACCGTACCCACTGCCATGCTGGCTGGACAAATACAAACACATGAACCCAAGCAACAAACCGCAGGTATTTATTTTGGTTGGTGGAACTTTGCCGGCAAGCTCAACTTGGCTTTGGCTGCAGGCTTGGCGCTGCCACTGTTAGGTTTGCTCGGCTACGTGCCCGGCGCGCGTGATGCACAGGCGTCACTCTTGTTAACACTGGCGTATTGCTTGCTGCCCTGTTTACTCAAAGCCGCTGCCGCCACATTACTTTACTTTTCTTTCATCAAAGCAAAGCCCTTCACGACCTTGCTGCCTGCTCAAGCTGAAGCCCATCATTAAGCCCATCATTCATTTTTAAAGCGAGACCACTCAACCATGACAACCCTATTCAAACGCTGCAGCACATTCTTGCTCATCAGCGCAATGACTTTGCTGCAAGCCTGCAGCACACCACAGATCGATGACTATGCCAAAGAAAAACCAGTGCTTGAATTGGACAAATACTTCAATGGCACCTTGGATGCCTACGGCGTGTTCACCGACCGCTCTGGCCAAGTGGTGAAACGCTTTACCGTGGTGATGGATTGCACTTGGAACGGCAACAACGGCGTTTTAGACGAAGCCTTCACCTACTCTGACGGCACGAAACAGCGCCGTGTTTGGCGGCTGACACGCCATGCGGATGGTCGCTTTACTGGTACGGCGGACGATGTGGTGGGCACAGCCAATGGACAACAACGCGGTAACGCTTTTTATTGGACCTACACATTGGCTTTGCCAGTGGATGGCAACATCATCAACGTGCAGTTTGACGACTGGATGTATTTGATGAACGACAAAGTGATGCTCAACAAAGCCAGCATGAGCAAGTGGGGCGTGGGCTTGGGTGAAGTGACTTTGTCGTTTGTGAAACGTTAATGGGTACGATGTCATGAGCTTCATCTTCGCACCCCTGAACCCACGGATTGAAGACTGGCGTGGTCAAAACGTTTGGCTGATAGGTGCATCCACAGGCATTGGCCGCGCCACCGCATCACTCTTGCATGCACGTGGCGCTCACGTCGTGGTATCGGCACGCAATGCCAGCGCGCTGAATGAATTTGTGGCGCAGCATCCGCAAGCGACTGCCTTGCCTTTGGATGTCACCGATGCTGTGGCGGTGCAAGCCGCAGCAAAGAAATTACAAGCCCAAGGTCGCTTGGATTGCGTGGTGTTCTGTGCGGGTCACTACCGCGCCATGAGCGCCACCGACATTGATCTGACTGATATGCTGAAACACAACAGCATCAATTACATCGGTGCATTGCATGTGCTGGCTGCACTGGTACCCATTTTGCAAAACCAAGCTGTGTCCAAAACAGGTCAACGTGGTCACATCAGCTTGATCGGCAGTGTGGCCGGCTACCGTGGCTTGCCACAAAGTTTGGCCTATGGCCCCACCAAAGCCGCCATTGCCAATTTGGCCGAGACGCTGTACCTTGATTTGCGCCCAAGCCAGATTGGTGTGTCTTTGATCAGCCCGGGTTTTGTGGACACACCTTTGACGCAACAAAACACCTTCAAAATGCCAGCACTGATGACGACCGAAGACGCCGCCCGCGCCATGCTACAGGGCTGGGCCAAAGGTGCGTTTGAAATACACTTTCCCAAAAAATTCACCTGCTGGATGAAAGTGCTGCGCGTCTTGCCCAACCGCCTGTTTTTTGCGCTGGCTGGGCGATTGAAACAAGCTTAAAAAACAACGACAAACAGCACATCGCCAGCCACCTCAAACCAACGCATTCCTATGAACAATACGAACTCTTCGGACTCCCCCATCGAACGCATTGTCGATTTTTTTGAAAATCTGAATCCTGCCAAAGTCAGCAAACTAGGGCAGATCTACGCGCCCGATGCGCGCTTCAAAGACCCGTTCAACGATGTACAAGGCACAGCCGCCATTCAAGCTATTTTTGCGCACATGTTTGTGCAAGTCGACAACCCACGCTTCACCATCAAGGAGCGCATGGTTGACCAACACCAGTGTTTTTTAACCTGGGAATTTCGCTTTAACTTCAAGTCGTTCAAGCAGTCGCAACGGCAATGCATTTTGGGTGCCACGCATTTGGTGTTGAACGAAGATGGTTTGATTACCTTGCACCGCGATTATTGGGATGCTGCTGAAGAGCTGTATGAAAAAATTCCCTTGCTGGGCGGTTTCATGCGCTGGCTGAAACAACGCGCAGGCTAAGCTGTGACAGCATCAATGCAAGTTGTCTTCATGAACCCAATGCTGCCGCCACCTTGCGTACTCTGGCGGCTTGCATCAGCTGACCGATTTGCATGCCACTGAGGTTGACCGAATTTATAAGGTCTTTTTGGCCTATAGCCGGCGTAATGATTGCCTGAGGTGCTATTAAATTAATAGCGCTCTGGGCAGTGACGGTTTGCGCGACTTGCAAGCTGTGCAACAAGCGCGTTGATTGCGGATAGCTGCTATCGGCATAGCCCAGCCTGCCACGCGCATCGCATTCGCAGGCCAACAGCACTTCAACAAAACGCGCGGGTTTGCGAAACGCATCGCAGCGTTCAAGCAGACGCACAATCGCTGCCGCACCCAGCTCATGGCTGCGGTGAATGTTGCCATGTTCACGCGCCACCACCAGCGCCAAATCGCGGCAGTCGGTCGGTACGCGCCAGCGCGTGCACACCGCTTGCAATAATTTTTCGCTGCGCCCTTCATGGCCTAAATGGCGCGGCAACACATCCACGGGCGTGGTGCCTTTGCCAAAGTCGTGGCACAGGCAAGCAAAGCGCACAGGCAGGTTGGCGTTCAACCGTGCCGCCATGTCCAACACCATCATCATGTGCACGCCGGTGTCGATTTCAGGGTGGTATTCGGCGCGTTGCGGCACGCCCCACAGCTTGTTGAGCTCAGGCAGCAAGCGCGCCAGCGCCCCGCATTCGCGCAGCACCTCAAACATGCGCGACGGTTTGTGCTCCATCAGCCCTTTGCTGATTTCTTGCCACACGCGTTCGGGTACCAGCGCATCCACCTCACCGCTTTGCACCATCTCTTGCATCAGCTCCATGGTCTCTGCCGCCACCGTGAAGTCGGCAAAGCGCGCGGCAAAACGCGCCAGTCGCAAAATGCGCACAGGGTCTTCGGCAAACGCATGTGATACATGGCGCAGCACTTTGGCGTCCAAATCGCGCGCACCGCCGTAGGGGTCGATTAACTTGCTGCGATCCAGTTGGAGTGTTTGCTGCTCAGAAAACTTTTGATTAAATTTGCATGTATCCGGCATGTTTGCTGCCGAGATTGCTATGGAATTGATAGTTAAATCGCGTCGCGATAAATCGTCTTCCAGCGTCACATCGGGCGCTGCATGAAACGCAAAGCCGTGGTAACCCGGCGCAGTTTTGCGCTCTTGCCGCGCCAGCGCCACTTCGTCACGCGTGCTGGGATGTAGAAAAACGGGGAAGTCTTTACCGACGGGCAAGAAGCCCGCAGATTGCAAAATTTTGGGAGTGGCACCAACAATGACCCAGTCTCTGTCCTGAACCGCCAGTCCCAACAAAGCATCCCGCACCGCCCCACCCACCATGTAGATTTCCATGGGGGTAGTTTAGCGGGTTCAAGGGGATTAGACTTTGGTTGCTGTATCCGTGTATAACTCCCTGACCTAAGAATTTACCACAACTGTATCTTGGAATGTGTACATACCACTAGACGTAGTTGTTCAAAATGTTACTTTGACTTGCGCGGTAACTCCATTGACTAACCATGAGTTCCATTAGCACGTAAAACCACCATTGTCAGCCATCAACAGTGCCTGTCAATAACTAGACTCTCCACTTTGAATACAGATATTGCGACCATCTTGATTTACAGTGTCAATCCTGATACGATTGCTGCTGAAGTGCTTCCAGACAATTACATGAGTGTCACTGAATTTGATGTTATCAAATATGTACCAGCAAACGATGGCGTGCATCATCACCCACCACCACAAGCCACCAACACAGCCGCAATCGCTGCAACTGCCAAAAATTTAATGCGCTGAATCATCATTCTTCCTTAAATAAGTTAAAACTTAATTATCCAAGGAACAGGCATCCCATTTCACCCACAAACCATTATTTTTTTGAGTCTTGGGTGCGGTATGGTTCTTCAAAATCGAAGAAATCTTTTTCTGCCAAAGCGTCTTGAATCCATGCCGCTACGCTGGGCAAAGCGGTGACGCGGGCGACGTAGGCGGCTACGGGTTCGGGTAGTGGCAGGGCGTAGCTGTTGATGCGCATGCACACGGGGGCGAAGAAGGCGTCGGCAATGCTAAAGTTGCCAAACAGCATGGGGCCTTGGTACTTTTGTAATAAATCGCCCCACAGCTGTACCAAGCGCGCCAAGTCTTTTTGCACTTCGGGTTTCACACGCAAGGCCAGTTCACCAATTTCGGGCAAGCTGGCTTCGATGTTCATGGGGAAGTTGCTGCGCAGCGCATTGAAGCCTGAATGCATTTCAGCGCACACGGTGCGGGCGCGGGCGCGGGCTACTTTGTCTGTGGGCCACAGGTTTTTTTCTGGGAACTGTTCCGCCACATATTCGGCAATGGCCAGGGTGTCCCAAATAGTCAAATCACCATCGACCAACACCGGCACTTTGCCAATGGGGTTGATGGCTGTCATGGTCTTTTTGAATTGCGAATTGTCATCAAACGAATCAAAGCGCACCTTCACTTCTTCAAACGGAATGCCCGCTTGTTTCAACAGCACCCACGGACGCATGGACCAGGATGAATAATTTTTGTTGCCGATGTAGAGTTTCATGTTGTGCCTTTCTTTAGTTGATTTTTTAAGGAAGTTCTTTGTTCACTGGCGGTGCATCAGAACCCAATGGGCCGATCAAACCCAAACGTGCTTTAAGCGACTGGGCTTGCCCCGTCAAAATGGCGGCGTAATTGGTGGTGTTGCTGAGCACTTTTTTAACGTAATCGCGCGTTTCGGCAAAGGGCACATTCTCGGCCCAAATCGCCGTTTCAACCACGGCGCCATTGCGCCAAACACGGGGGCGATTGGGGCCTGCATTGTAGGCAGCGGCAGCCAAGGGCATGGAGCCTGCAAAGTCGTCCAGCACCAATTTCAAATAGCCGGTGCCGATGGCGATATTGGTTTCGCGGTCGGTGATTTGGTCGGCGGTGAAGTTGGTCAAGCCAATGCGCTTGGCGGTCCAGCGTGCGGTGGCGGGCATCACTTGCATCAAGCCCGATGCGCCCACACCAGAACGTGCGTCCATGATGAAGCGGCTTTCTTGCCGAATCAAACCATACACATAGGCAGGGTCCAGGCCGATTTCTTTGGCACGCTTGACCACAGATTGTTGAAACGGCATGGGGAAGCGCTGGTCAAAGTCGATGAAGGATTTGGTGCGCTCGCTGGTGTTGATGCAGCGGTCCCACACTTCGCGCTGGCATGCCAAATCAGCCGCGGCCAACAGCTCACGTTCGTCCATGCCACCCGGCGTGCCGCGTGGGTTGATTAAATTGGTGCTGTAGTTCCATTCGCGCACACCTTCGGAGCGCAGGCCAATGGCGATGGCGTGCAAGGCTTTTTGCAGGCCTTGGTTCAGGCGTGCGCTGGCTTTTTCGGCATCGCTTAAAGGCTCAGGCTTTGCCGGCACCGTGATTTTGCGACCCAATTCTTCCAGAGCGAGTTGCTCGTAAAAACCACGCACCGATGCAATGGATTCAAACAAGGCATTGGCCGAAGCGAGTTCTTTGTTTGCCAAATAGGCACGACCGCGCCAATAGGCCCAGATGGCTTCTTTTTGCGCATGGGTACTCATGGCGTCGATGGCCTTGGCCACAGCTGACCAATTTGGCTTGCTGTTCACACGCAAGAGGGCGCGCACTTTCCAGCCTAAGGTGTCGTCGTTCAAATCGCTGTCTTTGGTGACGTTGGCAAAGTAGGTGGCGGCGTTGCTGTTTTGGTTCAAGGCGGCCAGCTTGCCTATCGCGCCCCAGGTCCAGTTGCGTTGCTCGGTGCTGAAGCTGCCGCCTTTGGCATTGAGCATGCTCGCTGCGCCATCGGCATTGCTTGCGCCTAAGCGAATGATGTCGAGAACTGTGTCTTCGTTGCGCGCCGATTTGCCGGCATTGTTGACGATTTGCAGTGCGTTGATGGCGGCGCGTTTGCGGTTGACTTCGGTGGCAATGCGGGCTTTGACAAACGCGTCGTGTGTTGTCATCAAGGGCGTGGCTGCATTGGGGTCGTTGATCATTCGGTCAGCGGCCAAGTTACAGCCGTCATCGGCATCGCGAAGCGACCACCAATTTTTACGCACCAGCGCGGCACGCTCAGCGGGTGTGGTGTTGGTCAGACTGGCTGTGCCTTGCAAATGATCAATCAACACCGCATAGCATTGCACCTCTTTGTCGTCGCGCATGCGGTATTTGCTGTAATGCGCCGCAAAATTGCCCCAATCGCGTCGCTGCCCCAAGAGCAGCAACCAATCGTTGCGCAAGCGGTCTTCTTGGTAGGTGCCGACATAGCGGTTTAAAAAGCCTTGAACTTCTGCTTCAGAAGCATCTTCCAAGCGTGCTTTCAACTCCCAATAAGCACCCCAAGCTTCTTGGGGATGCCCGCTGACTTGTGGCAGAAGACTGGTGAGTCTGGCTCTGTCCACCTTTTTAAAAGCTTGGCTCATCTCGACCAACACATTGTCAATGCGCGGGTTGGAAGCTGATTTGTGCGTTGGCGACGCTGGTGAATGCAACAAATAGCCCCAGCCAAACACGCAGGGGCATAAAGTGCTGTCAAAATAGCCTTGTTCTGGTTGTGTTTGTTAACTGTGCTGAGCATGGGGCGAATTGTGTGAATGTAATGAGGGATTGTGATGGAAAAAATGTCCGATACAAGTGCTTTGAAAAGCTCAATGCGCAAGGCGCTGATAGAACAACGTTTGAATTTACCAGATAGGCTACAACGTGCCGCACTTTTACAAAGTGTGATGCGCATTTGGCTGTTTGATAAACCAGACACCATCATAGGCGCATATTGGCCCATCAAAGGCGAATTTGACCCATTGCCTGCCCTGTACCGCTGGCAAGAAGATGCGATTTCGCAAAGCCCAGCATCGGAATATGTGCCTGAGGGTGATTTGTCTTCGCCGATTGATGATGCCATTGAGACGCAGTTGGCGACGCAATCACTGGCGAGCCGCTCGCCGCGCAAAATTGGATTGCCCGTGGTGGACAAAGTGCACAAGACTTTGGTGTTTCATGCCTGGTACCCCGGCTGCCCGATGGAAGAAGACGCCTACGGCATCCCCAAACCCAAAGGCACCGAGGTGGTGGTGCCGACTTTGTTGTTTGTGCCTTGCGTGGGTTATGGGCCAAACGGCTACCGTTTGGGCTATGGCGGCGGTTTTTATGACCGCACTTTGGCAACCCTGCAACCGCAACCCAACACGGTTGGTTTGGGCTACAGCAATGGCTGGTTACCCGACTTCAAAGCCGAGCCGCACGATATACCGCTGCATGCGATTTTGAGTGACACCGGTGTGGTGTGGCAGGACTGAGCTGCGTTTATTCAGCCAACTTGCGCATCAAGCCTTGCGTCGAAGCATCCAAACCTGACAAATCTCCCGTTTGAAAGCGCTTTTCAATGTCTGTGGCCAGCACTTTGCCGAGCTCCACACCCCATTGATCGAAACTGTTGATGCCCCATACGCTACCAGCAACAAAAGTGCGGTGTTCATAAAGCGCTATCAACGCACCCAGGCTGGCGGGCGTTAAGTCGTCTAAAAGGAGCGTGGTGCTGGGACGATTGCCAGGAAAATGTTTGTGCCCATTGGGGTCGGTTTTACCCAACATCAGCGCCTGCGACTGGGCCAATGCATTGGCCAACAGTTTTTCTTGATGCCCTGCTAAGCCATGCCGTTCGCGTTTGACCACTACAAATTCAACTGGCACGGCATCTGAACCTTGGTGCAGTACTTGAAAAAACGAATGCTGTCCATTGGTACCGGGCTCGCCCCACACCAGTGCTGCAGTGGCAAACGGCAAGGCATCGCCCTTGGCATCCACCCTCTTGCCATTGCTTTCCATGTCCAGCTGCTGCAGGTATGCGGGTAAGCGTTTCAATGCACTGTGGTACGGTGCTACACAACGGCTGGTAAACCCATGAAAATTGCGATACCACACATCCAACAAGCCTAAGCGAACTGGCAAGTTGTGCGCCAATGGCGCAGTGCAAAAATGCGTGTCCATTTCTGCCGCGCCTGCCAGCAAATCAATGAAATTTTTCTCCCCTATGGCAATGGCAATCGGCAAGCCGATGGCAGACCACAGGGAATAGCGCCCACCCACCCAATCCCAAAAGCCAAAGGTGGTGCTGATGCCAAATTCTTGCGCGGCTTTCACATTGCTGGTCAGCGCCACAAAATGCTTGGAAATGCCTTTGCCAACCACCCCCAAATCAGTCTTGTTTGGATAATTTGCTGCAAACCAAGCTTTGGCAGAGTGGGCGTTGGTGATGGTATCCACCGTCGTGAACGACTTGGACGAGACAATGAACAAGGTATTTTCTGCATTGATCTGCTTGAGTACAGTCGCCAATTCAGCGCCATCTACATTGGACACAAAATGCATGCGCTTGCTTGTTGTAGCAAATGCCTCCAATGCCAGCGTCACCATTTGAGGGCCAATGTCGGAGCCTCCGATACCGATGTTGACAATGTCGGTAAACTGCGCATCGGCACGAATGTGTTCGGCGAACGCGAGCATGGACGACAGCGTTTGCTGTACTTCATCAACGTTAGTCTTTGACAACCTCAGTCACATCTGATAACGCTACATTATTAATAGCAGTATAGGCAGTATTTATGCCGGCTACAGGCTGATTTTCTATATATTTTTGCAGAACATGGGGGCTTCTGAGCAACCAGTGCATGACGGCACGGTTTTCGGTGTTGTTGACCGCACGGCCCGCAAACATGGCATCGCGGTGTGCTTCAACGCCGCACTGCTTTGCTAGATCGATGAGCAAACTTTGGGTGGTGGCATCCAGTCGGTTTTTAGATAAATCGGCGAACACATGGGGCGCATGTTGGCTGAAATTTTCAAAGCGCGCCGCATCTTGCGCGAAGGCATCGCGCACATCAAAGTCTTTGACGCTGATTTGGTAGTGGGCGTGCAATGCAGCCCAAGCGGGCGTGCGGTCACAGCGCGTGCGGTCTTCAAATTTCATTCGCCTAAATATAACTGAATTTGTTCAGCTCAAATCTTCGGATCAATTGATCTGCTTACTTACTCAGCTTAGTTGGCTACAACAACCGATACGCCGTGCGAGGCCAGTTGCAGATGGACGACCTGCCCCAGTTGCAGCACATCGGTTAAGTCGGGCGACACCACAAAAATACTGCCCAATTCGGTATCAAAGGTGTATTCGTAGTTATTGCCCAAATAGGCCAGCTTGACCAGTTTTGCAGGCATGCCTACACCGCTCTTTTCAATGTGCCACGCTTCAGGGCGCACCGCCACTTTGATTTTACCGGCTGGTATCGCGTTACGTGGTGTGATGCGCATGGAGCCGACCTTGACTTGACCGCCCTCAATCGGCTCTGCGGGAAACAGCATCGCTTCACCCATGAAGCCGGCGACAAATTCACTTTGTGGGCGCTCATACAAATCCTGCGGTGTGCCGCGTTGCGCAATGATGCCGTGGTCCATCACAATGATCTGATCGCTCACGGCCAAAGCTTCGCTTTGGTCGTGAGTGACATACGCCACCGTGAGGTTCAAACGTTGTTGCAAACCGCGAATTTCCTCACGCATTTCACGTCGCAAGCGGGCATCTAAATTAGAGAGTGGCTCATCAAACAACAAAACACCCGGCTCTAACACCAAAGCGCGCGCCAAGGCCACGCGTTGTTGCTGGCCACCCGACAACTCGCTGGGTAAACGCTCATTAAATCCCGTCAAGCCCACGTTTTTCAAGGCATCACTGGCTTTGGTTTGCGCTTCGTCTTTGCCAATGCCTGACATTTTGAGCCCATACATCACGTTTTCTAACACGCTCATGTGGGGAAAGAGCGCGTAGCTTTGGAACATCATGCTCACATTGCGCTCTGCTGGGCCCAATGTGGTGACGTCTTTGCCGTCCATGATGATTTGCCCACTGGTGGGTGACTCTAAACCCGCAATCATGCGCAAGGTGGTGGTCTTACCGCAACCCGATGGTCCCAAGATGGTCGTCAAACTGCCTTTGGGAATTTCAAATGAAATGCTGTCAACAGCCAAGGATGCAGCTTTGTCCGTACCGTATCGCTTGCTGATGTTTTTGAATTCAACGCCTTTGTTCATAGTGTTCTCTTAAATATGCCCTCAATCGGCTAATGGGCTGCAAGGGCAGACGCAGGCACACCTGCTTTGCGACGACCCAATTTACGCTCACCCACCAAAAATTGAATCAACGCTATCGCCAGCGACATCAAAATGATCAGCACGGTGCAATAGGCCAAAGCCACGCCATAGTCGCCATTGCCAACGCGTCCAATGATGTAAGTGGTGGCCAATTCGTTTTCAGCGGTGACCAAGAAAATAACGGCACTGACCGTGGTCATGGCACGCACAAAGCTGTAAACCAAAGCCGCCACCAGCGCCGGCTTCAGCAAGGGCAAAACCACTTTGAATAAAGTTTGCGCCGTCGATGCGCGCAACATCAGTGAGGCTTCGTCCAATGATTTATCCAACTGTTTGAACGCCGCAGTTCCTGCCCGCACGCCCACAGGTAAATTACGAAACATAAAGCACAGCACAATGATTAAGCCTGTGCCTGTCAACTCCACGGGTGGCACGTTAAAGGCCAATATGTAGCTCACACCCAACACCGTGCCAGGAATAGCAAAAGCCAACAAGGCAGCAAATTCAAACAGTCCCTGACCTTTGAATTCGGTACGCGCCAACAGGTAGGCAATCAACAAGCCAACGGCCGCCGTCATGGGTGCAGAAATCCCTGCTAATTTGATGGTGGTGAAAAACGAACTCCATGCCGTACCTGCCCACACCATGCCAAATTCACCCCACTCAACACCAAATGCTGTTTTGAAATGTGACAAGGTGATGGTGTAATCGCGTCCCCAAGTTTGTACAAAGCCACCGGCAAAAGCAAACAGATACACCACCACGGTGAAAGCCAGCCACGGATAAACCACGGCATTGAGGGTTCTGCGCACACTGTCGGGTAGCACCATGGCAATGCCCGCATCGCCTTTGCCGCTCACCGTGGTGTAATTTTGCTTACCCAATAAACCGCGCTGCAATGCGAATACCAATAAGGCAAACACCGTCAATATCCATGCCAAGGATGCTGCGCGACCTTGATCGTATTGCGCACCCACAATGGCGAAAAAGATGTCGGTCGACAGCACCGCAAATTGCCCACCCACCACGATGGGGTTGCCAAAATCTGCCATGCTTTCAATGAATCCTACCAAAAATGCATTCGCCAAACCCGGTTTGAGCAATGGCAAGGTGATGGTGAAAAAAGTTTGCTTGCGATCAGCTCGCAGTGTTTGCGCGGCTTCTTCTAAGCTGGGTGCAATGCCTTGCACCACACCCCGCATGATCATGAATGCGATGGGTGTAAAGGCAAATGTTTGCGCAATCCAGACACCAAACCAACCGTAAAACCAACGCCCTGGCGGAATGCCAAACGCATACTCTAAAAATTGATTGACGATGCCGGCGCGACCAAACAACAAAATCAAACCCAAGCCAACAACGAATGGCGGCGTGATGATGGGTAGCAAAGCAATCACACGCAAAGGCGTTTGAATTCGTGGCCCGGCACTGCGCTCGGCCATCAGCGCCATCATGGTTCCCAATACGGTGGTTGTGGCCGCTGTCATCAAACCCAAAAACAATGTGTTCCACGCCACACCACAACGCTGGCCACCTGCCAAACAGTTCAAGCCCCAAATGCGTTCATTGCCAATGCGTTCAAAAATTGCCGTAATTGACCACTTGCCCTCTTCAGTCAAGAATGCACCATACAGCGCTTTGGAAACTGGAAAAGCAATGAACAAAAGCAACAACACGGCACAACCCAATACAGCCGAAGCGATGAACAAATCACCCTTGAAAAAACCTCGCCGCGCGATGCCAAATGCAATGATCATCACCAAGGCCAGCAACACCACAAACGCACCGATGCCAATACCAAATTGGTTCAGCGTCAATTCACCAAACTGTGTATTGAAAAACTCAAATGACCAGCCTTTAGAACCGATCAAAAATCCACTTGCCAATAAACCCAAAAACCCAATACCGCCACCTGCAACAAACCAGTTGCCTTGCGTTTTACCTGCTGGCACTGCCAAACCCATCGCCGCAATGATGAGGCCAATCAAACCGATGAGCAGCCATTTCCTACCGTGCACCAAGGCTTGTACCAAACCGTTTGCAGTTTCACTTCCACCAAATATTTGAGGAAGCACACTGTACCAAGCAGTGTCTTGAATGGCATACCAAGGCAATAGCACATAGGCCAATAAGCCAAGCACCAGCCACAGACGGATCGCTTTATTGGGGGTTTTATTCACGATTGTTTGTTTCAAACAAATGAGCGCATAACCCGCTAAAGTTATGCGCTCAAGGCCTTAGCTTTAACAAGTTAACGAGGCAAAGAATTCACTTCTTTATCCCACTTGGCTATCAAACGACGGCGCTCTGCTGACGCGCCGTACTTGGCATAGTCGTAATTGATGAATTTGATTTTTTTAAAATCGGGAATGCGTGCGTCATTCTTGGCGGATTTGTTAGACGGTAATTGGAATTGCTTGGCTGCAGCGGCCATTTCTTGTGCCGCTGGTGTTAAAGCCCATTCGTAAAACTTCTTGGCTTCTTCTAAATTACGTGCGCCTTTGATGATGCTCATAGATCCAATTTCTGCACCCGTGCCATCAGCTGGTGTGATGGTCTCGATGGGGAAGCCGGCAATCTTTTCACCGGGTCCATCATGAACAAAGCTGATGGATACGGTGGTTTCTCCGCGTGCTGCGGCTTTGATGGGTCCTGTGCCGCTGCGTGTGTATTGGCTGATGTTTTTATGCAGCTTTTTCATGTATTCAAACGCCTGGTCTTCACCCATCAACTGCACCAATGTGGCCACCATGGTGTAAGCCGTACCGCTGGATGCTGGGTTGGCCACTTGAATTTCACCCTTGAGTGCAGGGTTCAGCAAATCAGCCCATGTTTTCGGTACGGGAAGTTTCTTCTTGGCCAACAATTCGGTGTTGTAACCAAAACCCAAAGGCCCTGAATAAATACCAACGGTTCTGTATTTCGATTGTTCAGCCTGTTTTTGCGCCCATGTGTGTAACATCGACATGGAAGGCGATTTGTATTCCAAGGATAAGCCTTGCTCAGCTGCTTGCAAATGGGGGTCACCGGTACCGCCAAACCAAATATCGGTTTTGGGATTGTCTTTTTCAGCAATCAATTGAGCCAAAGCTTCGCCAGAGCCTTTCATGGAAATGTTGATTTTCACGCCTTTGGCCTTGCCGTAGACCGTGCCAAGCATGTTGCACCACTCGGCTTGTACCGAACAAATTACATTCACTGTTTGAGCTTGCGTTGCAGCACTTAAAGCAACGAATGCAGCAGCTACCCATATTTTTTTCATTGTCTCCCCAATCCCATCAGTTGTATTTCAGCATGCTGATGATACTTAATCGAATTGAAGCGGTGAATAGGGAATTACGCTAAGCGATACAGAAAACTTCCGATGGTGTGCAGAACACGTTACAGACGATTTTCCTGTACCGCATGGCATGCTACTTTAGTACCAGCCATGTCGATCATTTCGGGACGTTCAGATTTGCAACGTTCGTTGGCATGTGGGCATCTAGGGTTGAATGCACAACCTGATGGCGGATTCAAGGGGTTGGGCACCTCACCTTGTACGGGCGTTCGGGCACGGCCAGTGTCGTGCATTTTCGGAATCGCATCGAGCAGCATTTTGGTATAGGGATGCAAGGGTCGATCAAACAAGGTGTGTTTGTCCGCAAGCTCGACCAAACGCCCTAGGTACATCACACCCACTCGGTCACTCACATGACGCACAACAGCCAAGTTGTGACTGATGAACAAATAGGTGAGGCCTTGCGTGTTTTGCAAATCTTTCATGATGTTCAGTACTTGCGCTTGCACACTCACATCCAAAGCGCTGGTTGGTTCGTCACAAACCAAAAATTCTGGCTGTGTTGCCAAGGCGCGTGCAATTGAAATGCGCTGGCGCTGCCCACCCGAAAACTGGTGTGGGTATTTGGGCATGTCCAGCGGGCTTAAGCCCACTGAACTCAACAACTCACCCACACGTGCATTCAATGCATCTTCATCTTTGATGATGCCATGCTCTATCAAGGGCTCAGCGACGATGTCTCGCACCCGCCAACGTGGGTTAAGCGATGCATAAGGGTCTTGGAATATCATTTGAATGCGCGCACGCAAATTCAATTCATCTGCGCTCTTGTAAGTCGCATGTGCATCTTTGCCATCAAATGTGAAACGGCCGCGTGTAGGTGAATAAAGACCGACCATCAAGCGCGCGACGGTGCTCTTGCCACAACCCGATTCGCCCACCAGGGCCAAAGTTTTGCCTTTTTCAATTTCGAAGCTCACGCCATCGACGGCATGCAATTTGACCTTGGGTTTGCGTTCTATCACTCGCGTCAACCACGGGGGGGACACATCGAAATCCATCGCAATGTCTTGCACTTGAATAAGCGCTTTGTTTTGCTTGCTCATTGAGCGGCCTCGCGCTTTTCACTTTCCGCATGGCTTGCCAATAACCAACAAGCTGCATGGGTTGCGCCTGCGTTTGCCAAATTGGGGCGCTCTTCTCGACAACGATCAAAAGCTTGCGTACAACGCGGATTGAAAGCGCAGCCTTTCGGAATGGCGTTTAATCGCGGCATGGAACCTTCAATTTGATGCAGTCGCTCAATATCAATCGTGATGTCTGGAATGGCTGCCATTAAGCCTGCGGTATACGGGTGTGCTGCTTTGTTGATGACTTCGTGGACAGGTCCTATTTCTACAATGCGCCCTGCATACATCACTGCGACACGGTCACAAGTCTCAGCGATTACGCCCATGTCATGGGTAATGAGCATGACGGCTGCACCTCGTTTTTTGCAAATGTCTTTTAACAAGCCAATGATTTGAGCTTGAATGGACACATCCAAGCGCAGTCGTGGGTTCGTCTGCAACAACCAACATAGGCTCGGCTGCCAGTGCCAATGCAATCACCACACGCTGTCGCATGCCGCCGCTGAATTGATGTGGATATTGGTCAATACGTTGCTCTGCCGCAGGTATGCCTGTGTCTTGCAGCAAGGTAATCGCTCTTTGCCTTGCTTCAACTTTGCTCATTGGCAGGTGCGCCAAAATTGTTTCGATAAGCTGCTGGCCGATGGTGTACAAAGGGTTCAGCGAGGTCAGCGGATCTTGAAAAATAGCGCCAATCTGTTTGCCTCGAATATGCCGCATTTGT
The DNA here is from genome assembly GCA_963841045.1 of uncultured beta proteobacterium. Classification (GTDB taxonomy): domain Bacteria; phylum Pseudomonadota; class Gammaproteobacteria; order Burkholderiales; family Burkholderiaceae_C; genus Aalborgiella. Next base: position 246,384 of record CAWJBD010000007.1, on the reverse strand, counting down.
TCATGCGCCAAATGGTCAATGCGCTTGCCTTGCAGCAATATTTCTCCCCCAGCAACACGGCCTGGAGGTTCCAGCAAGCCAATGATAGCCGCACCCGTGAGAGATTTGCCTGCACCAGATTCCCCCACAACGCCCAATATCTCCCCTGCGGCTAAATCAAAGGACACGCCGTCCAGTGCGCGCAGTGTTCCGTGCCGATTGGGGAATTCGACAATTAAATTTTTGACTTCAAGTAGGGGTGACATGCTCTATCGCGTTTTTATTGCAATTTTGGATTCAAGGCATCGCGCAACCAGTCGCCGAGTAAATTCACACTCAGCGCAATGACCACCAACATCAAACCGGGAAAGGCAGCAATCCACCATTCGCCTGAAAATAAGTAATCATTTCCAACGCGTATCAATGTACCTAAGGATGGTGCAGTTGGTGGTGCACCCACACCAAGAAATGACAATGTCGCTTCGGTAATGATGGCTGTTGCGACTTGAATGGTCGCTAACACGAGTACGGGCCCGAGCACATTGGGCAACACATGCTTTCGCATGATGCGAAATGGATGTACCCCCGTCACACGGGCTGCTTGCACATATTCTTTATTGCGCTCCACCATGGTCGTTCCGCGCACAGTTCGTGCATATTGAACCCAACCTGTCAGCGTGATGGATAAAACCAAGACACCCAATGCCAGTGTATCGGGCGCATTTGGGAATAAAGCCCGTCCCACACCGGCTATTAAAAGTGCCACCAGAATGGCTGGGAAAGAAAGCATCACATCACACAAACGCATCAAGAAAGTGTCAACCCAACCCCCCAAAAAACCTGCCAGCAAACCCAGACTGACACCGATGAGCACCGACAGTATCACCGACAAAATACCAACTGCCAGCGATATTCTGGCGCCGTACATCAAAGCTGACAAAATGTCACGGCCTTGATCATCTGTGCCTAACCAGTATTTGCCACTGCCCTCTGGGTACCACGATGGTGGCAATCGCGCATCACCTAGCTCCAAGGTCGTTAAGTCAAATGGATTGTGCGGTGCCACCCAACCTGCAAACACCGCACAAAACACACACAAAAATGCAACCACGGCCGCCACAATAGCAACTGGGGAGTTGCGAAAACTGTAGCCTACATCCCCATTCCACCATTGTTGCAGTGCACGCATGGTTTATTTAGCAGCCGTTTTCACTTTAATGTGTTTCCACGGCATGTAGTTGTCTGGAAACTGCACAACTTCGACTGATTTTTTCGATCCCCAGCTCAAGGCTTGTTGGTGCAATGGCAAGTGCCCAACGTCATCTTGGTGAATCTTGATGGCTTCACGAATCATGGCATCACGCTTGGTTTGATCGATTTCAGAAGCAATCTTTGTAGTCAAATCATCCACCTTTGGATTGCTGTAGGCACCCAAATTAAATTGGCCGCGTCCACCATCGCCAGGGGAAGACATGATTGGGTATAACACGTTATGTGCGTCACCCGTCGAACTGGTCCAGCCCAACATATAAAAGCTGGTGTTACGGCTCAGCACTTTAGGGAAATAGGTTCCTTTGGTTTCAGCCTCAAGGTTCACCTTGACACCAATTTTGGATAAATTGGCAGCCACTGCTTGGCAAATTTCGCCGTCGTTCACGTAGCGGTCGTTCGGGCAATTCAGCTTCACCTCAAAACCAGCGCCATAGCCAGCATCGGCCATCAGCTTTTTAGCTGCCTCTACATCATAGGGAAAGCGTGTCGCTAAATCGGCTGCATAACCCTTTACTTGCGGTGGAATCAAAGTTGCTGATGGTACTGCGGCACCACGCATGACAGTTTTCTTGATGCCCTCAATATCAATCGCTTGGTAAAAAGCTTTGCGTACGCGTACGTCTTTGAAAGGGTTCTTGCCTTTCACGCTGGAATATTGCAATTCATCACGCTTTTGGTCCATGCCCAAAAAGATGATGCGCGACTCTGGACCTTGCAACACTTTGAGGTTGGGGTTGCCATTCACTCGCGCCACGTCTTGCACTGGCACGGGTTCCATGACATCAATCTCACCCGACAACAAAGCCGCAACACGGGTGCTGTCATTGCCAATCGGGGTAAAGATCACTTCTTCCACATTGCCTTCAAATTTGCCCCAATAGTTGCCGTTGCGTGTAAAGGTTGAGCGAACATTGGGTTGGCGCTCGCGTGCACGGTAGGGGCCTGTACCATTGGCTTTGAAAGATGCGATGTTCTCAATGCCTTTGCGTCTGTCCACGGGTTTGGTAGAACCATTCGACTCACACCATTTCTTGCTCATGATCATCCAGCTGTATAGGCGCTCAGGCAAAATCGGAAAGGGTGCTGTGAGCACAAAGTCAACTGCGTGGTCATTGATCTTCACGATTTCTTTAATTTGTCCCACATAGCTTTTCATGTCTGAGCCATCGCCCTTGCTGCGCTCATAACTGAAAATAACATCGTCAGCTGTGAAAGGCGTGCCGTCATGAAACTTGACATTTTTTCGCAGATTAAAACGCCAAACTGTAGGCGAAGTTTGTTTCCAATCAGTGGCCAATGCGGGCTCTAGTTTGTAGTTACGATCGCGGTAAACCAGTCCTTCGTAGACATTGCCCACCACAGACAGTTGCAATGATTCATTCAACGAGTGTGGGTCCAGTGACAGCGCGTCACCTTGGTTCGCCACACGCAGTGTGGCAGCACTTGCGCCTTGAATTGCTACTAAATTTATAGCAGTACAGGCAATTAATCACGCTGGCTACAGCCGTTTTTTTCATAAATTTCATGTCGCTTCTCCTTTAAATCTATCACTTACTAAAAACTATTTCTATCAATATTTAATTTTCTTTATGCACCAAAGGCATCGCCTCTTCTATCAAACTGGCGTACATAGCACTGCCCAATGGCAACACATCATCATTAAAATCATAACGGCTGTTGTGCAGCATATAGCCATTCACGTTGCCTTGTCCTAAACGCATGTACGCACCTGGTACCACTTGCAGCATGAATGAAAAATCTTCACCACCCATACTGGGCGGCATGTTGCGAATCACCCTGCTCTCCCCAACCAACTTGGCAGCCACATTGGCCGCAAACTCGGTTTCGGGTATTGTGTTAACTGTTGCTGGGTAAACACGTTCGTAGTTCAACTCAGCACTTGCACCAAAGCCAGCGGCAATGGATTCGCACAAAGCCCGCAACCTGCTTTCAACCTTGTCTTGCATGCTTTCATGGTAGGTGCGGACTGTGCCAACCAAAGTCACACTACCGGGTATGACACTCATGGCACCGGGATTGCCGCCGTGAATGGAGCAAATGCTGAGAACCACCTGCTCAATCGCTGCCACATTGCGCGAAACTATACTTTGCGCAGCGGTGATGATGTGCGCCGCCACCAATACCGGGTCAACGCCATTCTGTGGTCGTGCACCATGTCCGCCTTTTCCTGTAACGACGATTTCAATGCGATCCACCGCAGCCTGCATTGGGCCTGGCGTTAAGCCAATCACACCCACCGCTGTTTCGGGAGAGTTGTGGATGGCATACACCGCTTGTGCTGGAAATTGGTCAAACAATCCATCTTGGATCATGGCACGTGCACCTGCAAAGCCTTCTTCACCGGGTTGAAAAATCAGCACCGCAGTGCCATCAAAATTGCGTGTTTCTGCCAAATAGCGTGCAGCGCCTACCAGCATAGCCGTATGGCCATCATGTCCACACGCATGCATCAGCCCCGGCTTGCTGGACTTCCAAGGGGTATCGTTGTGCTCTTGCAATGGCAATGCATCCATATCGGCACGAAGTGCAATCATTTGATTTCGTGTATTGGTTTTGCCGTGTACCACAGCAACCACCCCTGTTTTACCAATGCCCGCAAATACCTCATCCACACCGCACAATGCCATGGCCTGTTGCACTCGACCAGAGGTATAAACCTCTTCAAAACCCAATTCTGGATGTGCATGCAAATCACGTCTGAATGCCGTAAGTTCAGGATGAAACTGTGCAATGTGGGCAAACGCGCGGCCGTGTGCTGAAGCTTTGGCAATTTGCTGCATCAATGACCACTTCCATTGCTGAAACTCAAACGTGGATCGACTACAAAATAAAGCAAATCAACCGCCAAATTGATCACCACAAATATCAGCGCAGTTAGACACAAATAGGCGGCCATAACAGGGATATCTGCAAATGTGACAGCTTGTATAAATAACAAACCCATGCCTGGCCATTGGAATACGGATTCAGTGATGATGGCAAAGGCTATCAATGCACCCAGTTGCAAGCCTGTGATTGTCATCACAGGGACCAAGGTATTTTTGAGTGCATGTCCAAAATGAATGGCACTGTTAGACAACCCTCTGGCGCGGGCGAACTTGATATAGTCGGTGCGTAGCACTTCCAACATCTCAGAGCGCACCAAACGCATGATGAGTGTCAATTGGAAGATGGTGAGTGTGATTGCTGGCAAGATCAAATGCTTCAAGCCATCCCACGTTAAAAAGCCTGTGCTCCACCAACCAATTTGTACCGTTTCACCTCGCCCAAAACTGGGCAGCCAACCCAGCCACACCGAAAAAACCAAGATAAGCAAAATGCCAATCAAAAAGGTAGGCAACGATACGCCCAAAAGCGACAAAGTCATCATGGATTGGGTGGCAAAGGTGCCACGTCGCAACGCTGCATAAACACCCATAGGCACACCCACAATCAAGGCCAACACCGCGGCTGCCATCGATAACTCTATCGTTGCCGGAAAACGCTCACCAATGAGTCGAGACACTTTCGCCCCTTGCCGCAAACTGATGCCAAAATCGCCTTGAACAGCGTTGCCCAGAAAATGCCAATACTGCACCACAAAGGGTTTATCCAAACGCAAATCGGCACGCAGTTGCGCAATTTGCTCCGGCAATGCTTCAACACCGAGCATGGAGTGCACAGGGTCGCCCACATACTGAAACAGCATGAACGATATGAACCCCACCGACACCATCACGATCAATGATTGAAAGAGTCGGCGAATGATAAAAGCGAACATGTTTGATAAAGAAATGCCGATGGTTGCAGATTTAGGCAGCAACAACTATGCCACAGTTCGCCACTGATCCAGTTAGGTGCTTTCCCTCATGTCAACCGTATCGTGTTTTGCCATCGAACCGACTAATCTCTATTAATTACTTCACAAAACTGGGCGCCCCATACCACGCAATGGTTTGAGATTTGGTATTGTCACTGTCTGTCATCAAAGCTATGCGCAACAGTTTGCCCGGTTTTTCACCAAAGGCTTTTTCAAAATCCGCACGGATATCCCTTTCGTAGTCCATCCATTTGTTCAAGTTTGCACTGCCAGTTTCAACCACGATATTACGTACTCGGTCTGTGCGTTTACCCAGAATAACACTTTCTAGAGTTTGCTTCTTGCTCCATAAATAGACCAAGGTTGCATATGGCAGCGGCTCTCCCAGCAACAAATTTGCCATTTCTGATACCAAAGCATTTTTGGCCGAGAATTGACTCCGATCTCCTTCAAACGTTAGGAATACCCGCACTGGTGAATCGTCGAGTTCTGGCATGGTGATATCGGCATCGGTCAAATGTTTGGGCACCTTCCATGAAAATTTTATTTTGTAAATACTGTCTGCAGGTAAATGCACATCCGTACGCAACACACTTGCTGAGCTTTGTGAACTAGCCAATACCGCATCACGGCCTTCATTTTGCGTAATACGATAGCTGGTGATTTTTTTACCTGGAAAAGTGAAGTGCTGCCACTGGCTTTTGGCAAGCACGCCGTTTTGACGCCAAGATTCTGGTGCATGCCATACGACTGTGGCAGATGCGTCACTTGGCGATTCTGCATTAGTTGCTTCATCGGTTGAAGATTTGGGTGCAGATGTACATGCTTGAAATAGTACCAAAGGAAAACTTAGTAAAAATAAACGCTTTAAAAGACGTACAGCAAGACTAATCATTTTCAATTTCAACAAAATAAAGAATACAGATTTGGCATTTTAGACAAGAAAAAAGCCGCTTGGGTTGCCCCAAGCGGCTTTTAGTTCTTTTATATAAACTGACTTACGTCAGCAATATATTAGAAGTTGTGACGCAAGCCCAAACCGAACACGTTAGTGTTAGCGGTTGTGTTCATGTCAGCAATTTTTGCAGAGTAAGTTGCATAAACGTTGGTACGCTTAGACAAATTGTATTTGCCTTCAACCAAGAAACCAGTTTTCTTAGTGTCAGTACGACGAACTACGTCGAGAACTACGCTAGCTGCGCCAAAGTTAGCACCAGCACCAACGCTGAAGCCTTTTGCTGCACCAGCTGGGTCATAGTAACCAGCAGCGATTTTTGCAACACCGAGGTTGTATGAACCGCCAAGCATGTAGCTACGCTCGCCGCCAGAAGCTTTGCTGTAAGCAACGCTTGCAGCAACTGGACCAGCATTGTACATAGCAGCTAAGTCAAGCTTAGCTTTGTTGTTAGCAGTATCGGCAGCCAAAACATAGCCCAAACCAACTGATGCACCACCGAATTTAGGTGATGTGTAACGGATTTCGCTGTTTTGACGTGTGCCACCAGTGAAACCAAATGCATTGGCAGGAGCGCTATAGTTAGCTGTACCAGTCAATTCGTAGTTTGCCATAGCAGCCCAGCCCAATGTCAAGCCACGACCCAAACGAATTTCACCAAAACCACCGCGCAAGCCAGCATAAGCAGCACGTTGGAATGTAGTTGCAGAAGCGCCAGTCACAACTGTTTCGCCAGTAGCGAGTTTAACTGTTGTAGCTGCGATATCTGTGTTGCCGTTTTCAGCATTCACGCCAGCTTCTACGTTAAAAAACGCATTCAAACCGCCGCCGAGGTCTTCAACACCGCGCAAACCGAAACGGCTGTTACCGTTGTTTGCAAAGCCATTGCCTGTCATTTGAACTTTACCACCGTTGTTTGCTTTGGAGATACCCAAGTCAGCAACGCCGTACAAAGTTACAGAAGATTGTGCGAATGCTGCGCCAGAAGCGGCCAACACTGCGAGAGCGAGTAGGGATTTTTTCATTTCAAATTTCCTTAAGGTTAATAAATTGTGCCTAGCAAATACGGTGATTAAATTTAACTTTAGCCATCGTATTTGTTACCCAAGCTAACCCCCTTTCGGGTAGTTGGGTCTATTGCACCATTGCTTGACTGGTTTTGCAATAAAACAGGGCAAAAAAGAGTGTAAATCTGTTGTTTTGTTGTCGCATTGCAACATACACGCCATTTATGAGGCTATTTAACCCATATCAAGCGCTTCAAAACTGGTGCTGATTTCAGCTGTTTTGCCCAGCATGATGCTGGCAGAGCAGTATTTGTCATGGCTCATGGCGATGGCGCGCTCTATGGCTTCTTTGGGAATGTTTTTGCCTTTGACAGTGAAGTGCATATTGATTTTGGTAAACACTTTGGGATCCGTGTCAGCGCGCTCAGCTTCTATGGCGACCGAACAGGCCTGCACAGCATGCCGTCCGCGCTTCAAAATCAAAACCACATCGTAAGATGAGCAACCACCTAAGCCCGCCAACAACAGCTCCATAGGACGAGCTGCTAAGTTTTGTCCGCCATTTTCGGGTTTTGCCGCATCAGGCGCGCCATCCATTGCAACCAGATGCCCACTGCCTGTTTCTGCAACAAAGCCCATGTGCGACTTGGTACCGGCATTTCCTGTCCAGGTGACTGTGCATTGCATACTTATTTCTCCCTCTTAAATTACTTAAGCCATGATTTAACCACCGATGTGCTGGTTTACAACTGCAAATTTCGCATAAATGTGCAAAATGCCGCGATGTGAAACTTTATTCGAGGGTTTACTCTAATATTTTTGGTGCATTGCAGCAATATTTATATATACTCATTCCCATGCTTCGCAGTTTATTTTAATTGCCAAGTACCGATTGTCTCCTCCATCCTCTGAAAAGATGGATTTAAGCCCCACTACCTTACGGTTTGGGGCTTTTTTTTGCCTTTGAGATGCGATTATCTTGGCGTTTATCATTGGGGGTATGAGCAAACACCTGTCACCACAAGATTACCAACAAAAAACCGACAACGCACGCGTCTATGACGTGGCCATTGTTTCCCCCTTGCAACACGCTAAAAACTTGAGCGAACGCTTGGGCAATACCGTGTTGTTCAAGCGCGAAGACAACCAAGAAGTGCACAGCTTTAAACTGCGTGGTGCGTACAACAAAATTGCGCATTTGAGCGCAGCACAGCGCAAAAAAGGCGTGATTTGCGCCTCTGCTGGCAACCACGCACAGGGTGTAGCTTTATCCGCGGCAAAACTCGGCATTCGTGCCGTGATTGTGATGCCTGTGACCACCCCAGCAGTCAAGGTAGATGCGGTCAAAGGCTTTGGCGGCAAACATGTTGAAGTCGTGCTGTTTGGTGAGAGTTATTCAGATGCTTATACCCACGCGCTGGCTTTGGAAAAAAAACATGGTTTGACTTTTGTACACCCCTTCGACGATGTTGATGTGATTGCTGGGCAAGGCACTGTGGCGATGGAGATTTTGAAGCAATATTCGACAGCCTTGTTGAATTTGGGCAAACTCGATGCGGTGTTTGTGGCCATAGGCGGCGGTGGTTTGATCTCTGGCGTTGCGAACTACATCAAGGCGGTGAATCCGAAAATCAAAGTCATTGGCGTGCAGATGAACGACTCCAACGCCATGATCCAATCTGTCAAAGCCAACAAGCGTGTGACGTTGCCCGATGTTGGTTTATTCTCTGACGGTACCGCCGTCAAATTGGTGGGCGCGGAGACATTTCGAGTCGCCAATTCGGGCTTGGTAGACAGCTACATTGAAGTGGATACCGATGCCGTATGCGCAGCCATCAAAGATGTGTTTACCGACACGCGCAGCATTGTTGAACCAGCGGGTGCATTGGCCGTTGCAGCCATCAAACAATACGTGGCCAAACACAAATGCAAAGGCAAAACCTTTGCAGCCATTTTGTGCGGCGCGAACATGAATTTTGACCGCTTGCGCTTTGTGGCAGAACGCGCTGAAGTGGGTGAAGAGCGCGAAGCTTTGTTTGCTGTCACCATCCCTGAAGAGCGCGGCAGCTTCAAGCGATTCTGCACCTTGCTTGGCAGTCTGCCAGCGGGCGGCTTGCTACCAACAGCCAGCGGCAATGCTATGAATATAATAGCAACTCAGGCAATCAATACGCCGGCTAGAGGCCAAAAAAGCACTCAAGCTGCGCCAACACAACGCAATATCACCGAATTCACCTACCGCATCAGTGACGAAGCACAAGCCCATGTGTTTGTGGGCTTGACCACCACCGCCAAAGGTGAAAGCGTCAACATTGCCAAAACACTGACCAAGCAAGGTTTCAAAGCCGTCGATTTAACGCACGACGATTTAGCGCGTGACCACATTCGCCACATGGTGGGTGGGCATTCGCAGCTGGCCAAAGATGAACGTTTGTTGCGCTTTGAATTCCCAGAGCGCCCAGGTGCGCTGATGAAATTTTTATCCGCCATGCGGCCCGGTTGGAACATCAGCCTGTTCCACTACCGCAACCAAGGTGCCGACTACGGCCGTATTTTGGTGGGCTTGCAAGTGCCAGCGAAGGACGACAAAGCCTTCACCACCTTCTTAAAAACATTGGGTTACCCGTATGTGGAAGAAACCAACAACCCAGTGTACAAATTGTTTTTGAAAAGTTAATTGCGAGTTTAGATTTACCCACCTGAATCCAAAGTAAACGCCGCGTTTTTGTCTTGCCCCAAATGGGTCACAAGCTGAGGCAAGGCCACTGCCAAGGCAGGTTTGAGGGTGAAGGGTGGGTTGATGATGAACATGCCGCTGGCGGGCAGGCCAGGCCTCACCGTTTCGCCTTCATTGTCGGTGGTTAATTTGCTGGATTTGACGGTGAGCGTGGCATGCAACCAGCTTTTACCTGCTTTGGTTGCCAAAGTTTTCAATCGTTTTGGTAAGTCATGCGCCTCAGGGCGTGGAATGATGGGGTACCACACTGCAAAAGTGCCTGTTGCAAAGCGGGTTAGACAATCGGTCACCATCGCGAGCACACGCGCATAGTCGTCTTTCATCTCGTAGCTGGGGTCGCAAAACACCAAGGCGCGACGTGAGGGTGGCGGCAAAAACTTTTTGACGTTTTCAAATCCGTCTTGCGCGTGCACCGCAATTTTGCGCCCTGCGTTGAGCTGTGCAATGTTGTCAGCCAATGTTTTGGCATCGGTGGGGTGCAGTTCAAACAATTTCAGCTTGTCATGATCGCGCAACAAATGCGCCATGATGAAGGGCGAGCCGGGGTAAATACGGCTGCTGTCGGTTTTGTTGTATTCAGCTACCAGCGATACATAGTTTTGCAACAATGGCGCCAACTCAATGCCGTGAACCCCTGCTGTTGTTTTGTTTTTGCTTGCTGCAGACGAACTGGCAGCTTGTTTTGGCTTGGTGTTTTTTGCAGCCAGCAGTTTTTTAATGCCATCGACAGACTCTCCGCTGGTTTGCGCATAGTCACCATCCAAGCGGTACAAACCAGCACCAGCATGGGTGTCCACCACCATCAAAGCGGCGTCTTTTTCAAGCATATGCTGAAGAATAGCAATCAATGTGGCGTGTTTGAGCACATCCGCATGGTTGCCGGCGTGAAAGGCGTGGCGATAACTGAACATGCTGCAATCATAAGCGCTATCACGCACTGTATTGGGTCTGCCAGTTCATGCCCAACCTTTTGCCCATCATCTTGCTTGTGTCTTACCTGCTAGCGTCCTATAATAATTTTGAACATTCGTGAGCTTATTGAACAGCAAAATTAAACCCCTAAAGGAGTTCCAGATGAACCTCGTCGAACGCGCCAAAGCCATCAGCCTGAGTCCTGCAACAACCTGGCCTGTGATTGATGCCGAAAAGCACGATGCGCAATCGCTTTTTGTCCCTTATATGCTGATATTGGCAGCCATACCTGCTGTCGCCGGATTCATCGGCATGACGATGATCGGCGTGGGTGGCTTTGGTTTCAACTTCAAAATGCCCTTTGCCAGTGGCCTGGGCATGATGGTGACGACCTACATCTTGTCGCTGGTCATGACCTTCGTTTTTGGTTGGTTGGCCAGCGCACTGGCACCTACTTTTGGCGGACAAAGCAACTTGGAACAGGGTTTGAAACTCGCCGTCTTTGGTGGCACGCCGATGATGTTGGCTGGCGTCTTCAACGTGTTGCCAGCGCTTTCATTTGTTGGCTTGCTGGTGGCTTTGTATTCCTTGTACGTGATGTACTTGGGCTTGCCAGTGTTGATGAAAAACCCGAAAGAAAAAACCATTCCCTATATGGTGGTGCTCATCATCGCCAGCATCATTGGCGGTGTGATCTTAAGCATGGTCAGCCGCGCTTTTACGCCATCTATGGGCAGCATGATGGGTGGCGCAGGTATGCGCGGCGGTGATGCAACGATCACAACCCCCATGGGTGAAATCAGAATCAACAAAAACGCAGACGCTAGTGGCACTCCCGGTCAAGCGACCATCACAACACCTGCTGGCAATGCTGTCATCACCACAACGCCTGCCGCACCAGGCACACCCACCGACTCAGCTACGATGACGATTCAAACACCCAAAGGTGAAGTCAAAATTGACATGAAAAACATGGAAGCCATGGCCAAGCAAATGGAAGCAATGAGCAAACAAATGGAGCAGAATAAAAAGTAAGCGCTTTATAAACGCTAAGCTCGTGCGCCAAAAATAGCTGTGCCCACGCGCACCATGGTACTGCCTGCGGCAATGGCGGGCTCTAAATCGGCGCTCATGCCCATGGACAAGGTATCGAGCTTGTATCCTTGCTCATTTAAAGAACAAAATATGTCTCTAGCCCTCGTATTGATTGCCTCAGCTGCTATCAAATCAGTAGTAGGCTCTGGAATGATCATGATGCCACGCAGTTGCAGATGCGGCAATTTTTGAATCTCTTGTGCCAGCGTCAGCACTTCAGACGGCTCCACACCAGATTTGTTCGCTCCACCATCAATGTTCACTTGAATGCACACTTGCAAAGGTTTTGCATGAATCGGTCGCTGGTCATTCAAACGCTGTGCAATTTTGAGCCTGTCAATGCTGTGCACCCAATCAAAATGCTCGGCGACCAAACGCGTCTTGTTGCTTTGCACGGGTCCAATGCAATGCCAAACCAGCCCGAACGCTTTCGTTTCAGGCTGCAATTGTGCGATTTTTTCAACTCCCTCGCTGACATAGTTTTCGCCAAAATTCCGCTGCCCTGCTGCGACGGCGATTTTGATCAACTCGGGCGAAACTGTTTTGGTCACCGCCAGCAAGGTCACTTCTTGCGGGTTGCGCTGGGCTTTGTTACACGCCTTAGCAATGCGTTGCAAAACCGCATCGATATTTCGCTGAATGTTGGTCATAATTGACTATAAATCTTTTTCTGATTATTTAACGAACACAGCCGTATGGATATCACCCAACTCTTGGCATTCAGTGTCAAAAACAACGCATCAGATTTGCATTTGTCGGCAGGCATGCCACCCATGATACGTGTGCATGGCGATGTGCGCCGCATCAATGTGGATGCGCTGGACCACAAACAAGTTTACGCCATGGTGTACGACATCATGAACGACAGCCAACGCAAACGCTACGAAGAATTTTTAGAGATTGACTTCTCATTTGAAATTGATGGTTTGGCACGCTTTCGCGTCAACGCCTTCAATCAAAACCGCGGCGCTGGCGCTGTTTTTCGAACCATTCCTTCAAAAATTTTGACTTTAGAAGAATTGCACGCACCCAAGATTTTTGCAGACTTGGCCTTGAAACCACGTGGCTTGGTGTTGGTCACTGGCCCTACAGGTTCGGGCAAATCAACCACACTGGCAGCCATGGTGGACCATTTGAATAACTCAGAGTTTGGTCACATTTTGACCATCGAAGACCCGATTGAGTTTGTACATGAATCTAAAAAGTGCCTTATCAACCAACGCGAGGTTGGTCCTCATACACAAAGCTTTGCCGCAGCATTGAGATCCGCCTTGCGTGAAGACCCCGATGCTGTATTGGTCGGCGAGTTACGTGACCTAGAAACCATTCGATTGGCCATGACTGCGGCAGAAACAGGGCACTTGGTTTTTGGCACCTTGCACACCTCTAGCGCTGCCAAAACAATTGACCGTATCATTGATGTGTTTCCGGGCGAAGAAAAAGAAATGATACGCGCCATGTTGTCCGAATCTCTACAAGCGGTGATAGCACAAACTTTGTGCAAAACCAAAGATGGCAATGGCCGCGTGGCCGCGCACGAGATCATGATTGGCACCAGCGCCATTCGCAATTTGATTCGCGAGGGCAAAGTGGCGCAAATGTACTCATCGATTCAAATGGGTAACAGTTATGGCATGCAAACACTGGATCAAAATTTGATTGAAATGGTCAAACGCAATCAAATCTCCACCGCTGAAGCACGCGGCAAAGCCAAGTCACCAGAAAACTTCCCGGGCTGATGGATGCACAACAATCAAAGCAGCAATGACTATTTAGGATGCCATTATGGAACGTGAACAAGCCAGTAAATTCATCAACGATTTGCTCAGACTCATGTTGTCGCGCAAGAGCAGTGACTTGTTTATCACGGCCGATTTTCCACCTGCTATCAAAGTTGACGGCGAGGTGGTCAAGGTCTCACAACAAGCCTTGACACCAAGGCACACATTGGCATTGACGCGGTCGATCATGAACGACAAACAGATTGCGGAATTTGAGCACACCAAGGAATGCAATTTCGCCATTTCACCTGCAGGCATTGGACGTTTTCGCGTCAGCGCTTTTATTCAACAAGGCAATGTGGGTATGGTGCTGCGAACCATTCCTGCCACGATACCGACCATCGACAGCTTGGGTTTGCCCGGCATACTCAAAGACGTGGCCATGTCGAAACGCGGCTTGTGCATCGTTGTGGGTGCAACCGGTTCTGGCAAAACCACCAGCATGGCGGCCATGCTGGATTGGCGCAATGAAAACAGTTTCGGCCACATCGTCACGGTGGAAGACCCCATTGAATTTGTGCATCCGCACAAAAACTGCATCGTGACGCAGCGCGAAATTGGCGTGGACACAGAGGACTGGGAAGTGGCCCTGAAAAACACCTTGCGCCAAGCGCCCGATGTGATTTTGATGGGCGAGATACGTGACCGCGAAACCATGGACCACGCCATCGCATTTGCCGAAACCGGCCACTTGTGCTTGGCAACCTTGCATGCCAACAGTGCCAACCAAGCCTTGGACCGCATCATCAACTTCTTTCCAGAAGACAGACGCAGCCAACTGCTGATGGACTTGTCACTCAATTTACGGGCTTTTATTTCTCAGCGTTTGATTGCCAAAGAAGACAACAAAGGACGCACCGCAGCCATTGAAATCATGCTCAACACGCCATTGATTTCTGAATTGATTTTCAAAGGCGAAGTGACTGAAATCAAAGAGATCATGAAGAAAAGCCGCAATTTGGGCATGCAAACTTTTGACCAAGCTTTGTTTGACGCTTATGAAGCGCACCTGATCAGCTATGAAGACGCAATACGCAATGCCGATTCCGCCAATGATTTGCGCTTGCAAATCAAACTCACCAGCGTGCGTGGCAAGAACACCAACTTAGCCGAAGGCACTGAGCACTTAACGGTGATGTAAGCCCTTCTGTGTGCTCAAGGCACACAGAATTCAAAACGCTTTATGGCTTAGCTGGTGCAGGCTGATTGGCTGGCGGCTGTGTTTGGGTGTTGATTTCGGCTTCCGTGATCAACTCAAAACTGCGCACAACTTTTGCCACGCCGCGCACACCACTGGCCACTTCTGCACCACGCTTGGCTTCACGCTCTGTCACACGACCCATCAAATACACCACACTGCGTTCTGTCACAACTTTGTAAGCTGCAGACGGTACATCTTTGGCTTCTAAAAGTGCAGCGCGAACCAAACTTGTGAGGTAGGTGTCGTTTGAGCGTTCGCTCAATGTCGATGTCATAGGCGCCAAAGTTAATTCATTCACCACGATTTTGACGTTCTCAACTTGCGACACTAAGAGCTCCGCAGCTTGCTTATCAGGCATATTGCCCACTTCGCCCGTGATCAACACACGTCGGTTAAAGCTGGTGACATTGAAATGCCCTTTTTCACCAAAGCGCTCGCGCAAGCGTGAGCTGGCGCGTAACTCAATACCCTCATCGTCAAGTTGAGCGCCCGATGTACGACGATCCGTAGCCACCATCGCTGCACCTGCGATCACGCCACCGACGACCAGTACTTCGCAAGCGGCCAGGCTTGCCAAAACAGCGCCCAAGACTGTCAGCTTGATCAGCTTTGTCAATTTCGATTTTTGAGTGTTCATATCAGGATTCCTTTTCACCAAGTAATTGATTGTCAACGCCTTCACACAAGCAGTGTAAGGCCAAGAGATGCACTTCTTGTATGCGCGAGGTTCTGTCATGCGGTACACAGATGTGAATATCGGTCTCTCTTAAGCTGGCGCTCATTTTTCCGCCGCCTTTGCCAGTCAAAGCTATCACCGTCATTTCGCGCTCATGTGCCGCTTTGACGGCCGCCAACACATTGGGCGAAGCACCGCTGGTGGTAATGGCAACCAGCACATCGCCCGCTTGACCCAAGGCACGAACTTGTTTGGCATAAATTTGTTCAAAACCATAGTCGTTGGACAACGCAGTCAAAACCGAGCTGTCGGTGGTCAATGCGATGGCCGCCAGCTCTGGGCGTTCACGTTCATAGCGTCCCACAAATTCAGCGGCAAAATGCTGCGAATCTGCGGCAGAACCGCCATTGCCACAAGCCAACACTTTGCCGCCACCGGTGACGCAAGTGATTAAAGCCTGAATACCCAAGGCAATCGGCTTGCTCAGTTGTTGCGCAGCTTGGTATTTCAAGTCTGCGCTGTCGATGAAACTCTGTTCAATGCTTTGTTCGTTCATCTTTGTTCGTTCATAAGATTGCTTTTTGTGCTTTCAATGATAACCCGTGTTCATGCCGATCCAGTCTATGCACCCACATCCAAAACTACATTAGTACCCACTGGTATCAAAAGCAGCTTTCAGCCACGTCACTTTTTCTTCCACCGACACCACATCAAAACGGCATGGCGGCAAGGGCTTGATGCGAGTCAAGTAGAACCTGGCCGCAAACACAATGCGCTTTTGTTTGGTGGCGCTGATGCTGGCTGCCGCACCACCATGTTGTTTACTGCTGCGTTGTCTGACCTCGATAAACAATAAAGTTCCGTCCTTTTCGCGCATGATGAGGTCAATTTCACCACCGCCACGTCCAGGTGTCCGATAATTGCGTTCAAGCAGTTTCAAGCCTTGTGCTTGCAAATAGTGCAAAGCAACATCCTCAGCCGCATCGCCTGTGGCTTTGGTGGTTTTGACTTCGCTGTTGTTGAAATGTGCTGTCATGAATGGAACTATAACTTGAACCCCAACCAACCTGACCACCCAAACGCGCCATCGCAAGCCGCTATGTCGCTAAGCGCACTGATGCAAAGCGTTGCCACGCAGCATT
Source organism: uncultured beta proteobacterium (assembly GCA_963841045.1). Taxonomy (GTDB): domain Bacteria; phylum Pseudomonadota; class Gammaproteobacteria; order Burkholderiales; family Burkholderiaceae_C; genus Aalborgiella. The sequence continues at coordinate 229,807 of CAWJBD010000007.1, read as the reverse complement.
TCCCCGCCAACACCTTGTATGTGGTGGCGACACCGATCGGCAATTTGGCCGACATCAGTTTGCGAGCGCTGCATGTGTTGGGTTTGGTCGATGCGATAGCCTGTGAAGACACACGCCGCACACAACCGCTACTGCGTACCTATGGCATTCACTGCGATGCCTTGCTGGCGGTGCATGAGCACAACGAAGCGCAAGCGGCAGAGCAAGTGATTGCACGCCTGCAGCGCGGTGAGCGCGTGGCGTTTGTCAGCGATGCAGGCACGCCCGCTGTGAGCGATCCAGGTGCGCGCTTGGTAGCCTTGGTGCGTGCGGCAGGTTTGCGTGTCATGCCCTTGCCAGGAGCCAGCAGTGTCACTACCCTGTTGAGCGCGGCTGGTATCACACATGACACTGGTTTTCAGTTCATAGGTTTTTTGCCCAACAAAAGCATGGAACGAGATGCTGCGGTATTGAAACTGCAAGCGCTGCCACAGGCCTTGGTGTTACTGGAAGCACCGCACCGCATCGAAGCGCTTGCCAAAGCCTTGGGCATTTTGGGTGACAGACGCATCACCATTGGGCGCGAGTTGACCAAACAGTTTGAAGAAATTGCCACCGTAGCATGTCATGAATTCAGCGCATGGTTGGCGGCAGACAGCAACCGCACGCGCGGTGAATTCGCCTTGGTGCTGCACCCTTTTGAAATGCAATCTCAAAACAACGATGCAGAGCGTATTTTGAAATTGCTCCTGGCCGAACTCCCCCTGAAAACCGCCGTCAAACTCGCTGCCGATATCAGCAAAGCCCCGCGCAATGATTTGTATGAATTGGCGTTGTCGCTAAAGAATGCCAAGCCAGAGTAGGCGTTAAACCATCTGTTCTGGCATTTTTATATGCTTTTTTGGCCTCTAGCCGGCGTATTGATTGCCTAGTGTGCTATTAAATATATAGCATATTATTTAATTGATTTCGGCTTCCAACGCTTCAGCAACAAAGCATTGCTCATCACACTGACGGAACTGAGCGCCATGGCTGCGCCTGCGACAACGGGATTGAGGTAGCCCAAAGCGGCCAGTGGAATGCCAGCCACGTTATAGGCGAAAGCCCAGAATAAATTTTGCCGAATTTTGGCCACTGTTTTGGCACTGATGTCCAAAGCCGCCGCAACCAGCATGGGGTCACCGCGCATGAGGGTGATACCGGCGGCGTGCATGGCGACGTCTGTGCCCCCACCGTCAGCATTAGTCATCGCCATGCCCACATCGGCCGCTGCCAGCGCAGGTGCGTCGTTGACACCGTCGCCCACCATCAGAACAACATGACCCCCACGCTTGTCGCCCTGCGTACTGCGCTGCCCCCCGTGGGGGCTAATTTCCCTAGAGGCGGCTCGTCGGGAAATTGTTCCCTCGTCTTCTCTTAACTTTTCTATCAACGCAGCTTTGTCGCCTGGCAACACCTCTGACATGACTTCGCCTGCTGCCGGATCCAAACCCAGGCGTCGCGCCATTGCCTCTGCCGCACCACGGTTATCGCCAGAAATCATCACTGTTTTGATGCCGCGATTTTTTAATTCTGCGATGGTCTCTTTCGCACCTGGTTTGGGTTCATCGCCGAACGCCATCAGTGCTTTGAGCTTGATGTTTTGTGTGTTCCCTTGCCGTTGTGCGCTGCGCCATGGCAGACACGGTTGCGCCTTGCGCTTGCATGTCAGCGGCATGGGTTGCCAATGTTCCCATGTCGATTTTTAACTCTTGCATCCAACGCAAACTGCCAATCAGAAAGCTATCAACGCCCACTTCACCTTCGCTGCCTCTACCAGGCACTGCGCGTACATTGTCAGGTGCAGGAATGTTTAAATTACGCGCTTTGGCGGCATCGACCACCGCTCGTGCCAATGGGTGTTCGCTGCCGCTTTGCAAACTTGCGGCAAGGCTTAGAAGGGGTGTTGTATCAGTCGATGCATCGGCAATATTATTGACTAAAGCATCAGCCAAAGTATCTGCAAGAACAAACGCTGTCAAACGCGGTTTGCCAACTGTTAAGGTGCCCGTTTTGTCAAACGCCACGACATTGACTTTGTGCGCCAGTTCAAGCGCTTGCGCATCTTTAATCAAGATGCCGAACTTCGCTGCCACACCCGTGCCCGCCATGATGGCAGTGGGTGTTGCCAGCCCCAATGCGCATGGGCAGGCAATGACCAAGACCGCCACGGCGCGTATCAATGCCAATTCAAACGAATGTCCAGTTAGCCACCAGCCTAACAGCGTCAATAAGGCTATTCCCAAAACCACAGGAACAAAAATGGCGCTGACTTGGTCAACCAATCTTTGAATGGGCGCTTTGCCCGCTTGTGCATCTTCAACCAAACGGATGATGTTGGCCAACACCGTTTCACTGCCCACGGCTTTGACCTGCATTAGCAAGCGGCCATCGCCGTTGATGGAGCCACCCGTTAAAGTTGCTGCCTACGTTTTTGTGCACGGGCAATGACTCACCCGTCAGCATGGATTCATCGACAGAGCTTTCCCCTTGCAACACCACGCCATCTACCGGTAAACGCTCACCGGCTCGCACGGCCAATGTGTCGCCCACCATCACCTCTATAACTGGTACATCCACTTCACCATCTGCACCCATCAAATGCGCCACTTCGGGCCGCAATGCGTGCAAAGCGCGTATCGCCGATGTGGTTTGACGTTTGGCGCGTGTTTCCAACCATTTACCTAACAACACCAAAGTGATGACGACGGCTGAACCCTCAAAATACAAATGCACCATGCTGCCAGCCTCTGCCGTCAGCCACAACCATACGGACAAAGCCCACGCCGCAGTGGTGCCAATGGCGACCAGCAAATCCATATTGCCCGCCAAGGCTTTGATGGCGCTGTACGCGCCTTTGTAAAACTTGGCTCCCAAAATGAATTGCACCGGCGTGGCCAAGGCAAATTGCGCCCATGCGGGCAACATCCAATGCTTGCCAAACAGGTCTCCAATCATCGGCAGCACCAATGGCGCAGACAAGAGCAGCCCCAAACCCACTGGCATGAAACCTGCCCAAGGCGATGCATCCACAGCATCTACCGCCGCATTGGCAGCCAGTGGCTCATAGCCCGCATCGCGCACCGTTCGGCGCAATTTGGCGTCGATGTTTTCTGACCCTGCCACCTGAATGCGTGCCGTCTCCGTCGCCAAGTTGACGCTCACTTCTGCCACGCCTGGTACTTTTTTCAGCGCTTTTTCCACCCGCGCCACACACGACGCGCAGGTCATGCCGCCAATGCCAATATCCATGGTGGTCATTTCGTCAATGGATTGTGTAGCCTGTTTGGATGGCTGCGTTTGCGTTGTCATTGCTGGATAATAGTCCTTATTCACCATTCACTTGTTGTGCAAGGACAAACACCATGAACACCATCGCCATCACCACCCTCAACGTCACAGGCATGACCTGCGGTCACTGCGAAAAAGCCGTTGAACGCGCCATCAAACAAATTGATCCCGCCGCCGAAGTGAAAGCCGACCGCACCCAAAACAAGGTCGAAATCAAGTCAAACCAGCCTCTAGACGCCCTGACGGCAGCGATTCAAGAAGAAGGTTATACCGTTACAAACTAGTCGAATACTATAAATTTAATAGCAAACTAGGCAATTAATACGCCGGATAGGTGCCAATTTGGCATATATTTTTTATACATATAGCTGGCCAGCAATAAATAACCCTAACGGCAACCTAGTTAAATCAAACGTTTGATTTAACTAGCTATAATCGCCAGCATGACAGTTGCTGACGTTCTTCAAAAAATATCCGAATACCACGACACTTTTCATGGCCGCCATTGTCGCCCTACACGCACGGACGGCGTTGAAGCGCGAAATCGCTTGCTGGCGGCTGCCTTGAAACTGTTTGCTGAAAAAGGTTTTGCCAACACATCCACGCGCCAATTGGCTGCGGCTGCGGGAGTGAATATCGCCGCCATCAGCTACTACTTTGGCGACAAAGCCGGTTTGTACCGCGCTGCCTACACCGAACCCATGGGTGGAGACTGCGGCAATTTGGCGTGTTTAGACCCCCATTCGATGTCACTGGAAGAAGCGCTGCGCATGATGCTGTCGCAAATTGTGCAGCCGCTGAAGCAAGGCGAGCTGGTGCAACTGTGCATGCGTTTGCGCTACCGCGAAATGCTGGAGCCGACTGGCTTGTGGGCGCAAGAAATCGACGCCGAAATTCGTCCCGGACATGAAGGCTTGGTCGCCGGTCTGTGCCTGCATTTGAATGTGCCAACACCTGATGACGATATTCACCGCTTGGCGCATTCCATTGTTGGCTTGGCCATATACATGTTCGTCGGGCGCGATGTGGCACACGCCTTGGCACCACAATTGCAAGCAACCCCCGAAGCCATTGATATTTACACCGACCGTTTGGTGGACTACGCCATGGCCATGGTGGCCAGTGAAGCCGACCGACGTAAGAAAGTTGACATTCTGAACACCTGAACAAAAGTAAAAGCAAAAGCAAAACAAAAATGAAGCACCAACCTACCCGATACAAACTTAGTCGTCTTAACTTGGCTTTGGCCTTGCTGCCCGTGCTGCTTAGCGCTTGCGCTGTGACAGCCCCTTCGCCGCAAGTAGACAGCGCCGTTGCCAGCCAGTGGCACAGCACTGTACCAGCAGCGGTCAAAACAAATGCAAGTTCAAATACCTTGCCACACCAAGGCTCGATGCAAGCACTCAATGCGTGGTGGAGCAATTTGGGCGACCCACTTTTGGTTGAGCTCATCAACAGTGCACAAACGGCCAGCCCATCCATCAGCGCAGCCAGCACCCGCATTGCTCAGGCACGTGGCGCAGTGGTTGCCGCAGGTAGCGCCACATCACCCAACTTGAGTGCTTCCACGGCGGTGAACCGTGGCGTGAGCCAAGTCGGCACACCAGTGGCCAGTGTGGCGCAAGTGGGTTTGCAAGCCAGTTGGGAAATAGACCTATGGGGTGGCAACCGTGCCGCACAAGAAGCGGCACAAGCGCGTTTGGCTGGCAGTGAGGCCGGTTGGCATGAAGCCCGCGTGTCAGTGGCGGCCGAGGTGGCCAATGTGTATTTGAACTTGCGTACTTGCGAGCAACTGCTTGCGGTGGCAAAAGACGATGTCGCATCTCGGGCAGAATCATCGCGGCTAACTGGACTGTTGGCCAACGCTGGTTTCAGCGCACCTGCCTATGCATCCTTGGCACGCGCCAGTGCAGCTCAGGGTCAAAGCATGTTGACCATGCAACGCAGCTATTGCGATTCTATGGTGAAAGCACTGGTGGCGTTGAGCACAATCTCTGAATCAGATTTAAGGCAAAAACTGGCTGTATCCGGCGTAAATAATGCCTACAGTGCTATGAATAATGCAGCATTTATCGCCCCACCATCTTTACCAGCACAATTATTAACGCAGCGTCCTGATGTGTTTGCAGCAGAGCAAGAAGTGGCAGCTGCCAGCGGCGATGTGGGCAGTGCACAAGCAGCCAAATACCCACGCTTGGCGCTATCAGGCTCAGTGGCAGTGGGCAATGTGCGCACGGGCGGCATCAGCACCAATGTCAACACATGGTCGATTGGTCCCTTGTCTTTGACCTTGCCGATTTTGGATGGCGGCCGCAGCAGTGCGGCACTGGACACAGCCAAAGCCAATTACGAAACAGCTGTAGCCAGCTACCGCGCCAAGGTGCGCGGCGCGGTGCGCGAAGTAGAAGAAGCCTTGCTGGCGATACAAAGCACCAAAGACCGTTTGATTGACGCCAAAATTTCAACCGAAGGCTATGGCGCTGCCTTTGCGGCTTCTGAGGCACGCTACAAAAGTGGCTTAGGCAGTTTGAGCGACTTGGAAGACACACGCCGCACCGCTTTGGCCGCCAAAACAGCGCTCCTGAATTTAGAGCGTGAACAAAGTGCCGCATGGGTGGCCTTGTACCGCGCATTGGGTGGTGGCTGGTCACAAGTCACGGCTAAAAATGAAACCATTAAGTGAATCGAATTTGCACACGAATCTTCTCTTGAAATAACTGACATACCAACATGAAAACAATCCAACAATCCAAACCTGTCAACCAATCTATGAAATTACTGGCACTCACTGCTGCGTTGGCCTTCGCCTTTGGTGGCGTCGCCTGCTCTGGCAAAGACGATGCTGCTGCCAAACCAGCAGACGCAGGCGCTAAAACCGATATGGCCAAGCCAGCAGAAAAATCTGACAAAGCAGCGCCTGCACCCAAGGCTGCTTTAACGGTAACGACTGTGCAACCCAGCAACAGCAGCTTGGCTTTGAAACTTCCTGCCAATGGCAATGTGACTGCTTGGCAAGAAGCCAGTGTGGGCGCTGAAGCCAATGGCTTGCGCTTGACACAAGTTTTGGTGAATGTGGGTGACACGGTTAAAAAAGGCCAGTTGCTGGCCACCTTTGCGGGCGAATCTGTGCAAGCCGATATGGCACAAGCCAAAGCCGCTTTGATGGAAGCACAAGCCAACGCCATTGACGCAGCTGCAAACGCCGAGCGGGCACGCACATTGCAAAACACGGGCGCATTAAGCGCGCAGCAAATTAACCAATTCATCACCGGCGAGAAAACCGCCGCTGCACGGGTTGAAGCAGCCCAAGCCATGCTCAATGCACAAAGCGTGCGCACCCAAAACACGCAAGTTCGTGCGCCTGACAATGGCGTGATATCTGCGCGTGGTGCCACCGTGGGCGCTGTAGTTGGCGCGGGTTCAGAGCTCTTTCGCATGATTCGTGGTGGTCGCTTGGAATGGCGCGCTGAGGTGACGAGCACAGAGGTCGGCAACATCAAACCTGGCTCAAAAGTCAGCATCACCTCGGCCAGCGGCGCACAAGTGCAAGGCACTGTTCGCACCATTGCACCTACTGTGGATGCCGCTACACGCAATGCCTTGGTTTACGTTGATTTGCCCGCACACCCTGGTGTCAAAGCCGGCATGTTTGCCAAAGGCGAGTTTGCCATGGGCACAGCCACTGCGCTGACCTTGCCCTACCCCGCTTTGGTGCTGCGAGATGGCTTTACCTATGCCATGCGCGTGGATGCCAACAACAAAGTCAGTCAAGTCAAAGTTGAAACTGGTCGCCGCATGGGCGAACTGGTTGAAATCAAGCAAGGTGCCAAATTGGGTGAGAAATTTGTCAGTTCGGGCGCTGCGTTTTTAGCGGATGGCGATGTGGTGAAAATTGTGGATGCCAAAACAACAGAAGTAAAAGCATCTGAAGCGAAACCCACTGAGGTGAAGCCAGCTGAAACCAAGGCTGTTCCAGCCGCAGCAGCAGGAGCGAAATAATGAATTTCTCCTCATGGTCGATTAAAAACCCCATCCCCGCCATCATGCTGTTTGTGCTGCTGACACTGGCAGGCTTGATGTCGTTCCGCGCCATGAAGGTGCAGCAATTTCCTGATCTTGAAATGCCCATGGTCACGGTGTCTGCCGCTTTGCCTGGCGCTGCTCCTGCACAACTAGAAACGGAAGTGGCGCGCAAGCTTGAAAACGCCATTGCGCCTTTGCAAGGTCTGAAAAACATTTACACCACCGTCACCGATGGCGTGGTGTCGATCACGGCCGAGTTTCGTTTAGAGAAACCCACACAAGAAGCCGTAGACGATGTGCGCAGTGCCGTACAACAAGTACGCAGTGATTTACCCAGCGATTTACGCGACCCGATTGTTGGCAAAATCAGTTTCTCAGCACAGCCCATCATGGCATTCACCATCAACTCCAGCAAGATGGACAACGAGGCTTTGAGCTGGTATGTGGACAACACCATCGCACGTGCTTTGTTGGGTGTGCGCGGTGTGGGCGCGGTATCTCGTGTGGGCGGTGTGAACCGTGAAGTGCAAGTGGCTTTGGACCCAATCAAGTTACAGAGCTTGGGCACAACTGCGGCCGATATATCGCGCCAACTGAAAATGGTACAAACCGAAAATGCCGGTGGCCGTGCCGATTTGGGTGGCAGTGAACAACCCATGCGAACCTTGGCCACAGTAGGCACGGTGGCTGAATTGTCTGCCATGGAATTGAGCCTGAGCAATGGCCGACGCGTGCGCTTGGATGAAGTTGCGAAAGTATCTGATACCGTGGCTGAGCCGCGCAGCGTGGCACTCTTGAACGGCAAATCGGTGGTGGGTTTTGAAGTCAGCCGCAGCAAAGGCGCAAGTGAAATTGAAGTTGGTGCTGGGGTGCAAAAAGCGCTGGCTGAATTGAAGGCCAAGCAACCCGATTTAGAGCTCACACAAGCGTTTGATTTTGTCACGCCTGTGAAGGAAGAGTTTGATGCATCCATGGCCATGCTGTACGAAGGTGCGGTGCTGGCTGTGATTGTGGTGTGGTTCTTTTTACGCAATTGGCGCGCGACTTTGGTGTCTGCCGTGGCTTTGCCTTTGTCAGCCATCCCTGCCTTCATCGGTATGCATTACATGGGCTTTACCATCAACGTGGTGACTTTGCTGGCCATGTCTTTGGTGGTGGGCATTTTGGTGGACGATGCGATTGTGGAAGTGGAAAACATAGAACGCCATTTGCGCATGGGCAAAACACCATTCAATGCCGCGATGGAAGCCGCCAACGAAATTGGTTTGGCGGTGATTGCCACCACCTTTGCCCTGATAGCGGTATTTTTACCCACGGCCTTCATGGACGGCATTGTGGGTAAATTTTTCAAACAGTTTGGTTGGACTGCTGTGTTCGCCATTTTCGCGTCGCTCTTGGTGGCGCGTTTGTTGACACCCATGATGGCGGCCTACATCATGAAGCCTTCTACCCATGTGCATGAAGAACCGAAGTGGATGCCTTTGTATTTGCGTATCACCAATTGGACGCTGCACAACCGTTGGAAAACAATGCTGATGGCTTTGGGCTTTTTCGTTGGCTCTTTGATGTTGGTACCCTTGATTCCGAGTGGCTTTATTCCACCAGATGACAACTCGCAAACACAAGTTTATTTAGAGTTGCCACCAGGCACTACGCTGTCGCAAACACGCGAGTCAGCAGAGCTGGCACGCAGCCATGCTCAAAGACGTGAAAAGCATTGACAGCATTTACACCACCATAGGCGGTGGCACTGCTGGCACTGACCCAATGGCAGGTGGTGTACCCGAAGTGCGCAAAGCCACCTTGACCGTGCTGTTGGCTGAACGTGGCAAGCGACCACGCAAACAAATCATTGAAGGTGAGATGCGCACAGCATTGGCCAATTTGCCAGGTGCGCGTTTCAAGGTAGGACTGGGCGGCAATGGTGAGAAATACCAATTGGCACTGAAAAGCGACGATCCCTTAGCCTTGGCACAATCAGCCGCGGCCATTGAGCGTGATTTACGCACCATTCCTGGCCTGGGCAATATCAGCTCCAGTGCCAGCTTAACGCGCGCCGAAGTGGCCATACGCCCCGATTTTGCCAAAGCAGCCGATTTGGGCGTGACCAGCGCAGCGATTGGTGATACCTTGCGTGTCGCGACAGTTGGAGACTATGACTCTGCCTTGTCCAAACTGAATTTGAGCCAACGCCAAGTGCCCATCGTCGTCAAATTGGACACCGAAGCCCGTAAAGATTTGGACGTTTTGGGCCGTTTGATGGTGCCGGGTGTGAAAGGACCAGTGATGTTGAGCCAAGTGGCCAGCATGGAAATGACAGGTGGGCCTGCTGTGGTCACACGCTTGAACCGCGTGCGCAATGTGAACTTTGAAGTGGAGCTATCGGGTGTGCCTTTGGGTGATGTCACAGAAGCCGTCAGCAAGTTGCCCAGCATCAAAAACATGCCCGCCAATGTGCAACAGGTTGAAGTAGGCGATGCAGAGATGCAAGGTGAAATGGCTGCAGGTTTTGGTTTGGCAATGTTGACCGGCGTATTGTGTATCTACATTGTGTTGGTGCTGTTGTTCAAAGATTTCTTGCACCCTATGAGCATTTTGCCATCCGTTATTTTGTCCTTCGGCGGTGCGTTTTTAGGATTGCTGATTGCCAACAAAATGTTGTCCATGCCTTCGTTCATTGGTTTGATCATGCTGATTGGCGTGTCCACCAAAAACTCAATCTTGTTGGTGGAATACGCCATCATGGCGCGGCGTGAATTTGGTATGACGCGCCTCGAAGCCTTGTTGGACGCGTGTCACAAACGCGCACGACCCATCATCATGACCACCATTGCGATGGTGGCCGGTATGCTGCCTTTGGTGATTGGCTTGAGTGAAGCAGACAACAGTTTCCGCGCACCCATGGCTGCTGCGGTGATTGGCGGATTGATCACTTCCACCATTTTGAGTTTGTTAGTCACACCCAGCTTCTTCACTTTGGTGGACGATATTCCAAGCTTTGTACAAAAGCTGAAAAGCAAAATCACGGGTCGCAAAGCAGTCAATATGACGCCTACGCCTGTGGCAAAGTAGTTACAAAAGCATGGGCATCAGGCCGTGTGCTGGTTCGTTTGGTCGAACCCACACTGCCCAAACTAATGAAGCACACAGCGTGCTCAGATTTTGAAAGTTGAAACAGTGAGCGCAAGGCGTTGGATTTCAGCGCCTTGCCACTTGTTAACGCCGAGCCAAATCCCAAAGCTGTCGCCATGAGCAACATATTTTGAATCGCGCACCCTGCTGAAACCAGACGCTCACTCAAATCAATGGCCGGATCTCCACACACGGCGTCCACCACGGCCAACATCAATACAGGCGCACGTTCTGCTTTTTCACGAGCTCGATTCAATTCAAGATCAGAAGCTGTGCTGTCGCGTTCTAACAAAGCATCTACAAAAACCTGCCCCAAACGGTGACGTTCAGAAACCGGAATAAGCACGAAGCGCCAAGGCAACAATTGACCATGATCAGGAGCAGCTGCAGCGGCTGCAAAAATTTGCGCCATAGCGTCTTCATCAGGCGCTGGCAATGTCAATCGCTTTGGCAAAATGGTGCGTCGTGAAGCAATCAGCGTTGCCGCTGTTTCTGCAATCACTTCAGTTGCGGGCAATGCAGTCAATGATGTTTCGTTGTGCATTGCGAGCGCCTACTTTAGACTCAAGTGAGTAAGCCAGCCAAATCAAAATTGAGATCGGCAATCTGTGCCGTACTTGGCGACACATGTGCATCCAATAATTTACGTGCTTGTAAATGGTCTTTGGCGGCGTTCACGCTGTCTACCGCCAACAGTTTGCCATCACGCAAGTGATACACACTGAAACTGCCACTTTGCATGTCACCACGCACGGCCCAGTCCGTCGCGCCCATAGACAAGCCAGCCATTTGCAATTTTTTGTCGTACTGATCGCTCCAAAACCATGGCGTGGCGGTAAATGGACGCTCTTGTCCCAAGATGGCTGCTGCTACTGATTTGCCTTGTTCGGTGGCATTTTGGACCGACTCTAAACGAATCAAACTGCCATCGGCCAAAGTGCGTGCGGCACAATCGCCCGCAGCAAAAATTGCGGAGTCGCTGCATTGACCATGCGCATCCACCACAATGCCTCGGTCGCAGATCACACCAGCGTCTCGTGCCAGTTGGTCATTGGCTGCAACGCCAATACCCACCACCACCAAACCAGCAGGTATCAGTGTGCCATCTTCCAGTCGCACCCCAGTGACCGTGTTGTTGGCATCGGCTTCAATCTGTTGCATGCGTGCATTCAAGATGAGTTGCACACCATGACTTTGATGCAAGGCGGCATACCAATCCGACAATACTGGAGCCAACACACGCCCCAACAAACGCGGTGCGGCTTCGAGCACAGTAACTGCCAAGCCTTTTTTACGCGCGGTGGCAGCCACTTCCAAACCAATGAAACCGCCACCCACCACCACCACGGGAAGTTGCTGCTGCGAGCACACGGCTAGGCGCTCTGCCATTGCATTGGCATCGGCCATGGAGCGCAGTGCCAAAACGCCGGTTGCATTGCTGCCAGGCATGCTCAATTTGCGTGGGCTTGCGCCAGTAGCTAAAACCAAATAATCAAAAGACAAGCTGCTGCCGTCATTTAGGACAAGCTGTTTGCTTGTGCGATTGATGGCCGTCACAGTCACACTGGTGCGCAAGTTGATGTTTTTACGCGCCAGCACTTCGGGTGAACGCATGGTCAGTTGTGCGGCTTCCATTTCACCCGCCAACCAAGCCTTGGACAAAGGTGGCCGATGGTAGGGCGGATGTGGCTCGTCTCCAACCAAGTCAATTGTTCCCATAAAACCACCTGCGCGCAATGCCTCTGCCACCTGCACCCCTGCTTGCCCTGTCCCAATGATGACGACGGCACTCATGTCTGAATTTTTATTTCAGTTTGATTGCAAGTAATCTTGCAATTACTCTTGTGTTTCTGGCAAATGCACAACCAAACCTTCCAGCTTGGCATTTGCTTTGAGTTGACATGCCAATCGGCTATTTGGCTTACGCGGTGAAGCAACATGTTCCAACATGGCCAATTCAGCTTCTGACGCTTCAGGCAAATCGGCCAAACGCGCTTCATCCACATAGCAGTGACAGGTCGCACAAGCACATGAACCACCACATTCACCAATGATGCCATCTACCCCATTGGTGGTAGCGCCTTGCATCAGGCTCCAACCTTCTGGCAGATTGAATGTATTTGCCTCGCCTGAGGCTTCAACGTAGGTGATGTGTGTCATGTCTAAATTTTCCTAATTGATAAATTGCAAGTTTTGTTATGGGCTCTGAACGGTCAAATTCAGCACCAATGGGCTGCGGAAAGTGGACGAAGGCATCCAAGGCAACTGATCCGCAGTACGCCTGTAGTTTGGCACAATTTTATGGAACTCGTCAAAAGCGATTTTGACAGCCAAGCGCGCAATGGCAGTTCCCAAGCAAGCATGGACACCGCCACCAAAACCCAAATGACCACGCGGTTTGCGACTGATGTCGTACACATCGGGGTTGGGGTATTGACGTTCATCGCGGTTGCCCGAGCCGTAGGCCAAGCACACAAAATCGCCCTCTTTCATGGTTTGCCCATGTATGGTGACGTCTTTCATCAAGCGCCGGCGGAAACGCTGAGCCGACGTGTTGAAACGCAAACTCTCTTCAATGGCATCGGGCAATAAGTCCGGATTCGCCACCACCGCGCGACGCGCTTCGTCAAATGTTGCCAAATTGTAGGCAAACATCATCATGAAACCGCCCAATGACTCGACACCCGCCATGATCAAAGTGGTGGTGGTGAGCAGCACTTCGCGGTCATCCAAACGGTCACCATCAATTTCAGCCAATGCAAAGTTGCTGATTAAATCGTTGCGCGGTTCTGCTTTGCGCATGGCAATCACTTTGCTGGCGTAATCTTGCATCCAGTTGTAAGCGGCAATGTGCTCTGGCCCTTTGGCACGCGTGCGTGCATCGCTTTGCACCATCATCACGGCGTTGTCGCGCACCTCTTGTTCTGGCACGATGGCTTCATCACCCATGGGTAAGCCCAAGGCGGCCATCAAGACTTTGACCGTGAATTGCGATGACACATCTTTGAAGTCAAATTCCTTGACCCCTTTGAGCTGTCCAAACACCTGTTTCGCAATGTCACGAATCGGCTCTTCCAATGCCAGCAGATTGCGCTTCATGAAAGCGTGCTGAATCAAGCCACGCAAGCGGTCGTGCTTTGGAGGATCTGAACTGCCCAAGGTCGCACCGGCGCGGCCTGGCAACTCGGTCATCAAGTTGCCACTGGCAGATGAGTAGGTTTGCCAGTCCTGCCCAGCAGAAACAATATCGGCATAGCGCGACAAAATCCACATTTGCGCTTCAGAGCTCCAAAAACAAGGTTGCTCATCACGCAGGGTTTTGTAATACGGGAACGGATCGGCATCAACCGCTGGTGAATAGGGATCAAAACTGAACATGGTTAGTCTCCTTTGTATTTATTCGAGTGGCTTACTTTAGGTTAATTTTTATTTTTTTTATGGTGAAAATACTTCATAAACTTGCACTTTTCGTTCAAAATAGTGGCTTTACTGCCAATCGCCCGTAAGAATATATTTGACACGGAAACCTCAATGTCATTGGACAATTACAAATCATCCCCAAAAAAGAAGTCCATCGGCGAAATACCATCGTTTGCACTTTATGGTGAATCTGCTGCTGACCAACATGGTTTGCTGCACATTGAGGAAATTCAATCCAGAAGCCGTTTGTATCACTGGGAAATTGACCCGCATGTGCACCACGGTTTGTACCAAGTGGTGTGGTTGCAAGCTGGCGTGGCTGATTTGGTTTTGGACAATGTTCACGAAACCGTGACAGCCCCTGCTGCTATCGTCATTCCACCGCGCGTGGTACATGGCTTTCATTTCACGCCCGAAACTTCTGGTCAAGTATTGACCATCAGCGCCCAGTTCTTGTCAGACGCAGACGCACAAGCCATAGGCGCAGATGCAGCGCGCAAACTTTTTTCTGCACCACGCATACTTCGCTTTGCCACTGACGACACCAATGCAACGCGCCTTGGCAGTTTAATGAATGAGTTGTTGGGCGAATTTATTTTGCCCAACGACCCGCAATCACCCATTCCTGGCTGGTTGGCGCAATCTGTGATTTGGCGTTTGACGCGTTCCCATGTTTTGGAACAGCTGAATTTAGAAGGCCGTGCGCACCTGCACCATGCTGTCATCACACGCTTTTTAAGTTTGGTCGAACTGCACTTCTTAGAGCATTGGCCCATGCAGCGCTATGCAGCAGAATTAGGCTTGACCACGCCACGCTTGAATCGCATCACGCAATCGCTTTGCCAATGTAATGCGCTGGAAATGGTACATGAACGGCTCACCAAAGAAGCCTGCCGCCGCCTCATCTACATCGCCGCACCCGCCGCCAATTTAGCAGCCGAACTGGGTTTTGACGATCCCGCCTATTTCTCGCGTTTTTTCAAAAAACGCACGGGCATGAGCCCTAATCAATACCGCAAACTGAACCAAGGCGTGTTTGAAGTGAAATGATGCGTCAGGTGTTGCGTGCAATTTACGAAACAATGCCTGTTAGCTTAATTGATGGGGATGCTAAGCTTATCAATTCGCCACGCCTTTAGCTGGCGCAACAACACGGGTAACACCATCACCACGCCAATCAGCGTTGCAGCCAAGCTTGGCGCTACCATCAACAAAGCGGCGGCAATGCACAAGACCTGCTCCCAGCGTTTCATCTCGACCAAACAAAACTTGGAAAACGCCATTGCTAAACAGCTGATGCCCAGCACACAACCTGTGAAAGTCACCACAAAATCAAACCATGTAAAGCCTTTCGCAACCAAGATCAATGAGGGTGAAAACACAAACACAAATGGCACCAATGCTTTGGCAATGCCCAACCTAAATGCTGTATTGCCTGTCTTGAACGGATCACTTCCTGCCATACCCGCTGCCGCATAGGCGGCCAGCGCAACTGGTGGCGTGATGTCTGCCAACACACCGTAATAAAACACAAAGAAATGCGCCACCAAAGGCTCTACGCCTAATTGCACCAAAGTTGGTGCTGCCACAGTGACCATGATGATGTAGTTAGCTGTTGTCGGTATTCCCGCACCCATCAAAATGCAAACGCTGGCTGTCATCACCAAGGCAGCCAACAACGTGAGTGATGGCATGGCAATCAGTTGCTGTGGTAAGACGCTACCCAAACCCCCTGCAATCGCTTGCGCTGCGCCTGTGATGATGAAACTGATTTTGAAACCTACCCCTGTGAGTGTGACAACACCAATCACAATCCCCACTGTCGCAGCAGCTGCACCCACCGCCAATGCATATTTAGCACCCGTTTCAAAAGCTTCAACCAAAACCTTGGGTTCAATGCGTCCACGGATGTTAAGGCCACGCATCAACAGGATAGTTAGCACCACGCTGGCACCAAAGACGCCCAGTTTGACCATCTCATCAAGATTGGTAAAAGCAATCAATACGAGTGCCATATGCAGTACCAACATCAAGCCCCAGTTCTTGGGTTTGTTGCCGCTCACCGCCGTCGTCAGTCCAATGATGGCACAGGATGTAATGCCGACAAAAGCCGCCAAATAAGGCGTGCGGCCATTGACCAAAATACTAATCAACAGAAATAAAGGAATCAAGGTGGGCCAACGCATTTTCAAACTTTGACGCAACTTTGGCATTTCTTCATCACTCAAGCCACGCAGACCGTAACGCTTAGCCTCGAAATGAACTTGCATGAAAACACCGAAAAAATGCATGAATGCAGGTACGATCGCAGCCATGATGATGGTTTGGTACGGTAAGCCTAAAAACTCAATCATCAGAAATGCTGCAGCACCCAAGACGGGTGGTGTGATTTGCCCACCTGTGGAGGCGGCGGCTTCTACAGCACCTGCAAATTCGCGCTTGTAGCCGACCCGAATCATGGCAGGAATGGTCAAAGAACCCACTGTCACGGCATTCGCCACTGATGAGCCCGACAACATGCCAAACATGGCTGAGCCAAATACGCTGACTTTGGCAGGGCCGCCCGCATACCGACCTGCAATGCTGGATGCAATATCTAAAAACAATTGCCCTAAGCCGATGCGCGTGGCAAGTACGCCAAACAAAACAAAATGAAAAACGTAAGTGGCCACCACGCCAACAGCGACACCGTATATGCCCTGACTGGTGAGGTATTGGTGATTGATGAACTGACTCCAACCTGACCCCGCATGTTGCAACAAGCCTGGAAAGTAATTCCCAAAAAGCGCATAAAACGTAAAGCCCAAAGCGATGAGCGGCAGTGGCCAACCCATGCTGCGTCGTGTTGCTTCAAGTAATGCGATGAACAGCACAGTCCCAAACAGCACATCATTGAAGTTGGGATTTCCCACTCTGAATGCCAAATCTTCAAATGTGTAAGGTATATACAGCACAGCAATAGCTGCGCCAATACCCAGCACCCAGTCATACAGTGGAATGCCGCCAGGAGAAGTTAGTTTGTTCTGAATCTTATGGTGATCGTTTGCGGTCTTGCTCCCTGCGAACACCAAGAAAATGAGTCCGATCACAAACGCTAAATGCACGCCACGGTGTGTGGTTTCACGCAGCAATCCAAAACCTGCGGTGTAGTAATGGAAGCAACTCAAAATAATCAACAGCCACTTTATTAACACCGTAGCAGGTGGCACCGAGGGGCGAAAACGCATCTCAGGGTCAAATTTCTCCTCCATCGCCAGCAGTTGCTTGTCGTCGGGTAGTGTGGTGGTGTGGGCCATGCTCATACGTGAATCTTTCAATTAGCAACAAAAACGGGCGGTATGAAACCGCCCGTCATATTCAAAACCAGTTCAAGCAGAGAGATGAAAACTTGACTGGATTAGAAATTAAAGTACAGCTTATTTCAGTACGCCAGCTTCTTTGTAGAATTTTTCAGCGCCTGGATGAAACGGAATGCCAACACCCTGCACTGCATTTTTCAGTGTGATGAATTTGCCTTTGGCATGACCTGCAGCCAATGTCTTTTGTGCGGCATCGCTGTACAAAGCTTTGGTGATTTCATAGACGGTATTCATATCGGCCTTGTCACTGGTCACCCACTGTGCGCCCACTGCCAAAGTTTTGACACCCGCCACCCCTTTGTAGGTGTCGGCAGCAATGGTATCAACCGCAAAGAAGCTGCTTGACTTGCGCAGGCCATCGGCTTGGGCACCGTCAATTGGCAACAATTCAATACCCGCACCAGCTGTGGCCAGCTCAGCAATGGCGCCTGCAGGCGCACCGCCTGTGAAGAAGAAAGCGTCCAAAGCGCCGTCTTTCATTTTGTCACCGGCTTGGTTGGGTTTGATGTACTCAGGCTTGATATCAGCCTCTTTGATACCATAGGCGGCCAACACCAAACGAGCGTTGATCAACGTTCCTGAGCCTGGTTCATCCAATGCCACGCGCTTGCCTTTTAGGTCGGCAATGCTTTTGATACCCGACCCCTTTTTGACCACCACATGAATGCTCTCTGGGTACAGGTTCGCAATCATGCGCAGTCCGGCCACTTTCGGTTTGCCTTCAAAAATGCCTGTGCCTGTTTGCGCCCAAGTTGCCACGTCTGATTGACTGAAACCAGATTCCATGGAGCCGCCCGCAATGCTGTTAACGTTGCCCAGCGAACCATTGCTGGCCTGTGCTGTGGCCACAATCTTGCCCGGCTGCGACACTGCATTGGCAATCATGCCACCCACAGGGTAATAGGTACCCGCCGTACCGCCAGTGCCGATGCGAAAAAATTGCTGCGCGCTGGCTGTGCCCACTATGGCAAAGCTGGTTAATACGGTGACTGCCAGGGTTTTAAGTTTCATGGGGACTCCATTGGTTTGATGTTGCAAATATGCAAAAAGCTGTCGAAATTCGAAGCTCAAGTCTATCGAGCAGTTCAAGCAGGTGTCAAGATAGGGAATACGCGCACTGGTGATGCGAATTGGTCAGATTGACTTAGATTTTGACTAAGCAAACTTGGTGCGGCTGGCGGGGATCACAAATAGCTGTGTAAGCTATGCAAATCATGGATTTATATATTTATTTTTATAAAAATACCGTCAAAAGTACCGTCTTTTAAAAAATCACACTATTTTGATAGCTTCAGATTAGATTTGGTCTTTTAAGTGTATGGGCTAATTGCCTATAGTGCAAAGGTGCCGTCCGAGATCAAATTCTACCGCGCCGTTGCATTGCAAGGGCGCTTCTGTGGGGGATGCCATGCGGCGGGGGGATGGGAACAATAACTGCTGGTATTGTGTAGCAATACCGAGCCGTTTTGTGCTCATGTCCCTAAGAGCAAATTAACTACATCCAAGTCCATTCTTGACGAACAAGTCAATGTCGGCATCAGACAAAGCTGCCGTTCAAGCGAAAGAAATAGGTGATGGCTTCCGCACCTATTGCAGTCGTAAGCAGCTATAAATAGCGCTACTCAAAAGCAGTCACTCTACGCGATCAACACAATAAAAAATACATCAACTTAATATTCAATTTGATCTACGTTCAACGCGTTTACTGCAATCGAGCACATTAACATATACCGAATCACCGAGCTTCAGCGATGCATCCGCTGATATCGGCACAGTAAGCCATACACTGTTCTTGGTTGGTCTGTACGTGATAGTTGCGTAACGAGATGGCAGTGTTGATTGGAATTTTTTGCACTCCTCCGCCAGCTTATCAGTAAAGACTGAACCCTCCCCAACAGCGGTTACTGTACCCTTGCGCCAGCCGTCATACCAAGAAAAACGCGGTCCTTCGCTTGTGTTAGCACAACCTGACAATAACGCTAATCCGATAACTACAGCAGCGCTGAACTGGGCATTCATTTCTAACTTCATATTTAACTCCAAAAATTTTTAAGTGCGGCATTGTGGCGCACTTCATATGGTTTATTTCAGCACGAAACGTGCGGTGGATGATTTCCCAGCCGTCGAAACGACCGCGATAACTTTGGTGTTGGCTGTTGTCTTAAAGCTGCCTGTCGCCTCCAGTTTGTCTCCTGCAGGCTTTAATTCAACTTCTTGCTTTTCTGCACCAGAGAGCAGGGTCAGTTTTGCCGATATCTTGGAAATATCGGCCGGTTTACCGTGATCTCGCAAGTAAAGCTGCAATACGTCTGCTTTTGCAACCAGCTCATAGTCCATATCCTTGACTTCCACGACGACACCGCCATGCAAGGGCTTATGCTCATGCCCATGGTCGTGCTTGTCCGCCGCAAATGACACACCAGCCGTACCTAGTGCAATGATGGTTAAAAATTGCGCAAATTTCATAAAATTTCCTTTCAAAATAAAACACACAAACAAAAACTAAAAAGCTTCAGCATTACGGTCATTCAGCAAACGCTCAGCGTCTTTCCGACCAAAAAGCCAAAACAAAACGGGTGTCAAAAACGTATCGAGCAAAGTTGAACTGATGAGACCCGAAAAAATCACCACGGCAACGGGGTTCAAAATTTCAGTACCAGGTCGCTCAGCCTCGAAAAGCAAGGGAGCCAAAGCAAAGGCGGTCACCAAAGCGGTCATCAGCACGGGACTCAAACGCTCCATAGAGCCTCGCAAGATCATTTTCTGATCGAACGACTCACCCTCAATACGCATGAGATTGATGTAATGGCTCACCTTCAAAATCCCATTGCGCACCGAAATACCCGCCAGCGTGATGAAGCCGACCAGAGCTGCAACGGACAAAGGCTGACCAGACAGCCACAATCCAAGGACAGCCCCAACCAAAGCCAAAGGGATATTGGCCATGATCAGAACAGACAGCGTGACCGATTGGTACCGGCTGAACAACACCACAAACATCAGAATCAACGAGACAATGGACAGTAAACCCACCAAGCGTGAGGCTTCTTCCTGCGCCTTGAACTGTCCACCCAGTGTGACGAAGTAGCCTTCGGGCAACTTAGTTTCAGCAACGACCTTGCGGATATCCTCAACAATCTCGGACAACGCACGTCCTTGCGCATTCGCAGAGAGCACAATGCGTCGCTTGCCATCATCGCGGCTGATCTGGTTGGGTCCATCGCTGCTCTCTATGGTGGCAAGCTTTGACAAAGGCACGCGGCCAGTTGGTGTTTCCAAAAGAATTTGCCCTAAACCCTCGATGGATCGGGCAGATTCTGGAAGTCGAACCACCAAAGCGAAGCGACGACCACCTTCCACGATCTGTGTGACTTTTTCACCTTCAACCAGACTTTGCAGGGTTGCCAAAATCTGCGGAGTCGGTACACCATACTGGGCGGCTGCCGCATAGTCAATTTGAACTTTGATTTGCGGTGCCAGAACCTGCTTTTCTATCTCAAGATCAGCAATACCAGGAATACTCGCCAGCTTGGATTGAAGCAGATCAGCCTGCCCACGCAGTGTGTCTAGGTCGTCTCCGAATATCTTGATCGCAATTTGTGAACGCACGCCAGAGAGCATATGGTCAATACGGTGCGAAATGGGCTGCCCGATACCAATTGCCGCTGGCAAATTGACCAGGCGTGCACGGATGTCGGCGGTGATCTCACCCATAGATCGGGTCAACTCTGAAGTCGGTTTCAGGCCCACATCCAGTTCACTGACATGAACGCCTTCGGCGTGTTCGTCCAATTCTGCCCGCCCACTGCGCCGGCCAACGTGTGTGACTTCTGGCACTTGTTTGACCAATTTCTCCGCCTGCTGCGCTAAAGCGGACGATTCTGCCAAGGTAACACCTGGATTGAGGCGAAGCCCGATCAAGAGTGTTCCCTCATTGAAGGGCGGAAGGAAAGTCTTTGGAAAGAAAGGCACCGCTACCGCTGCAATCACGACCGCCATACCACCCGCGATCAACGCTGCTTTGGGTCGATTCAAGACCGCCTGAAGGCTTGTCTGATAGCGACGCTTGAGCCAAGCCAGCAGTTTTGTATCACCATGGTCCAAGGATTTCATGCTCGGCAGCAGGTAGTACGACAAGACAGGTGTCACCGTGACCGAGACAATCAACGATGCCAATGTCGAAACAATGAATGCAATGCCCAGTGGCACGAACAGTCTTCCCTCCATGCCAGGCAAGGCGAACAAGGGCAGAAACACCAAAACGATGATGATCGTGGCATACAAAATCGCAGAGCGCACCTCCATCGTGGCGTGGTTGACCAGTAACATGGGGTGCAAATGATGATCTGGGTGTTTCAGTCGATCCGTTTTCAATCGCCGCAGCACGTTCTCAACGCCAACCACCGCATCGTCTACCAGTCCGCCAATGGCAATAGCCAAACCACCCAACGTCATGGTATTGATGGATAGTCCAAAATATTGGAACACCAGTGCTGTCATGAAAATGGATACCGGTATGGCGGTCAATGCAATCACCGTCGGACGCAGCGTACCCAGGAAGAAAAACAAAATGACGGCGACAAATATTGATGCACCAATCAGTTTGCCCTGCAGCGTCGTGATGGATGCTTCAATGAAGCTGGCCTGTCGGAAGGTCACCTTGGGTGTGTCCATTCCTTTGGGCAGAGAGCCCTTCATTTCAACCAAAGCAGACTCGATGGAACGCGTTAATTGAATCGTATCGGCCGTAGGTTGCTTTTGAATGCCTAAAATCACGGCAGGTTTGCCCTCAAACCCAGCGTCCCCACGTTTCAGCGCGGGTGCAAAAGTCACGTCTCCAATCTGCCTCAGCAAGATGGCCTGACCGTTTTTGGCCGTCAAGGCGAGGTTTTTCAGATCATCGAGCCGTGACGTACGTCCGATATTGCGGATCAGGTACTCACGTCCATTCAACTCCAGGAAGCCACCCGAGGTGTTGGATGAATAGCCTTTGAGTGCCGCCTCCAATTGGTCATGTGTGATGCCCAACTCCGCCATTCGCGTGGTATTGGGTTGCACCTGAAACTGACGAACCTCACCCCCGATGGGGATAACCTGTGCCACACCTGGGATGGCCATGAGTCGGGGACGCAATACCCAGTCGGCATACTCGCGCACCTGCATAGACGAAATTTTCGTTGCATCAATGGGGATCGCGATTTGCATGATTTCACCCATGATGGAGCTGATGGGTCCCATGCGTGGAATCACCCCAGCGGGTAGTCCTTCCTCCATAGCCGACAGGCGTTCGGAGACCATTTGACGGGCCCGAAAAATTTCGGTTTTCCAGTCAAAGGTCACGTAAATGAAGGACAGACCTGCACTGGACACCGACCGCACACTTTCCACACCCGGCAAACCATTCATGGTGGTTTCCAGGGGAAAGGTGATGAGTTGTTCCACTTCCTCGGCAGGCCATACCCCCCGCTTCGGTCATGATCGTGACGGTGGGTTTGTTCAGATCAGGAAACACATCCACGGGGGTTTGCGACAAGGTGAACGCACCGTATGCCATCAGCACCAGACTGGCGATGATCACCAGCAGCCTGTTACTCAGGCTGTTATCAAGAAGCCACTTAAACATGGGTCAGGTTCCTTATCAACGGATTTGGTTGATCAAGGTGGCCGCCTGCGTGGCAATCCGGTCTCCGGCTTTGATGCCAGAGGTGATTGCAACAGACACACCATCCAGGGGTTCAGCGGTGACCGTGCGGGGTTCAAACCGCTCTGGTGCTGTTTTGACCCACAAAATCGTCTGATTTGCCGGGTTTTTCATCAACGCCGAAGCCGGAACACGCAAGCCTTTCACAGTTGTGGCGGTCTGGACATACAGTTTGACGGACTGCCCCACTGCCAGCTTGGACAAGGCTGCGCCCTCACGCACTGAATATCATCGGCAGAGCCTGCTCACGCAAACTGCGAGCCGCACCCACAAACGTCAGGGGCACACGCTCTGAACCTACGGCGAGAGCTGCACCTGCAACATTGCTGGCGACTTCTGCGTCATAAGCCAAGGCCTCAATACGCAATCTTTTGAGATCAACCACTTCAAACACCAGTTCTCGTGCGTCTACGACCTGACCAATTACCACGCTGCTCGAAGCGATGACGCCGGAAACAGGTGACGACCAGTGCATCGCGGCTGTTTAATCCGATATTCATAGCAGAAACACGACCAGTCAAGCTGCTAACTTCACTTTCACTGGCCTCAATTTCCTTACGAGGAACCGTGTCTGATAGCTCGCGTAAACGAGCAAGTCGCTTGTCGGCCAGGGCTTTGGCGGCTCGCAGTTCAGCCAACTGTGCAGCTTGATTTGAACGCTCCAAGCACGTCACTTGAAGGGGTGACATATGCCAAAATATCCCCTTTTTTAACCGCTTGCCCTACGCTTGGTAAGCCACGTGTACCTGCAGAGATGCGTCCCGCGACCAGTGCTTGAACTTTTCCGCCTGCATTAGGGTCCATGACAACTTTGCCCGCCAATTCGATAGAGCGCGGTAGATCACCAACCGCCACAGGTAGCGTGCGCACACCAATTTGGCGTTGTGCGGGCTTGGGCAGAAAAACGCTGCCATCAGGCAATCTTTTGGGACCACTGCTGTTGACGGCTGCAGGCGCGTCACCATGGTCATGCCCATCACCAGCTTGCGCTGACAAAGCCAAAGACAAACTTGCCAAAGTCCACACGGCTAATTTCAGTACAGATTTCTTCATGCCACACCTCCAACACGGTTGATTCGATTTGCACGGACACGACGCCATCCCAAGACCATCAGGGCTAAAGCGCTCAACACCGCCAAGGCCCATAATCCGTACTGCTTCCATGCTTGACTGCTCGTGGCTTCATCGGAGTGCGTATCCTTATGAATGTCCAGATCACCTGCGAGCAGATCGGTCTCTTTTCCTGCAAACACGGTCGCTGACACGGCAATCTCACCGGGTTTGAGTTCTTGTGCCAGCACGGCTTCGAATTCGCCTTCACCATGTGGCTTTACGTCAACCTTGACACCTCCCAATTCAAGTTCCATCTTGGCGTCCTTTACAGGACTGTTGTCGCTCGTTCGGTCAAGGTAGAGCGTTATCTGTTTGCCGTTCACAACGCCAACCAGTTCAAAATTCTCTGACACAGCAGAAAACCGTGGTTGCGCTGAGCCACCAGCCGACACCGGTGCTTCGCCGTGATCATGGCCATCGCCAGCCCAGGCGGTGAGCGTCGTCATAGCGAGCAGTACCACCGCGCCCAAGGTTCTTAAACTTTTGTTTAAATTCATCATGTGATTCCTAAAATTTGTTAGTTGTATGTTCTGAATGAGTGTTACGCTGGTAAAAATCCAAGCGCTTGACGCAATGCAGATATGGCAGCTGCCAGGTCAACTCGTACTCGTGCAGCTTGACGTTCTGCATCTATGGGCTTCTGATTCGATGCGCTGGCGTGTGGGTAAGTCGCTTTCCCCAAGTCGGAATGACTTTTGGATAAAGCCACGTAACTCTTTGGCTAGCTGGGCACGTTTATTCGCAGCAATCTCCTGAACTTGGACGGATTCGAGACGCTGACGAGCCGCATCCAACTGCGCTACCAAACGTTCCTTCTCCATACTTGCCACGATCCTGTGCTTCAATGGATTCCGCTTGTGCAGTGGCGGCCTTGGCCGATTCCGATTGTCAGAGCCAAAAGGTATGCGCATACCCACCGTGATGGCTTGCTGGTAGGGATCGGTAGCTTGTCCCTTGTCTCTGCTCAATCGCCAGACTCAATTCAGGGTTCGCCCGCGATTGACTGAGTACCAGTTCCGCATGGCGCTGCGCGGTTTCAGAACGATCAAGCAGCTCGATGAGTGCCGGATGCTTATCAACATTGCAGATGAATTTCCCTGAAATTCCGGTTCAGATTCTGCTTTGACCACGGTTTCGCTGGAAGGCACCGTTGTTGAATATCCGGCTTCACCGACGAGCATCCGTAATTGTTGCGATGCGGTCAACACACCACTCCAGGCTTCGGCCAAACCGACTTCAGCGGAGGCCACGGCAACATCGGTTTGATATTGATCTGACTTCGCTAAATCACCGGCTTTGACACGCTTTGCGACATCGGCAGGCAAGTTGTTGCGCACTGCGCAGTCGATCACTGGCCACTTCGTGTTCAATTCGTGTTCGATACCAAAACCAGTAGGCCTCACGCACACTCGCTGCCGTGCGCAGTTGCGCGGCTGATATCCGGCTGGCAGCGTTACGCATTTCAGCATCAGCTAAAGCGGCTGTACCAGCACGTTCACCAGGAAGCCACAAGGGGATTGATACACCCGCAACGATCTCCCGACTGCCTTGGTTCTTGTTGAGTCGGTCCGTTTTACCGGATATTTCGAAGACGGCAGGTTCGGGTGACCAATTGTTTGCCGCCTGGCTGCGAGCTATGGCGGCATTCTGGCGAATCAGTTGTGATTTTGCTTCAGGCTGACGTTGCCACGCGGCATCAAAAGCTTGCTTGAACGTTAACGGGGAGCCGAGCATGCACCTGGGTGGCTGTGAACTGATGAAGCTGAGGGACTGACACGCGGAAGCTGATGGTATTTGTTGTGCCCATGCACAGTTGATAGCTAGCACCAGCACGGTGCTGCGCAGCCAAATTCTTTGATTTTTTCGGAACATTCGATTCTCCAGTGATTAAAAAACACGCGTGGGAAATCAGCAAGGCACGAGCAAGAACGCGCAGTTTTCTGCACGGTTGCACTTGATATGCAACGTACGAGTAACTAAAAAGTCATGTTTGACCCACCTCGCCGATCAGGCGAGGTCAGCCCAATTCGGGCGTTCGGGTAGAGAGGGGGTATGAGATGAGATTCGGACATGTCGCGAACTGTGTATGTCCGATGACAGGAGTATCGCCGGCAATGACATGGAATCGACGATGGCGGATGTACAGCCCGCATGGCATGTACCGCAGTCGGCATCAACAATGCCATTGGCATTGACCGTACTACTGCTCGCACCTTCATCCTCGGCAACATGTTGATGCTCGTGGTGCCCGAAATGCTGCGCGGCTGTACTTACTTCATGCTTGCAATAGGCCGTGCCTACAGCCCAACTGAGCTGCATAGGCAGGAGTAATAACAGAAAGATGGTTAGCCAGCGACGCATTGTGCGAGATTATAGCAACAGCAATGTGTTAAACAAAAATAATGCCTGGTGATTAAATAAGGATATGAAACGTGAGTCTAATTCCCATAAGTCACATCTACTTCCTTTTGTATCAGTGTTCGCAAATCAGCTTCGCTAAAATTGATGAGTGGTTTGCCATTGACATAAAAAGTTGGCGTTTTCTTGACTTGAAAAGCGACTACATCTGCCATGTCTTGTTTCAGCAAACTATCCAGTGCTGGCGATTTCATATCCGCTTTGGCTTTTTCAACATTAACGCCAACAGTTTTTAAGTAAGGCCAAATTTTTTCAACTTGCGGATTGCCATGATCTGCCCACTCTGGCTGTGAGAGTAACACGGCCTCTAATGATTGCCAGTACAAATTTTGAGCTTTCGTAGCTTCAAGCATTTTCACAACAACATCTGAATCTTTATGAAAAGCGGCATAGCGTAAAACGAGTTTTAGCTTGCCTTTGTTTTCTTCCAAAATCGATTTGACCAAGGGGTAAAAAGCGCGGCAGGATTCGCACGAAGGGTCAAAAAACTCGACCAAAGTGACTTTGGCATCAGCTGCACCTGTGGTGGGTGAGTAAAACTGCACCAGGTTGGCGGCATTTTTGGAGGCTAGCGCCGTGCTTTCATCGGCTTTTTTAGTTTGGAAAGCAAACATGCCCATCGCAAACATCACGGCTACAGTAGGATTGAACCAATCAATATATAGTTTTTTTTCATTTTAAATTTTCTAATTTTCTAAAGTCTTCGTTTTATTTTTCTAAATCAATTTGGTCATTTCAATTGCTTTGCTGCTTTTAAGACCTGCAACCACAGGAGCAAAAGCAAGCACAGACATCAACGGAATGGTGACGAATCCCCATAGTTCGAGTTTTTGGTCAGTGCAAGATGGCCCAGGCCCACACGGTATCAAACCTTTGGGGATAAAACCCATATACAGCAAACAGTGGTATACGGCGATAGCTAAGCCGACCACGGCCAGTGCTTGAGCATATTTGTACACCCCTGTATCGCGTGTATACAAGCCAACGCCTAGCACCACAACGAGGGCGTACATTGGGATGCGCTGATACCAGCACAGCACGCAGGGCACAAAATCCATAACTTCGCTTAAAAACAAACTAGCTGCTGCTGCAATCAGCGCGATAAGCCAAGTGACGAAATACCAATACCATTGTTTGTTTGTCATTGGGGATTTTCTATTCTTTTCGGATGCTGAAATAGACGGTTGCTGGAAAGCGCTCAACATTAGCAGCATAGCTGCGGAAACGATCCAGATATCTGCCAAGTTAAACGCTGGCCAGTGCCATGTGCGCCAGTAGAAATCTAAATAATCCACCACTGCACCAATGCGTACGCGATCAACAGCATTCCCCAACGCTCCAGAGATGATCAAAGCGTAGGCTAACGACTCGACTTTTGAGCTAACGCCGCGCCACAACATAACCAGCAAGACCAAACTGACGGTTGCTGCAAATATCGTAAAAAAATACTTCTGCCAACCGCCCGCATCGGCTAAAAATGAAAAGGCAGCGCCTGGGTTTAAAACATAAACCCAATTAAAGCTTGGGAAGATAGGTAGGCTTTCATGCAATTGCATACGCGCTGTAACCGCATATTTGATGGCTTGGTCAGCAGCAAAGCCCAGTACGGCTAAGGTAATCCATAGCCAACGGCTGTTCAACAGCGTTCGCACTGTTTTGTTGCGTTTCAATTTGTAGTAGAAATCATCGTTTGTCATATTTGAACTAACTTTTAAATCGCAATAACCGTAGCCCATTCGCAACGACTAACAAACTAGCACCCACATCCGCAAACACGGCCATCCACATCGTGCCTGTGCCATAAAGTGTTAAAAACAAAAACACTGCTTTGATACCTAACGCGAGCACGATGTTTTGAATCAATATGGCGTGCGTTTGGCGCGAAAGCCGCACAAAACGCGGTAATTTACGCAAGTCGTCATCCATCAGCGCGACGTCGGCAGTTTCAATGGCGGTGCCCGTGCCTGCTGCGCCCATGGCAAAGCCGATATCTGAGCGTGCCAGCGCTGGCGCGTCGTTGATGCCGTCACCCACCATGCCCACTGCACCGTCTTTGTTGAGTTTGCTTTCAATGGCTTTGAGTTTGTCGTCTGGCAGTAAATCGCCACGCGCTTCGTCAATGCCAACTTGTGTGGCTATCGCTTTGGCCGTATGAGCGTTGTCACCCGTTAGCATCACGGTTTTGATGCCCAATGCATGCAATTCGGCAATCGCTTGGCGACTTGTTTCTTTGACCGTGTCAGCAACGGCGAACAAGGCGTGTACTGTCGTGTCATCTGACAGCAAAATAACTGTTTTTCCTTGCTGCTCCAAAGCAGTCAAACGTGCCTCTAGCGCGTCAGAGCACCGCCCCAATTCGTGTACCAAGCGGTGGTTGCCCAAATGGTATAGCTTGCCGTCGATGACGCCTTTTGTGCCCCGCCCAGCCAGGGCTTCAAAGCCGTCTACTGCTTTCAGCGAGATGGCGTCTCGCTTGGCCGCATCAGTCACAGCGCGTGAAACGGGGTGGTCTGAGCGGCCAGCCAAGCTGGCGGCCAAAATACGAATATCGCCTGCAGGCACATTGCTCAACACCTCAAAATCCGTCTGAACTGGCTTGCCGTGGGTAATCGTGCCCGTTTTATCCAAAGCGATCCACGCCAGCTTGCGTCCTTCTTCTAAGTAAACACCCCCTTTGATCAACATGCCTTGTCTGGCCGCTGCAGCCAAACCGCTGACGATGGTGACTGGCGTTGATATAACCAAGGCACACGGACAGGCAATGACCAGCAGAACCAGCGCTTTGTAAATCCAATCGAACCAATCAGCGCCCATCAACAACGGCGGAAAGATGGCAATGGCTAGTGCAATGATAAAGATGACTGGCGTATAAACCCGTGCAAATTGATCCACAAAACGCTGCGTAGGCGCACGTGCGCCCTGCGCTTCTTCGACCGCATGGATAATTCGCGCCAAAGTGCTGTCGCCAGCGGCAGCAGTCACCAGGTATTCGAAGGAGCCAGATTCGTTGATCGTTCCAGCAAAAACAGGATCACCCTCTGCCTTTTCAACCGGCAAACTTTCACCGGTGATAGGCGCTTGGTTGATAGCCGATTTGCCGCTGACGATTTTGCCGTCCAGCGCAATGCGCTCACCTGGCTTGACGCGCACACGCGCATCCACCAGCACCGTTTTAGCCGCTACTTCTAGCCACGCCCCATCGCTTTGCAAGACGGTGGCAAGCTCAGGTGTGAGTTGCATCAGCCCTTTGATGGCATTTCGTGCCCGGTCTAGCGATTTGGCTTCTATCAGTTCAGCTACGGTGAACAACACCATCACCATCGCCGCTTCAGGCCATTGCCCCAAAAGAATGGCGCCTGTTACCGCAATGCTCATCAGCGCATTGATGTTGAGGTTGAAATTGCGAATCGCTATCCAGCCCTTTTTATAAGTGGTGATGCCGCAAAGCAGCACCGCAGCCAAGGCTAAACTGGCAGCTACCCAAGTTGGCATGGCTGTCCACTCTGCCACTTCAGAGCCAATGGCAGCCAAGCCTGCTAAAGCTAGCGGCCACCATGGTTTGGCGGGCTCTGGTGCGTGGTCGTCCAACGGCGCGTCCTCATTGGCTACTTCAGGGGTGAAACCCAGCGAGCGCACGGCATCCAAAATCGCGTCAATGGCTTTTGGCTCATGCGTCACCGTCAGCACACGCTTCATCAGGTTAAATTCCATGCCAGCCACGCCAGGCATACCGCCTAATTTTGAACGTAGCAAGCCTTCCTCTGTGGGGCAATCCATTTGCATGATGCGAATTGGCGTTTGCATGCCTTGTGCTGTTAACTTGGCACCCGCTAAATCGTCAGGTGCTTTGAGCAAAGGTGGTATGGCAGGCAAAACAGGCCCGGCGCAACAGGCATCGTCTGTATGCGCTTTGTCGTGGGAATTCCCTGAATGATCAGCTTGATGTGAATGTGGATCTAACTTGGCCATAAATGTGGTTATTTCTGAATGTTCAAGCGTATTAGACAACCTGAAGTTACTATAGAGTCAAGAGAATTAAGGAGTAACCTTATGAAAATCGGTGAATTAGCCAAAGTAGCGCATTACAGTGTGGAAACCATCCGTTATTACGAAAAGGAAGCCTTGTTGCCACAAACGGCACGCTCTGAGGGTAATTTTCGGGTCTATGGCGCTGCGCATGTGGAGCGCCTGCGTTTCATCCGAAATTGCCGCAATCTGGACATGAGCCACGAAGAAATTCACGCTTTGTTAGCGTTAACCGACAAGCCGCAAGACGGCTGCGGTGGTATCAACGACGTGTTTGACCAGCACATCGCCCATGTGGATGAACGAATAGCCGAGCTGGCGCTACTCAAACAACAGCTCACCACCTTACGACAGCGCTGCCAAACCGACCAATCGCAGCAAGACTGCGGTATTTTGCAAGGACTGGCGGGGATGGAAACTGAGGCAAAGCCGGGGCGTCATACTCATCTAGGCTGACTTTCAATGGAATCTCTTACAAACGTCTTTCATGCCTATAGCAGACACAGATCAATCGTAACTAAAGGACCGAAAATACCTTTCAACTGAATATTTAGACCGACCGCTTCCTCGCCCGTAGCAGACATAAGTATTTTTAATTGAATAAATCTCAGCGAATACCGAATAACGCAAAGACCGCCACAATTTCCCAAGTCCGCCGCCGTATTTAGTGGCGGACTTGGCGCTTTCATGGCGGTCTTGAGAAATTCGCTTAAAAATTTTGCTTCAATTCCCAACTCCAGCCGTCCTTAACACCTGTTTTCTTGGCTTGAATGCCCGCTTCTTTCTTGGCTCGTTCGATGGTTCGCCACGAGTAACCTGCGCCTTGCGCATCATTTTTAATGGTCTTCACGGCTACAGCGCCATCTGAAAGTATTGAAATTAAAAACGCTTTGGCATCATCACGCTCTGTTTTGTCGCTTCCATCGCTATTTTCAGCCTCTACAGCGCCTAGTAAATCGCGTGCGCTCCCATTGATAGCTCCCTTCCAGTTAATAACCGTGGCGTTTACGCCCGGATGCCCTGCCAAGTCGATTTGATCCATTGCGTAGTCAAAACCACCTCCATCGGGGCCAATATTTGACTTCGCTCGTGCAATGAACCGCCTAGGAGGGCTTCCCTCGTCATTTGAGGAGTCTTTGGCGGCTACGATAACCACCCGTGCTAGAGCGCCAAAAGCCTGTGATCCCATCACCCGCTCAATAGGATCGCGCCCCATAGATCCTTTAGAAAAGTGCGTAATGCCAAGAACAACGCAATTCAAAGCAATAGCCAGCTCAACCAAAGGCTGCAAGCCGCGTCTGACGTCATTGGCTTTGTGACTGTCACCAACAACTGCGCTAACTATGGGGTCAACGACTAACAACTTGATTTCCCCGATACGCTCTGCAGATAGCAGCAATGATTGAAAATCGTGTGCGGGGTCAAAACTGCGAGTTTGTCCGTTCTCAATCGTGCTGTTGATAAAGTACACGCGGTTCAAGTTCGCCCCGGATGCCATTAGTCTTGGTGTAAGCGTATCTGCTGGGTCATCTTCGCCAGTCCAGATCAATACATTCCCTGATGGGCATTGTGATCCGCATGGGAATATGCCGCCTGCGCTCACCGTGGCAGCTATTGCCATAGCAATCGTCGTTTTTCCCGTGCCGGGCGTGCCAGCTAAAACATGCAACTTACCTCTGGCTAGCCATCCAGGCCAAAGCCAGCGGATTGGCAAAATCTTAAGCTGACTGGCTTGGTCGAGTAGAACTCTATTGTTGGAATTAATGGCTGCATCAACGGCGTCCCATACCGTCGCACTGGTGCTCATAAAAGCCCCTTGGATTTTGCTAGGCGTTGCAATGCAAGCTGGGTACGCTGCGAGTCGTTGGCCGATATGCATCTGCCTTTGGTCTCGTCTGTTTTTGCAATAAATAAAATCGTTTTTTCAAATTCAATTGCTGTGCGTAGTTCGCGTCTGCTGACTCCAGGAACAAGTGGCGGCCTCTTTGTGACGTTATCTACACAAAAAAGATCCGTCATAGTCAGTTTGATGGAAGACACGATTGCCTCTGCGCTGCAACCGGTAAAACAATGCAGCAATACCCGGCCATCATCTCCTTCACAGATACTGAGTGATGGACTGCGATCAGCGTGCGCCGGGCATAGCGCTTTGTAACGACCACTTCCATTGTTGCTACTGACTTTTTCTAATCTACTAAGAATCAATTCAATGGGTCTGGTCATTTAGTGCTCGCAGACGCAGATTGATCTATGAGGTAAGCCGTGATCGCATTTAGATCAAAAAGTGTCACGCGTGCACCAGCGTGTATCGGCTGGGGAAAGCCTTCCCGCTCCTTTATCCAACGCCACAAGGTAGAACGCGAAATTTTGAAATGTGCGCTGACATCTTTAGCTCGCCCGTAAACCGGCGCAGAAGTAGTTTGATTCATACTGGCCACTCCTCATACGTCACGAAGGCCAAGTTATCAAACCTGTCTCTTGGGATCAAAACATCCTGCCCAGCGATTCGCACCTGACTGATGCTCAGCACAATTTGTTTGAGTCGATCACGGATTTTTTCATCGGGTGAAGCCCAAACAACATGACTGACATCACCACGACGTATTGCTTGAAGCCAACCACTCAGTATGTCGATGTACCGTTTTGGCGACTTGATTGTCCTCTCACACTCAATACCAAATCGCCTGCCATCTGGTGACACCGCGTATGCGTCTGGTCGCATTTTCCCTGTTGTCCATTTTTCTATTCGATCAGCATTCACCCATTGCGTCCAACCTGCACGCTCTGCACGGATTCGAAGAATTTGAATATCCAGCGTATGCCGCGCATATGTTGGCGCGACACGGCTGGGGATGAAAACCTTGTCCAAGATCTCTTCGCCTGCTTCAGCAGCTAGGGCTTGGCCATGGGCAGTGATACCAAACAAAGCAATTTGACCTCCCATAGTTGGCAAGGCGTGACTGCGGATCAGCTCATCTTCTACAAGCTTTTTCAGTGTCCGTGTAGCGGCTATGGATTTCACATCCAAAAGCATGCTCAAATTTGCGGTATCTGACCAGATTTCTTCACGCAAAAATCTTAAAATTAATTGGCGTTTTTCGAGAACCCGTGTTTTACGTAACGTGGCCGTCATCAAATGTTGCTCACGGCTCATATCAGCACCTCTGGCGTTGTGAGAGTGACGATTGAGTCAATAGGCGCTGGCGCAATACTAGGCGGCATGCCTTTAACCTGAATGGGCGAAACTGCAATCAATTTTGCAGACTTATGACCAAACAAAACACCAGCTGCTACAACGTCCTTTCCATCACTCGGTCGGTGTAACCGCGTAAATATGTCTTCCGACATTAAAAACTCTTGTGATTCCGTCCACGTACGTTGATCTTTCCGCTCATCATCAAGCCCGCGAATTCCCTCAATGTGCGTGCGCCGTTTACCGCTCAGTTCAGCAAAGTTTGCAGATGTCTTGGCATCATTGATGCGATAAATCAGCTTTAAGGTCGTATTGTCGACAACACGTGGCTCAACGTCTTCGCGGCGTAGCCCTGGACACATACCAAGATCGCCCATGGACTGATGAGCCAAGAGAGCATGCGCTCCAAGCTCGCGTACAGTGCCCAATGCATCCAAAGATACCGCACAAAGTAAGTGTTTGAACTCATCCAATATCAACGCTACTTTTCGAGCTCCATCATTTGCTTTAATAATTTGCAAAATGCGAATCAAGAACATGGTTTGCAACATTTTTACTCTGTGGTTATCCGTGCTTCCACGTACGTATAGAACGCCGCCACGTTTAATAACACCAGTCAAATCAATGTCATGTGTTGTTTGGATAACGGGTAACTGACACACCTGCTTAAGTCGTCGCACAAAGTTGTCAGCCTTACTGATGCTTTCATCGCCTTGCGCGAGCTCCAATAGCGTTAGCAAGGAACATTTTTCTATTGATTGCGCATATCCTGCCACCGTTTCAGCAGCGTCTTGGTCAATGCCTCGGTAATAGTCGCTATCGCCCGATGTTGGCTGCAAACCTAATCCACCGACAAACATTTCTTCAATATCATGCGCGTGCATGCCAGCAATCAAATTGAACTGCGGTGGCGCTGTTGGATTTAAGTCTAAGCTATGGAATTGAACACCAGCTTGCTTTGCAGCTTCGGCCAGTACAAGTGGCAACCGTTGATCACCTTTTGGATCAAATGCAATGACACACTCCCTAGCTTTGACAAATTGAAATCCTAGCAACCCAAGCGCGATACCTTTTCCGCTGCCTGAAGCTCCCATTATTTGCGTGTGAGTTTCGCGGAATTGATGGATTGGCACATAGACAGGATGCTTGCCTTCTTCTAAGCCAACAAATATGCCTTTTTTTAGGTCTATAAATTTCGCAGGCGAATATGAATGCATTTTTGCAAATAGCTTTTGCAGGTAACGCACATCACGCAAGCCACGACCACGCTCTAACAGCGGAATAATTCGAAAGCCCACAACCAGTCCTACGGTTAGGCCAAGCACCGAGCTAAACAGTAGCGCTATCGTCCGCTCCCGCAAAGCTGCCCAAACTAAATCGGCATAATTTTGCAACGTTACGAACAAATCCAAACCGCTTATGCTTGCTCTAGCATTGGCGCTAATGTAAGTCAGCGCCAGCAGTGAGAGATAGACTAATATTGTTGCCAATGCAATCAATGCACAGCACCAAAAGACGCCTTGTCCAAAGAGATGCCGTACAACCGGCGACATCAAGGGATGATCTGGGTGGTTATAGCGCCTGAGCCGACTTCCAATAATGAGACCAGAAATAGAGATAAATCCAACAAAAAAATGCCAACCAATGTGCCAAATGTTAATTTCACCAATGATGAAATTTAATCCGTTGATTGAATGACGAAGTATTGTCATGTGTAAATTTGAAAATGTAGTTCCCATGAATTTCACGAAAGTTGTTACGAGAGCCATAGTTTTGCTACAGTAGCAACCAGGTTAGGCAACAATTTCGGACACTTTTATGATTGAAAACAATGAACACATCGAACATATCAAGGACACTTTAGAATTCGGCTGGCCTTATGATGCGGCGATAAAAATTGTTTTGTGTGAAATTATTCAAAACACAACGCCTAGCGACACAATAAAATCCCGACGTCATTCTCTACTTGCTCCCATTAGAGAAAAGCTTGATCCGGCTGTCAGCGAATGGCTACTCAGAAATGGGTACGATTCCACATGGACTTTTTCAAATTTATTCAATGCACCTATAGAAGACGCCATTTCTTTACTTCAAGAGTTAGCTCGACAAGGACACGGTGATGATTGGATGTGTGCAAATGATTTTTCACATACTTGTGATGCCTTGATTGAGTTTTTGTATTTTTGTAGTGAACATGCATCACGGCACATCGCAGTCGCAAAATTCGACCCCCCCAAAAGGGTTTCAAAGCATGATTTCACGCCAACAATTGGACGTGGTTTTGCATTGGGAGCACGTACTACTAAAAATAAAACTCCTGTGCCACTCTATTTGGATAGCATTTACAAATCGCTAAAAAATCAAAACTTGTGCACCGCATGTGGGCTACCTACTTTGGCGGCAGAGGAGCGAGATCGGTTATTAGTTTTAGAGTCTGAGCCAAAAGTCAAAATAAAATTGAAAGAAGGAGGGCAGTATTCCTCAAAGCATCGCGGTAGCTTGGAGTATTGCTACGATCATTCTGAAAAATTGTCTGGGAATAGCGCTGCACGCCTTGGGCGTCGTTGGCGAAATAGTTTTTTGACGTTGCTGTTTGTTATGAAACGCAAAGGTATCAATAAAAAACTGAACGCTTTATTCGCTCCATCGTACGAACTGACGTTTGCAAGGAACGCCATCCTCGACAAAAAATGTCATGGACTTATCAGAAAAATAGTTAAAACTACTCCGGATCTAATTTCAGGCGATCTAGTTCGCCATCAATTAGCGGCTAAAAGTATAGTAAACATGTTAAGTCAAATTTTGCATACCTTAGGCAAATCCGCTGTTCCAAACGATCCGTCACCACATATTGAGTCAATTACCCTGGGTGTTCGAAACGGTGTCAAACTACTTAATGCAAATGCCTTTGGCATTTACCCTTGGTACTTAACGTCGCCGCAAATTGCACTCCCTATGCGAATCAAATAAGCTGCGTGCGAGCGTGCCGCCAACGGCACCCGCCCCGCAGCTGGGGGAGCCGCCATTCAGAAAACGTCCCAACGTTTTCAGGTGCCCCAGCACCGGTGAGTGGTGGGGGCAACGCCCCGCCCGTCGTAGCCCGAAGGGCGGCGACCCCCGGCTTTTTGGTCGGTCGTCCAGACCGAGTCGTGCGGTAGCGCGACCAAGTCAATGTTTGTCGTTAGACAATACGTTGCGCAGCCAGCAAAGCTGGGGGTCGCCGCCGTGAGGCGCAAAGACGGGCGCTGCGTACAGCATGTACGCAAAGGTGGGAGCAGCCCTAGCTGTTAGTTGTTGCTCGCCCGCGCGCCCAGCGTGGGTGCGGTCTGAAAGCCGCACAACTACGACCGCCTCCACAATGCCACCGATGTACCCATGGTGGCGTTGCTCGTGGTAAGCCTTCGTAAACGCGTTTTTACGAAAACGGTTACGACGGCAATTTAATTTATGTATGCAAAGAGCCACTTTCAGGCAACTTAGTCATCAATTCGCAGCTTATCAAGGTAGTTCGCCCAGCGCTGCATCATCTCTTTTCGCGCTGGCAAATGTGCAGTGCGGTTATAAGCGCGCCCATTGGGATCTTTCACTGCGTGTGCCAATTGATGCTCAATCAAGTCCACACGTTCACCCATAACTTCATCCATGATTGTGCGAGCCATTGCACGGAAACCGTGGGCGGTGTGTACGTCTTTTGCATAGCCCATGCCTCGTAAGGCGGCATTAACTGTGTTTTCGCTCATGCATCGCTCCCCTGTGCGCAGGCTAGGAAACACAAACCGGCCATGGCCACTCAACTTATGAACGCCACGCAAAATCTCTATCGCCTGTTTAGATAGTGGAACTATGTGATCTACCCGCATTTTCATTTTGCTGGCAGGTATTCGCCACTGACCTTCTTTCAAATCTATTTCAACCCACTCTGCAGATCTCAACTCACCAGGCCTGACAAAAACCAAAGGGCTTAACTTCAGTGCCGCAACCGTATACGGATGACCCTCATAGCCAAATATAGATCGCATCAATTCTTTTGCTTTTTGTGGTTCAACAATAGCTGAAAAGTGAGATTCAGGAATGGTGGCGATAGCCCCACGTAAATCTGCAGTCACATCACGTTCAGCCATTCCCGTCGCTACAGCAAAGCGAAAGATCTGGCCACACATTTGTTTTGCCCTGTGCGCGGTATCAATAGAGCCACGTGCTTCGATTTTGCGTATCGACTTTTCCAAAACATCGCGTGGTTCAATTTCAGATATAACCATTTTGCCTATGAAGGGAAATACATCTTTTTCTAAAAGCGTGGTGATACGTGCCTGTGTCACCATGGCTCGCTTTGCTGCTGTTTTAATCAACCATACTCGTGCTATGGCTTCGAATGTATTTAACGCAGAATCCGATTTTGCTTGACGCTCTTTTCTCTTAGCAACACTTGGGTCTATGTCATCAGCCAATAGCTCACGTGCTTTCTCGCGACGCAACCGGGCTTTAGCTAACGAAACATCTGGATAGATACCCAATGCAAGCGTTTTACGCTTGCCGGCAAACCGGTAGTCCATGCGCCAGTATTTGCCACTTGGCTTGACCAGTAAGTACATACCGCCGCCATCAGCATATTTATTCCCAATATCGACATTGGAACATTTGACTTGCCGAACGAAGCTGTCTTTAAGTGTCATGGTTGCATCATTTTTTTGACGGTATCTGATTTTGGCTGCCGCCATATACCGTCAGATATACCGCCTTTTTGATGGTATCTTATTGTACTCAATAGAACAACATGAGACAACAATTACTGAATATTCTCTTATGAAACAAGGAAAATCAGTCTTAATGAAACATTAAAAATAAATCAATTGGTGCGGCTGGCGGGGATCGAACCCACGACCCTTGGCTTCGGAGGCCAATACTCTATCCACTGAGCTACAGCCGCCCATCCTACAAAAGCAGTATTGTAGGTCTTTGTCTGCGCCAAAGCTTTGGTAGCGATAGCGTCGCCCTTATAATCACGGATTCTCTTTTTTCAAAACCATTCAGAGACGACCATGAGCAATCCACACACTGACAATCACGCACAAACCAGCCACGGCGCACATCCACGCAAGGGTTTTAACCTTTCTGCCCTGCTGGTACCTTTGTTGTTGCTGATTGGCTTAATCTATTATTTTGTTCCAGGCCCTGCGCCTCAGCGTATCAACGAAGACGACCGCGCTAAAGCAGTGGCTGCGCGCATTCAAAAAGTTGGTACGGTTGCCATGGGCGATGCCAACCGCCCTTTGCGTTCGGGTGAAGAAGTGTTCAAAGCGCAATGTACAGCTTGCCACACAGCGGGCGTGGCTGGTGCACCTAAGTTTGGTGACGCAGGCGCTTGGGCTCCACGTTTGGGTGCGGGTTATGCCGCACTGTTGAACTCATCGCTCAAAGGCAAAGGCGCAATGGGCCCACAAGGTGGTGGCGAGTTCAATGATTTGGAAATTGGCCGCGCCGTGGTGTACATGGCCAACGCAGGTGGTGGCAAATTCGCCGAGCCTGCTGCACCCGCCCCAGCGGCAGCAACGCCTGCTGCAGGCGCAGCTACTGCACCTGCAGCACCAGCTCCAGCACCTGCCAAGTAAAACAAACCTTGCCCACAAGGAAAAAAAGCCGAGCCGCTACCTGCGCCTCGGCTTTTTATATGGTTTTTTGGCCTGTAGCCGGCGTATTTATTGCCTAGCATGCTATTAAATATATAGCAATATGATGTATTTAAGCACTTTTTTGCACAGCCTTTGGACTGCGCACATAGCCAAAACGGCTAGGCAAATCATGGGTCAACATTTCTTTTGGCACCCACAAGCCTTGCTCCACAGCATCGGCCGCCAACAGCATGTCTGCAGTATGAACCAAGCCAAAACCGATGTCAGTGTCCAAATACAAGCGTCCATGTTCATCTATCACACAGCGCTGTATTCTGGCAGCAGCATCGTTGTGTGCCACAACCGAAAAATCAGCCTGAACACGCCAAATAAACGGTGTGGCCTCTAGTTCTACATAAACCCGCTGCGGTCCGTTTTGAAAATACCATTGACCTGCTGCTGGACTTTGTTTGTTGTCATCGGTTAAATAGTTGCGATTGATGAAAGCAATGAGCTTGTCATGCTTTAAAAGCGAGCCCTTGGCTTTTGCAAATGTGCCTTGTGCTTGCACCTTGTCGTCTCGCATGTACCAATTGCCACGCGCGTCCAAACCCAACCACCCATAGCAGTGCGGTACGTTAGGCCATTTGGCCATGGCTTGTTTGACAATATCATCCATGTTTCAGCGTCTGTTTATGCCCATTATTCCAGCTTATGAGGC
Organism: uncultured beta proteobacterium; assembly: GCA_963841045.1. Classification (GTDB taxonomy): domain Bacteria; phylum Pseudomonadota; class Gammaproteobacteria; order Burkholderiales; family Burkholderiaceae_C; genus Aalborgiella. The sequence goes on along the minus strand of CAWJBD010000007.1, from coordinate 189,783 downwards.
GGATTGTTTTTGCCAAGTTTAGTTTTGATTTAATTTGTGTTAATGTAATGCCCTCTGTGCAATCGAATTGCTTTTTTCCTCCACATTAATGAACTGCTTAAAGGAATGATTATGAAACGCTGGCTACTTATTTTGTCATCTATCGTTACTGCTTTTGCCTTAACTGGTTGCGGTTACAACCAGTTCCAAAGCCTTGACGAAACATCCAATGCCGCTTGGAAAGAAGTTTTGAACCAATACCAACGCCGTGCAGATTTAATACCCAACATTGTCTCCACCGTTAAAGGTGAAGCTAATTTTGAGCAAGAAACATTGACCAAGGTGATTGAAGCGCGATCTAAAGCAACCGCCATTCAAGTCACCCCTGAAATGTTGAATGACCCAGCAGCGATGAAGAAATTCCAAGCCGCTCAAGGTGAATTGGGCAGCGCGTTGAGCCGTTTGATGGCTGTCAGCGAAGCCTATCCTAACTTGAAAGCCAACCAAGGTTTTAGCGATTTGCGCGTGCAATTGGAAGGCACAGAAAACCGCATCACCGTGGCACGCAACCGCTACATCAAAACCATTCAAGAATACAACGTGCTGACTCGCAGTTTCCCAACCAACTTAACTGCCATGTTGTTTGGCTACAAAACCAAAGAGGGCTTTACCGTCGAGAACGAAGCGGCTATCTCCAAACCACCTGCAGTTGATTTCAACAAAAAGCCTTAATTCAGCCTGCATTGGCGATAGGCTGATCATTTGCGCATGAAACGTTTCTTCCAACTGGCTGCAAAGGGCTGGATTGGGCTTTGGCTGGCGGTATGTACACTACTGCCATCGCTGCTGCCCTTCGCACATGCGCAAGATGTGTTGCCCATACCCGCCCTCACGGGGCATGTGGTTGACAACACCGGCACTTTAAACCCGACCGACAAAGCCGTTCTGGAAGCCAAGCTCAGCGCGCTGGAAACAGCCAAGGGCTCACAGGTGGTGGTGCTGATGGTGCCCACGGTTCAACCCGAGGACATCAGCAGCTATGCCAACCGCGTGGGCAATGCCTGGAAAATTGGTCGCAAAAATGTGGGCGATGGGGTGCTACTGATTGTGGCGAAAGAAGACCGCAAAGTTCGCATCGAAGTCGCCAAAACATTGGAAGGTGCTATTCCTGATTTAGCCGCCAAACGCATTATTTCAGAAGCCATTACACCCAAATTCAAAACCGGTGATTACGCTGGTGGTTTGTCTGCAGGTGTGGACAAAATTGCAGCCCTTGTCAAAGGTGAAGCATTACCTGAGGTGACTGTCAACGATGGCAGTTTAAGTTTAGGTGAGGACATTGGCTGGATGAACATGGCCATCTTTTTGCTGTTTGCATTGCCGATTGGCAGCGCGATTGCAAAAGGTATTTTTGGCAAAAAATTAGGCTCATTGGTCACCGGCGGTGCCGTGGGTACTTTGGCTTTTGTTGTCACGACCAGTTTGGTGATTGCTGGGGTTGCTGGCTTCATGGCATTGCTGTTTGCTTTGTTCTCTGGTGCTTCTACCATGATGAACTCTGGTCGCAGTGGACGCAACGGCGGGTTCGGGGGTGGCTTCGGTGGTGGCGGTTTTGGCGGCGGTGGATTTGGCGGCGGCGGTGGTGGCTGGAGTTCGGGTGGTGGTGGTGATTTCGGTGGTGGAGGCGCTTCGGGCGACTGGTAACAAAAATGGCACATCCCAACTTCTTTAAACGCTTTGCTTCGCTGGTGCGTCATCGTTGGATGGATGCATCCGATTGCCGACAAGCTATGCCCAGTGACTTGGCCAAACGCCTGATGCAGCGCATCACTGCCAGCGAACAGCGACACAGCGGTGAAGTGCGCATTTGCGTTGAAGCTGGACTTCCTTTCAGTTATCTGTGGCGGCATGTATGGCATAAAAAATCCATGCGTGCCATCATGCGTGAACGCGCACTGATGATGTTTGGCAAATTGCGCATTTGGGATACTGAAAACAACAACGGTGTGCTGATCTACTTGCTGTTGGCAGAACATGACATTGAATTGGTCGCTGACCGTGGTTTGAATCAACACGTGTCGCATGAAGAGTGGCAAAGCATTGTTAAACGCTTAGGTTCTGCTTTGCACGAGAAACGTTTTGAAGACGGTTTAACGCAATCCTTGGAAGAAATTTCTGCTTTATTGGTGCAATACCATCCATTGGCCGAAGGCGAATCTCGCCAAAACGAATTGGCCAACACCAGTTGTGATACTGGCTTAATGAGCTCGCAAAGCTCTGCGGTATTGCATGGCCTCTGCCACATGTGTCACTTGCGTGTGAATTGACCCAGCCAAATCAGCGATGGTTCTGGCTACTTTCAACGTACGGTGCGTCGCACGCGCTGACCAGCCCAATCGCGCTGCGGCCACATTCAAAAATTTGCTGGCAGCTTCATCCAACATGACAAATTCATCAATCTCTTGCCCTTGCAAGGCATGATTCGATTTGCGCTGCCGCGCCAAACTGCGTTCGCGTGCGGCCATGCAGCGGCTGCGAATATGGGCAGTAGCCTCACCTGCTGGCGCATTGAGTAACTCTTCAGCAGGCAAAGTTGGGACGTCAATATGCAAATCAATCCTGTCTAATAAAGGGCCGCTGAGTTTGCCCTGATAGCGCGACACTTGGTCGGGTGTGCAACGGCATGATCTGGGTGTACTGCCTATAACTGCGCCTAAATAACCGCAAGGGCAAGGGTTCATCGCCGCGACGAGTTGGAAACGTGCCGGAAAGTCGGCACGCCGCGCAGCTCGTGAAATGGTGATTTGCCCAGTCTCCAACGGTTCACGCAAAGCTTCTAATGCGGCTCTAGGTAACTCTGGCAAGTTCATCTAAGAAACAGCACACCGTTGTGAGCCAGGGATATTTCACCTGGCCTTGGTGGCGACCCACCACCCACCAGTGCAACTGCACTGGCTGAGTGGTGCGGACTGCGTGTGGGACGATGTGCCCAGCCTTCAATCAAGAACCGCCCAGCTAAAGATGCGATTGCGGCACTTTCCAAAGCCTCGTTGGTACTCATAGGCGGCAACAAGCCAGCAAAACGCTGTGCCAGCATGGATTTTCCAGATCCTGGTGGACCTACCAGCAGGGCGCTGTGCCCGCCTGCGGCTGCAATTTCCAGTGCCCGTTTGGCGCCAGCTTGTCCTTTGACATCACCAAAATCCAAGTACTTTGACAATGTTTTGTCGGTTTTCATTGTTTGCGCGTGTACCTGGCACCAACCATCGTTTGCATCGAGCGCTGGTTCGGCCACGAACTGCCCCACCACATCCAATAAATGCTTGGCACGGTAGACTATTGACTCGGGGACCAATGCAGCCTCAGATGCACTGGATTCCGGAAGCACCATTTTGGGGCGAATGTCCATTTTGCTGAGAGCCAAACTCATGGCCAGCGCACCACGAACGGGTCGTAATTCGCCGCCAAGTGACAATTCACCCGCAAATTCGAAATCTGCCAATTTTTCAGCATCAATTTGTCCACTGGCAGCCAATATGCCCAGCGCAATAGGCAAATCAAAGCGGCCTGAATCTTTTGGCAAATCTGCAGGGGCTAAATTAACCGTGATGCGTTTGTTAGTTGGGAATTCGAGCCCCGAATTTTGCAAAGCTGAGCGCACGCGTTCTCGTGCTTCTTTCACTTCAATTTCTGCCAGCCCAACCAAGGTAAAACTGGGCAAACCATTGGCCAAATGCACTTCCACAGTCACCGATGGTGCCTCTAAACCCAATACGGCGCGACTTTGCACCATTGCGAATCCTGACATAAAAACTCCCTGTTTTGGTGCGCAACAAAGCCAATTGGTCTTAAATTGCTCACAAGCATCTTCTTTTCTGCGTAAACTGATTATTTATACAACTGTAAATATACACAGTTTTATGAAATTAACAAGCGCAATTCATCAGAGTGTTGCTAATACGCACACTATTGGAAGCCAATATGCCTGCTGCGTCCATCCATTCATGAATGGATTTTAGTTTTGGCACACTTCATGCTTTGTATGCTCCGTACGCATTTTTCTTTAACTTTTTTTTATGGAGCTAACTATGACATTTTTTGCAAAACCAATTCTCTTGACTTCTATCTTGGCAGCTTTGGCTGGTACCTCAGCCGTTGCGCAAACAGCGGCACCCGCAGCGCCTGCAGCAGCACCCGCCAGCACTTTGAGCTACAACGTGGGCGTGGTGACAGATTACCGTTACCGTGGCATTTCACAATCTCGCTTGCAACCCGCTGTGCAAGGTGGCGTTGACTTCGCTCACAGCAGTGGCGCTTATGTGGGTGCTTGGGCTTCAACCATCAAATGGATTAAAGACGTTGGTGGCGATTCTGATGTAGAACTCGACGTTTATGGCGGCTACAAAGGTACTGCCGGTGCAGTCGGGTATGACGTGGGTGTGTTGACGTACATCTACCCAAGCAATGGCCTCGCACCATCTGCCAATACCACTGAAATCTACGCAGCAGGTACTGTCGGTCCAGCAACTTTGAAATACTCACACGCTTTGACCAACACCTTTGGTTTTGCCAACAGCAAAAACAGCAGCTATCTGGATCTGAGCGCAACCTTTGATTTGGGTAACGGTTTCAGCCTGGTGCCACATGTGGGTTACCAACGCATCGCCAAAAATAGTGCGGCATCTTACACAGACTACTCTGTGACTCTGGCTAAAGATTTTGGCAATGGCTTAGCTGTAACAGCTGCTGTGGTTGGTACAGATGCAGACAAAGAAGGCTATGTCACACCAGCTGGCAAAGTTCACCGGCAAAGCTGGCGTGGTAGTCGGTTTGAAATACAGCTTCTAAAGCCTGTAAAACTACAAAGGATTCAATATGAAAATAGTCACCGCCATTATCAAACCCTTTAAATTGGATGAAGTGCGTGAAGCACTTTCAGCCATCGGCGTTCAAGGCATCACCGTGACCGAAGTCAAGGGCTTTGGCCGTCAAAAAGGGCACACCGAGCTGTATCGTGGTGCAGAGTATGTGGTTGATTTTTTACCGAAAGTCAAAATCGAAGCTGCGGTAAGTAGCGCAATCGTTGACCAAGTCATCGAAGCCATCGAAGGTGCAGCACGCACAGGCAAGATTGGCGACGGAAAGATTTTTGTCTACAACTTAGAGCAAGTCGTTCGCATCCGCACGGGTGAGACTGGCAAAGAAGCACTCTAAGGCCAACCTACCAAGATATTTACAGAAAGTTCATATGAAAAAAAATCTACTTCTTTCCCTCACCTTGGGTGTAGGCTTGTGGCTGGCAGGAAACTTTGCAATCGCCCAAACTGCACCCGCTACACCTGCAGCAGCACCCGCTGCAGTCACTGCAACTGCTGAAGCTGCCAAACCAGCTGATGCGGCTGCACCTGCTACAGCCGCCGTTGCCGCGCCTGCAGCTGCAGCAGCAACTGCTGAGCCGGCCGCAGCTCCTGCAGCTGCTCCAGCCGCTGCTCCCACACCTAACAAAGGTGATACCGCTTGGATGACAATCGCAACGGCTTTGGTCATCTTCATGACGATTCCAGGCTTGGCGCTTTTCTACGGCGGCTTGGTGCGCAGCAAAAACATGCTCTCTGTTTTGATGCAAGTCTTTGTTGTGAGCGCACTGATTTATGTCTTGTGGGCTGTATACGGTTACACACTGGCATTTGGTGGTGATGGCACTTTCTTTGGAACGTTTGACAAGCTGTTTCTCAAAGGCGTCACTCCTGATTCAGTAGCGGCCACTTTCTCCAAAGGCGTCGTCATTCCTGAGCTGAGCTTCATTGCCTTCCAAGCAACATTTGCTGCCATCACTTGTGCGCTGATTGTGGGTGCCTTTGCTGAGCGTATCAAATTCTCTGCTGTTTTGGCATTCTCAGTGTTGTGGTTCACTTTCAGCTATTTGCCAATCGCACACATGGTTTGGTACTGGGCAGGTCCTGATGCCATTAGCGATGCCGCTTCTCTCGATAAAGTGGTGGCTGGCGCGGGTTACTTGTGGGGCAAAGGTGCGTTAGATTTTGCTGGCGGCACCGTGGTACACATCAACGCTGCTGTGGCTGGCTTGGTGGGTGCTTATGTGGTTGGCAAGCGCATTGGCTACGGTAAAGAAGCCATGACACCTCACAGCTTGACTTTGACCATGGTGGGCGCTTCGATGTTGTGGTTTGGTTGGTTCGGTTTCAATGCCGGATCAAACCTTGAAGCCAATGGTCTGACTGCCTTGGCATTCATCAACACCTTGGTGGCAACTGCTGCAGCTACTTTGGCATGGATTGCAGGTGAAGCCTTGATGAAAGGTAAAGCCTCTATGTTGGGCGCTGCATCGGGTGCTGTTTCAGGTTTGGTTGCCATCACACCAGCTTGCGGTTTTGTAGGTCCTATGGGTGCCATTGTCATCGGCGTGGTTGCAGGTTTCTTGTGTCTATGGGGCGTGAATGGCCTCAAGAAAATGTTGGGCGCAGACGATTCATTAGACGTGTTTGGCGTTCACGGTGTGGGTGGTATTGTGGGTGCCTTGCTCACCGGCGTATTTGCATCACCATCGTTGGGCGGTACAGGTATTTATGACTACGTTGCCAACAAAGTGGGCGAAGGCTATAGCATCGGCGGCCAAGTTTGGATTCAATTGCAAGGTGTCGGGGTCACCATCGTATGGTCAGCAGTTGTTGCCTTTATCGCATTCAAACTGGTTGACATGATCATCGGCTTGCGTGTTCCTGAAGAAGAAGAGCGCGAAGGTTTGGATATCACATCACACGGCGAAACAGCTTACAGCCGTTAATCAAGTACAGATTGGACACTTGATTCCATTTCGACAGTTTCCTTAAACTTCAAGGCCCACAGCAATGTGGGCCTTTTTTTATGTGCTCAGATATATGCAATGCAAGCACGTTAAACCATCACATCAAGCGTGCACGTACGCTCTTGCCTTTCACGCGACCGTTGTTCAGTTTATGCATGGCTTCCTTTGCAAGGTCACGCTGCACCGCTACGAAGGTTGAAAATTCTGTCACGTTGATTTTGCCTATTTGTTCGCGTGTGAATGCAGGGCCGCCTTCATCATTTGTCAATGCACCCAACACGTCACCAGGGCGAATTTTTTCTTTGCGGCCACCCAAAATATGCACCGTTGCCATCGGTGGCAACAATCGCTCTTTGCTTTTGGGTGTCAATTCTTCCACTTTGTGCCAGACTGATTCACGATTTTGGTATTGCTCAATCTTGCCCACAAAACCCATTTCGTCCATGCTGGCCAAGTTCAAAGCCAAACCCGTTTCACCCGCACGCCCTGTGCGGCCAATGCGGTGAATGTGGATTTCGGCATCGGGTGTCACATCCACATTGATGACGGCTTCCAGCTGATCAATGTCCAACCCGCGTGACGCCACATCGGTCGCCACCAACACCGAGCAACTGCGGTTGGCAAACTGCACCAGCACTTGGTCGCGCTCGCGTTGCTCTAAGTCGCCATACAAAGCCAGTGCGTTGAAGCCCTGCGCTTGCAGCAAGTTAACCAGCTCACGGCATTGGTTTTTGGTGTTGCAAAACGCCAGTGTGCTCACCGGGCGAAAATGATTCAACAGCAATGCCACTGTTGGCAACCGGCTCTCACGCGTCACTTGGTAAAAGCGTTGCTCGATTAAATTTTCAGCATGCTGCGATTCAACCTTGATGGTTTGCGGTTCGCGCATGAACTGCTTGGCAATATTGGCAATGCCTTCAGGGTAAGTGGCGGAGAACAACAGCGTTTGCCGCTCTTTGGGGCATTGCTTTGCCACCGTGGCAATGTCGTCCAAAAAGCCCATGTCCAACATGCGGTCGGCTTCGTCCAGCACCAAAGTGTTGAGCGCTTCCAGTGATAAAAATTGCCTATCCAAATGGTCCATCACCCGCCCCGGCGTGCCCACCACAATGTGCGCCCCATGCTCTAAGGAAGCACGTTGCCCGCGCAATGGCACACCACCACACAACGTCACAATTTTGATATTTTCTTCTGCACGCGCCAATCGGCGCAGCTCCATCGTCACCTGGTCTGCCAGCTCGCGCGTGGGGCACAGCACCAAAGCCTGCACCGCAAAGCGCCGCGGATTTAAATTCGCCAACAGCGCTAAAGCAAACGCCGCCGTCTTGCCACTGCCCGTCTTGGCCTGCGCAATCAAATCCTTACCCAACAGCGCCACAGGCAAACTGGCCGCCTGAATCGCCGTCATCTCGGTATAACCCAGCTTGTCCAAATTCGCCAATGTGGCGGGAGCAAGGGGCAAGTGTGTTGAAGTTTTTTGATGGTGTCGTTGTCATGCTGACATTATCCTAAGTAAACTGCGTCTGCGATAAGCTAACATCAGCGCAAATTGGGTTTATTTGAATTTTATATATAAAATAGGCCTTTAGCCGGCGTATTTATTGCCTAGCTTGCTATTAAATATATAGCTAAGTTAGTTGCTACATTGCCAGTACACTAATCCACTCTTATTTCAAAAATTTATGGAATCTCTTTACATCTCTACTGGCGTGGTCGCTTTGGCGGAAATGGGCGACAAGACGCAGCTGTTGGCTTTTATATTGGCGGCGCGGTTTAAGAAACCTGTGCCTATCATCCTCGGTATTTTGGCGGCGACTTTGGTGAATCACGGTTTGGCGGGCGCGTTGGGGGCTTGGATTACCAGCGTTGTCGATGCGACAACCATGCGCTGGGTGTTGGGTTTGTCGTTCATTGGCATGGCGGTTTGGACGCTGATACCTGACAAAATTGAAGAAGAAGAGACCCAAGTGGCGCAAAAGCTGGGCGTGTTTGGCGCCACGCTGGTGACTTTCTTTTTGGCTGAAATGGGTGACAAAACACAAATTGCCACCGTCGCTTTGGCCGCGCATTATGGTGCGCCACTGATGGTGGTGATAGGTACAACACTGGGCATGCTGATTGCCGATGTGCCTGCAGTGTTTGTGGGTAATAAGTTTGCTGAGAGAATACCGATGAAGTTGGTACACACCATTGCCGCAGCCATTTTTGCGGTGATGGGTGTGCTGACATTGTTGCAAGTTGAGAAGTTATTTCAATAAGGATACCTATGAGCCAATTGCTTTCAAAAACAGTGCGCATTGATAAGAACGGCGGGCCCGAAGAGCTCAAACTGGTTGAACTCGAAGTGGGCGAGCCAGGATCGGGCGAAATTCGCATCAAACACCACGCGATTGGACTGAACTTCATTGACGTGTACCAGCGCAGCGGTGTGTACGCACTGCCCATGCCGCTGAACATGGGCATGGAAGGCGCCGGCGTGGTAGAAGCCGTGGGCGCAGGCGTCACGCACCTGAAGGTGGGCGACCGCGCGGCCTACGCCAGCAACCCACCCGGCAGCTACAGCGAACGCCGTGTGATGCCCGCCATGAACGTGTGCAAGTTGCCCGATGCCATCAGCTTTGAAACAGGGGCGGCCATGATGCTCAAAGGCTTAACCGCCCAGTACTTGTTACGCAAAACCTTGCCGCAAGGTGGCTTGAATGCGGGTGATTTTGTGCTCTTTCATGCGGCCGCAGGTGGCGTGGGTTTAATTGCCTGCCAATGGGCCAAGGCACTTGGGCTGCAATTGATTGGTACGGCAGGTTCCGACGCTAAATGCGCGCTTGCCAAGGCCAATGGCGCGGCTTACACCATCAATTACAACACCGAAGATTTTGCGGCACGTGTGAAAGAAATCACCACAGCTGCGAATGCGGCCAAAGGTTTGAAGCCTGGTGTGAAGGTGGTTTACGACTCGGTAGGCAAAGACACGTGGGACAAGTCGCTGGATTGCCTGCAGCCATTTGGTTTGATGGCCAGCTTTGGCAATGCATCTGGTGTGGTGCCGCCATTTGCACCTGGCATATTGGGTGCAAAGGGTTCAATTTACGTTACACGCCAAACCTTGTTCAGCCACATCATCAGCCGCGAAGCCACGCAAGCCATGGCCGACGAGCTGTTCGCGGTGGTGCAAAGCGGTGCAGTGAAGATACATATAGACCAACGCTATGCATTGGCCGATGTACAACAAGCGCACCGCGATTTAGAAGCCCGCAAGACCACGGGCTGCACCATTTTGACGGTGTAGGCTTTCAGGCTTTTAAAAGTCTGTTGCCAACACGCCCGCCAGGCCAATCGCGGTTGCGAGACCCGTCACCTTGTTGTTATCTGGGGCTTGTGTCGCCGTGACGGGCTCCATGTCTTGACCAAATTTCGGTCTGCGAGCATCCAACACTTTGGCATGCAAATGCTGTTTGCTGAGCGCATTGGTTTGCTCGATCAAACTCTGTTTTTGGTTGGCAAGCTGAGTGGATACTGTATCGCCTGCTGCTTGCAGCAAAGGGGTGATGTCATCAAACACCGCTTGTGCCCAATCCTGCCGCCACAACTCCAAAGCTTGAGAACTGACCCATTTGGTGATGTCATTTGACACATGGGGTGTGCAGGCAACCACTACCCAGTGCATGGCAGGGTTGGAAGTTGCATTTTTTGCAGGCAATAGTGGCTGCAACATTTTGCGTGCATAAGCGGCATCATCGACATAAACAATCATTGTTTGCATAAGTTACTCCTAGAATGTTCTGCTGACAGAACGGGTTAAAGATTTTGAACACATGAGAAACCAGTGTGATGTCAATGTGAAGATATCTCCTTATGTTGAGTTGAATTTGTGCGACGCGCGACCCACCAGCCTGCACCCAGAACACCGACAACGGCCAGCGCATAGGTTGCCCATTCGGCCACGAGTTGCATTTTGTTAACGGCTGTCACTGGGTCAGAATCGCCATAAATGGGGTTCAACAAAGGTTCATCCACAATCATTTTGGCTGCGGTAAACGCCAATACAGCTGCACCCATTTTGATGATGATGGGAAAACGTTCAACCAGCTTCAACACGACCGTGCTACCAAACACCACAATCGGCACGCTCACGATCAAACCGATGATCACCAAATCAAACGAGCCGTGTGCGGCACCAGCAACACCCAAGACATTGTCAACACCCATTAAGGCATCGGCCACCACAATGGTTTTCATCGCACCCCAAAAGGTGTTGGCTACAGGACCATCATGCTCTTTACCGTCTTGGTCAGCGAGTAGTTTGTAAGCAATCCACAGTAAGCCCAGTCCACCTACCAACATCAAACCTGGGATTTGCAAAAGCCACACGACGCCCACGGTCATCACCGAGCGAACAGCTATCGCACCAAATGTGCCCCAAGCTATGGCTTTTTTCTGCAGGTGTTTGGGCAGATTGCGCGCAGCCAGTGCAATCACAATCGCGTTGTCACCCGCCAAGACAAGGTCAATCAAGATAATAGCCAGCAGTGCTGACCACCAAGGTGTTGAAAATAATTCCATAAAAACTCCAATCAAACGTTCAAGTATCACAATGGAAATCCGGATCAAAAAGGATCCAAGACTTCCGGCTTGTTGAAACTGAATTGGAGTGGCTGGATGCGCTTGAAGTTATGGGTTTAACTTCGCATACACGAAATGTGCAACAACGCTTCGACCAATCCAATTACGGTTTCAGTCGAAGGTCTGGCTCATCATGCAACGTGGCTGCATGACCAGCAAGCCGGAAGTTTGTGGCTAAAACTTCGAAATGACGACTTGCTGTGGCGCTTTGAATCAGGTTGGTTTTCACAACCCTCTTCAAATCAGGGAGTTACTCCCCTTCTTGGCGCAATTGTGAATGAAATTGGTAGGGTTTGGCAAGCGCACGCAACAAAGCCCACACAAAATTTATGCTTTAAGGCATGAGGAGCTTGCTGACCATTGGGTGCATCACTTTTTTTTGCGTGTATATGGCATGAAAATGCTCCACAACATCGCCACATGCCGCAATTTTGGTCAGACCATGCTGTTGAGTTAAATAGTCATGTAACCAATCTGCGGCTGGAAAAACGCCCATTCCCGATATGCCGAATGTTGTGAGCAAGGCGCTGTCCTCAAACTCGCCAACCACATTCGGGTTGATGCGTTCGCTTTCAAACCAATGCTTTAAGCGGCTGCGTAAGGCGTTATGCGTGGTGGGTAGCAGCACAGGCAGCTGAGCCAAACATTGGGGGAAATCGAGAATGGCCTGCTCTGCATACTGTGCAGTGGCATACCACGATACAGCGCTGGTGGCCATTATTTGGTGCTGCACTTTGAAATTTAAGCTCAATGCAGGGGCATGGTCGGCCAGCACCAAGTCAAGTTTATGTGTGGCCAAGTCTCCGATTAAATCGACAAACTCTCCCTCATGGCAGATCAAATGCAGGTGATCATCCTTGAGTATGGGGGCAAGCAGTCGGTGCACTGCCATCTTTGCAATGCCATCTGAGATGCCAACATGCAATCGCAGCGTCTTACCACGCACGGCATCACGCACTTTGCTAGGCAACTTTTCGCCCAGCGCAAAGATGTGATCAGCTTCTGCCAAAGCAGCTACGCCGGCATCTGTCAACGTTAAGCCTCGCCCTTTAGGTTTGAACAATGCGAACCCAAGCTCTTGCTCAAGCAATTTAACTTGCGTGCTGATGGTTTGAATAGCCATGTTCAGCCGCTTTGCTGCACCCACCATGCTGCCTTCGGTGGCAACTATCCAAAAATAATACAGATGACGGTAGTTGAATGATTGGCTCATATTTTTTTTTGATGAATTGCTGTTCAATACTTCTGTTTTTACGAACTAATTGTTAATTTTATATCGCTTTTTATATTCATTAAAAGTATCTACATTAGCCTTTTATTTAAATTTAGGAACATTCCAGATGCAAACAATTGGAACTTGGTGGATGTGGGTCGGCTTTGCTGCGTTTGTAGTCGTAGCCATAGCGATAGACCTTTTGGTGATGGAAAAGCAAGGGGCTCACAAAGTCACTATGAAAGAAGCCGCCATATGGAGTGCTTTTTGGTTTGGCCTGTCATTTATTTTTGCAGGACTGCTGTGGTGGTATCTGGACGGCAACAAAGGGCGCGAACAAGCTAACACCGTGACAATGCAATTCCTGACGGGCTATTTGGTGGAAAAAAGTTTATCGGTAGACAATGTGTTTGTATTTTTGATGATTTTCAGTTACTTTGCTGTACCGCTTGAGTATCAAAAGCGTGCATTGATCATCGGAATCATAGGCGCAATTGTTTTGCGCGCTATCTTGATTTTGGTAGGTGCTTGGCTCTTAGCCACCTTCCATTGGTTACTTTACCTATTTGGCGCATTCTTGGTCATTACAGGCATCAAGATGTGGTTCGCAGCTGGGAAGGAATCTGACATTTCCAAAAACCCTGTACTCACTTTTCTGCGCAAACACATCAAATTAACGAATACATTTGATGGCGAAAAACTCAGCACTGTGATTAACAATACGAAACACTACACACCCTTGTTTGTGGTGCTTGTCATGATTGCAGTCACTGATATTATTTTTGCAGTTGACAGCATTCCTGCCATTTTCGCCATCACGCAAGATCCGTTCATCGTTTTGACTGCCAATATTTTTGCCATCTTAGGTCTGCGAGCGCTGTACTTCCTGCTGGCTGATTTGGCAGACCGGTTTCACTTGCTGGCGTACGGTTTAGCACTCGTCTTGGTTTTCATTGGTACCAAAATGCTGATCATTGACTTTTACAAAATCCCGATTGGCTATGCATTGCTGGTCACGGCGAGTATCATTGCTATCTCTATGATTGCCTCAGCTTTGAAACCCAGCAAGACCCATGGCAAAAAGCATTGAGCCACTCAGCGTATGAGAAACAAGAGTCACCGTCTGAAGCATTGGTTTCGCACGCTCGAACCCAAGGTGCTGGCCATGATGAGTGGCCCCGCCATGTTAAAACTCAAGCCTTGGATTGACAAGCATGACATTTTTAGCTTTACACGCGAGCCTTTGGCCAGAGGCTTGGCGTTTGGTCTTTTTTGCAGCTTAATACCTGGCCCTTTTCAAATGCCTGCCACATTGTTGGCGTGCATTCTTTGGCGCGGCAACATTGTGGCTGGCTTTGGCGCTACTTTGCTTAGCAACCCAATCACCATTGTGCCTTTGTACTTGGTTGCTTATCAAATTGGTTCATTTTTCTTACCCACAGAAGCTGCCTTGGTGCCCCTATCAGGCATCACAACTGCGCACTTCGGCTCAACTGATTGGTTCATGGCGGTGTCAACGTGGTTGCAAAGCCTAGGTTGGCCATTGGTCGTCGGCTTGCTGATATCTGGGCTTAAATCTGGCGGGCCTAGGCTACGCATTGGTGCAAATCGCTTGGCTGTGGCCAGTGCACAGGCGCAAAGTCAGAATGAATCGGAAAAAGTAAACGGCAAAGACCAACTGTATTCAGCTGGTCTTTTTTACGCGTCGCAATTCATCCCAAATCAAACACACCGCACCTATGCTGATGGCGCTGTCAGCGATGTTGAAGGCTGGGAAGTGGCCACCATGAAACAGGGGCGACAAGAAAGACCAATGAAAGTCCAAAAAGTCCACCACATAGCCATACAGCACGCGATCAATCACATTGCCAATGGCGCCGCCCAAAATGCAGGCCATAGCGAAAGAAAATAATTTTTGTCCCGCGTGCGCTTTCAAAAGATAGGTAATGAACAAGGCAGCCGCAATGCCGATACCTGTGAAAAACCAGCGCTGCCAACCACCGGCATTGGCTAAGAATGAGAATGCCGCACCGGTGTTGTGCGCTCTGACCACGTTGAAGAAGGATGTCACCACCGTGCTGTCGCCCAGTTTGTAGTTGCCAACAATCAGCACCTTGGTGATTTGGTCCAACAAGATGATGATGAAGGCCAAACTCAGCCACATCCACCAGGTGTTCGTTTTAGCTTTGGCCATTTACGCCACCGTTCTCACTTCGCCCGCACCATACAAATTGCTCACGCAACGTGTGCAAATGGTGGGGTGCGCGGCATCAGCGCCCACCGTGTCGCTGTAATGCCAGCAGCGCTCGCATTTATGGTCTTTTGAGGCTGTAGCCAGCGTATTGATTGCCTGAGCTGCTTTAATTTTTATAACAGACGTGATGAACACAAATTTCAGATCATCACCCAAGCTTTGCAGCAATTCAAAATCTGCAGGCGGTAATTCCAGCGTTAAATTGGTTTGCAAGGATGAGCCCACGGTGCCTGCAGCGCGCAAAGCCTCAATCTCCTTATTGGCCATGTCGCGCAACTCACGAATGCGCGTCCACTTGGCCAGCAATGCTTCATCAGGCGCATCGAATTGGGCATAAGTTTCCATGAAAATGGATTCAGACTTGCCCACCACTTGCCACGCCTCTTCGGCAGTGAAGCTCAAAAACGGCGCCATCAAACGCAGCAGTGCTTGGCTGATGAGGTGCAACGCGGTTTGCGCACTGCGCCGTGCTTTGGAATTTTGCGCGGTGGTGTACAACCTGTCTTTCAAAATATCCAAGTAGAACGAGCCCAATTCATCGCTGCAATACACTTGTAATTTGGCCACCACCGGGTGGAATTCATACACTTTGTAATGCGCCAGAATTTCGCTTTGCATTTGCGCAAAGCGGCTGATCGCGTAGCGGTCGATTTCCAACATCTCACTAACAGGCACTGCGTCAACCGCAGGGTCAAAGTCGCTGGTATTGGCCAACAAAAATTTGAGCGTGTTGCGAATGCGGCGGTAGATGTCCACCACGCGCGCCAAAATTTTGTCATCGATGGACAGATCACCTGAGTAATCGGTAGCAGCACACCACAGGCGAATAATTTCTGCGCCCATCTTGTCGCTCACGGCTTGTGGCGCAACGACGTTGCCTTCGCTCTTGCTCATCTTGCGACCTTTGCCGTCCACTGTGAAACCATGCGTCAGCAAGCCTTTGTAGGGAGCACGGTCGTACATGGCACAAGCAGTTAAGAGCGAGCTATGGAACCAACCGCGGTGTTGGTCATGGCCTTCTAAATACAAATCTGCTGGCCACACCGATTGGTCGGCATGGCTTTTTTGCAATACGTGATAGTGTGTTGTGCCTGAGTCAAACCACACATCCAAAATGTCTGTACTTTTGGTGTAATGCTCTGCATCGGCACCAATCAAGCTGGTCGCATGTTGCTTTGCTCCAAGCTTCCACGCCACCTTTTTCAACCATGCTGGCGGCTATGTCCATTAACTCCATGGTGCGTGGGTGCAGTTCGCCCGTGGCGATGTGAATGAAAAACGGCAAAGGTACGCCCCAGCTGCGTTGTCGGCTTACACACCAGTCGGGTCTGCCTGCAATCATGGCTCGCAAACGTGCTTGCCCGCTGACAGGGTAAAAACTGGTTTCGTCAATCGCGTCCAGCGCCAATTGGCGCAGCGATTTGGTTGCGGGGTCTTTGGTAAATACGCCTTGCGTAGTGGCTGTGGCTTCGTCCATGCGGATGAACCATTGCGCAGCGGCGCGGTAGATGACTGGAGTTTTGTGACGCCAGCAATGTGGGTAGCTGTGTACTATGTTTTCGGTAGCCATCAAACGATTCGATGTGCCCAACACTTCAATGATGCGTTCACAAGCTTTCCAAATATTCAAGCCACCAAACAAAGGCAACTCGTCTACATAGCGACCATTGCCTTGTACGGGGTTCAAAATGTCATCGGTGCTGATGCCGTTGGATACGCAGCTGTTAAAGTCTTCCACACCGTATGCGGGCGCAGAATGCACGATACCAGTGCCATCGTCGGCTGTGGCGTAGTCGGCCAAGAAAACTGGACTATAGCGTTGATAACCTGCATCCACATCGTAGAGTGGGTGTTTGAAATTCAATAGGCTCAAGTTCTTGCCCATCGTTTTGGCTATGACTTTGCCTTCGAGCTTGTAGCGTTCTAAACATTTCTCGACCAAGACCGATGCCAAAAGCAAGATACCGCGTTCGGTATCAACCAGCGCATATTCCAATTCGGGGTTCAGGTTCAATGCCTGATTGGCGGGAATAGTCCAGGCGGTGGTGGTCCATATCACGGCAAAGGCATCTTTGTTGAGCTTGTCTAGGCCAAAAGCTTTGGCAAGTTTTTCGGGCTCTGCGCATTGAAACGCCACATCCAAAGTTTGCGATTTTTTATCGGCGTATTCGATTTCAAATTCTGCCAATGAGCTGCCGCAATCAAAACACCAATAAACAGGTTTCAAACCACGGTATACAAAGCCACGCTCCATGATGCGCTTGAGTGCGCGAATTTCGTTGGCTTCATTGGCAAAGTCCATGGTGCGATAGGGATTGTCCCATTCACCCAGTAAACCCAAGCGTTTGAAGTCTGCCATTTGACCCGCGATTTGCTCGGTCGCAAAAGCTCGGCTTTTGGCTTGCACTTCATCGCGTGACAAATTTCGACCATGTAATTTCTCAATTGCATTTTCAATTGGCAAACCATGGCAATCCCAACCTGGCACATAGATGGCGTCCAAGCCTTCTAACTGTCGTGCTTTGACAATCATGTCTTTCAAAATTTTATTGACAGCATGGCCAATGTGGATCTGCCCATTGGCGTATGGCGGGCCGTCATGCAACACAAATTTGGGTTTGCCGGCGCGAACATCGCGCAGTTTTTTGTAAATACCTTTGTCTTCCCAAGATTTCACCCAAGCCGGTTCGCGTTTGGGTAAATCACCACGCATGGGAAATGGCGTGTCAGGCAGATTGAGGGTACTTCGGTAATCGGTGTTCGAGGCGGTATTCGTGGGCGTCGTCATAATGATTTTTAAATTTGCGGCACTCTGTTGTGCCAAATCGGGATAGCCTAAATTGCAAGGCTGCGAATGTTTGGGATAGTAAGTGCGGGTCAAAGCCGTTGGCCTTGACCCATTCAAATTCGTGATATGGGCAATGCTGTTTGCGTTTGAAAATACGCACGCGCATCCGTACAGTCTTGGGCTATGCCTTTTTGCAGGGCTTCCAAGCTGTCGTATTTCAATTCATCATGTAGTTTATGCAGCAATTCCACGTGAATGATTTTACCGTAACCGCTGTCCATACCCAGATGAGATGGCCAATCTAAACAATGGGTTTCTAACAAAACCCGACCACCATTCACATCTTGCGGATCTAATGAGGGACGAATACCCATATTCGCTACACCCAATAATGGTTTGTCTGTCAAACCTAGGACTCTGACAGCAAAAATGCCACTGGCCGCTGGCTTCCAATGTGAGAAGCGCAAATTCAAGGTAGGACAACCCAATTCACGCCCCAATTTGCGGCCATGCACCACATGACCACTGATGCTGTATGGGCGGCCAAGCAGTTTTGCCACGTCGTCCATGCGCCCTTGCGAAAGCGCGGTGCGAACCTCTGTGCTGGATACACGCAAACCATGTACTTCATAGCTGTTCATGCGCGCAACATCAAAACCTTGCGCTTCACCTGCCGCATCCAGCATCGCATAATCGCCAGCGCGTTTGGCTCCGAACCTGAAATCGTCACCAACCAGTACATATTTCACACCCAAGCTTTTGACCAAGATGTCGTCAATGAAACTTTGAGGTGATTGGGCGGCAAAAGTCGCAGTAAATGGCATCACCAAACATTTGTCGATGCCACAACGCTCCAATTCAGCTAATTTGTCGCGCAAAGTGGCAATGCGGGCAGGTGCCAGTTCAGGTTTTTTGGCTGCTTCAGCAAAATAATCCCGTGGATGCGGCTCAAATGTCATCACACAGCTGGGGATACCACGATGCGACGCCTCATTTTTTAGCAACGCCAACATCGCTTGATGCCCGCGATGCACGCCATCGAAGTTGCCAATAGTTAAAGCGCAACTTTGCGAGTGGGGCTGAAAAGCTAATCTGTGGATTATTTGCACGATGCAACGAAGTATAAGGCGCAAAAATATAAGGGTAAACCCTAGTTACATACTTCCACGAGTATTTTATAGCACACTTAGAAGCTAGAATGATTGATGTATATCAATGCTCGCGCATGTTTTACGCGATATTCATCATCTCATCACGCACTCAAAATGTATAAATCTGTATCCAAACGCATTAGCCATACTGTTTTTAGCGTATTTATTGCATTAACCGCATATATTTCTTCAGGTAACCTGGCTCAAGCACAAGATATCAAAGGTGATGCAGCCAATGGTAAAGCCAAAAATGCCATGTGCATTGGATGCCACGGAATTGCAGGGATGCAAGCCAGTTTTCCCGAAATTCACAAAGTACCGAAAATTTCGGGTCAAAGTGGTGCGTACATCGTGGCCGCTCTGCAAGCTTATAAAAATGGCGACCGCAAACACCCGACTATGCGCGGAATTGCAAAGTCTTTGACTGAACAAGATATCCTAGATTTAGCTGCTTTTTATACGGACCATGGCGTTGACAACCGTCCTGCGTTGGGTAAACAGCCCAATATTGAGCCTAATTCAAACGTCGAAGCCTTACTGAAAAAGGGTGGTTGCGTTGCATGCCATGGTGAAAATTACGCCAAACCCATTGCAGCTGCCTATCCAAAAATTGCTGGTCAGCACGCAGACTATCTATATGTCGCCTTAAAAGCATATAAAACAGAGAAAAACCCCGTCGCCGCGCGCAACAACCCCGTCATGGTGGGTATGGTGAAGCAGTTTAGTCTCGCCGAACTCAAGGAAATTTCGAAATACATCGGCTCCTTGGATGGTGATCTGGTAACAATTTCACAAACACGGTTTAAATAAGAGCTCCAATCCCGATCATCGGTTAGGTTTACAAGAAATTTTGAGGTAATAAAAGTGGCAACCAAGATACATCCATTGACATCTGACAAGACAACCCCGTTTTTTTTAAAAACCACATTGGCATTAAGCTCTTTTGCAGCCACTGCAGCAATGGCAGCAACTGATTTGCCTGGTGGCCCTGCCTATAACCAATTGAATTTGCCTGTTGGCGTCACCAAGATTTCACAAGATCAAAGCTGGTTGCATTGGTACATGCTGGTTATTTGTACAGTTGTTTTCATCGCTGTCTTCAGTGTGATGTTTTATTCCATATGGAAACATCGCAAATCCAAGGGGCACAAAGCCGCTACTTTTCATGATTCACTCACTGTTGAGATTGCTTGGACGCTTACCCCGTTTCTCATTGTGATTGCAATGGCATGGCCGGCAACCAAAACCGTCATTGCGATGAAAGACACCACAAATTCAGACATAACCATCAAAGCAACGGGAATGCAATGGCAATGGGGCTATGACTACATACGTGGCGAAGGTGAAGGCATTGGCTTTATTTCAGCATTGGATAAAGAACAACGCTTGCTTTCAAACCAAGGTGGCCCAAAAAATGGCATGTCAGTGAATGATTACTTGCTCAAAGTGGATAATCCTTTGGTTGTCCCAGTCAACAAAAAAGTGCGCTTGATTACGACAGCTAATGATGTCATTCACGCTTGGGCTGTTCAATCCTTGGGCGTTCGCCAAGATGCCATTCCTGGATTTGTGCGCGACACTTGGTTTCGTGCTGAAAAAGAAGGTGACTACTACGGCCAATGTGCCGAGCTATGCGGCAAAGAGCACGCTTACATGCCTATTCATGTGAAAGTATTGTCACAAGAGAATTATTCAAAGTGGGTGCTTGCCGAAAAAGCCAAAAGCGCACCTGCCGCAGTAAAAGCTGAAGAGAAGGCTGAAGTTAAGCCCGCATCAAAGACAGAAGCTGCGGCATCTTGATACTGACATTACATTGCATTGACAAAAGAATTTAAAGGAATCATTTCATGAGCGCAATCTTAGAACACCCTATGTCTCACGGCCATGACGATCACCATGATCACCACGCCCCTTCAGGCTGGCGTCGCTGGGTCTATGCAACCAACCACAAAGACATTGGCACACTTTATTTATTATTTTCACTCACCATGCTCATGATTGGTGGTGTTTTGGCCCTGTTGATTCGCGCTGAATTATTCCAACCAGGTTTGCAAATGATGCAGCCAGAGTTTTTTAACCAATTAACCACCATGCATGGTTTGATCATGGTGTTCGGCGCCATCATGCCCGGCTTTGTAGGCTTTGCCAACTGGATGATTCCTTTGCAAGTGGGCGCTGCAGACATGGCCTTTGCACGTATGAATAACTTCAGTTTTTGGTTGTTAGTACCTGCGGGTCTGATGATGGTCGGCTCATTTTTCATGCCTGGCGGCGCGCCTGCAGCGGGCTGGACTTTGTATGCGCCCTTAACTTTACAAATGGGCCCCAGCATGGATGCGGGTATTTTTGCTGTTCATATTTTAGGTGCCAGTTCCATCATGGGAGCCATCAACATCATTGTGACCATTTTGAACATGCGTTCACCTGATATGCCGCTGATGAAAATGCCAATTTTCTGCTGGACATGGCTCATCACTGCGTTTTTGCTCATTGCTGTAATGCCTGTTTTGGCTGGTGCTGTGACCATGACTTTGACAGACCGTCATTTTGGAACCAGCTTCTTCAACCCTGCAGGTGGTGGCGACCCAGTGATGTACCAGCATATTTTCTGGTTCTTCGGTCACCCTGAGGTGTACATCATGATCTTGCCTGCTTTTGGCATCATCAGCCAAGTTGTGCCAGCGTTCTCACGCAAAAAATTGTTTGGTTATACCTCCATGGTGTATGCGACCTCCAGCATTGCGATTTTGTCATTTATCGTTTGGGCACACCATATGTTCGCAACTGGTATGCCTGTGGCAGCTCAGCTTTTCTTCATGTACGCAACGATGCTGATTGCTGTTCCTACAGCTGTAAAAATATTCAACTGGGTCGCTACCATGTGGCGCGGGTCTATGACTTTTGAAACACCCATGCTGTTTGCGGTAGGCTTCATCTTTGTGTTTACGATGGGTGGGTTCACTGGTCTGATTTTGGCCATGGCTCCAATTGATATTCAGTTGCAAGATACCTATTACGTGGTAGCACATTTTCACTATGTGCTGGTAGCAGGTTCGCTGTTTGCAATGTTCGCTGGTTATTATTACTGGGCCCCAAATGGACAGGCGTCATGTACAACGAAACACGTGGCAAGATTCATTTCTGGTGGTCATTGATTGCGTTCAACATTACTTTCTTCCCAATGCACTTCTTGGGTCTGGCCGGTATGCCACGTCGCTATGTTGACTACCCAATGCAATTCGCTGATTTCAACATGTTGTCGTCTGTAGGTGGCTTCTTGTTTGGCTTTGCACAAGTCTATTTCATCTTCTTCATTGTGATTCCTACCATGCGTGGCATTGGTCAAAAAGCCGCTCAAAAACCTTGGGACGGCGCAGAGGGATTAGAGTGGGAGATACCTTCTCCAGCACCATTCCACACCTTTGAAACTCCACCAAAGTTGGATGCAACTGCAACAAAAATTGTTGGTTAAACATTTCCAAGCCTAAAAATGAACAAACCATCCGACGAGCTGCAAAAGCAAAAGATTAAGAACCGCAATTTAGGGCTGACATTGGGGCTGATTGCACTTGTGTTTTTTGTTGGCTTTCTCGCTCGCATGGTAGTTTTTGGGAAATAAACCGTGAACGTTTGGAATCTTAACTCGCGCATGAAAGGCAAACTGCTGTTTGTTGCAGTGTGTATGTTTGGTTTTGGCTACGCGTTCGTCCCTCTGTACAAAGCATTTTGTGCGGCGACTGGTATAAATGTGCTGTCCGTGAGCGAGGGGTACAGCAACAAATGGGTGAATGGTGAGTATGAGAAGAATACCCAAGTCGATACTTCGCGATCAGTCATGGTGGAATTTGATGCGAATGTGCGCGGCCCATGGTTTTTTAAACCTGAAAAATCAAGTGTTTCCGTTCACCCTGGTGAGTTAACAACCGTGGTCTATGAGTTCCAGAACAAACAAGACAGACGCATCACCGCACAAGCGATACCGAGCTATGCACCAGAGCAAGCTGGGCCCAATTTTCACAAGATTGAATGCTTCTGTTTCACACAATACACATTAGAACCAGGTGAAAAAAAATCATGGCCTGTGGTGTTTGTAGTAGACCCCAAGTTATCTACCGATGTTAAAACCATCACACTCTCGTACACATTTTTTGAAGTTGGCGGTAAGGTACCTCCAGCGCCTGAAGCCCGCGTTGTCGGCTCTCAAACAAAGTCCGGATTTTGCGCTGAATAATTTCGCGCAACGTGCCTGAGTGCGGAGTTAAGTTATGACGATGGTGAAACGACACAAGCAGAAGGCAAAACCAAAATTTCTTTTTTCCGCAGCATGCAAATGGTGACTTGGGCGTTTCTTGGCTTGCGTAGTCGATCAGCTGCCAAAGATGATATGAGTCAAACCAACCCAATCGCCATCGTAGTCGCAGGCATCATTGGCGCAGGATTGTTTATCTTCGCATGCATATCGGTAGTGAATTTGGTTTTAAGCAAGTAACCCGCTTGAGTAAATGAATCAGATTTTTTTAATACTTTTAATTAATTGGAGCAGACATGAGTAACGTAGCAGCCGATAAAGCGCCCCATTATTTCGTACCAGAACCATCACGCCACCCATTTTTCGCAGCCATGGGTTTGTTCTTTTTGTTTTTTGGTGCTAGCCAATGGATGAACGACTCAGCTACTGGTAAGTATGTGTTCATTTTTGGTCTGATTTGGTTCTTGGTCGTACTTTTTCAATGGTTCAAGGATGCCATTGGTGAAAGCGTCAGTGGTAAAAACAGCAAACGTGTTGACACCTCATTCCGTTGGAGCATGAGCTGGTTCATTTTTTCCGAAGTGATGTTTTTCGGCGGATTCTTCGCTGCTTTATGGTGGATGCGTACCGTCTCTGTTCCAGCTCTTGGCAATGTGGAAAACGCGCTCATTTGGCCCGGTTTTGAAGCTATTTGGCCATCTGTGAAAGCTGGTGCAACGGCAGCGCCTGCAGGTCTCATAGAGCCTTTCACCAGCATGACGCCCTTTTGGCTACCTACCATCAATACAGCCTTATTGCTTTCTTCGGGCGTGACTTTAACCATCGCTCACCATGCGTTGATTGCAAACAACCGCAGCAAAACCATTAACTTTATGTGGTTGACTGTATTGTTAGGACTGGTTTTCTTGTTTGTACAAGGTTATGAGTACTACCATGCTTACCATGAGATGAATTTGAAACTGTCATCCGGCGCATATGGATCAACATTCTTTATGCTCACTGGCTTTCATGGTTTCCATGTATTCTTAGGAATGTTGATGCTGTTATTCATCACATTGCGTTTGCAAAAAGGTCATTTCACTTCTAAAAACCACTTTGGCTTTGAAGGTGCTGCATGGTATTGGCATTTTGTAGACGTGGTTTGGCTGGGCTTGTATGTTGTTGTCTATTGGTTATAGCCCTACCGTAGAAATTTAAAAAATAAAGGCGCATTTTGCGCCTTTATTTTATTGTCTTAGTTGAAAATCAATTTGATTACTGTCCCGGCTGGATCCCTGTCGGCTGTATATACCCCAACATCCATGCCACGAGAATGCACACAAACAATAAAATAGAAAATCCGACTCGAAATGCCAGCGAACGCGCCATATTGATGGGATCAACTTTTGAAACCTCAAGATCATTCTTGCCGTTTTTAAGCATATAAAACATTGCAGCGCCCAAGCTAGCCACAATTGCGACAAAACCAATCAAAATGAAATATTTCATAAGTGAGATTATCGCTTGAATATCAAATCTGCACAGTTCCGTTTCTGGCTAATTACCCTAAGCGCTTTGGCATCCTTTGTGCTGACGCTTAATCTTGGGTTTTGGCAATTGAATCGTGCACGAGAAAAACAAACCCTCCAAGATTTGATTGCGCAGCAAGCGCAATTGTCCGCACTTGATGCGACAACCTTGTCCAACAACATGGGGAACATGACTACGGTATTGCATCGACAAGTATCATTAACCGGACGTTGGTTGAGTCAACACACCCTTTATCTCGATAACCGCCAAATGAATGGTAAACCCGGCTTCTTTGTCATCACGCCATTTGAATTTGAAATGACGCCTTCAAGCGGAACCAGAACCATACTTGTCCAGCGCGGTTGGGTGGCCCGCAATTTCATGGACAGAACGCTGCTTCCCGATATTCCTTCTGAATCAGGTCCTTTGACTATCATCGGTCGCATTGCCCTTGCTCCTTCCAAACTATACGAGTTCAATGGCGACGAACTTGGCAAGATACGACAAAATGTGAGCATCACTGGATTAGAAAAAGAATTTAATCTCAAACTTCTTGATTTTTCAATTTTGCAACTTGATTCAGAAACCACTGCTGCCAGCAAAGATGGTTTGCTAAGACAGTGGCTGCAACCAAATTTGGGCGTGGAGAAACACCATGGTTATATGTTCCAATGGTGGGCGCTCAGTGCGCTCATAGCTGGACTCTATCTTTGGTTTCAATTGATTCGACCACAAAGAAAACCCCGCGTTTAAACAAACCATTTGAAATGAAACTCGAACAACTTCCAATCGAACTCACCGTTCACTCTGCTCCCAGCCCCAACGATGCGCTGACAGACGCCAAACAAACCAAATACGGCCGTTTGAAAATGCTGGCCATTTGGTTGGTTTGCGCCGCACCTGTGATTGCATCGTATTTCACTTTTTATGTCATCAAACCCAGCGCAACGACCAGTTATGGCGACATCATTTCGCCGCCCAAAATCATTCCGCCGTTGTCCGCGCTTGCTCTTGATAAAAACCCGTTTCAACTGACTTCTCTGAAAGGCCAATGGCTTATTCATCAGTGTGGCCGGTGGTGATTGCAATGCCGCTTGCGAACAGCATTTATTTTTGCAACGACAAATTCGCGAAAGTTTAGGCAAAGACAAAGACAGACTCGACTGGGTATGGATTGTGAATGATGAGGCCAATGTTAAAGAAGCACTCAAGCCAGCGCTGCAGGCGGCAACTGTCTTACAAGTTGCACCATCAGATTTATCACAATGGTTGCAACCAGCAGCAGGCAAACAATTGAGTGACCATTTGTATTTGGTAGACCCCATGGGCAACTGGATGATGCGCTTCAATACCAGCACTGACAACGAGACTGCCAAGAAAATTAAAAAAGATGTTGAACGCGTGTTGCGGGCATCTGCTTCTTGGGATAAAGCGGGTCGTTAACATGGGCTCCAATGCACTGATCAACCTCACGCCCATACTCAAGGTGATGTTGTTGGGCTTGTGCGTGGCAATAGGTCCCATCAGTTGGTGGTGGCTCAAAAATGGACACCAACAACTGGCCAAACGTTTTCAAACGCTGACTTTGTTGACGCTTTTTTTAACTTTCGACTTGATCATTTTTGGCGCATTCACACGTTTAACCGATTCTGGTTTAGGTTGTCCAGACTGGCCCGGTTGCTATGGCAGTGCCAGCCCGTGGGGCGCACAAGCGCACATCAATGCAGCACAAAACGACATGCCCACAGGCCCTGTGACCCACACCAAAGCTTGGATTGAGATGCTGCACCGCTATTTGGCAACAGGTGTGGGTGTTTTGATAATGACTCTGACGGCATTTTCTTGGTGGACAAAATACCGCAGTAAAACCAATGCACGCCAGCAACACAAAACTGATACCAATGTGCGAAAGTTAGCCGACTATCAAACCAACTCTAACTTGCTAATTTCCCCATGGTGGCCAAGCTTAAGTTTATTTTGGGTTTGCATGGTTGGCGCTTTCGGCGCTTTGACT
This sequence comes from uncultured beta proteobacterium, assembly GCA_963841045.1. Lineage (GTDB taxonomy): Bacteria > Pseudomonadota > Gammaproteobacteria > Burkholderiales > Burkholderiaceae_C > Aalborgiella. Next base: position 163,180 of record CAWJBD010000007.1, on the reverse strand, counting down.
GTGACTTGGAAACTTTTTCCAGCGATTGTGACCTTGCATTTGCTTGGCGCGATGGTGTTATTGGCTTTGCTTTGCAAACAGGCCGCCATGTACAAATTAGCAAGCAGCCGTGCAATCACAACCAGCATCAACAAACAACATCGCATTGCTTTGTGGATCACATTTGGATTGCTGTGGCTGCAAATTGCATTAGGCGGTTGGGTCAGCACCAACTACGCTGTACTGGCATGCAACACCTTTCCAACTTGCCAAAACAGTTGGTGGCCAGCGATGAATTTTGAATCTGGCTTTACCTTGTGGCGCGAGCTAGGGCTTACAGCGAGTGGTGAACATATTTCATTTTCCGCGCTGACAGCCATTCACTATACCCACCGTTTGGCTGCTTACTTGGTTCTGATAGCGTTACTTGGTATGAGTTGGGTGTTGCGAAACAACAAAGTATTGCGCTCATCTGCTCATTGGCTTGCTGGCTTGGCGTTGTGGCAATTACTCACAGGATTGAGCAATGTGGTGCTTGATTGGCCTTTGATAGCGGCTTTATCGCACACAGCGGGTGCCGCAGCTTTGGTGATAACCATGACCTGGATTCTGAGCACGACAACTGTGGTGCAATCACTCACTTTCAGCATCAAAAACAATCAAGCAGCTGGCAAAACCAAACGCAAAGCAATCGATTTTTCTGAACGACCTCTGTAACACCAAGCCTGCTAGTACACATTTCATATGAACATTTACCAACAGTTTTATGCCCTGACCAAACCACGCGTGGTGCAGCTCATCGTCTTTTGCGCTTTGATTGGCATGGTGTTGGCTGTCCCTGGCTTGCCAAGCTGGGCCGATATCAAACTGGCTGCGATAGCCAGCTTGGGCATTTGGTTGGTAGCAGGTGCGGCTGCGGCATTCAATTGCATTGTTGAAAAAGGCATTGATGCCAAAATGCGCCGCACCGCATGGCGCCCCACTGCGATTGGACAACTCAGTGATACACAAACACTGATTTTCTCTGCGGTATTGTGCGGCTTGGGCTCTGTGCTTTTGTATGTGTGGGTCAACCCTCTCACCATGTGGCTGACTTTTGCCACCTTCATCGGCTATGCCGTGATTTACACCGTCATCTTAAAACCACTCACACCACAAAACATTGTGATTGGCGGTGCATCGGGTGCCATGCCACCTGTGCTGGGATGGGCGGCGATGACCAATTCGGTTGGCCCTGAAGCCCTGATTTTGTTTTTGATCATCTTCTTGTGGACACCACCACACTTTTGGGCGCTGGCCTTGTACCGTGTGGAAGAGTACCGCAAATCAGGTTTACCCATGTTGCCTGTCACGCATGGCAATGAGTTCACACGGCTTGCAAGTTTTGCTCTACACCTTCATTTTGCTACCAGCTTGTTTGATGCCATTTATCTACGGCATGAGCTCATGGATTTACCTCATTGCTGCAGTCATATTGAATCTTGGTTTCATTGGCTACGCGTTTGCACTGTGGCGCAATTATTCAGATGCACTGGCTCGTAAAACATTTCGCTTTTCTTTGATTCACCTGAGTCTGTTATTTGCAGCACTCTTGGTCGACCATTATTTGTTATAGACAACTCAACACGTCATGCCTGCCCCAGACTTTAATTACCCAGCAGTTAGAGAAGGCGATTGGCGGATAAGTGATTTCAAATTTCACACGGGCGAAGTCTTGCCTGAACTCAATTTGCATTACACCAGTATTGGCGAGCCAACAGGTGAACCTGTTCTGGTTTTGCACGGCACCTTGGGCTCTGGCGCTGGGCTTTTGAATCCAAATTTTGGTGATGAATTGTTTGGACCTGGTCAAGTACTCGATGCCAATCGGTATTTCATCATCTTGCCCGATGCAATAGGTACGGGGAAATCCAGCAAACCATCAGATGGCTTGCGCATGAAATTTCCAAAGTACAACTACATGGATATGGTGACGGCGCAGCACCGATTGGTCACCGAGCATTTGGGCATCCAACACCTTCGTGCCATACTGGGCTATTCCATGGGTGGCATGCACGTGTGGCAATGGGCACAACAATACCCAGACATGATGGACATTGCAGTGCCAATGGCCTCACTGCCCACAGAAATGAGCGGCCGCAATTGGATGATGCGCCGTTTGATCATTGACTCTATTCGCAAGGACCCTGATTGGTTGGAAGGCAATTACGTGCAACAACCAGCCAGTTTGCAATTTGCTTCTGCCTTTTATTCAATCGCCACCAATGGCGGTAGCATGGCGATTGCAACATCTGCCAGCACCCGCGCCGATGCGGATGCACTACTGGATGCCAAGCTCACTGGACCATTTGAAGGCGATGCGAATGACCACCTGTACCAATGGTCTGCATCAGCTGATTACAATGCGTCCGCCGGATTGGAGCACATCAACGCTGCGCTACTGGCCATCAACTCGGCTGATGATGAGCGTTACCCTATTGAGAATGGTGTGCTTGAACGCGAAATCAAGCGCGTCAAGAATGGCAAGGCTTTTACAATTCCAGCTTCAGAACTCACATCAGGTCACGGCACAGCTTTGCATGCCAAATTTTGGAAACACGAATTAGCAAATCTCTTGGAAAACACGCCAAGAAAAACTTAAATTAAAAGGCTTGAATGCAACAACACACTATGACATCACGCTACCTCCAAATACTTTGCCAATATGTTGATCATGGTTGCCGCATTGTTCAGTTTGGTCGCGTGCACCGACAACAAATTGCAATTCAAATCCATTGACATCACAGGCGCTGACTACGCACGCGATTTTGCTGCTGACGGAGCCATGCTGGACCACGACGGACAAGCCACGTGCATCCACGATTTTGCGGGCAAAATTGTTGTCGTCTTTTTTGGTTATACCCAATGCCCAGATGTATGTCCGACAACGATGTCCGAGTTGGCTGAGGTCAAAAAACTGCTGGGTAAAGATGGCGATAAGGTGGTCGGTTTATTCATCACGGTTGACCCCGCTCGCGACACGCCTGAGGTACTCAAAGCTTATACAGCCAACTTCAGCCCCGACTTTTTAGGCCTCACAGCAAGCAGCCCTGAAGCGCTCGCCAAAGTGGTGAAAGAGTTCAAGATTTACTACAAAAAAGTACCTGGCAAAACGGATACCAGCTACACCATAGACCACACAGCCGCCAGCTACGTCTTTGATACGCAGGGCAAAGTGCGACTCTATACCCGCTATGGCAGCGGCGCGCCTGCATTGGCCGCCGACATCAAGCAGTTATTAAAATAGTTTTTTCTTTTCTGACTATTTGATTTACTTTTGCTACTGTCATGAACGCTTTTTACACCACCCATTTAGCACCATTCGTCATCGATAAGCCACATCAGCTTTGCGCAACAAGGGACCAGCGATGATGGCGGTTTGTGGGTGGCCCATATCAGCAACGCACACGGTACTGCCAGCATCTGCCTGCAGGGGGCGCACTTGATGCACTGGCACCCCAAAGAACAGAACACACCCGTGGTGTGGATGTCGCAGGCAACAAACATGGCACAAGGCAAATCCATACGCGGTGGCGTACCGGTGTGCTGGCCATGGTTTGGCGCACATGCCAGTGAAGCCAGCTTTCCTGCGCACGGTTTTGCGCGCACAGTGCCTTGGCAAGTGATCAGCAGCCGCGCTTTGGACGATGGTTCCACCGAAATCGCTTTCACACTGCAGCCTAGCGATGCCACCCGCGCTCAATGGCCGTATGACAGCCAAGTGTCTTTGCTGGTCAACGTCGGCAAAACCTTAAAGATGGCACTGACCACACGCAACACAGGCAGCACTGAATTCAGCATCACCGAAGCATTGCATACCTACTTTCACATCAGCGACATTGGCAGTGTGCGCGTGACCGGTTTAGACAACACGGCATTCATGGACAAAGCCGCAGGTGGTGTGCGCGGGCAACAATTGGGTGACATCACATTCAACCAAGAGTTCGACCGTGTGTACGTCAATTCCAGCAGCGCCTGCGTGATTGAAGACGCTTCACTCAAGCGCCACATTCACATCAACAAAATTGGCAGTCAATCCACGGTGGTATGGAACCCGTGGCAAGACAAAGCTGACAAAATGGGCGACATGGGTGCAGGCAGCAAAGGTCAAAGTGGCTGGCGCGAAATGCTCTGCGTGGAAAGTGCCAACGCGTTAGAGAATGCAGTTGCCATTGCAGCAGGCAAGTCACACACTTTGGCAGTCGAGTACAGCGTACACAATTTGGCGTAGTGCCAAATTCTCAATTGCTATATATTTAATAGCAATATAGGCAATAAACACGCCGCCTAGAGCACTAAAACACCATTAACTTTCACAGCGCTGGGTGTAATTGGCGTGGCGCTTTTGCAAGAATGCTTGTATGCCTTCTTGGCCGTCGATGCTCACCGCACCCGTTGCCATCAGCTCCACCGCCAATTGGTAGGCGCTGGTTTGTGGCATTTCCATTTGCGCGTAGAAACCGCGTTTGCCATTGCCTTTGGACAGCTCACTGCCACGCGTGGCGCGGGTGATTAAATCCAGCACCGCTGCATCCAATTGGTCGGCCGGTACAGCACGGTTGATCAAGCCCCAATCGACCGCTGTCGCAGCACTGATGGCATCGCCCGTCATCGCCATTTCCAGCGCACGCTTGCGTCCCACGTTGCGTGCCAAAGCCACCAAGGGTGTGTGACAAAACAAACCTGCTTTGCCGCCTGGAATGGCAAACGATGCCGTGTCTGCCGCAATCGCCAAATCACAGGTGGCGACCAACTGGCAGCCAGCCGCCGTTGCCAGCGCATGCACTTTGGCAATCAGCGGTTGTGGCATGGCTTGCATGGCGTTCATCATGTCGGTACAGACTTGAAACACATGGCGCGTTTCTTCTAAACGTTGCTCCCGCCATGTCACCAAAGTTATGCCCTGCGCTAAAGACTGGGCCGTTCGCCGCCAGTATCACGCCGCGCGCATCGCTGGCTGCCGTTTTCTTAAATGCATCAGTCAATTCCGTCAACACGTCCAATGACAAAGCATTGCGCTTGTCAGGACGGTTCAAGGTGATGGTGGTGATGCCGCTGTCGGTGCTGAGGAGGATATTTTGGTAGTTCATCACACGATTGTGGCAGAGCTTGCGGCTGGATGCAAGCACTTTACACATCAGACTAATGCTACATATTTAATAGCATACTAGGCAATAAATACGCCGGCTAGAGGCCAAAAAGCCTTATAAAACTAAGCTTGATCAAAGCGCACAGGCTCAACGCCATGGCGCCGGTTGCGCACCACCACCGTGCCTGCAATCTTGTCGTGCCAGCCTTGTTTTTTGCTGTCAAAACCCACCCACAAGAGTCCCAATCCAAACGGAATGGTTGAAACGATATACCCCAGATACCGCGCCACACTTTGCCCCACGGTCAGGCTACGCCCCGTTTTCGCATCCACCACGCGCAGCGACAACAGCAATTTGCCGGGTGTGGCTTGCTTCTTCACCCAAAACCAAATCACCGCCACCACTGGCAAAATCCAAGTCACCAAAATATCCACAAACCCGGTCGAGCGCACGGCATACCCATAATCCAACCCCGCCCAACCGTAAATCGCCACCAGTAATGGCGTGGTCACCAGCATCAGCAAAATCGAATCAATCAACGAAGCCCCCACCCGCACCCAAAAGCCAGCGTATTGCAAGTCGTCCGTGTTCTTTGTGAGGATAAATCATTTCCTTGAGGCTTAGATTCCATTGCGCCAATTAAGTTTTTCAAAAATTTAATGGGTTTATCAAGGTATTCGCACTTCACTAGCTGCGGTGAGCTAACTCCAGAATTGGTTTATGACTTTCCGAACGATGTACTGCATCGCCTGCACTCGCGATGAGCTCATCGTTGATTATCTTCGATGTCACATTGACCATATTTAACCATTACCAACTTTCAGTACTGTCAATTCCCAGGTAATCAATAAAAGTTTTTTCGTTTTATCTGAAGTTGGATTTGGAGAAACCGCTTTTGTTCTTCCACTAGCTTTCCGGAAATAAACCTACAATGAGCTCATTAACTGCACTCAATCTTTTATTTCACATTTGCTAACTGCAGTCTTCAGCATATGTCTTCCTATGTTGTCAAAGCCTTTCTAAACCAGCTATTTCTGAACATCGGATTTTTTAGGATCTTGCTTTTGCACAGAAGTCGTCAGTGTTTGTATTCATCATTTTCCTTCAGCACAGCTATATATTTCATAGCAATATAGGCAATTAATTCGACGGCTAGATGCCAATTTTATCAATAAAAAAGGCTGCATACTTGCGTACGCAGCCTTTGAATTCACTTCAACAAAGTTTATTCAAACTCTGCCAAAGTCTTTTTCATTTTCTTCATCGCTGCCACTTCAATTTGGCGAATGCGTTCGGCGCTGACGCCGTAGACGGCTGCCAGGTCGTGCAGGGTCATGCCGCCTGAGCTGTCGTCGTTGACTTTGAGCCAACGCTCTTCAACGATTTTGCGGCTGCGTTCGTCCAGGCTGGCCAAGGCGGCTGCAATGCCGTCGCTGGCCAAGATGTCGCGCTGGTGCGCTTCGATCATGTTGGTGGGTTCGTGGTGCGTGTCGCTCAGGTACGAAATGGGGCCGAACGCTTCTTCACCATCGTCGTTGGGCGTGGGGTCTAACAGCACGTCGCCGCCAGCCAAACGCATTTCCATTTCGGTCACTTCTTCAGGCTTGACGTTCAGCGTTTTGGCCATCAGTTGCACTTCTGATTCGGACATGGTGTTGCTGTGGGTTTCGTCACCCAAGGCAGCGGCATCGGCTTTGTAGCCTTGCTTCATCGAACGCAAATTGAAAAACAATTTGCGCTGTGCTTTGGTGGTGGCCATTTTGACCATGCGCCAGTTTTTCAGCACGTATTCGTGAATTTCGGCTTTGATCCAGTGCATGGCGTAGCTGACCAAACGCACGCCTTGGTCGGGGTCAAAACGTTTGACGGCTTTCATCAGACCGATATTGCCTTCTTGAATCAAATCGCCGTGGGGCAAGCCATAGCCCAAGTATTTGCGCGAAACGGAAACCACCAAGCGCAGATGCGACAACACCAGCTTTTCAGCGGCGTCTAAATCATGGTTGTCTCGCAGGTTTTTGGCATAGCGCTGCTCCTCTTCCAGAGTGAGCATGGGCATGCGGTTGGCTGCCGTGATGTAGGCATCCAAATTCCCCAGCGTGGGTCCAACAGCCTGCGGCATGGCCCATGGTGTCACCACCGCCAGCGTATTTGCGGCAGTTGTCGCGGCGGTTTTCGCGGCAGTTTGGGTGGCAGGTACAGGTAAAGTCACAGACATCGTTTTACTCCTTTGAACAAATCTACGTCCTATCAATACAGTAGTAACCCCTATATTAGCACTCTCTTTGATGGAGTGCTAAGGTATAAGTTCAATTCTCGTGTGAAGTTAAGGTAAATTTAAGGCCTGCGGATTGGTTACAGGGGTGTTACCATGCCAATAAATGGATTTTTACCACCTCAAACAACACCAATTACCTCTTTAAATGGCTGAATTGTTGACACTTTACCCCTCACTGGCGCAGGTAGAGCCCAGTTTCGCGAGCTTGGGCACCGCTGCCATACCCATGCAAGTACCTTTGGGTACTGTATTGTTTGAAGAAAACAAGCCTTGCCAGGGCTTCCCCATGGTTTTGTCGGGCGAAGTGCGGGTATCACGCCGCTCTGGGCGAAGGTCGCTCTTTAGAGTTGTACCGCGTGCTGGCGGGTGAGCTGTGTTTGGTGTCGTCTGCCTGTCTTTTCAGCAACGAGCCCATGTCCGCTTACGGCGTGGCCACCAAAGACACCGAGCTGGTATTGATTCCGCCACCCATCTTCTTGAAATGGCTCGAAGCACCGGCTTTTCGCAATGAAGTGCTGGGTTTGTTTGCACTGCGCATGGCGGATTTAACCAGCTTGATCGATTCGGTGGCTTTTCACAAACTCGACCAACGTTTGGCCGCCGCTTTGCTGGGACACGGTAACCAACTCAACAAAACCCACCAAGATTTGGCCAACGAGCTGGGCACGGTGCGCGAGGTGGTGACGCGCTTGTTGCGCCGCTTTGAGCGCGAGGGCTGGATCAGCCAATCACGCGAACACATCCACATTGTGGATGCGTCAGCGCTGCGCGCCATTTGTAACCCTGACCCTATTTTGAGTTAAGTGACTGTTGTCACAGACGCTTTTGTATTTCAGGTGTCTAATCGGGCCAGAAGTTATTTAAGGTAACTTCCAATTTCAGCAACTTGATTGAAGGAGAAAAGTATGAAACAAAACGTTGGCGGCATTGACCGCATTTTGCGCGGCATCATTGGTTTGGTGCTCTTGGCTTTGGCCTATATGGGTAACTTTGGCGCATACGCTTGGGCTGGCTATTTGGCTGGTGCTGTGTTGGCTGGAACAGCAGCCATCGGCTGGTGCCCACCTTATGCACTGTTTGGCTGGAGCACTTGCTCAGTTAAAAAATAGGTCTTTGCGCCACTGGCGCATGAGTCTAATAGCAGCAGTCGATAGAATGTGAGGCATGAACTCACGCTATTTGACCGCTGCTTTTTATCAATTTGTGACGCTTTCCGATTTTGCGGATTTGAGAGCGCCACTGTTGGCATTTTGCGAATCGCAAGATGTCAAAGGCACGATACTGTTGGCCAACGAGGGCATCAACAGCACCATAGCTGGCCCTGAATCTGGCGTGCGCGCCGTACTCGCGTATCTGCGCTCTGATGCACGCTTGGCCAATTTGCAGCACAAAGAATCATGGTCCGATAAGCCACCTTTTTACCGCATGAAGGTGAAGCTGAAAAGAGAAATCGTCACCATGGGCGTGCCCACGGTGAACCCGAATGAAACCGTTGGCAAATACGTCAAGCCACAAGATTGGAATGCGCTGATTTCTGACCCTGACGTACTGGTCATCGATACCCGCAACACCTATGAAGTGGACATTGGTACATTCAAAGGCGCGGTGGACCCTCGGCTGAAAAGCTTTTCCAAATTTCCCGCATGGTTGATGGCGCAACCACAAATTGCCAAATCAGAAGCCAAACAATCTGGCGCAATCGACAAAAAAACCAAAGTCGCGATGTTTTGCACGGGCGGCATTCGCTGTGAAAAATCGACCGCATTCTTAAAGTCGCAAGGTTTTGACGAGGTCTACCACCTCGAAGGTGGCATCTTGAAATACTTGGAAACCGTGCCGCCTGAACAAAGCCTGTGGGAAGGTGAATGTTTTGTGTTTGACGAGCGAGTAAGTGTGGGACACGGTTTGAAGCCAGGCGATTACGAACTGTGCCGCGCCTGCCGCGAGCCCATCAGCCAAGCGGACAAAGATTCGCCCTATTTTGTATTGGGACTCAGCTGCCCACGTTGCCATGACACCAAAACGCCTGAACAAATTGCGCGCTTTGAAGAACGGCAACGGCAAATCAATTTGGCCAAACTGCGCGATGAGCCGTATATCGGTGTGAAGCGTGAGTTGAAAGACAAAACCAAGCAGACCCATGACGACTGAAGTGAAGCCACCCTCTGGCAAGCTTCCCATCCTCTATTCCTTTCGCCGCTGTCCCTATGCCATGCGCGCACGCTTGGCGCTATTGGCAAGCGGTATTCAGTGCGAGTTACGCGAAGTTGTCTTGCGCAACAAACCTGCTGAATTCTTGGCTACTTCACCCAAAGGAACTGTGCCAGTGCTTGTCACCACGAAAGGTGAAGTGATAGAGCAAAGTCTGGGACATCATGCTGTGGGCTTTGCGTCAACACGACCCGGCACAATGGTTGCCGTCAGACGCCAAAGTGTTTGAACGCGGCATGCAATTGCTGCATACGCTGTGATGGAGAATTCAAACAGCAGCTTGATCGCTACAAATACCCGAAGCAGCATGGCCTGGAAGATGGCACAGCAGCACGCGATACAGCCATGTTCTTTCTTGCGAACTTGGAATCGTTATTGACACAGCAACGCTATTTATTTAATAGCAGTATAGGCATATTTGACGCCGCAATACTGCCATTTGTTCGACAATTTGCGCATGTAGACATTGATTGGTTTGCTGCTCAACCATTGCCCAGTGTGCAAGCTTGGTTATCCGCTTTTGAAGACTCTACCGACTTCAAACGAGCGATGACGGTTTACCCTGCATGGGCTGACAACTCACCCATCACCGTATTTCCCTAAAGCAAAATTTTGCTCATAAAAAAAGCGCTGCAAATTACTTGCAGCGCTTTTGTATGATGCGAAACAGTGTTTAGCTGGCTGGTCCCATGCGGCCTTGACCACGGTGTTCGCCACCTTTTTCACCACCCATGCCACTGTGATGTCCGCCCATCATGCCGCGGTGCTCGCCTTTTCCACCATGATCACCGCGACCAAAATGACCGCCTCCATGACCACGACCACCTTGCATGCCCACAGCATCAAATACCGCTTTTTGCTCAGAGCTTAAAGCTGCGTAAAACGCTTTGGTTGCATCGGCACGTTTGTCCATCTCAGCATTCATCAGCGTTTGATGTCCTTGACGCATCGCGCGCATTTTTTCTAAACGCTCAGGTGTTGTCAGCTTTTGCATTTCAGCACGGTGTGCAGGGTCATGACGCATGCCCATGGCACCCTTCGCACCATCAGCTGGCGGCTTCATGGCAGTAGCAAAAGTTGTCCATGCGCCTTCTTGTGCGGCGGTGATTTTGAGTTTGGTTTTCAATTCAGCCAAACGTTTTTCAGCGCGTGCTTGGCGGTGTGCCTGCATGCGTTCATGCATAAAGCCAGGACCTTTTCCTTGACCAGCGCCTTGGCCTTTGCCTTGCTCACCTGCGCCCATTTTGCCCATTTGGTGCTGCATACCACCGCGACCCTCTGGAGGTGTACCGGGTGTGGCATTTTGTGCAAAGGCTGTTACGCCAAATGCAGATGCCACCAATGCGGCGATTGCCAATTTTTTGTTGAATTTTGAAGTTGAGAATGTCATTTGAGATCCTTGTGAAGTTAAGTTACTGAACCACATCCACAGTCTTTAAGTTTGGCTCTGGAATGAAAGCGAGTGTGCGCTGCCTATGCAAACGCACTGTATGTCCAATGTAAAGCTACGCAAAGCCTGTGCAAATTAATTCTTGTGGCAATTTTTCAAAAACATAGATATATGTTGTTATATACAGTATTATTGCGCCATGGCCAAAGAAAAAACTGTTTATACCTGTACCGAGTGCGGATCATCGTCTCCAAAATGGCTGGGAAAGTGCCCAGGTTGTGGTGCGTGGAACACCTTAGTGGAATCCATCGCTGAGAGCAATGCGCCCACCAAAAATCGCTTTGCATCATTGGCTAAGACAGCCGACGTCGCCGTACTGTCGGACATCGATGCCGCCGACTTTCACCGCACGCCCACAGGGCATGAAGAGCTGGACCGCGTGCTGGGTGGTGGCATGGTTGAAGGTGGCGTGGTACTCATAGGCGGTGACCCCGGCATTGGTAAATCGACACTGTTGCTTCAGGCTCTTGATTCATTGCAACGCAGTGGGCAAAACACACTTTACGTCACCGGTGAGGAGAGTGGTGCACAGGTGGCTTTGCGTTCACGTCGCTTGGGTTTGGACAAATCGCAAGTGAAGGTGCTGGCTGAAATTGGTCTCGAAAAAATCTTGGCAACACTCGAAGCACAGCAACCCCACATTGCGGTGATTGATTCGATTCAAACCGTGTACTCCGAGCAACTCACCTCTGCCCCCGGCTCAGTGGCCCAAGTGCGCGAATGCGCCGCGCATTTGACGCGCTATGCCAAGAGCAGTGGCACCGCCATTGTGCTGGTAGGGCATGTCACCAAAGAGGGTGCGTTGGCAGGCCCACGCGTGCTGGAACACATGGTGGATACCGTGCTGTATTTTGAAGGCGATACGCACAGCAGTTTCAGGCTTGTGCGCGCCATTAAAAACCGCTTTGGTGCGGTGAACGAAATTGGTGTTTTCGCCATGACCGAGCGCGGTCTCAAAGGCGTGAGCAACCCCAGCGCGATTTTTTTAAGCCAGCATTCAGAACCTGTACCCGGCAGTTGTGTGATGGTGACGCTAGAGGGCACGCGCCCGCTCTTGGTTGAAATTCAAGCGCTGGTAGACAGTGGTGGACCAAGTCCACGCCGCTTGAGCGTCGGTCTGGATCGCGACCGCTTGGCGATGCTACTGGCCGTGCTGCACCGCCATGCAGGTGTAGCGTGCATGGACCAAGACGTGTTTGTCAACGCCGTGGGTGGTGTGCGCATCAGCGAACCTGCGGCAGATTTAGCCGTGATGCTGGCCATCTCATCCAGCCTGCGCGGCAAGCCCTTGCCCAAAGGTTTCATTGCGTTTGGTGAAGTGGGTTTGGCAGGCGAAGTACGCCCAGCACCACGCGGCCAAGAGCGCTTGAAAGAAGCCGCCAAATTAGGCTTCAGCGTGGCAATCGTCCCCAAAGCCAACGCCCCCAAAGCAGGTGGCAAAACCAACAAAGATTTTGAAGGCCTGACCATTCACGCGGTTGAGCGCATTGAAGAGGCGATGCAGATTGTGCGTGGTCTTGTGATGCCTTGATTCAGCAAAACGCTATATATTTAATAGCACAATAGGCAATAAATACGCCGGCTACAGCCTAGTTTTTCATATATTTTTGACTTATTGAGTGCATTCTGCCAACACTGTGGCATTGTCAATTGCTCATGCATTCAAATAATTGGCCTTGCTGCCCAGCCAACGTTCAACATGTTTTTGTGCCAAATCCGGATGGCTGTCCAGCATGACAGGTGCGAGTTGACGCGCCCAATCTAGCAGCTCGGTATCGGTCGCCAAATCGGCAAAGCGCAACAGCGCCGCACCCGATTGTCTTGCGCCTAAAAACTCACCTGGTCCGCGAATTTCCAAATCGCGTTTGGCAATTTCAAAACCGTCGTTGCTTTGCGCCATGGCTTTGAGCCGCTCGCGTGCGGTTTCACCTAAGCGTGGTGCATCACCCGTTGAATACAACAACACACACACCGATGCAGCAGCGCCGCGCCCCACGCGTCCGCGCAACTGGTGCAATTGCGATAAACCAAATCGCTCGGCGTGCTCTATCACCATCAAGCTGGCATTGGGTACATCGACACCCACCTCTATCACCGTGGTGCTGACCAAGACTTGCATGGCACCTTGTACAAACTCTGCCATGACCGCTTTTTTATCAGCCACTGGCATGCGCGAATGCAACAAACCGATTTGAACAGTTTGGGTTTGTCCGGCCAATGTTTTAACTTTCAAATCACCCAAGGCGGCACACAGTTGTTCGTGCGTGGCTGTGGCGTTGCTCAAATCCAGCGCTTCGCTTTCTTCAATCAAGGGGCACACCCAATACACTTGCCGCCCTTGAACCAACTGAGAACGAATGCGCTCTATCACTTCATCACGCCGGGCATCGCTGATGACTTTGGTGACAATGGGCGTGCGGCCTGGTGGCAGTTCGTCAATGGTGGACACATCCAAATCAGCGTAGTAGCTCATCGCCAGCGTACGCGGTATGGGTGTGGCTGTCATCATCAACATGTGTGGTTCTAAGCCGTCATCGCTCATCTTGTCACGCAGGGCCAAGCGCTGTGCTACGCCAAAGCGATGCTGTTCGTCGATGATGGCGAGCGCCAAATTTTTGAACTGCACTTTGGCTTGAATCACCGCATGCGTGCCGATAACCAAGGTCGCTTCACCGCTGGCTATTTTGCCCAAAGCTTCGCGCCGCTCTTTGGTTTTTTGGCTGCCAGTTAGCCACGCGATGCAAATACCCAAAGGCTCTAACCAAGCAATGAGTTTGCGAAAGTGCTGTTCTGCCAAAATTTCGGTGGGTGCCATCAAAGCACATTGCCAACCCGCGTCAATGCAACGCACGGCGGCCAGCGCTGCCACCACGGTTTTGCCCGAACCCACATCGCCTTGCAGCAAACGATGCATGGGGATGGCACGCGTTAAGTCTTGCGCAATCTCACTGCAAACGCGTTCTTGTGCTGCGGTTAATTTGAATGGTATACGTTCCAGCAACTGCGCATACAAACTGCATTGCGTGTTTTGCAGCGAGTTCAATCCCAGCGCTGGCGCACGCATGGCCGCACGTTCGCGCTTGGCTTGCAACTGCGACAGTTGCTGCGCCAACAACTCTTCCATTTTCAGCCGCTGCCATGCTGGATGGCTGCGATCCTCCAACTGCGTCAATACCGTGTCAGGCCTTGGATGATGCAAAAATGATAGCGCTTTAGGCAATGAATACGCCGGCTGCAGGCCAAATTGACCATTAAAACCTGCATCAAAGCTGCTGGGAAAGGTTTCACTCAAATCCGCCCGCGCCAAGCCTGACAAAATAGCTTTGCGCAAATACGCTTGCGGCATACCAGCCACTGTGGGGTAGATGGGTGTGAGCGCGGTGGCAAGGTCACCGCCTGCTGCTTTGAAACTGGGGTGCATCATGGTGAAGCCCAACAATCCGCCTTTGATTTCACCACGCACCCGCACTTTGTTGCCCACCGCCAAAGCCTTTTGCTGTGAAGGGTAAAAGCTGAAAAAACGCAAAGTGCAGGTGTCTGTGCCCTCGTCCACCGTCACCAACAGTTGCCGTCGTGGTCGGTAAGTCACCTCACAGTTTGTCACCACCGCTTCAAACTGAACAGTGTCTCCCTCGCGTGCATCGCTTAGTTTAGTGAGCTTGGTTTCATCTTCATAGCGTAAAGGCAAGTGCAGGGCAAAATCAATGTCGCGCAACAAACCCAGCTTTTCAAAGCACTTTTGCAAATGGCTTTTGCCTGTTGGTGGCTTGGTTGCTTTGGCTTTTTCAGGCGAGGTCTGACCAAGCGGCGCTTTTTTATTTGCAGCTTTTTTATCTGGGGTGGCTGATGGCGACACAGGCATGGGACAATTCTGCACCATGAATGACCCAAAAACCATCACGTCACTACTAGCGCAATTGACCGCAGTTATACCCTTGCAGATTTTGATTTTGAGCTGCCAAATGAACTGATAGCGCAACACCCAGCGTCTGAGCGCAGTGGCTCCAAATTACTTGACGGCACAGGTGCACAGGCTGTGCATCGCATCTTTCGTGATTTGCCGCAATTGCTGCAAGCGGGTGATTTACTGGTCTTCAACGACACCAAAGTGGTGAAAGCCCGTTTGTTTGGCGAAAAACCGACAGGCGGTAAGGTCGAATTGCTGATTGAACGCGTGCTCACTGGCAACCAAGTGGTGGCGCACATGCGCGTGAGCAAAAAGCCACAACCGGGAGAAACGCTGTGGATGGCGAGTGGCGCTTTTTCTGCAACGCTTTTGGGTCGATGGCCTGAAAAAGACGGCGCGCTCTTTCGCTTTGTGCTGTCCAACGACATTGGTGATGACCCCTACCAATTGATGGACCAGTACGGTCATGTGCCCTTGCCGCCCTACATAACCCACGCCGATGAAGCCGACGATGTGCGCCGCTACCAAACCGTGTTTGCCAAAAACCCAGGCGCCGTCGCCGCGCCCACTGCCGCGTTGCATTTTGATGAGGCTTTACTAACCGCCTTAGACCAACAAGGTGTAGAACGCGCCAGCATCACTCTGCATGTGGGTGCTGGTACCTTTCAACCAGTGAAAACTGACAACATCAGCGAGCATGTGATGCACTTTGAGCGTTACAGCATTGACCCGTCGACACTAGAGAAAATCTCCCAATGCAAAGCGCGTGGGGGCAAGATTGTGGCCGTTGGCACCACCAGCGTGCGCGCACTCGAGACCTGGGCGAAAACAGGTGAAACACAGGGCGATACCAACATCTTCATCACGCCAGGGTTTGATTTCAAAATTGTGGACAAACTCATCACCAACTTCCACCTGCCCAAAAGCTCCCTCATGATGCTGGTCAGCGCTTTTGCTGGGCATGCGCGCATCATGAACCTTTACAAAATAGCCATTGATCAGAAATACCGATTCTTCAGCTATGGCGATGCCATGTTGTTGCAAAAGGCCAGCCAAGGCGAAATATAGGATAATGTAGGGCTAGGCTCGTTTTATGACCTAAATTAAACGACTCACCCACCATTTCACAGAACCCAAAGGATATTGACCATGAGCAAAGAATTTCGCACCGAGGCTGAGCGCAAAGCCACACCACGTCCAGTTGCACCAAAAGGTGTTTGCTACACCACCGGCAAAGGACAGAAGATCAGTTTAGAGCGTGGCTCACACACCAACAACAAGAAAAACCCAGGTAAGCGTCCGCACCAAGGTTAATTCGATTTGTTGATTAAAAAAAGCGCCGTAGGCGCTTTTTTTTGATCTGCACGTGACACAAGGTGTCCACGATTTAGTCATTCATCACTGCTGTTACGTTTTGGTTCTGTGCGGGCATTTGGTTTTAGAGCAATGGGCGTAAAGGCTCAGAGCGTGGTCAGCAATCACAAACCCTTTGGATTTGGCTATAGTCTTTTGCCGCTGCTCGATTTGCTCGTCAAAAAACTCTTCTACGCGGCCACAGTCTAAACAAACCAAATGGTCATGGTGTTCACCTTCATTCAGTTCGTAAACGGCTTTGCCGCCATCAAAACTGCTGCGGGTCAAAATGCCAGCTTGTTCAAACTGCATCAGCACGCGGTATACCGTTGCCAAACCAATATCGGTGTTTTCAAGTAACAAGGATCTGAACACGTCCTCAGCCGCCATGTGGCGTTGTTCACCGCGTTGGAAAATCTCCAGCACCTTCAGACGCGGCAGTGTTGTTTTCAACCCCGTGTTTTTTAAGCCATCATTGATGTTCATATTGGTTTCGGAACTCACTCAAACGCTACAATGGCTAGCATCATAACCCCGACATCAAAAATTAACCCATTTCATAAGTGAATTACCATGAAATCTAGCCGCCCTTATTTGCTTGCATTGAAATTGCTAATTGCTGGACTCATCAGCTCAATCTTATTGGCTTGTGGTGGTATCCCCTACAAAGTCGATGTGGCACAAGGAAACTTTGTTTCCAAAGAGCAAATTAACGCCCTCAAACTGGGCATGCCACGCGCACAGGTGATGGACATATTGGGCACTCCCTTGTTGGTGAGTGTTTTCCACGCTGACCGCTGGGAATATGTTTTCACGCTCAAGCGTCAAGGTGTTGAAACCAAACCGTATAAGCTCACCGTTCATTTCAAAGGTGATGCGCTGGACAAAATCGATGGTGAAGGTATGTTGACAGAGCAAGAGTTTGTTGAATCCTTGTCAGGCGATAAGAAATGAGCGGTTTGAATCAACAAGTCACAACCCCTTTGCGTATTGCTGTTGCAGGCGCCAGTGGTCGCATGGGGCATATGCTGCTGGAAGCCGTGAACGCCAGTGGTGATTGTGCTTTGTCAGGCGCTTTGGATATAGCTGGGTCTCATGCTCTGAACAACGATGCATTGGCTTATTTGGGACAAACCAGCGGGGTTTTGGTCACCGATGATCTAAGCAAAGGATTGTCGCAATCTCAGGTTCTGCTGGACTTCACCCGGCCTGAAGGCACTTTGGCACATTTGCATGCATGTAGAAAACTAGGTGTCAAAGCCGTCATAGGTACGACCGGCTTCAGTACCGAACAAAAAGCTGAAATAGCTGAAATAGCCAAAGACATCGCCATCGTTTTATCACCCAACATGAGCGTGGGTGTGAATGTCACATTCAAACTTCTGGAACTGGCAGCCAAGGCTTTGAATACGGGTTACGACATCGAAGTGATCGAAGCACACCACAAACACAAAATTGACGCACCGTCGGGAACTGCGCTAAAAATGGGCGAAGTGATTGCAGAAGCTTTGGGACGCGATTTGAAAGAGTGCGGCGTGTTTGAACGTCATGGAGTAACGGGACCACGCGATCCATCGAGTATTGGGTTTGCAACCATTCGTGGCGGCGATATTGTGGGCGACCACACTGTCATGTTTGCGGGTACGGGCGAACGCATTGAAATCAGTCACAAAGCGTCTAGCCGCGAGTACTATGCCAAAGGCAGCTTGATGGCAGCACGGTTTTTAATCGACAAACCCAATGGCCTATTTGACATGTATGACGTGTTAAATTTTCGTTAGATCATAGATGAATGCATTTCAATTTGCGCTCCAAGGCGATGCCATTAGCCAAGCTGTCGCGATTGTCTTATTGCTGATGTCGGTAACAAGCTGGGTGGTTATCTTGATCAAGGCTTGGTCTTTGCGACGAGCCCGAAAAGACATTGCACGCAGCACAGCTGCCTTTTGGCAAGCTCCAAATTTGGATATTGGTTTACAGCAAGCCAGTGTATTCGACCCTTCTAAACTAGTGACTCCACTGCTTACGGCAGGGCAACGCATCAACCATTCAGGTCGTATGGAAGAACACACGCTTGCGCAAGCGGGTGATAAATCTCAGCAACTCACGCGCGTTTTGCGGGATGCCTTGCACGGCATCAGCCACAAATTAAATTTTGGTCAAGTGTTGCTGGCAACAATTGGCTCTACCGCGCCTTTTGTTGGTTTGTTGGGAACGGTCTGGGGTATTTACCATGCTTTGACCAATATTGCCGGTGCTGGCCAGATGACGATTGCACAAGTGTCTGGGCCTGTCGGTGAGGCCCTGGTGATGACCGCCGCAGGTTTATTGGTTGCCATTCCGGCGGTGATTGCATACAACGTATTTGGCCGCATCATTGGACAAATTGAGGCTGAGTTAGAAGGATTTGCCAGTGATTTGCGAGGTATTTTGCAATGAGCTTTGGTCGAATAACCCGCATCAACAATGCTAAACCCATGAGCGACATCAACATGACGCCTTTGGTGGATGTGATGTTGGTATTGGTCGTCATATTCATCATCACAGCGCCGCTCATGACCAGTGCAATCAAACTCGACTTACCCAAAACAAGTGCGACCAACCCAGTTGACGCACCGAAGTTTGTCACTGTCGTGATTGATAAAAATGGACAGGTTTTTTTGAATGAGCAAGCTACCAGTTTGACCCAGCTTACCGACTCTTTAAAGCAAATAGCGATTGTTAAATCAGATACTGAAGTTCAATTGCGTGCAGATGAAACGGTGGCTTATGGCAAAGTGGCAGAGGTGATGGGTGTGACACAACAGGCCGGCTTGAATCGCATAGGCTTTGTTACCCAAAACAATCAGAAGCCCGTCAAGTAGCTTCTTCTATAATCGATTCATGAAACTCATATCCGTTGTCATTTCTGGCGGTGCAGGTACACGGCTATGGCCTGCTTCTCGACAATCCTATCCCAAACCATTTCTCTCTCTTGGCGGTAGCCCACTGTTGCAACAAGCCATTGAACGTGGTCAGGCTTGCGGTGCAGATGAGTCACTGATCGTGACCAATCAAGATTATTTGTTTCTAACGCGCGAAGTCATCGCCAATTTACAAGACCCGCCCAACGCACGCTACATCCTTAGAGCCCAAAGGACGTAACACTGGGCCAGCTATTGCATTAGCAGCCATGGTATGCGCACAAACACACGGTGATGATGCAGTGATGCTGGTTTTACCTGCTGATCATTTAATCCCAGATACCGAAGCTTACGTGTCCTGCGCCTTAGAAGCCGCACGGTCTGCACTGCAAGGTCAACTCGTTGTTTTTGGCGTGCAACCAAGCTCCCCAGAAACTGGGTTTGGATACATAGAAGTTGAGCAAGTCTCTCGCACTGCACAAAAAGCACTGCGGTTTGTAGAAAAACCCGATGCTGCAACTGCGGCCCAATATTTGAGTACCGGTCGATACTACTGGAACAGCGGTATGTTTTGTTTCACTGCTGGCACCATCTTGCAAGCCTTCCGAGATCATGTCCAGAAGTGATTGATGCTGCCGAGCGTGTGATGAAAAGTGCGCAAATGACGACACAAGATACAGGATCACACAAAATACAAGATCACGTGCTTCGCTTTGATGCTCATACCTTTAGTCAACAGCCTGATATATCCATTGACTATGCCGTCATGGAGAGAGCGCAAAACGTCACAATGGTGCCTGCCAAGTTTGCTTGGAGCGATGTGGGTGCTTGGCCAGCAGTTGCTTTAGCACACACGGCCGATGCCAGTGGCAATACGTTTGAAGCGGATGTGGTTGCTGTTGATACCCTCAACACGCATGTACAAGTAGACAGCCACACACCCAAAATTGTGGCGACTGTGGGCGTGCATGATTTGATCATTGTTGACACTCCTGACGCCTTGTTGGTGGCGCATAAAGATCAAGCACAGCGCGTCAAAGCCATCGTGGACGAGTTGAAAGAGCGCAAGCACGAAAGCACGCAACTGCATACCAAAGTCCATCGACCTTGGGGCACTTATGCCACTTTGAAAGAAGAATCAGGCTATAAAGTCAAGCGCATCACCGTCAAACCAGGCGAATCACTCAGCTTGCAATACCACCACCAACGCGCAGAGCATTGGATGGTTGTACAAGGCATTGCAATAGTTCAGATCGGTGACAAAGAGCACCGAACCGAAGTTGGTCAGTACCACTACATACCTGTCAAAGAAAAGCACCGCTTAAGCAATATTGGGAAAAATGAATTGGTGCTGATTGAGGTGCAATGTGGCGCGTATCTGGGTGAAGATGATATCGTCCGATTGGCCGATATATATGGACGCAGCTAGAAGATACAAAATTTTGCTGGCTAAAATTTCTCTTTATCCGAGCGAATAATCAAAGGCAAAATTTGCTGGCAACTTTCCGACCAAGTGAGGTGCGGCATCAGATCTGACTTTGGTGCTTCGTGACGCGCAAACAAACCCAGCCAATCATTCAACGCGTTGGACAAATCCTCTCCAGACAATCCGCTGAAGTAGTAAGCATGTTCGCCCGCTACCTCACGGAACACAGGCAAGTCACGCGCCACGATAGGTAGGTGATGGCTGGCCGCCTCTATCAAGGGCAAACCAAACCCCTCACCTTCCGATGCTGCAATCAAGCAACTTGATGCTGCATAAATTTTTTCCAAATATTCATCGCTGATGGCTTCTAGCCAAATCAAGCGCTTATTAAATTCTGGATGCTTACGCAAATGTTGTGCAAACGGCAACATCATCCAGCCTTGTTTACCAATCAACACCAAATTTACATCAATATGCTTTGCCCACAAATCATCAAAGGCCTTCAACATTTGCCAGTGCCCTTTACGTGGTTCAAATGTGCCAACCGATAGAAATGTCGGGCGTTTCTGAAGCGTTTCTAGTGTGGCTATCGCATTTTTCGGCAACCCTTTTGTAGGCGCACTGCTATCCAAATCTGCACCCAAATGAAAGAAGCTGATTGTTGGCAATACAGGTCTATTTCTAGGGTTATGTTCTAGCCAAATGCGCAATTCGTTTGCCACTGAATTGGAGATGCAAACCAAACCAGTTGCCACTTGTGTTACCGCATCCAGCCAAGCAGATAAAACTGCAGAAGCCTCTTCAGGCGCCCAATCGGGTCGGTGCGCCAATAAAATATCGTAAACCACAAAATACACTTGCACACCATAAGCGCGCCATTGTTGATACAAGGCTTGTTGCTTGGTCACCAATGGTGGAACGAGATCTAAGCCAAAAAATATGTCGTCTTGATTAATCTCAGCAATGTCATCTAGGCTATTTTTTTGCTCATCGGCAGATTTTTTTAAGAATCGCGCCATGAAGCGATTGGCATAGCGGTACTGATGGCCATCGAACTGTATAGGCCGCAAGCTGAATGCTGGATATGCAATGGGCATTTGTTTGATCAATTCAAGCAACAAACTTCGCACGACACGCTGAATTCCAGATTTCGCATCATGTCTTGATAGTTCAGTGATATCGACCAGAAGTTGTCTATTCTGTTTTGTCGAAGTATTAAAGGCTATGGCTGCTGCTGCCTTTGCTAAATCACTGTCCGGCGATGAATCCTTACGTAGCAAATTCGCAATCGCACGAATCCCATTTTGCGAAGATTGCATCTGTTCACTATCAGCTGTTTGTTTGCTCAATGCACTTGCTGCTTGATTTTTTACATGCAAGGCCTCGAGCGCAGCTATCGCACGTTTGGCACTGTTATCCCACGAAAATTTCTTAACTTGAATCAGCGCATGCTCTTTTAATGACAACTGAAAGGCCGAATCTGTCAGGGCTTGTTCCATTTTTCTGGCCATATCAGGTGGTGAGTGCGGATCAAACAAGGCTTGATCCCAACCTATGACTTCTGGCAAACTAGAGGTGTTAGATGCAAGCGTTGGCACACCACAAGCCATAGCCTCCAGTGGCGGTAAACCAAAACCTTCATGCTTTGAAGGAAACACAAATAAATCAGCCATGTTGTAAAGAACAACCAAGTCATCATCTGGCACAAAGTCTGTCAGTACCAGTTCATCTTCTCTCAACCCTGCCTGATCACGCCAATGGTAAAGTTTGGTTCTCGAATCATCGGACCCTTTGCTTAATCTGCTGGCTATAACCAACTGGTATTCGGCTCGAATCGAGGATGGCAACAAGGCATATGCCTGCATTAAGCCATCGAAGTTTTTACGAGAATCAAACCCACCTGGTGCATACAACACAATTTTCCGCGTCATGCCATATTGCAAGCGTATCGACTTTTCTCGCTCAGGTGTTAGATCTAAAACTTGAAAATGCGCATCAGAACCTTCAGAGGTGTTGATTATTTTGTCTTCTGGCCAAGAAAGCGCACTGATTGCCTCCTTGCGCGATGATTCCGATATCGCTAAAAGCAATCCTGCATGCTTGATTGAATCTATCTTTCGGAAATAATAATCGCGGATGATGGGGTTGGGCAAATAGGAAGCTTGATCTAACAAAGGTATCAAGTCGTGCAAGGTGACAGCCGTTTTGTACCCGGATGTGCAAATACCCAAAGATGCCACCGCATCATCACCGTAGCCTTCAAACAAACTTGGGATATGTATCACATCTGGCTGAATGCTTTCCAAGAATTCTTCACGTATTATTTCTGCTGCGCGTGCACGCCATCCGTTTGCAGGATCAACTTCTGCGGTTGGTTGAGGGATGCTGAAAACACGTATCCGTTCTTGTGGAATCAATTCCGAAAAAGCATGACGCAAATCTAAAATACTCTGCGGAAAAGCGGCGCTTAAAGCCAACCAGATTTCATGTTCGCAAGCATTTCGTGCCATGGCCAACGCCAACGACAGGCTATACCTGCCTATACCCCGGAAACGACTGTCACATTGCGCCCCTTGTAAATCAATCAGTATTCGCATGTTGTTTGGAGGCTGTATTTGCTTCAACAGCTTTTTTCAAATTTTCGAATATTCCAAATGCACGCGTAGACAGTTGCAATTCACTCCACAATACTCTGTGAACACGAGACTGTAACCGTGGTGAAAACGACAATGCCCACGTGAGAAATCCCTTGCTAATTGGCGATTTCATAGCAGCCTGACCAATGCGAATTAAGCGTGGTTTGATGCGTTTTTTGATTGCCCCAGTGAGTCGCCCTTGCATCACTGCCGCATACAAACGGCTGTGGAAGGTGGGCTTTTTGTGTGCGTTTTTTTTATTTTGCGGTTTTGTCATCATGCTATGCACAAAGCGTCAGTTCAAACGCAGTGTCATCAGCACTGGCATGCAATCTGGCATCATCCTCTTGTCGCATTAAGCGAATTAATACGATTAAGCGGTTGCCACTTATTTCAGGAATAAGACCCAACTCTTCATCTATACGCATACGCAACAACTGCGAAGGTTTTCCCTGTGGCAAATTGAGTTGGAATTGTCCATTCATCGCTACCATTTTTTGCGGCATACCTGACTGACGCAAAATTTTGAGCAACAGATAAATACCCTTTGCCAATGGAGACAATGTTCCGATCCAGCTTTGTAAATCAACTTGTCTTTTCTGAACATCGGTATGTTGCCAAGCGAAATAGGCTGGCAAATCAAACTCGCAAGTACCGCCCGGTATACCCATGCGGCTGCGAATACTCATTAACCAATCGTTTTCAGTCAACTTTTGTCCAGCTTTTCCGCTGACACCGTTCAAGTTGACAAAACAATCTTCCAGCTCTGACAAAACTTCGTCAAGCGCCTCTTCGGCGATTGATGGATTGCCTCTGTAAGCGTTGAATACTTGCTTTTGCTTTTCTAAATCTTTCAGCACATCGGTTTTCAAATCTGCTCTTGCCCCAACATCCATCACTTCGAAGATGGTTGTTAATGCGTAATGGTGGTCGAGAGCTGTATCACGCGATGCCAACTCATTTAATCGATTAAACAAATGTTCCAGACGCAAATACGTTCGAACTTTTTCGTTGAAAGGGTATTCGTACTGAATCACAATGCTGTATTTGTTTTAAATCAGACCGAGCTGCTTAGAGATTTGCGCAATTTCTTCATTTAGTTGTTGTCGCGTTATATCATCGTTTAGGATAATAACATCTGCCAGTTTCAAACGGTCTTTGCGACTTGCTTGGCTGTTAATTATATTGATGACCAAATCACGCGTCATTGGTTTAGGGTTGTTGGTGTTTTGAGCATCGCGAGCCAATACGCGCGACACCTGTGTTTCGATTGAGCAATCAACAACAATTATTTTATCTAAGTTTTTGCGCCATTTAAGTGACTCCGCAAGCAATGGCAAATCGAACACGACCAGTTTTGCGCCACACTCTTGCATAGTCTCAAATTGATTTTGCATATCATTTTGAATGAAAGGGTGGAGTATTTGCTCTAACTCATTGCGTTTTTCTTTTTGATTAAAGACCAATTCACGCATACTTGCACGGTTAAGACTGCCATCGACAAGTTGATATTCACGCCCAAATTTTTCAACAATGGCGTCCATCGCTTTACCTTGACCCGAAGTTAACTGGCGAGAAATGGCATCTGCATCAATCACATGTGCGCCTAAAACCTTTAACTGTGCGGCAACCGTGCTTTTACCACTGCCAATTCCACCGGTGAGTCCGACTCGTTGTGCTCCGAAATGCATCTTTGTTTTCTTTGGCTTAGTTACGCATTCAGCCCTACAAGCTTCAAAATGGATTGGGCGCCAAAAATCATGGCCGTGAGGCCGGCTATGGCCAAAAATGGGCCAAACGGCACATAACCCCCCTCACGCAACTGGCTGACATACTTCAGCGCAATTCCAACAATAGCACCGGCGACTGAGGCAAGCAATATCAAAGGTATCAAAGCTTGCCAGCCAAACCAAGCACCTAAAGCCGCAAATAATTTGAAATCACCATAACCCATGCCCTCTTTACCAGTGATGAGTTTGAATACCCAATAGATGACCCAAAGCGAGAGATAACCTCCAACAGCACCCCAAACAGCCGCATCCAGGGGGACACCCGTCACTCCTGAAGCAGCAAGTATTAAACCCGCCCATAGCAATGGCAAGGTCAAGTTATCTGGAAGTAAAGTGGTGTCCCAATCAATCATCGCCAGCGCAACAATAGCTGCACTGAATCCGCACCATGCAATACCTTTAGCCGTAAATCCCCATTTCCATACGCAAATTGCAAACAAAATTCCAACCAGCAATTCCACCATTGGATAACGCATGCTGATTGGCGTCTGGCAACTCGAGCATTTGCCTCTTAAAAAGAAATAACTCAAGATAGGAATGTTTTCATACCAGCGAATTTGATGGCCACACTTCAAGCAATGTGATTTCGGTAGCATCAAGTTGAATGGCGCCTTCAATTCGGGATCTTTACCCGCAAATTCAGAATACTCGTCCGCCCATTGCCGCTCTAGCATTTTGGGCAAGCGATAAATCACAACATTTAGAAAGCTACCAATCAGCAAGCCAAAGAAGCCCGCAAATCCAGCTATGAATACGGATTCAGTCATTCAGTTTGCACTGGATTAGCCGACAACTTGACCAAGTTTGAAGATGGGCAGGTACATAGAAATAACAATACCGCCAATGATGACGCCCAAAAATACAATGATGATGGGCTCTAACAAACTGGACAAACCGGCAACCATGTCATCCACTTCGGCCTCGTAGAAATCAGCCGCTTTACCCAGCATATGGTCAATCGTACCGGACTCTTCTCCAATGGCGCACATTTGCAAAACCATAGGCGGAAAGAGGGATCGATTGGTCATGGCATTGGTGAGACTGGTACCTGTGGATACTTCCTGCTGAATTTTTGTGGTTGCTTCCAAATACACTGAGTTACCTGCCGCCCCACCCACCGAATCAAGCGCCTCGACCAAGGGCACACCCGCTGCAAACATGGTTGCCAAAGTTCTGGTCCAGCGAGCAACTACCGCCTTTTCAATCAATGCGCCAAATACAGGTACTTTAAGCAAAACCCTGTCCATCACCATTTGCATTTTTTCGCTGCGTTTCCAAGCCTGAAAAAAGAAATAAAGTCCACCACCGATAACACCAAATATCAGCCACCACCATTTCACAAACATGTCGCTGATGGCCATGACAAACAGAGTTGGTGCGGGCAAATCTGCGCCGAATGAACTGAACACACTTTTGAAAGCTGGGATGACAAACAACATAATGATGGTCACAACCACAAACGCTACCACTACCACCGCGATTGGATACATCAAAGCCGATTTGATTTTGGACTTAATGGCTTCCGTTTTTTCCATGTAAGTGGCCAGCCGATCCAATAGCGACTCCAAAATACCAGCCGACTCACCTGCTTCAATCAAATTGCAATAAAGTGTATTGAAGTATTTTGGATACTTACGAAAAGCCGCACTCAACGAAGTACCCGTTTCTACTTCGGTTCGTATATCACCTAATAATTTAGTGACGTTGGGGTTCGGATTACCGCGACCGACAATATCAAAGGTTTGCAACAAGGGGACGCCTGCCTTCATCATCGTCGCGAATTGCCGGGTAAAAATTGCAATATCTTTTGGCTTGATTGATCTGCCAGATTTGGTCGCGCGCTTTTTGATTTTATTGGGGATAACGCCTTGTCTACGTAAGGTGGTTTGCACTATATTCTCGCCAGCCGCACGCATTTCTCCACGCACTTGCTTGCCTTTGCGGTCTTTGCCCTCCCAGTCGTAAACGAACTCTTTTACGCCTTTGACAGTCGACTTCTGAGCGTTGGGATTGTTGCCTGCATTCGTTGCCATAAATTCTTGCCGTGTTGGTTAGCTATGCTTGCCTTATCAAAAGTTTGGAGGCGAGTTCCAATAATGCATTGACATGCCTATTGGGTTCAAATTGAATTAAAGCATCAATTGCGCGTTGCGCCTCTATTGCAGCTGCTTGCCGGGATGCATCTAATGCACCAGTGTCGCGTATTATTGACAATATGGACTGAATTTGAGCATTGTCGCCAGTTTCTATAGCGTTTTGTACTATTTTACGTTGCGCTGGTTGACTGCGTTGCATCGCAATAATGAGTGGCAATGTGGCCTTACCTTCTCGCAAGTCATCACCCAAACTTTTGCCCATCACAGTTGGATCACCATCGTAATCCAACACATCATCGATGACTTGAAATGCTGTTCCTAAGGCTTGTCCGTATACAGCGCACGCCTCTTCAACTTCACTGCTTGATTTGGCTAGAATTGCCGCTAAGCGAGCACTCGCTTCGAATAGCTTGGCTGTTTTAGACCTGATGACACGCAAATAGGCTGCCTCGTCCAAATCGGCATTGTGAATGTTCATCAGCTGCATCACCTCGCCTTCAGCAATCACATTGGTTGCATCAGACAAGATTTGCATTACACGCATGTCGTTGGCATCCACCATCATTTGAAACGCGCGCGAATACAAAAAATCCCCTACCAGGACACTGGCAGGATTGCCAAACGACTCGTTGGCTGTAGCCAGTCCACGACGTAGCTCCGACTCGTCCACCACATCATCATGTAACAAGGTTGCGGTGTGAATGAACTCGACAACAGCGGCCAGATTAAAGCGTTGATCCCCTTTGTACCCCAATGCACCACACAATAACAACAACAAAGCTGGACGTAAGCGCTTACCCCCAGCCGCAATGATGTAGCGAGAAACTTGGCCTACCAACGGTACTTCCGACGCCAAACGTTGCGCAATCACCGCGTCTACGCGCTCCATGTCTGGGGCGATCAATTGAAGTGCTGTTTGACTGGAGCTGGTGTGAGCAAGCAAGATGTTTTACCTAAAGTTTAGCTATTATAGAAAGCTCAAACCCTTGATTTGCCATTGACTAATATTTTTACCACTGGTTTATTGATAATGCTATAATCTTTGGCTCTACGGAAATCCTTCCGCAGAACTTTTAAAAGAGGTCATTATGTACGCGGTCATAAAAACCGGTGGCAAACAGTTTCGTGTTGTCGCTGGCGAAAAAATTAAAATAGAACAGATTGCTGCGGATGTAGGCCAAGAAGTTGTGATTGATCAAGTGTTGGCTGTCGGAAACGGTAGCGAACTCATGCTTGGCACACCCTTGGTATCCGGTGCGACTGTAACGGCAACTTTGTTGTCTCACGGCTTATTCGATAAAGTGCACATTTTCAAAATGCGCCGTCGTAAGCATTATCAAAAACGCCAAGGCCATCGCCAAGGTTATACCGAGTTATTCATTGCTGCTATTGCCGATGGCAAAGGTGGCGTGTCAAAAGCTGCTGCAGCTGCCGTGATTCCAGCCCCTAAAGCATTGGCTGCTGCCAGCAAAGGTGGCAAGGACAATTTGGAAATCATCGAAGGCATTGGCCCGAAGATTGCCAAAGTATTGGTTGAAGGCGGCATTGCCACTTTTGCGCAATTGGCTGCCGCTAAAGCAGATGACATCACTGCCATGCTCAAAGCATCAGGCGGACGTTTCAGCTTGGCCAACCCAGCATCTTGGGCCGAACAAGCAGCTTTGCTGCGTGATGGCAAGATGGCTGAGTTCAAAGCTCTCACCGACGCCCTCGTCGGTGGTGTTAAAAAATAATTCCTGGCAATTTATTTCTAGGAACTTTCAGGAGAAAGAAAAATGGCACAAAAAAAGGGCGGCGGCTCGACGCGAAATGGCCGTGATTCCAAGCCAAAAATGCTTGGTGTGAAGGCATTTGGAGGTGAACTCATCTCTGCGGGTTCTATCATTGTTCGCCAACGTGGCACCAAGTTTCACGCTGGTGACAATGTGGGCATGGGCGTAGATCACACTTTGTTTGCATTGAAAGATGGCACGGTATCATTTGGTACCAAAGGCGCTTTGAACAAGCAGATGGTCAACATCACTCCGGTACAAGCGTAATTTATTTCGCTTTGCGTTGCAAAAAGCCCGCACAGCGCGGGCTTTTTGCTTTATGACTGCAAAACAGTTCATCAACTAAAATCAAATCATGAAATTTGTAGACGAAGCCTATATCGACATTTCTGCAGGAGATGGCGGGGCAGGCTGCGTCTCTTTTCGGCATGAAAAATACAAAGAATTCAGCGGCCCCAATGGCGGCGACGGTGGTCGCGGCGGGCATGTGTTCGCAGTGGCGGATGCCAATCTGAACACCTTGGTCGATTTTCGCTATTCTCGCCGTCACGATGCCAAACGCGGGCAGCATGGCATGGGCTCAGACATGTTCGGCGCTGCTGGCGATGACATCACCCTCAAAATGCCTGTTGGCACCATCATCTCCGACGCCGAAACGGGTGAGGTGTTGTACGAACTCTTGGTACCGGGTGAAGTAATTACCATTGCCAAAGGTGGTGATGGCGGCTTTGGCAATATGCGTTTCAAGAGCGCGGTGAACCGTGCGCCGCGTCAAAAAACACCTGGCTGGCCTGGCGAACAAAAAAGCCTGAAACTGGAACTCAAAGTTTTGGCCGATGTGGGATTGTTGGGCATGCCCAATGCTGGCAAATCGACTTTTATCACCGCGATTTCAAATGCCAGACCACGCATTGCAGACTACCCATTCACAACCTTGCACCCCAATTTGGGCGTGGTGCGCGTCGGTCCTGAACAAAGTTTTGTGGTGGCAGATTTGCCTGGCTTGATTGAAGGCGCTTCCGAAGGCGCTGGCTTGGGTCACTTGTTTTTGCGTCATTTGCAACGCACACGACTCTTGCTGCACATCATTGACATGGCGCCTTTTGACGACAGCATTGACCCTGTGGCACAAGCCAAAGCGATTGCCAAAGAACTTAAAAAGTACGATGCGGGCTTGTACAAAAAACCACGCTGGTTGGTATTGAATAAGTTCGACATGGTGGACAAAGACCAACGTGCTGGCGTGGTGGCTGATTTTGTCAAACGCATGAAGTTCAAAGGACCTGTGTTTGAAATTTCAGCCCTCACGCGCGAAGGCTGCGAGCCTTTGGTCAAAGCCATCTACAAACACATTCAATCCGAACAAGTTGCAGAGCAAGCACCCGAATACATTGACCCGCGATTTGTTCAACTACCTGAATAATTACCAAACGCCATTTTGCTATATATATACGATAGCAATATAGGCAATAAATACGCCGGCTACAGCCTAATTTGATATATATTTTTGTACAGCAATGACTAAAACACTTTTGCAACACGCCAAACGCATTGTGGTCAAAGTGGGCTCCAGCTTGGTGACCAACGAAGGACGCGGTTTGGACGAATCAGCGATTGCCTTGTGGTGCGATCAAATAGCCAAGTTGCGTGCCGATGGACGCGAGGTCATCATGGTCTCTAGCGGCGCGATTGCAGAAGGCATGAAACGCCTAGGCTGGACAACGCGTCCCAGCGCCATCCACGAACTGCAAGCGGCTGCGGCAGTGGGCCAAATGGGCTTGGCACAAATGTATGAAACCAAACTTCGCGAGCAAGGTTTGGGCTCTGCACAGGTGCTGCTCACGCATGCCGATTTGGCCGACCGTGAACGGTATTTGAACGCCAAATCGACACTGCTGACATTGCTCAAACACGGCGTGGTGCCCGTCATCAACGAAAACGACACCGTCGTGATTGATGAAATTAAATTTGGCGACAACGACACTTTAGGTGCATTGGTAGCCAACTTGGTGGAGGCAGATGCCTATGTCATACTGACCGACCAAAAGGGTTTGTTCACTGCAGATCCGCGCAAAGATCCATTGGCCAAATTTGTTGACCGCGCTCAGGCGGGTGACCTTGCGCTAGAAGCCATGGCAGGCGGCGCAGGCTCTAGCATAGGGCGTGGTGGCATGTTGACCAAGATACTGGCGGCGAAGCGTGCCGCAGGTTCTGGTGCGTCAACCGTCATCGCTTGGGGACGTGAGCCCGACGCCCTGGTTCGATTATCAAAAGGCGAAGCCATCGGCACATTGTTGGTGGCTCAAACCCAAAAAAACCAAGCGCGCAAACAGTGGATGATGGACCACTTACAACTGCGCGGCGCGGTGATTGTGGACGCGGGTGCTGTCAACAAGTTACAAAAAGTAGGCACCAGTTTGTTGCCCATTGGCATGACCGCAGTGGAAGGCGATTTCTCACGTGGTGATGTGATTGCGGTCCATGACGATCAAGGCAATGAAATCGCACGCGGCTTGGCTAATTACACCAGCTCTGAAGCGCGTCAGTTGTGCAAGAAGAGCTCCAGCGAATTCGAAAAAATCTTGGGCTACGTGGCAGAGCCTGAAATGATTCACCGCGACAACTTGGTCTTGAATCGCAGCTGACTGCAGATTGCGGCTTAAATTAGCCAGCCTTATCGTTATTTACCGCTAGACAACTTTTTATTTGCCAGAACGGATTTTGCTCACCAAAGCAGTTGTTGAGTAACCCTTCACAAATGGCAAGGCCAAAGCTTTGCCGCCGTAGCTTTCAACCAACTTGGTCTCTGCCAAGAGACGCATGTCGTAATCACCGCCCTTCACAATCACATCAGGACGCAGTTCGTTGATCAATTCCAAAGGTGTGTCTTCGTCAAACCATGTCACCAAGCTGGTCGCCTGTAGAGCTGCAACAACCGTAGCACGGTCAAGCTCGTTGTTCAGCGGTCTATCGGGTCCTTTGCCCAATCGTTTGGCAGATGCATCTGTGTTGATTGCCACCACCAAACTGCCGCCAAGCGCACGCGCTTGTTCCAAATAATTGACATGGCCCGCGTGTAACACATCAAACACGCCGTTGGTAAAAATCACTGGTTTGGGCAACTCGGCTATGCGCAAACGCGCATCTTTTCGTGCAACGATTTTGTCAAAGAGTGCAGGCAATTTCGCCATACCGATGTTGGTATTGGATGAAGCCGTCTTATGCCGGAACGGTGTCCATGAAACTCTGTCTTTGCATGAGTTTTTCTTGTAATTTGGCCAAATTTGGATGCGCCAAACGCCAATTGATATCAGGGAATCGAAAATCCAAATAGCCCAAAGCCGTTCCAACCGCCACATCTGACAAGGTTAAGTGGATGCCCGAACAAAATGGTTTGTCTGCCAAGCCTTTGCTCATGGCTATCAAGCTGTCATTCACTTTGCCAAGTTGCCGGTCAATCCAGGTTTGGCTGCGTTGTGCTTCGGAACGACCTGCCCAAGTGGCCTCTAAACGCGCCAAAACAGCGGCGTCCAACAAGCCATCGGCCAGCGCTTCCCAAGTTTTCACTTCGGCACGCTCGCGACCAGATGATGGAATAAGCTTTCCGACGGGAGACAACACATCCAAGTATTCGACGATCACACGCGAATCAAACAGTGCCTCGCCCGCATCCAACACCAAGCAGGGCACTTTTCCCAAAGGATTGGCCTGCGCAATGCCCGTATCAGCCGCCCAAACGTTATCGATCACATAGCTGTATTCGAGTTTCTTTTCAGCCATCACGATTCTGACCTTGCGGACATAGGGGCTGGAATTGGTGCCTATTAGTTTCAGCATTCGATAAGTCAAGTTTTGGTTTAGTAAATTAAGTGCAACTCTGCGTGTTTTTTATCATTCTACAAGAACCCACCTGAAATATTTAACATCGCATAGGGTTTGAACTTACAAGCTTATTGCTGCTCTTAGATTAAGCTAGGTTAACTTAATTAAATCAGTGTTTGATTTACAACAAGTCAGCTGAAAGCGATATTCATACAATGAATTGTGAATTTCCAACTTATTTTGGGTCATAACAACACTATGAAATTACGCCATTTAATCTTTGTTACATGTTTGGCCCTGTGTGCCACCCAATTCTCTTGGGCTGAGAATGGCATCAGTAAAGGCAGTATTTTGATTGGCCAGTCCATTACTTTGCAAGGCGGCAAAAATGATTACGGCATGGCCGTTATGGCGGGCATTGAAACCTATCTGAATGACGTTAACAGCAAAGGCGGTGTGTATGGGCGTCAAATTGTTTTAAAAACACTGGACGACGACAACAAATCTGACAAAGCCGAAGCGAATGCACGTGAACTGATCAACAAAGAAAAGGCTTTTGTCATTTTTGGCTCGATTGAAGGAGGACCATCTACCGCAGTGATGAAGGTCACCAATGAATTGAAAGTACCATTTTTTGGGCCCATGGCTGGATCCCCCACCCTGCGCAGACCCCATCAACCTTTGGTTTTCCCAGTCCGCGCTGAGCACCGCGAGGAGTTTCGCGCCATGATTAAACAAGCGAAAAGCTTGGGAATCAGCAAAGTTGCTTTTCTGCGTTCTGACTCTGAAACAGGCGAACAACACCTTGCCAATGTCAAATTAATCTGTGAAAGTTTAGGTATGCAGCTGGTGCTGGATATGCCCTTTAAATCGGATGTGAATGACGCACAACTTGATGCATACGTGCAGCAACTTGAGCAAAAAGGCGCTCAAATGGTACTCAACCATGGCAGTGTGGGTATATATGAAAAATTTATTCGCAAAATGCATGCACATGGTGGTTTGCATCCAGCCATTTACGCCGTCAACTCCGGCTCTGCACAAATGGCCAAACACCTAGGACCACTGGCCCAAGGCATCATATTTTCACAAGTCGTACCCAGCCCATGGGAAAAGAAAACGGCAGTGACACGTGAATACCAAGAAGCTTTCAAACGCATCAAACCAAGTCAAGATTTCTCATACGGTAGTTTGGAAGGGTACATCACAGCCAAAGCATTGGTACTTTCCTTGCGGCAAGCGGGACCAAATTTAACGCGTGAGAGTTTTGTTAAAGGATTAAGCAACGCCAGCTTTGACATCAACGATATCAAGATCGTTTACAAACCCAACGACCATGTGGGCTCGTCATTTGTTGATTTATCTATTGTGAACCGTGAAGGTCGCTTCATGCACTGACTTACAATCAGAGCATGACATCCCACAGCACCACGCAAACGCCCAATACCTCTGACTTTTCTGCGATAACAGCGCTGTCGCCACTCGACGGACGCTATGCCGCCAAACTGGCCAAGCTTCGCCCCATCATGAGCGAGTTTGGTTATTTGCAATACCGTGTGCAAGTTGAGATGACCTGGTTCGTGGCCTTGAGTGATGCGGGATTTGACGAATTCAAGCCATTGTCGAAAGAGGCACGTTCGCACTTGCTGAGCATCATGGCGAATTTTTCAGAACGTGATGCTCAAGCCATTAAAGACATTGAAAAAGTAACCAACCACGATGTCAAAGCGGTAGAGTACTGGTTAACGGGTTACTTCTCAGGTACTGGCGAAACCAAAACTTGGGTTAAAGGGCAATTCGATGCGCTGCCTGAGTTGCACGCCATGCGCGGTTTTGTGCATTTTGCCTGCACCTCAGAAGACATCAACAACACCAGCCATGCCCTGCAATTGAAAGCCGGACGTGATCGCGTGCTCTTGCCGGCACTGGATGGCATCATTACCAAGTTGCGAGAAATGGCACATGCCTACGCTTCTGTTCCCATGCTCAGCCGCACACACGGTCAAACGGCCAGTCCGACCACGGTAGGCAAAGAGATTGCCAATGTGATGATGCGCTTGGCTAAAGCACGCGACAACATTGCACGCGTCAGTATCATGGCCAAGATGAATGGCGCAGTGGGCAACTACAACGCACACTTGTCCGCCTGGCCAGACTTTGACTGGGAAGCATTCAGCAAAGGCGTGATTGAACGCGCTGAACCGGCACCAACACCGTGGATGCCTTTGGCCTAGGACTCGACATTTCAGCCCTACAGCATACAAATCGAACCACACGATTACATGGCCGAGATGTTTGATGCGACTGCCCGTGCCAACACCATATTGATAGATTGGGCACGCGATGTTTGGGCCTATGTGAGCTTGGGCTACTTCAAACAAAAACTCAAAGCAGGCGAGATTGGATCATCCACCATGCCGCACAAAGTCAACCCCATTGACTTTGAAAATGCCGAAGGCAATTTGGGTATGGCCAATGCCATGCTCAAACACTTGAGTGAAAAACTACCGATCTCCCGCTGGCAACGCGACCTCACCGACAGCACCGTGTTGCGCAACATGGGTGTAGCGTTCGGCTATACCACCTTGGCGTACAACTCGATGATGGTAGGATTAAACAAACTTGAGCTCAACGAAACTGCACTGAATGAAGATTTGAATGCTGCATGGGAAGTGTTGGCCGAACCGATTCAAACCGTGATGCGCCGCTATGGTGTGCAAGGCGCTTATGAGAAGCTCAAAGAAGCAACACGTGGCAATACCGTAACCGCAGCAGATTTGCATCAACTGATCGCCTCTTTGGACATTCCTGAAGCTGAAAAAACACGCTTGCTGGCCATGACACCTGCCAGCTACGTAGGCAAAGCAGCCGAGTTAGCCAAGCGGGTTTAAGGCGCACTTTTCGCCTCTTTTACCATCTTTATATGCATTTTTGGCCTCTAGCCGGCGTATTTATTGCCTAGTTTGCTATTAATAATATAGCATTGTTCACTCTTTAACATATCACCCATGGCCATCAAATCCACCATTTTCAAAGCCAATTTGGCCATTGCTGATATTGAAAACAGCTATTACGCGGACCATGCCTTCACCTTGGCCCGACACCCCAGCGAAACTGATGAGCGGATGATGATTCGATTGGCCGCGATGGCTTTGCAAGCGCATCAGTTGCAAGCCATTTGCGGCGGTGATGGCACTTTGGCTTTTGGTGCAGGCTTGTCTGACCCTGATGATCCTGATGTGTATTTGCGTGATTACACGCAGGCCACACGCTTGTGGATAGAGGTCGGTGCACCTGAGGAGAAGCCGATTCTAAGAGCTTGTGGCAAATCAGAATTGGTGATGGTGTATTGCTTTAACCATGCAGCCGAAGTATGGTTCAAGGCCATCGAAAACAAAGTCAGCCGTGCAAAAAATTTGCAAATCTGGCGCGTACCCACTTTGCAATCACAAGAATTGGCAAAACTGGCAAACCGCAGCATGCAGTTACAAGCCACCATTCAAGAAGGCGCACTCATGCTCAGCGATGGCAGCAACACGGTGGATGTAGAGTGTGTGCGTTGGATGTAAAAAAGCCCCGCTGTTCGATGAACTGCGAGGCCTTTTTGAAGTTTGGAAGTTTGAAATTCAGAACGCTTACGTATCTGAACCTTAGCTTATTTATTTTTGCGGAATTTGCGCAATGCCGCAATCTCAGCCGCAATGGCGTACAACTCGGACTGTGCTTTGGCAATATCAAATTCGCCTTTGGCGTTTTTGAGTGCTTCTTCAGCTGCCGCTTTCGCCAAGTTGGCTTTCTCTTCGTCCAAATCTTTACCGCGCACCGCTGTGTCAGACAAGACGGTGACGCAATTAGGTTGCACTTCCAAAATGCCGCCAGCAACAAAAATAAACTCTTCTGTGCCATCGGCTTTTTCAATGCGCACAGAACCCGCTTTGATGCGAGAAATCAAAGGCGTGTGGCGTGGGTAAATGCCGAGTTCGCCCGCTTCACCTGGCAAGGCCACAAATTTGGCTTCGCCTGAGAAGATGGATTCTTCTGCACTGACCACATCAACATGAATAGTGTTCATGATTTACCTTGTGTTGTTGATTAAGCTGCCAATTTTTTCGCTTTTTCAAACGCTTCGTCAATTGTGCCAACCATGTAGAACGCTTGCTCTGGCAAGTGATCGCACTCACCGTTCACAATCATCTTAAAGCCACGGATGGTTTCTGACAATGGCACGTATTTACCTGGAGAACCGGTAAACACCTCGGCCACGTGGAAAGGCTGGCTCAAGAAACGCTGGATTTTACGCGCACGTGCCACAGCCAATTTGTCTTCAGGAGCCAAATCGTCCATACCCATGATCGCGATAATGTCGCGCAATTCGCGGTAACGTTGCAAAGTACCTTGTACAGCACGTGCTGTGTTGTAGTGGTCTTCGCCCACAACCAATGGTGACAACTGGCGGCTGGTGGAATCCAATGGATCAACCGCTGGGTAGATACCCAAAGAGGCAATGTCACGAGACAACACAACGGTTGAGTCCAAGTGAGCAAAAGTTGTCGCAGGTGATGGATCGGTCAAGTCATCCGCAGGCACGTAAACGGCTTGGATAGAAGTGATGGAGCCAACTTTGGTGGATGTGATACGTTCTTGCAAACGACCCATTTCTTCAGCCAGTGTAGGTTGGTAACCCACAGCAGAAGGCATACGACCCAACAAGGCGGACACTTCGGTACCGGCCAATGTGTAACGGTAGATGTTGTCAACGAAGAACAACACGTCTTTGCCTTCGTCACGGAACGATTCGGCAATGGTCAAACCTGTCAAAGCCACGCGCAAACGGTTACCTGGCGGCTCATTCATTTGGCCGTAAACCATCGCAACTTTGGAGTTTTCCAAGTTTTCTAAATCAACCACTTTGGAGTCAGCCATCTCGTGGTAAAAGTCGTTACCTTCACGAGTACGCTCACCCACACCCGCAAACACAGACAAACCGCTGTGCGCTTTGGCGATGTTGTTGATCAATTCCATCATGTTCACGGTTTTGCCCACGCCCGCACCACCGAACAAACCAACTTTACCGCCCTTTGCGAATGGGCATACCAAGTCAATCACCTTGATACCGGTTTCCAGCAATTCTTGTGAAGGGCTGAGCTCGTCGTATTCTGGTGCTTTGCGGTGAATAGAAGATGTCAATGTTGCAGCGACTGGACCACGCTCGTCAATCGGCGCACCCAACACGTCCATAATGCGACCCAATGTGGCTTTGCCAACTGGAACCATGATAGGCTGTGCAGTGTTTTGCACGATCATGCCGCGACGCAAACCGTCGGAGGATCCCAGCGCAATGGTACGCACAATGCCGTCACCCAATTGCTGCTGAACTTCCAGCGTCAATGTGGAGCCGTCCATTTTGAGGGCGTCATAAATTTTGGGCATTTTGTCGCGTGGAAATTCCACGTCAACCACCGCACCGATACACTGAACAATTTTGCCTTGGACTTGAGCCATTTTTTGCTCCAAAAAAATTAATACAAAAACTTAAAAATCTAAAAACTTGAACTAAAACTTAAAACTTGTTTGCTTCAACGGCTCTATTAGGACACCGCTGCAGCACCCGCCACAATTTCTGACAACTCTTTGGTAATGGCAGCTTGACGAGTTTTGTTGTAAATCAACTTCAACTCGGCGATCACATTACCAGCGTTATCTGTCGCGGCTTTCATTGCCACCATGCGCGCAGCATGCTCTGAAGCAATGTTTTCAGCGACCGCTTGGTAAACCAAAGCTTCGGCATAACGCACCAACAAATCGTCAATCACAGCTTGCGCATCAGGCTCATAAATGTAATCCCAGCCATGCTTCACACCAGTTGTAGCTTCGCTCTGTTGCGCTTGCTCTTGCAACTTGGCTTGCGACAAAGGCAACAATTGCTCAGTCACAGGCTCTTGACGCATGGTGGTCACAAACTTGTTGTAGCACAGCACCACTGAGTTGATTTCGCCACGTGCATACGCGTCCAACAAAACCTTGACGGGTCCGATTAATTTATCAAGATGAGGTTTGTCACCTAAATGGGTCACTTGCGACACCACTTTGGCTCCCATGCGTGACAAAAAGCCCAAACCTTTGCTGCCAATGGCAACCGATTGTGCTGTTTGACCTGCAGTCTGACCATCACGCAAGCGAAGGGTTAAGGCGCGAAACAGATTGGTATTCAATCCACCGCATAAACCTTTGTCTGTACTGACCACAATGTAACCGACCGATTTGGCATCGTTGGTTTTCATGAAGGCGTGCACATACTCAGGATTCGCTTCTCCCAAGTTCGCAGCAATGTTGCGAATCTTTTCACTGTATGGTCGCGCTGCGCGCATGCGCTCTTGCGCTTTGCGCATCTTGGAGACAGAAATCATTTCCATCGCCTTGGTGATCTTCTTGGTGTTTTCCACCGATTTGATCTTGGTGCGTAGTTCCTTGCCGGATGCCATGATTGCCCCTTGTCTGTTTATTGACTACAAAGCAACTTATGCAAATGACTTTTTGAACGCTGTAGTTGCAGCAGTCAATTCAGCTTCCGCGTCTTTGTCCATTGCTTTTGCAGCTTCTAATTTTGCCAATAGTGCAGCGTGTTTGTCTTTCAAGTAGCCATGCAAGCCGTGCTCAAATGACAATACCTTGTTGACAGCGATGTCGTCCATGAAGCCTTTGTTGACTGCAAACAAAGTTGCACCCATCAAGCTAATTGGTTGTGGTGTGTACTGTGCTTGCTTGAGCAATTCAGTCACGCGCGCACCGCGGTCCAGCTGTTTGCGTGTGGCTTCATCCAAATCAGAAGCAAACTGTGCAAACGCTGCCAATTCGCGATACTGCGCCAAATCGGTACGGATACCGCCTGACAAATTCTTGATGATTTTGGTTTGTGCAGCACCACCCACACGAGACACAGAAATACCCGCGTTAATCGCAGGACGAATACCTGCGTTAAACAGCGATGTTTCCAAGAAGATCTGGCCGTCAGTAATCGAAATCACATTGGTTGGCACGAATGCAGAAACGTCACCCGCTTGGGTTTCAATAATTGGCAAAGCTGTTAAAGAACCTGTTTTGCCTTTGACTGCGCCTTTGGTGAAGTCTTCAACATATTTTTCGTTCACACGAGCGGCACGCTCTAACAAACGGCTGTGGAGATAAAACACGTCGCCAGGGTACGCTTCGCGACCTGGTGGACGGCGCAGCAACAAGGAAACTTGGCGATAAGCCACGGCTTGCTTAGACAAATCGTCATACACAATCAGCGCATCTTCACCGCGATCGCGGAAGTATTCGCCCATGGTACAGCCTGAGTAAGCGCTAACATATTGCATCGCTGCAGATTCTGAAGCGGTCGCTGCCACCACGATGGTGTATTCCATGGCGCCGGCTTGCTCTAATGAGCGAACCACGTTCTTAATGGAAGAAGCTTTCTGACCAATCGCAACGTAAATACAGGTCATGTTTTGACCCTTTTGGTTGATGATGGCGTCAATCGCTACCGCAGTTTTACCGGTTTGGCGATCGCCAATGATCAATTCACGCTGACCACGACCCACTGGAACCATCGAATCAATGGATTTCAAACCAGTTTGCATGGGTTGGTCAACAGATTTACGTGCAATCACGCCTGGCGCAACTTTTTCAATCACGTCTGTCATCTTGGCGTTGATTGGGCCTTTGCCGTCAATGGGCTGACCCAAAGCGTTCACCACGCGACCACGCAACTCGGGACCGACTGGAACCTCCAAAATACGGCCAGTACATTTGACTGTGTCGCCTTCAGAGATGTGCTCGTATTCACCCAAAATCACGGAACCTACAGAGTCGCGCTCCAAGTTCAAGGCCAAACCGTAGGTAGGCAAACCATCGCTACCGGCTGGGAATTCCAACATCTCACCTTGCATCACGTCTGATAGACCGTGAATGCGGCAAATGCCGTCGGTCACTGAAACCACAGTGCCTTGGTTGCGAATGTTCGCGCTGGCTGACAAGCCTTCGATACGGCTTTTGATCAGATCAGAGATTTCTGCGGGATTGAGTTGCATGACTCTTTCCTTCTTTCTTTATTGAGTTAAATTAACCATGCCTTGAACACGAGAGCAACAAGCTCACGCAGTCAATGCCACTTTCATTTGTTGCAAGCGAGCTTTCACAGAAGTGTCTAACACCTCATCGCCCACCACGACACGAATACCACCAATCAATTCTGGCTGTAAAACAACCGATAAATTGAGTTTGCGTTTGAATTGCGCCTCCAAAGTCTTACCCAAATCAGCCAAAGCAGCGGCATCAATCGGGAAAGCACTGTGCACGATGGCATCTGAAGAGCCGCTTTGCGCGTTTTTCAAAGCGCGAAACTGCGTTGCCATTTCTGGCAAGGCGCTCAAGCGACCGTTTTCAATCACCATACGCAAAAAGTTTTTAGCCGCTTCTGGCAAATCAACTTTGGCAACACCTGCTATCAAATCAAAAACTTGATCGGTGCTGGCTTTAGGGCTGTCTGCAAATTGTTGCAACTGCTCGTTTTGCGCAACAGCAGACAACGCGTCCACCCAAACAGCAGCGCCGTTCAAGTCTTTAGAAGTTGCCTTAAAAAGTGCCTCCGCATAAGGGCGGGCAATGGTTGCTATTTCAGCCATAAGGTGCTCGTATCGTTCAATTCAAAAATAGAGTTAGTCTTAAAGTTCAGTCTTTAAGCGGCCTAACAAATCGGCGTGCGCGCTGGCATTGACTTCTTTGCGAAGAATTTGCTCTGCACCTTTGACAGCCAAGGCGGCAACTTGCTCACGCAAAGTTTCACGCGCTTTAACTGTTTGTTGCTCAGCTTCGGCTTTGGCGGCGGCAATGATTTTGTTGCCTTCGTCAGTCGCTTTGGCTTTGGCTTCTTCCACAATGGCTTGTCCGCGACGCTCAGCATCTGCCAAGCGTGCAGCGGTTTCAGTGCGCGACTTAGCCAACTCGTCTTCTACACGCTTGTTAGCGTTAGACAACTCTGTTTTTGCTTTATCAGCTGCAGCCAAACCATCAGCAATTTTTGCAGCGCGTTCATCTAAAGCTTTCGCCATGGGCGGCCACACGAATTTCATCGTGAATGCCACCAACAGCACGAAAACTATCAGCTGCGCTATCAGGGTTCCGTTAATACTCACTGGAAATCTCCTTCAATGAAGTTTTGAGATAACAAGCGAATGATTACTTAACCAAACGTGCGATTTGAGCGAGGAACGGGTTGGCAGTAGCGAACCACAAAGCAATACCAGTACCGATAATGAACGCCGCGTCAATCAAACCAGCCAAAACGAACATCTTGGTTTGCAATTCACCCATCAATTCAGGCTGACGTGCAGCTGATTCGAGGTATTTGCTACCCATGATACCGATACCGATACAAGCACCCAAAGCGCCCAAACCAATGATCAAACCAGCAGCGAGAGCAGCAAAACTAATGACTTCCATGATGACTCCTAGATAAAAAAACGAAAAGAAAAAATAAAACTAACGCTAAAACAATAAAACAAATTAATGTGCGTCATGTGATTGACCGATATAAACCAAGGTCAACATCATGAACACAAAAGCTTGCAAGGCAATGATGATGATGTGAAACACAGCCCACGCCCATCCAGCCACCACATGCAAACCCAACAATGCCAAACTTCCTGGCTCAAAGCGACAAAGCCCATGAACCACCCAGCAAAGCGATCAGCATAAATACCAACTCGCCAGCATACATATTGCCAAACAGTCGCATGCCATGCGATACGGTTTTGGCTGTAAATGAAATCAATTGCTCAGCGATATTCACGACTGCCAACATCACTGCAGAAATCGGATTTTTGCTGGTACCAAATGGCGCAGAAACCAATTCATGCGCCCAACCGCCCATGCCTTTGATTTTCATGTTGTAAAACAAGCAAATCACCAAGACGCCGACGGATAAACCCATTGTCACAGACAAATCAGCAGTGGGCACAACACGCAAATACGCATGATGCGGGTCATGACCCATTGCGCCGTAGATTTTTTCCCAAATCAAAGGCAACAAATCCAATGGCAACAAATCCATTGCATTGAGCAAGAAAATCCAAACAAACACCGTCAAGGCCAAAGGCGCAACCAATTTGCGGCTATTGGCGTTGTGCACAATGGATTTGGCTTGGTCATTGACCATGTCAAACAAAATCTCAACCGCTGCTTGCAAGCGACCCGGCACGCCTGAAGTGGCTTTTTTAGCTGCTTTCCACAGGAAAAAGCTGCCTACCAAGCCGAGCAAAACAGAGAAAAAGATGGAGTCGTAATTGAAAACTGAAAAATCAACAATTTCAGTTTGTTTTTTGTTTTGCCAATGCGTCAGGTGGTGAACAATGTAGTCGCTGGCTGTTGGGCCGGCGTGCTCACCTGTTTTGATTGCCGTTGTTGCTGCTTCAGACATATTGAACTCTTATGTTTTTACGCTTATGGATTACGCTTCAATTCATACCAATCAAACCAATGATTGGCTTCATTCAGATCACTACTTTAATTCCTGAGGTTGACGAGAAGCTTTCATTCGTCTTGTCAACCACAAAATTACCCAAACTATCTTCATGGTGACGATTAAGCCAATCAGCATGGCCAACCAGTCCAAATCTGCCACCAAACTTGGCGCCATCGCTATCAAAACGATGGTCACCGCAATTTTTAACGCTTCCCAGACAAAAAAACCAAAACCAGCGGTCATGGCATTCAAGCTTGAAAACTGACTCATCAACCCTCTGGCAAACAAAGCTGCCGGCAAAACCACTGCGATTGCCCCGTATGCCACCGACACTGCCAAATTCAGCCTGCCAGTTACCAACCAGACAATCAACGACATCATTAAGCCCGCTACAAATTGCCAAGCAAGAATTTGCCATGGCGATATGCTCGAACCTTCCTGACGAAAACTGTCACGTAAAGCTTGCGCTTGCTGCGCATTCAGGGGCGATGTTTCCGCTGTAGCCTCAATGGCCTTTGCAAATTCATCCACACTGTTTCCGCTTTCAACGCTTGCAATTTCGTTTGTGCTTATCGTGCTTAATCTACCTACCGCTTGAGCCTCTAGAGCTATGCGCTTGGCCTCTTGTTTCTTCAGATGTTTTGACAGCAGAGCTCTTGCAAACATGTGAAACCCCAAAAGTAGACCAGCAAATAAAGCTCCCCATTATACGTATAAACCCTCAGCTATTGCCAGCTTTATGAAGGTAGTTGTTTACTTTTTCTTCCATTTAAGGCGTTTTTTACGGTTGAATCGAATGCAAAATACCCCCATATCAGATTAATGAACATGAATACCACGCCCAAAAAGCCCCAAGCCCAAGTTGATTCAACAAAACCAGGTATTCACACATTACCTGTGGTTGAAGAGTCGCTCATCGTCTACCCATGCAATTTCCCCATTAAAGTGATGGGCGCGAAAGTGGACGGTTTTGTTCATGCCATTACCAGCATTGCACATGAATTTGACCCCACATTCGATGCCAAAACCATCGAACTGCGCGAAAGCAAAGCGGGCAACTACTTGGGCGTCACCATTCACATCACTGCCACCTCGCGGGAACAGCTGGATGAAATCTACCGAACGCTGTCTACACACCCCATGGTGAAAATGGCACTTTAAACTTGCATCGCTCACATTTTCTGAATTCATGCAAACCCAATTCCTTGGTCGTGTTGAGTACTTGCCCACTTATGTGGCCATGCAAGACTATACAAGCCATCGTATTGGCTCAAATTAATGATGAAATTAGCCTAGATCCGGCGTATTTATTGCCTAGTGTGCTATGGATTTGTGAGCACAATCCGGTTTTTACGCAGGGCTTAGCGGGTAAAACTGAACACATTTTGAATGCGGGTGACATTCCCATCATCCAAACCAACCGTGGTGGGCAGGTGACCTACCACGGCCCTGGGCAAGTGGTTGCCTACCCGCTGATTGATTTAAAGGCGGCCGGATTTTTTGTCAAAGGCTATGTGTACCGTTTGGAAGAGGCCATTATTCGCACTTTGGCGCATTTTGGCGTGACAGGGCACCGCGTGGCGGGAGCGCCTGGCATTTATGTTCGACTGGATGATCCGTTTTCGCATGCCTTGTTACCCCAAAGACCGCAAAAGAGCAATTTAGGACAAACAACGATTGATTTCACTGGTTTGGGCAAAATCGCCGCCTTGGGCATCAAAGTCAGCCGACAC
This sequence comes from uncultured beta proteobacterium, assembly GCA_963841045.1. Classification (GTDB taxonomy): domain Bacteria; phylum Pseudomonadota; class Gammaproteobacteria; order Burkholderiales; family Burkholderiaceae_C; genus Aalborgiella. The sequence goes on along the minus strand of CAWJBD010000007.1, from coordinate 118,191 downwards.
TGCGCCTACCACGGTGTGGCGCTGAATGTGGCGATGGATTTAGAGCCATTTTCACGCATCAACCCTTGTGGTTATTCTGGGCTACAAACTGTTGACCTTGCCATGCTGGACGTATCCGCCTCTTGGGACGATGTGGCCATAGTGTTGGCCAACAAGCTCAGCGCGTATTTAGCCCCTATTTAGCCCCAATCTAACCAACACGACTATAGGCTTAATTATTGGGCAGCTGCTGGCGCAGGCGTCGGCAACACCATGGGTGGCAATTGCGTTTGTGCAGGTGCTGATGCCGCACTGACCTCCAATACACGGTCAACTATGTATTGACCTGGTTCGGCATTGTCGGCATCGTAGTTATCACCACGCCAAGGCAAAGTTTTGCGGTACTGCACATAGTGAACTTTCACCGTTTTACCCGTGGCATCGCTCAGTTTTTTGCTCACCACGTCGTCAATGGCAGTGAACTTAAAGTTATTTGAATTGATGCTGCCGCCACCTGTGCGAAATCCGGGCTGCATGATTTCGCCTTCAAACGTTTTGAACACATTGCCTTTGCGCGATATTTTCATCATCACGCCTTCGCGCTCACCATCGCTGTAAACATTGAAATAAAACCAGTAAACGTACAAAACCGGCAACAGCAAAATCAAAAGGAACAAGAGTAGTTTTTTCATGGGGTTTCTCTGCAAGAGTGAAAAATAGATAAACCGAGTATACAAATCTATTGGCCTCATGGCGCAGCTAATTCTGTTGAACGCATAAAATGATGCCATGACCACTTCCAACACCATTCGTGAATCACAAAGCCAGCAAGACTACAACCCGCTTGCCAAGCAAAAAGCGGGCGCCAAGCTGTCGCGCATTCCTGTCAAAGTCGTGCCAGGTGAAATACTCAAAAAACCGGACTGGATCCGTGTCAAGGCGGGCTCACCCTCCACACGCTTTTACGAAATCAAAGACGTGTTGCGCAGCAACAAACTGGTGACCGTTTGCGAAGAAGCCTCTTGCCCCAACATTGGCGAATGTTTTGGCAAAGGCACGGCTACCTTCATGATCATGGGTGACAAATGCACACGACGCTGCCCATTTTGCGATGTCGGACATGGCCGGCCAGACCCACTGGATGTGAATGAGCCATTGAGCTTGGCCAAAACCATTGCGGCGCTGAAACTCAAATACGTGGTCATCACCAGTGTGGACCGCGACGATTTGCGTGATGGTGGCGCACAGCATTTTGTGGACTGCATTCAAAACATACGCGAACTTTCACCACAAACTCAGATTGAAGTTTTAGTGCCCGACTTCAGAGGTCGTGACGATCGCGCATTGAAAATCTTAACCGCCTCACCACCCGATGTGATGAACCACAACTTAGAAACAGCGCCCCGCCTTTACAAAGAAGCGCGTCCTGGTTCTGACTATTTATTCTCTTTGCAGTTGCTGAAGAAGTTCAAGGCTTTGCACCCCCATATCCCAACCAAAAGCGGCATCATGGTGGGGCTTGGTGAAACCGATGAAGAAGTGCTGCAAGTGATGCAAGACATGCGCGACCACGACATTGACATGTTGACGATTGGCCAATACCTTGCGCCGTCTAACGCGCATTTGACCGTCAAACGCTATGTGCACCCCGACACTTTCAAAATGTTCGAAACTCGCGCCTACGAAATGGGATTCAGCCACGCCGCCGTGGGTGCCATGGTTCGCTCAAGCTACCATGCGGATGTACAGGCCAGCTTGCAGGCATCCAAAGCAGGCTCAAGCTGAATGCGTTGATTTTGTAAAAATTTATAGAAATTTGGCCTGTAGCCGGCGTATTTATTGCCTAGTATGCTATTAAATATATAGCATACTAGGCATCGATTTAAACTCTGAATTTTTCAGCACAAACCTTCAATTTTGGCCATCAGTTTGTGGCCAGATTCAAACCTGATGCGGCTTCAGTCATCCAAGCAGCATCTGCTGAAATTTGCTTGCGAAACTCGTCAACTGTTTTACTCGACTTCAATGTCATGCCAAACGGTGTGAGTTTTTCAACGATGGGCGCTGAAACCGCAACCTTGGCGAATTCACTTTGGAGACGTTGCACAATGGCTGGCGGTGTATCTGGGTGAACGGCAAAGCCAGACCAAATGCGCAAGGGTGATACGTTCACACCGGCTTCAATGATGGTGGGAACATCTGGAAATTCTTTCAAGCGGCTTTGATCCATTGCAGCTAAAACTTTAACTTGCCCTTTGGGTGCAAACTGCATGGCGAAAATAGCAGGTGCGACAGTGAAATCAACTTCGCCAGCGATAACCGCTTTGACCATATCTGGTCCACCTTTGTAAGCCACATTGGTTGCTGAAAAACCTGCAACTTTTTCCATTTGCGCTATTTTGAGATGCTCAATTGCGCCGGCACCTGGTGTTGAATAATTGAGTTTGCCTGGGTTTGCACGCCCAAACGCAACCAAATCTTTCATGGTTTTGTGGGGTGAGTTCGGGCCCACCATGAGAACCATCGCCGTATCACCTGCAATCGTCAATGGAATGAGTTGCTTGTTCAAATCAAATTTCTTTTGCACCACTTGAACGCCCACCATACCCAAATTCAAATGCATCACGGTATAGCCATCAGCAGGCGCGCCAAGCACAGACTGCATGCCCACCATGAACAAACCACCAGGCTTGTTGTCCACCACCACTGATTGCTTGAGTGTTTTTTCAAGCTCAATTGCCATGGCACGAACACCCACATCTGCAGCACCACCCGCTGGCAGTGGAACCACAATCTTGATGGGGCGATTCGGAAAATCAGCCTGCGCGGCTGCCGGTATGGTTGTGCCTAGAAAAACGGCAGCAGCCAAAGTTAAAGCCAAGCGTCGGTTGATTCGTTTGAGTTGATGCATATTGTCTCCAGATTATTGTGGCCTATCGGAATTGAAGGCCATTTATATTTGTCTTACTGCTTACTGCCTACTGCTTAGGCCCATGAGTCCAACGCCCAGGACGTGCGCTGGTGATATTGCCGTTTTCTATTACCGCTTCGCCCGATACCAAGGTTGCAACATAGCCCATTGATTTTTGTATCATGCGTCGGCCACCTTTTGGCAGGTCACGCACAATTTCAGGCATGGGTAAAGCCAAACGATCAAAGTCAATGATGTTGATATCAGCTTTCTTTCCAACTGCAATCACACCCCTGTCGGTTAGACCCATATGCAAAGCATTGCGTTGGGTGAGAATTTGCACCACTTCGGGCAATGGTATCTTTGGGCCACGTGTGCGCTGCAGACCCCAATGCGCGAGCATGGTGGTGGACACACTGGCATCACATATCGTACCTACGTGTGCGCCACCGTCACCCAATGAGCACAATGCTTTGGGGTGCGTGATCATTTCGTGGACGCGGTCTAGGGAACCCGTTAAATAGTTGTGAATCGGGAAATAAACAAGATTGGTTCCATCGCCACCGGCCAGATGGTCATACATCAACTCACGTGCAGAGACACCTTTTGCTTTAGCTTGTGCACCGAATGACAGAGATGGCAATGGCTCGTAGTCCATGCTGCCGCCTTCGCCTGGAAGCAATGGGAACAAAGTGAATGCAATTTTTTCAAAGTTGGCCACCACATAATCTGCCAACGGCGGGATAGATGAACCCGCAACAGATAAGCTCACAGGCGCTTCTGTCAGGATTTTTTGACGCGTTGCTGGCTCACGCAACTTTTCAGCCCGCTCTTTTGCAGGCAGGTGTGCAATGGCTTGATAGCTTGGAAATGCAGCCAACAAATTCAGCGTTGTATCTAGGCCATTCAATACGCCAATTCCACGCGGTGAGGCTTGCAATTTGACATCAATGCCCTTCTCGGCACTGGCCAATGACGCATCGCCCAACCATTTACTTTGCTGCGGCGCAATGACCCTGTCCATCCAAGTGATGGAAATAGGCCGATTGGCCACGCGCGCCATGTCTTCAAGCTTGGCGTACTCGCGGTCAAATCTGGCTTTTTCCTCTTCAGGAGCACCACGTGGGCTGGCAAAGTCACTGATCCCCTGTATCACGCGGTAAGGTAAGTCTTTCAATACCGATGCAAGGCTGTTCAACTCAACAGGCGACACTTCAAACGATGGCGTCATATGCCCTTGCGCGGTGCGATGCGTTTCAGTGCTGCCCATGGCAAGGCCACAAGCACCATCGAGCAAGGCTTGCTTCAACAGCGCTTGCATCTGTGCAATATCAGCGTCATTGGCGGATTCGCCCTTTGCAGCTCGCTCGCCCATCACATACAGACGCAAGGTATCGTGAGGAACCAAAGTCATGAAGTCTAAAGAATGTGGTTGTGCATCAAGTGCTTTACCGTAGTCGGTAAAAGTCTCCCAATTCCATCGAATACCTTCAGACAAAGCGGATTCAGGAATTTCTTCCACGCCTTCCATCAAGTCGATCAATACGTCCCTGTCACCAGGGCGCACGGGCGCAAAACCCACACCACAATTGCCCATCACCAAAGTGGTGACACCATGGTAAATGCTGGGCGCAAAGGTCTCATCCCACGAGGCTTGACCGTCATAGTGCGTATGAATATCAATAAAGCCCGGCAAGATATGCAGGCCATTGGCATCAATCGTTCGCTTGGCTGGTTCGTCTGTGTTGCCAACAACGACGATTTTTCCATCGCGTAGCCCCACATCTGCTTTGTAAGCATCCTTGCCTGTGCCATCGATTACGGTGCCACCTTTTATGAGTGTATCTAACATGATTGCCTACCTTTTCAATTTGGCTTATTCAGGTTTTAAACCTAACTTGACGACCATTGCCTTATCGACAGCAATTTCGTCTTTGATTTGCGCTGCGAATTCAGCGGGTGATGCAGAACTCTCTACTTTTCCACCCACTCTTTGAACAAAGCCCGCTAACTTCGGGGTCAGCCATCGTTGTCTTGATAACGGCCGCCAATCGCACTACCTGTTCATCAGGCGTTTTTGCTGAAACAACAAATCCACCCCATGGTTCTTCTTGATAATTGGCTAAGCCGCTTTCGCTCATGGTTGGCAGGTTAGGAAGCTGCGGCATGCGTGTCTTGCCAGATGTTGCCAATGCACGCAATTTGCCTGCCTTCATCTGCTCCATCACACTGCCTGGAGGTGCAAAAATAAAATCGATGCTTCCGCTCATGAGCGCCACCACACCTTCAGCCGCGCCCTTAAACGGAATGTGCGTTGCCTTTAATCCACCTGGAACTTTTTCATCCATCTGTTCAAACATCACATGCGTCGGAGACCCATTGCCACCGCTGCCAAAATTGAGTTTGCCTGGGTTGTCTTTCATGGCTTTGATCAATTCAGCTGCTGATTTGTATGGAGATGATGCAGGCACCATCAGTAAGTGAGCCGACGAACTGGCTTTCGCGACGGGTTTGAAATCACGCAAAATATCTATCCGTCCCGTGATTGCTTGCGCCATCAAAATTCCCGAGTGCAAGTACAACAAGGTGCTGCCGTCTGCAGGTGAGGACAACACGTTTTGCACGGCGATTAACCCCGATGCACCAGGCTTGTTGTCCACAATCACATTGGCGCCCATGTTCTTCGCCATGACTTCGGCCATTTTTCGTGCAAATACATCCACGCCACCGCCCGCGGGCAAAGGCATGACTATTTTTGTCGTTGCAGGGGTAGCAGCTGTTTGCGCGACTGCGGGTAGGGCCATGACAGATACAGCAGCTGCAATCACACTGAATGCCATTATTTTTCGACGAGAAATTGAAATCATTTATGTCTCCTTATGTAAATTTAATTTATCTTAATCACGCATGTACTCTTGCGCTCTTGCCTCGATTTTGTTGCAAAAGGAATCTGCGGCTTGTGCGCCTGGGGTTAAAACCACACGGTCTATGCTGCCGTTATAAGCAAACGTACCTTTGTCAGCATAACGATTCGATGTGCGTTGGCGTCTGTCTAAGCCAACATCCAGTCCTTCGAAATGCAGTCCAATAATGGTTGGTGAAAGATTTACCCATTCCGCTGCTTTTCCATTCACAACCAAGCGGCCACGGCCTTGTCGCTTACCCAATGCTTCGTATTCAAAGGCAATTTTTTGCGGCCCTGCCATCAACTCAATCGCAGACAATTCAATTGGGGACATCCAGCGATGAAAGACCACATTGACTTTGCTGTCCATCACGTACATTCCCAGACCTACAAAAACATCACCAATTGCAAAAATAACGCCTTGCTGTTTGGCTTGCCAGTCAAAGTAGCTCTCAATTACAAAATTGCGATCAGCAACCAAAGGCGCTACCACTGCTCGCCCAATACTTTGCATACCTGGATAAAAGGTTCGTGGTGTATTTACAAACTCTTCCAAATAAGGTGGCAAAGACAAAGCTCGCAAGTTTGAACGGTTATCCAAAGGGTAAACAGCATTTGTCTTGGCTTCTTGATCAAACAACTGCTTTAGCGCAGCAACCCTATCTGGATGCTGTGAAGACAAATCGTTGTTTTCACACGGGTCGTCAACCAAATTAAACAACATCCAATTGTCTTCGACGAAGGGTTGGCCAATTTTTTGCAATGAAACCAGTTTCCAGCCCTTGTCAATGATGGCGCAGTTGGCTTCCAGTTCATAATGTTGGCGTGTACGCTGAGTTGGCGTATTCTTTTCAGTCAGCATTTTTGCAAAACTGACACCGTCTGGCTTGCGCGAAACAAAACCATTTGACTCATCTGGATGCGCAATACCGAGCAAATCAAGCAGCGTTGGCGTCACATCTGTCACGTGAATCCACTCTTTGCGGATTGAGCCTTCATCGGCTATGTGTTTGGGGGAGTGAACGATAAATGGCACACGGATACCGCCATTCATCGGTGTGCGCTTGAAGTATCGAAACGGTGTATTGGACACCTGCGTCCAACCTATCGGATACATGGAACTGGTATCGTTTGAACCCAGTCGACCCTCACGAGCCAATGTCAATGCCTGCTCGGGTGTTGCCACCATGCCTTCACGTGTTCCTAATGAATTTGGCGTTCCATCTAAGCCGCCAACAGCGTTGGCGCCATTGTCAGAAGACAACACAATGATGGTGTTATCAATCTGGCCCGATTGCTTAAGAAACTCCACCACACGTCCAACATTTTGGTCAATGTTGTCAACCAGACCAGCATAAAGCTCCATATAGTTGCTGAACAGTTCTTTTTTATCGGCAGGCAAATCGTCCCATGCTGGAATGCCCTCTGGTAATTTTCCTAAGATGTGATGCGTATCCAAAATTCCCAGTTCTTGTTGCCGCTTCAAGCGAGACTGTCTGAACGCATCCCACCCAGCGGCATAGCGCCCTTTGTACTTTGCCATATCGTTGGGCTTCGCTTGGTGTGGCATGTGCGGCGCGTTGTAGGCAATGTACATAAAGAAAGGGTGCGTGGGGTCACTGGCATGATGTTCACGCATCCAAGACAAAGCCCGACTGGTCCAATCGTCTGTCGCGAAATGATCTTCAGGATATTCATCTATTTGCGAAACCTGATTTCCCTCATACACACAATGCGGATTGAAGTAATTGGTCTCCGCGTCCAAGAAACCATAAAACTTATGAAACCCACGCTGCAAAGGCCACGAACGTCTGTCGCCTGCGTCGTATACGTTATGGCTCCAGGTGTTATGCCACTTGCCCACCATCATGGTGGTGTACCCTTGCGCAGACAATATCTCCGCCAATGTTGGTGCATCTTGTGCAATTTCACCGCTATAGCCCGGAAAACCAGGGTTGGAATGCGCAATCCAACCGCAACCGACAGAATGTGGATTCTTGCCTGTCAGCAGCGCTGCACGAGCGGGTGAGCACATCGGGACTGTCGTGTAGTTGGCAAAGCGCAAGCCTTTTCCAGCCAAAGCATCAATATTGGGCGTTTCAATTTCTCCCCCGAAACAGCCCAAATCTGAAAATCCTAAGTCATCTAAATAAATGATGACGACGTTGGGTTTGCCGTGCGATTTTTCTAGATTCGATTCTGGCCACCATGGTGTAGCGTCTTTGATCAGTCGAGCTGCATTGCCCTTAAATGAGTCTTGCGGGTTACCGTTTTTGTTTGTCATGTCTCGCCCTAATTGGATTGAAGATTAAGAATTCAAAATAAAGTCTGCCGCTCTTTCGCCAATCACAATCGAAATCGCGTTGGTATTGGTCGAAGCAATCGTTGGCATCACCGACGCATCGGCCACTCGCAAGCCTTCAATACCATGCACGCGCAATTGCGGGTCAACGACCGATTGCGCTGCGTCTGTGCCAATGCGGCATGTACCAACTGGGTGATAGGCCGTGGCGCCAGTTGCTCTTAAATAGTCAATCAACGCCTCATCACTGGCTTTGTCTGCACCAGGACGTACTTCTTCTTCAATCAATTTTGAAAAAGGTCCAGTGGATGCAATTTTTCGCGTCAATTTCAGCGCATGCAAGCAAGCTGTAATATCGTCTGGGTGTGTGAAGTGTTGCGACAACATGCGCGGGTCTGCGGCGGGATCGGTACTTGTGATATGCGACGTACCTCTGGAACGCGGACGAATTTGAAATGAAGCGATGGTGACGCCGTCAAACTTATCCAATGTGATTTTGCCTGAGCCTCGATTACCCGGTGAGGTAACTTGTTGCACTTGAATTTTCAGCTCAGCGTCTTTGTCGCCAGGCTTGATGGGTGCAAAAGCTTGTGCTGTGATCGTGACCGATGACATGGGTCCATCACGACGCGTTAGCCACCTGAAGGCTAATTTTGCTTGCCCAAGCGGGCTGTTCAAATCACGGTTCCAGCTGACCTCGGGTTTGGCTTTGTACATGATGGGGCTGTAAACATGCTCACTCAAATTCTCGCCTACCATGGGTAATTCATGCACCAGCGGAATGCCGAGTTGAGACAACACTTCGCGTCGGCCTATGCCAGACAACTCTAAAAGCTGAGGCGAGTTGAATGCACCGCTGCATAAGATGACTTCACGCGTAGCTTTGATTTCGGTTTCTTGGCCATCAATGCGCGCACGCACACCTGTGGCACGTTTGCCTTCTAGTAACACTCGATTCACCAACACGCCCGATTTCAATGTGAGATTGGGTCTGCCTAGCGCATCATCTAAATAAGCCATGCGTGTATTGCATCGAACACCGTTACGGGTGTTGAATTGCAGGTAACTGCCACCATAACCCCGTTCGTTGTAATCTTTCACCCGCTCCACAACGCCAGCTGCTGCTATGGAGTCCAAAAACGCATCCGGCAAAGCATCAACAGGCTTGAATTCTGTGACGGTTACCGGACCTTTGTGACCACGGTAGTCAGACGTGCTGCTGACATAGTTCTCAATTTTTTTGAACCATGGCAACAAGTCTTTGTACGCCCAACCTGGGCAACCATCCTCGGCCCATAAATCATATTCGCGAGGCGTACCATGCACCCAAATCATGCCGTTGACAGTTGATGAGCCGCCCACCACCCAGCCACGCGGCCAGTAAATTTTGCGGTTATGCATTTGTGGGTCGGGTTGCGTGAAAAAGCTGCGTGTGACTTTGCCTTGCTCAAGAACTTTCACCACCCCTGCTGGAATACGCGTCCAAATATTCGTATCAGCAGGGCCTGCCTCTAAAAGCAAAACTTGGTACTTGCCACTCTCAGACAAACGTGTTGCCAACGGCGCCCCAGCGGATCCCGCACCCACAATAATAAAGTCGTAAGTGTCCTTCATCTCACTCATGTCGACTCCTATGCCAACAAGGCCTGCATGGCCAATGCTTCTTCGCCCATGCGGTAAAACTGATTGGCAGGCAACTCTGTTTGCTCAAAACCATCTTTGGTTTGCTGTGGCACAGGTTCCACCATCAGCTCTACAAAAACAGGACCTTTCATTTCCAACAAGGCAGGGAATCGTTGCGCCCACTCTGCACCATCGCTGATACGCTCTGCATGGACATAGCCCGCTTTGAGCGCCACCTCTGCAAACTGAAACTCTGGCACGGGCGCTTGCATATTGTCTAGCCCTGTAAATTGCGTTCCATTGTTCACCACGCAGTGCAATAAATTTTGTGGCGCTTGTTTCGCAACAGTCGCCAAACCGCCTAATTCCATCAACAAACTGGCATCGCCGTCCATCACAATAACTTTGCGTTTGGGCTGGGCAATTGCCAGTCCCAAAGCCAGTCCCGCCGCACCACCCATCAAGGGAACAGAATTGATACGGCCAGCGCCAGATCCTTTTGCTGCTTCAGCGGCTGTGGAGCTGAATACAGTTTTGATTTTTGCCAACCCTAAACCCAGTACCAAACCAGCTTTGCCACCCACCAAGGGCACGCCAGCGGCTTTACCGTCCGCGCCCTCAATGCGGTCAAAAATAAACATGGATAACATGGTGGCCACCACCAAAGCGTCACCTTTAGATTTAGCAACCACGCCACAAGCTTGAACAATATTCATCATGGTGTATTCCTTCAATCAATGCCAAGCCATTGGGGCTGATACCAACAGCACCACTGCTGTGCGCTCGCGCTCGGCCTGCTCATAAGCTTCGTTCAGTTTGGACATGTCAGCTGCACCTTGCAGCAAATGAAAAGGTACGCCAATCGCATTTAAAAATGGCTCCATCACACGAACCATGGTACGACCCGACTCTGTTGATGGTTTGCCAATGCGGTCAAATTCCCAGCCAAACTGCCCTACCATGAACACCATGGGAATATGCGCATCTAAGCACACAGCGCGCAAAGTATTGAAACAGTTGTACAAACCTTGGTTTTGCATCATGAGCAATGGACGCTTGCCCCCAATAGTTAACCCAGCGGCCACTGTCACGGCTTGGTTTTCATTGCTGCAGTTGATGACAGCCACACCACTGTCAGCACGCCCCAATCTGTCGTGTAAGGCCAGTTGCACCCAATCGGGCACGGTGACCACGTGGTCAACCTGACATTCTTTGATTGCTGCCATGGCGACGGAGCCTGGAATCGCGTATTCTTGATGACTCATAAATGGGCTTACCTCTTTTTCATTTCAAAAGGAACATTGTTGACCGAGATTTCAGACAACAAAGTAGTTACTTACCCTAGGTCTGTGAACCAACAGTCCTGTCTCTAGGTATCATGACAACAAGCTGCGGAGTCTAGAACATGCCTGAAACCAATTCTGTCAAATCCACGACAAAAAATCCAAACAAAATAGCCAAGACGACTGCGCGCGTGCTGCTGGGCAAGGCATTGGGGTTCAGAGATTGCGAATCATCTACGTTGGACACCTTGGTCGATAACGGCTCGCTGCGCACTTTAGGCAAAGGCGAGATCTTGGCAAGACGTGGTGAGCCCTACCAAGCTTTGTGTCTGATTGTTCGCGGATTCATTGAATCAAGTTTGATGCGACAAGATGGACACAGACAGCTCATTGGTTTTTTGCAAGCAGGCGATGTGGCCGGTCTTATCGGACTCATCGATGGTTTAGGCCATGTGCATGATTTGCGCGCACGCGATACTGATACCACTGTGCTTTTAATTCCCGCGGAAATACTTCGCAAATTCAAAGCACACGATGTCAAACTCAGTGCCGCTTTTGAACTTCAGCTCGCTTTCAGAAGCCGCCTCTTGTATGAACGCCTCTCAACCGATGCCTCCATTCCTGTTGAAGCACGCGTCGCACGTTTAATTTTGACTTTGTCTGGACTATATGGTGTGTCGCAAGACAATGAAGTGAGACTTGGAATCAAACTGTCTCAAGTTGATCTGGCAGATTGGCTGGGTGTGAGCCGTCAACGCATCAATTCGGCCATGAACCAATTGAAGACAGATGGCGCGATTAAATTGAATTATTCCAATATCACCATCGTTGATAAAGAGAAATTGATTGCATTTGCCACTTTATAGTTGCACCAAAGCAAACGCCACCTGATTTTTTGATATATTTACAAAATTATTGATAAAATTGGCCTGTAGCCGGCGTATTTATTGCCTATATTGCTATCATATTCATAGCGTATTCATGGCATGTTCATGACATATTAGGCCGCTCAATCAATTCAATTTTGTAGCCATCTGGATCAGTGATGAAGGCGATCACGGTATTTCCGCCCTTGACTGGCCCTGGCTCACGTGTGATCGAGCCACCCAGGCTCGCTGCGCGCTCGCGCACTGCAGTGCAAGTGGCCGCCACATCGCGCACACCTATCGCCATATGGCCAAAGGCATTGCCCAGTTCATAGCTTTCAACGCCATGGTTGTAGGTCAGCTCAATCTCAGCGTGATCGGGGTTGGTGCCATAGCCCACGAAAGCGAGCGAGTATTTTTGCTCGGGGCGCTCAGTGGTGCGCAGCAGTTGCATGCCGAGCACTTGCGTATAAAAATCTATCGCGCGCTGAAGGTTACCTACGCGCAGCATGGTATGCAGGATTCTCATGCTTAAACCGTCCCACCCACAGTCAAACCATCAATTCGCAGCGTCGGTTGCCCCACCCCCACGGGCACGCTCTGTCCCTCTTTGCCACAAGTGCCCACGCCGCTGTCGAGCTTCACGTCATTGCCAATCATGCTGACCTGTTTTAAACATTCTGGTCCACTGCCAATCAGCGTGGCGCCTTTGACGGGATATTGAATTTTGCCGTTTTCCACCCAATACGCTTCGGATGCTGAAAAGACAAATTTGCCTGAGGTAATGTCCACCTGACCGCCGCCAAAATTGCTGGCGTACAAGCCTTTTTTAATGCTGGCAATCACTTCTGCAGGTTCTTTGTCACCCCCCAGCATATAGGTATTGGTCATGCGTGGCATGGGCGTGTGGGCGTAGCTTTCGCGCCGGCCATTGCCGGTAGGCTTCACACCCATCAAGCGTGCGTTCATGCTGTCTTGGATATAGCCTTTCAAAATGCCGTCTTCAATCAACACATTGCGCTGAGTGGCGTTGCCTTCGTCGTCTACATTCAGCGAACCACGCCGGTCTGGCAGCGTGCCGTCGTCCAACACGGTGACGCCTTTGGCCGCCACACGTTTGCCAATTTTGCCGCTGAATGCACTGGAGCCTTTGCGGTTGAAGTCGCCTTCCAATCCATGACCAATCGCTTCGTGCAACAAAATGCCCGGCCAGCCTGCGCCCAGCACCACTGTCATCACACCCGCTGGAGCGGGACGAGATTCTAAATTGGTGAGCGCGGAGTGAACCGCTTGGTTCACATAATCTTGCATCAGCGCATCATCAAAATATCCCAAACCAAAGCGACCACCGCCGCCAGCGGAGCCTGTTTCACGGCGCAATTGACCTTTGATGGTTTGCTCCACAATCACCATCACGCTCAAGCGCACCAGAGGACGCACATCAGCCGCCAGCACACCATTGGCACGCGCCACCAGTACCACGTCGTGCTCGCTGGCCAAGCTGGCCATGACTTGTTTGACACGTGGGTCTTTGGCTCTGGCCATCTTTTCTACTTTTTCCAACAAGCTTACTTTGCTGGCGCTGTCCAAGGTGGCAATGGGGTCCAGATCAGAATAGAGTGAACGACTTTTAGCTATAGATTTTATAGCTATCTTGGCAGATTTGTTGCCGGCTACAGCCGAAATTGACCTGACAGTGCGGGCTGCATCTAAGAGCGATGCCATGGAAATATCATCCGAATACGCAAACGCGGTTTTCTCACCACTGACAGCACGCACGCCCACGCCTTGGTCAATACTGAAAGTGCCGGTTTTCACGATGCCTTCTTCCAAGCTCCACCCTTCAGAGCGGGTGGTTTGAAAGTACAAATCGGCATCATCTACCTTGTGCGCACGTATTTCGTTCAATGCGCGTGCCAAATGGGACTCGGTTAAACCAAAGGGTGTGAGCAACAATTTTTTGGCGATCGCGATGCGCTGTTCGGTTGCAGAACCTTGAGGAGCAGGACGCTTGCTTTGTTGCATCAGCTGTTCAGCTGCGGATTGCCCGTTCAGCGTTGTTGCGGGCATGGTTGAAGTAGAAGGTATTGGAGTGGAGAGTCTAGAAATCATGCCACCATTGTAGGCTTAGGGCACAATGCTTGCATGATTGCACGCTTACAAAAAACCACTGTCTTTGGGTATTTAGCCTTACTGGCCGTTTGGCTGTTACTGGTTTGGCCGTCCTTAACCTTATTTGTAACTGGTGTATTGGCGTTGGCGGCTTTGTCTGCGTTTTACCTTGGCTTGTTGTTTTTATTGATTCACTATTGGAATCGAACTGACCCAGCGCCCCGCGCCACGTGGGTAGAGCTGGGCAAGGCTTGGCTGCGCGAAGCACGTGCTGCACAGCGTGTTTTCATGTGGTGGCAACCATTTCGCCACCAAAGCATTGCCGATAACTTAACCGGTGTTGATACCACTAAACGCGGTGTGGTGTTCATCCACGGCTTTATGTGCAACCGTGGCTTTTGGATGCCGTGGATGCGTGCGCTGCAAGCGCAGCAAAGAGCATTTGTATCGGTCAGCTTGGAGCCGATTTTTGGTTCCATTGACGAATACCCACAGACCGTAGAGGACGCCATTGCCAAAGTTACAGCCGCAACTGGGCAAGCACCGACATTGATTTGTCACAGCATGGGCGGCTTGGCCGCACGCGCATGGATGCGTGTCACACCCAATGCCGACGCGCTAGTGCACCGTGTCATCACCATAGGCACGCCGCATTCGGGTACACAATTGTCTTTAGAAGTCGCCATGTTCATCGGCAAGCATGTCAATACGGTGCAGATGCGCCGATTGGGAGAGTGGGTCACAGCACTGGCCAAGACCGAATCAGCCGAACGCCGCGCCAAATTTGTGTGCTGGTACGCCAGTTGTGACAACATCGTCGCCCCCACCTCCACCGCCATGCTGGATGGCGCGGACAACCGCTTGGTTAAAGCCCAAGGCCATGTGAGCATGGCGTTTGATGCGCGAGTGATGAAGGACACCATGGCACTGCTCAACTGATACAAGCTTGGCTGCTCCTGTAAACTTGGGCAAAATTGATTCCGGCTTTTGACTCGTCGTTTAAACTGCAAGCAAACCCTGCCTTAACAATGCCTAAACAAACTTCACGCACAGCCACCCAAAAGCCAATGAACAGCTTGCGCTTACAAATTTACACCATTATTTTTGAAGCAGATACCAAAGCCGGCATGCTTTTTGATCGCTGGCTCATTGCCCTTATATTGGCCAGCGTCGGTGTTGTGATCATGGACAGCGTGCCAGGTATCCACGCGCATTTCGGTGCACCGCTGAAGGTACTCGAATGGATATTCACCCTGCTGTTCACTCTGGAATATGTGCTTCGGCTCTACAGCTCAAAGCACCCTTTGCGCTACGCGACCAGTTTTTATGGTTTGGTTGATTTGATTTCAATTTTGCCAACTTACTTGGCAATGCTGTTTCCTGAAGCGCATGCACTGATCGATGTGCGCATTTTGCGATTGATTCGTGTTCTCAGAATTTTCCGCTTAACGGCCTATTTATCTGAGTTTCAAGTACTGGGACATGCGCTTAAAGCCAGTCGTCGCAAAATATCGGTGTTTTTGTCAGTGGTCATGATGGTGGTTTTGATACTGGGCACCTTGTTATATGTGGTTGAAGGACCAGAAAATGGCTTTACCAGCATCCCCACATCGATTTATTGGGCTATAACAACCATCACCACGGTTGGCTTTGGCGATATCACCCCCAAAACCGACATTGGGCGCTTTATCGCATCTGTCATCATGTTAATGGGGTGGGGCACTTTGGCTGTGCCCACAGGCATAGTCACCAGTGAGATGACGGCTGAAAAGTACCGTAACGATAAAGCGATACCCACCACCCGGTCTTGCCCAGAATGCTTGAGCGAGGGGCATTTGCCAGATGCCCATTACTGCAAAGACTGTGGTGCACAACTGCCCAGTTACATCACTGGCATTATCTCTTCCAGCGAAACCAAGCCCAGCACTTGAGCGTCAACACACTAACTTCAGCGATAATTAAGCCTCCACATACCAAGGAGCGTTGCAACGCTGCAATCATTTGCATAGCGTGAGGCTTGGTTTGTAACCTCAATGCCTTGTGCGTTCGGGTTTGCAACGGCGCTCACCCGCTAAATACATGACATATGTAAACGACATTTGCCTGGGTGACCTTTATGACAACCATTTCAAATCCAGCCCCTATGAACCAAGGAATTCCAGCACCAGTTCAGCCTATGCGCTTATCTGGCTTAGAGCCTGTACTGATAGAAGAAGACACGCTGTTCGTCAATGTGGGCGAACGCACCAATGTAACCGGTTCCAAAGCCTTTGCCCGCATGATATTGAATGGCGAATACGAAGCCGCATTGGCCGTAGCCCGCCAACAAGTTGAAAACGGCGCACAGGTGATTGATGTCAACATGGATGAAGCCATGTTGGACAGCCAAGCGGCGATGGTGAAGTTTTTGAACCTGATGGCTTCAGAGCCTGATATTTCACGCGTGCCGGTGATGATTGACAGCTCCAAATGGAGTGTGATTGAAGCTGGCTTGCGCTGCGTGCAAGGCAAAGGCATTGTCAACTCCATCAGCATGAAAGAAGGCGTGGACGAATTCAAACGCCAAGCGCGATTGGTCAAGCGCTATGGCGCTGCTGCGGTGGTGATGGCATTTGATGAAACCGGACAAGCCGATACCTACCATCGCAAAATTGAGATTTGCGAACGCGCCTACCGCATCTTGGTGGATGAGGTGGACTTTCCGCCAGAAGACATTATTTTTGACCCGAACATTTTTGCCATTGCCACGGGCATTGAAGAGCACAACAACTACGCGGTCGACTTTATCAACGCCACCCGCTGGATCAAAGAAAACCTGCCCGGCGCCAAAGTATCTGGCGGTGTGTCCAACGTGTCGTTCAGCTTTCGCGGCAACGACGCCGTGCGTGAAGCGATTCACACCGTGTTTTTATACCACGCCATCGCAGCAGGCATGGACATGGGCATTGTCAACGCCGGCATGGTGGGCGTGTATGACGACCTGGAACCCGTGCTGCGCGAACGCGTGGAAGATGTGGTGCTGAACCGCCGTGAAGATGCGGGCGAGCGACTCATTGAAGTGGCCGAAACTGCCAAGGGCGCTGCCAAAGACGACAGCCAAAAGCTCGCCTGGCGTGGCACAGCGGACGCGCCCGTTACCGTTGGTGCACGTTTGTCACACGCGCTGGTGCATGGCATCACCGACTTCATCACCGAAGACACTGAAGAAGCTTATCAAGCCATCCTCGCCAAAGGTGGTCGACCGCTGCACGTGATTGAAGGCCCCTTGATGGACGGCATGAATGTGGTGGGCGATTTGTTTGGTCAAGGCAAAATGTTTTTGCCGCAAGTGGTGAAAAGCGCGCGCGTGATGAAGCAAGCTGTGGCGCATTTGGTGCCCTACATCGAAGAAGAAAAGCGCCAGCAAGCCGCAGCTGGACAAGACGTGAAAGCCAAAGGCAAAATCGTCATCGCCACTGTGAAGGGCGATGTGCACGACATTGGCAAAAACATCGTCACCGTGGTGCTGCAATGCAATAACTTTGAAGTGGTCAACATGGGCGTCATGGTGCCCTGCCACGAAATTTTGAAAGAAGCCAAAGCGCAGGGTGCAGACATCATTGGTTTGTCGGGATTGATCACACCCAGCTTGGAAGAGATGCAATACGTGGCATCCGAAATGCAAAAGGACGACTATTTCCGTTTACGCAAAATGCCGCTGTTAATTGGTGGCGCCACCTGTTCGCGTGTGCACACCGCGGTCAAAATTGCACCGCATTACGATGGCCCTGTGGTCTACGTGCCTGACGCATCACGCAGTGTGGGTGTGGCGCAAGGCTTGCTCAGCGACCAAGCGGACAAATTCATCGCCGAACTGAACGCCGATTACGACAAAGTACGCAGCCAGCACGCCAACAAGAAACAAACACCGCTGTGGTCGATTGCGCAAGCAAGGGCGAATAAAACCCGCATTGACTGGCAAAACTACACGCCGGTTCAACCCAAATTCATCGGTCGCCGTGTTTTCAAAAACTTCGACTTGGCAGAAATTGCCAACTACATTGACTGGGGCCCATTCTTCCAAACTTGGGATTTGGCCGGTCCTTACCCTGCCATCTTGAAAGACGAAGTGGTGGGTGCTGAAGCCACGCGCGTTTTTGCCGATGCACAAGCCATGCTCAAACGCCTGATCGAAGGTCGCTGGTTGCAAGCCAATGGCGTGATGGCGATTTACCCTGCCAACACGGTGAACGACGATGACATCGAAATTTACACCGATGAGTCGCGCAGCAAAGTCGCCATGACTTGGTATGGCTTGCGTCAACAAACTGAAAAACAAGAGATTGATGGCCAAATGCGACCCAGCCGTTGTTTGGCGGACTTTATTGCGCCTAAATTAGTCAGCACCAGCAATGCTACAAATAATATAGCAACTCAGGCAATAAATACGCCGGCTACAGGCCAAAAAGACCATATAAATTCTGCCAAGCAAGATTACATTGGCCTGTTTGCCGTGACCGCGGGCTTGGGTGCTGAGAAGAAAGAAAAAGAATTTCAAGCCCAGTTGGACGACTACAGCAGCATCCTATTCAAAGCGCTGGCAGACCGCTTGGCCGAAGCCTTTGCTGAAATGCTACACCAGCGTGTGCGTACCGATTTGTGGGGCTATGCGGCAAATGAAAAGTTATCGCCAACGGACTTGATAGCCGAAAAATACCAAGGCATTCGCCCTGCGCCTGGCTACCCTGCTTGCCCAGACCACAGCGTCAAAGCCGACATGTTCAAGCTTTTGCAATGCGATGAAATTGGCATGGCTTTAACGACAAGCCTGGCCATGACGCCCGCCGCCAGCGTGAGTGGCTTTTACATGGCGCACCCAGAAGCGACCTATTTCAATGTGGGCAAAATTGGTGAGGACCAGTTGCAAGACATGGTGCAACGACGCGGTATGGTGGAAAAAGACCTAACGCGTTTATTGGCGCCGAATCTTTGATAAGCCCCATTAAGGTCAACTTTATCTGAGCTTGTTAAACTCGTTCACCATGCGTAAACCATATACCTATCAAGCAATCCCCCAAATCCCAGTCATCGCTGCGCTGGTGGCCTTGTGCATCTACACGCTCACCCGTTTGGGCTTGACCATTTTTACAGGATTTGATGGCACGGTGTTCAAAGGGTTTGAGGCTGTGCCTTTGGCTTTATGGCCTGAGATTTTTCTCAAAGGCTTTTGGTTTGACATGTGTGTCATCAGCGTGCTGCTTGCACCCATTTGTTTGTACGAGGCCCTCTTACCTAACAAGTGGCGCGACAAGTCTTGGCACCGTGTTTTGCGCATGGTGTGGTTTTGGTTGGCGATTGCACTGTTGCTGTTTGGCGCAGTGGCAGAGTCCACTTTTTGGCTGGAATTTTCAACCCGCTTTAACTTCATCGCACTTGACTATTTGATTTACACCTCAGAGGTGATTGGCAACATTCGCGAGTCTTACCCCGTTGGCTGGATATTGACAGGCATTGGCGCTGTTGCGGCATTGGTGCTGATGTTCATTTGGTCTGCCATCAGGCGTGCCGATGCACAAGGTGTGACCTGGTTGCAGCGTGCCGCCTTGGCTTTGTTTGCATTGGTCGTGCCAGCCACATTGATGTACTACGGCAACATTGACCAAATGGAGCAGCCCATGCTGCCAGCATTGAGCAGCAATGTGAACACCAAAAATGCATATGCCGCAGAATTGTCGGGCAACGGTTTGTTCACCATTGCGGCAGCGCAGCGTCGCAACGAATTGGATTACGACAAGTTTTACCGCACCATCTCACAACAGCAGGCCAACACCGCGTTGGCGGATTTGGGCGTCAAACGCAAACCCTTGGGCGATGACATGCAAGCCAAGCCTGTCTCCACCACGCAGTCCAACTCGACGCCATTCAGCAGCAAACCAAAAAACGTGATCATGATTTCGGTTGAAAGCTTGTCGGCATCCTATATGGATTCGTACCGCGCTGACAATGAGCGCATCGGCTTGACTCCCGAACTCGACAAGCTGGCCAAAAACGGCATGAAGTTTGAACGCTTGTACGCCACTGGCACACGCACCGTGCGTGGTTTGGAGGCATTGTCCTTAGGCACACCACCCATTCCTGGGCAAGCGATTGTGCGCCGCCCAGGCAACGAACATTTGTCCACCATGGGCGAACTGCTCAAACCTCAAGGCTTTGCCAATTTCTTTTTCTATGGTGGTTATGGTTATTTCGACAACATGAACGCCTATTACGCCGCCAACAATTACCGCGTGATTGACCGCACCGATATCCCGAAATCTGAAATCGGTTTTGAAAACGTGTGGGGCGTGGCTGACGAGTATTTGTTTGACCAAGTGATTCGCACTTTAGACGACAAGAGCGACAAGGGCACGGGCGGAAAACCCTTCTTTGCGCAAATCATGACCACGTCAAACCACCGTCCCTACACCTACCCGGCCAATCGCATCGACATTCCTTCACCAGGTGGGCGCGAGGGTGCAGTGAAGTACACCGACTACGCCATCGGTAAATTCATCAAAGACGCATCTAAAAAACCGTGGTTCAAAGACACGCTCTTTGTCATCGTTGCCGATCACTGCGCCTCTGCAGCAGGTAAGACGCGTTTGCCTGTTGCGGGCTACCACATCCCTGCTATTTTTTATGCGCCTGCCTTGCTCAAACCCAGCGTGTTCACCCCATTGGTCAGCCAAATTGACATTGCGCCCACACTGATGGACGTGCTGGGCGTGAAGGGCGTTGAGCAATTCTTTGGCCAATCGTTTTTCAGCACTGCGCCCGCAGCTCAACGTGCGTTTATCAGCAATTACCAAGCTTTGGGTTATTTGAAAAACGACACCCTCACTGTGCTTTTGCCCAAGCAAGAAGTGGAAAGTTTCAGCGTTGACCCTGTCACCATGGCAGCGACACCAACGGCCATTAACCCCAGTTTGCTCAACGAAGCGGTGGCGTACTACCAAACAGCATCAAAGGCTTTCAAAACGGGCGCACTGAAAGCACCCGCATCGTCTTCAACAGCAGCCAAGTAATGCAAGCGCCGACTGTCACCTTGTCGCTGCAATTTGCGCGTTTCCCCAACGTCGCCCAGCACCGCGCAGCATTGCCGCGTCACAAGGTGGCACGCTGCGTCAAGCACGCGTTGCAAATGGATGTTGAGAGCATGGAGATCACCGTGCGCATCGTGGATGAAGATGAAGGTCGCGCATTGAATGCCAGTTACCGCCACAAAGACTACGCCACCAATGTGTTGACTTTTGATTACAGCACCGCACCGCACGTGAGTTGCGACATTGTTTTGTGTGCCCCTGTGCTTGAAAAGGAAGCGCGAGACAACCACAAAACACTGGCCGAGCATTACTTTCACTTGCTGGTGCATGGCGTTTTGCATGCGCAGGGTTTCGACCATGAAACCAGCAAAGCTGACGCAGTGCAGATGGAAGCCCTGGAAGTGCAAATATTGGCCAAATTAGGCATCACAAACCCCTATGTACTTAAACCATAACAAGCGTAGAATTAAAAGCTAACTTGTTAGAGGTAAGGGAATGAAAAAAATCAAAGCTGTTCAACTGTCAGTGTTATGGTCTTTTGTTTTGTCGTGCGTATTTTTTGCTGGCACACCTGCATGGGCACAAGGCGCAAGCAGCGATACAAAAGCGGGCATTGTCAAAACGGTTTCGGGTGATGTGAGAATTCGCAACGCGCAAGGTGAACGCGCCTTGCAGCCAGGAGATGCCGTCAAGACCAACGATCGTTTAATCACAGGCAAACAAAGCTCTAGCAGCGTGGTGCTGCGTGATGGTACGACCTTGGTTTTATCCGAAAACTCACAACTGGTATTAGATAAATTTGCTTTTAACTCAACCACTCAAGATGGCGATATTTTCATCAACCTGCTGCAAGGCAGCATGCGCATGTTGACCGGATTGATTGCCAAAGTGAACCCCCAAGCCATTCAAATCAAAACCAAGACTGTCAGTGTGGGTATTCGTGGCACCGACTTTATTGTGGAAACAGAAGAGAAAGCAGAATGAAGCTGACACCGGTATTTGCCATTGCCGCAGCATTGTTGCTGAACGCGTGCGCGCCGATCACCCGCGTGTCATTTTGTTGCCACAAGCAGATGGCAGCGCATCCAGCGTGGTGGTTAAAACGACTCAGGGTGAGCAGGTATTGACTACGCCCTATCAGTTGGCCTCGGCGAAAGAAGACACGCCCTTGATATTGAAGCTGAGCTCTGAGGCAGAGGTGCAGAAAGTTTTCCCTTCTTTGTTCACTGCAAAGCCCCCAGCGCCAACCAAATATATTTTGAACTTCATGCCAGGTGGCACAGATCTAACCCCTGAGTCCAAAGCCGCGTTACCCAAAATTCTAAGTGACACCAGCCAACGCAAAGGCGCTGATTTGGTGGTCACAGGTCATACCGACACCACAGGTGCTTTGTTGGCCAACGATGAGCTATCACTCAAACGCGCCGAAGTGGTGACCAAATTACTGGTCGACAGTGGTGCGCCTGCCGCCCGCATTGAATCTGTAGGACGCGGCAAACGCGAGCTGCTCATCAAAACTGAAGACAATGTGGACGAGCCGCAAAACCGCCGCGTTGAGATTTTGGTTCGCTAATTTTTCACACCTCTATGACAGCAACTCAAGCCAAGGCACTCAAAGGCGTTCGCGTTCTCAGTTTAAGTTTGAATTTACCCGGTCCGGCCGCATTGATGCGCTGCAAAGCGATGGGCGCAACGTGTATCAAGCTAGAACCACCCAATGGTGACCCTATGCGCTTGCACAGCGCACGAGCCTACGCGCACATGCACGAAGGCATTCGCACCATCACGGCCGATCTAAAAACAGCCGCAGGACAAAAAGTGTTGCAGCGCGAACTGCGCGAAGACCCATGTGCTGCTGACCTCATTTCGGCCTTCAGCCTTGAAAAAACTGGGTCTGGCTTGGGCAGATTTGCACAAAGCCTACCCCCAGCTGAACCTGGTTGCCATCGTCGGTTCGCCTGGTGAATTGGCAGAGATTCCTGGGCACGATTTAACCTACATGGCCGAGAACGATTTGGTCACGGGTTTGGATTTGCCCGCCAGTTTGTACGCCGACATGGGTGGCTCGCTCTTGGCCACCGAAGCCATTTTGCAAGCGGTGTTGCAACAAAGACAGCCGTCTAAAAACATCCCAAAAGGTGTCTACAAGGAAATTGCCTTATCTGATGCCGCCGCCTACATGGGCTTGCCACGTGCGTGGGGCTTAACCCTGCCAAACTCACCCATCGGTGGCGCGCATGCCGGCTACAAGGTGTACCCTTGCAAAAATGGTCGTGTTGCTCTGGCTGCACTTGAACCGCATTTTGCTGCCACGCTGTGTTCGAGGTCATTGGCATCCCAATGGACAGCCACCAAACACCACTCAAAGCAAGTACGCACCTAGCCGTCGCCACCTGGGCTCGCCAGCAAAACCCGCGCCCAACTCGATGCCATCGCCATCAAGCACGACCTGCCCTTGCACACCCTCAAATAGACTGCGCTTTGTCAGTTTTATATAGAAAATCGGCCTCTAGCCGGCGTATTGATTGCCTATATTGCTATTAAATATATAGCATTACTGTTGTCTTCAGCGCAAAGTGACTTTCGCAAATTTGCGTTTGCCGACTTGCAGCACGTACACGCCTGCGCCCAGTTTCAAACCTTTGTCGCTAACAACGTTGGAGTCGATGCGCACACCGCCACCGTCGATGAGGCGGTTGCCTTCGCCGCTGGATGCGGCCAGGTTCGCCATTTTGAGCAAGGCGCCAATGCCGACTGCTGCACCGCCTTCACCCAGCGGTAAAGTGATTTCGGCAATGTCATCGGGCACGCCGCCTTTGCTGCGGTTGATGAAGTCTTGTTCGGCGGCATCGGCTGCTGCTGCGCTGTGAAAGCGTGTGGTGATTTCTTTGGCCAGGGCGACTTTCGCGTCTTTGGGGTTGCGGCCTGCGGCCACTTCGGCTTGCAAGGCGGCAATGTCGGCTTCGGATTTGAAGCTGAGCAAGGTGTACCAGCGCCACATCAGCACGTCTGAAATGCTCAGCACTTTGGCAAACATGGTGTTGGCGTCTTCTGAAATGCCGATGTAGTTGTTTTTGCTTTTCGACATTTTTTCAACGCCGTCGGTGCCTTCCAACAAGGGCATGGTCAACACGCATTGCGGCTCTTGGCCATATTCGGCTTGCAAATGGCGGCCCATCAGCAAATTGAATTTTTGGTCGGTGCCGCCCAGCTCCAAGTCGACTTTCAGTGCCACCGAGTCGTAGCCTTGCATCAGCGGGTACAAAAACTCGTGCACGCTGATGGGCGTGCCGGACTTGAAGCGGTCATGAAAGTCGTTGCGCTCCATCATGCGCGCCACGGTGTATTTGGCAGATAGCTCAATCATGCCGCGTGAGCCCAGCGCATCGCCCCATTCGCTGTTGTAGCGAATTTCGGTTTTAGCAGGGTCCAGCACCATGGACGCTTGGCGGTAGTAGGTTTGTGCGTTGGCTTCGATTTGCTCACGTGTAAGCGGCGGGCGCGTGCTGTTGCGGCCTGATGGGTCGCCAATCAAACTGGTGAAATCACCAATCAGAAAAATCACCGTGTGCCCCAAATCTTGCAACTGCCGCATTTTGTTCAACACCACGGTGTGACCGATGTGAATATCCGGGGCAGTTGGATCTAAACCCAATTTAATGCGCAACGGGGTTTTCGTGGCTTCAGATTTTTGTAATTTTTTAATCCAATCACTTTGCGGAATCAATTCTTCGCAGCCGCGCAAACTCACTGCCAAAGCGTGTTTCACACTGTCGGACAGGTCATTCAAAGCATTTGTTTGAGATTCGGTGCTATTGCGTTGATTCATATTGATATTTTGTTAAAAAGGCCATCTACACGTTATACTGTGCGCTTTCGTCCAAAAGCAGGCTCTTTAAAGAAGACAAAAACTGATTTGGTTTGTATTTTATCTTTCTCTTCAATCAGTCTTATAACTTCACTTTTTTTGCCACATGTTTTTTAAACAAATCGCTACCATCATTCACCAACACCCCAAGCGCTTGGCAGCTCTGGCTGCCGCATTGATGTTGTCAATTGGTGGTGGTGCGTATGCCGTGGTGTCATTGGAAGAAAGCGCCGAGCCAGTGGTTGTTCGCAACATTCTTGAAGCATTGCACAACGGCAATGATCAAGACAAAGAAAGCAGCTTTAAAGCGGCGACGCCCATTACGGCCATGACCTTGGTGCGCTCAACCAGCACACGCGCCAACGATACAGCGGATACATTGCTCAAACGCTTGGGCATATTTGATGCTGCAGCATCGGCTTATTTGCGCAGCAGCCCTGATTTGCAAAAAGCATTGTTCAGCCGAACAGGGCGCACCGTTCATGCAGAAGCCACTGCCGACAATACCTTGTTAAATTTAACGGTTCGTTGGATGGAGAAAGACGATGCCCGTGATTTCCAACGCTTGCGGATAACACAATCGCCAAATGGATTCACCACTGCGATTGATACTGCGCCATTGGTGATCACCCATGCCGTTGCTGGCGGTGTGATTGAGTCATCTTTATTTGCCGCTACCGACGCTTCCAACGTACCGGATGTAGTAGCCGTTCAGTTTGCAGAGTTGTTTGCTGGTGACATTGATTTCAGACGCGCATTACGTAAGGGCGATCGCTTTCAAATGGTCTACGAAACATTGCAAGCTGACAACGAAATCATCGGTGCGGGTCAGCTATTGAGCGCCGAATTCATCAACGCTGGCAAATTGCACCAAGCCATGTGGTTTCAAGAAGTTGGTAGCAAAGGACAGTATTACTCGCTCGAAGGTTTGAGCTTGCGCAAAGCATTTTTAGCATCGCCTTTGAAATACACCCGCGTCTCCAGCGGTTTTGGCATTCGCGTGCACCCCATCTCTAAAGACAAACGCGCGCACAAAGGCATTGACTATGCAGCGCCAACGGGCACGCCGGTTCGTACCGTGGGTGATGGCGTTATTGCTTTTGCAGGCGTTCAGCGCGGTTATGGCAATGTGATTGAAGTGGCACACCGCAATAACAAAACCACCGTGTTTGCGCACTTGAGTCGCATCGATGTGAAAAAAGGCCAAAAGGTAGAGCAAGGTGCAGTGATTGGTGCAGTTGGCTCAACAGGCTTTAGCACAGGACCTCATTTGCACTTTGAATTCCGCGTAGATGGCGAACACCAAGACCCGTTAACGATTGCGAACGAACGCAACACACAACCGATTTCGGCCGCTGCCAAACCTGCGTTTGACAAGGCGGCCAGTCTCTTGAAGCTGCAACTCAAAGACGCGGCCACCATCGTTCAAGCCCGCGCACAATAAGTCTCGACAGGTCAAAGCAGCGCAAGCAGCGATTACGCTTCTGAGTCAACCATTCATGGGTACCGATCTCTATATTGGTTTGATGTCTGGTACATCTTTAGACGGTGTGGATGGTGTTGTTTACGATTTAACTTCGGCATCGCCCCAAATCATTGCACACGCAAGCGAAACTATGCCGCAACCTTTGCGCGGTGAACTCTTTGCACTCAATACCGCAGCTGGCAACGAATTGCACCGCGCCGCCTTGACCGCCAATGCGTTGGTGCATGTTTATGCGAAAGTGGTCATGCAGCTCCTACGCAATAGCCAGCTCAATGCCAACCAAATCAAAGCGATAGGCGCACATGGGCAGACGGTCAGGCACCGCCCGGCTGAATTTGACGGCACAGGCTACACCATCCAATTGAACAACCCTGCATTGCTGGCCGAATTAACTGGCATAGATGTGGTGGCTGATTTCAGAAGCAGAGATGTTGCCGCAGGCGGTCAAGGCGCACCTTTGGTGCCCGCATTCCATCAAGCTATTTTTGCTTCACAAACAGCAAACGCTGCCGTTCTGAATATTGGCGGCATTTCTAATCTAAGCGTGCTGAGTGCTACCGAATTGGAAGAACCTTTGCTTGGCTTTGATTGTGGGCCTGGCAACGCGTTGATGGACTATTGGTGTCAAACGCATAGGGATCAGCCATTTGATACTGACGGTGCTTGGGCTGCGTCTGGCCGTGTGAACAATCAGCTGTTAAGTAAATTGCTGTCCGAGCCTTTCGTCACTGCACAACCTCCCAAAAGTACTGGGCGCGATTTGTTTAACCCAGTATGGCTTGACCAACAACTCAAAGGGTTTGAAACGCTGACTCCGATAGATGTTCAAACAACATTAACTGAGTTCACGGCGCAGGCTTGCGCCAGCAATATCAGTCAGCATGCAAAGCTTTGTCGAACTTTGATTGTGTGTGGTGGCGGTGCGCTCAATGGCCATTTGATGCGCAGGCTGCAAGCAGCTCTGCCAGGATTGAAAGTCTGCCGATCTGACACCTTCGGCTTGCCGCCTTTGCAAGTGGAAGCAGCGGCGTTTGCGTGGCTGGCCAGAAAAATGCTGCGGCGCGAAACAGCCAGCTTCAAAAATGTGACAGGGGCACAAGCCCCCCGTATCTTAGGTGCGCTTTATCCTGCTTAAGGCTTAAGCGCAAAGTTTGTTGTTAGCCAGCACTGAAGCTTGAGCCGCAACCGCAAGTGGTGGTGGCATTTGGGTTTTTGATGACAAACTGTGCGCCGGTCAAGTCTTCTTTGTAGTCAATCTCTGCGCCCACCAAATATTGGTAGCTCATGGCGTCAATCAATAATGACACGCCATTCTTGGTCATCGTCGTGTCGTCTTCATTGGTTACTTCGTCAAATGTGAAGCCATACTGAAAACCTGAGCAGCCTCCGCCTTGAACGAAAACGCGAAGCTTCAAGTCTGGATTGCCCTCTTCAGCAATCAAATCCGCCACTTTGGCCGCTGCATTGTCGGTAAAAAGAATGGGATCAGGCATTGCAGGCATCTGTGCGTCTGTGCTTTGGTGTGCTTGGGCAACTGCGTTCATAACTTATTTACTCCTGTAAAACCTGTGTATTGAAATGGGATTTTCCTGATAGTCTAGTGATTTTATCGGGAATTGTTATTACCCCACCGAGTACCCCTACAGTTTCTGGTTTTAATTGTCGTTCGATTCTAAGATCAATGGCGCTTTGTGGTCTGACGGTATTTCTTGCAGTGAGGGTTGTAGCAAACCGGTGATGACCGCGCCTTGGTGCATTTCAAGCGCTGTGTAGTACACATCGCCCACAATCTTGGCTTTGGGTTGCAATTCCAACATGATTTTGGCAAATACTGGTCCATCTACCCGTCCATTAATGATGACATGGTCCGCATGGATACTGCCTGTGATGTGCGCGGTTTCTGATATCACCAGAATACTGGAATGCACTGGGTCAGATTGAACATTGCCGGTTATCAATCCATCCACCCGCAAGCCGTCAGAAAACTTGATGTTGCCTTCAATGTGACTGCCTACAGCAATCAAACTTTTAATAGCGGGTTGTTTCTTTTTTGTGAACATATCAGAGGCTCTGTATCGGTTTGGTTTGTAACTGAGAATAAAGTGTAGCAAGCATTAGCATGGATAAGCAAACCCTATATTTTGGCGGTCTGCACCGCACGCGTGGTGTTGCCTTCTAACAGTTTGGCAGAAACAGTTTTCACCACCACTCCTGGCGGCAACTCAAAAACACCTTCAGCGCGCTTGTATTGGGTCAGTTGAATGGTCTGAGGACCACTGGGCAAAGCCATGTTCCAAGGTTTACCATTTTGTAATCCGGAAAATACCAATTCGAGCTTGCCATTAAACGCTGGCGCATTTTTAAGGGGCTGAATGACCAAAACTTGCCATTTGATTTGATTTTCACTCAACAATTCGGCCTGCAAACTGCGAATCGCTAAGCCTTTAGCGCTGTCCGTTTGTGTCAATTTTTCAAAGAATCCCAAATCATCCCGCAAAGCTCGGTTATCAAGTTCAAGTTGCTTGAGCTGCTCATTCAGTTTGTCTTTGCCTGCCTTTTCGGTGGCCAATGTCAAATCGGCAGTATTGATTTTTGTCAGGTTTTTGTCGTTAACTTCGCGCAATTGCACGACTTCTGTGCGCAACTTCTGCAATTCTTCTTTAGCATCCTTGTCCAAGCCGGCAATGCTTTTGCCAAACTCAAACGCCCATAAAGACAATGCCGCCGAAAAACCAAACACCAAAGCCAGCACCAACCAGCGCAAAGGCCAAGGCACAGCACCACGGACCGTCATACTGGGTGCACTGATGGTTAAACGACGACGTAAAAGGCGAAAACGCATGGTTGGTATCTTTTATAAAACAGCAAAGCCGCAACAAGCATGGCCTGTGCGGCTTTGTAATATAGCTGAAATTGCTTGCCGAATTGCTTTCGCAGTCGGCAAATGCTTAACGCTTGCTGAACTGCTTGCGACGGCGCGCAGAACGCAAACCGACCTTTTTACGCTCAACTTCACGTGCGTCACGGGTAACAAAGCCCGCTTGCGACAATTGTGGTTTCAATGTCAAATCGTAGTCCATCAAAGCACGGGTAATACCGTGGCGTGATGCACCAGCTTGACCTGACTCACCGCCACCAGCCACATTGATCATGATGTCAAATGTGTCAGCGTGGTTGGTCAACATCAAAGGTTGCTTCACGATCATGATGGATGTGGCACGACCGAAGTACTCGGCGATGTCCTTGCCATTGACCTTGATTTGGCCTGAACCCTTTTTCAAGAACACGCGAGCGACGCTGGATTTGCGACGGCCGGTTCCGTTGTTCCAATCTCCAATCATGCTGCTGCTCCTTGTTTAGCTGCTTTCACGGCGTTGTTTGAAACGCCAGCGATGTCCAACACCTTAGGTTGCTGTGCGCTGTGTGGATGCTCAGCACCCGCATACACCTTGAGCTTTTTGATCATGGCGTAGCCTAATGGGCCTTTTGGCAACATGCCCTTGACGGCTTTTTCCAAAGCGCGACCTGGGTGGTTGGCTTGCATGTCTTTGAAGTTGGTTTGGTAAATACCGCCTGGATAACCAGAATGGCGATAGTACATTTTGTCCAAAGTTTTGGCACCGGTCACACGCAGGTGAGCGGCATTGATGATGACGATAAAGTCACCGGTATCGACGTGAGGCGTATAAATGGCCTTGTGTTTGCCGCGTAAACGGAGAGCAACTTCGCTGGCTACTCGTCCGAGGACCTTATCGGTCGCGTCAACCACAAACCACTCATGCACCACGTCAGCGGGTTTTGCGCTGAAAGTTGAGGTCATAAGTTACTCTTTAAAAGTTAGGTTTGCGCGGCTTTCAATATGAATGCCACATGGTTCGGGTTCTTTTCTACGGTCGGTGCTCTTCTAGCGAGAGCCTCTTAGGTAGGATTACGTACAAAAATTAGATTTAAGCACGCCAACGCCGCGGAACCACTGAATCGCTGCGAAGCCCTCCATTATATGAGAAATATGGAAAAAGGCGAAATTTGCCCAAACGCCTGCAAACTGCAGCGTCTGTTTACTTTGGACGGTTATGGCTACCGTCACACAGGGGTTGGTTGGCCGTGGCCTTGCACCCACAAAAGTAAACCGTTTTCGATTCTTTGGCTTCGTACTTCACAGGGGTAAAAGTGGAGCCTTTATGCGAACCGTCACAAAAGGGTTGGTTTTTACTTTGGCCGCACGCGCACCAAAAATAGGCTTTGCCTGCTTCAACCTGAACTGGAAACGGCGTATCTGATGCTCTAACTGCTTCACTCATTTCAAAACTCCTTGATTCAATAAATATAGAACGACCCAAACGCACCATTATCAACAGTACATAATGACCTTGCTGTTTAACAGATCACTGCGTATCTGGATCACTTCGTGGCCCACCCTCCGGATACTGGAAAAACCTGACCAACGAAGCAATTGGCGGCATCGGAGCATAAATAGGCTGCAAATAAGGCATCTTCGCGTGCTGAGACAAGGCGACCAAGGGGCACCTCGCGTGCAAGTCTTTCCTGAAATCTGGGATTTGCTTGGACGGAAGCGGGGAAGTAAGTTGGGTTGTCGACAAAGTTTTGCGCAATGGCGTTGACCTGAATATTCTGCGGCGCAAGCTCGACACCCACAGATTGCACATAGGCAAGCTGGGCGCCACGCGCCGCGCTGTAGGTGGATGCGCGCTTCATGCCACGCAAAGCCGAAGCACTGCCCACCACCAGAATCTTGCCACCGCCGCGGCTTGCGAAAATGGGCAGAACCGCCCGAGTCAAACGCGGCAGTGGATCGACCAGCGCCGCGAAAACGCTTTTCCACTCTGCTTCACCGACATCGCTTGCTGGTGTACTGGGTGCAAGGATAGACAAATTGGCAACCAGCACATCGAAAGCGCCAGCGTTTTGGATGACTTCCTCAGCTGCACCTGCTGCAGCTGAGATCGGCATGGCTTTGGACAACATCAGCACCTTGTTCAGCAAACACGGTGCACAGCGTAGGCCCCATGAACTCGGTGGCCTGGGTAATCAAAATCCTTTTCCCGGTGAGTGTGTTTTGCATACGAATCCTTGGGTTGATTTGAAAGTTAGGATGGCTTCACTATAGCAAAAACCTGATATTCAAGTTCTTGCAGTATTTCTAGTTTCATGAAACCGTAAAATCTACAATGCATGGTAACGCTATATATTTAATAGCACTATAGGCAATCAATACGCCGGATACAGGTCAATTTGGCACTTAATGTGTTGCAGCACATTCACTTGGGCGATGGGCTAGGCCGCACTGGTGGCCAGTTGGGTCATCTCTTTGTAGGTGTAGATGGCACTCTCACTGGGCAGCGTGTTGGTAACCGCAACCATGGCCCGTGCAATCTGTGTCGCTTGGATAGGGCGATACTTTGCGGGTATGAACGGCGACACCAGCGACAGCGCAGCCGCGAGCGCCCCGGGTGTGTGCTGCGAGCCGATGATCACCGATGGCCGAAAGATGCTGACCACTTGTATGCCTTGATCCAATACAGCTTGTTCGGCTTCCCCCTTCACTCTGGCGTAGCGTGGCATACCTGCAGCGCCTGAACCGGTCTCACTCGCCTTGATATCTGCCCCGATGGCGGACATGAATGCAAAGTGCTGAACGCGACCTGAGTCCTTCAAACCAGCGGCAAACGCCGCATTGAGTTCAACATCGACTGCGCGATGCTGTGCCAGTGACAGCTTGCAGTACCTGCACCCACTCCCAGAACACTGAAACCTACCGCATCCGCGTCACCTTCGCGCAATGCTGCTGCGACGGTCTGGCGAAGTGCTTGCGGCTGCATAACGGGCACCAAACGCTCTTCAACAATTGCCATAGCGCCGGCACGATCAGCGGCATTCTGAAAAATCGACCGCCGACCAACAACGACCACGCGGGTAAAGCGCATAGAGCGCACGATTTCCGCCAGCAGTGCTTTGCCAACTGAGCCTGTGGCGCCTAGGATGATTGCTGTAGTTGTGGGCATGCTGATTCATTACACGAACAATTGGGATCCGCTGCGCTAGATGGCCCCACATGCTTCGCACCAATCGAATTCGGTGCTTGTTGTTGATCCGACGGTACTCTGCTTGCAAGACAAGTTGTGCCTCAAACCGATTGCTTTGCGTTGTTTTGAGAGGTAGAGATCTTCACGTTGTTTTGCTGATCGAACGTACTGAACGGATCGGAAGCCAGAGAAGTCCTATCTTGTAGGCTTGAGTAAGCGGGTGTCCGAACTGTTAGAGGGTGTTGGTCTGAGTTGCAGAACACTTGCCGCAGAAGCGTTGCAGAGCACGGCTACTTGCGCTTCTGGTGTTGTGGCGATTCCGCAACGTCACGACCGTGGGTAATATTGGATCGAACATCGCAGGGTCCGAATCGTCATCCTGAAACAGCACGGTAGTTTCAACGCTGAGCTCGATTGCGTCGAGAAGTTTGAACTCCGTACTTGCGCAATGTTCCGGCGGAGGTGGTTTCTTTGAGGTCATACCAAGCCTGACGTCCGAGCAATTCCTCGATGGAGGACTTGAGTGCGTACATATGTGACATATCGTGGCGCAAGGATCCTCCTGTGGGGCTTATCTCAATACATAGCGCACTAATTTGCGCTCTAACTTGGCGGCTTTCGCCCTAATATGCGTTGATAGAAATCTTTGTAAACCGTTTGCCACTTCGCTTGTAACGATTATTTTGTTCAATTGAAAAGTCTAACAATCCTAGATATTTCAGCATACCCACTTTTCAATCAACGCGCATGTTGGGTCAGTTCGCTATCAACTTCTTTTTCGCACTATAGCCCAAAATTAAACAGCCACGATTTGGTGTGTTGATGAAGGGAATTATGCAAAAGTAGATCGCAAACGTCTGCACTACTCGTTGCTACCACTCTAATAGCTGTTCAGGCATTAATTATGCCGATACAAGCTGATTTTCGCTGAATTTTTGGATGCTGGTCGCGGTATCCTCGGCTGGCAATCAACGCCACCGCTTTTTGTCAACCAGTAAAAAATCAATCGCCTTCTGCTCCGCGATCACGCGTCCTTTTCAAACTCCGTAAAACGCAGCGTGGCATACAACTGCTGCGTATTTTGAGCTTTCAAACAAGCACTGTAGCTAAGAAGCTCCACAAGATCGACTTTCTTGGAACCAATAGGATCCATGCCCACCTTCACACATTTGTAATTCGAAACAGGCGAGCGTTGAGACATTTCCAGCTTAAGAGCTTCTTGAACTGCCGAATAACTACCAGGTGAACCTCATTAAACGCAAGTGTTCAACAAGATCGAAAAATGATAGCGTAGAATTTCCTCATCCTCGTGGGTAAACGCGATGTCTAGACACATTCTAAGGCAATACATAAGCAAGAATAATTTTCTCCTTAATTCCAAGAGTTTGCTCTTAATTTCATAGCAATTTGGCAATCAATACACCGGCTAGAAGCCGATTTTGCACTTAAATTGTGCCATCTCGCCGCCACTGCGCTACATCAGCGTCTGAGCAATTCAACAACTCTTGCAACACCTCTTCTGTGTGCTGCCCACACAACGGTGGGGCGCGGTTGGTGCTGACGGGGGTGGCGCTTAGTTTGAGGGGGTTGGCTACCAATTGCACTTCGCCAGCTATCGGGTGCGGGTAGGTGGTGACCATGCCTCTACCCAGGACTTGGGGGTCTTTGAAAACGTCGTCAAAGTTGTTGATGGGACCGCAGGGGACGTGGACGGCTTGTAGGCTGCTTAACCAATCTTCTTTGCTGCGGGTTTTGAGGATGGTGGCCAAGAGGGGAACGAGCACCTCGCGGTTGGTGACGCGGTCTTGGTTTTTGGTGTACTTGGGGTTGGCGGCGATGTCGGGCTGGCCGGCGACTTGGCAGAATTTGGCGAACTGGTTGTCGTTGCCCACGGCCAAGATGATGTACTCTTTTTGCAGTGTGCCGGTGTGCGCAATCTATGCTGGGCGCAACCTCAAACACTTGGTAGGGCACGATGTTGGCGTGGGCGTTGCCCAAGCGTTTGGGCACTTCACCATTGGACAAATACTGCGCGCCCAAATTGGCGAGCATGGAAACTTGCGTGTCTAAGAGTGCAATGTCCACCTGCTGGCCTTGCCCCGTGCGCTCGGCATGACGCAGTGCCGCCAAGATGCCGATCACAGAATTCAAGCCGGTGAACAAATCTGCCACAGCCACGCCCACTTTTTGCGGGCCGCCGCCGGGCACATCGTCGCGCTCGCCAGTGACGCTCATCAAGCCGCCCATGGCCTGCACCGCATAGTCGTAACCCGCACGGTCTTTGTAGGGGCCGGTTTGCCCAAAGCCGGTGATGCTGCAATACACCAAGGACGGTTTGAGTTTGGACAGGCTGGCATAGTCCAAACCATAGCGCGCCAAATCGCCCACTTTGAAATTTTCGACCACGACGTCGCACTGCATCACCAGCTTGCGAATCAGCGCTTGCCCCGCTGGTTGCGAAATGTCGCAGGTGACCGAGCGCTTGTTGCGGTTGGCGCACATGAAGTAGGCGGACTCAACACTGTCATGGCCATCCTTGTCTTTCAAAAACGGTGGCCCCCAGCGGCGTGTGTCGTCACCGCCTTGGCCTTCTGACGCATCTTTGGCAGGGCGTTCAATTTTGATCACATCCGCCCCTAAATCTGCCAACGTTTGTGTGCACCACGGGCCGGCCAAAATGCGGGTGAGGTCCAGCACGCGCACACCTTGGAGTGCCTGTGGGCTTTTTGCGTTTGTGTTGTTGGTTTGATTCATGGCTTGAAACTGGGGTTAATATTTCTGACATTGGGTTGTCCATGATAATCGCAGGATGAGCTCAACATTTTTACCCAAACGCCAAGCCATTGTGGTGTTCATCGCTTTTGCGTTTGCCTATTTTTTATCCACACTGATACGCGCCATCACCGCCACGCTGTCGCCCACACTCACTTTAGAACTGGGCTTGCAAGCGCGTGACTTGGGCTTGCTGGCGGGCGGCTATTTTTTAGGTTTCGCCGCCATGCAATTGCCCATGGGCAAATGGCTGGATGCGTATGGGCCCAAAAGAGTCATCCTGAGTTTGCTGCCCATTGCCTTATTGGGCAGCGTGGCATTTGCGATGTCTGACAATTTTTATGGCCTTTTGATAGCACGCATTTTTACCGGCATTGGTGTCAGCGCGTGCTTGATGGCGCCACTCACAGGCTACCGTCGCTGGCTAGAGCCCAGCCAGCAACAGCGCGCCAATGCGTGGATGCTGATGACAGGTTCGTTGGGTATGCTGGCATCCACATTACCGGTACAGTGGTTGATGCCCATGGTGGGTTGGCGCGGTGTTTTTTTCGTCCTGTCCGTTTTGATTTTGCTGGCCATTGTGGCGCTGTATTGGCTTGCGCCGGCTTGGCAGTCACCCGCATCTCATCATCAAGAAACTGATTCGACTAAGGCCAAACCAGCGGATACAGGTTACAGCCAAGTTTGGGCGAATGCTTACTTTCGCAGCTTGGTTCCTATCGGTTTTTTGGCTTATGGCGGCTTGATTGCTTTGCAAACATTGTGGGTCACACCGTGGATGATTAAAGTGGCGGGCTACAGCCCCGCTCAAGCCGCGTCTGGCTTGTTTGGTATCAACCTCACCATGCTGTTTACTTTTTGGTTGTGGGGTGCCATCAATCCATGGTTGGTCAAACACAAAATTCATTCTGACACCTTGCTGCTGCGCGGTTTTCCAGCGAGTTTTGTGATTCTTACTATTATTATCATAGCAGCTCAGGCAGTAAATACGCCGGCTACAGGCCAATTTGGCAATATATTTTCGCTTCTACAACAACACATATGGATTCTTTGGGCGCTGTACTTTGTGACCTGTAGTTTCACAGCGCTGACGCAGCCTGCAATTGCTTTGGCCTTCCCGCCCCAGTTGGCTGGGCGGGCCATGTCGGCATACAACTTGACCATGTTTTTAGGCGTGTTTGTATTGCAATGGAGTTTGGGTTTGCTGATTGATTTCTTCAAGTACTTGGGTTATGCCGAAGCGCGGGCATTTCAAGGCGCATTTGTTGCTTACCTCCTTTGCGTCATTGGCTCCTACGTGTATTTCGCTGTCAAAAGACCGAAATAATCATTCACAACTAAAATAGACCGAATCGTATTTGGTCTGTCAATTTCGATTGTTACATTCGATCTTGTTGCGCATTGCCGCAAACGTCAATTCAACCCATGAACACCTTAATCGCCTCTAAAAATTCTGCTGGCACTGTTGCCAGTACCGTTGAACGCTCTGACTGGGACACCTTGTCTCGCCTCATGCCTTTTGTTTGGCGCTACAAATGGCGCGCCTTGTCGGTGCTGGCATTGCTGGTATTGGCCAAAATCGCCACCGTCAGCGTACCGTTGTTACTGAAACAATTGGTAGACAGCTTGAACCCAACCTTGACACAAGCCATCATTGTGGTGCCCGTGGCTTTGTTGATTGGTTATGGTGTGCTGCGCATTGCTTCTAGTTGGTTCACAGAGGCCTGCGAAGCGGTTTTTTCCAAAGCCACCGAGGGCATATCGCGCAGCATTTCGCTGGAAGTATTTCGCCATTTGCATGGCTTGAGCTTGCGCTTTCACCTAGAGCGCCAAACGGGCGGCATGACGCGCGATATTGAACGCGGCACCAGTGCGGTGCGCGCCTTGATCAGTTTTGCCTTGTTCCGCATTGTTCCCACATTGTTAGAAATGGCTTTTGTCTTGGCGCTCTTGGCCATGAAGTTTGACCAATGGTTTGCCTGGATCACATTGGCCGCTTTGACGCTCTACATCGCCTTCACCATTGGCATCACGCAATGGCGCACCCAGTTCCGCAAAAAAATGAACGAGATGGATGGCGCTGCGCACAGCCGCGCGATTGACTCGCTCTTGAACTACGAAACCGTCAAGTACTTTAACAACGAAGACTTTGAAGCCAAACGTTACGACGAAAACTTGGCGCGCTTTCACAGCGCCAGCGCCATGAGCCAACGCTCTTTAAGCTACCTCAACGGTGGTCAACAGCTCATCATCGCAGTAGCTTTGGTGGCCATGTTGTGGCGCGCTACACAAGGTGTGGTCGACGGTCGTTTGACTTTGGGCGATTTGGTGATGATCAACGCCTTCATGATTCAGCTCTACATTCCCTTGAACTTTTTGGGCACCATGTACCGCGAAATCAAACAAAGCTTGACCGACCTCGACAAGATGTTCACGCTATTGGAAAAGGAACGCGAAATTGCTGATGTGGCAGGCGCGCAAGATTTGCAGCTGTGGCATTCCAATGCGGCGTCGACCGATGCAGACTCACCCGACGTGCGTTTCAACAATGTGCATTTTGCTTACGACCCCACACGTCCCATATTGCATGGCGTGAGTTTTGAAATTCCGGCGGGCAAAACGGTGGCAGTGGTCGGGCCCTCGGGTGCAGGAAAATCCACACTGGCACGCTTGTTGTACCGCTTTTACGACGTGCAACAAGGCAGCATCACCATTGCTGGCCAAGACATCAAAACCGTGACGCAATCCAGTGTGCGCCAAGCCATTGGCATTGTGCCGCAAGACACCGTGCTGTTTAACGACACGGTGGCCTACAACATCGCCTATGGCAAAACCTCGGCCAGCCAAGATGAAATCATTGAAGCGGCCAAATCAGCCCGCATTCACGACTTCATTGCCGCCACGCCCAAGGGTTATGAAACCGCTGTGGGTGAGCGCGGCTTGAAGTTATCTGGTGGTGAAAAACAGCGCGTGGCCATTGCCCGCACCTTGTTGAAAAACCCGCCGATTTTGATTTTTGATGAGGCCACTTCGGCGCTGGACTCTGCCAACGAACGCGCCATTCAATCCGAATTACAAAGCGTGGCCACAAACAAAACCACCTTGGTGATTGCCCACCGTTTGTCCACCGTGGTCGATGCACACGAAATCATCGTGATGGATGCCGGCAAAATTGTAGAGCGAGGCAACCACGCGGAACTCTTAGCCAAGCATGGTGTTTATGCCAACATGTGGGCGCTGCAGCAGAACAGCGCTGATTAAA
Source organism: uncultured beta proteobacterium (assembly GCA_963841045.1). Classification (GTDB taxonomy): domain Bacteria; phylum Pseudomonadota; class Gammaproteobacteria; order Burkholderiales; family Burkholderiaceae_C; genus Aalborgiella. The sequence continues at coordinate 79,717 of CAWJBD010000007.1, read as the reverse complement.
TCCAAGCTGACTTCTTGCTCAGCGTAGAAGTTGCGAATCCGAAATTGCCAAAGGCATTTAACTCTTTGGCTCTGGGCTTAATTTGATGGGTGTGGATTTTATTTCTTCAGCGGGTTGAATGCGCTCACTCATCCATCGCATTAAGTCCAACCACATTTGCCGCATTTCTGCATCCAAGGGCGTGCGTTGCGCATGGGGCAATTCGATGGTGACAACGGGAATGCGTTTGTGAATGCCGCCATAGTTGCCTAAGGATCCGGGATAAATACCGACCTGATCTAAGTACAGTCGCCCCAATTTGCCAGGCGGCACGCTGGGGCCATCAAAGTCTAACACGCCAAATGGTGCATGGATGCTGACAATCAAGTTGGGCTTGAAGCGTTCCATTTCTGTGTGCAAGAATTTGGATTCTGGCTCCGACAAAGGGCTGGGGCCTGGCCAACGCCGTGGGTCTTTTTTGGTGCGCTGTTCCCAATAAATTTTGGCTTGTTTGTGCCAATTGGGGGTTGGGAAATTGCGATTCAAATCGACACCGCGCGCATTCACGCGTTTGCTGGGTTTTGCCTGCAAGCCATCTGGGTTAAGTAATGGAATAAAGCGCCAATGCACTTCGGTTGGGTTTTGCTTGATCAAGTTGATCCAATGCAATGCCACTGAAGTGGACGACATTTCATCACCGTGAATACCGCCCAACACCAGCACGCGCAGTTTGGCATCGTCGGGTTTCACATCTCTGGTGTACAAGCTTGTCCCATTGACCGACTTTGCACCTGAATCGACCAGTTGCGTTTCGCGGCATTGCGCCATGTTCACATTGGGCAAGCGAGCTACCGTGCTTTGGCAAAACGCCAGGGACGAATCGGCTGCGGTTTCGTTTGAGAATTTGCGATAATTTTGGGCTATAGACTGCGTATTTGCTGCCAAAGCTGCTATTAAAACAGTAGCGCGGTATGCTTTGTACAAATATTTAGTTTGTGCCATGCACCGATTATGCATCAGGCTATGCAGACGGCAACGTCACCACAAAACTCGCGCCCTGACCATTGTCGCCAGCTTCGCAACGCACCGTGCCACCATGTCGTTCAGCGATGGATTTCACCAAGGCCAGCCCCAAACCCACACCACCATCGCGTTCACTCGCGCCAGGTGCGCGGAAGAAGGGCTCGAAAATGCGTTCACGGTATTCCACAGGCACGCCAGGGCCCTTGTCTGTCACACGAATGATGGCCTGCTGATTGTGCACACTCAAACTCAGTTGCACACTGTGACTGTCATTCCCTGTACCCGCCTCTGTTGCGGGTTTGGCATAGCGATTGGCGTTTTCAAGCAAATTGCGCATGACCCGACGCAACAATTTAGGCACACCAGGAACTGTGACCTGTGTAGTATCTTGAACGTCCAAATCCGCGCCTGTCAAAGCGCACTCTTCAGCGGCCATGCCAATTAAATCGACCTTTTCAAAGGTGCCTACATCCGCTGTTGCAGAGTCCAATCGACTTGCCAATAAAATTTCGGCAATCAAAGCATCGAGCTCGTTGATGTTGCGCGCGATTTCATCTTTTAAACGGGTTTGCGCAGGTGTGGCAGTGCTGCTGTCCATCAGTTCTATGCTCATGCGAATACGGGTCAGAGGTGAGCGCAGCTCATGCGATGCATTGGCCAACAAGGATTTGTGTGAGCCCACCAAAGCCTCAATGCGGCTGGCAGCGGTGTTGAAGCGTTCAGCCAGAAACGCCACTTCGTCATTGCCACTGACTTCAACCCGTGTGGACAAATCGCCTTGGCCCCATTTCTCTACCCCGCCTTGCAGATTGTTCAAGCGCTTGGTCAAACGACGAATGACGGGGTAAGTGCCGAGCGCCACAGCAATACCCACCAAGCCCAGCATCCACACAAAACCAAAAGGTGGTGTGAACCACGAAGCATTGGCAGGTGGTGCGGCTCGGTTCAGTTCACGCTCTTGCTTTCGGTCGCGCTTGCGATCATGCAAACGGTCATGCATTGGGTTACGAGCGCTGTCATTTGAGCGATCCAAGTTGCGATCGTAATTTCGATTGAATGGACGCAGCGGTTCAATCGCCCCCGTCTCGGGGTTAACGCGTTGTGGTCTGGGCAACTCTGCAATGATGCTGCTCGCTGGCTGGCACGGCTTGATTGAGTTGAATGGTGAATTCCAAGGGCATGGCGGGTGCACGTGGCAAGGCTTTAGCGCGACCAATCTCATCACCCGCCACATTCTTAATGATCAATTCACGCACCAGCAAAGTACTGCTGAATTCCGCACTTTTGCGCTCGGCGCTTTCGCGCCAAGCCAAGCCGACCAGCAAAATCAACACCGCCACAGCCACCACCACCGCCACCCAAATGCGGACGTACAAGCGGTTGAAAAAAGGTTGGTTTTGCATATTAGTCTTGCTGCTTGGCGAATACGTAACCTACACCACGCACTGTCAAAATACGTTTGGGGTCTTTGGCGTCGACTTCAATGGCGGCGCGAATGCGGCCCATGTGCACATCGATGGAGCGGTCAAACGCCTCCAGCTCACGCCCACGCACCGCCTCCATGATTTGGTCACGCGTTAGCACACGGCCTGCACGCTCGGCCACCGCCAAAAGCAAATCAAACTGGTACGATGTGAGCTCTACCGCTTGTCCTGCTAATCGCACTTCGCGTGCATCACGGTCAATTTCTAAAGAACCAAAGCGCAGCAAAGGCTGTGCGCCAGCGCTGACTGGTGTTTCATTGTCTTGGCTGCGGCGCAAAATGGCACGGATGCGTGCCAGCAATTCACGCGGTTCAAACGGTTTGGCCAAATAATCATCTGCGCCCACTTCTAAGCCGATGACACGGTCCATCGGATCGCCTTTGGCAGTGAGCATCAAGAGTGGCGTTTTACCCAACGCCCCGCCCAATGCACGGATGCGACGGCAAATTTCCAAACCGTCCATATCAGGCAACATCAAATCCAACACCACCAATGACGGCGGTGTTTTTTGCAAAGCCGCCAAACCACTGGCCCCATCTAAAGCATGGGACACTTCAAAGCCGCCTTGTCGCAGATACTCGCTGACCATGCTGGCCAAGCGCTCATCGTCTTCAATCATCAAAAGTTGTTGCGTCATTTTTTAAATTCTAAATGCATGTGTTTTTGAAAAGGCATGTTCGGGTTGAACACGCCTAGTCATCTCGACAGTGAACATGATGCTTCTCATCTACCGTGATTTGCATAAAGCCAGCGTAAAGTATTGTAAACTTTAAACCGACAAAACGCTATATTATTCATAGCATACTAGGCAATAAATACGCTGGCTAGAGCTCAATTTTTCATATATTATTGCCCAATTAGCGCTAAGCCTCATTGGCCTTCACTTTTGCAGCCAACCACACCAATAACAATACGGGCACGCCCAGCATGGCGGTGGCGATGAAAAAATCACTGTAGCCAAACTTGTCTACAAATTGCCCTGAAAACCCAGCAATGAATTTGGGAAGCAACAACATCAAGGAGCTGAACAGCGCATATTGGGTGGCAGAGTAATTCACATTGGTGAGGCTCGACAGGTAAGCGATGAACGCAGCTGAGGCAATGCCACTTGCAAGATTGTCGGCTGAAATCACCCACACCAAGGCGGTTAAATCATGGCCGCGACCGCCCAACCATGCGAACAGCAAATTGCTCAGCGCGCTTAAAACTGCGCCCAACATCAGTACCCGCATCACGCCAAATCGCATGGACAACACACCACCGATGAAGGCTCCCACCAAAGTCATGATGACGCCAAACACTTTGGTGATGTTGGCCACTTCCAGCTTGGTGTAACCCATGTCCACATAAAACGGATTGGCCATGATGCCCATCACCACGTCGCTGATGCGATAAGTCGCGATCAAGGCCAACAACAAAGCTGCATGCCATTTGTAGCGCTTGAAAAAATCAGCAAACGGGTTGATCAATGCGCTTTGCAACCATTCACCGATATTTTTAGCAGGTGCAAAATCGCGCTCTGCCGGTTTAGGCGACCACAGCACGGTGACCACGCCCAAGAGCATGGAAGCAGCCATCACCAAATACGCTGTTTGCCATGCCTGATGCTGATATGCCGCCTTGACCGCTTCGCCAGCAGTTGCTGAGCTGGCTGCAAGTGCAGTTTGTGCAGCAGGTGAGATTTCAGCCCAAGCAGCGACCCAAAACACGCCCGCGCCAGCCCATATCATCGCCACGCGATAGCCGGTTTGGTACGCTGCCGCCAGCGCTGCTTGTCGATCTACATCGGCCGCTTCAATGCGGTAGGCGTCTAGTGCGATGTCTTGCGTGGCTGAGCCAAATGCCACTGCCAATGCAAACCAAACCACTGGCAACAAAGACAGTTGCGGGTCATACACCGCCATGCCAACCAAACCTGCCATGATGAGCAATTGTGACAACAACAACCAGCTGCGCCTGCGACCCAACCATGTTGTCAATATTGGAATGGGCAACCTGTCTACCAATGGCGCCCACACCCACTTGAAGCCATAGGCAAGTCCAACCCAGCTCAAGTACCCTATGGTGCTGCGGTCTATGCCCGCTTCGCGCAGGCGAAAACTGAGTGTGCCCAAAACCAACAACAGCGGTAAGCCCGCAGAAAATCCCAACAGCAACATCCGCAAGGTGGGTGGCTCAAGGTAGACCTTGAGCGTTTCAGCCCAGCTGCGTTTGGCAGTGGGTGATTGGATTGCAGACGATGAATCGATTTGGCTGGTCATGCCGCCATCATATCGTCTGCTTCTGCCGCATCAGTACTTGGTTGCAGGAATGATCGTGCCTTCGTAATAGGCTTTGGTGATGATGGTGTTGGCAGCTGGTTTGTCTTTGGTGCTGGTGCAATTTGCTACCACAGCCGAGTGCACGGTCGTTTCTCCACCCGCTACACCACCATAAAACTGCTTCAATCGACTGACCGTCTCTTTAGCCTCATTGCCGTTTGGTGATATATAAACACCATCGATGCAAACGTTTCCAGCGCTGGCGGAAATATTGTCGGCCTGGAAATACGACTCATCAAGATCGCCGCCGCCGCATGCTGATAATCCCAGTATGCCGCTGAACACGATGCTGCCAATGCCTATTTTGCTTAATGAAAACATGATTTGCTCCTTGCGTTGCTGAACTGCTCGATTGTGCCGTCAGTAGATTATCATACTCTTAACCATGCCAAAAACAACACACCCATCTTCAGACGCCTTGCCCAAGGCATTTGAACCCGAATTTATACAACAATTGAAACTGATATTTGAGGAAAGCATTGTTTTCAATCAAGTACTGGGGCTTAAAGTTCACAAAGTGCATGCCGACAAATGCACAGCGAGTATCGCCATGCGACCAGAATTGATTGGTCATTACAGCCACAACCGCATGCATGGTGGTGTGATCAGTGCGTCACTGGATGCCATGGGCGGTTTGGCTGTGATGGCTGCCATTGGTGCCAGGCACATGGATGAACCCGTCGCCACGCGCTTGGCGCGCTTTGGCAAGCTGGGCACCATTGATTTACGCATTGATTATTTGCGGCCCGCCATTGGTGAAACGTTCACCCTGCAAGCTGAGGTGTTGCGCTTAGGCTCACGTGTGGCATCGACACGCATGTCGTTTTTAGCTGCCGATGGCAAGCTGCTCTCGACAGGGGCGGGCGCCTACATTGTTTCTTAAATTGCTTCTTAAACGCAACCCAGTTCAGCCAGCATCCAACTCATAGTTGGCATACACCGGCGTCCAATCGCGCTGGGACAAACGTTTGTCCATTTGTTCGCGACTGACAGTTGCCACGCCGATGCGCATGGCCGATTCAGCCACAGCACGTGCCACATGGTCGGTGACTTTCATCAAATCGGCTATCGGTGGAAACACCGCACCACTGGCTAAACGCTCGGGCGTGACTTGCGATGCCAATGCAAACGAGGCATCCGTCATCATCTCAGCCTCGACCGTACGCGCCCCTGAAGCTGCAACGCCCCAGCCAATGCCTGGGAACACAAAGGTGTTGTTACCTTGACCAATGATGTGCTGTTTGCCTTTCCATGTGACTGCTGGGAATGGGCTGCCAGTTGCCATCCACACTTGGCCATCTGTCCATGCAATGGCATCTTCGGGCATGATTTCAGTTAAGTTGGTCGGATTCGACAAGGCAAACACAATCGGTTTCTTGGTATTTTTCATCACGGCTTCGATGATTTTTTGATCAAACGATGCGCCTTGCCCTGACAAACCCAACAACACTGTCACTTTGGCGTTGAAAATGGTCTCTAACAAGTTCGGGTTCTTGCTGGCAAATTCCCACTCTGCCAAGTCGCTGCGCTGGTGCGCAAATTCTTTTTTGTAGTCTTCTAAGCCTTCGCGGTCGTTCAAAATCAAACCGCGCGAATCCAACACAAATATGCGCTTGTGCGCATCAGCTGCCGACATACCCAAGCGCACCAAACCGTTGCGCACCTGCTGCGCCACGCCAATGCCACCTGCACCTGCACCACTGACCAAGAAAACTTGCTCTTTCAAGGTTTTGCCCTGCTCGGTCGCAGCCAACAAGCCCGCCAACGCCATTGCGCCCGTACCTTGAATGTCATCGTTGAAGCTAGGTACTTTTTCGCGGTAGCGCGCCAGCGCATCAAATGCGGTGGACTTGCTCAAATCTTCCCATTGCAACAATGCATTGGGGAAGCGTTTGCGCCAGGCGTCAATGAATGCATCGACCATTTCGAAATATTTCGCACCGCGCACGCGTGGTTTGCGCACGCCCAGATAGAACGGATCTTCCAAGAGCTTTTTGTTGTCAGTACCAAAGTCCAAAATCACAGGCAAACTGCGCACGGGGTTGATACCCGCTGTGAGCGAATACAAGCTGAGTTTGCCCATGCAAATGGCAATGCCACCAAAGCCTTGGTCACCAATGCCCAAGATGCCTTCGGCATCGGTGACGACTGCCAAATCGGTGTCACTGAAGGCGGACAAGATGTTGTCCAAGTTTTTGTAGTTGTCTTCAGTCACCACCAAGCCACGTGGCGCACGGTAAATGTGGCTGAACTCTTCAATCGCTTGCCCCACCGTGGGCGTGTAGACAATGGGCAGCATTTCTTCAATGTGCGCTTGTATCAACGCATAAAACTCGATGCGGCTGTAATCTTGCAGACCACGCAAGAAAATGTATTTACTCAAAGGCGTGGTGAATTTTGAAAACTGCTCATATGAACGTGCGATTTGTTCATCCAACGTTTCAACGCGCTGTGGCAAGCGACCTTCAATGCCAAAAGCGCGACGCTCTTCCAGCGAAAACGCAGTGCCTTTGTTCAAATACGGATCTTCAAGCAGTGCGCGACCGCGAGTTTTAACTTTGATAGTATGTTGCATGGTGTGATGTGTTTATTTTGCCAAGGCTTGAATTGTATACACTTGGCTACCATACAGATATATGAATGAAATTTAAAGGATCGTCTATGGATGCAAAACAAAACAATGCTTTTGAAAAAGGCCTTGCAACACGCACACAAGTCATGGGCAAAGATTTTGTCAGCAAAGCCTTTGACAACGCGACTGAATTTACCTTGCCAATGCAACACTACATTACCCAAAATGCATGGGGAGATGTGTGGCAACGCCCTGGGCTTGATTTGAAAACACGCAGCCTGATCACCATAGCGATGTTGACTGCATTAGGTAAACAACACGAACTCAAGGGCCATGTGCGCGGTGCCCTGAACAATGGCGCATCTGTAACAGAAATACAAGAAGTATTGTTGCATGCCAGCATTTATTGCGGTGTACCAACGGCAGTGGAGGCATTTCGCAGTGCGGCTGAAGTGATTGATCAGCCTGCATAATTGCGGTAAGTGTAACTCCTTACTCAAAATATATGAAAAATTAGGCTTTAGCTGGCGTATTTATTACCTAAGTTGCTATTAAAAATATAGCGCTTAACATCTTCTTCATCCAACCACATTAGGAGCTCTTCATGCTGTTTAAATTCAAATCCAAAGTCGCTGGTGACTTGATCATGCTGGAGCCCAATGGTCGGCGCGTTTTGCACATTATTGGCAAAGACCCCAGCGCTGCAGGTATTATTTTGCCGGCGCAAATGCCCTCAGCATTGCAAGCATTGGAACTTGCCATTGCCCGCGAAGAAGAAGCCATAGAGGCGGCCAAGCAAGCGGCACGTCAGGGCAAAGATGCGTTAGATGCATCAATTTCAGATGCGGCGGCTTCTGATGCTGTGCCACTGCGCCAACGGGCGCTACCTTTTATAGAATTGCTCAAAAAGTGCCACAAAGTCGACGCAGAAATTGTGTGGGGTGTTTAAAAGATTGATTCGGCTTACGACCATTAGCCTGTAAATAGCAAGAAATTGCCATAAAAAAAGCCGCAAACTTTGCGGCTTTTTTGTTTCAAGAGATTAACGATTCGTCTTAGTCAGCATAAGCGCCGGCTGCTTTAATCACTGGTCCCCACTTAGCAATTTCTGCCACCACAAACTTCTTGTGCTCAACGGGTTCCATGCGTTTGTCGGTGACCACAACTGCGCCCAAACCTTCTTGACGCTTGATGAACTCAGGGTCTTTCAATGCGGCTTTCATGGCTTCATTGATTTTCTTGGCCACTGGTGCTGCCATGCCTTTAGGACCATACAAACCGTGGAAAATACTCACGTTGAAGTCTTTCAAACCCGCTTCTTGCAAAGTGGGTACATCTTTCAAAGCAGCTGTCATCACGCGCTTGGGTGTGGACACGCCATACGCTTTGATTTTTTTACCTTCAATTTGAGCGGTTGTGTTGGTTGTTTGGTCGCACATCAAATCAACTTGACCACCCAACAAATCATTCATGGCAGGAGCTGTTCCTTTGTAAGGGACAGTGGTCATGTCAATCGCCATGGCGCTTTGGAACATCATGCCGCACATATGCGATGCTGAACCAGGACCTGCATTGGCCAAATTGATTTTGCCTTTGTTGTCATTCGCCCATTTGCGCAATTCGGCAAAGTTGTTGGCAGGCAATGTGTTGCGACCAACCAAAGTCATGGGCACGTCATTAACCATGCCCAAGAATTCAAAGTCGTTTTCCACGTTGTATGGCAATTTGCGCATCATGGTTGGCAAGCTGGCTTGTCCGATATGGAACAACAACAATGAATAGCCATCTGGATTGGCTTTGGCAATTTTGTTCGCGCCAATTGAGCCACTGGCGCCTGCCACATTCTCCACCACAATGGTACCGCCCAAAGTTTTGCTCATCGCCACAGCCAAGTCGCGCGCTACTTTATCTGTAGGGCCACCTGCTGCAAACGGAACAACAATGCTGATCGTTTTGTCTTTAATCGGATAGTCTTGCGCTTGCACGGATGTGCCCAACATGGCAAAACAAGCCATGGATACTGCGAGTAGTTTCTTCATCATGTGTCCTAAGAAATAGATTTAAAGGTTAGTCTGTTCAGCCCAAGAACCGATTCACAATGTTTTGACATCGATTCCAAAGCCAAGCAAGCTACTATAACGCCAATACCGGACGCAGGTTTACCGTAAAAACCCTAAACGGTGCTACTTATAACTACGTGCATCTTCAATCACGCGCCCATCGTTGGGCAGGCTGCCAGGGGCAAGCCACTCTACAGAGCCACGCAATTTGGTGACATCACGTATGGCATCGCTGATTTTGGCGATCACGTCGTCGGCGCTGGCTTTGGCGGATTCAACACGCAAAGTCATCACGTCATTGGCCATCTCGCCCGACACCACCAAACGTGCTTTCAACACTTCAGGGAAGCGCTTGGCGATGGTGTTAACTTGGCCTGGGTGCACAAACATGCCGCGAATTTTGGTGGTTTGGTCGGCTCTTCCCATCCAACCCTTGATGCGGGTATTGGTACGTCCTGTTGGGCACCCACCGGGTAACACGGCAGACAAATCGCCAGTACCAAATCGAATCAAAGGGTAATCAGGATTCAGTGAAGTGACTACCAACTCGCCCACTTCGCCTTCAGGCACTGGGTCGCCAGTACCTGGACGGACAATTTCAACAATCACACCTTCGTCCACCACCAAGCCTTCACGGGCACTGGTCTCGTAGGCGATTAAACCCAAATCCGCTGTGGCATAGCACTGGTATGCGGCAATGCCGCGCTCTGCAAACCAATCGCGCAAACTGGGTGGGCAGGCTTCGCCCGACACCATTGCTTTGGTCAAGCTCGGTATGGCAACACCCATCTCTTGGGCTTTTTCTAAGATGATTTTCAAAAAGCTGGGTGTGCCCACATAACCCGCCGGTTGCAGATCAAGCATGGCTTGTACCTGTTGCTCGGTTTGCCCTGTGCCTGCTGGAAACACCGTGCAACCCAAAGCATGAGCACCCGTTTCCATCATCGAACCTGCTGGCGTGAAATGGTAGCTGAAACTGTTGTGAATCAAATCGCCAGCTTTAAACCCAGCCGCCGCCAGCGCTCTGGCCATGCGCCAATAATCGTTGGCCGTGCCTTCTGGTTCGTATATCGGTCCGGGGCTGGCAAACACGCGGCGCACACCGGCTCCAAAAGCCTGCGTTGCGAAACCACCAAAAACCGCCGCAGCCTTAGCATCGCTTTGCTTTTGCCGAGTAGCTTGTTGACGTTCCAATAACTCTGATTTGCGTGTCACTGGCAACTGCGCCAAGGTTTGTCGATTGTTGACGGAAGCCGCATTGACATCACGCAAGATGTCCGCAAACGCAGGACTGTGTTTTTGCGCGTGTGCTATTTGTTTGGCTAACTCTTGAAACTGCGCTTGCTCGCGTCAAAGCATGCGCACGCGTTTCTGCTGCGTGAAGCTTTTGAGAAAACTCGCTCATGCCAACCACCGTTTTCTGCGCTTGTAGCTCTTGCCGTCTTTGAACGATTTGCGCTCGCCGCCACCCATGCCCAGATAAAACTCTTTCACGTCTTCGTTGTTGGCCAAATCGCTGGCGGCGCCATCCATCACCACGCGGCCGCTTTCCATGATGTAGCCGTAGTCGGCATATTTCAGCGCCATGTTGGTATTTTGTTCAGCCAGCAAGAACGTTACTTTTTCGCGATGGTTCAAGTCTTTCACAATCTCAAACACCTCTTCCACAATTTGTGGCGCCAAGCCCATGGACGGCTCATCCAGCAATACCATGCTGGGGTTGGCCATCAGTGCACGGCCAATGGCGCACATTTGTTGTTCACCGCCTGATGTGTAGGCTGCTTGACTGGTGCGACGTGTTTTGAGGCGTGGAAAGTAGTTGTAAACTTTTTCTAAATTGGCCTCTACTTCGGCTTTGTTTTTACGTGTATAGCCACCGGTCAATAAATTTTCTTCTATCGTCAAGTGGGCAAAACAATGACGCCCTTCCATCACCTGCACCACACCACGTTGCACCAAATCGGCCGGGCTCAAGTTTTCAATACGCTCACCTCGCAGTTCAATGGAACCTTTGGTGACCGCACCACGTTCGCCTTTTAGCAAATTAGAAATGGCACGCAAAGTAGTCGTTTTACCTGCACCATTGCCGCCTAAGATGGCCACAATTTTGCCTTCTGGCACATTCAAGGAAACGCCCTTGAGTACCAAAATAACATGGTTGTAAATCACCTCAATGCCATTGACGTTTAAGAACAATATTGGAGTTAGTGATAGCTGCTAGTCGGGTTATGCTTGTCGTCTAATCGTCGTTCAGAGTCAATTGGAAACCCAGCACCGCTCAAATTTTCAATTGGCGGCTCAAATATGCTGAATATCAGAGCCGCTTCCAAAACACCGCGGAACCGTTTGCTGACTGCCGTCCGCTCCTGCAAGGGGATAGCGTAGCGACACAAGTGCGCAGCCGTCGATGAGATTAGCTTTGGCAATCCGCTGGTGTGCGAGGTGTCAATTTCTTATCTGCAGCGTATTTGGCGGCAGTGGCTTTCACCAATGGCTTCAAGATTTGCTCATCCGCTTGCAACCAGTCAGAAGTGAAGTTCCACTTTTTGCCATCCCATGTGTGCACACGAGCCCAGTTAGAGCCCATGTGGTCAACGCACGATGTGCTGACCGGACGCATCACGCCATTGAAGCCAGCGGCATCAATTTTGGCTTGGGTCAAGTTCAGGTTTTCTAAGCCCCAACGCACTTGCTCGCCAGTCATGACTTTGCCTTTGCCGTAACGATCTTGGGCTGAACGCACACCTTCAATCGCCATCATGGCACTCATGGCACCGCGCATGTACAACACTTGACCCACTTCTTCTTTAGGTCCTGTGCCTTGGCCTTTGGCATGCAACATGCTCAAGACATCTTTAACGACTTTAGAGTTTGGCTCTGCACCATGTTGCATGGTGACAGCGTTGTAGCCTTTTGCGCCATCGCCTACGTCTTTCACATCTGGCTCAGCACCAGACCACCACACGCCATACATTTTTTCGCGAGGGTAACCAGTGGCTTGCGCTTCTTTAAGTGCGGTAGAGTTCATCACACCCCAACCCCACAGCATGACATAGTCAGGCTTGGCTTGACGCACTTGCAACCAAGTTGCTTTTTGCTCTACGCCTGGTGCTGTGACTGGCAACAATTGCAAATCGAATCCCAATTGACGGCTACGCTCTTGCAACAATGCAATGGGTTCTTTGCCGTATGGGCTGTCGTGGTACACCAAGGCAATTTTTTTGCCTTTGAGTTTGTCTAAGCCACCTTCTTTTTTACCAATATGCTGTACCAGAGCGTCAGCTGCCAACCAGTAAGTACCTGCCAATGGGAAGTTCCACTTGAACACAGTTCCGTCTTGGCTTTCGCTGCGACCATAGCCCGCTGTGATCAATGGGATTTTGTCGATAGGAGCTTTTTCAGTCAACGCGAAAGTTGCGCCAGTAGACAATGGTTGTACCACTGTGGCACCACCGTATTTACCTTTGAGGCGTTCGTAGCACTCCACACTGCGCGCAGTGTCATAGCCTGTTTCGCACTCTTCAAATTTAACCATGACTTTGTTGATGCCGCCGCGCGCGTTGACGAGCTTGAGGTAATCCACATAGCCATTGGCCCATGGCGTCCCATTTGGTGCATAAGCACCCGTGCGGTAGGACAGCACAGGGAAAAACTGCTCTTTAGCTTGAGCAAAAGCGGATGTGCCAACAGCAACCAAAGTGGCGGCTAGAGCAATGTGACGAAATTTCATGATGACTATCTCCTTTATATTTAAGCGCTTTCACGCCTTTGGACTAACAAACTAAACACGAACAAAACCTACGTAACTACTGACTTCTTATAAAAATTATTTCTTCTTAATGCGGGAACGGCCACAAACGCAATTTTTGCTTTGCCACCGACCACAACTTGGCCAAGCCATGTGGCTCGACAATTAAAAACCACACAATCAAAGCACCAAAAATCATCAGTTCAGCGTGCGATGCTGCCGCAGTGGTGACTTCCATGCCCAATAAACCACCTAAGAAAGGCAAAAATTGACTTAAGAAAATCGGCAGCAACACAATGAATGCGGCACCAAAAAAACTACCCATGATGGAGCCCATGCCACCGATGATGACCATGAACAAGAGCTTGAACGAGATGTCCACCGAGAAAGCGGCTGGCTCCCAAGCACCCAAATAAACAAAGCCCCACAAAGCGCCCGCCACACCAATGATGAATGAGCTCACCGCAAAAGCACTCAGCTTGGCAAACATGGGGCGAATGCCAATCACTGCGGCAGCAACGTCCATATCGCGAATGGCCATCCATTCACGCCCAATCGCACTGCGCACCAAATTTTTTGCCATCAAGGCCAAAATGGTCAAAATGGTCAAACAAAATAAATACTTGGATACGGGGCTGTCTATACCAAACCCAAATACCTGCAAATTTGATACCGATACCGATCCTGAAGGCGAATCATTGGTGAACCACTTGATACGCAAAAACATCCAGTCGCTGAAGAATTGCGCCGCCAGTGTGGCCACTGCCAAATACAAACCCTTCACCCGCAAACTGGGCAGTCCAAACAAAATACCAAACGCTGTTGAACACAAGCCGCCCAATATCAACGCAGGAATCAAGGGCATGCCTGGTATACGCACAAAGAAATTGAATGCTGCATAAGCACCTACCGCCATGAAAGCGCCCGATCCCAAAGAAATTTGGCCACAGTAACCCACCAAAATATTGACGCCCAATGCGGCCAAAGACATGATCACAAACGGAATCAAAATGGCGCGGAACGTGTAGTCACTGCCCAACAATGGCACAGCAATGAAGGCAAATGCAACGATGGCGAGCACCGCCCAGCGGTCTTGCGTGATAGGGAAGATTTGCTGGTCTGCCCGGTAGCTGGTTTTAAATTGGCCGTTTTCTCTGTAAAACATAGTTTTCTTTTCTTTGCCTTAAACGTTCTTCTATGAACTTATACGCGGTCGATGATCTTCTCACCAAACAAACCTTGTGGACGGAAGAGCAAGAAGACCAGCGCCAATACATAGGCAAACCAAATCTCAATACCACCACCCACATACGGGCCCAAAAATACTTCAGACAATTTCTCACCCACACCAATGATCAAGCCGCCGATGATAGCGCCCGGCACTGACGTTAGTCCGCCCAAAATAACGACAGGCAAAGCGCGCAAAGCGACCGTGGTCAGCGAAAACTGCACGCCCAATTTAGAGCCCCAAATCATGCCGGCAACCAAGGCCACCACACCCGCAACGGTCCACACAATGACCCATATGCGATTCAATGGAATACCAATACTTTGCGCAGCTTGGTGGTCATCAGCCACTGCGCGCAATGCGCGTCCGGTCGCCGTTTTTTGGAAAAACAAACTCAAAGCCGCCACCAAAACCGCTGCAATCAAGGCTGCATACAAATCTTCTTTGTTGATCAGCACACCACCTTCAAACAAGCTTTCAAACATCATGATGGGTTCTTTGGGCATGCCCACATCAATCTTGTAAATGTTGCTGCCAAAAATCGTTTGGCCCAAGCCATCTAAAAAGTAACTGATGCCCAAGGTCGCCATCAACAATGTGGTGCCCTCTTGATTGACCAAATGGCGCAGCACCAAATATTCAATGAACCACGCCACAGCCCACATCATGAGAGCGGCAATGGCAAAGGCCGCCACGTTCGCTAGCACAGGGCTGTCAATGCCAGTCCAGCCCGGAATCCACTCTGCAAAACGAGCCATCGCCAATGCTGCAAACAGCACCATCGCTCCTTGCGCAAAGTTGAATACGCCCGATGCCTTGAAAATCAGCACAAAACCCAGAGCAACCAGCGAGTACAACATACCCGCCATCAATCCACCCAACAATGTTTCTAAAAAGAATCCCATGATTTAATGCCCCGTTCCTAAATAGGCGCTGATCACCTCTGGGTTATTGCGCACCTCGTCGGGTGTGCCGTCGCCAATTTTTTTACCATAATCCAGCACCACCACACGGTCTGAAATGTCCATCACCACACCCATGTCATGCTCAATCAGAACCACAGTCGTGCCATATTCGTCATTGATGTCCAACACAAAGCGGCTCATGTCTTGTTTTTCTTCCAAATTCATGCCGGCCATGGGTTCGTCTAACAATAAAACTTTAGGCTCCATCGCCAAGGCGCGACCCAAGTCAACTCGCTTTTGCAATCCATATGGCAGTTGACCAACCGGTGTTTTGCGATAGGCTTGAATTTCCAAAAAGTCGATGATGTGCTCGACGAACTCGCGGTGTTGCAGCTCTTCACGTTCTGCCGGACCAATGCGTAACGCTTGCATGAACAAGTTACTCTTAATGCGCAAGTTGCGACCTGTCATGATGTTGTCAATCACGCTCATGCCCTTGAACAAAGCCAAGTTTTGGAAGGTGCGTGCAATACCCATGGTCGCCACTTGGTGGCTGTCCATGTGGCTGAAGGTTTGACCTTTGAAGGTGATGCTGCCTTGCTGCGGCGTGTACACGCCGTTGATGCAATTGAGCATGGAGCTTTTGCCCGCGCCATTGGGTCCGATGATGGCGCGAATCTCATGCTCGCGCACGTCAAACGAAATGTCGGTCAGCGCCTTGACACCACCAAAGGAGAGGCTGATGTTATGAACGTCGAGGATGACGTCGCCTATTTTTTTACTCATGCTGCTGCTTTCACTGGGGCATAAATGGTGGCGTCTGTCAATTTGAGGGTGGCGCTGACACTGCCAGTGCGTCCATCTTCAAACTTCACCACGGTCTCGATAAATTGTTCTGTTTTGCCGTCGTACAGGCCATCCACCAAAGCCAAGTATTTTTCGGCGATGAAGCCACGGCGTACTTTGTTGGTTCGTGTCAATTCACCGTCATCGGCATCCAGCTCTTTGTGCAGCACCAGGAAGCGGCTCACTTGACTGCCTGCCAACAAGGTATCGGCACTCAAATCGGCATTGACTTTTTCAACGCATTCTTTGATGAGCTGGTACACCTCTGGTTTTTGCGCCAAATCGGTGTAACCAGCGTAAGGCAAGTTGCGGCGCTCGGCCCAATTGCCCACGGCTTCCATGTCGATGTTGATCATGACGCACACTTTTTCGCGCCCATCACCGTAAGCCACCACTTCTTTGATGTGGGGGAAGAACTTAAGCTTGTTTTCAACGTATTTGGGTGCAAACATCGCGCCATCAAATGCGCCGCCTTTAATGCGACCCACATCTTTCACGCGGTCAATGATTTTCAGGTGCCCATGTGCATCCAAAAAGCCCGCGTCGCTGGTGTGGTACCAGCCACCATCGGTTAAGACTTCGTCGGTTGCCGCTTGGTTTTTGTAATAGCCTTTGAATAAGCCTGGCGATTTCACCAAAATTTCGCCATTGTCTTGTACCTTGATTTCCACGCCAAGGCTAGGCACACCCACAGTGTCCGCCCACGCTTGGTTATCGGGTTGTTGACAAACAAACACGGCCGTTTCGGTTGAACCGTACAGTTGCTTCAAATTGATACCGATGGAACGGTAAAAGGTGAACAAGTCTGGGCCAATCGCTTCACCTGCGGTGTAGGCTACACGCACGCGGCTCATACCCAAATTGTTGCGCAGCGGGCCGTACACCATCCAGTTGCCCACGGTGTAAATGAGGCGATCCACCATGCCAACGGATTTGCCGTCCATCAAAGCAGGTCCAACCTTTTTGGCTTTGGCCATGAAGTAATGGAACATCTTGCGCTTGATTGCTCCTGCATCTTCCATGCGAATCATCACGCTGGTGAGCAAGCCTTCAAACACCCGCGGTGGTGCAAAGTAGTAGGTCGGTCCAATCTCTTTCAAATCGATGGTCACGGTGCTGGCAGACTCTGGGCAATTCACCACATAACCGCAAGACAACCACTGTGCATAGCTGAAAATGTTTTGTCCAATCCATGCGGGTGGCAAATACGCCAACACATCTTCGGCGTTCGTTAATTTGTCAAATCGCGCACCTGCTGACGCAGCGGTAAGCAAGCTGTTGTGCGTGTGCACCACGCCTTTGGGGTTGCCGGTGGTGCCTGATGTGAAGAACATTGCAGCCACATCGCTGGGTTTGGCTTTGTCAACTTCGGTTTTGAAAAACTCGGTATGCAAGTCTGCGAACACTTTACCTGCAGCAATCAATTCGTCCAGCGACGCCAAGCCCAACACATCGTATTTGCGCAGGCCGCGTGGGTCATCAAAATAAATGTGGGTCAATTGCGGACATTGGTCGCGCACTTCCAGCAGCTTGTCCACTTGCTCTTGGTCTTCCGCAAAGGCAAAGCGCACTTCGGCGTTGTTGATGGGGAACACGCATTCGGCTGCGGCCGCATCTTGGTACAAGGGAATTGGAATGGCACCCAAAGACTGCACTGCCAACATGGTGGCATACAAACGTGGGCGGTTCGCGCCCACCACAATCATGTGCTCGCCGCGCATCAAACCTGCTTGGTGCAACCCAGCCGCAATGTGCTGCACCATGGTCTGCCAAGTCGGTCCAGGTCAAAGCCTGCCACACACCGTATTCCTTTTCGCGCATGGCTGTCGCCTGCGGGCGCTCGGCAGCATGCTGTAAGAGGAGTTGAACAAACGTGGTTTGCATCGTAGCGATATCCTTTTAGATCCTGTTTTTCCAGAATTGGCCAAATTGAAGCCGAATAATAAGCCTAGCTTTGACGTTAAGTTGTCATTTGAACGACAATTGGCAACACAGAAGACTAGGACTTTCCCTAGTTTTCAAGCTCGAAACCCGCTTTTTCAATTCTTATTTGTTCTTTGTCAATTACAAACACAGTAGCAAAACCAGCCCCAATACATGGCGACCGAACCCTCACTGCACCAACGCCGACGCCCACCCAACCAGCGTGAATTGGATGCCATTCCGTGGCTCAACACACTGGAAGGCAAAGTGCAAGAACGCGCCATCAACGACATGGCTGTGACCGAAGCCAACACCGGTGACTTTGTATGCCGAATCGGCAAACCCGTCACCTATTGGTTTGGCTTGATTGAGGGCTTGCTGAAAATGAGCAGCGACAACGCGCAAGGCCAAACCATGACCTTTACCGGCGTGCCGCCCGGTGGTTGGTTTGGTGAAGGCACCGTGCTGAAACGCGAGCCCTACCGCTACAACATCCAAGCCCTGCGCAAAAGCGTGGTAGCGGGCATTCCAATTCACACCTTTGATTGGCTGCTGGACAACTCGATTGGCTTTAACCGCTTTGTGATGCTGCAGCTCAACGAACGTTTGGGCCAGTTCATCGCCGCACGCGAAATTGACCGCATGAGCAACCCCGACATTCGCGTCGCCCGCAGTTTGGCCGCGCTGTTTAACCCCGTGCTGTACCCGGGTGTGGGCGACGTGCTGCGCATCACCCAACAAGAGCTGGCCTACTTGGTCGGCCTGTCGCGCCAGCGCGTGAACGAAGCGCTCACCACCTTGTCAGACCAAGGCTCCATCAAAGTCGAATACGGTGGTCTGCGTGTAATGGACATTGATGCGCTGAGGACACGTAACTTTTGACAAATTCTTTAACATCCACATTTCCTTATTCCGTTCGAACTGAGCTTGTCGAAGTCTCTCAGTTATCATTCGCACCATGCATTCAATAGATTACTTAAACAAATTTGGCGCAGACTGTTTACCTGGTTTGCTGGGCATTGTCTTCACCCATGCTGAGCCCGGCAAAATCGTCGCCGAGCTGGAAGTCAAACCCAGCGTGATGGCACCCAACGGCTTTTTGCACGCCGGCAGCATTGTCACCTTGGCCGACACCGCGTGCGGCTACGGCTGCCGCGGCAGCCTGCCCGAAGGTGCCAGCGGCTTCACCACCATCGAGCTCAAATCCAACCACCTGGGAACAGCCCGCGACGGCACCATCATCGCCACCGCCACCGCCATTCACCTGGGCAAAAACACCCAAGTATGGGACGCCACCGTCACCCACAAAACCACAGGCAAAACCATCGCCCTGTTCCGCTGCACGCAAATGGTGCTGTACCCCAAGGCCAAGGCTTAAGGCGGCTTGTCAGCCAAGTTTATATAAGAAATTGGCCTCTAGCCGGCGTGTTTATTGCCTAGGGTGCTATTAAATATGTAGCATACAGAGCTTTTCAGCCTTTTCTTTTTGCCAATTCGATGATCTGTTTGTCTCTTGCTAATGCTTGCACCACGTCATCCAGTGTTTGTTTACCATTCGCTTCCAATGCTACTTTCGAGATTGCGGCAATCAAACGCTCATAAAAATCTTCAGAGCCTGTCAATCGGTGCCAAAAGTTCTGGCCAATGAACAGTGGGTAAGAATGTTCCCCGCTCAAAACTTTGTAGTGATTATTTTCTTGGCCTGGAACGCCATACAAAATTCCAATAACCATATCGTCTTGCCGCACAGCGATATTGTTCGTACGCCCTAAGTTGCGCACTGCTTTAAAGTGATTGTGAATGGTGACAATATCGTCTTTGTTGATTGTGTTTGGCCCGTAGTTTGACTTGACAATATTTCTTACGTCCATCAATGCTATCCGTAAATTCAATGTCAATCCCCTGTGTTGTCGAACCAAATGTATTGCCCAATACGTCAGAAATAAACTTCTGCATATTTTGACCAAATGATGTGGTAATTGAACTACCCAACACTCTAGGGTAGGTGATAGCTTTGGCAATTGAATCAGCGTTCAATTCCCCCGTCATGAAAACCGCGAGATAGGACGCTAAAAAAGGATTGATATCAAACTCATTGACATTCCTTAACTTTGCCGTGTTGGCTAAATGCTTTGGCAAGATGATTTCTCTGAACCAATTTTGTGCTTTTTGCAGCAATGCATCTTGTTCTAACTTATTCATATTGCTTCCTAATTTATTGATTGATTGTAATTTGCCTGTCGAAATAACAAATGTACAAATACACAGTACAATAACCAGACCTAAACCTTATGCATGGTTACCATGAAAAATTTCTACAACATCGCTGAAGTTGCTGATTTACTCAACGTTTCAAAAGACACTTTGAGACGATGGGAACAATCTGGAAAACTGCATTCTGTTCGTCACCCGATGAACAACTACCGTGTATATAAGGCTGAGGATCTCAGGCAATTTGAATTGATTGGCTTCAATCAAGAGGAACGATTCGAAGCTAATAAAGAAGTCGCACCGAAACAACGCTACACAGTTATGGAGTTATTCGCCGGTGCGGGTGGCTTGGCACTCGGTTTGGAAAAAGCAGGTTTGCGCTGCACGGTTCTCAATGAATTCAACAAAGATGCTTGCAACACATTGAGATTAAACAGGCCTCAATGGAAAGTGATTGAAGGTGATGTGCGCGATGTTGACTTCACCCCTTACGAAGGTGAAATTGATGTTCTGACGGGTGGTTTTCCATGCCAAGCATTCAGCTTCGCCGGAAAGCGATTAGGTTTTGAAGATGCGCGTGGCACGCTTTTTTATGAATTTGCCAGAGCAGTGAAAATTGTTAAGCCCTTAATTTGCGTTGGCGAAAATGTGCGTGGTTTACTGGCGCACGAAGGTGGAAAAACATTGAAAGGCATGGTCGACATTTTGGACGAGCTGGGTTACGACGTCGTCACGCCCAGAGTTCTCAAAGCCATTCATTACAACGTACCGCAAAAGCGTGAACGTTTACTGATCATTGGATTAAGACGAGGTGAGGGTTTGAATTTCCATTGCGCCCAACTCGGCGAGAAAATCTACAACCTCAAAGACGCGCTAAAAGCTGGTGACTTGTTTGATTGTGATGTGCCTTTTTCACATGGACAAGGCTATCCAGCTAGCAAAAAAGCCATCATGGATTTGATTCCACCTGGCGGCTATTGGCGTGATCTGCCAGTAGATTTGCAAAAATCTTATATGAAAGGTTCGTTCCACTTAGGTGGTGGGAAAACTGGCATGGCCAGACGTATTTCTTGGGATGAACCATCGCTCACTTTGACATGTGCGCCAGCTCAAAAGCAAACAGAACGTTGTCACCCTGAAGAAACACGGCCTTTCACAGTGCGTGAGTACGCACGCATACAAACATTCCCAGATGCATGGCAATTCACCGGTTCATTAACTGCGCAGTACGCGCAAATCGGCAATGCTGTTCCTGTCAACTTAGCATATGCAGTGGGTACTGAATTGGTGCGTACTTTGAACGAATATGTCACCAAGAATAAAGCACCAAAAGTTGCGTTTAAGGTTAAGAAGCGCATCAACTCAAAGTCCACTGTTTAGCAGAATTTTATATGCTTTTTTAGCCTCCAGCCGGCGTATTTATTGCCTAAGATGCTATTTAATTTATAGCAATCAAAACTTCTCAAGCGCCAGCAAACCCGTTGCCGTGTTGGAAATAGGGATGTGGTAATTGCTGTGGACTTTGCGGACGCCTGCGCTTTCGCCTGCGGTGAGTGCTGCGCGCATGGCTAGCCACATTAAGAGCTCTACGCCTTGGGTGCCGGTTTTTTCGACCAGTTCGTGGATGCTGAATTGCGTGGCCCATTCGGGGTTGGACAGCAGGCTTTCCATGAATTGCAAATCGAATTCTTTGTTGATGAAGCCGGCGCGTTCGCCGTCGAGCTGGTGGCTGAGTCCGCCTGAGCCGATGAAGGCTACCGTTTTGCTGCTGTCCCATGCGGCGACGGCTTCGCCCACGGCTTTGGCCATGGCGTAGACGCGGCTGGCTTTGGGCAGGGGGAACTGCACGGTGTTGATGCAGATGGGCACGACGGTAACCGGGCACGCACCTTCTGGCCACAACAGTTTCAAAGGCAGGGTGCATGCATGGTCGACCAACATTTCTTGGCAGGTGACGATGTCGAATTCTTTGTCGATCAAATGGTTGACGATTTGCCATGACAGATCAACCTCGCCCTTGAACGGTGGCAGGGTGGGGATGCCCCAGCCTTCGTCGGCATTGTTGTACTGCGCGGCGGCACCCACGGCGAAAGTGGGCATTTTGTCGAGGAAGAAATTCAGGCCGTGGTCGTTGTAAAAAATGACGACCACATCCGGTTTGACTTTGCCCAGCCAATTGTGAATGGGCGGAAAGCCGTCGAAAAATGGCTTCCAGTACGGCTCTTGCTGAATGCCTTTGTGGATGGCACCGCCAATGGCGGGAATGTGTGATGTGCCGACGCAGCCGATGATTTTGGCCATGATGAATCTCCTGAATTTTGAATCGTTGTTGGTTTGAATGGGCCAGAATTTATTTGCCCGCTGCGACCAGCTTGGCGCGGAACTCTTCCTTGCTCATGCCGGTTTGCTGGGCACCGATGTCTTGCATGTCCAACCCAAAAATGCCGGCAAACTTGGCCAAGTAATACGCATTGCCACCGGCCGCGATGAGCTGCAACACGTTTTTGGCGCGGATGGCGGCGGCTTGCGGCTCGGTTAAGTTGTATTTGCGCATATAGGCTTCTTCGTCTTTCAAAAACTCGGCGCGGCATTCGGCGGAGTTGAACGAGAAACACATTTTGTTGAGGGCGTAGCCTTTTTTGGCTTGCTCGCCGTCAAACGGGGTGGTGCCAAAAATGGGGGGCAATTTGTTGTTTTGTGCCATGTGGTGTCTCCTAGATAACAAAAAAGTGCTGCAAGTATGCTTGGGCTATTGCAAAAGATACAGACATGAATCATCATCAGATACATGAGCAATTTCGATGAATGAGAAATCAACCATGGCGATAAACAGGGACTATGCGGACTTGGATGGGCGCTTGCTCAAGCTGCTGCTGGCGGTGGTTGAGACCGGCTCCATCACCGGTGCGGCGTTGCAACTGGGGGTGACGCAATCGGCCGTGAGCCATTTGCTGGACAAGCTGCGCGCCATCACGGGCGACCCTTTGTTTGTGAAATCGGGACGCGGCATTGTGGCGACCCAGCGCGCCGTGCTGCTGGCGGTGCATGCACGCGAACTGCTGGCGGGCATGGAACGCTTTGCGTTGTCGGGCGACTTTGACCCCGCACGCTGGAAAACCACTTTCACCATCGCCGCCAATGATTTTCAGCGCGATGTGCTATTGCCGCCCTTGATGCAGCATCTTGCGCGCGCAAGCGCCTGGCGTGGTGCTGCGGGTGATTTCGTCGGGTATACCCAGCTTGGAGATGCTGCGCAACGAGCATTGCCAGTTGGTGATCAGTCCACGACCGCCGGATGGTACCGACATTGTGCAAAAGCGCTTGTTTGTGGACAAGTACCGCGTGTTTTACGACGCCGATGTGCGCGAAGCACCCAAGAGCAAAAGCGATTATTTGAACGCAGAGCACATCACCGTGGTGTACGAACCGAAACGCGCTTTGGACATTGACCAATGGCTGCTGGCGCGTGGCGTGCAACGGCAGTTTCGTGTGCTGGTGCCGGGGTTTGCGGGTATTGCGCCCTTTATTCGCGGCAGCCAGATGCTGACCACTGCACCGGGTTTGCTGCAATCGCATTTGTTAAAGGGCTTGGCTTCGTGCCCCGTGCCAATCACTTGCCCCAGCATGCCGATGTACATGATTTGGCACCAGCGGCACCAATTGGACGCGGCACACCAATGGCTGCGCGGCCAACTGGAGTCAATTAAGCCTTTGTTGACTTGAAGCAAAACCGGCGGGGCTTTATACAATTAAGCTTCGCGCTACGTAAAAATACACCCGAACAGTGGTCTTTAAGAAAGTTTTGATATGGCACAGCTTGAATGGTCAGAAGAGTTATCGCTGGATTTTCCCATCATGGACGACACACACCATGAGTTTGTGCAATTGTTGGCCGAGGTGCAAAACGCCAGCGACGACACTTTGTTGATGCATTGGGCGAACCTGATTGAGCACACCGACGACCACTTTGGCCGCGAAGACGAATGGATGTTGCAAACCGCTTTTGCATCCGGCAACTGTCACACCACGCAACACAAAATTGTGCTGCAAGTGCTGCGCGAAGGTTTGCAACATGGGCAAAACGGCGATTTGAAAATGATTCGCGCCATGGCGGACGAACTGGTCAACTGGTTTCCGCAACACGCGCAAGCCATGGACGCATCGCTGGCGCTGCACATGCGCCGCGTGGACTTTGACCCGGTGACCGGCAAAATCAACAAGCCCGAAGCGCTGCCCAAAGAAGCAATTCACGGCTGCGGTGGCGACAGCTGCTCTGACAGTGAAGCAATCAGTGAAACGGCCAGTGAAGCCAAGAGCGATGCCACTGCTACGGCATGAGCGATTTGACTGACAACGCCGAAGAACCCACCGAAACCCAGAACCAAACGATTACCCCACATCGCCCGTACGAAGACGTGCAGGCGATGGTGACGGGCACTTTGTTTGTGGCGTTGGGTGTGGTGCTGTTTGGGCACGCGGGTTTACTCACTGGTGGCACAGCGGGTTTGGCGTTTTTGATTCGCTATGCCACTGGTGTGGATTTTGGCATTGCCTTCTTTTTGGTGAACCTGCCTTTTTCCATCTTCGCTTGGAAGCGCATGGGCGCGGCGTTCACGCTGAAAACATTCACTGCCGTCAGCCTCTTGTCTTTGTTTGCCTACTTCTTGCCATTTGGCATCAAGCTGAGCTATCTGTCACCCGTCTTAGCCGCTGTGCTGGGTGGTTTGCTGTGCGGCGCGGGCATGCTGATGCTGTTCAGACACAAGGCCAGCTTGGGCGGCTTGAACGTGGTGGTGCTGTACCTGCAAGACAAATACGGTTGGCGCGCCGGCAAAGTACAAATGGCATTTGACTGCCTGATTGTGCTGGGTGCGCTGGCCATTGCCGATTGGCAACGCGTGGCCCTGTCGGTGCTGGGCGCTGTGGTGATGAACATGACCCTGACCAAAATTATTGGTCTTTTTGGCCTCTAGCCGGCGTATTGATTGCCTAAACTGCTATTAAATTTATAGCGATCTGCCAGTTACGGCGTGGGGTAATCAAAATACTGCTTAATGGCTGCGGTGAAGCGCTGGCGCGGGTGTTGGATGCGCTCCAACAAACCTACATGACGTTGTACCGAAATTCGGGGCACTGTTATCAACTGCAGTTGGCTGTCGCGGCTCCAGTTGATGTTGCGTAACTTGGGCACGATGGATATGCCAAAGCCTTGACGCACCAGTGCCAAGATGGCTTCAACCGAGTTCAGCTCCAATTCATTGCGCACCGCGACACCGCATTGCTCTATCGCCCGCTCAACCAAAACACCTGTCCATGTCTGGCGGTCAAAGCGCAAAAATGGGCAGTTGCGTAACATGTCCATGGGCTGGCTTGGCAATTCAAAGTGCGGCTTACGTGGCACCACCAGCACCATGGGCTCGGAATACAAAGGACTCCAAGTCATGCCCGCAGATTCACGCTCGGGGGGCTGGGCAACCACGGCCGCATCGAGCTCACCCCGTTCAACTTGTCCGAAAAACGTGGCAGATAATCCAGCAAACAAGTGCACCTCCAGGGCTGGATACTGGCGTTTGATGTCCCAAAGCGCATCGGCAAACTGTCCCATCAATGCAGAGACCAATGCACCGACCTGTACGGCGCCATGCAGGTCTTGTGTTTGTGGCATCTCGCTGATGCTGGCCCAACGTGTCACCAGGTCTTGGGCATGTGCTATGAAGGCTTGCCCTTGTTGCGACAGTTGCACTGAGCGCGGACCGCGCTGAAACAAGGGTCGGCCCAACTCTTGCTCAAGCGCACGCATTTGCAAACCAACGGCCGCGCTGCTTAAGCCTACCTGCGCACCCGCGGCCACAAAACTTCCGGTTCTGGCAACCGTTAAAAAGAGTTCAAGCGTGCGGATTTGAGGCATTTGAAAACGGGCTTGATACAGAATTGAGTTAAAGAAATATTTTAACTTAACGAAACAAAAAATAGCTTTTCTTTTGTTGTAGATGCAGTAATACTCTTTGCAAAAGGAAATCACAACGCATGCAGGAAGAACAGCTCACGGTTTCGGTTTGGCGCGGCCAGGGTCAGGATGGCCATTTTGAAAACTTTCAAGTGCCCAGGCGCACCAGCCAAACGGTATTGGATGTAGTCACTCACATACAGCGCCATCTTGATCCCGACTTGGGTTTTCGATTTGCTTGCCGTGTCGGCATGTGTGGCTCGTGCGCCATGACCGTCAATGGGGTGGCTCGCTGGACCTGTCGAACACATGTGCAAAAGGTGGTTGGCGCCGACAACACCTTGCAAATCGCACCGCTTGCTAACCTGCCGCACATTCGTGATTTAGTGACCGACATGCGCCCGTTCTTCGACAAATGGGTCAAACCTGAAGGTCGCTTTGTAGGTAAAAGCAATCGCCACCAAGAGTTTGCCACTGTCAAACCCGATAGCGTAGAGCGCCAACATGCTAATCAAGGCATTGAGTGCATTGGTTGCGGCGTTTGTTATTCCTCGTGCGATGTGGTGACACAACGACCTGACTACCTAGGGCCCGCTGCGCTCAATCGTGCATGGACCTTGGTCAACGACGAGCGCGATACCCGCAAGCTTGAACGCCTCGCAGCAGTAGCGGGCGACGCTGGCTGTCACGCCTGCCACACACAAGGCAGCTGTACCTTGCGCTGCCCCAAGCAACTCACGCCAACCGCGTCGATTGCAGGACTCAAGCGCCTGTCGGCTCGTGCGGCAATGAAAGGTGAGATATGAGCGACAGCCCTCGTGCACAAGCGCGCCGCTGGTACCTTCAACGTATCAGCGCCATGGTGTTGGCGATTTTGGTGCTGGTGCACTTGGTCATCATGGTGTATGCCGTACGTGGTGGCCTAAGTGGTGCTGAGATACTGTCACGCACGCAGGGCAATGCATGGCTCGCTGTGTACTACGCTTTATTTGTACTCGCTTGTGCGGTGCACGTGCCCACGGGCTTGGCCAACATCGCAGTGGAATGGGCACGATTGGCCCGCATCACGAGCGCTCTTGATGGCACGCGGCATGGCGCTGCTGCTGTTGGTGACAGGATGGCGCGCGGTGTACGCGGTGTTCACAGGCGGTGCTACATGAAGCAGAGCCATGGATGGACGCAACCGTCGCCATGTGAGCTACTGGGCATTTTGGGTGCATCGAATTTCTGGGCTTTGCACTTGCGTATTTTTCTTGCCGATTCACTTCACCTTGCTGGCACAAGCATTGCACGGCGCCAAGGGTTTGGATGATGGCTTGGTCTGGACGCAAAACCCTTTGATCAAAATTGCCGAGTGGGGCTTGGTGTCGCTTTTGGCGCTGCACTTAGCTGGCGGTGTGCGCCTTTTACTGATTGAGTTTGCCCCTTGGCGGGGGTTACGTGGTGCATGGGTTGCGGGCGCATTTGGTTTTGCACTTGCAACCGGATTGGCCTTTGCTCTATCCTTAATTGGCTAAACCATTATTCAGAAACAACTACGCTTTAAAACACTTTTAACCAAGGAGACATCATGAACAACTTAATTAACCGTCGTCACCTTACTCGCCATCTCTGCGTCATTCGGTGCCGCATTGGCTTTGCCATCAGCGCAAGCCCAAAGCTGGCCAGGCAAACCTATTCGGCTGATTGTGCCGTTTGCTGCCGGTGGCAGTACTGACGTACTGGCCCGAATGCTCGGTCAAAAACTTGGCGAACTGTGGGGTCAGCCTGTGTTGATAGACAACCGAGCTGGCGCAGGTGGCAACATCGGCACCGACATCGTTGCCAAAGCCGCACCGGATGGCCACACCTTGGTATTTGCTTCAGGCAGTATCACCATTAATCCAGCGATTTACGCCTCCATGCCTTTTGACACCATGCGCGATCTCACACCAATTACCAATGTGGCCAATGGTCCGATGCTGGTGGTGGTGCAAGACAAAGCACCATGGCGCAACGTAAAGGAGTTGATTCAATATGCCAAAAGCAATCCCGGCAAAATTAATTTTGGCTCTGCGGGCATCGGCAGTCAAGTTCATCTGGCATCCGAAAAGTTTGCTGATGCGGCCGCCATTGATATCACACATATACCCTACCGTGGCGAGGCCATTGCCTACAACGATCTGATCAGTGGGCAAGTTCAAATGGTGGTAGGCAACATCGCTGCCGCTTCTGCATTAATCGGTCCCGGTCGTCTGCGCGCTTTGGCCGTAACGGGCTCATCACGTTCTGCCTTGTTGCCCGATGTGCCTACTGTCGCCGAAAGTGCGATACCAGGTTTTGAATATGCAGGCTGGTTTGGCATACTTGGACCAGCAGGATTGCCGCGCCCCATTGTCGACAAAATTTACCAAGACACGGTGCGTGTGATGGGCGAGAGCCAAATCAAAGGGCGCTTGTTTGTCGCCGGCATGAAGCCTATATTAAACACGCCACAAGAATTGACCGCGCAAATGGACGCCGAGCTAAAAAGCTGGGTCCAAATTGTCAAAAACCGCAAGGTCAAGGCCAGTTGATGCAAGTATCGCCAGAAGCAGTTGAAGAAGCTGCCAAAACACTTTACATCCGTGCGCTGAAGGTATTGCCGCCCGATATTCATGAAGGTTTTTCGCGGCTCACCCAAAGCGAGACAAATCCCACCGCGCAACGCGTGATCAACACGATGATTACCAATATCGCAGTGGCAGAGCAAACGGACAATTTGCTCTGCCAAGACACGGGCGTTCCTATTTATCACCTGCGTATTGGGCGTGATGTGAATGTAGACGGTTTTGCATTGATGCAAGCGATACGCCGTGGCTGTGAGCGCGCCACACGAGAATACCCGTTCAGAAGTTCAGTGGTTCACCCGCTGACACGGCGCAATGAGCAAACCAGTTGCGGGCTGGAGGTGCCTGTGATTCACATTGATTTTGTTGACAAGCCCGGTATATTAGAAATCGAGATGGTCCCCAAAGGCAGCGGTTCAGAAAACAACAGCTTTCTGAAAATGGCGATTCCGGCCGAAGGTATCGACGCCATCAAAACCTTTGTGGTGGATTGTGTACTCGCAGCTGGTGGCAAAACTTGTCCGCCAACGATCGTGGGTGTCGGTCTCGGTGGCACATCTGACTTGGCTATCGCTTTGGCCAAGCGCGCCGCTACACGC
Organism: uncultured beta proteobacterium; assembly: GCA_963841045.1. Classification (GTDB taxonomy): domain Bacteria; phylum Pseudomonadota; class Gammaproteobacteria; order Burkholderiales; family Burkholderiaceae_C; genus Aalborgiella. The sequence continues at coordinate 50,283 of CAWJBD010000007.1, read as the reverse complement.
GCTTTGGGCAGCCATTGTGCTGACGCAGATGGTGCCGCACTGGAGGCACAATTGTCAAAGGCAGTCAATCAACTCGGCGTAGGTCCGCAGGGGCTGGGCGGCGACAGCACGGCTTTTGCTGTGCACATCGAATTGGCGGCAACTCACATCACCATGAATCCTATCGCCGTCAACATGCAGTGTCATTCGGCACGCCGCGCCCGTGCAGTATTCACCCAAGAAGGGGTCAGCTATGGCTTCTAAGCACTATGTCCTTGACATGCCCGTGACTGAGGAGCAGGTACGTGCCTTGCGAGTAAATGACACCGTGACGTTGCGCCAGACCTTATTTGGTATTCGCGATGCGACCCAAATTCACATGTTTGACCATGGTCGCAAAACCGATTTTGATTTGCGCGGGCATGCTGTGATACACACTGCGCCCAACGTTCGTCGTGTTCCCGTCAGTGAGGCTTATCCAGCTGGCTATGCGCCCGTTTGCATTGGCACGACGACGTCTGACCGCATGGAGCGATTCACCCGGCCGTTGATGGAGAAGTATGGTGTGCGCTTCATTGTCGGTAAAGGTGGATTGCGTGATGCATCGCAACAGGCGTTTGCGGAGTTGGGTGGCGCTTACTTGGCGATTGTGGGCGGCACGGCGGCATTGGAAACAACTTGGATTGAACAAATTGAAGCTGTTGACATGGATGATTTGCATCCGGAATCCTTGTGGCGATTCAAGCTTCACGACTTTGGGCCCTTGTTGGTTGCTATGGACAGCCACGGTGGTAGTCTTTACCGAGAAGTGCAAGCAATGTCAGCCGCTAACCGTGCACAAGTTTTGAAAAATCTAGGGGTCAATGCATGAGTGCAGCTGCTGTTCGTCAGGTACAAACCGACATTCTCATACTGGGTTCCGGTGGTGCAGGTTTGTTTGCCGCGCTGCATGCACATCAAACGGCACCGCAGCTGAAGATCACCATTGCGGTCAAAGGGTTGCTTGGTAAAAGCGGCTGCACGCGGATGGTGCAAGGCGGCTACAACGTGGCGCTGGCACCCGGTGACTCTGTTGAGCGCCACTTCATGGACACTGTTGAAGGCAGCAAATGGCTGTCGGATCAAGATTTGGCTTGGTTGCTGTGCCAAACTGCCGTGGAGCGGATTCACGAACTTGAAAACGAACTGGGCTGCTTTTTTGATCGCAATCCAGATGGCACGGTGCATCAAAAAGCGTTTGCAGGACAAACTTTCGATCGAACGGTACACAAAGGGGATTTAACTGGTATTGAAATCATCAATCGCCTGTCTGAACAAGTTTGGGCGAGGGGGATAGACCGTTTAGAAGAACACCGCGCGCTGGAATTTATTCGCAGCAAAGATGGCCAATCGCTTGCGGGTGTGTTGATGGTCGACATGCGTGATGGCGAGTTTGTGTTTGTGCAAGCGAAAGCTGTCTTGCTGGCCACTGGCGGCGGGCCAACCATGTACCGCTACCACACTCCTTCCGGCGACAAAAGCTGCGATGGCATGGCGATGGCATTGCGCGCTGGTTTGTCACTGCGCGATATGGAGATGGTGCAATTTCACCCCACCGGTTTGCTAGCAGGAGCGGACACACGCATGACCGGCACTGTACTAGAAGAAGGCTTGCGCGGCGCTGGTGGCTATTTGGTCAACGGACTGGGTGAGCGCTTTATGCAAGCTGCGGACCCCCGTGCGGAGCGCGCCACGCGAGACATCGTGTCGCGCGGCATCATTCGTGAAATGCGCGACAAGCGCACCACACCCAATGGCGGTGTTTGGCTGCAAATGGCGCACTTGGGTCCAGATCATGTGCGCAAGCAGTTCAAAGGTATGGTTGAACGGTGTGCTGACTGCGGCTTTGACTTAGCAGGCGGACAGGTTGAAGTGGTGCCAACAGCGCATTACATGATGGGCGGCTTGGTGTTTAAACCAGACTGCCAAACCGAATTGTCCGGACTGTTCGCTGCAGGCGAAGACACCGGTGGTGTGCACGGTGCCAACCGATTGGGCGGCAATGGCGTAGCCAACTCAACTGTGTTTGGCGGCATTGCAGGTGAACGCATGGCCGCTTGGGTGATTGAAAATGGTCAATGGCACACCCACGATGAGGCGGCTGTCCAGCTCAGTGTAGAGCAGCATCTGCAACCATTGGGCAAAGCTTGGCAAAGCTTGGAGCCTGTTCGTGAAGCGCTTTTTGATTGCATGTGGAATGATGTTGGCATTTTGCGAGATGCGGCTGGACTACAACGTGCGCTGCGTGAGCTAGACCGCTTGGAAAACGATTTACTTGCTTGCGGTGTTGGCCCCGCAAGTCGCACCTATAACTTAGCTTGGCACGACTGGATGAACCTGCGCAATTTGATTACGGTTAGTCGCGTGATCGCGTTGTCTGCACTCGCGCGGGAGAACTCACGCGGCGCGCACTACCGCGAAGACTTCCCCGAGTCTGGTCCCATGGAGGACTCTTACTTCTGCGTGGTCCGCAACGATTCCAATGGCCAATTGCAGATGGAGCGCAAAGCCGTGCATTTCAACAGGGTCAAACCAGGGCAAAGTTTGCTAGATGTTTCTGCGTCGTAATAATATATAAAATACGCCATTATCCGGCGTATTTGTTGTCTGAGTTGCTATTAATTTAATAGCGCAACATTACAACAATACACCGCCTGGCTTCTCACCGCGTTCGTACACCACATGGGCGCGACCGACGATCAGGTTGTCCAGCGTGCCGATGTTGATCAAGTCCTTGTTGGTGTAGGGCAGCTTGTGCAACACGTAGCGCATGGCGTTCAGGCGGGCGCGTTTTTTGCAGTCGGATTTGATGACTGTCCAAGGCGCATCGGCCGTGTCGGTTTCAAAAAACATGGCTTCTTTGGCCTTGGTGTAATCGTCCCATTTGTCCAAAGACGCCACGTCAATGGGGCTGAGTTTCCACTGCTTTAGCGGATGCAATTCGCGCTCTTTGAAACGGCGACGCTGCTCTTTGCGGCTGACCGAGAACCAAAACTTAATCAAGTGAATGCCACTGGCAACCAGTTGGCGTTCAAACATGGGCGCTTGGTGTGTGAACTCTTGGTATTCCTTTTCAGTGCAAAAACCCATGACACGCTCAACGCCGGCACGGTTGTACCAAGAACGGTCGAACATGACGATTTCGCCCGCCGTTGGCAGGTGCTCCACATAGCGCTGGAAATACCATTGACCGCGTTCGGTCTCTGAAGGTTTCTCTAGCGCTACCAAGCGCGCACCGCGTGGGTTTAAATGTTCCATGAAGCGCTTGATAGAGCCTCCTTTGCCTGCCGCATCACGGCCTTCAAACAAAATCACCACACGCTGTTTGGTTTCTTTGGCCCAGCTTTGCAGCTTTAACAATTCGACTTGCAGTGCGTATTTTTGCGCCTCATAGCGCTTGCGCGACATCAGGTTTTTGTAGGGGTAGCCACCGGTGCGCCAATCGCTCGCCAGCTCTTCATCAGGGTTGATTTTTTCGCCTTTGCCTTTTTTGCCCAGCAACATTTGACGCACGGCGGCGATGTCGTCAGGTGAGCTGCCTTTTAAAAACGTTTCCAAGGTGGCGGCTTTGTCTTTGCTTTTGGCCACGATGTCTTTCAGGGCATTGAGCTGCGCACCTTGCGCGGCGTCTTGCCGTTTGTTGATTTGGTTTTGCCCCACGCCTTTGCTGGTGGTGGCACCACTGACATCACCTTGCTGGACGGTCCGTGTTGGGGGCGCTGTGCGCTTGACCGCAACTTTGCGTGCGGGTGTGCTGCTTGCTGTTTGCTTGGATGTGCTGGTTTTGCTTGCTGTAGTTGTTGTCTTTTGAACTGCCATAGACGTCTTTCTTAGAAAAAACAAAGAAACCACTATACGCCTATTAATCTATCGAACTTTTGATGTTTGTCAAATTGCGCGAGCAAATAGATTGGGGTGTTATATTCACATTCAGGTAGCAAAAACACTAAGAGCAAACGGAAACATTGATGCAACGACGTCGCTTGATCAAGGGATTATTTGGGCTTGGCCAATCAGCCATGCTGCTGGGCCTTTTGGGCTGCGGCAGCGTGAAGGCGCAACCGCGTTTCAGCGTCACACTGGAACAGGTGCAACAGGTTTTAGCACCACGTTTTCCGCGTCGCTACCCGATTGCGGGTTTGCTGGATTTGTCGGTGCAGCTGCCTGCTTTGCAATTGCTACCGGCTGAAAACCGAGTGCGTGCCAATATGTTGGTAGATGCCACGGGCGCAGCTTTGCAACGCAAACAAACCGGCACTTTGGAAATGGATTTTGCGTTGCGCTATGAGCCGACTGACCGCAGCATTCGCGCCACCAAGCTGCGTTTTCGTCGGCTTTATTTTGCGGGCTTGCTGCCAGCCGTTTCGGAGTTGCTGAATCGCTATGGGCAACAGATGAGCGAGCAATTGCTGAAAGAAGTGGTGCTGCACCAACTGCGGCCACAAGACACCGCCATGATGGACAATTTTGGCATGCAGCCCGATAGCATCACCGTCACTGAAACAGGTTTGGTGTTTGGCTTTGCCGCCAAGCTAAACTAATTCACTGCGTCGCTTCAGCTAACGAAGGCGCGTTCAATCACATAGTCACCCGCTTGGCCAATGCCTTCGGAGATTTTGAAGCCCAAACCATCGAGCGTGGTGCGCAGGTCTTTGAGCATGGCGGGGCTGCCGCAAATCATGGCGCGGTCGGTGGTGGGGTTGAATGCTGGGCAAACCCAAATCCTTGCACATTTTGCCGCTCAAAATCATGTCGGGAATGCGACCCATGGTTTTGTAGGTTTCGCGCGTGACCAGCGGGTAGTACAGCAGTTTTTTCGTCACATCTTCACCCAAAAATTCGTCTTGCGGCAGCTCTTTGGTGATGTAGTCGTCGTACGCCAATTCGCTGATGTAGCGCACACCGTGCACCACAATCACTTTTTCGAATCGCTCGTAGGTCGCTGGGTCGCGAATGATGCTCATGAAAGGCGCCAAGCCTGTTCCGGTTGAGAACAAAAACAAGTTTTTGCCTGGCAGCAAATCGGTGATCACCAAAGTGCCTGTTGGTTTGCGACCCACTAATACTTCGTCACCCACCTTCAAGTGTTGCAAACGTGACGTCAACGGGCCGTCTTGCACTTTGATGCTGAAAAACTCCAAATGCTCGGCATAGCTGGCGCTGGCAATGCTGTAAGCGCGCAGCAGCGGCTTGTTGTTGACCATCAAGCCCACCATCACGAAATGGCCGCTTTCAAAGCGCAAGCTGGGGCCGCGGGTGGTGGTGAACGAAAACAGAGGTGTCGTTCCAGTGGTGAACAGTCAGTACTTTTTCAGCTTCAAAGGCGGCCATAGCGGGGGATTTCCAAACAGGTTGAAGAGGCGCGCTCAGCCAACAAACCTGCCGAGCGAATGCTGTATTTTACCTGTCACACCCATGCAAGACTTTGAGATGCATCAATACTCCCCCAAGTAAGTAGATTTCAGCTATTCTGACCCTCAAACACTGCAAGGACGCTACACTTGGGAGCATGACCGCCCATCATTACCGCCATCAAAGCCAATAACAGCACCTGCAACACCCACTTTTCGCCGCGCAGCGCCGCCAGCGTCAAAAACAGCAGCGAATGCTGCAACGAAAACGAATTCAGCATCAACTGACGCCAAAACCACCACCCGCTTGAACAAACGCATGGCCGAGCTGGGCATGTGTTCGCGCCGTGAAGCGGACGACTGGGTGGCCAATGGCTGGGTCAAGGTCAACGGCGTGGTGGCGACCATGGGGCAACAGGTTTTGCCCACCGACAAAATTGAAGCCGACCGTATCGCCAAAGGCCAGCAGGCCAATCAAATCACTATTTTGATCAACAAGCCCATGGGCTATGTCAGCAGCCAGGCCGAAGACGGGCACGAGCCCGCCGTAACCTTGTTCACCCCACAAAACCGCTGGGCTGACGACAATGCGCGCTTTTTTTGGAACCACTCGCAACTGCCTGGCTTGGCGCCCTGCGGCCGTTTGGACATTGATTCTGTTGGCCTTTTGGTGATGACACAAGATGGCCGCATTGCGCGGCAATTGATCGGCGAAGACTCCAATATGGAAAAGGAGTATTTGGTGCGCGTTGAATATTACGGCAGTGCCGAAATCAGCAAGCAAAGCACGCCCATTGCTTTGAATGTGCAAAGCGTGTTTCCACCTGAATTGCTGGCCAAGCTGCGCTTTGGTTTGAGCTTGGACGGCCAGCCCTTGCGCCGCGCACGGGTGGATTGGCAAAACCCCGAACAATTGCGCTTTATTTTGACCGAAGGTAAAAAGCGCCAAATTCGCCGCATGTGCGAACAAGTCGGGCTGAAAGTGGTGGGCTTGAAACGCGTGCGCATTGGCAATGTGGTGCTGGGCAATTTGCCTGTAGGCCAATGGCGCTACTTGGCGCCGCACGAGAAGTTTTGAGGCTTACTTGACCTAGGTCATGGACAACTTGTACCTGTAGCGCATACTGCCCCTTGTATATCAATTTCCTAGGAAGCAAAATGAAACGTCATTTCAATTTACGTTTGCGAGTCATCGCTGTTGCTGCTGGCAGCTTGCTGGCATTTCAAGCGCACGCTGCGGATGCCCTCACCGATGCGATGCAAGCAGCCTATGCGCCCTACCGCATGGCATTGTTCAAAACCAACAGCGATTCGCAAGACGAATCGCAGCAAGCCATCAAACAAGCGCAAGCAGCGTGGGCTAAACTGAGCGAACAATTTGCCGCGAAGGCGCCCGCTCCTTATGACCGAGATACCGCATTGGTCACCTCTTTGAGTGATGTGAGCAAAGTCTACGCCAAGGCCAGCGAACAAGTGAACGCCAAGCAATTGGCTGCCGCCCATGAAACACTGGAAGCCGCGCGCGACATCATGGCCGAAATGCGCCATCGCAACAACGTGGTTGTGTTCAGCGACCACATGAACGCTTACCACAGCGAGATGGAAAAATTGTTGATCGAAGGGCCTAAAACTTTGACCAAAGCGCATGGCATGCATTTGCTTTCTGCACAGGCTGGCGTGCTGGCCTATCTCAGCAAACGACTCACCAGCGAAGCACCTGCGAATTTGAATGGCAATGCAGAATTCAGAAAATTGGTGATTGCTGTTGACCTGTCCATAGCCGCATTGCAAGCCGCTTTGCTGACCGACAATTTTGATGCGGTCAAAGACGCCATGAGCAAGGTTAAAAAGCCTTATAGCCAATTGTTTTTGAAATTTGGTTAATTGAAATTACAACCGTACTGCCCATCATGAGCACATTCAATCACACCGAACTCATCAAGAACATCAGCGACAACTTGGTGCCCTTGCGTAAATCACAACCCGATGCGATGCATGCGTTTGGGGCGTTCTCCAAAGCGGCCTTGGCCGAGGGTGTGGTGAGTGCCAAACACAAAGAGCTGATTGCTCTGGCCATTGGCATCACGCAACATTGCTCGGGCTGTATTGGTTTTCATGTCAAAGCCTTGATTAAGCTGGGATGCACACGTGCTGAGCTAGATGAAATGCTCAGCGTGTGTGTGTACATGGGCGGCGGCCCTGCGCTGATGTATACAGCGGAGGCGATTAAAGCCTGGGAAGCGATGTCAGTTGCTTAAGGCACTTATGAAACACGCAGCTGGATTGACGACGACGTTTTTGTTATCACTGTTGATGTGTATACCCATGTCGTCTTGGGCACAAAATGTGTCTTCACTTGCTTTAGACAAAGGCTGCTACAACTGCCACGGCAATCCGCCACGCAAAAACACACCCAGCTTTGACCAGCTCGCAGAAACCTTAGCCAAGTACCGCGGTCAAACCAAGCTAATCGCTGATCTTGCGGAAAAGCTGCACAAGGAACATGTGTTTGGCGGCATCAAAGCACATGAACAACTGAGTCCTGAGCAAGCGCTGCAGCTTGTCACATGGATCACTGACGGCGCCAAATAGAACGCCAACCGTTAACTGAGGCGTGGCTAGCTAGACCTTGGGCTTATCGCTGTGTGAAACGTCGTAACAGTCCGCTACGTAAGTGGGGCCTTTCATCATCCACACGATGACGCAGCCCATGGTCACCAAGATGGACAAGGACCAGATGTACAAACCCAAGCCCAGCATCATGTAATCCAGCTTTTGAATTTCACGTGCCAAGGCCTCAGCGGTTTTGGCGGTGATGAAGTAGCGCCCTGCAAATGCCATCAGCGCTGGCAACACAATCCCAGCTACAAAAACGGTAGGCATGATGCGCAAAATACGCCACTCCAAGCCAGGCGCCGAGCGTTGGTAACCAGGGAGTTTTCTGAGCCAATCCATAATGGGTTCATTTTATAACTTTGAATTCGACTGCGCATTGGATTGGGTTTAACATTGGACTAATTTCGTCAAATTAGCGCTTTCTATTTTTAAGGATTAATTCATGTCCACTTTGCACCGCGTAGCCATCAGCAGCACAGGTATTTATATTCCTCCTCACGTCATCACCAATGCCGAATTGGTCGATACCTTTAACCGCTACGCCGATTTGCAAAATGCCGAACATGCGGCGGAAATTGCTGCGGGCACTTTCACACCCATTGCACATTCCAGCCCGGAATTCATTGAAAAAGCGTCGGGCATTCAAAACCGCTATGTGATGGAAAAAACGGGTGTGTTGGACCCCACGCGCATGCGACCACGATTTACAGCACGACCAGACGACGCACTGAGTCTGATGGCTGAGATCAGTGTTGAAGCCGCTTTGGATGCCATCAAGCGTGCGGGCAAAACCACTGCTGATGTGGATGCTGTGATCTGCGCCAGCGCCAACATGCAACGCGCCTACCCGGCGATGGCGATAGAGGTTCAAACGGCGCTGAACATCAAAGGTTTTGGCTTTGACATGAACGTGGCCTGTTCGTCTGCCACCTTTGGCATTGAGATGGCGGCGAACATGGTCAAATCAGGCGCGGCGCGTGCGGTGCTGGTGATCAACCCCGAAATCACATCGGCGCATTTGGCTTGGAAAGACCGCGATTGCCACTTTATTTTTGGCGATGTGTGCACCGCCATTTTGGTGCAGCGTTTGGACTTGGCACCAGAAGGCGCGTTTGAGATTTTGGGTACCAAATGTTTCACCCAATTTTCCAACAACATTCGCAACAATTTTGGCTTCATGTCGCACGCTGAAGACCGCAATGTGGATGACCGCGATCAACTCTTTTACCAAGAGGGTCGCAAAGTGTTCAAAGAAGTGTGCCCGCTGGCGGCCGAACACATCAGCAGCCACCTGAATGAGTTTGGCTACACACCAACACAAACGCGCCGTTTTTGGTTGCACCAAGCCAATGTGAACATGAACCAATTCGTCACCCGCAAGCTGCTGGGACGCGACCCAACACCCGAAGAAGCACCCATCATTTTGAACGAATTTGCCAACACCGCATCGGCCGGTTCCATCATCGCTTTTCACCGCCACCATGAAGACATTGACGCAGGCGATGTCGGCGTGATTTGCTCGTTCGGCGCGGGCTATTCGATTGGCAGCGTGGTGGTGAAGCGTACTTAAATATATGAAAAATAGTGCTCTAGTCGGCGTATTGATTGCCTAAATTGCTATATTATTTATAGTAATTCACAAACTTCGCCCTAGTCCCGCCTCTTCATAAGTGCGCCCATCGCGGATATGGTAGATGCGTTTGAAGGTGGGAATAATTTTTTCATCATGCGTCACCACAATAATGGCCGCATGGTATTGCAACGCCATTTGGTTGAGGATGCGCATCACGCCTAAAGCGCGCTCGCTATCCAATGGAGCGGTGGGCTCATCGGCCAAAATGACGGGTGGTCTGTTGGCCAACGCCCGTGCGATAGAGACACGCTGCTGTTCACCTCCCGATAATTGTGACGGCTGAGCTTGTGCGCGATGACCGACTTCTAACGCGTCGAGCAACTCGTGCGCACGGGCGCGTGCAGACTGCATTCGTTTGTCCGGCCAACATGGGCAGCAAAGCGACGTTGTCTGTCACGTCTAAAAATGGAATCAAATACGGCGCTTGAAAGACAAAACCTATTTTGTCTCGACGCAGTGTTCGAAGGTCTGAAATTTTCCAACCATCGTCATAAATAATCTCTTGCCCCAATGTCATGCGCCCTGATGTTGGCTCAATGATGGCGCCCAGACATTTAAGCAAGGTGCTTTTGCCTGAACCAGACGGTCCCACCAAGCCAACGACTTCGCCAGGCGCAACATGCATGTTCACGTCTTTCAAAGCCTCTACTGCAGCGTCACCTTCACCATAGCGTTTACGCAAATTTTCGATTTTTATGCCTGTTTCTTCCATGCCGTTCACCCAATCGCAGCGCCTGGATCCACACGCAAGGCCACGCGTATAGCCAGAGTGCTGGCCAGTGCGCAAATGAGCATCGTTAAGACAAAACCCAATATAGCGTCACTGGTTTCAAGCAACACAAATTTAGGAAATGCAGGTGCCCATAGAGTGGCGGCGATTTTCCCAACCAAAAAACCAATCACGCCTAAACCTAACGCTTGTTGCAGAATCATGCTCGCAATCGTGCTGTTTTTTGTACCAATCAACTTTAGTACAGCAATTTCGCGCAACTTACCCAAGGTCATGGTGTAAATGATGAACGCAACAATGGCTGCGCTCACTATCGCCAAAATCACCAAAAACATGCCAATTTGTTTGGCTGAATTTGCAATGAGTTTCACGATCAATATCTCTTCCATTTGGTCGCGCGTATACACCTGTACATGTTTCCATCGGCGTATGCCTTCAGCAACAGATTCTGGATCGGCATTGGGTTTAACTTGTACCAATACCGTGTTGACATTGTGGTTACCGCTTTGAGAGGCTGTCACCGCTTCTAACAGGCCTGGCACATTTGGACGATTCAATGCTGGATTTGATGCTGTACGTGCGCGATCATTCACAATTGCGTCGTTGTCTTTTAGAAACTGTGCTTCTTGTGCGTCAGCTAAGGGTATGAATACCATCGGATCACCGCCAGAGGACACCATGCGTTTGGTCAAACCAACGACGGTGTATTCATGTCGCCGTATTTTGATGCGGTCACCTACTACAAATCCGGTTTTGACATCTGCCACCGCTTCGTAATGATTGCGTGTGATGTTTCGTCCTGCTATTAAATAGCCGGGCGAACCGGCTTGCCCATCTTCAGCACCGACAACCATGGCGCGTACATCCGTTTGATCGCGTCGGACTTGCATGGTGAGATAGGTGACATTTCCGGCGCTTTGTACCCCAGGCATTCCCAATACAGATCGCACCACATCATCACGCAGACTGGATGATTCGGCGTATGGACCTTGCGTGTCTTTTTGTACGACCCATAAATCTGCACGACTGTTCAGCAATAAAGCCCGCGCATCATCCACCATGCCTCGGTATACACCGGCCATGGTCAGCGTGACGCCAATCAACAACCCTAAACCAATACCGGTGAACACATACTTAGGCCACGCATGTAATATGTCGCGACCAGCGAGACTGATCATGGCGTACTCGTTTTATTTTTTTGCTCGGTCAAGCTTTGCACAACTTGTATCCGGCTTTTTGGGTTGATTTCTTTTTCGCTGTACACCACCACCATATCCCCCAACTTTAATCCTTCCAGCACTTGTACTTCGCCATCTAAACTTGTTTGCCCCAAGCGCAGCGGCGTAAAGCTCAACTCTCCCTCTTTGTATTGCCAAGCGCCACTTTGTCCATTCACTTTTTTGATGGCTGCGTTCGGCAACAGCAATGCGGGCGCTGTGGCTGGCAATTTAAGCGTCACTTCTGCCAACTCTCCGATTGAAATACCTTGGGGAATTGCCGCAAACGATATTTGCGCCACGCGCTCTTCCGTCACACTGTCTCCCAGTAGCTCAACACGTGCGACCGTCCCTGCTTGCACAGCACCTGGACGCGAACGCAACACGATCGCGACTGGCAAACCTACCTCCAATCCCGCCGTACGACCCTGGTCAAAACGCGCCTTCACCCACAGATTTGCTGGATCCACCAACTTCAATACTGACTGTCCGGCTACAACGGTCGAGCCAGGTTCAGCATCGCGTGACAGTACCACCCCATCCTGCGTTGCCACCAATCTCACGTTTTGGCGCTGTTGTGCCAACGCAGCACGTTCTGCTTTTAAACGCAACAAATCCTGTTGTGCTGCTGCTAAATTCGCCTGTGCTGCACTCGCGCCTGCATCGGCTGAAATGTGTTCTTGTACTTTCGCTTCAACGGCGCCCGCACTCATGAAGTTTTGTTGTCCCAGCTCCACGTAACGCCGTGCGTTTACAGCAGCCAAGGATTTACGCGCTGCTGCGTCTGTTGTTTGAGCCTGTGCAGCGGCAATTGTGCTGTTTCCTCGCGCCAGTGAGGCATCTAACGCCAATAGTCGATTGTCCAGATCGACAGGGTCCATTTCAGCCAACAATTGACCAGCTTTCACGACATCTCCTGCATCTACCAGCACGCGCAGCACGCGACCGGCGGTAGTTGGTCCGATCAGGAATGTGCGTCGTGCTTCCACAGTGCCAATGCCATATATCGATGGTGTAAATGATCCTTGCGCGGCTTGGTGTAGCGTGATACGCACAGGCGCCAATGGTCCTGCGCGTTGTATGATGAACACGATAGTGGCCAACAATATGACCGTCGTCAGAACCAGTGCAATTACTTTTGATGATGGTTTTTTGATTTTCATGAGGGTGTGCGCATACCACGCAAGTAAATCTCGAAGATTGCGTCCGCCTGTGTTTTCATGTTTGCCATATCGCCGCCAAGCATGGATTGCATAACCAAGCCTTGCACGATACCCATGAACAGCGTTGCAGCAGCTGATTGATTTAAGTCAGCAGTAAGCTCTTTGCGCTGTACAGCCAGCGCAAGCAACCCCGATAGAAGGCGCCTGTATGCCAGCATCAAACTGCGTACTTGTTTTTTCAGTGGCGAGTCTTCTGGTTGTTGCAATTCATGAAATATCACGCGTGGCACACCAGGGTGGGCTACGACAAAGTTGACATGTGCATCAAACACGCGACGTAACGATTCCGTAGGCGTTGCCCCTTGTTCCGCTGCTTCTTGTAGCGTGCGCAGCAAATTTTCAGAGACCCAAGACAACACCGCCAGCCAGATCGCTTCTTTTGATTCGAAGTGTTTGAATAGGGCACCTTGGCTTACCCCGACAGCATCAGCCAGATGTGTGGTGGTGATGAATGCTGGGCTGTCATCTTTGGCCAAGCGTAAAGCGGCCAAGACAATCTCTACTTGGCGTGCTTCTGTGGGTTGTCGTGTTAGTCGGACGCTGGTTATTTGCATAGGAAAAGCAATGAATACGGTATTTATTTGGTAAGTGATTTATTACTTACCAAGTTTACCCTGTTTTTTGAGTAAGTCAAATCACAATGTGGTTTTACCTTCATCTCAATCTGGCTAAGCCAATATGATCTCAACACAAACACCCCAACAAGAGAAAAAGCCAATCAGTGAAGCACCTTCGTACGACTGACGCACGTGCTGTGGTCCAACTGGCCACCGCAGCCACGCACAATGTGGCACGCATTGTTGAGGGTGTGCATCAGTCTATCTGGTCCACCTTGGGCGCCCCTGCTGGAAAGACCAAGGAACAAACCCGTGGCGTGACGGGTTTTGTTTTCAAAAGCATTCATGGCATCACGCAAATGCTGGGCACGGCGGCGGATCAAGCCTTAACGCGCATAGAGTCGCTTTTGCCTTCTGATGTCATCGAAGCAGCCAACTCTCCCCAACGCGAAGCGGTATTGGCCGCATTGAATGGCGTGATGGGTGACCGATTGGAAGAAAGCAAGAATCCGTTTGCGACGCAGATGGCGCTGCACTACCAGGGCGAGATTTTGGATGCACACAGCATGACAAAAATCACTTCGCACAGCAGCAAAGTGGTTGTGCTCATCCACGGTTTGTGCATGAACGATTTGCAGTGGACAACGCTGTACAGCGATGCTTTGACTGCGCATGGTTACACGCCCCTTTTCTTGCGCTACAACACAGGTCTGCATATTTCACAAAACGGCGCTTTGCTGTCGCAACAGCTTGAAACCTTGGTGCAGCACTGGCCTGTCACCCTATCAGACCTAACCCTGTTGACACACAGCTTGGGTGGTCTGGTTTCGCGCAGCGCCGTTGCACAAGCGCAGCATCAGAATTTGAATTGGACACAAGCGTTGAAGCGCTTGATATTCTTGGGTACGCCACATCATGGCGCACCACTGGAGCGCGCTGGCAGCTGGGTCGATGTGGTATTGGGTGCCACGCCTTACAGCGCACCCTTTAAAAAGTTAGGCCAATTGCGCAGTGCGGGCATCACCGATTTGCGTTATGGTTTTTTAACAGAGCAAGATTGGCAAGGCCATGACCGCTTTCGGCGTCGCCCCGACCGTCGCACACCCACGCCTTTGCCAACAGGTGTCGCATGCTACGCCATAGCAGCCAGCATGGCATCCAAGCGCAGCCCATTGGCAGACCGATTGATTGGCGACGGCCTTGTTCCTTTGAAAAGCGCTTTGGGGCAGCACGATGACAAAGCACTCGATTTGAACATCCCCAAATCACACCAACAGATCCTCTACAAAACAAACCACATGGCGCTTTTAAACAGCCCAGAAGTAATGCAGATTTTGTTGCAATGGATGAATACCGCTAGAGAATAGGCACAAAATCGACCTCTAGCCAGCGTATTAATTGCCTAGAGTGCTATTAAATGTATAGCAATCTGCGTCGTGTCGCGCGCTTTACTCTTTGCCGCGTAAGCGATCAATCAAACCATTGAGCTCTTCAACTGATCCAAATTGAATCGCCAGTTCACCCATGTCTTCAAATTTGCCGTGGCGTTTGACGCGTTTTTTGACGCGGATTTCGACTTGTGCAGTCAAGAGGTCGGACAGCTCTTCTTCAACGCGTTTGATGTCGCGTGATTTTTCTTTCTTGGGTTTTGTCGCTACCAAATTGAATTCGGCGCTGAGTTTTTTAACCAAGCTTTCTGCTTCGCGCACCGACATTTTTTTGGCGCTGATTTGATTCGCTGCGCTGATTTGATTGGCGCGGTCCAAGGCCAGCAAAGCACGTGCGTGTCCCATGTCAATGTCGCCTGCCATCAGCATGGTTTGCACGGGTTCTGCCAAGTTGAGCAAGCGCATCAAGTTGCTGGCTGCAGCGCGTGAACGGCCCACAGCTTGCGCGGCTTGTTCGTGCGTTAAATTAAATTCTTTGACCAGTCGCTGCAAGCCTTGTGCTTCTTCCAGCGGGTTCAGGTCTTCGCGCTGAATGTTTTCAATCAACGCCATTGCAGCAGCGGCTTCGTCCGGCACTTCGCGCACCAGCACAGGCACGCTGTCCAAGCCCGCTAATTTAGATGCGCGAAAACGCCGCTCGCCAGCGATGATTTCGTATTTGCCTTTGTTCTCACCACTGGTTAAACGACGCACCAGAATCGGCTGCATGATGCCTTGGGCTTTGATGCTCTCTGCCAGTTCGTACAAAGCGCCCTCGTCCATGCGTGTGCGGGGCTGGTATTGCCCTGCCACCATGTCGGTCAACATCAGCGTGCTGGGCGTGCCAGGGTTGGCCATTTCTGCCGCTTTAACCGCTGCGGCGTTCTCGTCATATGTGGGGCCTAACAAGGCTTCTAAGCCGCGTCCTAAGCCTTTGGGTCGTTTGGTTACCATGGTTGTTTTTCCGTTTAATGTAGTGATGTTTGTTGAAATGTTGATTGGATTAAAGCCTGGAGTAAGGCCCGACCTACAGGCCAGTCACCCAAACCCGATTCGGCATTGATATGGCCACGCGCACCTAAATTGATGAGGTCAGCGCCCCAATGTTGCGCCAGCATTTCTGATGCCGTGAGGCTCGAAAACGGGTCGTCGCTTGATGCCACCACAACTGATTTGAACGGTAGTTTGTTCAGAACTGGCTTGCGCCAGCTGTGCATTTGTGGCGGGAAATCGGCACGGTGCGGTATCGGGTGGCGCAACCAAGAGTGCGCCTGCCACATGCTTCACATGGGGCGACAAAGCGGCCCAGCTTGCCAGCAAATGACAACCCAAGCTGTGCGCCACAAAGGCAAAGTTTTGATTTGGATTTTGTGACAATTGGTTTTGCACAGCGTCTTCCAAACGCGTGATCCAATCACCGCGCAAGGGCTGCATCCAATCGTGTTGCTCCACCACTTGGTCGCCAAACAAATTCGCCCAGCGTATTTGCCAGTGTTGTGCACCACTGCCTTGCCAGCCTGGGAGTGTGAAAATATGCGGTGTCATTTGAAATAATTATGCTATATATTTAATAGCAATATAGGCAATGAATACGCCGGCTACAGGCTGATTTTTCATATATTTTATAAGCCTTGGCATACCCATTGACCATCACATGGTTTTGATGCGTTCAACCATTTCAGTGGCAAACTCAACAAAGGCCTGACTGCCGCGCGCCGATGGATCAAACGCCACGCCGGGCAAGCCGTAGCTGGGCGCTTCGGCCAGACGCACGTTGCGTGGAATCACGGTGTTGAATACTTTGTTGCCAAAATGGTTCTTCAATTGCTCGCTCACCTGCTGCTGTAAAGTGATGCGTGGGTCAAACATCACACGCAAGAGACCGATGATTTGCAAGTCAGGGTTCAAATTGGCGTGCACTTGTTTGATGGTGTTGACTAAATCGGTCAGCCCTTCTAATGCAAAGTATTCGCACTGCATGGGGACAATCACACCGTTGGCGCTGCATAAGCCGTTCAAGGTCAGCATGGACAAACTGGGTGGGCAATCAATCAGCACAAAATCATATTCGTTAGCAACCGCATCTATGGCTTGCTTGATGCGCTTTTCGCGGCGCTCGACGTCGACCAACTCGACCTCTGCACCAGCCAAATCACGATTGGCGCCTAAGATGTCAAAGCTGCAACCAGCGTCTTTCAATTTATCACTTTGCACCCTGGCTTCCGCAATGCTGGCGTTTTCTAACAGCACATCGTAAATAGTCAGCTCTAAATTACGCTTGTCGACTCCCGAACCCATGGTGGCATTGCCTTGTGGGTCCAAGTCAATCATCAGTACACGCTGTCCAATTTTGGCCAAGCCTGCAGCAAGGTTAACAGTGGTCGTGGTTTTGCCCACGCCACCTTTTTGGTTTGCCACACAAAATATCTTCGCCATATTATTTTCCTAACGCTAATTTAATACCAAACCCCAGTAGAAAAATACCTGCCAGTTTTTGCAAGTAGCTGCTGATGTTGGGGTTGGAGCGAATGCGGCTGGCCATGTAATGTGAGATCAAGACCGCAGTCAGACCATATAAAAAGGTCAACATCGCAATGGTTGCCGCCATCACCGCATAAGTGAGCAAGCCTTGTTGTTTGACAGGATCCACAAAAAGCGGAAAGAACGCCATATAAAACACAATGGCTTTGGGATTCAACAAAGTAATCATCATGGCTTGTTTGAAGTAGTGGCGGGGTTGGATATTCAGGACTGGCTTATCGCCCGGCTTGGCCAATAGCAATTTGAAGCCCAACCAAGCCAAATACGCAGCACCCATCCATTGAACCAGATTGAATGCCGTGGGGTAAGCGCTTAACAAAGCAGCCACCCCAGCCACCGCCATCCACATCAACACTTGATCGCCCGCTATCACGCCCAAAGTAGCAGCCATGCCGCCTAACAACCCGCCCTTACTGGTAGACGTAATCAAGGCCAAATTGCCAGGCCCAGGAATGGCCAAAAAGATGATGATGGCAACGACAAATGCGCCGTAATCTGCGATTCCAAACATGCTGAAAAACCCGTTGTACTGAAGATAAGTACGAGTTTACGCGAGAATTGAACCGCCAAAGGCTTTGTTGTCTGTTTTTGATTGGCCGTTTGATGACGGTCTCAATGGCTTGTGGCTGCTTTAAGTCGCATCCAAACCAAATGTCTTTCGGCATCTAAACCCGGAACTCGCAATGGTTCCACGTGAAACACATCAATATCTGCGGCCAAAGCCGCTCTTTCGACTGCCGTGTCTTTGGCTTTCATGGCCATCCAAATGCCCGTTACAGGCTTAAGAGCGGCCCGCGATCCTTCCACAAAATCCGTCAATGTGGCAAAAGCGCGTGAGGTGATGACATCAAATGGCTCGGTCAATGTTTCTACACGAACATGTCTGGCACTCAAGTTTGATAGCTTCAACTCGGTAGCCACTTGTTGTACAAAGGCCATTTTTTTGGCAACAGCATCAATGCAGGTCACATGGATGTCTGGGCAACAAATTGCAATCACCGCGCCTGGCAAACCCGCACCAGAGCCAACGTCCAATAAGCGGTATAGAAATGGCGGTGTTTTGCTGAGCCCTCCGCCTGCTGCAACAGCATTAGCCCCCGCATCGTGTGCCCCATCATCCTCATAGGCCAATCCAGCCAAGCGATTGCGCAATGGCGAAATGACCGCCAAGCTGTCTAGCAAATGGTGTGTGACCATCTCTTTGGTGTCACGAATGGCCGTCAAGTTATAGACTTTGTTCCACTTCTGAATCAAGCCGAGGTAGCCTTGCAATTGTGCCGCTTGCCTGTCGTTCAGCAGCAAGCCCATATCTTCTGCGTCGCGCTTCAAAGCATCGGCCAGAGGGTCCAACATCATGCCTGACCAACTCCCTCTGGGTTAGCGACTATTTTTTTTTCCAAAACTGCTTGCTGATTTTTCTTGAGATACACCAACAACAATGACACCGTCACAGGCGTGATGCCCGAAATCCGTGATGCCAACCCCAGTGTTTGAGGCTTGTGCTTGGCCAAAATTTGACGCGCTTCGATGCTCAGCGCACTGACTTGGCTGTAATCCATGTCTGGTGGTAGTGGGTAATTTTCGTAGTGCAAGGCTTTTTCAACCTCAGCATGCTGCCTGTCAATATACCCTGCGTATTTGGCAACAATTTCGATTTGCTCAACAACCGTGTCCACCAACTCTGTTTCTGGCACCAACGATTCTACCCTGTATTTGCCGGACTCCATTCCCATAAGAATCGCGTAGTCAATGTCAGGGCGTTTCAACAGTTCCAATAAATTGTATTCACGCTCTAAGGGCTTTCCCAAAACGCGAGTCGCTTCGCTGGCGCTGGTGTTTTTGGGGTTTATCCAGGTTGAACGAAGGCGCTCTGTTTCACGTGAAACAGCGTCGCGCTTGCGGCTAAACGCATCCCAACGGGCATCGTCAACCAAGCCCAATTGCCGCCCTACTTCGGTCAATCGAACATCTGCGTTGTCTTCGCGAAGCTGCAGGCGGAACTCGGCCCGGCTGGTGAACATGCGATAAGGTTCAGTCACGCCTTTGGTAATCAGGTCATCGACCAAGACGCCCAAGTAAGCTTCGTCACGGCGCGGCAACCAAGCTGCCTCTTTGTAGCTGGCGCTTTTTGCTGCGCTCAATGAAACATTACCAAAGCCCCTGCTGCGACATTGCAGTGCGGCGTTGATACCGGCAAACATGCCTTGCGCTGCGGCCTCTTCATAACCAGTGGTGCCATTGATTTGCCCAGCAAAAAACAAACCGCCAATGTCGCGGGTTTCAAAATTGCTTTTCAAAGAACGTGGATCAAAGTAGTCGTACTCAATCGCGTAGCCTGGTCGCAAGATGTGCGCGTTCTCTAAGCCCCGCATCGAGCGAACCAAATCATACTGAATGTCGAAAGGCAAACTCGTACTGATACCGTTCGGGTAGTACTCGTGGGTCGTCAACCCTTCAGGCTCAAGAAAAATCTGATGGCTTTCTTTGTCGGCGAAGCGGTTGATTTTGTCTTCGACACTGGGACAGTACCGTGGGCCAACACCTTCAATCTTGCCGGTGAACATGGGGCTTCTGTCAAAACCCGACCGAATAATCGCGTGGGTGCGTTCGTTGGTGTGCGTGATCCAGCATGGCATTTGCTGCGGGTGCATGGCGGCGCCACCATATGTGTGCGCCATAAAACTAAAGACGGGCATGGGTGTGATGCTGCCATCGGCTTGACGCATGCCATCACCAGGCTGCTCTTGGCATTTTGAGAAGTCAATGCTGCGCCCATCCAATCGAGGTGGCGTACCTGTTTTAAGGCGCGCCTGTGGCAACTTCAGTTCTTTGAGCCGTGCACTCAGGCTTTGCGCTGGTGGGTCTCCGGCTCGTCCAGCCGCGTAGTTATTGAGGCCCACATGAATTTTCCCGTCAAGAAAAGTTCCAGCGGTGAGGACCACTGTTTTACTGCGAAAGTGTATGCCCACTTGTGTGACAACACCCACAACACGGTCATTCCCATCGATATGCTCAACCAACATATCATCGACCGCTTGTTGAAACAACCACAAGTTATCCTGATTCTCAAGTTTTCTGCGAATGGCGGCCTTATAAAGAACGCGGTCAGCTTGTGCCCTGGTTGCGCGAACGGCTGGCCCTTTGGAGCTGTTCAAAATTCGAAACTGAATTCCAGCTTCATCTGTGGCCAAAGCCATCGCACCACCCATGGCATCCACTTCTTTAACCAAATGCCCTTTGCCAATGCCACCAATGGAGGGGTTGCAGCTCATCTGCCCAAGCGTCTCAATATTGTGAGACAGCAGCAGCGTTGTACACCCCATGCGGGCACTTGCCAACGCAGCTTCGGTACCAGCATGTCCGCCACCAACGACGATGACATCAAATTCTTTGGGGTAGTTCATGGGTTTTTAGTTTGTTGGTGATTATAAATTTTCTTCTAATGCCCTTTGGATCATCCCACCAATCACAAGCAAACCTGTAATATGGATATTAATTACAAGCAAAGCTTATTGTCACAGGTAACAAAAAGGCCGCTTTGTCCATTTTCACGAGTGAAAGTTTAGTTTTCAGCGCTTAAAACCGCCTTTTTTACCCGATCTATTAAGTATTTAATGTTGTTTACTAAAGTCTCCATTCATACAGTTGCCCATCTAGAAGCGCCCTGTACAGTCAGCTCATCAGAAATAGCATCAAGGTTGGCGAATACATTAAAGCGAGTTCATTTGCCGCTGAATGTTTTAGAAAGAATGACTGGCATAAAGGAGCGTCGTTTTTGGAGTGGTGATACTCAACCCAGCGATGTTGCCACCGAGGTGGCTGAAAAAGTGATTCAAAAATCGGGGTTATCAAGAAGCGATATTGGTGCCATTATCAGCACGTCCATCACCAAAGATTTTATTGAGCCCTCCATTGCCAGCATAGTTCATGGTAATTTGAAGTTAGCGACAGAATGCATCAATTTCGATGTGGGTAGTGCTTGTTTGGGGTTTTTAAATGGCATGCAAGTTGCGGCCAGCATGATTGAAGTGGGCCTGTTGAAACATGCTCTCATCGTGTCAGGTGAAAGTGGTCACCAGGGCTTAGAGTCCACTTTAAAACGCTTAGAAAATACTAGCGCAAGTGCTGAAGAGGTGCGCAGTCAATTGGCAACGCTGACTTTAGGTTCCGGCGGTGTAGCCATGGTGTTATCGCATCGAGATGCTGCTCCATCAGGACACCCCATTCAATCCATGATGACGCTTGCAGCCACCGAACACAATCGACTGTGTTGCGGTTGGCATGACAGAATGGAAACAGATGCTCCTCAATTATTAAAACAAGCTGTTGTGCTCAAATCCAAAACCTTTCAACGATCGCAAGCAGAGTTCGGGTGGGATTTGAATAGTTTTGATGAAATTGTCTTTCATCAAGTGGGTAAATCCTATATCAACGATGCCATCAAAACACTGGGTATTGATGAAAAAAAAGTGTTGCGCACCTATCCTGAATATGGAAACATGGCTTCCGCTTCACTGCCTTTTACTTTGTCAAAATTAGAAGAAATGGGGCGACTTAAATCGGGAAAGAAAATTGCCTTGGTTGGTGCCGGTAGCGGCTTAAACTCTATGATGGTAGAAGTGCTTTGGTAAAGATTTGTCAAAAATGAAACGCCATACAAACACGCCCAACAAAACACCAATGGACGAATGGATAGAGTCCGAAAGCATTCAACAAGAAATTGCCTTGGTGCTGGGAACCCAATCCTCTGCTATTTTGGCGTCGTTTGCGTTCTTCGCTTTGCTTTGGACACACAAAACATTCCCCATTTGGTTTGGCGTTTTGTTGGTGCACGTATTTGTTTTTATCACGCGAATTTGGTTTTTTAAGAAATCGAAAAAACTCTCTCCTTACGAGGCATCCCGTTTTTATTTGTCACACATATATGTGGTTGGCATGATTGGCTTAACTTGGGGGTTGACCACTTTTTTAGTCAACGATCAAACGCCGTCTAATACCGAGCTATTGGGCTATGTCATTATTTTGGTTTACGCCACAGCATCAACCATTTATTTGTCTCGTCATTTGCCATCGATGCGTCTATTTATTGCAAGCTTCATTGGTGGTTTGTTGCTTGCGTTTTTAATGCGTTGGTTTGTTGATCATGATTTTTCTTTCTCTTTAAATCACACCATATTATTTTTAGTTTCGTTAATCTTAGGCTTTGTGCTCTTAAGGTTTGGCGAACAATTGAACAAATCTCACATCACAACATTAACGCTACAGTTTCAAAACACTGCACTGTTAAAGTCCACCACTCAAGAGCGCGACTCGGCACTGGCTGCAATTGAATCGAAAAATCGAATTTTGGCTTGTACAGCGCACGATATGCGTCAACCCGTATTGGCGCTGGATATCTACACCAAGTGGCTACTAGAAGATCCACACTTATCAAACGAGATCACGCCCAAAATTGCCAGCGCTACACGAGAAGTGCTTTCACAATTCAACGCTTTGTTTGACTTGGCGGAACTCAACCAAAACCAAACAGCGGTGAAGCTTCAATCTGTGCAACTGAAATCCCTGATTGAAGAAGTTTGTATGCAACATCATGGTGTGGCGCTGAACAAAGGTCTGGAGCTGCGTACGCATTTGCTAGACGCCACACTAGAAACTGACCCTGTATTGTTTTCACGCCTGCTTGGCAATGTCATAGGCAATGCCATTAAATACTCTAACAAAGGCGGAATCTTGGTAGCAATTAGGCGTTACCAACCCAAAAGATTACAAATTGAAGTGTGGGACACCGGCTTGGGCATCCCAGACCATGAGCAAGGCTTGGTATTCGAGGCTTTTTACAAAAGTAAAGCACAAAATGGTACCAATGATGGTTTTGGCTTAGGCTTGTCCATTGTGGCCGAATTGGCTCGCTTACTGGGTTTTACAGTTACCTTGCGCTCACGGGTCAATCGTGGAACCATGGTTTTAATCGATTTAAGCGCAAATAAAATCAAATCGCCACAATCGTTAGCATAAACACCCAGAGGAACTTAAAGTAAAAAATTTTTGTGGATAAACTTGGGATAAACTATTGCCAATTGCGTTAAGCAATACAGCTTATCCACAAAAACACAAAATGACTTTTGAGCGTTCTCCCCCCTTTTCTGAAATTTTTAGCGAAGACCCAAACCAGAACAGTGGTGCCAAGGCTTTATGGGGGGCATGCTTGGATGTGTTGGCACAAGAGTTACCTGAGCAGCAATTTAATACCTGGATAAAGCCATTGGTTATCAAAGCCAATGATGATTTGACACAATTTACCCTTTTTGTGGCCAATCGCTTCAAGCTCGATTGGGTGCGCACGCAATATGCCAAACGCATCAACACCTTGTTGAGCTTGCTCTCTGGCCAACAAATTGCGATGGATTTGGCACTCACGCCTCGTGAGCTCGCTGCAAAACCCAAACAAGTCAACAACTCGTCCGAGTTTGGCGTTCCATTTGGTGTCCCCAGCGAATCTTTGGAAATGGGGGGTGGTGAAAGTGGATTGAATCCAAGCTCTGCGCCCTTGAAAAACCGTCTCAACTCAGCCCTGACCTTTGAAAACTTAATTGAAGGCACGGCCAACCGCATGGCAAGAGCGGCCGCATTGCACATTTCAAATGCGCCTGGCTTGCTGTACAACCCGCTGTTCATCTATGGTGGTGTGGGCTTAGGTAAAACACATTTGATGCATGCCATTGGCAATCAGCTGCTGGTTGACAAACCAAATGCCAAAGTTCTCTACATCCATGCGGAGCAATTTGTCACAGATGTGGTTAAAGCCTACCAACGCAAAGCATTTGATGAATTTAAAGAGCGTTACCACTCGTTGGATTTGTTGTTAATTGATGATGTTCAATTTTTTGCCAATAAAGAACGGACACAAGAAGAGTTTTTTAATGCGTTTGAAGCATTGTTAGCGCGTAAATCGCATTTGGTGATGACCAGCGACACCTACCCCAAAGGTTTAACCGATATCCATGAGCGCTTGGTTTCTCGCTTTGATTCGGGGTTGACAGTAGCCATAGAACCGCCAGAACTGGAAATGCGGGTGGCGATTTTGATCAACAAAGCGCGGGCTGAAGGGGCGGAAATGCCCGAAGAGGTCGCCTTTTTTGTCGCCAAGAATGTCCGATCCAATGTGCGCGAGCTTGAGGGCGCTTTGCGCAAAATCATGGCTTACTCAAGATTCAACCAAAAAGACATCTCAATTGCATTGGCGCGCGAGGCTTTGCGGGATCTTGTTGTCCATTCAAAACCGTCAAATTTCGGTTGAAAACATCCAAAAAACAGTCGCCGATTATTACAAAATCAAAATTGGTGACATGTATTCAAAAAAACGCCCTGCTTCTATAGCGCGTCCCCGACAAATCGCCATGTATTTGGCAAAGGAACTGACGCAAAAAAGCTTGCCTGAAATAGGGGAAATGTTTGGTGGTCGCGACCATACCACTGTTTTGCATGCGGTTCGAAAAATGACCGCAGAACGCCTGCAAATGACCGAGCTTAACCAGCAATTGCACGTGCTGGAGCAAACCCTGAAGGGTTAAGCCTGAACACACGTCTCAAACGGGGTTAAAACTGGTTTTAAGGCCCTGTATACGGTTAAAATGAGGTGTTAAGTTTTAAGCAAAAATAACAGGTCAAATTAGGATAAAAAAGGGACAAGCATGATCGTATTGAAATCAACCCAAGAAAAAGTGCTGGGCGCACTGCAATCGGTCGCAGGTATTGTTGAGAGACGTCACACTTTACCTATTTTGGCCAATGTTTTAATTCGCAAAATCGCAGACAAAATTCAACTCACCACCAGTGATTTGGAAATTCAAATCCGCACCAACGCAGAGTTTGATGGCGACAGCGGTGATTTCACTACAACTGTGGGCGCACGTAAATTAATTGATATTTTGCGTACCATGCCAGCCGATCAAATGGTCTCAATTGAATCCAGCGCATCCAAATTGATTCTCAAAGGCGGTAAAAGTAAATTTACATTGCAAACTTTGCCAGCAGAGGATTTTCCACTGGTACAAGAATCATCGAACCTGGGTCCCGCTTTCAGTGTGCCGCAAAAGGTATTGCGAGAATTATTGAATCAAGTTGCGTTTGCAATGGCCGTTCACGATATTCGCTACTACCTCAATGGCATTTTGTTTGTTGCAGAAGGCACGCAATTGAGCATCGTCGCAACCGATGGGCATCGTCTTGCTTTTGCTACCGCTACTTTAGACATTGAAGTACCTAAACAAGAAGTGATATTGCCGCGGAAAACAGTAATTGAAATGCAACGTTTGCTGAGTGACAAAGAAGGCGCAATTGAGTTTCAATTTGCCAGCAACCAAGCAAAATTTCGATTCGATGGTATGGAGTTTGTCACCAAACTTGTTGAAGGTAAATTCCCCGATTACAACCGCGTCATTCCAAAGAACCATAAGAACACAATCGTTGTTGGACGCGCGCCGTTATTGGCATCCTTGCAGCGTACCGCCATCTTGACCAGTGATAAGTTCAAAGGCGTGCGATTGAACATTGAACCGGGCACATTGCGCATTGCATCCAACAATGCAGAACAAGAAGAAGCTGTCGATGAATTGGATATTGACTACGCTGGTGATGAAATTGAAATTGGTTTCAATGTGACTTATTTGATTGATGCTTTATCGAATATGAGCCAAGAGATGGTTAAGTTGGAGCTTTCGGATGGCAATAGTTCTGCTCTGATCACCATTCCTGATAACACATCCTTTAAATATGTGGTGATGCCAATGCGCATATAGCGCTATTAATAATATAGCAATATAGGCAACAAATTAGCCGGCTACAGCCTTAAAACCCCCTAAATCAAGGGGGTTTGGTCATTCTAAAGATTAAGAAATTAACCCTTTTTAATCCTGTTAATTAAAGTTTTATGTTTTACGTTAGAGAAATTTGAAATGACCGAAGAAATCAAACCTGTTGAAAATTCACTGGATGCAGTTGCAGAACGCACAATAGGTGAGGGAGTTAATTTAGGTGATGTCAGCGGTGACAGTGCCAACTTTCAGCCCACCATTGATACCAACCAAGCTGGCGCTACTGAGGCCTACGGTGAAGGCTCAATTCAAATTCTAGAGGGCTTAGAAGCGGTACGTAAACGTCCTGGTATGTACATTGGCGACACATCAGACGGCACTGGTTTACACCACTTGGTATTTGAAGTGGTTGACAACTCTATTGATGAATCTTTGGCAGGACATTGTGACGATATTTTGGTCACCATTCATACTGATAACTCTGTATCTGTAGTTGACAATGGCCGTGGTATTCCAACCGGCGTCAAAATGGATGACAAGCACGAGCCCAAACGTTCTGCTGCTGAAATAGCGTTAACCGAATTGCACGCGGGCGGTAAATTCAACCAAAACAGCTACAAGGTTTCGGGTGGTTTGCATGGTGTGGGTGTGAGTTGTGTGAATGCCTTGTCAACCATGCTGCGCCTCACCATCCGCCGCGATGGAAAAGTACACGTGATGGAATTCTCTCGCGGCTTTGTACAAAATCGCATTGTTGAAACCGTTGATGGTGTTGATGTATCGCCGATGAAGGTGATTGGTGATACGGAAAAACGTGGCACAGAAGTGCACTTTTTACCTGACACCAGCATCTTCCAACAAAACAATGATTTTCATTACGAAATACTCAGCAAACGGCTGCGCGAACTGAGCTTCTTGAATAACGGAGTGAAGATCCGTTTAAAAGATGAGCGCTCTGGCAAAGAAGATGATTTCTCCGGCGCAGGTGGTGTCAAAGGATTTGTGAACTTCATCAACAAAGGCAAGCAGGTGTTGAATCCCAACATCTTCCACGCCATGGGTGATCGTCAATCCGACCAAAACACCAACATTGGTGTTGAAGTGGCCATGCAATGGAACAGTGGCTACAACGAGCAAGTCTTGTGCTTTACCAACAACATTCCACAGCGCGATGGTGGTACGCATTTAACCGGTTTACGCGCCGCTATGACGCGTGTCATCAATAAATACATTGACGACAACGAAATCGCTAAAAAAGCAAAAGTTGAAGTCACTGGTGATGACATGCGTGAAGGTTTGTGCTGTGTCTTGAGCGTCAAGGTTCCTGAACCCAAATTCTCAAGCCAGACCAAAGACAAGCTAGTGTCATCCGAAGTGCGCGGCCCGGTTGAAGATATTGTCAGCAAGTTGTTGTTTGATTATTTACAAGAGCGCCCTGCAGATGCAAAAATAATTGTTGGAAAAATCATTGAAGCTGCACGTGCGCGTGAAGCAGCGCGCAAAGCACGTGATATGACGCGCCGCAAAGGTGTGTTGGACGGTATGGGTTTGCCTGGTAAATTGGCCGACTGCCAAGAAAAAGACCCTGCATTGTGTGAAATTTACATTGTCGAGGGTGACTCAGCGGGTGGTTCTGCCAAACAAGGTCGTGATCGCAAATTTCAAGCGATTCTGCCTTTACGCGGCAAAATTTTAAATGTTGAAAAAGCGCGTTATGAAAAGTTATTAACGAGCAATGAAATATTGACCTTGATAACTGCGTTAGGAACAGGCATTGGTAAAGCCGGTGGTGCAACCGGAAATGATGACTTTAATGTGGCCAAACTTCGTTACCACCGCATCATCATCATGACCGACGCGGACGTTGATGGTGCGCATATTCGCACCTTGCTACTCACATTCTTTTACCGACAAATGCCTGAATTGGTTGAACGAGGCCACATCTACATCGCTCAACCACCTTTGTACAAAGTTAAAGCGGGTAAAGAAGAACTCTATATTAAAGATGCGCCCGCATTGGATGCCTTTTTGCTGCGTATTGCGTTAAAGGATGCATCTGTTTACACGGGTGGTAACAATCCGAGCACACTCACAGGTGAAACATTGAATGAATTGGCTCGCAAACACGCCTTAGCAGAAGCCGTTATTGCCCGTTTACGCAACTTCATGGATGATGAAGCTTTGCGTGCCATTGCAGATGGTGTTGATTTAAATTTAGACACCGTTGAAGATGCAGAAAAATCTGCGCTTGCCTTGCAATCTTTCTTACTCTCTATTGGCAGTCACGCCGAAGTTGCAGGTGAATTCGATGCGCGAACAGACAAACCCATCTTGCGCATCAGCCGTCGCCATCATGGCAACGTGAAAAGCAGTGTGTTAACTCAAGATTTTGTGCATGGCTCGGATTACGCTGCTTTATCCGAGGCAGCAGACACATTCCGCGGCCTGTTAGGCGAAGGCGCAAAAGTCATGCGTGGTGAGGGTGATCGCCAAAAAGAAGAAAAAGTAAACGACTTCCGCATTGCCATGAAATGGTTGCTATCAGAAGCCGAACGCACCACCAGCAGACAGCGCTACAAGGGCTTGGGTGAGATGAACCCTGCTCAACTATGGGAAACCACCATGGACCCTGCTGTACGCCGTCTCTTACGCGTCCAAATCGATGATGCCATTGAAGCTGACCGCGTTTTCACCATGCTCATGGGTGATGAAGTGGAACCACGACGCATTTTCATTGAAACCAATGCCCTCAGAGCTGGGAACATTGATATTTAATGATGCGATAAAAATTCAAACCAGCAATGAAAAAATCAATCTATCCAGACTTCATTTTTTTGCACTTGCTGTTCAATGTATTTATATAAAGCTTTATATTAAGATAGTAGTAGTAATTAAGGATTTGTTTTAATGTGAATAACCAATTATTTTTAAATTAAAACATAGACTTATGATGATTCAATCAATGTGGTTAAGCGTGCTACTTTGGTGTCGGCATAAACTGAATAAAAATTAAAAAGACATTTCTGTGGGGATAACTTGGTACTTGTTCAAAAGATATAAACAACGTTGTTCATTAAATAAACCCCCAAAATAAAAACCTGATTCATGTTGGCTCTCATATTGGTAAGTTTTATCAGCTCACTCATCGCAGCGATGTTCTTAATACGCTGGGGAAGAGAGCATGCAAAGCTCTATAAAGACGATATGCCACAACGGTTTCACATCGGCACAGTTCCTCGCTTGGGTGGCTTGGCAATTTTGGTGGGCGTGTTCATCAGTTGGCTTTTCTTAACGCTGTCAAGCCCAATTGGAATTAATTTAAATATCAAAGCACCATGGCCCATCATTTGGCCGTGGTTCTTGATAGCGCTACCTGCTGTATTGGGTGGAACGTTTGAAGACATGACCCAGCGTCTTTCGGTGGTTTATCGCTTAGGCTTAACAGCTGCATCAGCAGCTTTGGCGTGTTGGTTGTTGGGTATCAGTGTGCCACGTATAGGGGTGCCATTTATTGATGTGTGGATGCAGGCTACACCCATTGTTGGCATTACTTTGGCAATCATTGCCATCTGCGGTTTACCACATGCATTTAATATCATCGATGGGTATAACGGCTTAGCTGGTACCGTCGCGGTGATGATTTGTTTGGCATTGGTACACGTAGCGCTGCAATTAGGCGACAGGCAATTGGCGGCCATGTTGATCTGTTTGGCTGCTGCTACCGCTGGATTTTTGCTTTGGAATTACCCGCGCGGCTTGATTTTTGCCGGAGATGGTGGCGCATATTTATGGGGGGTGGTGATTGCAGTTGCTAGCATTACTTTGGTACAGCGACACCCAACGGTGTCACCTTGGTTTCCTATGCTTTTGTTGATTTACCCTGTTTGGGAAACTTTGTTTTCCATCTACAGAAAAGCCGTCAGAGGCACATCTCCAGGTGTTGCAGACGCGCTGCATTTTCACCAGTTGATTTACCGTCGCATTGTGCGCAGTGTGTTTCATGACGACGCGTCGCGTCAAATGTTGATGCGCAACAACCGAACATCGCCATGGTTGTGGAGCTTTGCTTTGTTGACCATGGCACCAGCAGTATTGTTTTGGGATAACACCGTGGTGTTGATGATATGTTGTGCTCTATTTGTTGTTATTTATGTTTCGGCATACATGATGCTGATTCGTTTTAAAGTACCAAACTGGTTACGCAGATAAATTAAAAACTTAATAACTGGCGCTAAGTATATTAATACGACACGATTACTTTTTCTACTACAATGAATATTCAGTTAATACTTTAATCTTGGCCAAAGGATATATATGAGTAATTTAATCGATATTCAATCACAAATTGAAAAACTGCAAAAACAAGCAGAAAGCCTGAAGGCTAAAGAATTTAATAATACGGTTGCTGAAATTCGCGCCAAAATGAAGGCGTTTGGCATCACGATTAAAGACTTGGGCTTGAAATCATCACAAAAATCAAAGTCCGTTAAAGCCAACAAAGTCAACAAATCACGCAAATCAAAAGCAGCAGGCGTACCTGTAGCAGCAAAATACAAGGGACCCAAAGGCGAAACCTGGAGTGGTCGTGGCTTGGCTCCAAAATGGCTCGCAGCCTTGCTGGCGCAAGGACGCAAAAAAGAAGAATTTCTTATTTAAATGACCAAAAAGAAATAGGCTCACTATTAATAATATGACATTGGTAAATAATTAATAATCACCTATCGCACCTTCATAATGCCTAATACCAATCAAAAACCAGATAGCGCCCATGCACCGCAAGACCAAGCGGATATATTGGCCAAAGCGTTGCCCTTTATCCGTAAATACCACGGTAAAACCATGGTTATTAAATATGGCGGTAATGCCATGACGGATCCGGCCTTGCAAAAAGCATTTGCGGAAGATGTGGTGTTATTAAAGTTGGTGGGCATCAATCCCGTCGTGGTTCATGGTGGTGGGCCACAAATTGAGACCGCACTCAAGCGCCTGGGTAAAAAAGGCGAGTTTATTCAAGGCATGCGTGTGACAGATGCCGAAACCATGGAAGTTGTTGAATGGGTATTGGCGGGAGAAGTGCAACAAGATATTGTTGGTTTGATCAATCAAGCGGGCGGTAAAGCAGTTGGGCTAACAGGACGCGATGGAGGTTTGATTCGCGCACAAAAACTAAAACTAGTTGATCTGGTAGACGCCAAAAAAGAACATGATGTAGGCCAGGTGGGTGACATCGTGAGCATAGATCCCAGCGTGGTAAAGGCTTTGCAAGACGACGCGTTTATTCCTGTAGTCAGCCCGATTGGTTTTGGTTTACAAAATGAAAGCTACAACATCAACGCTGATGTGGTTGCCAGCAAATTGGCCACCGTTTTACAAGCGGAAAAATTGTTGATGTTGACCAACATTCCAGGTGTTTTAGATAAAAACAAAGAGCTACTTCCCGAACTGACCACCCGTGAAATTGATGCCTTAATTGCTGACGGCACCATCAGTGGGGGCATGATTCCAAAAATTGCGGGTGCTTTAGATGCTGCAAAAAGCGGTGTGAATGCGGTACACATCATTGATGGGCGGGTTGCGCATGCCATGCTTTTAGAAATACTGACAGAGCAGGCATTTGGCACCATGATTCGTTCGCACTAATTCCAGAGCAGACAACAAATAGCTATAAATAATATAGCAATCTAGGCAATATATACGCCGCCTACAGCCTATATTTATATAAATTCTTGGGGGTGTTCGGCATTGAGGACGCTTTGCGTCCAATTGGCTAATTTGCTGGTATCGGTGCGCAATATTTGCTGTTTCACAGTCAAAATTTGGGCCGGATGCATGGAGAAACTACGCAGTCCCATACCTAAGAGCAATTTGGTTAGATTGGCATCGCCCGCCATTTCGCCACACACGCTGACAGATTTGCCGTGAAGTTGGCCTTGTTCAATGGTGTTGGCAATGAGACGCAATACCGCAGGATGCAAGGGATCATATAAATAAGAAACAGACTCATCAGCACGGTCAATCGCTAAGGTGTATTGAATCAAATCATTGGTCCCTAATGACAGAAAATCAAAATACTTTAAAAAGGTGGGCAACATCAATGCTGCTGCTGGTATTTCGATCATCGCACCAACAGGAACCACGCCGTAGGCAATGCCCTCGTCGTCCAATTGTTTTTTTGCTTGTGCGATTGCTGCCAAGGTTTGCTGAATCTCAGAGACGGCACACAGCATGGGCACCAATAATTTAATTTGCCCAAAACTGCTGGCACGCAAAATGGCTCGTAACTGAGTGATAAACATATCGGGCTCAGACAAACTCCAACGTATGGCACGCAAACCAAGTGCGGGATTAAGGTGTGTTTCTTGTGCCTTTTCTTTTCGATCCAAAGGCTTGTCGGCACCAATGTCGACCGTGCGTATGGTGACCGGTAATCCTTGCATACCTAATACTGCGCTTTTGTAGGCTTCAAATTGCTCATCTTCTGCGGGTAAAGATGTCAATCCCTTTGCTTCGCGTCCCATGAACAAAAACTCACTGCGAAACAATCCAACCCCAACTACGCCAGCATTCAATGCAGCAGCAGCATCTTCGGGTTGTTCAATGTTGGCAAGCAGCTCAATTTTTTGACCATCCAGTGTAATTGCGGCTGTGTTGCGAAGGCGCGCGAGTCGCGTTCTCTCAAGTTCGCCCTGACGCTTTTTGAAGTTGTATTCAGCCAAAATAATGGGGCTGGGGTCAACTATCACAACACCAGCATCGCCATCAATAATGACCCAATCGTCTTGACGAATGAGTTGACTTGCAGTCCGAGCGCCTACCACGGCGGGAATATTCATGCTGCGGGCAACAATCGCGGTGTGCGATGTTTTTCCACCCACATCAGTCGCAAAACCAGCAAAGACACTTTGTTTAAACTGCAACATGTCCGCAGGCGATAAATCATGCGCTATCAATACCAAAGGAACATCTACCGTATCGCCCAATAACAAATCTTGTTGTGGGTGTTGGCGTTTCTCGCGTTGCGCTTGCTTTTGAGCGGGGTTGGCTTTGTCTGCTTTGTCTAAATCGGTCAGCAAAGCAGCAGCACCTTGCATGTGGCGCAGAATTCGTTCGACTACTTGCTCTAAATCCGCTTTGCGTTCACGCAGATAAGGATCTTCCATCTCATCAAACTGACGAGAAATAATTTCCAATTGTGTAGTTAAAGCCCACTCAGCGTTATAGTGCCTTTCACTGATCCAATGACGCACGCCATCCGACAACATGTCATCTTGCAGAAGCATCAAATGCACGTCCAGCATGGCGGCCAGCTCGTGTGGCGCTTCTTTGCGTGACATTTGCGAAACACTGTGCTGTAACCGCCCTAATTCTTCAATGACGGCGTTTCTTCCAGCGCGTATGCGTTCAATTTCTGCCTCTACTTCGTCAGCAGCGATGAAGTAATGCGCAACATCCACTCGGCTGGATGCAATTAATACGGCTCGCCCAATGGCAATACCTTGTGCTACAGCTAATCCACGTACCGAAAAAGTCATAGAGATTTAAAGCTGAGAAAGAAAAACATTAAAAGGCGCATATCGATGTTCATTCAATCACTCGCCTTCACCGAATTTATCGTTTATCAAGGCCAAAAGTGCTGTGCTGGCTTCTTGTTCTTGATCGCCATCTGTTTCTAAAGTAACCATAGAACCGATTCCCGCAGCAAGCATCATGACGCCCATAATGCTTTTGGCATTGATACGACGTTCTCCCTTAGACATCCATACCTCACAAGGGAAGCTGCCCGCCAATTTGGTTAATTTGGCAGAAGCACGTGCATGAAGTCCTAATTTATTGCTGATGGTTATATTGACTTTGATCATAAGATTTCATTTTTTGGTGTTGTTGTGGTGTAACAGCAACAGACATAACGCCTTGAATGCCACCGGTGATTGCGCGAGACAGAACTGCATCTAATGATTCGTGCCGATAACTGATTGCACGAAGTAACATGGGCAAATTGACCCCAGCGACCAATTTGGTATGAACACCATCGGCAAGTTGGGCGGCAATGTTACTGGGCGTGGCACCAAAAAGGTCTGTAAAAAGCAAGATATTGTCAGGTTTTTTTGCTTTGATGGGCGTTAAGAGCTTGTCTACTCTATTTTGAGCCAAAACAACTACTTTTTCCGGAATATCACTTGGCAAGATATCAAAAGCAACAATGTAATCAGATGCATCAGGAAATACATGCAAAGCGGCCTCTCTCAACGCGCTGGCCAGTGGTGCATGTGCAATGATGAAAAAACTATTCATGGCCTAATTATCAGGCTTAATCCTATTCACAAAACAGTTTCAACAAAAATCAAAAGTGATAGCACAAAACCTAAGCAAAATAAGCGGGTTGTGCTATAAAACCAACCAGAAAACGATTCGAAAGCAGTTGGTATAAAGTGCCATACCAGTTTGCTATTGAATTTATAAAGCGCTCTGTGCTTAAATTTCTTACATATGTGTGACTTAATTAGCAAAAATAAGCCAATTTAAATCAACAGCCTAAAGAAAATACTTACATTAATGGAATACGTTGCTAAAATTTACATTAATACTAAATAACTAACTGGTTACCTGTAGTGGTAGCTGGTTTGGACTCGGACGATAAAAGGTTCTATCAAAAATGATTCGTAAACCACCGCTTTTTAAAATCAGTAGCATGCGAAACCAAAATGTTGGCAAGATATTGACATCGCTTGCATTTTTGTGTGCTGCTGGAGTTTCACAATCTGCGTTTGCTCAGGCGGCAGCTTGTTTGCCAAACGAAACGCAAATAAATACGGCAGTTCCGGCGGGCACCTGGACGGCAGGTACTTTAGGCCCTTATGTTGTAAATATTGGAACAGGACCAAACGCACTAACGATGACATATACGGTAACGGCTGCGCAACCTTTTACTGCGGGCTTACCAAATCAGCAACAACATGGCGGGTTGCCAAACGTAGTACGGGCAGGTCATCAAGTTGCTTCAAATCAAGACAATATTTCTTTATCTACACAAACGGTAAATTTCAGCCGCCCAATTAACAAATTTGTGTATGTGGCGACTGATATTGATTATCTCAATACCGCAACAACAGATCCAAATCCTGGTTGGCAAGATGTTGCAAGAGGGCGAGTCAATGGAACGGTGTTGCCTACTTCTATTACAGCTGGAGCAAACCATACAGTCGATAACGCGACTGGCACAGTAACAGCGACAGGTGTTAACAATTGCGCCAACACTGATCCCGCTTGCAATGCAAGTTTCAACTTTAATATCAATGGCATCAATAGTGCAACAGAAGAGTTTAGGACAGGGCCAAATCATAACGGCGGCGGACAGTTTGTAGGTTGGACCAGTTTTGGATTTTGTGCGCCCAATCGCTCAAACATCACAATTCGTAAAGTTTGGGTGAATGGCACTGTGAATGACGCAGTAACGATAACAGCAACAGGATTACCCAATTTCGCATCAATAGCCAATACTGCCAACGAAACAGACACTTCAACGGTGCAAATTGTGAATGCAGGTAGTGTGATTAATTTTGCTGAAGCGTTTACAACAGGTTCTGCCGCCAATTACAACACCACACTAGCCTGTACGGGCACATCGGGCTTGGCAGGGAGTACGTTAACTGTCGGTAACAGTGACACAGACATCGTTTGTACCTACACCAACACCAAGAAAACAGCAACTGTGACATTGCGCAAATCTTGGGTTAACGCCACAATAAACAATGCGGTCAACGTCACCGCAACTGGCCTGACCACCTTGGCCTCGGTCGCCAACACAGCAACAGAAATTGACAGCGGAGCTGCTCAAACCGTCAACGTCGGCAGCGTCCTGACCTTGGCTGAGACCTTCACCACCGGCAGCGCCGCTAACTACACCACCACACTGGCGTGTACTGGCACTAGCGGATTGGTAGGCAGCACTTTAACGGTTGGTAATGCTGACACTGCGATTGTGTGTACGTATACCAATACAAGACGTCCCACCATCACAGCCGTTAAGACCGTGAGCGTGAGCCCACTGGTGGTAGGCGGCAGCGGCCAGTTCTACAACATCACGATCACGATTGCCAACAGCGCCACCACGGCAGCGTTGACCATTGCCGACACCTTAGCGACAGGCATCACCCTGTCTGGCGCACCGACCATCACGGGCGGCACCTCGACAGCCACACTGTCTGGTTGTCCAGCCAGTGGCAGCAACACAACCGGCTGTCAAATCAACTCAGGCGCCACCGTTGGCACCATCATCGTGCGCGTTCCGGTGAACGTCGCTGCGAGCGCGACCAACGGTAACAACACCGCCAACTTAAGCGGTGGCGGCGACCCGGCCTGTACGGCAGCGACCGGACAGGCTTGCGACCCAACCGTGCCCGTGCCAGTCACGACACCGGCGGTCAGCGTTGCCAAGACAGCCAGCCCAGCCGCGGGCACTACCGTGGCGGTTGGTCAAACCATCACCTACACCCTGACCAGCACCGTGACCAATGCGGCCACCACAACGCTCTCGACCTTGACCGACACCTTGGGTACAGGTCTTACGTTTGGCGCGATTGGCGCTAACCCAGGCGGCTACACCTGCACAACAGTGGGCTCAGTCGTGACCTGCACCTTGCCGATTGGCACACCGATAGGCAGCTACAGCGTGAGCTACACAGCGACCGTGAACGCATCGGCCACGACCAGCGTTTCCAACAGCGTGGTACCGACAGGCGGACCGACTTGTACAACCTGTACCGTCACCAACCCAGTCAGTCCGACCATCACAGCCGTTAAGACCGTGAGCGTGAGCCCACTGGTGGTAGGCGGCAGCGGCCAGTTCTACAACATCACGATCACGATTGCCAACAGCGCCACCACGGCAGCGTTGACCATTGCCGACACCTTAGCGACAGGCATCACCCTGTCTGGCGCACCGACCATCACGGGCGGCACCTCGACAGCCACACTGTCTGGTTGTCCAGCCAGTGGCAGCAACACAACCGGCTGTCAAATCAACTCAGGCGCCACCGTTGGCACCATCATCGTGCGCGTTCCGGTGAACGTCGCTGCGAGCGCGACCAACGGTAACAACACCGCCAACTTAAGCGGTGGCGGCGACCCGGCCTGTACGGCAGCGACCGGACAGGCTTGCGACCCAACCGTGCCCGTGCCAGTCACGACACCGGCGGTCAGCGTTGCCAAGACAGCCAGCCCAGCCGCGGGCACTACCGTGGCGGTTGGTCAAACCATCACCTACACCCTGACCAGCACCGTGACCAATGCGGCCACCACAACGCTCTCGACCTTGACCGACACCTTGGGTACAGGTCTTACGTTTGGCGCGATTGGCGCTAACCCAGGCGGCTACACCTGCACAACAGTGGGCTCAGTCGTGACCTGCACCTTGCCGATTGGCACACCGATAGGCAGCTACAGCGTGAGCTACACAGCGACCGTGAACGCATCGGCCACGACCAGCGTTTCCAACAGCGTGGTACCGACAGGCGGACCGACTTGTACAACCTGTACCGTCACCAACCCAGTCAGTCCGACCATCACAGCCGTTAAGACCGTGAGCGTGAGCCCACTGGTGGTAGGCGGCAGCGGCCAGTTCTACAACATCACGATCACGATTGCCAACAGCGCCACCACGGCAGCGTTGACCATTGCCGACACCTTAGCGACAGGCATCACCCTGTCTGGCGCACCGACCATCACGGGCGGCACCTCGACAGCCACACTGTCTGGTTGTCCAGCCAGTGGCAGCAACACAACCGGCTGTCAAATCAACTCAGGCGCCACCGTTGGCACCATCATCGTGCGCGTTCCGGTGAACGTCGCTGCGAGCGCGACCAACGGTAACAACACCGCCAACTTAAGCGGTGGCGGCGACCCGGCCTGTACGGCAGCGACCGGACAGGCTTGCGACCCAACCGTGCCCGTGCCAGTCACGACACCGGCGGTCAGCGTTGCCAAGACAGCCAGCCCAGCCGCGGGCACTACCGTGGCGGTTGGTCAAACCATCACCTACACCCTGACCAGCACCGTGACCAATGCGGCCACCACAACGCTCTCGACCTTGACCGACACCTTGGGTACAGGTCTTACGTTTGGCGCGATTGGCGCTAACCCAGGCGGCTACACCTGCACAACAGTGGGCTCAGTCGTGACCTGCACCTTGCCGATTGGCACACCGATAGGCAGCTACAGCGTGAGCTACACAGCGACCGTGAACGCATCGGCCACGACCAGCGTTTCCAACAGCGTGGTACCGACAGGCGGACCGACTTGTACAACCTGTACCGTCACCAACCCAGTCAGTCCGACCATCACAGCCGTTAAGACCGTGAGCGTGAGCCCACTGGTGGTAGGCGGCAGCGGCCAGTTCTACAACATCACGATCACGATTGCCAACAGCGCCACCACGGCAGCGTTGACCATTGCCGACACCTTAGCGACAGGCATCACCCTGTCTGGCGCACCGACCATCACGGGCGGCACCTCGACAGCCACACTGTCTGGTTGTCCAGCCAGTGGCAGCAACACAACCGGCTGTCAAATCAACTCAGGCGCCACCGTTGGCACCATCATCGTGCGCGTTCCGGTGAACGTCGCTGCGAGCGCGACCAACGGTAACAACACCGCCAACTTAAGCGGTGGCGGCGACCCGGCCTGTACGGCAGCGACCGGACAGGCTTGCGACCCAACAGTGAACGTGCCGGTGGCTCCGACCATCACAGCCGTTAAGACCGTGAGCGTGAGCCCACTGGTGGTAGGCGGCAGCGGCCAGTTCTACAACATCACGATCACGATTGCCAACAGCGCCACCACGGCAGCGTTGACCATTGCCGACACCTTAGCGACAGGCATCACCCTGTCTGGCGCACCGACCATCACGGGCGGCACCTCGACAGCCACACTGTCTGGTTGTCCAGCCAGTGGCAGCAACACAACCGGCTGTCAAATCAACTCAGGCGCCACCGTTGGCACCATCATCGTGCGCGTTCCGGTGAACGTCGCTGCGAGCGCGACCAACGGTAACAACACCGCCAACTTAAGCGGTGGCGGCGACCCGGCCTGTACGGCAGCGACCGGACAGGCTTGCGACCCAACAGTGAACGTGCCGGTGGCTCCGACCATCACAGCCGTTAAGACCGTGAGCGTGAGCCCACTGGTGGTAGGCGGCAGCGGCCAGTTCTACAACATCACGATCACGATTGCCAACAGCGCCACCACGGCAGCGTTGACCATTGCCGACACCTTAGCGACAGGCATCACCCTGTCTGGCGCACCGACCATCACGGGCGGCACCTCGACAGCCACACTGTCTGGTTGTCCAGCCAGTGGCAGCAACACAACCGGCTGTCAAATCAACTCAGGCGCCACCGTTGGCACCATCATCGTGCGCGTTCCGGTGAACGTCGCTGCGAGCGCGACCAACGGTAACAACACCGCCAACTTAAGCGGTGGCGGCGACCCGGCCTGTACGGCAGCGACCGGACAGGCTTGCGACCCAACCGTGCCCGTGCCAGTCACGACACCGGCGGTCAGCGTTGCCAAGACAGCCAGCCCAGCCGCGGGCACTACCGTGGCGGTTGGTCAAACCATCACCTACACCCTGACCAGCACCGTGACCAATGCGGCCACCACAACGCTCTCGACCTTGACCGACACCTTGGGTACAGGTCTTACGTTTGGCGCGATTGGCGCTAACCCAGGCGGCTACACCTGCACAACAGTGGGCTCAGTCGTGACCTGCACCTTGCCGATTGGCACACCGATAGGCAGCTACAGCGTGAGCTACACAGCGACCGTGAACGCATCGGCCACGACCAGCGTTTCCAACAGCGTGGTACCGACAGGCGGACCGACTTGTACAACCTGTACCGTCACCAACCCAGTCAGTCCGACCATCACAGCCGTTAAGACCGTGAGCGTGAGCCCACTGGTGGTAGGCGGCAGCGGCCAGTTCTACAACATCACGATCACGATTGCCAACAGCGCCACCACGGCAGCGTTGACCATTGCCGACACCTTAGCGACAGGCATCACCCTGTCTGGCGCACCGACCATCACGGGCGGCACCTCGACAGCCACACTGTCTGGTTGTCCAGCCAGTGGCAGCAACACAACCGGCTGTCAAATCAACTCAGGCGCCACCGTTGGCACCATCATCGTGCGCGTTCCGGTGAACGTCGCTGCGAGCGCGACCAACGGTAACAACACCGCCAACTTAAGCGGTGGCGGCGACCCGGCCTGTACGGCAGCGACCGGACAGGCTTGCGACCCAACAGTGAACGTGCCGGTGGCTCCGACCATCACAGCCGTTAAGACCGTGAGCGTGAGCCCACTGGTGGTAGGCGGCAGCGGCCAGTTCTACAACATCACGATCACGATTGCCAACAGCGCCACCACGGCAGCGTTGACCATTGCCGACACCTTAGCGACAGGCATCACCCTGTCTGGCGCACCGACCATCACGGGCGGCACCTCGACAGCCACACTGTCTGGTTGTCCAGCCAGTGGCAGCAACACAACCGGCTGTCAAATCAACTCAGGCGCCACCGTTGGCACCATCATCGTGCGCGTTCCGGTGAACGTCGCTGCGAGCGCGACCAACGGTAACAACACCGCCAACTTAAGCGGTGGCGGCGACCCGGCCTGTACGGCAGCGACCGGACAGGCTTGCGACCCAACAGTGAACGTGCCGGTGGCTCCGACCATCACAGCCGTTAAGACCGTGAGCGTGAACCCACTGGTGGTAGGTGGCAGCGGCCAGTTCTACAACATCACTATCACCGTTGCCAACAGCGCCACCATGGCGCGTTGACCATTGCCGACACCTTACCGACAGGCATCACCCTGTCTGGCGCACCGACCATCACGGGCGGCACCTCGACAGCCTAACACTCGCTGGCTGCCCAGCCAGTGGCAGCAACACAACCGGCTGTCAAATCAACACAGGCGCCACCGCGGCACCATCATCGTGCGCGTTCCGGTGAACGTCGCTGCGAGCGCGACCAACGGTAACAACACCGCCAACTTAAGCGGTGGCGGCGACCCGGCCTGTACGGCAGCGACCGGACAGGCTTGCGACCCAACCGTGAACGTGCCAGTCACGACACCGGCGGTCAGCGTTGCCAAGACAGCCAGCCCAGCCGCGGGCACTACCGTGGCGGTTGGTCAAACCATCACCTACACCCTGACCAGCACCGTGACCAATGCGGCCACCACAACGCTCTCGACCTTGACCGACACCTTGGGTACAGGTCTTACGTTTGGCGCGATTGGCGCTAACCCAGGCGGCTACACCTGCACAACAGTGGGCTCAGTCGTGACCTGCACCTTGCCGATTGGCACACCGATAGGCAGCTACAGCGTGAGCTACACAGCGACCGTGAACGCATCGGCCACGACCAGCGTTTCCAACAGCGTGGTACCGACCGGCAGACCGACTTGTACAACCTGTACCGTCACCAACCCAGTCAGTCCGACCATCACAGCCGTTAAGACCGTGAGCGTGAGCCCACTGGTGGTAGGCGGCAGCGGCCAGTTCTACAACATCACGATCACGATTGCCAACAGCGCCACCACGGCAGCGTTGACCATTGCCGACACCTTAGCGACAGGCATCACCCTGTCTGGCGCACC
This sequence comes from uncultured beta proteobacterium, assembly GCA_963841045.1. GTDB lineage: Bacteria > Pseudomonadota > Gammaproteobacteria > Burkholderiales > Burkholderiaceae_C > Aalborgiella. The sequence goes on along the minus strand of CAWJBD010000007.1, from coordinate 8,500 downwards.
GACCATCACGGGCGGCACCTCGACAGCCACACTGTCTGGTTGTCCAGCCAGTGGCAGCAACACAACCGGCTGTCAAATCAACTCAGGCGCCACCGTTGGCACCATCATCGTGCGCGTTCCGGTGAACGTCGCTGCGAGCGCGACCAACGGTAACAACACCGCCAACTTAAGCGGTGGCGGCGACCCGGCCTGTACGGCAGCGACCGGACAGGCTTGCGACCCAACCGTGAACGTGCCGGTCGACTCCGACCATCACAGCCGTTAAGACCGTGAGCGTGAACCCACTGGTGGTAGGTGGCACTGGCCAGTTCTACAACATCACTATTACCGTAGCGAACGGCCCGACGATAGCGCCGCTATTAATTAATGACGCATTACCGACGGGCATCACCCTGTCTGGCGCACCGACCGTCACAGGCGGCACCTCAACAGGCGTAACACTCGCTAGCTGCCGACACTGGCAGCAACACAACGGGCTGTCAAATCAACACAGGCGCAACCAGCGGCACCATCATCGTGCGCGTTCCGGTGAACGTCGCTGCGAGTGCGACCAACGGTAACAACACCGCCAACTTAAGCGGTGGCGGCGACCCGGCCTGTACGGCAGCGACCGGACAGGCTTGCGACCCAACCGTGAACGTGCCGGTGACTCCGACCATCACAGCCGTTAAGACCGTGAGCGTGAACCCACTGGTGGTAGGTGGCACTGGCCAGTTCTACAACATCACTATTACCGTAGCGAACGGCCCGACGATAGCGCCGCTATTAATTAATGACGCATTACCGACGGGCATCACCCTGTCTGGCGCACCGACCGTCACAGGCGGCACCTCAACAGGCGTAACACTCGCTAGCTGCCCAAGCACTGGCAGCAACACAACGGGCTGTCAAATCAACACAGGCGCAACCAGCGGCACCATCATCGTGCGCGTTCCGGTGAACGTCGCTGCGAGCGCGACCAACGGTAACAACACCGCCAACTTAAGCGGTGGCGGCGACCCGGCCTGTACGGCAGCGACCGGACAGGCTTGCGACCCAACCGTGCCCGTGCCAGTCACGACACCGGCGGTCAGCGTTGCCAAGACAGCCAGCCCAGCCGCGGGCACTACCGTGGCGGTTGGTCAAACCATCACCTACACCCTGACCAGCACCGTGACCAATGCGGCCACCACAACGCTCTCGACCTTGACCGACACCTTGGGTACAGGTCTTACGTTTGGCGCGATTGGCGCTAACCCAGGCGGCTACACCTGCACAACAGTGGGCTCAGTCGTGACCTGCACCTTGCCGATTGGCACACCGATAGGCAGCTACAGCGTGAGCTACACAGCGACCGTGAACGCATCGGCCACGACCAGCGTCTCCAACAGCGTGGTACCGACAGGCGGACCGACTTGTACGGTGCCTGCAAACTGTACAGTGAGCCACCCGTTTACACCCACGATCACAATAAGTAACCCACAAAGCGTAGCAGAAGGCACAGATATAAACAACACCATCACTTTAAGCGGTGCTTCAGCTTTGCCAGTGACCGTGACGTTGGCAACATCAGGCAATGGTGCTAACCCTGCCACGATTGGCGGCGCATCAAGCGATACAGGAACACAAACCTACAGCACCAATGGTGGCACGACCTTCATCCCCGTACCAGTTACAGGTATCATTACCATCCCAGCGGGCGTGACCAGTGTGATCGTGCGCACACCGACGGTGAACGACACGACAGGCGAGCCAGCAGAGACCTTTGGCGTGACGCTATCTGCACCTAGCGGAGCCGTATTAGGAGCGCCAGCGACACAAAGCGTGACCAACACCATCCAAGCCAGCGATCCGGTGACCGTCTCTATCGCCAATGGCACCACCGTGCCTGAAGGCACCAACAGCGTGTTCACTGTGAGCCTGTCTAACGCAAGCTCAGTGGACACCAGCGTGACCTTCAACACCAGCAACGGCAGCGCCGTGGCACCGGGCGACTACACTGCGCAAACAGCAGTCACAGTGACCATCCCTGCGGGCTCACTCACAGCGACTGTGAACGTTGTGACCATCGACGACGCGATAGCTGGCGAAGGCAATGAAACCATCAACGGCACCATCAGTGCTGTTACCGGCGGTAACGGCGCCACCATCGCCACACCAAGCGCGATTGGCACCATCAGCGACAACGAAGGCGTACCGACGTTGAGCCATCAGCAGCCCACAAACAGTTGCAGAAGGTAGCCCAGCCGACAACATCATCACCCTGAGCGCGCCATCGGCCGTGCCTGTGACAGTGACCGTGACACCGGCGGGTAACGGCGCCAACCCAACCGTTCCTGCGGACTTGGGTCCACAAGAGTACAGCACTGACGGCGGCACGACCTTCATCCCAGTACCAAGCGGCGTCATCACGATACCGCCAGGCGTGACCAGCGTGATCGTTCGCACACCGACCGTGAACGACACGACAGGCGAGCCAGCAGAGACCTTTGGCGTGACCTTGAGCGCGCCAAGCAGTGGTGCGACCATTGCCACACCAAGCGTGACCAACACCATCCAAGCCAGCGATCCGGTGACCGTCTCTATCGCCAATGGCACCACCGTGCCTGAAGGCACCAACAGCGTGTTCACTGTGAGCCTGTCTAACGCAAGCTCAGTGGACACCAGCGTGACCTTCAACACCAGCAACGGCAGCGCCGTGGCACCGGGCGACTACACTGCGCAAACAGCAGTCACAGTGACCATCCCTGCGGGCTCACTCACAGCGACTGTGAACGTTGTGACCATCGACGACGCGATAGCTGGCGAAGGCAATGAAACCATCAACGGCACCATCAGTGCTGTTACCGGCGGTAACGGCGCCACCATCGCCACACCAAGCGCGATTGGCACCATCAGCGACAACGAAGGCGTACCGACGTTGAGCCATCAGCAGCCCACAAACAGTTGCAGAAGGTAGCCCAGCCGACAACATCATCACCCTGAGCGCGCCATCGGCCGTGCCTGTGACAGTGACCGTGACACCGGCGGGTAACGGCGCCAACCCAACCGTTCCTGCGGACTTGGGTCCACAAGAGTACAGCACTGACGGCGGCACGACCTTCATCCCGGTACCAAGCGGCGTCATCACGATACCGCCAGGCGTGACCAGCGTGATCGTGCGCACACCGACGGTGAACGACACGACAGGCGAGCCAGCAGAGACCTTTGGCGTGACCTTGAGCGCGCCAAGCAGTGGTGCGACCATTGCCACACCAAGCGTGACCAACACCATCCAAGCCAGCGATCCGGTGACCGTCTCTATCGCCAATGGCACCACCGTGCCTGAAGGTACCAACAGCGTGTTCACTGTGAGCCTGTCTAACGCAAGCTCAGAGGCCACCAGCGTGACCTTCAACACCAGCAACGGCAGCGCCGTGGCACCGGGCGACTACACTGCGCAAACAGCAGTCACAGTGACCATCCCTGCGGGCTCACTCACAGCGACTGTGAACGTTGTGACCATCGACGACGCGATAGCTGGCGAAGGCAATGAAACCATCAACGGCACCATCAGTGCTGTTACCGGCGGTAACGGCGCCACCATCGCCACACCGACAGCGATTGGCACCATCAGTGACAACGAAGGCGTACCGACGCTGGCCATCAGCAGCCCACAAACAGTTGCAGAAGGCAGCCCAGCCGACAACATCATCACCCTGAGCGCGCCATCGGCCGTGCCTGTGACAGTGACCGTGACACCGGCGGGTAACGGCGCCAACCCAACCGTTCCTGCGGACTTGGGTCCACAAGAGTACAGCACTGACGGCGGCACGACCTTCATCCCAGTACCAAGCGGCGTCATCACGATACCGCCAGGCGTGACCAGCGTGATCGTTCGCACACCGACCGTGAACGACACGACAGGCGAGCCAGCAGAGACCTTTGGCGTGACCTTGAGCGCGCCAAGCAGTGGTGCGACCATTGCCACACCAAGCGTGACCAACACCATCCAAGCCAGCGATCCGGTGACCGTCTCTATCGCCAATGGCACCACCGTGCCTGAAGGTACCAACAGCGTGTTCACTGTGAGCCTGTCTAACGCAAGCTCAGAGGCCACCAGCGTGACCTTCAACACCAGCAACGGCAGCGCCGTGGCACCGGGCGACTACACTGCGCAAACAGCAGTCACAGTGACCATCCCTGCGGGCTCACTCACAGCGACTGTGAACGTTGTGACCATCGACGACGCGATAGCTGGCGAAGGCAATGAAACCATCAACGGCACCATCAGTGCTGTTACCGGCGGTAACGGCGCCACCATCGCCACACCGACAGCGATTGGCACCATCAGTGACAACGAAGGCGTACCGACGCTGGCCATCAGCAGCCCACAAACAGTTGCAGAAGGTAGCCCAGCCGACAACATCATCACCCTGAGCGCGCCATCGGCCGTGCCTGTGACAGTGACCGTGACACCGGCGGGTAACGGCGCCAACCCAACCGTTCCTGCGGACTTGGGTCCACAAGAGTACAGCACTGACGGCGGCACGACCTTCATCCCGGTACCAAGCGGCGTCATCACGATACCGCCAGGCGTGACCAGCGTGATCGTTCGCACACCGACCGTGAACGACACGACAGGCGAGCCAGCAGAGACCTTTGGCGTGACCTTGAGCGCGCCAAGCAGTGGTGCGACCATTGCCACACCAAGCGTGACCAACACCATCCAAGCCAGCGATCCGGTGACCGTCTCTATCGCCAATGGCACCACCGTGCCTGAAGGCACCAACAGCGTGTTCACTGTGAGCCTGTCTAACGCAAGCTCAGTGGACACCAGCGTGACCTTCAACACCAGCAACGGCAGCGCCGTGGCACCGGGCGACTACACTGCGCAAACAGCAGTCACAGTGACCATCCCTGCGGGCTCACTCACAGCGACTGTGAACGTTGTGACCATCGACGACGCGATAGCTGGCGAAGGCAATGAAACCATCAACGGCACCATCAGTGCTGTTACCGGCGGTAACGGCGCCACCATCGCCACACCGACGCGATTGGCACCATCAGTGACAACGAAGGCGTACCGACGCTGGCCATCAGCAGCCCACAAACAGTTGCAGAAGGTAGCCCAGCCGACAACATCATCACCCTGAGCGCGCCATCGGCCGTGCCTGTGACAGTGACCGTGACACCGGCGGGTAACGGCGCCAACCCAACCGTTCCTGCGGACTTGGGTCCACAAGAGTACAGCACTGACGGCGGCACGACCTTCATCCCAGTACCAAGCGGCGTCATCACGATACCGCCAGGCGTGACCAGCGTGATCGTTCGCACACCGACCGTGAACGACACGACAGGCGAGCCAGCAGAGACCTTTGGCGTGACCTTGAGCGCGCCAAGCAGTGGTGCGACCATTGCCACACCAAGCGTGACCAACACCATCCAAGCCAGCGATCCGGTGACCGTCTCTATCGCCAATGGCACCACCGTGCCTGAAGGCACCAACAGCGTGTTCACTGTGAGCCTGTCTAACGCAAGCTCAGTGGACACCAGCGTGACCTTCAACACCAGCAACGGCAGCGCCGTGGCACCGGGCGACTACACTGCGCAAACAGCAGTCACAGTGACCATCCCTGCGGGCTCACTCACAGCGACTGTGAACGTTGTGACCATCGACGACGCGATAGCTGGCGAAGGCAATGAAACCATCAACGGCACCATCAGTGCTGTTACCGGCGGTAACGGCGCCACCATCGCCACACCAAGCGCGATTGGCACCATCAGCGACAACGAAGGCGTACCGACGTTGAGCATCAGCAGCCCACAAACAGTTGCAGAAGGTAGCCCAGCCGACAACATCATCACCCTGAGCGCGCCATCGGCCGTGCCTGTGACAGTGACCGTGACACCGGCGGGTAACGGCGCCAACCCAACCGTTCCTGCGGACTTGGGTCCACAAGAGTACAGCACTGACGGCGGCACGACCTTCATCCCGGTACCAAGCGGCGTCATCACGATACCGCCAGGCGTGACCAGCGTGATCGTGCGCACACCGACCGTGAACGACACGACAGGCGAGCCAGCAGAGACCTTTGGCGTGACCTTGAGCGCGCCAAGCAGTGGTGCGACCATTGCCACACCAAGCGTGACCAACACCATCCAAGCCAGCGATCCGGTGACCGTCTCTATCGCCAATGGCACCACCGTGCCTGAAGGCACCAACAGCGTGTTCACTGTGAGCCTGTCTAACGCAAGCTCAGTGGACACCAGCGTGACCTTCAACACCAGCAACGGCAGCGCCGTGGCACCGGGCGACTACACTGCGCAAACAGCAGTCACAGTGACCATCCCTGCGGGCTCACTCACAGCGACTGTGAACGTTGTGACCATCGACGACGCGATAGCTGGCGAAGGCAATGAAACCATCAACGGCACCATCAGTGCTGTTACCGGCGGTAACGGCGCCACCATCGCCACACCAAGCGCGATTGGCACCATCAGCGACAACGAAGGCGTACCGACGTTGAGCATCAGCAGCCCACAAACAGTTGCAGAAGGCAGCCCAGCCGACAACATCATCACCCTGAGCGCGCCATCGGCCGTGCCTGTGACAGTGACCGTGACACCGGCGGGTAACGGCGCCAACCCAACCGTTCCTGCGGACTGGGTCCACAAGAGTACAGCACTGACGGCGGCACGACCTTCATCCCGGTACCAAGCGGCGTCATCACGATACCGCCAGGCGTGACCAGCGTGATCGTTCGCACACCGACCGTGAACGACACGACAGGCGAGCCAGCAGAGACCTTTGGCGTGACCTTGAGCGCGCCAAGCAGTGGTGCGACCATTGCCACACCAAGCGTGACCAACACCATCCAAGCCAGCGATCCGGTGACCGTCTCTATCGCCAATGGCACCACCGTGCCTGAAGGCACCAACAGCGTGTTCACTGTGAGCCTGTCTAACGCAAGCTCAGTGGACACCAGCGTGACCTTCAACACCAGCAACGGCAGCGCCGTGGCACCGGGCGACTACACTGCGCAAACAGCAGTCACAGTGACCATCCCTGCGGGCTCACTCACAGCGACTGTGAACGTTGTGACCATCGACGACGCGATAGCTGGCGAAGGCAATGAAACCATCAACGGCACCATCAGTGCTGTTACCGGCGGTAACGGCGCCACCATCGCCACACCGACAGCGATTGGCACCATCAGTGACAACGAAGGCGTACCGACGCTGGCCATCAGCAGCCCACAAACAGTTGCAGAAGGCAGCCCAGCCGACAACATCATCACCCTGAGCGCGCCATCGGCCGTGCCTGTGACAGTGACCGTGACACCGGCGGGTAACGGCGCCAACCCAACCGTTCCTGCGGACTTGGGTCCACAAGAGTACAGCACTGACGGCGGCACGACCTTCATCCCAGTACCAAGCGGCGTCATCACGATACCGCCAGGCGTGACCAGCGTGATCGTTCGCACACCGACCGTGAACGACACGACAGGCGAGCCAGCAGAGACCTTTGGCGTGACCTTGAGCGCGCCAAGCAGTGGTGCGACCATTGCCACACCAAGCGTGACCAACACCATCCAAGCCAGCGATCCGGTGACCGTCTCTATCGCCAATGGCACCACCGTGCCTGAAGGTACCAACAGCGTGTTCACTGTGAGCCTGTCTAACGCAAGCTCAGAGGCCACCAGCGTGACCTTCAACACCAGCAACGGCAGCGCCGTGGCACCGGGCGACTACACTGCGCAAACAGCAGTCACAGTGACCATCCCTGCGGGCTCACTCACAGCGACTGTGAACGTTGTGACCATCGACGACGCGATAGCTGGCGAAGGCAATGAAACCATCAACGGCACCATCAGTGCTGTTACCGGCGGTAACGGCGCCACCATCGCCACACCGACAGCGATTGGCACCATCAGTGACAACGAAGGCGTACCGACGTTGAGCATCAGCAGCCCACAAACAGTTGCAGAAGGTAGCCCAGCCGACAACATCATCACCCTGAGCGCGCCATCGGCCGTGCCTGTGACAGTGACCGTGACACCGGCGGGTAACGGCGCCAACCCAACCGTTCCTGCGGACTTGGGCCACAAGAGTACAGCACTGACGGCGGCACGACCTTCATCCCGGTACCAAGCGGCGTCATCACGATACCGCCAGGCGTGACCAGCGTGATCGTGCGCACACCGACCGTGAACGACACGACAGGCGAGCCAGCAGAGACCTTTGGCGTGACCTTGAGCGCGCCAAGCAGTGGTGCGACCATTGCCACACCAAGCGTGACCAACACCATCCAAGCCAGCGATCCGGTGACCGTCTCTATCGCCAATGGCACCACCGTGCCTGAAGGTACCAACAGCGTGTTCACTGTGAGCCTGTCTAACGCAAGCTCAGTGGACACCAGCGTGACCTTCAACACCAGCAACGGCAGCGCCGTGGCACCGGGCGACTACACTGCGCAAACAGCAGTCACAGTGACCATCCCTGCGGGCTCACTCACAGCGACTGTGAACGTTGTGACCAT
>CAWJBD010000006.1:0-139635 GCA_963841045.1 uncultured beta proteobacterium | reverse complement strand
CTTAACCATTACTGCGCCGTCAACGCATAACCAGGCCGCAGCAGGCGTGGGGCGGCAATAGCAGCCACTACCGTCCAAGCGGTATCGCCCCCATTGATTGCAGCAAATGCATCCTGTGATGGGCAGAGCAGTATTGCAATAACCACTGCTGCCATGTCGCAGGTGCCAGACGCAACCCCTGAATGGCAGCCAGCACGGCGCGCAAACGCAAGGCTTCTGCCGACGGAAGCCCTGCGCTTTTGCTCAGTGGCGCGACATCCATCGCGGTGAACTCGTACGCGCAGCGTTCCGGCGATAGACGCTGGATTGCCAGTGCCGCGACAGCCACAAACGCCGCAGCGCGTGATTTCTACCGCCGCCATCGAGGAAGCAGGCGGCGCTGTTTAAACCGCAGGCGCTGCTGCTGCATCTGGTGGTGGTGCGCTCGCGGAAAACTGACCGCCGCCAAGGGGCTGTTGTAACTGATGAGTGTGCAAGGTGATTTCGCGCTCATCTGCAATGGCTTTTTATCGGCAGCATCCAGTGGTGTATCGCCCTCAATGGCTTTTTCATGCACTTGCCAAACCGATTCGGTGATCGTCGTAAATAGAACGGTCAGCGCCCGCGCAGGGCGTCATCACGCCACTCACAGTGTATAGGGGGTGTTGCCATGCGCATGGCCTTCTTGCCGAGCCGTGTGAGCCAACGAATGTATCGCCCACTTTCATGCCGGTTTGTATTCGCGACATCGGCACCCAACACAGCTTGCATATCCGGATGTTGCCAAAGCTGGCCTTGTGCCAATGTGGCATCGTAGTCGGCGGCGTCGCTGTCGTCATACCCACAATGGCGAAGCCTTCGATACGCCACCCGCGCGCTGATGGGGATCAGTATCAGCACCATCCATTGTTTGCAAGGCTTTGATTTCAGCCAGTGGCACGTTGCCGCCAGCGTATCGATGAAGTCCTCCAGCCGAGGATCTGGATCCCGTCAGTGCTTCTGGCACCACCGCCGCCGTCAATCTGCTTGCAAATCACGTTCAAATGCACTGCCAATTAACAGTGACCAAGAGCACCAAAGTGATGGATGCCAAACCCAAAGCGACAACAACAAAATGTTGAACTTCGCCGCCAGATACATTGAGCAGATTGAATGCCAGTGTGATGGTTTGCATAGTGCTATACATTTAATAGCACCTTAGGCAATGAATACGCTGGATTGAGGCAACTTCATCACTATTTTTTGAAACCGGACAATATTGAGCATAACTCCTTGTCATACACTCGCGTCATGCGTGGCGATGAGCAATGTTGCGTTGAGTCGCTTTTGGCAGTTGCTTGCAACAAGTTAGAGGCCGCGTGGCATTATCCTCATCACAAACTGGCGGTGGGTTCATCGGCCAACGCTTTGGGGTTTAACAGCACCGCCCGCGCCAACGCCACGCGCTGCGCTTGACCACCTGATAGTTCACTGGGTTTGCGCAAGTCCAAATCTGCAATACCCGATATTCTTACGCGGATGCTGGTGGCTATTTGCATTTGCGCTGTTACATTCAATGGCAAACCAGCGGCAAAGTAGGGCAGTGCCAGATTGTTAACCACGCTCAAGCCTGGCTAAATGTCAAACGCTGTGGCAAAAATCCGATCTGCTCTTGGCACGCCAACATCGCTGCTGCGGCGTGCGCCAGCGCATTCAATTGTTAACCCGCGCCAATCAGATCGCTTTGCGCTGTCATCAAGCCAGCGACCAGCGCAAGCCCAGATCGATCCCGAACCCGATGGTCCGCGCAACACGATGCCCACCCTGGCCACGCGCACATCAGCGGATAACGGCAGTGTGGTTTTGCTGTTGGGGTAGGTGTAGCGGAGAGCTTGGGTATGGATAACGTAGACAAAACATGGCGTACAAATTGACACCAGAATTAACGTATTATCGCGCCATGCTTGCTCAAATTGTTAACACCATGGTTGCTCGGGTTTGATTCGTTTATTGACGGGTTCACAGGCGCGTTGGTATGGCTGCCCACCTAAAGCGGAGCAACGCATTTACTTTGCCAACCACCAAAGCAATGCCGACTTTGGTGATGATTTGGGCGGCATTGCCCAAAGAATTGCGCAGCGTGACGCGCGCGGCAGCTGCAAAGACTATTGAAGCGGACGCTGCGCCAATGGATTAGCGACAAAAATATTGACGCTGCGTGTATGTGGTGCGTGACCGCAGTGAAGCGAAGCCCCTTGCTGCCACTGATGCAGGCTTTAGACAGTGGCGACTCCATCATCATCTTTCCAGAAGGCATGCGTGGCCAACAGCAAGACCCGTTGCCAGTCAAATGGGGTTTATCTGGTTAAGGCGCTAAAGTCCCGAATGTGGTGCTGATTCCGACTTGGATCAACAACATCCAGCGCGTGATGCCCAAGGGCGAATACGTGCCGGTGCCAGTACTGTGCTCGGTCACCTTTGGGGCGCCCATGCAAGTTGAGGATGGCGAAGACCGAGGGCATTTTTGCGACCCGTGCGCGGCTAGCGGTGATGCATCTGAGAGAGGTATAGCTCATGTACCAATCTCTAAAAAACCTCACTACCAATCAGCAGGTCGGCGCTTTGTCGACCGTGTTTGGTTTCTTACTGATCGCCAGCTTGATTGGATTTTTCCTGACGCTGCGGCTTGATCACCGAAAAGACAGTGAAGTGCCCTGCCTTGCACCATCGCGCCGATTTACATAATGCCGAAGGCGTGCTGAACACCAGTTGGTTCATGGTGGCTGTGTTTTGGTTCGCTTGATTCCGGCGCGCGTCGCGATCGTGTGCTTGGCTTGTGTCTTCTGCTTCCAGTTTTTCCGTTCGCCACCGCGACCACCGCATCGTAGTTTGATCTTGGCTTTCTTTGTGATACTGCCGCTGCAGTACGTGCTGGTGGCGTATGAACGATTTGATTTGTTTCGGTGTGATTTCCAGTTTCTCTGTTCCTTGCCATTCCCGTGGCCAGCGTGTTGGCGAACGATCCAAGGGTTTTTGGACGCAATGCCAAGCTGCAATGGGGCATACATGGTGTGATGTACGGCATGAGCCATGTGCCTGCACTGTTGTTGCTGAAGTTTCCACATTACACCCACAAAGGCGCATTTTTGATTTTCTTTTTCGGTGTTGACCGTGCAAATGGCCACCTTAACGCAGCATTTGGTATCGCGCAAGCTGCGCTTTCCGCCGTCCTTGCCCAACATCAGCCAAAGCTTCAATTGACGAACAGTGGGTCATTGGCGTGGCGGTGGGCAGTGTGATTGGCGCTTTGCTGGCTGGCATTACACCCTTTTGTGCCGGGTCAAGCGTTTGCCATGGCGCTCATCGCGTGCGCTTCTCGGCACCTTCGGGACATTTGGTGATGAAGGCGCTGAAGCGCGACCGTGGCGTACCGTTTGGCGCGAAGAGGCGGGCAGTGTGCGGTTTGGCCACCATCGCGGGCGTTGGCGGCCTGCTGTACCGCGTCAGGATGCCCTGTCTTTGCCGCCGCCGTCTTCTTCCATTCCCTAAATGGTATTTTGACTTGCCCCGTTAAAATACGGGGTATGACTTTTAAATCTCCTGAACTCCTCGCTCCCGCTGGCTCTTTGGCCATGCTGAAAACCGCTTTTGCTTTTGGTGCCAACGCCGTCTACTGCGAGGCCAGCCACGCTATTCACTGCGCGTGCGCAACAATGATTTTGGCGACATTGAGGTGCTGAAAGAAGGCATTGACCACGCGCACAGTGTGGGCGGTAAATTCTTTTTGGTGTCCAACATTTTCCCGCACGGCAACAAAACCAAAAACTACCTGACCAACATGGCGCCGGTGATTGCGCTCAAGCCAGACGCGATGATCATGTCCGACCCCGGCCTCATCATGATGGTGCGCGAAACCTGGCCTGAGATGGAAATTCACCTCTCGGTGCAAGCCAATACCGTGAATGCGGCAGCGGTGAAGTTTTGGAAATCGGTAGGCATCAGCCGCGTGATTTTGTCGCGCGAATTGTCACTCGACCAAGTGGAACAAATTCGCCAAGACTGCCCCGATACCGAATTGGAAGTGTTTGTCCATGGTGCGCTGTGCATCGCCTATTCAGGACGTTGTTTGCTGTCAGGCTATTTCAATCACCGCGACGCGAATCAAGGTACTTGCACCAACTCTTGCCGTTGGGACTACAAAACGCAAGAGGGCATTGTGGATGCATCTGGCGATGTGTTCGCGCCGCAAGATTTGAAAAAAATGGCCAGGCAACAATGGTGTTTGCTGCAACAACGCTGGCCATAGAGGTGCACCGCTAGAGCAAATGGTGCCACCGATGGTGTGTTGGGCAAAGTGTTCATGATGGAAGAGGCGAACCGCCAAGGCAGCTACATGCCAGTCGAAGAAGACGACGCACGGCACCTACGTGATGAATTCCAAAGACCTGCGTGCCATCGAGCACGTACGCCGCTTGGTTGAAATTGGTGTCGATTCGCTCAAAATCGAAGGCCGTACCAAAAGCCCATACTATGTGCGCCGCACGGTGCAAAGTTACCGTCAAGCGATTGACGACGCGGTGGCAGGGCGTGAATTGAAGCCCGCTTTGCTCGGTCAACTCGAAGGCTTGGCGAACCGTGGCTACACATCCGGTTTTTTCCAGCGCCACACAAGAAACCCGAAAACTCTGCGCGGTTATTCCGAATCAGGCGCAGCATTTATGTGGGTGATGTGCTGTCCTACGACAAAGCACGTGGCCTCGCCGAAGTCGCGGTGAAAAACCGCTTTGCCGTGGGTGACACCTTGGAAATCATCAACCCCCAAGGCAACATCGACGTGCCGCTGGACGCATGGAAAACAAAGCCGGCCTCGCCATCGACGTCGCCCCCGGCAGTGGCCACACGGTGTGGATACCGTTGCCAGAAAACACGGTAGGCGCGTTTGTAGCGCGCTATCTGGCCGAAGCGCCTGCACGTTCGCTGGCGGTCAGTGCTTAGGGATATTTAAGCATCAAATTGGCCTCTAGGCGGCGTATTGATTGCCTAGTTTGCTATTAAATATATAGCATTCGTTATTTAATTATTTACTGCGGTTCAGCTTTGCTGTCGACCAAATTCCCGCAGCAACATGTCCTGCGCTTGCGCGGCTGACAGGCCTTTGTCGGCGTGTTGCGTGGCGAAGGCTTGGGCGGCTTCTGGGTTGGGGTTGAATTTGAGGTACAGGCGTTGCAGTTGGTCTGGTGTGCACAAACCCAGCTCCACCTTTTCGTCAATACGGCCAGCGCGAATCAGGGCGGGGTCTAAGAGTTCTGGGTGATTCGTGGTCATGAAGAGGACGGTGCCTTCTTGCGTGGCGACACCGTCCAGCGCATTCAAAAAACCAGAGAACGAAATCGCCACTTTGGCAGAAGCCGCATCGCGCTGGCGAAAGAAAGCATCCACGTCTTCAATCAACAAAAGCGAACGCGGTGGCACGCCTGCTAGGAGCGTGTGGACTTTGTCGTCGGACACCACGGGTGAAGCCAAACTCAGCATGCAAACATTCAAACGAAGTTCTGAAGCCAGCGCCTGCACCAACGACGTTTTGCCTGTTCCCGGTGGCCCATACAACAAATAGCCGCGCCGCCATGGAATGCCCAGCTCGGCATAGCGCTCACGTGATTTGAAAAAGCTGCTTAAATCGCCCAGCAAATGTTCGCTTTGCCCAGCTTTGAGAATGACAGAAGACAGCGGGCGGCGGCTGCCCAAACGTGCGCGTGTCCAATCGCCACCGTGAAAGGGGTTGGGGATGTAAACCGACAGGGCATCGGATTCACGCGCCACGCGGCTGTCGATGGCGACTTGCAAAAAGTTTTCTAAAAATTTGGGCGATCGCCCCCAATGCGAGAGCGTGACTTTTTCAAAAATACTGGTGCCCACTTGCACTTCGCGCAATAGCCACAACCATTTGCCATTGACTTTGACGATGTGCAAGCCTTCACTGGGTGACAAAGACGCCTTGGGCGGGTTGCCGTTGCGCAAATCTTCTTCTAAATTTTGGTTGATGCTGTTGGACAAGACGGTGCGCGCCGTGAACTGGTTCACGCGGCGCAGGGCAGGGTGCTCGTCCATGTATTCGACCAGCGCACCAAACAAAAATTTGTCACGTGAATCCACCGTCATGCTGGAGATAAAAAAGCGTTTGCCCCAAGACACCAGCAAAGCGGGAATGTCTTTGAGCCAATAGGCAATGGCGCCCGCAGCAGCGAGCAGGGCGGCTTGGAAAGCGGGGGCAGAAAGTAGGGATGTGTCCATAGAGTCAATCATAACGGTTGATGTTGCCAAGGGTTGACGTAGCCCATGCTGGTAGCCCATGCTGGTAGGCAATGGCTGGCAGGCGCTACACTAGCGTTTAGCTTAAACAAAGTGCTTGCATGAACGCTAAAACAACAACTCACGCCAAAGACATCATTCGCGCCTGCGTGGCGAAGGTGGAAGCACTGCGTGACAAAGCGACTGCATCGACTGCGTTGGCGCAAGCGGTCAGCGAGGTCAAAGCCTTTCAGTCGCGCCGTTTCATGGGCAGCTATGCCGACCTGTTGCAAACCAAACAGTACAAACCCGCCACCTCTGTTCTTTTTGAACGAGCTGTACAGCGAAAAAGACTATTCCGAACGCGATGCCCAATTCGCCCGCATTGCCGGTGCGCTAGAGCGGCTTTTCCCCGACCAAGTGGTGCAAACCGCAGTGGCATTGGCACAGTTGCATTGCCTGACCGAAGAGCTGGACCAAGCCATGGCCAAATGCTGGATGAAAACCAAACCCAGCAAGACGGACACATTGCAAATCGAACGCTACCAAACCGCTTGGCTAACCGTGGGCCGGCGCAAAGACCGCGACGCGCAACTGCAAAGCGCATTGGCAGTAGGGCAAGAGTTGATTCAACTCACCCGCATGCCAGGTTTACGCATGGCCCTCAAACTCATGCGCGGCCCCGCACACGCGGCTGGCATGGCGGCATTGCAGCATTTTTTAGAATCAGGCTTCGATACTTTTGCGGCCATGGGCAAAGAAAAAGATGGCACCGACTTCTTCCTACAAACCGTGGCTCAGCGCGAGGCTGAAATGATTGATGTGCTGTTTGATGCTTCGTTTGAAGACAGCCAGGTTGCGGTAGAGAAGGTACTGACCAAAGCCAAAAAATAGTAATAAAATTGGCCTCCAGCCGGCGTATTTATTGCCTATATTGCTATATTATTTATAGCAATAGTTCGTTTTACTCGTGCCTCAATACGTAAGGTAAATCGGCTGGCAGATTAGTTGCAAAGTGAATGTTTTTGCATTTTGTAATTATTGCATTTTGCCTTTAACTTTTAAACGACGTCTCCTGATCATCAAACCAGTGAGAAGACCAATAGTGGCAAATAATGTTTGTACCCATTCCGCGTTTTCTGCGTGTTCTAAGTAATTTGTACCAAGTTCTAGCTTAGCAAATTCGGCAATATCAGGCTCAATTGCTGGTCTTAGCGTGGAAATTAAAGATATGCAAACGACAGCTACGGCCAACCAAGGCCGCCGAAAACTATATGCGAGTATGAAAGTAACAACACCAAAGGCAATGCCAATGGCAAATGCTAAACCCCATAATCCTTGAAATGTTAGAAGTTTGTCACTAACCTCAGCATATGCAGATGCGGGTGTGAACCAAATGAAATTCAGGCTAAGGAGCTGTTTATTAATAGTCATCAGAAATCTCTCATCGACCTATTGATAAACACTGTGATTCATTATTTATGTGCATTACTCATACCGCAACGCCTGAATCGGCAATAACTTAGACGCTTTGTGCGCGGGGTAGAAGCCGAAGAAGACGCCTACGAAGGCGGAGAAGCCGGTGGCTAGCAAAATCGATGTGGCGGTCATGCTGACTTGCCAGCCGGCGAATTGGCCGACGGCCCAGGTGGCGACGGCGCCCAGCGCAACGCCTATTGCACCGCCGATTAAACTCAAAGTGCAGGCTTCGATTAAAAACTGCGTCAAGATGTCTTTACCACGTGCGCCCACCGCCATGCGCAGGCCGATTTCGCGGGTGCGCTCTGTCACGCTGACCAGCATGATGTTCATGATGCCGATGCCACCAATCACCAAGCTGATGCCTGCGACAGCGGCCAAGAGCATGGTCATGACTTTGCTGGACTCTTCTTGCGCTTGCAAAATTTCGGTGATGTTGCGAATAGTGAAGGGTTCATCACCACCAGGCTGCACTTTCATGCGCTGGCGTAGCAGGTCTTTGATGTTTTCTTCAGCCACTTTCATGCTTTGACCTTCTTTAACCTTGACGCTGATCACACTCACGCGTTTGAGTTTGCCTGCAGTGCCGCCTTGAATCCGATTACGGTAGGTGGAGAGGGGCACAATTACGATGTCATCTTGATCTTGCCCCAGTGAATTTTGACCTTTTTTGCTCAATACACCGATGATGGTGACGGGTACTTTTTTAATGCGAATCACTTGTTCCAAAGGGTCAGAATCGCCAAACAACTGAGTGGCAACCGTGACGCCTACCATCGCCACTTTGGCTGATCCTTGTATTTCAGCTGCTTCAAACGTGCGACCACTTTGCAGTGGCCATTCCCGCGCTTCCAAATAATCGTTGGTGCCGCCCATGATGCTGGTGCTCCAATTGGTGTTGCCGGCAATCACCTGCGCACCAGTGCGCATGGACGGCGCGGCGACTTGCACTTCGGGCACGTCACGCGCAATGGCATTGGCATCGTCTTCAGATAAACCTTGCCCTGTCGATGCACCCAAGCGCACGCCGCCTTGCGTCAAGCCGCCTGGCATCACCAACATGATGTTGGAACCCAAGCCTTTCATTTGCTCTTGCACACGGTCAGTGGCGCCTCGTCCCACTGCAATCATGGTGATGACTGCGGCCACACCAATGATGATGCCCAGCATGGTCAAAATGCTGCGCAGGGTGTTGGCGGCGAGGGCGCGTAACGCGGATCGAAGTGCGGCGAGGAAATTCAAACCGATACTCCCTTGGTGCTGTCTTTCACCACGTCTTCAATGATGCTGCCATCTTTGAACACCACTTTGCGTCGTGCCCATTCGGCAATATCGGGTTCGTGGGTGACGATGATGACGGTCATGCCTTGCTGGTTCAAATCGGTCAGCAAGCGCATGATGTCTTCAGACGTTTGCGAGTCCAAAGCGCCTGTGGGTTCGTCCGCCAAGATGAGCTGCGGTGAATTGACCAAAGCACGTGCAATGGCGACGCGTTGCTGTTGTCCACCCGAAAGTTCAGCTGGAGTGTGTTCAGAGCGCGTACCTAGACCGACTTGCTCCAGCGCTTTCAAGGCGCGGGTTTTTCGCTCTAAGGCTTTGACACCGCCGTACACCATGGGCAGCTCTACGTTTTCTAAAGCGCTGGTGCGTGGCAACAAATTGAACTGCTGAAATACAAAGCCGATACGCCGGTTGCGAATAGAGGCCAGTTGGTCTTGCGCCATGCCTTGCACCGCTTCGCCCGCCAACAGGTATTCGCCACTGGTGGGTAAATCCAAGCAACCCAAAATGTTCATCAAGGTGGATTTGCCAGAGCCCGACGCGCCCATGATGGCGACAAAATCGCCTTCAGCAATGTCGATGGACACGTCACGCAAGGCGTGCACCGTTTGGTCACCCATGGTGTAGGTTTTGACCAAATGGTGGGCTTGAATCAACATAGGTGCAAACTCAGGTTAGAAACCCATGCGCGGGCCTGTGGGGGCGCGTGCAGGGCTAGGTGAGGTGGCAGAATTACCTGTATTCACCACACCAATGATGACGGCTGCGCCTTCTACCAACACACTGGCGTTGGGCGAATTGGGGCTGATCAGCAATTCAGTGCTGCTGCCGTCGGTAATGCCCAAGCGCACGTTGTAAGCGGCGGGTTTGCCATCTGCACCCATGATGTAAATCTTGCCACTGGTGACTTGGCGGCTGGCAGCAGCAGCCACCAGCGCGTCGTATTTGGGTTTTTGCTCTGGCGTCATTTGCTCACGCACTTGGGCGCGAATTTCAGCCGAGATTTTTTCACGCGCTTTGCCGCGTTCCTCTTGCGGCACATCACGCAATGCCATCATTTTGGGTCTGGCGCTGGCATAAATGGCATCGACTTTTTCAATTTGTGCCGGTGTCAAAGCCAATTCACTCACCATGCGGTTGCGGAACTGCGTGGCCGGGTTGTTGCCGCCAGCATCAGCGCCTAATGTGGGCGCTACGGGTGCAGCGGGGGTTGCAGCGGCAGGTGCAGTTGCTGGAGTTGTTGCTGAAGCAGATGCAGCTTGCTGGTGTTGAAGCAGTTGCAGCAGAACTTGCTGCTGTGCGATGCTGCAGGCGCTGGTAGCAGATGCTTTGGGCGAATTTGTAGTGCCTTTTTGGTCTGTAGCCGGCGTATTGTTTGCCTGAGGTGCTATTGATTTTGTAGCATTTGCAGTGCTTGGCGCATTACCACTTGCCGGACCAGTTCCTGCTCCTGCTGCGCTGCGTGCATTTTGCGCGGCGATGATTTGCTGGTACTTGGGCTTTTGTTCAGCCGTCAACATCGCCATGATTTTTTGACGCATTTGTGCTGTGACTTTTTCACGCGCGGCTGCGCGTTCATCGTCCGCCATATCGCGCATCGCCATGAATTGCGGGCGCAATTCGGTTTGAATCGCATCGAGCTTGCTTTGCTGTTCGGCGGTGAGCTGTAGCTCTGTCACCAAGCGCTCACGTTGCGCTGCAAAACCGCCACCTGCACCACTAGGGCCTTGTTGCGCCACGGCTTCAGAAATCCAAGACCAACTCCCTGCGTTACCAGATTGTCCTGCTGGGGGTGTGCCAGTAGGCGGGGTCTACCGTCGCAGCAGGTGCGCCAGTTGCTGCTGGTTCCACGCCTGCAATTTTCATGCGCAAAGCAGCGTTGGGTACTTTGAGCACGTTTTCACGCGCATCGGTGATCACGCGCACATTGGCAGTCATGCCCGGCAGCAAACGCCCGCCGCTATTGGAAAAGCCAATCACCGCCACATAGGTCACCACGTTGGCGACGGTTTGCGCGGCTTTGCGCACTTGGCGTACTTCGCCTTCAAAGGTTTGGCCGGCAAAAGCATCCACAGTGAAGGTGGCTTTTTGCCCGTTTTGATTTTGCCCACATCGCTTTCGTCTATGCTGGCATCGACCTGCATGTCTTGCAAGTTTTGCGCAATCACAAAGAGCTCTGGCGATTGCAAACTGGCCGCCACGGTTTGGCCTTTTTCAATGGAGCGCTTGATCACAATGCCGTTCACAGGTGAGGTGATTTTGGTGCGTGCCAAATCAATGCGGGCCTGTGCCAAGGTGGATTCGCGCTGTGTTACAGCTGCTTGTGCACTTTTCACTTGCGCATTGGTCACAGCCATCTGCGCTTCAGCCACTTTGACGGATTCTGACAAGGTGCCCACCAAGGCGCGGGCTTTGTCGGCCACGCTTTGGGTCACAAACGCTTTTTCAACCAAGCTTTTTTGGCGTTCGTAATCACGTTGGGCTTCAGCCACTTCCATTTTGGCGCGTGACACTTGGGCAATGCTGGAAGCCACATTGGCCTGTGCTGTCAGCACCTGCGCACGGCTGGCATCCAAATCAGCTTGCGCTGAGCGCACTCGGTATTCAAAAGTTTCGGGGTCAATTTGCGCGATGAGCTGGCCGGCTTTGACTTCGGAGTTGAAATCAACAAACAGGTCTTTGATTTGCCCAGACACTTGCGTACCGACAGACACCTGTGTGACGGGGTTGACTGCGCCGCTGGCTGAAACGCTGGCCTGAATATTGCCGCGTTCGATCTTGCTGGTGCGGTACTGCACATCGCTGGCCGCTTGCTTTTGCGTGTACCACCAAGCCCCACCTCCTGCCAAAGCCAAAATGCCGACGGCAATGGCTGCTAATTTCCAATTGATTTTTTTCATATGCCACATTCTACGAAAGGAACAGAGCAACGGTTTGTTGACTGTGTATCGCTTTGGTAAAGTTTTGATGCAGGGACAAAAAAATAGCTGTCCAATTTTGGACAGCTATTTTGATGCAATCAGTTATGGATTAGGGACGTGGTCCATAAACTGGGCCACGACGCACTGGCGCGCCGTAATAGCGATATGGCCGTACAGGCGCACGGTAGTAGCCATGACGGCGAACAACGCGTGGGCGTGGTGCAACGTATACAGGCGCTGGCACATACACACGTGGGCGAACCACGCGATGCGGACGAACCACACGATGACCAGGTCTGACGACTACAACGGGAGCAGCGACACGGTGTGGCGCTATCACGCCGGGGTGGTGCGGCAAACCGGGGCCGGGCAGGGCATTTGCTGTATTGGCAAAGAATGCCGTTGTTGCAAGCAAACCAGAGAATGCGAGAGATTGACTGATTCGCTTGATAAAAGAAACAGATTGCATCTTGACCTCCTTAAATATGTTGGAATACAGAGAGTGTTTGCTTTGGATACAGTTTAATGTTTCTCTATTAGATAAGCAAATTTTTATAAGCAAATTTTAAGTGGCGGACTTGCTTAGTTTGGCGATGAAGTTTTCGTCTGCTTTACTCAAGTTGTTGGCTTTTCTGGCTTGCTCTATCAATTCTGGCCGATTGCGAAAGGTCATGGCCAGACCTTGTTCACGCCGCCATGCCTCGATGTTGACGTGATGACCAGAGAGCAGGACCTCGGGAACGGTTTGGTTATCCCAGATTTCGGGTCGCGTGTAGTGTGGGCAATCCAGTAGTCCGTCTAAAGCTGTGTTGAAACTGTCTTGATGGTGGCTGTCTTCGTCACCCAGCACACCGGGCTGAAGCCGAGCAACAGCGTCTAACAGCGCCAAAGCAGCAATTTCGCCACCCGATAAAACAAAATCCCCCAAGCTGATTTGCGTGTCAACATAGGTGTCAATGAATCGCTGGTCTATGCCTTCGTAACGGCCACAAATCAAGATGGCACCCGTGCTGGTTGACCAATTTGTGACCAACTGATGGGTGATGGGCTCGCCGATAGGAGAAAACAACACGACTGGTGCGGCATCGCGGTCATTTTGGATGGCGTTTAAACAGCGCTTCAAGGGCTCAGCCATCATCACCATGCCAGGGCCGCCGCCGAACGGGCGATCGTCAATGCGTCGATAAGTGCCGTCGGCATAATCACGCGGGTTCCAAAGACGAACATCAACTTGCTTAGATTCAAACGCGCGACGCGTGATACCGATGGTTAAGAACGGTGTGAACAATTCGGGAAAAAGCGTGATGATGTCTAATCTCATATGCCGTATTGTACGAATGAGAGGCGACGTTGAAGACTCAGATTGCGAAATCAGTAGTCTGTTTGCCAGTCAACAGTGATGCGCTTGTTTTGCAGATTCACATCATCCACATAATGCGATACAAACGGAATCATGCGTTCTTGCACGGTGTTTTGTCCTGCATCGTCAGTTGCGGTGTATTCGATCACCAAAACAGTTTGTGGTCCGGTAGAAAGCAAATCTTTCACCACACCCAAGTGGACCGACTCACGGTTCACAACATCCAACCCAATTAAATCCACCCAATAATAGGCATCCAATTCGGGTGTGGGGAAGCTCGAGCGAGGGATAAAAATACGCGAACCTTTGAGTGATTGCGCGATGTCTCTATCATCAATGTCATGTGCGGCTGCGACGACATTGTCAGAGTGAAATTTGGCTTCACGAATGCGCATCAACTGCGTACCAGAAAAGGCAGTCTTTCCTTGCGTGGTGGGTTGCAAGTACCAGCGTTTGGATGAAAAAAGCGCCTCTGGATCGGCGCTATGGGGTAAGACCTTGAACCAACCCTTTAGACCCCAAGCGTCGGCAATGCGTCCGACCTCGATGGCGTCTACGGGTAGTTCAGTGGGTTCTAAAGCTTGTAACATCGCCTGACAAGGTAATTGCAGTACCTTCGTACCTTTACGTCTGTCAGGTTTTCAGGTTTGAACCAATTAAGCAGCTGCGGCAGCAGGTGCTGCTTTGGCGGCTTGTGCGATCAAACGATCAACTGTTGGTGAGGTTTGTGCACCCACGCTGGTCCAGTAAGTGATGCGATCGAGTGCAACGCGAATGCTTTCTTCGCCGCCAGTGGCACGTGGATTGTAAAAACCTACGCGCTCGATGAAGCGACCGTCACGACGTGTGCGCTTGTCAGCTACGACGATGTTGAAAAAAGGGCGCGCTTTAGCACCACCGCGAGAAAGTCGAATGACGACCATAATGATTTCCTTAGATTTAATCTGTATTATTTCAACTTGAATTTGTTGCGATTAAAAAGGCAAGCAAACTTGAGCTAATAATGTCACCATAATTCCAGCGTTGAGACACGTTACTAAACCACCCGGCTAGAAACACGCTGAAAAGCCCCCGATTATAGCTTTTTATTGCCAATAACAGAAAATTTGTATCAATAGACCGAATACCATACAACCATGCTGATCATCCGACCAAGTACCGACGCCGACCTGGCTGACATAACCGATATATATGCCTACCATGTTCTAAACGGCACGGGTACTTTTGAGGTGGAACCACCTTCTGTGCAAGATATGGGAGCACGCCGCAGCGATGTTTTAAGCAAAGGTCTGCCATGGCTGGTGGCGGTTGATGGAGGCAAGGTGATTGGATATGCTTATTGCAATTGGTTCAAACCACGGCCAGCGTACCGATTTTCAGCAGAGGACTCCATTTATTTGCACCCGTCTGCCAGTAAAAAAGGAATTGGTAGTTTACTGTTAGCGGAGTTGATGGCACAGGCGCAACGTGTTGGTGTGCGTAAATTAATCGCTGTGATTGGTGATTCTGCCAACTTAGCTTCAATTGGTGTCCACAAATCAGCCGGTTTTCAATCGGTTGGTTTACTCAAGTCATGTGGTTGGAAGTTCAACCAATGGCTCGATGTGGTACTGATGGATAAGTCTCTGGGCGAGGGCGACAGCAGTGCGCCTACTCCGTAGCCCAAACCCAGCTTAATTAAAACAAATACAAACTGACCGAATAAGCGATTGCGGCAACAAAAGCGCTGGCTGGAATGGTGAAAACCCATGCCCAAACGATGTTGGCTGCGACGCCCCAACGCACAGCACTGGCTCGTTGCACGGAGCCAACACCCACAATCGCACCAGTAATGGTGTGCGTAGTGGACACGGGTACGCCCATGAATGTATTTAAAAACAAGGTGATGGCGCCAGCGCCTTCAGCGCAAAATCCGCCATAAGGTTTGAGTTTGGTAATTTTTTGACCCATTGTCTTCACAATACGCCAGCCGCCAAACATCGTTCCTAAACCAATGGCACTGTAAGCGCTGATAGCTACCCATAAAGGTGGTGATTTATCACCAGCGGCTGAGTATCCTGTAGCGATTAAAAGCATCCAAATGATACCAATTGTTTTTTGTGCATCGTTACCACCGTGCCCCAAACTGAACGCCGCAGCTGAAAGGAGTTGTAAACGACGAAATACGCGGTCAACTTTGGACGGTGTGGTTTTGCGGAATATCCAAGCCATGACGACCATGAGCAATGAACCAATTACAAAACCAAGGAATGGGGAGACAAAAATGAAGATGACAATTTTGATAATGCCACTGGAAATAACTGCACTGGCTCCCGCTTTCGTTACGGCCGCACCCACAATGCCACCTGCCAGCGCATGCGAAGAGCTGCTGGGTATACCGTAATACCAGGTGACCGTATTCCAAAAAATAGCGCCAATGAGAGCGCCGAATACGACATGAATATCAACAATGGCTGGATTGACCAAGCCCTTACCCATGGTGGCTGCTACAGCAAAGCCGAATATGAATATGGCAACGCCATTAAAAAAGCCAGCGAAAATGACAGCTTGACCGGGTTTGAGTACACCTGTGGAGACCACAGTGGCAATAGAGTTGGCGGCATCATGAAAACCGTTCATGAAGTCAAATGCCAGTGCCAGCAGCACCAGCATGGCCACAATCCAAAATGCGGTTTGAACTTCCATTAAGAATTCTCCAACACAATGCCTTCAATTAAATTGGCCACATCTTCACATTTATCGCTGATACCTTCGAGCAATTGGTAAATGGCTTTGAGTTTAATGAGCTCACGTGTGTCGGGCTCTTCGCGGAATAACTTGCTCATAGCGGAACGCATCACACGGTCAGCATCAGATTCAAGTTTGTCGATTTCTCCACATGTTTTAAGAGCTGCGGCTGCAATGGCCGGATCTGTGATGGTTTTGAGCATGTGCACGGCTTCCTTTATTCGGTCGCAACATTTTGTGTTGATGTCGGTTAACCGCTTGATATCTTCCGTCATCACCTTGACGTCATAGAGTGCCATGACTTCGGCTGAATCTTGAATTAAATCGGCTATGTCGTCCATGTTGTTGATCAACTGATGAATTTGCTCGCGGTCAATGGGTGTGATGAAAGTTTTGTGCAGCATTGTGTTCACTTCATGCGTGATGCGGTCTGCTGCGCGCTCTGCATTGTCAACATCGCGGTTGTATTGTTCCCGCAGGTGGGGATCGCTGTAATTTTCTACGAGGGCAGAAAAAGCACGTGCAGCTTCAACGATGCGGTCCGCATGATGGTTGAACATTTCAAAAAAGTTGCCGTCTCGTGGCAAAAGTTTTCCAAACATGGCATATCTCCCAAAGGTTTTATAGAAAAATGAAGTTTCGTGCAGGTAAGTGCGAGAAAAACTGTGTTGAGTTTAACCGCCCAAAAGCCAAAACCGATTCGCACAGAAATACAAATTTTGCAAATACTGGAGCGGTCATGAAAAAAGCCACTTACACAATTTGTAAGTGGCTTTTTTAGCTGTAAAAGCTGGTGCCGGAGGCCGGAATCGAACCGGCACGGGTTTTATCCCGCGGGATTTTGAGTCCCGTGCGTCTACCAATTTCACCACTCCGGCAATAGAATGAATGAAGACTCGAATTATCGCACATAATTAAGCCATGAATTACCCAACTATTGAAGATGTCATCGGAAAAACACCATTGGTTGCGCTTCAGCGCATTGGTGCACATGAAAATAGCGCCAAAAATAATGTAATTTTGGCCAAATTAGAAGGAAATAACCCAGCCGGGTCAGTCAAAGACAGACCCGCCGTATCAATGATTCGTCGGGCACAGGAACGTGGACAAATCAAACCTGGCGATACTTTAATTGAAGCAACCTCTGGCAATACAGGTATTGCTTTGGCGATGGCTGCTGCAATCAAAGGTTATCGCATGATTCTCATCATGCCCGAAGATTTATCCATCGAACGCGTGCAAACCATGAAGGCATTTGGCGCAGAGCTTATCTTGACACCCAAGAGTGGTGGCATGGAATATGCGCGTGATTTAGCAGAGCAAATGCAACGCGAAAACAAAGGTTTGGTCTTGGATCAATTTGCCAATGCTGATAATCCACGCATTCATTACGAAACGACGGGACCCGAAATATGGGCTGATACGAAGGGCGAGATTACCCATTTTGTCAGTGCGATGGGAACGACGGGGACGATTACGGGTGTTTCTAAATTCTTAAAAGAAAAAAATCCCAAAATCAAAATCATAGGTGCACAACCCAGCGAAGGTTCGCGCATACCAGGCATTCGCAAGTGGCCTGAAGCCTATTTGCCCAAAATTTACGACCCCAGCCATGTCGATGAATTGGTTTATGTGAGCCAGTCTGATGCCGAAGATATGTGCAGACGTTTGGCGCGCGAAGAAGGTATTTTTGGTGGCATATCAGCTGCAGGTGCTTGTTGGGTGGCGCAACAGATTTCCAACACGGTTGAGAACGCCACCATTGCTTTCGTAGTTTGCGATCGTGGCGACAGATACCTCTCAACTGGCGTTTTCCCTGCTTAAATATTCTGCATATGCCGATGTCTACCAGTTTCACTGCTCGATATAAAAATCATGCAAGCTTATAACTACTGTCCAAGCTGCGCTTCGCCGTTGGCTGAAGTATCGTTGCTAGAAGATGGTGGCATGAAAACGCGTTTGCGATGCCAATCCTGTGACTTTACCCACTGGAACAACCCAACGCCTGTACTGGCGGCAGTGGTCGAATACCAAGGTCAAATTTTGTTAGCGCAGAACGTTGCATGGCAACACAAAATGTATGCCCTGATAACAGGCTTTATGGAAGCTGGGGAAAAGGCTGAAGAGGGCATCGCACGTGAGGTCAAAGAAGAAACAAATTTAGACGTGAGTGAAGTCAATTTGATTGGTGTCTATGATTTTCAACGCATGAACCAAGTCATCATTGCTTACCATGTTGTGGCGGCTGGTGAAGTTATTTTGTCGCCAGAATTGGTCGACTACAAATTATTCGCGCCGCAATCTGTGAAATGCTGGCCTGCAGGTACTGGCTATGCTTTGGCCGATTGGTTGAAAACCAGAGGAATAGAGCCGCAGTTTGTTGAGTGGCCTAAGCCTTAGCAGCATAAGTCAAAAAAAAAGCCTGACAAACATTGTTTTGTCAGGCTTTTGATTTTGTGAAACTGAATTACTTCAGTTTCACTTCTTTGTAGTCCACATGTTTACGTGCTTTAGGATCAAATTTTTTGATCAAAAGCTTATCGGGTGTGGTTTTTTTGTTTTTGTCAGTCGTGTAGAAATGACCTGTACCCGCTGTAGATTCCAGCTTGATTTTTTCGCGTCCGCCTTTTGCCATGATGTGTTCTTTCTAGGTTAATAAGGTGGAATATTAAGCTTGACCACGAGCGCGCATGTCTGCGAGCACGGATTCGATGCCATTTTTGTCGATCAAACGGATTGCTGCTGCAGTAACGCGCAGGCGTACAAAGCGGTTTTCAGCTTCGATCCAGAAACGACGAGATTGCAAGTTCGGTAAAAACCGGCGCTTATTGTGGTTGTTGGCGTGAGAAACTGTGTTTCCCGACATAGGGGCTTTGCCCGTAACTTCACATACACGTGCCATGATGGACACTCCTCAAATAATCGCACTTCAAGTGTTTTTCATCACACGTAATTGAAAATGCGCGTTAACGGCTTTCGCCGCACCTCGCCATCGGTTGATGGCGGTAACGAATTCACTGCAATTGCAGCAAAGCCTTGAATTATAGCCTTTTTTTTAAGATTCTTGCTGTTCTAGAAATCTTTGTGCGTCCAAAGCAGCCATGCAACCCGTGCCAGCGCTGGTAATGGCTTGGCGGTAGATATGGTCTTGCACATCGCCGGCGGCAAAAATACCAGGAACACTGGTCATGGTGGCAAACCCTTTTGAGCCTGATTGGGTAGCGATGTAGCCATCGTGCATTTCTAACTGACCCTTGAAGATTTCTGTGTTGGGAGAGTGTCCAATAGCAATAAAGCAGCCTTTTAAAGCTAAATCTTCGGTGCTACCGTCTTTGGTGCTCTTCAATCGGATACCGGTGACACCTGTGGAATCGCCGAGCACTTCATCCAAGGTGGCGTTGGTTTTGAGTTCGATGCTACCCGCAGCCACTTTGGCCATGAGTTTGTCAATCATGATGGCTTCCGCTTTGAAAGTATCGCGGCGATGTACCAAATAGACTTTTTTAGCGATATTGGACAGGTACAACGCTTCTTCGACTGCCGTATTGCCACCACCGACCACCGCACAAACTTCCCCGCGGTAGAAAAAACCATCACAAGTGGCACAACCTGATACGCCTTTACCCATGAATTCGGTCTCAGACGGCAAACCCAAGTATTTGGCAGATGCGCCAGTTGCCAGTATCAATGAGTCGCAGGTGTATGTGCCAGAGTCACCAGTTAGGGTAAAGGGTCGCTTAGAAAAGTCTACAGCACTGATTTGATCAAATACGATTTTGGTATTGAACCGCTCAGCATGGGCCAGAAAGCGCTGCATTAATTCTGGACCTTGGACGCCATCCACATCGGCGGGCCAATTGTCAACTTCAGTTGTCGTCATCAATTGCCCACCTTGAGCAATGCCGGTAATCAACATGGGTTGCAAATTGGCGCGTGCTGCATAAATGGCGGCTGTATATCCGGCAGGACCTGAACCTAGAATGAGGACTTTGGCGTGTTGTGGTGTTGACATGATAAAAAATGGAAGAAATGAACAGACAGGGTGAGACTAGTGCGACAATAGCGAAATAGTTAAGTTTGATTTTAAGGCATAGTGTTTTTTTGTACTTAAAACATACTTAAGCTAAGCCAATCCAGAAGCGGGTAATGTGTCAACTATTTGGATATGACTTGGTAGTGTTTATGAATGGAGCGAAGTGATGAGTATCTTGTCAAATTTTGATTTAATACGCCGAGTACCCTTGTTTTCGATGTTGACCGATGAGCAAGCTCAAATCATCGCGTCTGCTGTCGTCAAACAACGGTTTCGCAAAGGTGCTTTGATTGTTGAGTCGGGAAAAAAATCAAATGCACTCTTCATTATTTTGAATGGTCGTGCGCATGTGCTGGCAACTGACGGACGTGGTCGCGAAGCCATCTTGGCCCACCTCAAACAAGGTGACTATATTGGTGAAATGAGCCTGATTGATAATTTGCCTCATTCGGCTTCGGTTCGCACAGATGTCCAAACGGACGTATTGGTTTTGGCGCGCGCTCAATTTGCCAAAATATTGCCAGAAAATGCCGCAATGACCTATGTCATCATGAAAACATTGGTGCAACGTCTGCGCCATGCGGACCGCAAAATTGAATCTTTAGCCTTGATGGATGTGTATGGTCGTGTGGCCAACGCGCTGATCGAAATGGCTGACTTGGATGATGAAGACGGTCTCGTTATTCGCTCAAAAGTGTCACGTCAAAACTTGGCCAAAACGGTGGGCGCTTCCCGTGAAATGGTCAGCCGTGTGATGAAGAGTTTTGAAGAAAAAGGCTACTTTGAAGTGCGTGCCGATGGTTCAACCCTGATTCGCAACCATGCCTTTGCGCTAGATTGATCGATTGATTCCGCCCGCATGAGTTACACAAGCAATACGTTCAATTCCGAAAACGATCCCTCTAAACGCAGTGCTGGTGAGCGTTTTGCACAAGAACTGGGTTTGATTCTGGGTCTTCTGGTATTGGCATTTTGGCTCATCTCACTGCTGAGTTACACAACCCAAGATGCTGCATGGTCTACCACCGGCGTGGATTCTTTGACACGCAATTGGGGTGGACGCTTGGGTGCTTATGTGTCCGATGCCAGTTATTTTTTCTTCGGGTTTTCAGTTTGGTGGCTGGTGTTGGCATTGGGATATGTGTGGTTGACGCATTTGGCCAAATGGTTGCGACACGATGATCGCGCAGGTAGCCCAACAAAATCATTGAAAGCAAACGCAATCACGCAATCCACAGGCGATGGGCAGTTGTTAACGCCCAGAATTCGTTTTTGGTTGGGCTTGCTGCTGCTGGTGGGCAGTAGCGTCGCCATTGAATGGGCGCGATTGCAACGGCTTGAAGCCTATCTACCGGGTTTTTCAGGCGGTGTTTTGGGTTACGAATTGGGAATATTCAGCACCAAAATGCTGGGGTTCACGGGCGCTGCATTGGCATGCATTTGTTTAGGAATCATGGGTGCGTCCATGACATTTGGTTTTTCATGGAACAGCACTGCATTGCGACTGGGCGCTTGGATTGAGGCCTTTTGGTTGGCCAGACGTCAGAAGCAAGAAATTGCAGAAGACCTTGCATTTCGGCAAGCAAGCCGCACTTGAGCGTGAAATTGAAGTGGTGGAAGAGCGCGAAACCGTTGCCGAGCAACACCCTGTACCGCTCAAAATAGAACCTGTGTTGGCAGAGCCACCACCGAGTTTGCGGGTCGCAAAAGAGCGGCAAAAGCCATTGTTTGCGGACATGATAGACAGCAAATTGCCGCAAGTTGATTTGTTGGACGCCGCGCCAGGTCGTCAAGAAACAGTTTCGCCAGAGACGCTGGAGATGACATCGCGCCTGATTGAGAAAAAACTCAAAGACTTTGGCGTTGAAGTACGCGTTATTTTGGCGTCGCCAGGGCCTGTCATCACCCGTTATGAAATTGAGCCAGCCATTGGTGTCAAAGGCTCGCAAATTGTGGGATTGGCGAAAGATTTGGCACGCTCATTGAGCTTGGTTTCTATTCGTGTGGTGGAAACCATTCCAGGCAAAAACTACATGGCACTGGAGCTGCCCAATGCGCGCAGGCAAGCCATCAAACTGAGTGAAATTTTGGGTTCCAGTATCTACAACGAAGCCAAATCCTTGCTCACCATGGGCTTGGGAAAAGACATCGTGGGACATGCGGTGGTGGCAGATTTGGCGAAAATGCCGCATGTGCTGGTGGCGGGTACGACGGGGTCAGGCAAATCTGTCGGCATCAACGCCATGATTTTGTCATTGCTCTACAAAGCAGAAGCGCGTGATGTGCGTTTGCTGATGATTGATCCCAAAATGCTTGAGATGAGCGTTTATGAGGGCATACCACACCTGTTGGCACCCGTGGTTACCGACATGCGTCAAGCAGCGCATGGATTGAATTGGTGTGTCGCCGAAATGGAGCGTCGCTATAAATTGCTCAGCAAAATGGGCGTGCGCAATTTGGCGGGCTACAACGCCAAAATTGACGAAGCCAAATCGCGTGGCGAATTTTTATACAACCCGTTTAGTCTGACGCCCGATTCGCCTGAGCCTTTAAGCCGCGAGCCGCACATTGTGGTGGTGATTGACGAATTGGCCGACCTGATGATGGTGGTTGGCAAAAAGATTGAAGAACTCATAGCCCGTTTGGCGCAAAAAGCGCGTGCCGCTGGTATCCACTTGATATTGGCAACCCAGCGTCCCAGCGTGGATGTGATCACGGGCTTGATTAAAGCGAATATTCCGACCCGCATTTCCTTCCAAGTCAGCAGCAAAATTGACAGCCGCACCATCTTGGATCAGCAGGGCGCTGAAGCACTTTTGGGCATGGGCGATATGTTGTACATGGCCAGCGGCACAGGTTTGCCAATTCGCGTTCATGGCGCTTATGTCAGCGACGAAGAGGTGCACCGCGTTGTATCTTATTTGAAGACGCAAGGCGAGCCTGATTACATAGAAGGCGTGCTGGAGGGTGGAACAGTTGATGGTGACAGTGATTTGTTAGGCGATGGTTTGAATGGCTCCGGTGGCGAAAAAGACCCTTTGTATGACCAGGCAGTTGAAGTGGTTTTGAAAAACCGCAAAGCCAGTATTTCACTGGTACAACGGCATTTGAAAATCGGCTACAACCGCGCCGCGCGTTTGGTTGAAGACATGGAAAAAGCGGGCATGGTGAGCGCCATGAGCAGCAACGGTCAACGCGAAATACTGGTACCCAATCGCGCTGAATAAGCTGACTGGCATCAAGCCAAATCATCTTGGTGAATCAGCTTAAAGCGGTCAATTTTTACACATTAAGGCAAGCAATGAAATCTGTAGGGCGAATGAAGTGGGTGGCTAATATTGCTATATTTATAATAGCACTCTACGCAATAAATACGCCGGCTACAGCTCAAAATGGCATAAATTCTTTGGCATTGTTGGATAATTACCTGAAATCGACACAATCAGGCAAAGCCGATTTCACCCAAGTCGTCACCAGCCCGCCGAAAACCAGCAACAACACGGACGAAAAAGCCGTTGCTAAAGTCAAAACATCCACTGGCACATTTGAGTTTGTGCGCCCCAATCGATTCAAATTCAGCTACAAAAAACCGTTTGAACAAACCATCGTGGCTGATGGCACAACGCTGTGGCTGTATGACTTGGACCTGAACCAAATCACCGCCAAAAAGCAGTCGCAAACTTTGGGTTCAACACCAGCAGCCTTGATCGCCAGCGCCCCCAATTTGAAAGCCTTAGAAGCCCAATTCAAATTGCAAAACGCACCCGATGCCGACGGTTTGCAATGGGTGCTTGCCACCCCCAAGCAGGCAGATGGTCAAATTCAAACAATTAAAGTGGGCTTGAAAACTGGTGCGGACAAATCAGTCAGTTTGTCGGTATCTAGAAATCCTCGACAGCTTCGGTCAACGTTCGGTGATGACCTTCACCAACTCGCAACTCAATCCCAAATTTGCTGCTGATGCTTTCAAATTCACACCACCAGCTGGGGTGGATGTGATTCGTTAATAGTCAGCAGTTGCAATTAGAATAGTAAGCTCAGATTGCATTGGGTCTTCAGACAAGGTATCATGAACGCAATTATCGCTATTGTGGAATTTCACTGCTTGCTTAGGCGCATGGCGTAAAATACTGCTGCCATTTTTGGCATTCTAAGCTGTAATTGACAAGTAGTCCGATTTGAGAGTTCCGTTCATTTCCGAACTCTTTCTGTGTTTACAGCAAACAAAGTATATCCTGCGTGATTTAAATTGTTCTGTATAGCAACTTAAGCACGACCCGCGGATCAATTGTCACTAGTCTGCACTTGAAATTACGAAGGTCATGTGCATGGAATAGTATCTGCAGCATTAGGCACTTCTGCTTCTCACCTAAGCGCTTCCTTCAGCCAGTTAATTGACGGTATGTAGTACAACTTCGCACGAATCAAAGTCTGTTTTTCTCAGGATCGTTCGTATCATCAATTGGATTTGCTCAACTCACTTGCTGTTGAATACCACGCCCATATATCGGATGTCAACAATTTCTCAGGTCCAGACCCATTTCGAATTGAATTCAGTTAAGTTGTGGGTATTCGAAAGCTGATCTGCCCAGAATTGCATCAACTGGATATAGCAACTATCGTAGTGCGTCTTTTCATAGCTTGTTCAATTGCGTATTGCACCAACAACATCTGTTTGAATCATCTGCAAACCTGAAAATGAAAGGCATGAAGAATAGTATATCATTAGCATTGTGAATAGCGTATACGACTTCTTATTAGCGAATTCCGTGATTGAATTCCTATTTGTTTGTTTGTTGAAGATACACTTGCACTATTGCCCATATCAGTTAATGTCATTGACGATGCATACGGTATTTAGACTGAGTTGACGTTCTGGTATACATATGTAACTCATAAAATATAAATATGACCAGTCCAACAATTAGTTTTAACCCCACATTCCTCTCGCAGAACGCTTACGCCCAAAAACTTTGGGTGACGTAGTGGGGCAACAACATTTGTTGGGGGAGGGGATGGCGCTGCGGGTGGCGTTTGAGTCGGGGCAACCGCACAGTTGTATTCTGTGGGGGCCGCCTGGGGTGGGTAAGACGACGATTGCGCGTCTGATGGCGAATGCGTTTGATGCGCAGTTCATCACCATCAGTGCAACATTGGGCGGTGTGAAAGATATTCGCGAAGCGGTGGAGCAGGCCAGTATTTGGCAAGGGCAAGGCAAACAAACGATTGTGTTTGTGGATGAGGTTCATCGCTTCAACAAATCGCAGCAAGACGCGTTTTTACCGCACGTGGAAAGCGGTTTGTTCACCTTCATTGGTGCCACCACTGAAAACCCATCTTTTGAGGTGAATTCGGCGTTGTTGTCGCGTGCAGCGGTTTATGTGTTGCAGGCCTTATCTAGCGAAGATTTAGAGCAAATTATGGCTGTAGCCGGCATGAATACTGCCTATGCCGCTATTGATAATATAGCAAAACAAAAACTCATTGCCTACGCAGATGGCGATGCGCGGCGTTTGTTGAATACCTTGGAAACCTTGTATGTTGCTGCTGCAAATGAAAAAATCAGCACCATCACAGACGCTTGGCTCAACAAAGTGCTGGGTGAGCGCATGCGCCGCTACGACAAAGGGGGCGAGCAGTTTTACGACACCATCAGTGCGCTGCACAAAAGCGTGCGTGGCAGCGACCCTGATGCAGCTTTGTATTGGCTGGTGCGCATGTTGGACGGCGGCGCTGACCCGCGCTACATGGCCAGGCGCATGATTCGCATGGCCAGCGAGGACATTGGTTTGGCCGACCCGCGTGCCTTGACCATGGCTTTGGATGCTGCCAACACCTATGAACGATTGGGTTCGCCCGAAGGTGAACTCACTTTGGCGCAATGCGTGGTTTATTTGGCCATGGCTCCCAAATCGAACGCTGTGTACAAAGCCTACAAAGCCGTGAAAGCCCACATTAAAAAAGACGGTACGCGGCCTGTACCCATGCATTTGCGCAATGCGCCCACCCAATTGATGAAAGATTTGGATTACGGCAAGGGCTACCGCTATGCACACGACGAAGCAGATGGCTTTGCCGCCGGCGAACACTATTTACCAGATGGCATGAAAGATGCTTTGTTCTACGAGCCTGTTGAGCGTGGTTTGGAAATTAAGATTGCCGCCAAGCTGCGTGAACTGCGGGCATTGAATGCGAAATCAAACATTTGAGGCATGAGTTAATGTCCTTAATGAATGGTGATTGAGGGTAAACCCGATTAGTCACTTCGCTACAATCTCAGCAGACAGAAATTGGAGTTCAACACATGGAAGTATTGTTACAGCAGATCATCAACGGTCTGGTTTTAGGAAGTATGTATGCCTTGGTAGCTTTGGGTTACACCATGGTTTACGGCATTATTGGTTTGATTAACTTTGCCCACGGCGAAATTTTGATGGTGGGCGCCATGACCAGTTGGACCATCATCAGCTTGATGAAAGATGCCATGCCCGGCGCGCCAGGTTGGTTGATACTGCTGTTAGCGGTCATCATTGCCAGTATCGTGGCGGCAACCTTGAACTATGTGGTTGAAAAAATGGCATACCGACCATTGCGCAACAGCCCCAAACTGGCCCCACTGATCACTGCCATGGGCATGTCTTTGTTGTTGCAAACACTGGCACGCATTGTTTGGACACCCAACCCTAAGCCATTTCCATATTTGTTGCCATCAGAGCCGATTGAATTTGCCGGCGCGGTGATTACGGTGACGCAAGTGTTGATTTTGGGTGTGACGGCTATTTCGTTGGCGATCTTGATGTACCTAGTGAACCATACACGTCTGGGACGTGCCATGCGCGCCACGGCTGAAAACCCGCGTGTTGCGGGATTAATGGGTGTGCGACCTGATACTGTTATTTCTGCCACCTTCATCATTGGCGCAGTACTGGCTGCCATTGCAGGCGTCATGTGGGCGGCCAACTATGGCACGGTGCAGTACACCATGGGCTTTATGCCAGGCTTGAAAGCGTTTGTGGCGGCGGTTTTTGGTGGTATTGGCAATTTAGGCGGTGCCGTTGTGGGTGGTTTGTTGTTGGGCTTGATTGAATCGATTGGTTCAGGCTATTTGGGCGAATTGACCGGCGATGTTTTGGGAAGCCACTATTCAGACATTTTTGCTTTTGTGGTGCTGATTTTGATGTTGACCATTCGACCATCGGGCTTGCTGGGTGAGCGCGTGGCTGACAGGGCTTAGACATACAGCTACGACAACAATCAACCATTCAAAAAAGAGTCACTGATATGGATATGACAAAAAACAAACTTCCCATGATGATTGCAGGCGGCATTCTGCTCATTGTTTTACCCTTCATCTTGCAATCGTTTGGTAATGCTTGGGTGCGCATTGCCGATACAGCTTTGCTTTATGTATTGTTGGCTGTAGGCCTTAATATTGTGGTGGGTTATGCAGGTCTTTTGGACTTGGGCTACGTCGCGTTTTTTGCGATTGGTGCTTATTTGTACGCACTTTTGGCTTCGCCACATTTGACAGAAAACATACCGGCTATTGCTGCCATGTTTCCTGAAGGCATTCACCTTTCATTTTGGGTGATAGCGCCCATTGCGGCGCTGGTCGCGGGTTTGTTTGGCATGATATTGGGCGCACCCACACTGAAATTGCGGGGCGATTATTTGGCGATTGTGACTTTGGGTTTTGGCGAAATTATTCGTGTGTTCATGAACAATTTAGAAAGCCCAGTCAACATTACCAATGGACCACGTGGCATTTCCGGAATACATTCCATCAGTTTGTTTGGGCATGATTTTTCAAAATCAATGAACGTGTTGGGTTTTGACATCAATTCGGTGACTTTCTATTACTTCCTGTTTTTGGTGATGGTGATCTTTACCCTCATCATCAGCCATCGTTTGCAGTTGTCGCGTGTGGGACGTGCTTGGATGGCCATTCGCGAAGATGAGATTGCCGCAAAAGCCATGGGCATCAATACCCGCAATTTGAAACTCATGGCATTTGGTATGGGTGCCACATTTGGTGGTTTGTCTGGCGCGATGTTTGCATCGTTCCAAGGTTTTGTGTCACCTGAATCATTCGGTTTGATGGAATCCGTGATGATTGTTGCCATGGTTGTTTTAGGTGGCATGGGACATTTGCCGGGTGTTGTATTGGGTGCTGTGCTGTTGGCGTCCCTACCTGAAGTGCTGCGTTACGTTGCTGGCCCCTTGCAAGACATGAGTGGTGGTCGTTTAGATGCATCGATATTGCGTCAATTGTTGATTGCCTTGGCCATGATTGGCGTCATGCTGATGCGCCCACGCGGATTGTGGCCTTCGCCTGAACACGGCAAGTCATTGCAAACCCCATCAACCAAATCTTAATCACAGGAGAACTAAGCATGAGCGATATCGTTCTCAATGTCAAAGGCGTATCCAAACGTTTCGGTGGTCTGCAAGCATTAAGCGATGTGGGCATCACCATCAAACGCGGGCAAGTTTATGGCTTGATTGGCCCTAACGGCGCTGGTAAAACCACATTTTTCAACGTGCTGACGGGTTTGTACACCCCAGATAGCGGCACGTTTGAACTGGCCGGTAAAGCATACCAACCCACTGCGGTGCATGAAGTGGCCAAAGCAGGCATCGCGCGTACCTTTCAAAACATACGTTTGTTCGCTGAAATGACAGCTTTAGAGAATGTGATGGTCGGTCGCCACATTCGCACGCATTCGGGCTTAATTGGTGCGATATTCCGCACCAGTGGTTTTCAAGCTGAAGAACGCGCCATTGCCAAGCGCGCGCAGGAGCTACTTGACTATGTGGGCATCGGCCAATTGGCTGACTACAAAGCCCGCACCTTGAGCTACGGCGACCAACGCCGCTTAGAAATTGCACGTGCTTTGGCGACTGATCCACAACTTATTGCATTGGATGAGCCCGCAGCTGGTATGAATGCCACCGAAAAAGTGCAATTGCGTGAATTGATTGACCGCATTCGCAACGATAACCGCACCATCTTGCTGATTGAACACGATGTGAAATTGGTGATGGGTTTGTGTGATCGCTTGACCGTATTGGACTATGGCAAACAAATTGCTGAAGGCACGGCTGCTGAAGTGCGAGCCAACCCCAAAGTCATTGAAGCCTACTTGGGTACGAGCGGACATTGAGCGCATATTTAAAAAAGAATTAGACGAATTTAGGGATACAGCATGTCAAATACAACAACAGGACAAACGCTACTCAAAGTCACTGGGCTTAAAGTTGGCTACGGTGGAATTCAAGCGGTTAAAGGCGTTGATTTTGAAGTGCACGAAGGCGAGTTGGTGACCTTGATTGGCTCCAACGGTGCTGGCAAAACCACCACCATGAAAGCCATCACGGGTGGTTTGCCATTCACCGAAGGTGATATTCATTTCATGGGCCATAGCATCAAAGGCAAGGGCGCTTGGGATTTGGTGCACCAAGGTTTGGCGATGGTGCCAGAAGGTCGCGGCGTATTCACCCGCATGACCATCTTAGAAAACTTGGCCATGGGTGCCTACATTCGCAACGACAAAGCCGAAATTGCCAACGATGTGGAAATGGTATTCGCTACATTTCCGCGCTTGAAAGAACGCAAAGACCAATTGGCTGGCACCATGAGCGGTGGTGAACAGCAAATGTTGGCAATGGGCCGTGCGCTGATGAGCCGACCCAAGGTGCTGTTATTGGATGAACCCTCAATGGGGTTATCTCCCATCATGGTTGATAAAATTTTTGAAGTGGTGAAAGATGTGTCGTCCAAAGGCGTCACGGTATTGTTGGTTGAACAAAACGCCAGCCGAGCCTTAAGTATTGCTGATCGAGGTTATGTGATGGAATCTGGCCTCATCACCATGAATGGCAAAGCCCATGATATGTTGAGCGACCCTAAAGTCAGAGCGGCGTATTTGGGCGAATAAAGCTCTGTGTGAGCGTTTTTGGCACTCAATCAGTGCCGTGCTGCGTACCATTTCTCCTTTTTCAGCTTCGTTCCTAGGCCTTCAGGGGTATTAGCCATTTGCTGTAGATAGGCTATCATCCGCGCTATTCAAATATCTTGTAAAGCGCAAAACACATGCAACATATCAATCGCCGTCAGGCTTTGGGTCGTATCTCAACGGGTGCAGCTCTATCTTCCAGTCTCATCACAGGATTGTTGTCTAACACGGCACAAGCACAGATGCAGTTTCCTATGATGCCATTTGGCGGTAGCCGCTCGGGTGCGGAATTTCCAGCAGTTGGTCAAACAGTTAATTGGTCGATGTACCCTTGCTGAATGGCAAAACTTTCACGGCCAGTCAAGCCAAAGACCAGATTTTGGTGATCTATTGGTGGGCAAGCTGGTGTCCATTTTGTGCGGTGCAAAGCCCATTGATGGAAAAACTATGGCAGGCCAATCGCAACAAAGGTTTGCAAATGCTGACGTTCTCAACCGATAGTCGAAAAGAAGCCGCTGTTGGGTATCTTCAGAAAAAAGGTTTCACATTTCCTGCTGCATTCATGACAACAGAAATGGAAGCGAAATACCCGAAACCAAGAGGTTTGCCATCTACAGCAATCATCGGGCGTGATGGTAGAGTCATCAAAATCGAGTCAGGCATGATGAACGAATTTGATGTCGAAGACATAGCCAAGCTTATTTGATTCATAAATACTTTGATGAATCTCTTGCGTCAGAAAGGCGTAAGATTTTCACATTCCATGTCATACTAAGTCGCAGACGCTTTGTATGAGACAGATTCATCCGAATAAATGCGCTCCATATATAAGTGATTGATTAATTAATTAAAACTTAGAGGAGACGTGAGCGATGGGTTCTTTGTTTATGCCTAAGATGCGCGCGATTGGGGTTCCGGTCAACGATTATTTCGTTGAGCACTTTGTTGATATTCCGAAGTACCGCTACAACAAAATCCCGCTGAAAACCGTTACCAAGACTGAAAGTGGGTTTCAGCTCAAGCTCAATGTTGACGACCAACCAGAATACTTCATTGATCGCAAAGAAGTGATGGCACCCACGTCTGGTGGCAATACCAGCAATGTGTTCTTAAACATGGTGGCGCTGTATGCTGCGATGCAAATTGATATTCAATTCAAAGTGATCGTGCCAGAAGACCAATCTTCTATCGCCCAGCAAGATTTGAATCGATTCATTTACAACGATGTGAATGTCGTTCCCATTTACACACCGATTTGGGGTCCACGCGAATGTTTCAACGGCAATGCGCATGGACGCACTTATTTGTTGGTATCACCTCATCCCCCAATCGATACGCTGGATGACGAAATTCGTACCCGTTTTCGTCGTGCCGATGACATTCCAATCATCACACCCGGTTATTTGAACAGCTATTTAGGTCCACAAATCATTGTGCCAACCGGCATTGGTTTTGATTCGATCAAGCCACGTGTGGGGAACAACGACGTGATCGTTTGTCTCAACGATGATGAGTTGATTGAGAAGTTTGGAACGCAGGTTTTCCCAGACGAAATGTCCAATGATGCATTGTTGAACATCACCCAACGTTTCACCAAGAACCACAACCCGCACATGGATCCCAGCATGACATTTGCTTTGGGCTTCTCCAGTGGTGGTTCATTAACCTGCTACCAGTATCAAAACAAGCAATACCTGATTCATTTGCCTTTGGATATTGAAGAATCAACCAAGGTTGCCGTCGAGTTTGGTGACCCTCTGGTATCCAAAGATTTGGCTGGCAAGCATGGTGTGGGTCGTGGTGACTCACGCATCTCTGGGCACCTGTTTTACCCCTATTTCATTGATGTGATGAAAGATGGCCTGAAAGCAGCTTTGGCAGCTTCTGAGCTGGGCGCAGCATTGTCAGCACTGATGCACCATTCCAAAAAATCGAATATTGCAACCTTTTTGCCTGATGCCTTGAATAAACTGGTGGTGCGTTGCATCGACAAAGTGGAGAACAACGCCAGCAAAGGCGTTAATTTGACTTCCTCATAATAATTGATTTGCTATTAATTTAATAGCAATCAAGGCAATCAATACGCCGGCTACAGCCTAAAATGGCACTGTAAACTCATGAGAGTCGTACCAGTGTCATTTTTATTGGTCATTCAATGGGAAATATTGCAAGAGAGGTGATGGTGCCCAGGAAGGGACTCGAACCCCCACGATATTACTCGCTAGTACCTGAAACTAGTGCGTCTACCAATTCCGCCACCTGGGCTTATGATGTTTAATAGACAATAGGGCTATTAAGTATCAAATTGATTTCAGGAAAAGGTGATTGTATCAAATCAAAAAACACAAATCGTGCAGGGCTTGCACAAAATAGCACGACGCAGACAAACTCGTCGCCCATATCGTCGTATCCATCGTCATATACCAGTATGAATTCGTCTCTGAACTCCTCTTCTAAAGGTTTGTTGGCTGAAGTCTCCGGCAGTGTGCAAGGCCACCGTGATGGGCATGGCTTTGTGCTGCGCGATGATGGTGAAGTCGATATTTACCTCGCACCCAACGAAATGCGTGCTGTCTTGCACAAGGACCGCGTCAAGGTCAGCATTGTGCGGCAAGACAAGCGTGGCAGACCTGAAGGGCCGCGTGACGGAAATCATTGAGCGCCCCAAACAAGCCATTATTGGCCGTTTGCTGCATGAAAGTGGTATTTGGATTTTGGCACCAGAAGACAAGCGCTACGGACAAGATGTGCTGATACCCAAAACCGCGATTGGCAGTGCCAAAGCTGGTCAGGTGGTGGTGGTTGAGTTAACAGAGCCGCCGGCACTCTTTGGTCAGCCCGTTGGGCGTGTGACAGAGGTACTGGGCGAAGTCGATGACCCTGGCATGGAAATCGAAATTGCGGTGCGCAAATACAGCGTTCCCTATGTGTTTTCGGATACCTGCATTGCACAAGCCAGGGCTTTGCCTGACAAAGTGCGTGCACAGGATAAAAAAGATCGCGTTGATTTAACCGATGTGCCCTTGGTCACCATCGACGGTGAAGATGCACGCGACTTTGACGATGCTGTGTATTGCGAACCCGCACGCATCGGTAAAACACGCGTGGATAACGGCTGGCGTTTGTTGGTTGCGATTGCGGATGTGAGCCACTATGTAGAAAACGGCTCAGCCATTGACATTGATGCCTACGACCGCGCCACCAGCGTGTATTTTCCGCGTCGCGTGATTCCCATGCTGCCAGAAAAATTGTCCAATGGTTTGTGCTCGCTGAACCCCGAAGTCGAACGCCTGTGCATGGTGTGTGACATGCTCATCACAGCCAAAGGCGAGGTGCATGCCTACCAGTTTTACCCTGCGGTGATGTACAGCCATGCGCGTTTTACCTACAACGAAGTAGCGGCGATTTTAAGCAACACCAAAGGCCCAGAAGCAGCCAAGCGCAAAGCACGTGTGCATGATTTGCTGAACTTGAGTGATGTGTACAAAGCCTTATTAGCGTCGCGCGCTCAGCGTGGGGCTGTTGACTTTGAAACCACAGAGACGCAAATCGTCTGCGATGAAAGCGGTCGCATTGAAAAAATCATTGCTCGCACCCGTAACGAGGCGCACAGAATCATCGAAGAAGCCATGTTGGCAGCCAATGTGTGCAGCGCGGACTTTATTGCGCAAAGCAAACACGCAGGGCTTTTCCGTGTGCATGAAGGGCCAACACCCGACAAACAAGAAGCCTTGCGCAATTATTTAAAAGTGACCGGTATTGGCCACAGCATCAGCAACGACCCCAAACCGGGTGAATTTCAAGCCATTGCACAGGCCACCAAAGACCGGCCCGATGCCTTGCAAATTCATTCCATGCTGTTGCGTTCCATGTCACAAGCCATCTACACGCCCACCAACAGCGGGCATTTTGGTTTGGCATACGACGCCTACACGCATTTCACCAGCCCGATTCGACGCTACCCGGATTTGCTGGTGCACCGCGTCATCAAAGCCATTCTCAATAGTCGCAAATACAAATTGCCTGTATTGCCGACTCCCGGTGAAGCACATGAAAAACTGGCCAAGCGCTTGGCTGCCAGAGCGACCAAGTTTGGCAGCAAAGTGGCTGAACCAACCGTCAAACTCACCAAATCACAGCATGAAGAAAACCAAGCATGGCAAGCGGCGGGCTTGCATTGCAGCGCCAATGAACGCAGAGCCGACGAAGCCAGTCGCGATGTGGAAGCCTGGCTCAAATGCAAATACATGCGGCAATATTTGGGTGAAGAATTTGATGGTGTGGTCAGTTCCGTCACCACCTTTGGTTTGTTCGTTACCTTGAACGCCATGTATGTGGAGGGTTTGATTCACATCACCGAACTGGGTGGCGAATACTTCAAGTTTGACGAAGCGCGGCAAGAACTGCGTGGCGAACGCACTGGCATTAAATATGCCATCGGCACACCTGTGCGTGTGCAAGTCAGCAAGGTGGATTTGGACGCACGCAAAATTGATTTCAGAATGCTGACCGAGGGAGACAGTTTGCTGAACCGCGCCATGAAGGACAAAGGCGTGGACAAGTTTGACAAACAATCCAAAGGCCAATCCAAAGCTCAAAAAACCAGCAGACAAACACCTTCACTGTCCGAAAATGGCAAAGGTTCCAAACGTTCTTCATCCGCATCACGCAAGAGCAGCGCAGTCAAATCACCTATCGCTGCGGTGAAGCAC
Organism: uncultured beta proteobacterium; assembly: GCA_963841045.1. Lineage (GTDB taxonomy): Bacteria > Pseudomonadota > Gammaproteobacteria > Burkholderiales > Burkholderiaceae_C > Aalborgiella. Next base: position 104,920 of record CAWJBD010000006.1, on the reverse strand, counting down.
GCTTCTAAAACTTCTTCAAAGGCAAATGCCAAACGCAATAAAAATTCACGCAGAAAATGACAGCAAATCAAGACAACAACAAACCCAAAATCACCAAGGTCGCCATCGTTACAGGTGCAGGATCAGGTGTAGGCAAAGCGGTGGCGCTGGCGCTCTTGGCGGACGGTTATTGCGTGGCATTGGCCGGACGGCGCGCGCAACCCTTGCAAGATGTTGCCAAAGAATCGGGTTTAGGTGATCAGGCACTGGTTGTGCCCACCGATGTTTCAGATGCGCAATCTGTGCAAGCCTTATTTGCCACCACCGTTGACAAATGGGGGCGCGTCGATGTCTTGTTCAACAACGCAGGTGTAGGCAACCCACCGGGCTTGTTTGAAGACTGGACAGTCGAGCAATGGAAGAGCGTTGTGGACATTAACCTCACTGGCATGTTCTTGTGTATCCAGCAGGCTTTCAAAACCATGAAAGCGCAATCGCCACGCGGTGGCCGCATCATCAATAACGGATCTATCGCAGCCACCACACCGCGCCCGAATACCATGGCCTACACCGCAACCAAGCACGCCGTGCTGGGACTCACCAAAAGCGCCAATTTGGATGGCCGAAAGTACGACATTGCGGTCGGTCAAATTGACATTGGCAATGCCGCCACCGACATGACTGTCAAAATGGCCGCTGGCATCATGCAAGCCAATGGCAGCATCATGCAAGAACCAGTGATGGATGTGGCCATCGTTGGGCAATCGGTGGTCTACATGGCCAATTTACCGCTCAATGCCAATGTGCTGTACCACACAGTGATGGCAACCAACATGCCGTTTGTGGGGCGTGGATAAATTATTCGAATTTGGCTTTTGCAAATAGATGCCTTGATATGCTATAAATATAATAGCAAAATAGGCAATAAGTACGCCACATAGAGGCTAATTTCTTATAAATTTTAATCTAGTCAGCGATTTTATTTTGTCGCAATATGTGCGACAGATTTAACGGCCTCAATCACTTTGTCGATACCTTGTTGCCGTGTAAAGCTGTTGCGCCAGACGATGGCGATGCGTCTGGATGGCGCTGGCGGCGCGAAGGGGATGGAGGTGATCAAGGGGTTGCTGTACCTTGCTTGAGTGGCCGAATGCGGCAAGACGCTGATACCTAAATTGGACGCCACCATGTGGCGAATCGTTTCCAGCGAGTTGCCTTGCAGCACCAAACCTTTTCGCATTAACTCTGGGCAAGCCAAGGTCACTTGGTTGCTGAAGCAATGGCCACTGTTCAAAAGAAGCACTTTTTCAGACGCCAACTCTTCTGGCTTGATGCGTTTGCGCTTCGCCCAAGGGTGGTGCGATGGCACGATGACATCGAACTTTTCGTCGTACAGGACGTGTGAACGAATGTTAGGCGCATCAAAAGGCAAAGCCAAAATAGCCACATCAATGATGCCAGTTTTGAGTTGGTTAGCCAAATTTTCGGTGATGTTTTCTTCTACATCCAATGGCATTTCAGGAGCTGATTCGCGCAAAACCGGAATGATGTCGGGCAGCAAATAGGGCGCAACCGAATGAATGATGCCAATGCGAATTGGCCCTTTGAGCTGATCATTGCCTTGCTGTGCAATGAGTTTGATGTTGGCCGCTTCATCCAACACTTTCATGGCTTGCTCGACAATTTTTTTGCCAACTACGGTCAATTGCACATCGGTGCGGTTGCGCTCAAAGATGGAGATGCCCAGTTCTTGTTCCAGCTTTTTGATGCCCAGACTTAAAGCTGGTTGCGTCACAAAGCATAAGTCCGCAGCGCGCCTGAAATTGCGTTCTTGTGCAACTGCAATGATGAATTTCAATTCGGTCAGTGTCATATTCAAAAAAGCATAGAATGGTTGTGATAAATAATTTTAATCAAAATTATATGTAAATACAATTATACAAATCAATGCGTTGTTTTTACCATTCAGACCATGCAGCCATGTGAATGGTTGTCTGGATAAATTTTATCAACCAAACTCAATTGAGAAAAAGGGAGAAAGCAATGGAAAACAAACAAACAACATCGGGTCAATGTCCTGTGATGCACGGTGGCAACACCAGCACAGGCAAATCAAACATGGCATGGTGGCCCAATGCGCTCAACCTTGATATTTTGCATCAGCACGATAGCAAAACCAACCCCATGGACGCAGGTTTCGATTATCGCGAAGCTGTCAAAACACTGGATGTTGCAGCACTTAAAAAAGACTTGGTTGCGCTGATGACAAACAGCCAAGACTGGTGGCCAGCCGATTGGGGGCACTATGGCGGTCTGATGATACGCATGGCTTGGCATTCCGCAGGCTCGTACCGTATTGCTGACGGACGCGGTGGTGCAGGTACGGGCAATCAACGTTTCGCACCGCTGAACTCTTGGCCTGATAACGTCAATTTGGACAAGGCGCGTCGTTTGTTATGGCCGATCAAAAAGAAATACGGCAACAAAATCAGCTGGGCTGATTTGATTGTTTTGGCTGGGACTGTTGCTTATGAATCGATGGGACTCAAAACCTACGGCTTTGCTTTTGGCCGTGAAGACATATGGCATCCTGAGCAAGATATCAACTGGGGGTCTGAGAAAGACTGGTTAGCCCCGAATCGCTATGAAGGTGAAAGCCGTGAGGAGCTGGACAATCCTTTGGCCGCTGTTCAAATGGGTTTGATTTATGTGAACCCTGAAGGTGTCAACGGTCAGCCTGACCCATTGCGTACAGCACAAGACGTGCGATTGACCTTTGCGCGTATGGCCATGAACGATGAAGAAACGGTGGCATTGACGGCGGGTGGGCATACCGTGGGTAAATCGCACGGCAATGGAAAAGCACAAAACTTAGGACCCAGTCCCGAGGGGGCAGAAGTGGTAGAGCAAGGCTTGGGCTGGATGAACCATACCAGTCGCAGTGTTGGACGGAACACCATGTCCAGCGGCATTGAAGGCGCATGGACAACCCATCCAACCAAATGGGACAACGGCTATTTCTATCTGTTGTTCACCTATGACTGGGAGCTCAAAAAGAGTCCTGCAGGTGCATGGCAATGGGAACCCATCAACATCAAAGAAGAAGATAAACCTGTTGATGTAGAAGACCCAACCATTCGCTGCAATCCCATCATGACCGATGCCGATATGGCGATGAAGATGGACCCCGCTTACCGCAAAATATCTGAACGCTTTTACAAAAATCCGGATGAATTTAGCCAAGCTTTTGCCCGTGCATGGTTCAAATTGACGCACCGCGATTTAGGACCGAAAGCACGTTACATTGGCCCTGAAGTGCCAAAAGAAGATTTGATCTGGCAAGACCCAGTTCCTGCTGGCAACACCCATTTCGATGTGGCAGCCGTTAAAGCCAAAATTTCAGCCAGTGGTTTGAGTGTCAGCGACATGGTCAGCACCGCGTGGGACAGTGCACGCACATTCAGACAATCTGATAAACGCGGTGGCGCTAATGGTGCCCGCATTCGACTGGCACCGCAAAAAGACTGGGAAGGCAACGAGCCAGCACGTTTAGCCAAAGTTTTATCCGTGCTTGAAAGCATCGCCAAAGACAGTGGCGCAAGTAGGGCCGATGTGATTGTGTTGGCTGGCAACATGGGCGTGGAGCAAGCCATCAAAGCGGCGGGCTTCAATGTTCCTGTACCGTTCACGCCAGGCCGTGGTGACGCAACTGATGCACAAACCGATGCTGAATCGTTTGCAGTACTAGAACCTATACATGACGGTTTCCGCAACTGGGTGAAAAAGAACTACACCGTGAGCCCAGAAGAGTTGTTGCTTGATCGCGCTCAACTGATGGGTTTAACAGCCCACGAGATGACGGCGTTGGTGGGCGGTATGCGCGTATTGGGTACCAACCACGGCGGCTCGCAGCATGGGGTGTTCACAGAACGCGTTGGCACATTAAGCAATGACTTTTTCGTCAATCTTACAAACATGGCTTACAACTGGAAACCGACTGGTCGCAACAGCTATGACATTGTGGATCGCACCAGTGGGAAAACCAAATGGACAGCATCGCGTGTTGACTTGGTTTTCGGTTCAAACTCCATCTTACGCGCCTACGCCGAGGTGTATGCCCAAGACGATAACCGCGAGAAGTTTGTGCGTGACTTTGTGGCGGCTTGGACCAAGGTGATGAATGCTGATCGGTTTTAGTTTTTGAAATACCGCACCGAACAAAAACCCTCAATTCACGAAATTGAGGTTTTTTTTTATGTGCTTATCTAAATTGATTTCAAATCAAATTAACTGCCAATTTGGCACTGCGCACTGCGCCTTCTAAAGTGGCAGGGTAGGGGCCATCAATGTAATCACCGCAGGCCAAAAGACCAGGCGCTATTTGAGTAGCTGGACGCTGCAATTGTGGGGTGCAGGCAAAGGTGGCGCGTTTTTCTACGATGGTTTGAATGGCTTGCAAGTTTGGTAAGTTCAATTGTTTGGCTGCTTGTGAAATGACTTGGTTTTGCAACGTTAAGCGATCACCACTGCTGGCGCTGATGACAAACGCCAGCAAGCCGGGTTCGCCTCCTAGTTGTCCACGGTCAAACACAAATTGCGCGGGGTTGCTGGCATCCGTTTTGAGTGCCAACATCGGCTGTGACAGTTTGGCATTTGGCGCATACGCATACACGGTTGCAATGGCTTCGTACTGCAATGCGTTCGCCTTGTCTTGCCATGTTTGAAGCTCGCGTTGCATGAGATGTTGCAATTCTATTGCTACAGTATTTGTAGCGTTGTAGGCAGTATTGATGCCGACTGATGCCATATTTGATGCTGAACCTGCCAGAATGACAGCATCGTAATACTGATTTGCATCACCGACATCGAGCTGCCAACCATTGTGGCCATAGTGCAGTGATTGGATGCGTGAACCAAGTTGAATGCTGCCACCTTGTTGTATTAGCCAAGCTGCAGCGGGATGTGGAAAGAGGTTAGACAAATCGCGTTTGGGCAGCAGCATGTTGGCTGGGCCAAAAATTGTATGGGCATCAACTTGTGTGCTGGGCGCAAAAAGCGCATCTTTTAGCACGCGCAAAAATACGCTGGCACTGGCCGTCTGCATGGGCGTGTTCAACGCGGACAGGCACAGTGGTTCGATTAACTCTGCCATCACACGGGGAGTGATAACAGGTTTTGTTTTTTGGCATAAGCGCAAAACGGTTTCGCTGGCATTGCATTGAAAGCCATTGCGTTGCCATGCAGATGTGGCTCGCAATAAATTGATTTTGTCAGTCCAGGTCCAGCCTTTGGCGCGGACGATACCCCAAGCTGCATCCAAACCCACCATCCAAGGCTTGCGCCAATCAGGCAATATCAAACCCGTACCATCTGCAAACTGCATGGACATGGGGGAACGCAGCAAGGCTTTAGCTAAATTCACCCCCACGGTTTGCATCAACTTCAGGGATTCACTGTAAGCGCCGATCAAGATGTGTTGACCGTTGTCGAGTGGAACAGTTTTCCCATTCGGCAATTCACCATTCACAACACGGGCGCGCCCACCCAAGGCTTGCGTTGCTTCAAAAACCGTAGCTTGGTGACCAGCCTGCGTGGCATACACAGCGGCCGCCATACCAGCCCAACCGCCACCAATGATGGCAATTTTTCTATTAGATTTTTCCAAGTGCCTGCACTTTCCAAGCCAACCAAAGTTTTCGCAACGGTGTTAAACGCACACGTTCATGCATTACTGGAAACTTGTCTTTCTCAATCTCGCGCAACAGGCGTGCGATAAATGCTCGCCATCATCAAGCCAGGCTTTTGGCTGCGAACATCTGCTGTAGGCAACAACTGCATGGCTTCATCGTAAAGTGCATGCGCTCGTTGGGATTGAAACGCCATCAATGCTTGAAAGCGGTCATCAAAATCCGATGATTTTGTCTGCCAGCTTGTAATTGATTAATTCATGCGCTTTGACATTGAATTGCTGCAAATCACTCATTGGCAAATAGATGCGTCCACGGCGCGCATCTTCGCCCACATCGCGAATGATGTTGGTCAGTTGAAACGCTTGCCCCAATTTGTGTGCATAGGCGGTGGTTTGTGAATCAGATTGCCCAAATATTTTGGCTGCGACCTCTCCCACCACGCCAGCTACCAAATGGCAGTAATGCTGCAAAGCGGGGTAGTCCAAATAGCGCGTTTGTTGCAAATCCATCTGGCAACCCTCAATGACAGCCTGCAAATGTTGTTCTTCAATGTCGTAACTTTTGCAATGGGGCAAGAGCGCTTGCATCACTGGGTGTGTGGGTTTATCTTGAAAAGTCTGCTGAACTTCAGCTTGCCACCAAGCAAGCTTTTTGGCTGCGATACCCATGTCCACCGCATCGTCCACCACATCATCCACCTCTCGGCAAAACGCATAAAACGCAGTAATCGCCGCACGCCGTTCTTTCGGTAAAAACAAGAAAGCATAATAAAAACTGCTACCAGACGCAGCTGCTTTGTCTTGAACGTATTGCTCAGGTGTCATGGATGCTATTGTTACATTGAAAGACGGTTCTTATTCATTCGGGAAAGGCCAGTAAATTGCTATAAATAAAATAGCAATGTAGGCAATCAATACGCCGGATACAGGCTAAATTTATCAATATTTATGCAAAATTCCTTAATTTGTGCCGCAAATACCGATGGAAAAATGCCAGTGCTGTGAGTGGTAAAACGCCTGCAATTTTGACGTTGCCTTTGAACACGATGGCTGTACCAAAAGACATCGCGGTCGCGATCAAAAGATAGGCTGAATAGGTCAGAACTTTATTTCGTGGAGCTTGAACACCTACAAAACCATTTTTTGAAAACAAAGTAGCGATGATGCCGACGCACAAGATTGCCGCAAAGACGCTGGCTTCACCCATTCTTTCGTACATCCGCAAGAATTTTTCCTGTCCAAAAACAAACGCCAAGCCACCTGCCAGTAGCCAAATATTGCCACCCAGGATTAATCGGTTCATGGGTGTTTTGCGTGCGTACAAAACTGCAATCTCCAGCGCCGCCAAGACAGCACCGAGTTTGAACGCTTGTTCCCAGCGCGCCACATTGGGAGTCCCTTGGGCGTAAGCGTAGGCGACAAATATGGCCAATGCCATGAACCCGAGTAGGTATTCAATGACGGTAATCGCTGCTGTTTTTAAGCGATTTACATCCACAGCGTTCTCCAAGCAATAACTACATAGTCAAACTTGTTCAATTTCGGCCGATTTTCTAACATTGCATAATTCAAGTCTTTGATTTTGTCCAAGATGCGTAACCCGCCTTGAATGACAAAGCGCAGTTCCCAGCCCGCACGTCCAGGTAGTATGTGTACCAATTGCATGCCTTTTTGCATTGTAGCCAGCGTATTCATTGCCTGAGATGCTATTAAATCAGTAGCATTTGGGGTTTGCTTCAAATTGAGTAAATCTGCTTTTGCGCACTCCAAATTCGCACAGGATTCAAGAGGTAAATAAAACCTGCCGCGCGGTATGTCTTGGCTCAAGTCTTGCCAAAAGTTGATGAGCTGCAATGCGGTACAGATGTGGTCGCTCATGCGCAACGCATCTGCATCTTGAATACCATACAAATGCAACAGCAAGCGCCCAACAGGGTTGGCGGAACGAGAGCAGTAGTCCAGCAATTCGGCTTCGTTGGCGTAGCCTTCATGGTCTCGCGTTTTGTGTATGTCTTGTTCAAATGCGCTGAGCAAGTCGTTCAATAAAGATGCTGGTAGATTGAATGTGGCTATGGCAGATTGCAGTGGTACAAAGACTGATTTCCATCGGTTAGAAAAGGTCTTTTCGTCTGTATTGGCATGTTGTGCTGCATACAAATCAGCGCGGTAAGCTGCTAAATCATCTAATCGTTCTTGTGCAGTGGCACTGCCTTCATCGGCAATGTCGTCTGCAGTGCGCGCAAAGTTGTAAATGGCGACGATAGCCGGTCGCAAGTGAGGCGGGCACAACCATGAAGCCACCGGAAAATTTTCGTAGTGCTGGATGCGGTTTTCTGACGAGGGGTCAGGAGTTGGTAAATGGGCAGAAGACATTGCCACAATTGTATGCGTGGCGTATTGGCAATTAAAAGCCCACTCAGTTACACGCCCAAATGTTGTGTGAGTAATTCGGGTTGCGCCAACAGTTCAGCTGAACTGCCGGTAAACACAATTTGACCTTTGACCAAAATCACGTTTCTGTCGGTGATTTGAGTCACATGTTTCCAATTTTTATCGACGATGATGCTGCTGATGCCACTTTGGCGAATGACATCACAAATGTGCCAAATTTCGCGTGCAATCAAGGGTGCCAAGCCTTCGGTGGCTTCGTCCAGAATCAACACATCGGGGTTGGTCATCAATGCGCGTCCGATGGTCAACATTTGTTGTTCACCGCCCGACAATTGTTGCCCACCGTGTTTGAGGCGTTCTTTCAATCGTGGGAAGGTTTCTAAGACTTTGTCGTAGTGCCAATCTTGCCCCAATATCGCACGTGCTTTAGCGGCTGGTGTTGTCCCAGCGCGTGCGGACATGATGAGGTTTTCAGTCACGCTCAAGCTGCCAAAAATGCCGCGTCCTTCAGGCACATAGGCAATCCCCATTTGGGCAATTTTGTAGGGCGCAGAGCCGGTCATGTCGTGTCCCATGATGTGGACATGACCGCTACTGGGTTTAACCAAGCCCATGATGCTTTTCAGCAATGTACTTTTGCCCATGCCGTTGCGACCCATCAAGCCGATGGTTTCGCCGCGTTGTACACGGAAGTCAACGCCGCGCAAAATATGGCTGGCACCGTAATACGTGTTGAGACCTTCAACCTCAATCAAGGTATCCATGTTCTGACTTGCGATTTGCTTGTTAGACATGGTCGGCTCCTTCCGTCACGTCTTCACCCAAATAAGCAGCTTGCACTGCGGCATCAGAGCGTATGTTGACCGGTGTGTCGCTGGCAATGACTTGGCCATTGACCATCACCGTCAAACGGTCGGCCAGTGCGAACACCGCATCCATGTCATGCTCCACCAAAAGAATGGCATGGTCTTTTTTCAGTTCGTGTAACAGCTCAATCATGCGCTCGGCTTCGGCTACGCCCATGCCGGCCAGTGGTTCATCCAGCAAAAGCACTTGCGGCTGAGTAGCCAACGTCATGGCGATTTCGAGCTGTCGCTGTTCACCATGGCTCATATTGCTGGCAACTGGTATGGGTTTGGTTTTCAAGTTTGCACAGCGCGATGGCGGCCTTGGCAGCTTCATTGCTTGCGGTTTTGCGTGTGCTATCGCGCGTATTTTGAAACCAATGAACAGGATTCCATGCACTATGTGATTCACGTGATTGTGCTGCCAAACGTACATTGTCCCAAACCGTGAAAGGCAAAAAGACATTGGTTTTTTGGTAGCTGCGTCCTAAGCCCATTTTTGAAATCTGCTCAGGATTGGCTTTTGAAATGTCTTTGCCGTTTAAGGTAATTTGCCCTGAAGTTAAAGGTAAGTCACCAGACAATAAATTGGTTAGGGTCGATTTGCCAGCACCATTGGGACCGATCACAGCATGAATTTGGCCACGGTACAAATCGATGGAGACTTGGTTTACAGCAGCCAAACCACCAAAGCGTTTCACCAGTTCTTTCGCACTCAAAAGTAACTCAGTCATTGGATGCTTTCGTGCTGATTGCAGCATTGTTGCGACGCGATTTCAAGCTGAATAATCCCAATAAACCACGGGGTGCAAACAACACCACCAGCACAATGAAACTACCCATCCACAATTGCCAATGTTTGCCAAGGTGGATGCTTCGACCTGCCAGTTCGATAGTGGGCAAGTCTTTGAAAGCGTGCAGCACATATTCAAATGTAAAAGCACCAACCACCGCACCCGCAAAATTGCCCATGCCGCCCAAAATGATCATCATGATGGCATGTGCGCTCATGTGAAAGCCCATGAGCTCGGGGTTGATATAGCCGCTTTGCGCTCCCCACAAATAACCAGCTAAACCAGCCAAGCCACCTGCCAAGGTGAAGGCAGTGAGTTTGTAGCTGAAGGTTGCGAAACCAACCGCACGCATGCGGTGTTCGTTAACGCGGATGCCTGCTAAAGCTCTGCCAAAAGGGCTCCACAATAAACGGCGCAAAAATAAGTAAACAGCAATGACAAATGCCAGCGTGAAATAATAAAACGTGGTTTTGTTATCCAAATCAAATAAAGTCATTCCTGCTATGGCGGTGCTGGGTTTGAAGTTGATGTACAAACCATCAGATCCGCCCAATGCTTTGTTATCAAAAAACAAAAAGAAAACCATTTGGGCAAACGCCATCGTCACCATGATGAAGTAAATGCCGTGCGTGCGCACCACAAAAATGCCAATGATGAAAGCCGCCAAAGCCGAAGCCAATACCGATACAGGCAAGGTCCACCACAAACTCACCGCATCGTTTTGTGGTGTCAAAAATGCCAATGCATAACCCGCCAAGCCGAAATAGGCCGCATGTCCCAAAGACACCAAACCCGTCACACCTTGCAGCAAATCCAAGCTCATGGCAAATATTGCCATGATCATCATGCGCGTGACCATGTCCATGTAAAACTGGCTGCCTACAAACGGGAAAGCCAGTAAAGCAATCAGACCAAAAACCAATCCGACTTGCACACTGCGTGGCAATATTTCGAGGTTTGATTTTGGAGCACTCATGAATATGCAGTTAATGTGACGGTAGGCTGTGTTGTGATTGGTAAGTTTGGCGTTTTAAATGACACGAATGCTCAGTATTTGAACAAACCTTCTGGCTTCCATAGCAGGACAGCGGCCATCAACATGTAAACCAACATGCCCGACATCGATGGCAACAACACTTTGCCAAATGTGTCAACCAAACCGACGAGCAGGGCAGAGATGAAAGCGCCGCGCACAGACCCAATTCCACCAATGACCACCACCACAAAACACATGATGAGCACTTGGGAGCCCATGTTGGGGTAGACGCTGGAAACGGGGGCTGAAATCATGCCAGCCACGGCAGCCAAACCAACACCCAGGGCAAAAACAACGGCATGTATCAACTTGATGTTGATGCCCAAAGCTTCAGTCATGTCACGGTTGAAGGCTCCTGCACGAATTTTCATACCTAAACGCGTTTTGGCAATCAACCAATATAAAAAATAAGCCAATACGATGCACACCGCGGACATGAACAAACGGTACACGGGGTAGGAGAGGTTTTCTGTAAGCGGAATCGATGCATTGAGTTGCTGTGGAATGGTCACGCCATGCACATCATCGCCCCAGAAAATGGAGCGCAATTCTTCAAAGATGTAAATCAAGCCGAAGGTTAACAGCACTTGATCCAAATGATCGCGGTGGTAAAAGTGACGAAATAACAGCCATTCCAAGGCAAATCCCAATATGACCGACAACACCAGACCGGCCAAAATTCCCAGCGTCAGACTTGAAAAATAGAGACTCAGCGAGTAGGCCAAATACGCGCCCACCATGTAGAAGCTTCCATGCGCCAAATTCACCACGCCCATGATGCCAAATATCAAAGTCAAGCCTGCAGCCAGCATGAACAGCAGCAGTCCATACTGCACGCTGTTCAGCAGCTGAATGAGAAAAGTAACGAAATCCATGCCGTGCAAATCTAAACTATACAGAAGCTCATGGTTGTTGATTTACAGAGATGAATATTTCGCCCGTATCAGGACATCTTGCAGCCAGCGCCGGAATCTGCCAAAGCTTTGGCAGCTACCCCGATGACCTTGTTCTCTTTGTTTTCAACCACGCGCAAATAAATGTCTTGCACCGGGTTGTGGGCTTTGCTCATGGTCCATTTGCCACGTGGGCTGTCAATCGTGGCAGCTTCCATCGCCTTGTAGAGTGCCACTTTGTTATTGATATCGCCTTTGACCGCATTCATGCCTTGAATCAATAACAAACCTGTGTCGTAACCTTGTACCGCATACACATCGGGTTGCATTTTGAATGTTTTTGCGTAGGCCAAGCGGAAAGCTTTATTGCGTGGATTGTCCAAACCATCCGCATAGTGCATGGTGGTAATCACACCGTTTGCGGCTGGACCTGCAGCATCAATCACACCTTCTGTCAAAAAGCCTGAGCCATACAATGGAATTTTGCCTTGCAAGCCGGCAGCCGCGTAATCTTTCATGAATTTGGCGGCGCCACCACCTGCGAAGAAGCAAGCCACTGCATCTGGCTTCAAGGCTGCAATTTCTGTTAGCAAAGCTTGAAATTCAACATTTGGAAATGGCAAACCCATCTCTTTCACAATGGTGCCGCCAGCTGCCAAGTAACCTTCTTTAAAGCCTTCAAATGCTTCGTCACCCGCAGCATATTTCCATGTGATCCAAACTGCTTTTTTATGACCTTTGGCAACCATGGTGGCACCCAGAGCTCGAGTAGGTTGAGAATTGCTGAATGAGGTGCGAAACACATTGGGAGCGCATTGTGCGCGGGTGGCAACATGCACACCTGCATTAGGAATCAGGCTGAGAACGCCAGTATCACGGGCAACTTTGTGAATACCCATTTGCACGCCAGAGTGAACAGTGCCTACGAGTACATCAACTTTGTCGCGCTGTACCAATTTATTGGCGTTTTCAATGCCTTTGGATGGCTCAGATTCATCATCCACTTTGAAAAATTCAATTTCGCGACCACCCAGCTTGCCGCCTTGTTCGTTAATGGCCATGCGAAAACCGTTTTCAATGGCCACACCCAATTGCGCAAATGTGCCTGTGTAGGGCAGCATCAAACCAACTCGCAATTTGCCAGTTTGTGCAACAGCGTGTTGTGTGAGACCCAATCCGGTGCTGGCTGCGCCAATCAATGCAGCACTTTGAGATAAAACTTGGCGACGTGATGGTGTGTTCATATGATTCCTTAAATGTTGAGGTGAACGAATATCAAAACAAGCACTATTATGCATGTTTGACGGTGAAAGTGGCATCTATTTTCCTAGGACAAACCCTTGATATAAAAATGTTAATTGTTGAATTTTGTGTCATCAATTTTGCGGCGATATCAGGCGTTTAACGCCAATTGTGTTGCACGCTCCAGGTTTCGTTCCAATTGTATTTTTCCACCTAAATATTGCTTTGGCCAAGCCACTGCGTTGTAGCCTTGCGCGGCGGCTGCATGCAATGTCCAAGCTGGATCGGCCAAATGCGGTCGAGCCAGCGCGCATAAATCCGCACGGCCTGCTGCAATGATGGTGTTGACATGGTCGGCTTCGTAAATGTTGCCCACTGCAATGGTGGGAACGCGCAGTTCGTTGCGAATTTTGTCGGAAAAGGGGACTTGAAACATTCGGCCGTAGACAGGTTTTTCATCTTTGCTGACTTGTCCAGCAGAGACGTGAATGATGTCAGCACCTGCGGCTTTAAAGATTGCGGCAACATCTACCGCGTCAGTTGGTGTGATGCCGCCTGGAACCCAGTCGTGGGCAGAAATACGCACTGACATGGGTTTATCTGCAGGCCAGGCTTGCCGCATGGCGGTGAACACTTCGAGTGGAAAGCGGCAGCGATTCTCTAAGGTGCCGCCATACTCATCCTTGCGTTGATTGGTCAGAGGTGAAATAAAGGACGACATTAAATAGCCATGCGCAGCGTGGAACTCAATCATGTCAAAACCAGCTGCTTGCGCTCGCATTGTTGCTTGCACAAACTCAGCTTTTACTTCGTCCATATCAGCGCGCGTCATCTCTCTAGGTAATTGTGAGATACCTGCTAGATATGGAATGGCAGATGGTGCAAGCAAAGGCCAGTTGTTGGCTGGCAAAGGTTGATCAATGCCATCCCATGCCAGCATGGTTGAGCCTTTGCGACCTGCGTGACCAATCTGAATGGCCATTTTGGCTTGGCTATTGGCGTGCACAAAATCGGTGATTCGCTTCCACGCGAGCTCTTGTTCATCATTCCAAATGCCAGTGCAGCCCGGTGTGATTCGTGCCTGGGGTGCAACGCAGGTCATCTCTGTCACGACCAAGGCAGCACCGCCAAGTGCACGTGCTGTATAGTGAGAAAAATGGAAATCATTTGGTAAACCATCGATCGCAGAATAGGTGCACATCGGAGAAACGACAACGCGGTTGACCAAGGTCATCTCACGCAGCTTAAAGGGCGTGAACATTGGCGGAATCGGTTTGGCCGGTAAGCCGCATTTTTGTGCGAACCAAGTGTCAAATTTTTCGACATACTTGGGGTCACGCAATTTTTGATTTTCATGTCCCACGCGCTGACTCCCCGTGAGCAATGAGAAGGCAAATTGTTCGGGTTCTAATTGGACATACCGTTCAATGTCTTCAAACCAAGTCATGCGGTTGCGCGCGGCACTTTGTAGTTTTAGCGCTTCAATTTCACGTTCAGCTTGGTAGCGCGCCAAACGCTCGGGCACACTGCCATCGGTGCTGTTGAGCACTTTAGACAATGAAATAGCATCTTCCATTGCCAATTTGGTGCCAGAACCAATGGCAAAGTGTGCTGTGTGTGCTGCGTCACCAATGAGCACAATATTGTCTTTGTACCAGCGTTCGCACAGTACGCGGTTAAATTTAAGCCACATGGCAGAGCCACGCAAATGCCTAGCGTTGGATATCAATGAATGACCATCCAACAAATCCGCAAATAATTTTTCGCAGAAGGCGATAGATTCGGCTGCTTCAAATTTGTCGATGCCAGCTTTGTACCAAGTTGACTCAGGTGTTTCGACGATGAATGTCGACATTTCATCGTTAAACCGATAAGCATGAAGGTTAAACCAACCAAACTCGGTTTCTTTGAACGCAAAAGTGAAGGCGTCAAGTTTTTTCTTGGTTCCCAGCCATATGAAGCGACAGGTACGTAGATCAATGCGCGGATTGAAATGTGCATCGTGCTTGCTTCGGGTGGTAGAGAATACGCCGTCTGCACCAATCACCAAATCATAATTCTTGGCGTAATCATCAGGGTCTTTGAATTCTTGTTCAAACACCAAATTGACACCTAAATTCTTAGCACGGCGTTGAAAAATTTCCAACAACTTCAAACGTGCAATTCCGCAAAATCCGTGACCACCTGAAGTGATTTTTTGCCCTTTGAAGTGAACATCGATATCGTCCCAGTGGTGAAAATTCGCTTCGATTTCATCCACTACTTCAGCATCAGCAGCGCGAAAACCATCCATGGTCTTGTCAGAGAAAACGATGCCCCAACCGAAAGTATTGTCCGCCGCATTGCGGTCAATCACCGTGATGTCGTGAGCTGGATTGGCCTTTTTCATCAAAATGGAAAAGTACAAACCAGCTGGACCACCCCCTAAGCAAACGACTTTCATAACAGGCTCCTTGCAAAATCTATGCGCCAACCATTAACGAATTCAACAACGATTTGGTTAATACTTTAAATATAAACTATTTAACTATAAATGAATTTAGCTTGTCGTTTATATGTTGTCAATAGGGTAATTCTGGATATTTCAAGCGTTGACAAAAAATAGTTTAGACATAAACTAATTCAGTCTAAATTAAAAACCTCATATATGGACTTAGAAGCCCGACTCCTTGGCGCGCAACAAAGTGAGCATCCGCAAGAACTGCGTCTATGGTTGCGACTGTTAACTTGCACGCAATTGGTAGAAAAAAAAGTACGCACCCAATTGCGCCAGCAGTTTGACACCACATTGCCTCGATTTGATTTGTTGTCGCAACTTGAGCGATCACCACAAGGCTTGAAGATGAATGAATTGAGTCGCCGCATGATGGTCAGTGGCGGCAATATCACGGGCATTACCGACCAATTGGTGAATGAAGGTTTGGTAGAACGCATTGCAGTTGACAATGACCGACGCGCTTTTCGGGTATGCCTCACTGAACAAGGACGCAAGGTTTTTTCGACCATGGCATTGCAACATGAGGCATGGATCGTGCAAGCCTTCGCCGGTTTAAAAGTCACCGAAATCGCAACACTGTATAAGTTGCTAGGCAAGGTGAAGCAACATTCTTTGAAGGAATCTCAATGAAACATTTTGTCAGCTCAAGCAACCCGATGCGCAGCCAATTCGATGCCAAAGCCGCCTACCAAGCGACCCATTTTGCCTGGCACTATGAGCAAGTTGATGACAAGGGCGGTGTGGGTACCATCACCTTGAATCGACCCGAACGCAAAAACCCATTGACGTTCGACTCTTACAACGAACTGCGCACGTTCTTTCACCAACTTCAATACGCAACGGATGTGAAAGCCATTGTTGTGACAGGTGCAGGGAATAACTTTTGTAGCGGTGGTGATGTCTTCGAAATCATTGGCCCACTGACGCAAATGAGCATGCCAGAAATGCTGGAATTCACCCGCATGACAGGTGATTTGGTTAAAACCATGCGCAACTGTCCGCAACCCATTATTGGTGCAATTGATGGAATTTGTGCAGGTGCAGGCGCCATGATGGCCTTGGCCTGCGATTTGCGATACGGCACAGACAAAACCAAAACAGCCTTTTTGTTTACGCGCGTCGGACTGGCTGGTGCAGACATGGGTGCATGTGCATTGTTACCACGTGTGATTGGTCAGGGCAGGGCATCTGAATTGCTGTTCACGGGGCGAGCCATGAGTGCGCAAGAAGGTTTGGCTTGGGGCTTTTTCAATGGCTTGTGTGAACCTACAGACTTGCTCGCCAAAGCGAAAAGTATGGCTAAGGACTTGGCCATGGGACCAACCTTTGCCCACAGCATGACAAAAACGATGTTGCAACAAGAGTGGGCCATGACCATTGAACAAGCCGTCGAAGCTGAAGCGCAGGCGCAGGCAATCTGCATGCAAACGCAGGATTTCAAACGCGCCTTTGAAGCATTTGCAAACAAACAAACACCTGTGTTTGGAGGTGATTGAATGGCCAGTTCAGATCAGATTGGTGCAACGACATCACAGTACGAATTACCGTTTTTTGAACCGGTACATGCCGAATTAGCCCGTGGTTTGGCGGATTGGATACCGCAACAACTGGTTGACAAAACAGACGACAGACGTGCTTGCAAAGAATGGGTGAAGCGCCTGGGGCAAGGCGGTTGGTTGCGTTACTGCGTACCGGCTGCGCATGGTGGCGCATTGCCGCTGATGGATTCACGTGCACTGGTGATATTGCGAGAAACATTGGCTTTCCATTCGCCCTTGGCAGACTTTGCTTTTGCCATGCAGGGTTTGGGTAGCGGTGCGATTACCTTGGCTGGCACTGCCAAGCAACAGGCAGATTACTTGCCAGCAGTAGCACGCGGAGACAAAATTGCCGCATTTGCTTTGAGCGAGCCTGATGCTGGTTCAGACGTAGGAGCCATGCAAACCAAGGCTGCAAAAGTAAATACTCAACATAAGCAAAATGCTATAAATAATATAGCAACTCAGGCAATCAATACGCCGGCTACAGGCCAATTTTATGCTAAAGATGGCGGTAATCATGAGACATACAGTTTGACCGGTGTAAAAACCTGGATCAGCAATGGAGGCATGGCCGATTTTTATGTGACATTTGCAAAGACAGATGCCACCGCCGGAACAAAGGGCATCAGCGCTTTCATTGTCGATGCCAATTTACAGGGTTTGGATGCCTCAGAGCACATCCACGTCATGGCGCCGCACCCTTTGGCAACGCTTCGGTTTGCTGATTGCCATGTTCCAAAGAGTGCACTGCTGGGCGAAGAGGGCGAAGGATTTAAGCTGGCCATGCGCACATTGGATATCTTTCGAGCGTCGGTGGCCGCAGCTGCTCTGGGTATGGCACGCCGTGCAATGGCCGAGGCGCTTCGCTATGCTTCTACGCGACGCATGTTTGGTGGCACATTGGCGGATATGCAGTTGACGCAGGCCAAGTTTGGCAGCATGGCCGCTTTGATTGATGGTGCTGCATTGCTGACTTACCGTGCGGCATGGATGCGCGACACACTGGGAACAGCCAGCAAAGAATCAGCCGCAGCCTATAGTCGCGCATCAGCCATGGCCAAACTGGTTGCCACAGAAAACGCACAACAAGTCATCGACATGGCACTGCAAATGCATGGTGGGCAAGGGGTTCAAGTTGGTAATGTGATTGAACATCTGTACCGCGATATCCGTTCGCTGCGCATTTACGAGGGGGCGACCGAAGTTCAGCAGCTCATCATTGGTAAATCGGTGCTGAAATCAGCGGTGGAGGGATCATGAACATGGTTGATTCATATAGTGGGGTATCTGCACAAATAGACAGATTCATTCATGACGGACTGCCGCCAGTTTCACAATGGCCTGCGTTTCAATATCCGGAATCGAATGAAACACCACCCACGCACCTGAATTTGGTGGTGGAGTTGCTGGACAAGGCTTGCAGCAAAGGTTGGGCTGACCGCCCTTTGCTGCGCAGCCCAAAAATTGTATTGAGTTACAACGATGTGTTGGACAGGGTGAATCGCATTGCGCAGGTATTGACCGAGGACTTGAAATTGGTGCCCGGCAACCGTGTGCTGTTGCGTGGCAGTAATTCGATAGGTTTGTGCTTAAGCTGGTTGGCGGTGGTCAAAGCAGGGCTGATTGCAGTCAGTACCATGCCATTGTTGCGAGCCAGCGAGTTAGGCGACATCATCGCCAAAGCACAGCCCACAGTGGCATTGTGCGATAGCAAATTGCTTGACGAACTTGTCAGCGCGCAAAGCCAACACCCCGCGTTGCAAACCATTGTGCCTTTTAATACCATGACAGATCCCGAAGGTTTGGCCAGTCGATCGGCGCAAAAAGATGGGAACTTTACAGCCTGCAACACCTTGGCCACGGATATCGCACTATTGGCGTTTACGTCTGGGACAACGGGTAAGCCCAAAGCACCCATACACACGCACAGAGATATTTTGGCTGCTTGTGAAGCGTGGCCGCGCCATGTATTACAAGCCACACCGGATGACATTGTGATTGGTTCTCCGCCCTTGGCGTTTACGTTTGGATTGGGCGGTTTGTTGATTTTTCCAATGTGGTCAGGATCATCCGTTTATTTTCCTGATGTGGCTTATACACCTGAAAGCATGGTCAAGCTGATTGGCGAGGTTGGTGCCACCATTTGTTATACCGCGCCCACGTTTTACCGACAAATGGCGCCATTTGCCAAGCTGCATGGTTTACCCAAACTGCGAATTTCGGTCAGTGCTGGGGAAGCTTTGCCTGATGCAACGCGTCAATTGTGGAAAGATGCAACAGGTTTGGAAATGCTGGATGGTATTGGCGCAACAGAGATGTTTCACATTTTTATTTCATCAGCCGGAAATGATGTGAAAGCCGGTGCGATTGGCAAAGTCGTACCAGGCTACACAGCCAAAGTAGTGGATGATGCTGGCAATGAAGTACCGCGCGGCACGCTAGGCAAATTGGCGGTGATGGGGCCTACTGGTTGCCGTTACTTTGATGATGCACGTCAACTCAACTACGTTAAACAAGGTTGGAATTACCCAGGTGATGCCTTCATTCAGGACGAAGAGGGTTATTTTTGCTACCAAGCGCGTGATGACGACATGATCATCACCGCTGGATACAACGTGGGTGCGCCTGAAGTTGAGGATGCGCTCTTGAAACACGCAGCTGTTTCAGAGTGTGCTGTGATTGGTCAAAAAGATGATGAACGTGGCATGGTGGTACGGGCTTTTGTGGTGTTGAAGCCTGATTTTGCTGCCAATGACACCATGACTAAATCATTGCAAGACCATGTGAAAGCCACCATTGCCCCCTACAAATACCCACGCATCGTGAGCTTTGTAGAGAAACTGCCGCGCACCGAAACGGGCAAGCTACAGCGGTTTAAATTAAAACAAGAGAGCCTTACATGAGAAAACTCTTACAACCTGAAGGTTGGCTAGCTCCCAAAGGCTATGCCAATGGCATCGCTGCGCGAGGTACGCTGGTATTTGTGGGTGGACAAATTGGTTGGAATGCGCAACAACAATTTGAATCTGACGATTTCATACAGCAAGCTACACAAACTCTGCGCAATATAGTTGCGGTTTTGCAAGAAGCCAAAGCGGGACCAGAGCACATGGTGCGCATGACCTGGTATGTGACGGACCGCGTGGAGTACAACAGCCGATTGTCTGAATTAGGGAAAGTTTACCGCGAGGTGATGGGTAAAAATTTCCCCGCCATGGCTTGCCTTGAAGTATCAGGTTTGATGGAAACGCGAGCGAAAATTGAAATTGAAGTGACAGCGGTTATTCCCGAATAAACAAATCAGTTTAGTCACTGTCTAAAAAGGTCTAAAAAGCCGCAATCCCCGTCATCGCGCGGCCCAAAATCAAGGCATGGATGTCGTGTGTGCCTTCATAGGTGTTGACCACCTCCAGGTTCACCAAATGGCGTGCCACACCAAACTCGTCAGATATTCCGTTGCCACCCATCATGTCGCGCGCGGTGCGGGCAATGTCCAATGCTTTGCCACATGAATTGCGTTTCATGATGGATGTGATTTCGACCGACGCTGTTCCATCATCCTTCATGCGTCCTAAGCGCAAGCAGCCTTGTAATCCCAGGGTAATTTCTGTTTGCATGTCGGCTAATTTTTTTTGAATCAGCTGATTGGCTGCCAATGGTTTGCCAAATTGTTTGCGGTCAAGCGTGTATTGACGGGCGCGATGCCAGCAATCTTCCGCAGCTCCAAGAGCACCCCATGCGATGCCATAGCGTGCACTGTTCAAACAAGTGAACGGTCCTTTTAGACCACGTACTTCGGGGAAGGCATTTTCTTCAGGACAAAATACATTGTCCAAAACGATTTCGCCTGTGATGCTGGTTTTTAAGCCTACCTTGCCTTGAATTTTGGGCGCACTTAAACCCTTGAATCCTTTTTCGAGCACGAAGCCACGAATCGAACCCGCATCGTCTTTGGCCCAGACGACAAACACGTCGGCAATAGGGCTGTTGGTGATCCACATTTTTGCGCCAGAGATGCTGTAACCGCCAGGCACGGATTTGGCACGTGTGACCATGCTGCCCGGGTCTGATCCATGATCGGGCTCGGTCAAACCAAAGCAACCAATCCATTCGCCACTGGCTAATTTTGGTAAGTATTTTTGTTTGGTGGCTTCGTTGCCAAATTCGTAAATCGGCACCATCACCAAAGATGTTTGTACACTCATCATGGAGCGGTAGCCTGAATCGACACGTTCAACCTCTCGTGCGGCCAAACCATAGCACACATAATTCAATCCTGCACCGCCATAAGCTTCAGGAATCATGGTGCCTAGCAAACCCAGTGCGCCCATTTCTTTGAAGATGTTGACATCGGTTGTTTCGTTTCGAAAAGCGTCAACAACGCGTGTGCCTAATTTTTCTTGACAGTAAGCGGCAGCAGATTCACGCACCATGCGCTCATCTTCGCTGAGTTGTTGGTTTAACAGCAATGGGTCATCCCATTGAAATGATGTTTTTTGCGATGTTTTCATAGGGTAATTAGTTTAAGCTTAAAGTATTTGTATGCGTAGTATAGCGCGTCTGTTTGAGATCAGAAAATTTGAATAGCTTAACGCTTTGTACCATTCTCGTTAGATATACTCATAGGAATATGCAAACATCAACAGTCACTTTTTCACGCGAACGCACCATACGCTTTTCAGATTGCGATCCTGCAGGCATTGTGTTTTACCCACAGTATTTCGTCATGTTCAATGGTTTGGTAGAAGATTGGTTCACGGAAGGCTTGAACATCTCGTATCAACAAATGATCATGACCAGACAAATTGGTCTGCCCATGGTGCATTTGGAAGCGAGCTTTCGTGCCATTAGCAAAATGGGTGACAAAGTTTTGTTGCAGCTCAAAGTTGAAAAATTGGGTGGTAAATCGATGCGATTATTGATGCAATGTGTGAGTGCGGTAGATGGCCAACTGCGCATGGAAGCCAAGCAAACTCTGGTCACCACATCGCTAGTGACCCATCAGGCCATTGATATTCCAGATGACTTTCGTGCAGCCATCACAGGTTTGGGTTTTGCGGATTCAGCGCCATGAATGAGACCACTGCATCTATAACTTGAATACTTTGATCTTTGTGTGGCGAATGACCGCAAGCAGCCAACTCTAACAACTGTGTTTGCTGCACCACGCGTTTGATGCCGTGAATTTGTTCCATACTGCCATATTCATCATCCGTACCTTGAATCGCCAATATCGGGCAAGTAATGGTTTTGATGGCTTCTTTCAAGTTCCAAAAGCGAAATTGGGGTTTCAACCAAATCTCATTCCAACCCCAAAAAGCGGAATCGGCATCGTCGTGGAATCGAGCTAATTTTTGACGCAAATCGGTTGTCTCATAAGTCAGCTTCGCTTTTTCAATGCTGCGCACGGTCACTTCTTCTACAAATATATGTGGTGCCAATACGATGCAACCAGAAGTATCTTGGACATACTTTGCTGCAAAAAGCAGAGCAATCGAGCCACCATCGCTGTGTCCAAATAGCCAGGGTTTTTGCTTTTCGGTGTCTATGTTCAGCACTCTGAATAAGGATGGCAATACCTCAAATGCCTGGCGGTGCATGAAGTCCACTTGCCAATGATCGTCGCTGTTGCGGGGGCTTGATTTTCCATAGCCTGGGCGCGAATAAACCAAACCACGGCAGTTGGTTGCTATGCAAAGTTGATGTGGAAAATCTCTCCACATGGCGACAGAACCTAAGCCTTCATGCAGGAAAACAATCAATGGTTTGCTGATGTCTGCACTACCCACCCATTGGTATTCAATGCGAATGGCGTTGCCACACCAGTCTACGCTCGCAAATTGTCTTGTTTGCACTTGATTATTTGTTGGCTTCGCTGTCACGCAACTTGAAGCGCTGAATTTTGCCTGTGGCTGTTTTGGGCAACTCAGCAATGAATTCAATCACACGCGGGTATTTGAACGGTGCCAATCTGTCTTTCACAAAGGCTTTTAGTTCTGCATCGGTGGCCGTTTGCCCCGATTTAAGTACGACATAGGCTTTGGTTTTGGTGAGTCCTTCATCATCTGTCACCCCAATGACAGCAGCTTCTAACACGGCTTCATGTTGTATCAGCGTGGATTCCACTTCAAAGGGTGACACATAAATACCACTGACCTTGAGCATGTCGTCAGAGCGTCCAGAGTAAGTGTAGGTACCATCAGCGTTGCGCACATATTTGTCGCCACTTTTGGTCCAAGCACCTTGAAATGTTTCGTTTGATTTTTCGCGGTTGCCCCAATACAGCAAAGCGGCGCTGGGTCCTTTGATGTACAAATCGCCGGTTTCGCCATCGGGTACAGGCTGGCCATCATCCCCGCGTAGCTCTATGTCATAACCTGGCGACAGGCCAACCTGTTGTGCCATAGCGTACTTTGCCAGGCTGGTTGGAGAGGTAAATGTGCAACATTTCTGTTGAACCGATACCGTCAATGATGTCAATATTAAATTGACGTTTGAATTTCTCGCCTATTTCTGCTGGCAAGGCTTCGCCTGCAGAAGAGCACATGCGCAGTGTGATGGCTGATTGTGCTGGCAAATTGGGTGATGCCAACATGCCTGCAAAACCCGTTGGAGCACCAAAGAATATCGTGGGTTGGTGGCCTGGACGACTGTCAGTCCAACGTTTGAAAACGGCATCAGGAGTGGGGCGTTCAGCCATCAAGACAACCGTAGCGCCTACGCTCAAAGGGAAACTTAAAGCATTGCCCAAGCCATACGCAAAAAATAATTTGGCTGCTGAAAAACACACATCTTTTTCAGTGATTCCCAACACACCTTTCCCGTACAGCTCAGCTGTCCAGTAAGGGTTGGCATGGGTGTGTAATGTTCCTTTAGGTTTGCCCGTAGAGCCGGATGAGTACAACCAAAAACCAGGGTCGTTGCCTTGGGTATTGGCAGCTAGTGGCGCGGGGGTATGCTGTTCCAATAAAACATTCAGTGACACAGCGTTTGCGGGCAAATTAGCATCAGGATTTGACACAACTATCGTTTTAATTTCATGCTCACCCTTTGCCATAGCAGCAAGCAAAGTGGGTAACAAAGCTTGTGACACCAATGCCACTTGTGCACGGCTGTGTTTCAACATGTAGTGGTAATCATCGGCACTCAATAATGTATTGACTGCAACCGGGACGATACCAGCATACATGGCACCTAAAAAGCTGACAGGCCAATCATTGCAGTCGTGCATCAGTAGCAACACACGTTCTTCACGGCGTACGCCCAAGGCTTGCAAAGCGCTCGCCATGCGACGCACCTTGTTAAACAATTCGCTGTATGACAGCGTTCCTTTTTCGTCTATGAACGCAATTTTTTGTGGGCGATTGGTGTTGATGTCAATCAGGTGTTGCGCAAAATTGAAGTGTTCGCCATTGACAGGCGTTTGGTTGGATTGGGTCATCGCATTACCTTGAAAATTGGGCTAAAAAATTAAGCGCTCGTGCTGGGGCTCATTGCGTTTAAAACGCTGGTGCTGGCTTGTACCGCGCTGCGGCGATGGTAAAAGTTCAGGGCACGAATTCCACCCAACTCTTCACCACCACCGGCACGACCAGGGCCACCGTGTAATGATTGCGGCATCACATTGCCGTGACCCGTTTGCAACGCGGCGACATCTGGTGAAATCACGTGCACGCGCCCATGACTGTCCGCCAATTCCATTGCGATATCTGCCAATGCTTTGGCATCACTGCCATACAAAGAGCAAACCAGCGAGCCTTGGCCGCGTCGAATCAATGACAAAGCGTGCGCCGTGTCGCGGTATGCGACCAGCGTTGCGACACGGGCCAAACACTTCGGTGTCATGAACGCGATCGGCATCGTCACTGCCTTGTGCGCTTCTCGTTCCCAATAAGGTTGGACCCACGCAGCAAGCAAGGGCTGGGTCGGCATCGACCAGTGTTTGCGTCGTCCCATCATGCAATACCTCGGTTTGGGTTTTGAGGTACTGCAACCCCTCTTGCACGGTATGGAGTTGTGCGCGGTTGACCAATGCGCCCATGCGCACCGATTCATTGCGTGGGTTGCCCACAACGGTTTTTGCCAATCTTGCTTGAATGGCGGCTGCGGCTGCTTGGTAATGCGCCTCGGGTACCAATGCGCGGCGTATGGCAGTGCATTTTTGGCCTGATTTCACTGTCATTTCACGCGCCACCTCTTTGGCAAACAAATCAAATGCTTCGCTGCCAGGTATTGCGTCGGGCAACAACAGGGCAGAGTTCACACTGTCTGCTTCAATGTTCACGCGCACCGATTTTTGTACCACAGCGGGATGTGAGCGAATCACAGCCGCTGTCTCAGCCGAGCCAGTGAATGACACCACGTCAAAAGGCTGCAGGGCATCCATCAAACCTGCTGAACTGCCACACACCACGGACAGTGCACCCAGCGGAAAAATGCCAGCATCAACCACATCTTTGACCATGCGCTGTGTCAGCCATGCTGTTGCAGTTGCGGGTTTAACAATGACGGGTACACCCGACAACAGAGCAGGCGCTGCTTTTTCCCACAAGCCCCAGCTGGGGAAATTAAAGGCATTGATGAACAATGCCACACCGCGCGTGGGCGTCAGCACATGTTGCGATTGAAACAGGGGGTCTTTGCCCAAACGTGCCGCCTCGCCATCCAGCATGAAGTGCTGGTCGCCCAAAGACTCACCCATTTTGGCGTAGGTTCCCAGGGTATAAATGCCACCGTCAACGTCCACCGCTGTGTCGTTTTTAACTGTGCCACTGTTGGCGGTAGCAATATCGTAATAAGCATCCCGATTGGCCTGCAAAACCTTGACGGCAGCGGCCAACATGCCAGCGCGTTGGCGATAGGTGAGGGCGCGCAATGCCTTACCCCCTTGCTCGCGAGCAAAATCGAAACCAGCTTTGAGATCCAGACCAGTGGCATCAACCCGGACTAACTCGGTACCTAAGACAGGATCAAACAAGGCCGTGCCGCTGCCAGTGCCGTTTTGCCATTGGCCGCTGATGAAATTGGGTAGTAATTCGCTCATTATTGGTTCTATGTTGATAAGTATCAAAATATTGATACTTGATGGTTTTTGACAATTATTTTGCGTTAATATGTATTATTGTGCAGCTAAGGACTTTATTACCTAAAAATCATCATGTCAAGCACTATATTGCATAAAAATGAATTTTTGAAATCTTTGGGTGAGCGAGTTCGTGAATTGCGTTCACGGCGTGGGCTCACGCGCAAAGCACTCTCGATCGCTGCCGACGTTTCAGAACGCCATTTGGCCAATCTGGAATATGGCACAGGTAATGCGTCCATTTTGGTGCTGCTGCAAGTGTCGCAGGCATTGCAATGTACATTGGCAGAATTACTGGGCGATATCACCACCAGCAACCCGGATTGGCTGATGTTGCGCGAGCTGCTGGAGCATAAAGACGACGCCACGTTGCGCCGTGTACGGGTGGCCGTGGGAGAATTGCTGGGTACAGGTGGCGGCAATGCCTCGCGCAGTACGCGTGTGGCATTGATTGGTTTACGCGGAGCGGGTAAATCCACATTAGGCCAAATGCTAGCAGATGAATTGAGCTTTCCATTTGTAGAACTCAGTCGCGAAATTGAGAAATTTGCTGGCTGCAATATTTCTGAAATTCAAGCCCTTTATGGCATGAGCGCATACCGACGCTATGAACGTCGCGCTCTTGAAGAAGCCATTCAAATTTATCCCGAAGCCGTCATTGCCACACCCGGTGGATTGATATCTGACCCTGCAACTTTTAACTTGCTGTTGGCTCACTGCACCACGGTGTGGCTGCAAGCCGATGCCGAAGACCACATGCAACGCGTGGTGGCCCAAGGTGATATGCGCCCTATGGCGAACAGCAAAGAAGCCATGGACGATTTGCAACAAATTTTAAAAGGCCGTTCAGCCTTTTATGCCAAAGCAGACATCACCATCAACACCAGCGCACAAGACAGGGATGCCACTTTTGCTTTGTTGAATGCGCAAATTAGAAAAATGTTGGGGATAACAACCGAGTCATAACCGGTGCGCAGCACACTTTCTCAGCAAAATATATGGAAAATCAGGCTGTAGCCGGCGTATTTATTGCCTAGTATGCTATTAAAAACATAGCATTTTGGTTGCTACCGCTTCAAATTTTCATCAATTTTGGTTCAATTTCAGGGCATAGACAAATAATTTGAATAAAGTACTTGCAAGTTCAAAAATATGCAGTATGATGCAGTTATATTGCAATTAAGCACTATTATGCATAAATGGAGATATTGAATGACTGAAGCACTGCAAGTTGAATACCAAACCCACCCATCTGCCTACAAACATTGGAAATTGTCTTTCAATGGTGCCGTGGCGACACTCGCTGTTGACATTGATGAAAACGCAGGTTTGCGTCCAGGCTACAAGCTCAAACTGAACAGTTACGACTTGGGCGTAGACATTGAGCTCAATGATGCGGTCAATCGCATCCGCTTTGAGCACCCTGAAGTGCGTACCGTGGTGGTGACCAGCGCCAAAGAAAAAGTGTTTTGCTCCGGCGCCAACATTTTCATGCTGGGCGTTAGCAGCCATTCATGGAAAGTGAACTTTTGCAAATTCACCAATGAAACGCGCAATGGCTTAGAAGACTCATCGCAATACAGTGGTTTGAAGTTTTTAGCGGCTGTCAATGGCGCTTGTGCCGGTGGCGGTTACGAACTGGCATTGTCGTGTGATGAAATCATTTTGATTGATGACCGTTCGTCCTCAGTCAGTCTACCTGAAGTGCCACTTTTGGGTGTTTTGCCTGGAACCGGTGGTTTGACACGTGTGACAGACAAGCGACATGTGCGTCATGATTTAGCGGATTTGTTTTGCACCAGTGTAGAGGGCGTGCGTGGTCAAAAAGCCAAAGACTGGCGCTTGGTGGATGACATAGCCAAATCGTCGGTTTTTGCGCAAAAAGTACAAGAACGTGCAATGCAATTGGCCGAACAAAGCGATCGGCCTGCCGATGGCAAAGGTGTGGTTTTAACGCCCTTGAATAGAACCAAAGAAGCGGATGCCTTGCGTTATTGCTATGTGACAGTTGAAATTGACCGTGCCAAACGCAGCGCTACGCTGACAGTCAAAGGTCCTTCTGGCGCACAGCCTCAAACGGTGGATGCTATATTGGCTGCAGGCGTGAACTGGTGGCCTTTGCAAATGGCGCGCGAATTGGAAGACGCCATCTTGCAGATGCGCACCAACGAATTGGACATCGGTATCTGGCTGATCAAAACACAAGGCGATGCAGCCGCTGTATTGGCCAGTGACGCGGTGATGTTGGCGAACAAAGATAATTGGTTTGTTCGCGAAACCATTGGTTTGTTGCGCCGTACCTTCAGCCGTTTGGATGTGTCATCTCGCAGCTTGTTTGCATTGATTGAGCCAGGTTCATGTTTCGCTGGCACATTGCTTGAATTGGCCTTGGCCTGTGACCGAAGCTACCAATTGATATTGCCTGATGATGACAATGCCTCTCCCAAAATTACCGTTTCTGATGTGAATTTTGGCATCTATCCCATGGCTACAAAGCAAAGTCGTTTGGCACGCCGTTTTTATGACGAAGCACCCGCTTTGGAAGCGGTACGCGCCAAAGCAGGTCAAGCTCTGGACGCAGATGCCGCATTTGCATTGGGCTTGGTGACTTCGAACCCTGACGATATTGATTGGGCCGACGAAGTGCGTATCGCCATCGAAGAGCGCGTGGCCATGTCACCCGATGCATTAACTGGCTTGGAAGCCAATTTGCGTTTCAACGGCCAAGAAAACATGATCACCCGCATTTTTGGTCGACTGACAGCATGGCAAAACTGGATTTTCCAGCGTCCCAACGCAGTTGGTGAAAAAGGTGCATTGAAGGTTTATGGCAAAGGTGACAAAGCCGTATTCGATTGGAACCGAGTTTGAACCCACCGTGTCGACCTCGGTCCTCCCTCAACGATGCCAGTGCCTGGCAAAGCCAGTTCCACGGCATCCTGATACTTTCACATCAGGAGCTAATAATTATGACAAGCATCAATTACAGCGAAAAAATTCCCAACAACGTTAACTTGAGCGAAGACCGCACATTGCAGCGCGCGTTGGAGCAATGGCAACCCAATTATTTGCAATGGTGGGGCGACATGGGCCCTGATCATTCGCAAAATTTTGACGTTTACCTGCGCACCGCCATCAGCGTTGATCCGCAAGGTTGGGCACAGTTTGGACACGTCAAAATGCCGGACTACCGTTGGGGCATCTTTTTAAATCCTGCTGAAAAAGATCGCAAAATTCATTTTGGTGATCACTTGGGTGAAGATGCTTGGCAAGATGTGCCAGGTGAGTACCGCGCCAATTTGCGACGCATCATCGTCACACAAGGTGACACAGAGCCTGCATCGGTAGAGCAGCAACGTCACTTGGGTTTGACCTGCCCAAGCCAATATGATTTGCGTAATTTGTTTCAGGTGAATGTGGAAGAGGGCCGCCATCTGTGGGCCATGGTGTATTTGTTGCACAAATACTTTGGTCGCGATGGCCGCGAAGAAGGCGAGGCCTTGCTGGAACGCCGCTCCGGTCAGTCTGATAACCCGCGCATTTTGCAAGCATTCAATGAGGAAACACCGGACTGGTTGTCGTTCTTCATGTTCACTTACTTTACCGATCGTGACGGCAAATTTCAATTGTGTGCACTCGCTGAAAGCAGTTTTGACCCCTTGGCGCGTACCACCAAATTCATGCTGACAGAAGAGGCACACCACATGTTTGTGGGCGAGTCGGGCATCAGCCGCGTGATTCAACGCACCTGTGCCGCGATGAATGAATTGAAAACAGACGACGTGACCAAATTGCGTGCTGCAGGTGTGATTGATTTGCCAACCTTGCAACGCTATTTGAATTTTCACTTCAGTGTCACCATTGACTTATTTGGCGCGGATGAATCTAGCAACGCAGCGACTTTCTACACAACGGGTCTCAAAGGACGCTTTGAAGAAGGCAAACGCAACGACGACCACTTGCTCAAAGGTCAAACCTATAAAGTGTTAGCTGTACAAGGTAATCAATTGGTTGAGCGCGAAGTGCCCATGCTGAACGCATTGAACGAAGTGCTGCGTGATGACTACATCAAAGACTCAATCGGTGGTGTAGAGCGGTGGAACAAAGTGATTGAAAAAGCGGGCATTCCATTCAGACTGAAAACGCCACACAAAGCGTTTCACCGCAATATTGGATCCTTATCAGGTGTCAAAGTATCGCCCGACGGCCGCGTTGTCAGCGCAGCAGAATGGAGCGCCAATGTCAACAACTGGTTACCATCGGAACAAGATCGTGCTTTTGTCGCGAGCTTAATGGGGCGTGTGGTTGAGCCAGGCAAGTTTGCAAATTGGATTGCACCACCCGTGATGGGCATCAACCGCCAAACCATTGATTTCGAATACGTGCGTTTCAATTAATGTATTAAGGTATTTGTCTATGGACATGGCAACTTCTACAAGCGCAGCAGTGATTAAGCAACATCTCATTGACCCCGAGATTTGCATTCGCTGCAACACGTGCGAGAGCATTTGCCCTGTTCAAGCCATTACCCATGATTCGCGCAACTATGTGGTGGATGCAGTCAAGTGCAATATGTGCATGGACTGCATTTCGCCGTGTCCCACAGGATCAATTGACAATTGGCGCAACATGCCAAGACAGCAAGCGTATTCAATCGAATTGCAGCTGACATGGGATGAATTACCCGCAGAACTGAGTGCAGAGCAATTGGCAGAGCACCTGGGTGATGTAAGCGTAGAAGACGCACTTATTGCAACAGACACATCGCCAGCAGTTGTCGATACCGCTTTTTTAATCAACACAAACACAAGTTCTGCAGATCATGTCAATTATGGTGCTACCTTGCCACCGTGGTCGGCTGCCCATGCTTACACCAATTTATACAGTCTGAAATCGCCGATCACAGCAACTGTCGTTGGCAATGTGCGGGTGACGGAGGTTGGTAAAACCAGCGGTGCAGACTACGACACCCACCACATCGTGCTGGATTTTGGTCTTATGCCTTTCCCTGTGCTTGAAGGTCAGTCGATTGGCATCTTGCCACCTGGCGTTGATGCAGATGGTAAACCCCACCACGCCCGCCAATACTCCATCGCCAGCCCACGCAATGGCGAGCGGCCCGGCTACAACAACCTGTCGTTAACCATCAAACGCGTGTTGGCAGACCACCAAGGTAAACCCGTGCGTGGCGTGGCTTCAAACTACATGTGCGACTTGAAGGTGGGCGACACCGTTCAGGTCATCGGTCCATTTGGCAGTAGCTTTTTGATGCCCAACCACCCCAAATCCAATATCGTGATGATCTGCACTGGAACTGGCAGCGCACCCATGCGTGCCATGACCGAGTGGCGGACGGCGTTTGCGCCAGTCCGGTAAGTTTGACGGTGGCAAACTGCTATTGTTCTTTGGTGCACGAACGCAAGAAGAATTGCCATATTTTGGTCCATTGCAAGGTCTGCCGAAAGACTTCATTGACAATAATTTCGCCTTCTCTCGCACACCTGGTCAGCCCAAGCGCTATGTACAAGACCTGATGCGCGAGCGTGCTGCCGATTTAGCGCCCTTGCTGGCCGATGCCAACACCTGTTTTTACGTCTGTGGCCTGAAAAGCATGGAAGAGGGTGTGCTATCCGCTTTGCGTCATATCGCCGAAGAGGCGGGATTGTCGTGGGATACGGTTGGTTCAGCGCTCAAAAAAGAAGGGCGCTTGCACCTGGAAACGTATTAGCCAGAATACGTGAAATAAGTTTAGATTTTAAGATTCATTAAGTCGAATTAGCGTTTGCACGTCTTGACACTTGGCATGTCTTGAAGCACTATCAAACCGCTATGCCCGTAGAAATCATTTTGCGATTGATTTCCAATCTATAACATTTAAATTGAAAGATACATACCATGAGTGGATTTGCTTGCTGTTTTTGGTGGTTTTTATTAGGCCTTTTAGCCGGCTGGTTGTTGAATTGGCTGTTGTCCAAGTGGACGCGAAAAGATGATTCAGGGTCTGGAAGCACTGCACAAAACTTTGCGAGCACATCTACAAACAATATGGGTGCAAGCGCGGCTAAAGTCAGTACAGGTACAGTCAGTGCTGGTGCAAGCATCGCCGCTGCCGCCGCAGCTGGTTTCAAAATCAAAGGCAATGATGATTTGGAAATCATCGAAGGTATTGGACCCAAAATTGCCGGTCTTTTCCGCGAAAACGGCACAGGTACATTCGACAAAGTGATGAACATGTCGGTGCAACAAATGCAAGCTATTTTGGAAAAAGGTGGACCCCGTTTCAAACTGGCCAATCCAGGCTCTTGGGCGGAACAAGCCAGACTTTGCTATGAGAATCGTTGGACAGAATTAAAAGCACTGCAAGACAATTTAACTGCGGGTGTCGACAAATCTGGCGCTGGTGATAACCATAACGCTTGATTGGGAGAACACCTATGTCACAAAAACTTGATTGGCCACGCTATACGCGTTGGACTTGGATACTTGCCTTATTGGCGCTTCTGGCATTGATTTGGATGTGGATGAACGGCAAAGGTCCAAGCGCTGCTTGCTGTGCTGCACCCGCTGCAACAGCCACTGCAACCAGCGCTGGTGCAGCAGCGTCTGCGGCCGCTGTCACAGCAGCAGCTACAACTACACCCGTTGCATCTGCTTTGGAACACAAAGCCATTTGGGATGGAAACAAACTGACTCTTGAAGGCGTGGTTGCAGATGACGCCACTAAAAAAGCCATTTTGGATGCAGCCAAAGCCAAGTATGGTGCAGCCAATGTGATTGACAAACTCTCAGTCGATGCTTCAGCTAAAGGACGTGCTATCAAGGTGACACTAACCGGTGATGTGGCCAGCGAAGCCATCAAAACGGCTCGTGGTACTGAAGCACAAGCTTTGTATGCGAATGCCACCATTGATAATCAACTGAAGGTTGCTGTAGCGCCCGTTGCAGCGGCAAAAGATGTTCAATGCAGTGACAAATTGGCTGTAGCGGCTAACCTTTGCCACTGGCTCCGCACGCTTAACACCGGCTGCTGCCAAGCTGCTATCGGCTGTGGTCCCCTGCATCACTGGTCCGCATGAAATTGGCGGCCACACGGACAATGTCGGGCAAGCTGCGGCCAATCAAAAACTGAGTGAGCGCCGTGCCAAAGCAGTGGCTGGTTTCTTAAGTAGCAAAGGTGTCGATGCGAAACTGCTCAGCACCAAAGGCTACGGCGATACCACTCCTATTGGAGACAATGCCACGGCAGAAGGTAAAGCGAAAAACCGTCGCATTGAATTCAAAAAAATGTGACGATTGAAACTGGCATAAAAAAACCGCAAGTGATTGCGGTTTTTTTTCGTCAGTTGAATTCGTCTAATATGATCAATCACCCATCACCACCCCCTCACGACGAGGGTCTGCACCACCAAAAAATCCGTTGTAATTGGATGAATTGGGCGCAGTGGTGCGCTCAATAGCTTGCAGGCCACTGGTCATGTCAACTTCGCGGATTTCATGGCCTTTGGCTTTGAGTGCATCCACCACGGCAGGCGAGAATCGCTTCACTTCCAAAATGCTGGGTCCATTGAGCGATCCAAAGTTAGGCAGGTTGATAGCTTCTTGCGCATTCAATCCCCAATTGAGTGTACCGATGAGCGTTTTAGCTGTGAAGTGAATAATCAGTGCGCCGCCAGGGCTGCCTGCGCTCATGACGACTTTGCCTGTCGTTTTATCGACCACCAAAGTGGGGGACATACTTGAGCGTGGTCGTTTGCCTGGTTCGACGCGGTTGGCAATCGGTTTGCCGT
This sequence comes from uncultured beta proteobacterium, assembly GCA_963841045.1. Classification (GTDB taxonomy): domain Bacteria; phylum Pseudomonadota; class Gammaproteobacteria; order Burkholderiales; family Burkholderiaceae_C; genus Aalborgiella. Next base: position 71,144 of record CAWJBD010000006.1, on the reverse strand, counting down.
CGCTACCCGTTGGCGCAAAACTGAAATCGGTTAATTCGTTGTTCAAGAGAAATCCGCCCGATAGTGTTTTGCCGCCTTGGTTGAGACTGACCATTTGCTGTGAGCCAAAGGCAGCTTCGATGGTGGTTGTCATCGCCAGTGCGTTGCCATCGGCGTCAATGATACTGATATGCGAAGTTCCGTACTCAGGTTGATCCGGCATGGGTGCATACAGGTTATTGGCGCTGGTTTTGATGGCACGAACCGATGTGGGAACACCAGCTTTTGCAGTCTTCATGGATGTATCGGTTATGAGTTTGGACCGCTGTGTCAGATACAAGGGGTCCATCAAACTAGCCCAATCGTCCAATGGTGCTTTGACAAAGTCTGGATCAGCCACATACTGCGCACGGTCAGCAAATGCCAAACGCGATGCTTCCAGGTACAAATGCAACCACTCAGGGCTCAAATACTCATCCACAGTCGGTTGTTTACTCGCATTCAATGGCATTTGAGGCGCTTGGGTGTTGTTCAAGATACCTAATATTTGACCGATTGCAATAACGCCAGAACTGGGTGGTGGCATGCCGCATATTTGGTAGCGTTCAGGCGCAACGTCGTAATCAAAACACAAAGGCACGCGTGTCTTGGCTTTATAGTTGGCGAGGTCTTGCAAGGACAGCAAACCCGCATTAGTGGGGTGATTTTTCACTTTGGCAACAATGGCTTGTGCGATGTCTCCTTCATGTAAAACTTTAGCCCCTTGTGTAGCGATTCGTTGCATCACCAAGGCGTAGGCTGGATTTTTGAGCACGTGACCAACAGGCCATGCGTCACCTTTGGCGTCATAAAAATACGCGGCAGCTACTGGGTCAGCTTTCAGATTTTTTTCGTTTTTTAACAATGTATTCAATCGTGGGCTGACTTTGAAACCATCTGTTGCCAATGCAATGGCGGGTTGAAACAAGGTGGCCCACGGTAGTTTGCCGTGTTGTTGGTGCGCCAGTTCCAGCATTCGAGCCGTGCCTGGTACGCCCACAGATCGCCCGCCTATCACTGCATCGGTAAATGGCATCGGTTTGCCGTCTTTGCCTATAAATAATGTCTCTGTTGCCGCCATCGGTGCTGTTTCGCGCCCGTCAAAGGCTTGCATCTTTCCGTTGGCCTTGCCATCGTGATGCAGCATGAAAGCGCCACCACCAATGCCACTGGATTGGGGTTCTACCAAGCCCAGCACCATTTGCACCGCAATGGCAGCATCCACTGCGCTGCCACCCGCTTTGAGAATTTGATACCCCGCATCGGTAGCCAATGGGTTGGCAGCAGCCACTGCAAATTTTTTGCTCGACCAACCTGGTTTGTCGGCATAACCGGATGCGACTTCAGGTAACAAGGGTTGGGTATAAGTGAAAGTTTGCTGCTGTTGGGTGGCGCAGCCAAATAGGGCACTTATCACCCCAATCAGCAAAATCATGCGGGGCAATCGATTTGGAAAACGAGTCATAAGAACCTTTCTGTAGCCGAATTGGGCTGTATGAGTGTAGGGGAATAGTGCTTTGGCAGTATCCGACAAAATTAGTCTACTTCTGTTATACTTGAGTTAATTACTCGACAACATAATAAGTTCGAGCTTATATAGAAGTCTTATTTTGTTAGTAATGGATCTAGTTTAACGATTGAAGGAGCAAGTTATGCGACTCACTACCAAAGGGCGTTTTGCCGTGACAGCGATGATTGATTTGGCCCTGCGTCAAAACAGTGGCCCTGTTACCTTGGCGACGATCAGCGAACGCCAACAAATTTCCTTGTCTTACTTAGAGCAACTTTTCGGCAAATTGCGCCGTGCGCAGTTGGTCGATTCCACCCGTGGCCCAGGCGGAGGTTATACCTTGGCGCGCAAAGCGGCCGATATTTCTGTGACCGACATTGTGATGTCGGTGGATGAGCCTCTGGACGCCACACATTGCGAAGGTCGTGAAAACTGCCACGGCGAGGGCTCTGGCCGTTGCATGACGCACGATTTGTGGACCGCGTTAACCGCTAAAATGACCGAGTTTTTGGATTCTGTGTCCCTTCAGCAATTGGTGGATGACCAACATGAAAAAGGCGTAGAAGCTGCTGCAGGCCCGCTAATCAAGCGCGGAATTTCAAGTTTACCTATACAAAAAATCGTGCGAAACAATACGCCCAATTCTGTCTTTGCTTTGGGCGAAATTTACGGATCGCAAACCATATCATGAGTTCTACCCCCCATTTCCCCATCTATTTAGACTACAGCGCTACCACGCCCTGTGACCCGCGCGTAGTCGACGTCATGATTCCGTGGTTGCGTGAACACTTTGGCAACCCTGCGTCCAGCAGCCATGCATGGGGCTGGGAAGCCGAAGCCGCAGTTGAAAAAGCACGAGGCCAAGTGGCTGATTTGATTGGTGCTGACCCACGCGAAATAGTGTGGACCAGTGGTGCCACTGAATCGAACAACTTGGCGATCAAAGGTGCGGCGCATTTTTATCAAACCAAGGGCAAGCACATCATCACCGTCAAAACCGAGCACAAAGCCGTGCTGGATACTTGCCGTGAGTTGGAGCGCCAGGGCTTTGAAGTCACTTATTTGGATGTGCAAGCAGACGGTTTGTTGAATTTGGAAGTGTTCAAAGCCGCCATTCGCCCCGATACCATTTTGGCCAGCGTCATGTTTGTCAATAATGAGATCGGTGTGGTGCAAGACATTGCAGCTATTGGCAAAATTTGCCGTGAGCACGGCGTGATTTTCCATGTTGATGCGGCGCAGGCCACAGGTCGCATTGACGTTGACACTGCCAATTTGCCGGTTGATTTGATGAGCCTCACTTCGCACAAAACCTACGGCCCCAAAGGCATAGGTGCTTTGTATGTACGACGCAAACCGCGTGTGCGTTTAGAAGCGCAAATGCACGGTGGTGGACATGAACGCGGACTGCGCTCAGGCACATTGCCCACACATCAAATTGTGGGCATGGGTGAAGCCTACGCAATAGCCAAATTAGAAATGGCGGCCGACAACGCACGCATTCAAACCCTGCATGACCGTTTGATGAACGGCTTGAAAGACGTGGAACAAGTGTTTTTAAACGGCCACGCCACACAACGCATTCCACACAATTTGAACATGAGCTTCAACTATGTAGAAGGCGAATCGCTGATGATGGGCATCAAAGGCTTGGCGGTTTCAAGCGGCTCGGCTTGTACCTCTGCATCCTTAGAACCCAGCTACGTTTTGCGTGCCTTGGGTCGCAGTGACGAACTGGCACACAGCAGTTTGCGCATGACCATTGGCCGCTGGACCACCGAAGCCGAAATTGATTACGCGATTGAGACCATCAAACTTAATGTCGCCAAACTACGCGAATTGAGCCCATTGTGGGACATGTACAAAGACGGCATTGATATCAGCACCATTCAATGGGCTGCCCATTAAAGGAGAAATACCATGGCATATTCAGACAAAGTGGTAGACCACTACGAAAACCCCCGCAACGTGGGCAGTTTTGACAAAGGCGATGATTCAGTTGGCACAGGCATGGTGGGTGCACCCGCTTGCGGCGACGTGATGAAGCTGCAAATCAAGGTCAATCCTACAACCGGCGTGATTGAAGACGCGCGTTTCAAAACTTATGGCTGTGGCTCTGCCATTGCTTCAAGTTCCTTGGTGACCGAGTGGGTCAAAGGTAAAACTTTGGACCAAGCTGCTGCATTGAAAAACAGTGAAATTGCGGAAGAGCTGGCCTTGCCACCCGTCAAAATTCACTGCTCCATCTTGGCGGAAGACGCCATCAAAGCCGCAGTCAACGATTACAAAGCACGACACCTCAATACAGCTACAGCCGCGAACTAAAACATGGCAGTTTCTCTTACCGAACCCGCAGCACGCCACGTGACACGCTACTTAACCAAGCGTGGCAAAGGCGTGGGCATCAAACTGGGCGTTAAAACAACTGGTTGCTCTGGCTTGGCTTACACGCTGGAATACTTGGACGAGTTTGCGCCTGAAGACACCATCTTTGAAAACTTCAATGTCAAGTTGGCGGTTGATCCAAAGAGTTTGGCATACATTGATGGCACACAATTGGACTATGTGCGCGAAGGCTTGAACGAAGGTTTCAAATTCAATAACCCCAACGAACGCGACAAATGCGGTTGCGGTGAATCGTTCCGCGTTTAATTGGACGAGGTGAGGTCCTTGTCCATTTTGCCTTTGAATCTGCAATCCACTGATTTTGAACTGTTTGAGATTCCTGCACAGTTTGCGCAAGATCGCAATGCGATAGACGCCAAGTGGAAAGACCTGCAGCGCCAGGCTCATCCTGATAAATTTTCCGCACAAGGTGCAGCCGCGCAGCGCATCGCCATGCAATGGTCGGTGCGCATCAACGAAGCGTATGCACGCCTGAAAGACCCATTGAAGCGCGCCAGCTATTTATGTGAACTACATGGCGCACCCATCAACGCGCACACCAATACCGCCATGCCATCTGATTTCATGATGATGCAAATCGAATGGCGCGAAGCATTGGAAGACGCCAAAACGGCTGAAGATTTAGATAAAATTGAGCTAGAGACGGCGAATTATCAGCGTAAAGTGCTATCAAAAATAGAGCATTGCATTGATGTTGAGCACGATTATGTGGCAGCTGCCAATGCGGTACGTTCGCTCATGTTTGTCGCACGATTTGTAGGTGAAATTGAGGCGCGTCAAGATCAAATGTAAGTTCTGATGGGACAATACCCGATTGTCTCGAAAACTCTAAGCACTTAACGACACCGCACGACTTCATGGCACTCTTACAAATCTCCGAACCCGGTCAAACGCCCAACCCGCACGAGCGGCGCATCGCTGTCGGCATCGATTTGGGGACCACGCATTCCTTGGTGGCTGCGGTCAAGAGCGGAGTTGCGGAGTGTTTGCCTGATGAACAAGGGCGTGTGATTTTGCCTTCTGTCGTGCGCTATCTGTCACCTCAAAATGGCGAGAGCAAAAGGCAAATTGGTTTTGAGGCGCTACAGCACATCGCCACCGATTCAGTCAACACCATCGCATCGGTCAAACGCCTGATGGGACGTGGTTTGAACGACATTGCCAATCGCGAAAAGTTGCCCTACAAATTTGATGCATCGCAATCTGGCATGGTTAGCGTGGTCACAGCTGGGGGCGTGAAGTCTCCTGTTGAAATCAGTGCCGATATTTTGGCAACGCTGCGTTACCGCGCTGAAGACTCATTTCTAGATGATTTGTATGGTGCCGTCATCACCGTGCCAGCCTATTTTGACGACGCCCAACGCCAAGCCACCAAAGATGCGGCGCAACTGGCTGGCATCAATGTGCTGCGCCTCATCAACGAACCCACAGCCGCCGCCATTGCCTATGGTTTGGACAATGCAGCCGAAGGCGTGTATGCCATTTACGACCTGGGTGGTGGTACCTTTGATATTTCGATTCTGCGCTTGACGCAAGGCGTGTTTGAAGTGATTGCCACGGGTGGCGACTCTGCCTTGGGTGGTGATGATTTTGACCGCGTATTGGCGGATTTGATCACTCAAAAATCAGGATACACGCCGCAAACCGCAAACGAACAAGCTGCTTTGTTGCACGAAGCAAGGCGTTGTAAAGAGGCTTTGTCTGCTACAGAAAAAATAGCACCTCAGGCAATCAATACGCCGGCTACAGGCCAAAAAACTCATAAATATTACGCCAATCGAGATCAGCCGTGATGAATTCGTTGCTGCCACGCAAGATTTAACCAACAAAACTTTAACGGCAGTTAAAAAAGCCTTACGTGATGCCAAGCTGAGCAAAGACGACATCAAAGGCGTGGTGATGGTGGGAGGCAGCACGCGCATGCCGCACATCCAGCAAGCCGTGGCCGATTTGTTTGGCAAAGCACCTTTGACCAATGTGAACCCAGACGAAGTGGTGGCTTTGGGTGCAGCGATTCAGGCAAATCAACTGGCTGGTAATGGAACGGGTGGAGCAGGGGATTTGTTGCTCTTGGACGTGATTCCGTTGAGCCTCGGCGTTGAAACCATGGGCGGATTGGTCGAGCGCATTGTGCCGCGCAACCAAACCATTCCAACCGCCATGGCGCAAGATTTCACCACTTACAAAGACGGCCAAACGGCCATGGCGCTGCACGTGGTGCAGGGCGAGCGCGATTTGGTGGCCGACTGCCGCAGCCTGGCACGCTTTGAGCTGCGCGGTATCCCACCCATGGTGGCAGGTGCAGCCAAAATTCGCGTCACCTTCACCATCGATGCGGATGGCTTGCTCAGCGTGGCAGCCAAAGAATTGGTCAGCGGCGTGGAATCGCAAATCACCGTCAAACCATCATACGGATTAAGCGACGATCAAATCGCCAGCATGCTGAAAGACAGCTTCAGCACTGCGCAGCAAGACATGCAAAGCCGTGCCTTGATTGAAGCCCGAGTCGATGCCGATCGCATGGTGCTGGCCACCCGTACCGCGTTGGAAGCTGATGGCGCTTTGTTGACAGCAAAGGAGGCGGCAGACATCGAATCGCACATTGCTGCACTTTTGGAAGCAAAAGCTTCAGAAGACGCGGCTGTTGTAGAGGCTGCCACCAAAGAATTGGCCCAAGCCACAGAAGCCTTTGCCGCTCAGCGTATGAACAGCGGCATTGCCAAAGCATTGGCGGGCAAAAACATCGAGACCATTTAAAGAATCACATTCATGCCAACCATCACCATTCTTCCCCACGCCGAATATTGCCCCACAGGCGCCACCATCACGGCTCCTGCTGGCACGTCCATTTGTGAAGCGATGTTGGATAACAAAATCAATATCGAGCACGCTTGCGACATGAGCCGAGCATGCACCACTTGCCATGTGATCGTCAAAGAAGGCTACAAATCTTTGGGCGAACCCGAAGAGGAAGAAGAAGATTTACTGGACCGCGCCTGGGGTTTAGCCCCTACATCGCGCCTAAGCTGCCAAGCCATTTTGGCGCAAGCCGATGTAACGGTGGAGATTCCCAAGTACTCCATCAACCACGCCAAAGAGAATCACTGAGACAGTTGGTTAATAAGCTAAAAAGCTAATTAACTTTTATATTTTATATATAAATGGACTCTAGCCAATGTATTCATTGCCTAGAATGCTATCAATACTCTAGCAGTCTTATCTAACCTTAAGATCTAAATGGTAATTTTCCCGGCTACAACCGGGGGGCACCAAAAGAAATTGGTGTTCAGTGGCTTGGAAATTTTGAATAATGCATCCGTAATGCCATCATCCGCGCCCACCATGCGTTGGAATTGCAATTCAAAAGCTTCAAAGTTTTTACCAAAAGCAGCAAACATCAAACCTGAATGTTTGCCATCGCTCCAAGGCAAAGACCGCCTTAGACTGAATCCTTGCGTTCCGTCTGACAAGGTGAAATCCTCTTGCGTGCTGCGTTTGACATGAGCTGACTCTGGTGCAGTTTCCAATTCAGCGTTGGTTTTCTTATTCCGGCCAATGGTTTTGTTCATGTCTGCCACGTGCATAGAGTTGATTTTGTCCCATTGGTGTAGCCATTTTTGCAATGCCAAATAGCTGCTTCCATCCGCTGCAAAGCCAAATGATTTGGCCTTTTGGCCTTTGGGGTTTTCAGTGCCATCTTCGTAGCCCGTCAAATCAAAGCTTTCTGCGCTGTGTTTAACTTCGTACTTAAAGGATTCAACTATGTCCGCCACAACAAAGCTGTTGGCGAGGAGCATTTGCAAATGTTGCGATATTTGAATTAAATCACCACGATCTTGCTTGTCAGTGGCGCGTAACCAGACCAACAAATCAACGTTATTTTGCGCAGCAACTTTGACTTTGCTGCTTTTTGGCATTTGAAATTCATGCAGTTCTTTGGGACATTTGATGCCAAGTTTTTTACACAAACTTAAACTTAAACCTATTACCATGCGACTGCCATCGGCCGTCGCAAACAATTGTCTCAGACTGGAATTCCAGTAGATTTGCTTATGCCATCTTTCAGTCGAAAGCTGAGGTAGGTCGCGAGCACGGGAACGGGTTTGAGAATGCCAGTTTGCATGATTATTCTGCTGCCTCTAAGCCGTTTTTAAAATGTGTTTGCATGGCTGACACTGTAGCAGCTTTATCACGTGCTGAGATGGCCGTGATGATGGCGCGGTGTTCGGCGATGGATTCGTCGATTCGACCCTTTTTAAGCAGTGAGTTGTGCCGGTTCAGCTTCATCACCTTGCGCAAGTCAGCCACCATTTGGTCGCGCCAACGGTTGTTGGCGATTTCTAGAAGCCGCATGTGGAATTGTTCATTGACGCTAAAAAACTGTTCTGTATCAACTGGTTGCTTTGTAAATACTTTTTCTAAACTTTCATGTATATTAACTAATTGGTTTATTTCTTCTTTGGTTGCATTCGTAGCAACAACGCCAGCTGCATCGCTTTCTAGCAGACTCAATAAGTGGTACACATCGGACAAATCTTGTTTGGACACTTCGGTCACATACGCGCCACGGCGCACCTTCATGGTGACCAAGCCTTCGGTTGCCAACACCTTCAATGCCTCGCGAAGAGGTGTGCGGCTGATGCCGTATTCTTGGGCAAGCTTTAGCTCATCGATCCAACTGCCAGGTTCTAAATCATCGGGACTGCGTTTGAAAATGCGTTGCCGCAGCAATTCGGCCACTTCTAAATAGAGTGGAACTGGTTTGAGTCGGCCTGCTGTGATGCCCACATTGGCATTTTTGGGGTTCATGTAAGTATTCTAGCGGAAATCTGAATTTATAATTATGAATTATAAAATGACACAAGCGCAATATTACTTGCTAAGATAAGCCTATGACAACAGAATTCAAACCATCTAGCTTGGCCGACTGGCACAAAGCCGCTGCCAAATCTGCACCTAACGGTGACGTGAACGCACTCAACTGGCACACGCCAGATGGCATTGCCGTCAAACCCTTGTACACGGCGGAAGATACCAAAGACCTGCCGCATACCAACACCTTGCCCGGCTTTGAACCCTATGTGCGCGGCCCGCAAGCCACCATGTACGCGGTGCGTCCGTGGACGATTCGTCAATACGCTGGCTTTTCAACTGCTGAAGAGTCCAATGCCTTCTACCGCAAAGCTTTGGCTGCGGGTGGACAAGGCGTGTCGGTGGCATTCGATTTAGCGACGCATCGCGGCTATGACAGCGACCATCCACGCGTGACGGGTGATGTCGGCAAAGCCGGTGTGGCGATTGATTCGGTCGAGGACATGAAGATCCTCTTCAACCAAATTCCTTTGGACAAAGTGTCCGTATCCATGACCATGAACGGCGCGGTGCTGCCCGTGTTGGCAGGGTATGTGGTGGCAGCCGAAGAGCAGGGCGTGAGCCAAGACAAATTGAGTGGCACGATTCAGAACGACATTCTGAAAGAGTTCATGGTGCGCAACACCTACATCTACCCGCCTGCACCGTCCATGCGCATCATTGGCGACATCATTGAATACACGGCGAAAAACATGCCGAAATTCAATTCCATCTCCATTTCTGGTTACCACATGCAAGAAGCCGGCGCCAACCAAGCGCTGGAACTGGCTTTCACCTTGGCAGATGGCAAAGAGTACGTGAAGACCGCCATTGCCAAAGGCATGGACGTGGACGATTTTGCGGGTCGCTTGAGTTTCTTCTGGGCGATTGGCATGAACTTCTATTTAGAGGTCGCCAAAATGCGTGCCGCACGTTTGCTGTGGTGCCGCATCATGAAAGGTTTTGACGCCAAGAATCCAAAATCACTCATGCTGCGCACGCATTGCCAAACCAGCGGCTGGAGCTTGACCGAGCAAGACCCGTACAACAACGTGGTGCGCACCACGGTTGAGGCCATGGCTGCCGTATTTGGCGGCACACAAAGTTTGCACACCAATTCGTTTGACGAAGCGATTGCGCTGCCCACCGAATTCAGCGCACGCATTGCCCGCAACACCCAGCTCATCATCCAAGAAGAAACGCACATCACCAACGTGGTGGACCCATGGGCTGGCAGCTACATGATGGAATCGCTGACCAACGAAATGGCTGAAAAAGCTTGGGCGATCATTCAAGAAGTGGAAGCCATGGGCGGCATGACCAAAGCGGTGGACAGCGGCTGGGCGAAGCTGAAAATCGAAGCCGCAGCGGCCGAAAAACAAGCGCGCATCGACAGCGGCAAAGACGTGATTGTGGGCATCAACAAATACAAGCTCAAAACCGAAGACGCCATTGAAACCCGCGAGATTGACAATGTGTCGGTGCGCGATGGGCAAATTGCGCGCCTCAAAGAAATCAAGTCAAAACGCGATACAGCCGGCGTAACTGCTGCCTTGGCTGCTATCACAACTGCAGCAAAAGAGAACTCTGGCAACTTGCTCGATTTGTCCATCAAAGCCATTCGCTTGCGCGCCACGGTGGGCGAAGTCAGCGATGCATTAGAGGCCGCCTATGGTCGCCACCGCGCCGACCCGCAAAAAGTGCAGGGCGTGTATGCTGCAGCGTATGGGCAAAATGCAGACGGCACAACATCAAATGAAGGCGAAACCATGGAATACTGGAATGCATTGAAAGCCGACATCGCCAAATTTGCCGACAAGCAAGGCCGTCGCCCACGTGTGATGATTTCAAAATTAGGTCAAGACGGTCACGACCGCGGTGCCAAAGTGGTGGCCACGGCATTTGCTGATTTGGGTTTTGACGTGGACATGGGCCCCTTGTTCCAAACCCCTGAAGAGTGCGCCCGCCAAGCGATTGAAAACGATGTGCATGCGGTGGGTGTTTCCACTTTAGCTGCAGGTCACAAAACCTTGGTCCCCGCCATCATCGCCGAACTGAAAAAGCAAGGCGCAGACGACATCATCGTTTTCGTCGGCGGCGTGATTCCGCGCCAAGACTACGACATGCTGTACGAAGCCGGCGTCAAAGGCATTTACGGCCCAGGTACACCCATCCCCGTTTCCGCGCGGGATGTGCTGGCGCAGATTGAGAAGGCACAAGGGTAAGCACCCGTGCAAAGCGCTGGTCTTTTGGAAGGTGTGGTGCAGCGCGCTGATGCGCTGGCGCAGCGCCGCGCCATTGCCAAAGCCATCACCCTGCTGGAATCGACCCGCGCGGATCACCGTGCGCAGGCGGACGAGCTGCTTGACTGCGCTGTTGCCGCACACAGGCAAGTCGCTTCGCCTTGGCATCAGCGGTGTGCCGGGCGTCGGCAAGTCGACCTTCATCGAAGCGCTGGGTTTGTATTTGATAGAGCAGGGGCATCGCGTGGCGGTGCTGACGATTGACCCTTCATCTACCGTTTCGGGCGGTTCGATTTTGGGCGACAAAACCCGCATGGAAAAATTGTCAGTTGATCAGCGCGCCTACATTCGCCCCAGCCCCAGCAGCGGCACGCTGGGCGGCGTGGCCGAGAAAACCCGCGAAGCCATGTTGGTGTGCGAAGCAGCTGGCTTTGACGTGGTGATTGTGGAAACCGTGGGCGTGGGGCAGAGTGAAACCGCAGTGGCTGGCATGACCGATATGTTTGTGCTGATGCAGCTGCCCAATGCGGGTGACGATTTGCAAGCCATCAAAAAAGGCGTGATGGAGCTGGCGGACATCGTGCTCATCAACAAAAGCGACATTGACCCACTGGCTGCCGAGCGTGCGCGTTTGCAAATCACTGCTGCCATGCAATTGCTTGGGCATGTTTGCCGAACAGTCAGATAAAAACTGGCACCCCAAAGCACTGAATTTAAGTGCGCTGAACGCACAAGGTGTCGATGCGTTTTGGGCAGCCGTTACCGAATTCAAAAACCTGCAAAGCGCCAACGGAAAATTCGCTGCCAAACGCCAGCAACAAGCATTGGCATGGATGTGGGAGCGCATTGATACAGGTTTGAAATTGCAATTCAAGCAAAACCCGCAAGTGCAAGCCATGTTGCCGCAGATGCTCACAGATGTGGCCAACGGGCGGGTGGCAGCGTCAACCGCAGCAAGGAGTCTCTTGAACCTATGAAACCTACATATCCAACAAAAATATATGACAAATTGGCCTGTATCCGGCGTATTGATTGCCTAAGTTGCTATTAAATATATAGCATTTGTATCACTGAGTGTATTTAAACTTTTCAACGTCAACCAAAGAAGAAAACCATGCAAGACATACTGAAACAACTCGAAGCCAAACGCGAACTAGCCAGACTTGGCGGTGGCGAAAAACGCATTGCTGCACAGCACAGCAAAGGCAAACTCACGGCGCGTGAGCGCCTTGAAGTGCTGCTGGACGAAGGCACTTTTGAAGAATGGGACATGTTCGTCGAACACCGCTGCACCGACTTTGGCATGGCAGACAACAAAATCCCAGGCGACGGCGTGGTCACCGGTTACGGCATGATCAACGGCCGTTTGGTGTTTGTCTTCAGCCAAGACTTCACCGTGTTTGGCGGTGCGCTGTCTGAAGCGCACGCCGAAAAAATCTGCAAGGTGATGGACCAAGCCATGAAGGTCGGTGCACCTGTGATTGGCCTGAACGATTCAGGTGGCGCGCGCATTCAAGAGGGCGTGGCATCTCTGGGCGGCTATGCCGATGTGTTCCAGCGCAACGTCATGGCCAGCGGTGTGATTCCGCAAATCAGCATGATCATGGGGCCTTCAGCAGGCGGTGCGGTGTATTCACCCGCCATGACCGACTTTATTTTCATGGTCAAAGACTCGTCCTACATGTTCGTCACCGGCCCTGAAGTGGTCAAAACCGTGACGCATGAAGAAGTCACCGCCGAAGAACTGGGCGGCGCGATCACCCACACCACCAAGAGCGGTGTCGCCGATTTGGCTTTTGACAACGACGTCGAAGCACTCTTGATGCTGCGCCGCTTGTACAACTACTTGCCGCTGTCGAACCGCGAAAAAGCACCGGTGCGCAAGAGTGGCGACCCGATTGACCGTTTGGAAAGCAGCTTGGACACCTTGGTGCCAGACAATCCAAACAAAGCCTACGACATGAAAGAGTTGATTCTCAAAACCGTGGACGATGGCGACTTTTTTGAAATCCAACCCGAATACGCCAAAAACATCATCGTCGGTTTTGCCCGCATGGACGGCCAAACCATTGGCATTGTGGCGAACCAACCTTTGGTGTTGGCTGGTTGCTTGGACATCAAATCCAGTATCAAAGCCGCACGCTTTGTGCGCTTTTGCGATGCGTTCAACATTCCAGTCGTCACCTTTGTTGACGTGCCCGGCTTCATGCCCGGCACCAGCCAAGAATACGGCGGCATCATCAAGCACGGCGCGAAATTGCTCTACGCCTACGCCGAATGCACCGTGCCAAAAATCACCGTCATCACCCGCAAAGCCTATGGTGGTGCGTACGACGTGATGGCGTCTAAACACTTGCGTGGTGACGTTAACTTTGCCTGGCCCAATGCCGAAATCGCGGTGATGGGTGCCAAAGGCGCGGTGGAAATCATCTTCCGTGAAGACAAAGGTGACCCAGCGAAATTAGCTGCCAAAGAAGCCGAGTACAAAGCCCGCTTCGCCAACCCCTTCGTGGCTGGCGCACGCGGTTTCATTGACGACGTGATTCTCCCTCACGAAACCCGCAAACGCATTTGCCGTTCGCTGGTGATGTTGAAAGACAAGAAGCTTGAGAACCCATGGCGCAAGCATGGAAACATTCCACTTTGATTGGACTTTTGTTCATGCCAACATTTGCTCTGTTCACGACCTGCCCATGCACTTTGCGCAGTGTCCCCCAGCCTTTGGCTTCCGCCTTGACCTGCGCAAAGTGCACAGGCAAGTCGCGCTTGATATAACGTACTAAATATTAGGAGATTGACCGTGTTTACAAAAATCCTCATCGCCAACCGTGGCGAAATCGCTTGCCGTGTGATTCAAACTGCCCGCAAAATGGGTATCAAAACCGTGGCGGTTTATTCTGAAGCAGACAAAGATGCACGCCATGTGATCGCTGGCCGACGAAGCCGTCAACATTGGCCCTGCGCCCAGTCGCGAGAGCTATTTGGTGGCCGACAAAATCATTGCTGCTTGCAAACAAACCGGCGCACAAGCAGTGCACCCTGGTTATGGCTTCTTGTCGGAAAACGCGGGCTTTGCCAAGCGCGTGGAAGAAGAGGGCATCATCTTCATTGGCCCCAAGCACTATTCCATTGCCGCCATGGGCGACAAAATTGAATCCAAAAAACTGGCAGGCACAGCAGGTGTGAACTGCATTCCCGGTGTGAACGACGCGATTGAAACGCCTGAAAAAGCCGTCGAAATTGCCAAAGGCATTGGCTACCCTGTGATGATCAAAGCCTCTGCTGGCGGTGGTGGCAAAGGTTTGCGCGTGGCGTACAACGACAAAGAAGCGTTTGGAAGGTTTCACATCTTGCCGCAACGAAGCGCGCAACAGCTTTGGCGACGACCGCGTGTTCATTGAAAAATTTGTCGAAGAGCCACGCCACATTGAAATCCAATTGGTGGGCGACAGCCATGGCAACGTGATTTATTTGAACGAGCGCGAATGCTCCATTCAGCGCCGCCACCAAAAAGTGATTGAAGAAGCGCCAAGCCCCTTCATCAGCGACGCGACTCGCAAAGCCATGGGCGAACAAGCCGTGGCACTGGCCAAAGCGGTGAAATACCAAAGCGCGGGCACGGTGGAATTTGTGGTCGGCAAAGACCAAAGCTTTTACTTTTTAGAGATGAACACCCGCTTGCAGGTGGAGCATCCAGTGACCGAATGCATCACCGGTTTGGACTTGGTGGAGCTGATGATTCGCGTCGCGGCTGGTGAAAAATTGCCGCTCACGCAAGCCGAAGTCAAACGCGATGGCTGGGCGATTGAGTGCCGCATCAACGCCGAAGACCCGTTCCGCAACTTCTTGCCATCCACTGGCCGTTTGGTGCGCTTTGCACCACCCGCACAAACCATGCACCAAGCCAACGTGACCGACTGGTACGGCGTGCGCGTGGACACCGGCGTGCAAGACGGTGGCGAGATTCCCATGTATTACGACTCGATGATTGCCAAGCTCATCGTGCACGGCAAAGACCGCAACGACGCCATTGCCAAAATGCGCGAAGCGCTGAACGGCTTTGTGATTCGCGGCGTCAGCAGCAACATTCCATTCCAAGCCGCTTTGTTGGCGCACCCCAAATTTGTCGCTGGCAATTTCAACACCGGCTTCATTGCCGAGCACTACGCCAAAGGCTTTAAGGCTGAAGACGTGCCGCACGACGATTCATCGTTCTTGGTTGCGCTGGCAGCCTTTGTGCGCCGCAAATCGCGCGAACGCGCCACAGGTATCACCGGCCAATTGCCCGGCTACGCCGTGCAAGCGGGCAGCGACTATGTGGTCATCACATTGGACACCGCTGGCGAACACGTCTACACACCCGTCAATGTCACAGAAATAGAAGGAAAATCGGGCTCTAGCCGAATTAAAATCGGCCAAGAGTGCTATGATATTTGTAGCAATTCACGTTTGAACGATGTGGTGATAACTGGCACCGTCAACGGCCAGCCGTTCACCGCACAGGTGGAGCGTGGTGCGAATAACGTGGCGATTAAAAACCCATTGGCTTTGCGCGTGCAGCACAACGGCACCAAAATCGACGCCATGGTGGTGTCGCCCCGCATGGCCGAAATGCACAAACTCATGCCACACAAAGCCGCCCCTGACATGAGCCGCTTTGTGCTGTCGCCCATGCCCGGTTTGTTGGTGGACGTGGCGGTGCAAGTCGGCCAAAAAGTGCAGGCCGGCGAACGCGTCGCCGTCATCGAAGCCATGAAAATGGAAAACGTGCTCTTCGCCGCCGCCGACGGCGTAGTCAGCAAAGTAGTCGCCGCCAAAGGCGAATCGCTGGTGGTGGATCAGGTGATTGTGGAGTTTGCTTAAACGCGTTTAAGTATTTATAAGTTTCAATCACTAACGCGTAAGCTTAGCAGTGGAAATAAAATCTAATACCAATGGACTGCTATTCAACAATTCTGGATACGCGGTTTGAAATTCGGGATGCCATTGACAACCATACATATAACTTGAGCCATTCCAACGAATGGCTTCAATGATGTCATCGCCAGTTGATACGGCCTCTATTACCAAGTCTTTCCCTAGTTTATTGATTGCTTGGTGATGAATGCTGTTAACTTTATGTAATGTTTTTTCAGGATACAACTTTTCTAATCTAGATCCTTGGGTAAAGCTAATTTCATGGTGGTAAGCATCGTATAAATGTTCATCTCTGTGCTTATTAGCATGTGGTAATTGATGCTCAATGTCTTGGTACAAGGTGCCACCACACGCAACATTAATCAACTGGCATCCACGACAAATGCCCAGGACAGGTTTACCTTGAGCAATAAATTCCCAAATCAATTCAATTTCATACAAATCACGAATCTTGTCGCCATTCCATTCTCTTTGCAAAGCGAATTCGCCATAGCTTTCAGGTGAAATATCTGCGCCACCTTGCAACACAAGTGCATCAAGCGATTTGACATAGTCGAAAATTGAAACCGAGGGTCGCAATGTTTTCGCTTCGGTGTTGATTGTCGGTATCATAAATACAATGACACCATGCGCTATTAACCAATGCGCAATAGATTGTTCAAGGTATTGTAAAGTCTTACCTGGAAAGCCAAGTTCTTTGGGTGGTTGGTGCAGTAATCGTGCAGAAAGTCCAATGCGTATCGGCATCGTACTGTGCATTTTATTTTTTCCACATTTCACATTGTTGTTGCACTACTTCAGATAAAGATTGTGTTTGTTTACGTATTGTGCGTAACTGAACAGCGTTGTTAATTCCAAGCTTGATTTCGCTGAGCAGTTCTGCACAAGCTACATCTGCACCTAATTCAATGGCATGCTGTTCTATTTTCTTGAAAGAATCTATTAACACTTCTGATACTGTGTTTTGTTCGTGTGTAGTGGGGTGAACGTATGTTCCTTCATAGCCAAATCGACATGCTTGGAATCGGTTAAATGTATAAACTAAGTAGTCTGATTCTGCAGGTTGAAACGGACGTTCAATGATTAAATACCTCGCAACGCTTTGTATATACGCTGCCACTTGAACGGCACGTTTCACGGTTAATGGCGTATCCATGACACGTACCTCTATGGTGCCGTATTCAGGCTTAGGACGTATATCCCAATAAAAGTCTTTCATACTTTTAATGACACCCGTGCTTGTCATGGTGTCGAAGAATTTTGTGAAGTCGTCCCAAGTTTCAACAAACGGTGCACGACCGCTCATAGGAAAAGCAAATACAGAATTAAGTCGCGCAGATTGAAAGCCCGTGTCATAGCCTTGTACGTAAGGCGATGAAGCACTCAAGGCGATGAAATGTGGGATATAACGCGACAAACCATGCAGTAAATATAAAGCAAGGTCTGGTGCAGGACAACCGATGTGAACATGCTGTCCAAAAATGGTGAATTGCTTTGCTAAATAACCATACAGCTCAGAAAGATGGTTAAACCGCGGGGTATCGTAAATTCTTTGTTCGCCCCAATGTTGAAATGCGTGAGTGCCTCCACCACAAATTCCTACATTCAAGCGCTCGGTGCTTTTTAACAGGACGTCCCTAATTTCTGTCAGTTGATTGAGGGCGTCGCTGTAATTTTCACAAATACCAGTGGCCATCTCTACCATGCTATCTGTCATCTCTGGTTTGATGTCCATTTTCAATTTTTGTTTGTTGATATCGCGCAGCAAATCAGGCGCTACGCCAACTAAATTGAAATCATGGAGATTTACCAATTGCAATTCGAGTTCTACACCCATAGTCAATGGGCGCGATTTTGCAAATTCTCCAAGTGCTGGCATTACTTGTCTCCCTCGTATGTTTCTTTACTTGAACGAAGTGTCCATTGAACCGCCAAGGGCCCCAGTATTTCTAAAATCACTACCATACTCAATACGATAGCGCCTACTTTGTCGCCAAATTCTGGGTAAATATTCCTGATATCTTCAGACAATAAAAATGCTGTGCCTGACATAGGTAGCAAGGCCACGCCAAGTGCAAGTGACTGCCGCATAGATATTCCACTGACTGATCCAAACATCACAGTGCCTGCTATTTTGGTCAATAGGCGAACAAGAATGAGTGCCAGTGCTGTAAAGCCACCCGCGATGATAGCGTCAGAGGTAATAGTCGTACCTGTCAATACAAAAAGTAGCATGACAAAAATACCACCTGCAGGACCGAAATGACGCGTCCAGCCTTGCGGTCTGGTGTCTGTTAGCTTAACCATGATGCCGGCCAGCAGTGGCGCTAAAAATGCTGGAATAGCCAAGATTTGCATCATAGCTACAGATAAAAGCAATAGCCCGAACAGAATGGCTACACCAGCATTTTCTGAAACGCTGAGTATTCCTCTGAAGTATTTGAAAAATAAAGCAATGACGACTCCCATCAAAATAGAGCCAGAAATCAAATATATTGGATGCAAAATGGCGCTAGCGAGATCGTTACCAATAGAGCTGTGCATACCTCCAATTAATATTTTGGAAAGAACAACCGAGTAAATTACATTCAATGTGGTGTGCACAAACAAACGTTGAGTCACTTGGCCTTGCGCCATCAATTCGGACGCAACGCGCATCACAATTGCAGGCGATGTTCCTATCGCAATGGCAGCAACAGCTGCTGCTATTTTGATGTCAATGCCCAAAAATAACAAAATGCTGAATGACCCAGCAAAAGTTAAACTTGCTTCAGCAAGACTACTGGCCAGAATCCAAGGATTTTTACGAATCCATCGAATATCAACACGAATACCAAGTTCGAAAAGAAGCAAAGCCAGCGCAAGTTCAATAATTACTCTGTAAGTCTTAAAGTCATTCGCATTGAACCAACCAAACAAACTGGGGCCTAGCAATATGCCGGATATGGCATAGCCTGATATGCGCGGTAACCGCAAATACTTAACAGATAACTCACCCGAAATAGCAGCGATAAGCAAGGCTAGCGCAATACGAAGCGTTGTATTTATTTCTGTTGGCCAATTTGGCAGAAATGACAACTCCATTAGGTGGTACTTTCATTCAATAAAAATTCAGTATAACAGCATCGAATTTTTTGAAGGAGTGAATTAGATGTATGTGCAATATGATGTGTTCTGCGATTTGCAAAATTTGTCTAGTCAAGGGAAACCGATTGACGCATTAGATGGTACGCTATTATTTAGCATGTATAGTAAAAGTGATAAACAAATTTGTAGCCGGAGAATGAAACTGAACTCGATTAACAGCCGAAGCGTGTTAAACAAAGTTGTCGCCGCCAAAGGTGAATCGCTGGTGGTGGATCAGGTGATTGTGGAGTTTGCATAAACAACACAGCAGCGCTTGTTGAAGCACTGCGTGTTGTAACTTAAAAAGGGGAGTGCACCATGTCTGGCGGTGATTGGAAAGACCTGTACCAAGCCGCCATGGCGGGCGACCTAGCCTTGGTGCAGCACCACATCGCAGAGGGCATCAACCCCAACTACCAACACCCCGAAATCCTCTGCACCCCATTGGTAGCCAGTATCGTCAACGACCACCCCCAAATCGCCCTCTACTTCCTAACCCAAGGCGCCGACCCCAACATGCTGTCCATCATGGACAGCCTAACGCCGTTGCAAGCGGCGAAGTTGCATCAGCAAATGGAGGTGGTGGCTGCGTTGGAGAAGATGGGAGCTAAAGAGGAATCTCAGAGTGTTTGGCAGAGGTTGATTAACAAGCTTGTGCCTAGTGTTTGAATATAAATTTGAATAAGCTAGTATGCTTTATATGAACCAAGAACTAGTTGAGATGAATGTACAACGGTATTCAGTATTGGAGTCAAACGAGAAATCATGAAAAAATTTATTACTCTGATTATTTCTTTATGCAGCATACCTGTTTTAGCATTGGACATAGCTTCTTGCTCGAACCCTAGCGGAAAAAGTTATTACGCTGAAATAGGTCTGTTATCAGCGAAAGAAAGCGGTTGGACAGACGATAAGATAAATGGCGGAATCATTAAACTTACCAAGATTGGTGAAAATGAATATGACATTCTTTATGTAGATATACGAAAAGAAATTATTTCAGCGCGACAAGACGGAGCACTAATCATGCCGCTTAGTCGTGGAGCCAATTCATTTTCAGTCTTAGCCGTCTACACAGGAAAAACAGCAGAGGTTTATACATTTCTGAAAACCAAATCTGGTAAGTTGGAATATATACATACCCTAAGCCGTGCTGGTGACGGCGTACTCATAACAAAAGCATCTCTCATGCGTGGCGACTGTGAATATATAAATTTTGGATCTCTATAAACACGTTCCAGATTTCAGTTAAATATTTTTTCAATGCTGATTGAATTTAGCCCAATCCCATCCCAACCGCCTCCGCAACCTTAATCCCATCCACCGCCGCAGACAAAATGCCACCCGCATAGCTGGCGCCTTCGCCGGCGGGGTAGAGGCCTTTGGTGTTGAGGCTTTGGTAGTCTTCGCCACGGGTGATTTTGATGGAGCTGCTGGTGCGGGTTTCTACGCCGGTTAGCATGGCGTCTGGCATGTCAAAGCCTTTGATTTTTTTGCCGAAAGCGGGCAGGGCTTCGCGGATGGCTTCTATGGCGTAGCTGGGCAGGGCTGTGTGCAGGCTGCCTAAAGTCACGCCGGGTTTGTAGGACGGCTCTACGTTGCCCAAAGCGCTGGACGCTTTGTCTTGCAAAAAGTCGCCCACCAATTGCCCAGGTGCTGCGTAACTGCTGCCACCCAGGGTATAGGCGTGCGATTCCAAGCGGCGTTGCAACACCATGCCAGCCAAGGGGTACGACTTGTCATAAGGCTTGCCGGTGCCGTCCACCTGACCGTGGTCAGCAGGGAAATCTTCAGGCGTGATGCCCACGACGATGCCCGCATTGGCATTGCGTTCGTTGCGTGAATACTGGCTCATGCCGTTGGTGACCACTCGGCCCACTTCGCTGGTGGCGGCCACCACCGTGCCACCTGGGCACATGCAAAAGCTGTACACCGCGCGGCCATTGTTGGCGTGGTGCACCAGCTTGTAATCGGCCGCGCCCAAAATGGGGTTGCCCGCGTGTTTGCCCCAGCGCGCTTTGTCGATGATGCTTTGCGGGTGCTCGATGCGAAAGCCGATGGAAAAGGGTTTGGCCTCAATGTACACACCGCGTGCATGCAGCATTTCAAAGGTGTCGCGTGCGCTATGCCCCAGTGCCAGCACCACGTGCTGCGCGGGTAATTGGTAAGTTTCGTTTTTCGCCACGTCCAGCACGGTGATGGCTTGTAGCTTGCCATCTACTATGTGCACATCGGTCAAGCGCTGTTGAAAACGAATTTCGCCGCCCAAAGCGATGATTTGCGCGCGCAAATTCTCCACCACTTTGACAAGCTTGAAGGTGCCAATGTGCGGGTGCGCCTCAAACAAAATGTCTTCGGGTGCGCCAGCTTTGACGAACTCTTGCATCACCTTGCGGCCCAAGTGGCGCGGGTCTTTGATTTGGCTGTACAGCTTGCCGTCTGAAAACGTGCCGGCACCGCCTTCGCCAAACTGCACATTGCTTTCGGGGTGCAAATTGTGTTTGCGCCACAAATCCCAAGTGTCTTTGGTGCGTTCGCGCACAGGTTTGCCACGCTCCAGCACGATGGGTTTGAAACCCATTTGTGCCAAGACCAAAGCCGCAAAAATTCCGCAGGGTCCAAAGCCCACAACAACTGGGCGCTCAGTTAACTGCGCGGGAGCTTGTGCTACCAGCTTGTACGCCATGTCGGGGCTGGGGCGAATGTGCGGATGGTCGGGAAAGCGGGCGAGGATCTCGGCTTCCAGCGCAGGGCTGGCCAATGTCACATCGACAATGTAGACCTGCAAAATGTCGGCCTTACGCGCGTCAAAGCTGCGTTTGTGAATGTGTGTGGCGATGAGATCGGTGGCTGCAATGTGCAGCTTGCCCAAGATGGCTTGGGTCAGCTCGGCGTCGGTATGGGCGAGCGGTAATTTGAGTTCTGAAATGCGAATCATTGAAATATCCTGGGCTTGTGTTTATCAAGCAGAAGGACAGTGTAATCTGTTTTAATTTTTCAATTCAGCGGTTTCATCATAAATTTTGCCACCTGGTTTGAATACGGTGTGCTCGCGTTTTGACCAAAAGACAGGGTAAAGCAAATCAATCCACCACTTCTCTTTGCCAAACAACTCGTCTTCGCGTAAACCCACTTGGGCAGGGTATTGTTGTGTGATGTGGGCAGTGCCAAACAACACATCCCAAAAAAACATCAAATTACCAAAGTTGCCTTTGTAATGGCCAATGCCATCGTTGTTGTACATGGCATGGTGAGCAAAATGCGTGGTGGGCGTGGAAATGGTTCGCTGTACCAGCCACATGAGTGGCTTGCAGTGCTTTGATTTTGTACAAAGGTTCGTCCCAACGCACGGCAGAGTGCGCGCCCGTGATAACAGCCAACTTGACGACGATGTAGACCAAATAGACCTCGATCATGCCCAGATAAATCAACACACCCGACATCCAAATGGCGGGCATGAAGAGGTAATAGAAATAGTTGTTGCGGTAAATGATGCGGGCACTCATGTATTGGGCTGAATGGTGCGCCCGATGTAATGGCCATAGAAACGACACATGTGACAACCTGTGCCACCAGTATTGCAACATGTCGTCAAAAACCAAAAAGCACAACACCATGCCCCACCACGGCATATCGGCAAACATGCCTTTGTATTGCGGTACAAACTTGTCACCCAAAAGAGCAACAGCTTTGAAAATCAGAGGTTGTGTGATGGCTGCCAAAAGCACAAAACCGACCAAGTCTTGTGCATTGTCACCAGCGTTGGCATTGAATTTTTGTGCGCGGCCAAGAATGTATTCCAACAGACCGAAACCTAGCAACAGCGCAACGAGCAGGATGTATTGAGTAGAGGTCATCAGAAATTGTCTCCTTTGAATGTTATTTGTAAGCCGTGTAGTGCTTTATAACTCATTTAGTCGATACCTCACTCTGTCGGTAAAAAGCCTTCAATCGACAAATAACGTTCGCCTGTGTCGTAGTTAAAGCCCAACACGGTCGCGCCCTTTGGCAAATCGGGTAGTTTTTGCGCAATGGCGGCCAAGGTGGCGCCTGAAGAGATGCCGACCAAAATGCCTTCTTGGCTGGCACAGCGGCGTGCCATTTCGCGGGCGTCTTCACCGCCGACTTGAATCACGCCATCCAGCAATGCAGTGTTCAAGTTTTTGGGGATAAAGCCTGCACCAATGCCTTGAATAGGGTGCGGTGCAGGTTTGCCGCCAGAGATGACGGGTGAATCAACAGGCTCCACCGCAAACACTTTGAGCTTGGGCCATTTGGCTTTGAGCACTTGGGCGCAGCCCGTTAAATGGCCACCTGTGCCCACGCCAGTGATGAGGGCGTCAATGCCATCGGGAAAGTCTGCCATGATTTCCAACGCCGTGCTGCGCACATGTGCGTCGATGTTGGCAGGGTTTTCAAACTGCTGCGGAATCCATGCGTTGGGCAGAATGGTTGCCAACTCTTTGGCACGGGCAATTGCGCCCGACATGCCTAAGGCGCGCGGTGTCAAATCAAAACTTGCACCATAGGCCAGCATCAAACGGCGGCGCTCAATTGACATGCTGTCGGGCATGACCAACATCAGCTTGTAGCCTTTGACAGCTGCCACCATGGCCAAGCCGACGCCGGTGTTGCCTGATGTGGGTTCGATGATGGTGGCACCGGGTTTGAGTTCGCCGCTTTTTTCTGCGGCTTCAACCATGGAGAGGGCAATGCGGTCTTTGATAGAGCCGCCAGGGTTGCTGCGTTCAGATTTGATCCACACATTTTGCCCAGCACCAAACAAACGGTTGATGCGCACGTGTGGCGTGTTGCCAATGGTGTCTAAGATGGAATTGGCTTTCATGTTTGTCTCCTTGTCTTTTTTTATTGAATGCTCGCTTTATGGCATTCAGTGCTTTGATTTTGATTGTATATGCTGCACATGTGCTAACAACGAGCGTTTGGCAATCGGCCACAGGTTTGGCGATACATCGTCATACGCATGGCGCACCCATTCGTCCATGCTGCCATTGGGGTAGGCCGCCATCACACCGGCAATTTTCTCATCGCGTCCCAAGCGGTGTGCTTTCAGATGCGCAATCACGTGCAAGGCATCTGGCAGCACATGGCCGTGGGCGGGCAAGATGTGGTTGAGTTGCTGATCTTTGCACAGTTGCGCCAAAGTATCCAATGACGCCAAATAGTCACCCATGTGCCCATCGGGCGGGTTGATGACGGTGGTGCTGCCATTCAAAATGTGGTCGCCACTGAACAGAATGCCACAACCCAGCAAAGCCAAGCACACATGGTTAGACGCATGGCCAGGCGTGTGTATAGCCTGCAAACTATATGACAAATTGGCCTCTAGCCGGCGTGAATTAAGCCTAAGTTGCTCATTATTTTGTAGCACTTTGTCCGGTGTGAAGTAGGAATGCAGCTCTGCGCCTTCGCCATTGGGCAGGCCATAAATGGCAGGGTCGCTGTTGATGGACTTGCGGCACAGTGCTTGCAGTGGCTTGGCAGCGGGGGAGTGGTCGGGGTGCGAATGGGTGCAGACAATAGCCACTATATCGCCCGCAGTGGCATCGTACAAACGCTCAATGTGTTCAGCATCGTTTGGGCCTGGGTCGATGACGATGTAGCCTGTGTCTGCTGTGCCAACAATGTAGCTGTTGGTGCCAGGCCCAGTCATCACACTGGGGTTGGGCGCGGTGAGGCGGCGTACAAATGGCGTCAGTTGAATGGGTTCAAGGTGCTGCCAATCGGCTTGGGCGAGCAAGGAAGTGGGTGCATCTCGGTGCGTCATGTCGTTCATGGCAACATTATTGACCAAGTTACAATTGATTGAAGAATAGATATTCAAGATAAAACAGATAAAACTGAGAAAGAAAACAGAATGAAAGCAGTTATCCTAGCCGGCGGTTTGGGCACACGCATCAGCGAAGAATCGACCACGCGCCCCAAACCCATGATTGAAATCGGCGGCAAACCGATTTTGTGGCACATCATGAAAATCTATTCAGCCCATGGCATCAATGATTTCATCATTTGCTGCGGCTACAAAGGCTATGTCATCAAAGAATATTTTGCCAACTACTTCTTGCACACCTCAGATGTCACCTTTGACATGGCCAACAACAAAATGGAAGTGCACCAACAATCGGCTGAGCCTTGGAAAGTGACCTTGGTAGACACCGGCGAGAACACCATGACCGGCGGCCGTTTGAAACGCGTGGCGGATTACTTGAAAAACGAAGAGGCTTTTTGCTTCACCTACGGCGACGGCGTGTCCGACATTGACATCACCGCGCAATTGGCTTTTCACAAAGCGCACGGCAAGCAAGCCACCATCACCTCCATCACACCACCCGGACGCTATGGCGCACTGGACATGCAGGGCAATCAGGTCAAAGGTTTTGCAGAAAAGAAACCGGGTGACGGCGGTGCTTTCAACGGCGGCTTTTTCATTCTGTCGCCCAAGGTCATTGACCAAATCAAAGACGACACGCGTTTCATGGGAAAACGAACCGCTGCAAAACTTGGCACACAGTGGCGAACTCATCGCCTACCGCCACGAAGGTTTCTGGCAACCCATGGACACCCTGCGCGAGAAAAATATGCTCGAAGGCCTGTGGGCCAGCGGCCAAGCACCGTGGAAGGTGTGGAAGTAAATTGCAAAAATATATAAGAAATTGGCCTCTATCCGGCGTATTGATTGCCTAAGTTGCTATTAAATATATAGCAATTTGGATTTAATTCTGATTATTACCAATGTTCAAAAAATTCATCATTCCCATCTTGATGGCAGCCGCTTTGGTGGCAGCGTTCCAATATTACAGTTGGCAGGGTGTGGCTTTTGTGGGGACGGGTTTGGTGTTTTGGTTGCTGCTGCATTTCAACCGCACCATGCAGGTCTTGAAGCGGGCGGCGAATCGACCGATTGGCTATGTGGACAGCGCGGTGATGCTCAATGCCAAGTTGAACAAAGGTGTGACGCTGTTGCATGTGATCGCGTTGACCAAATCGTTGGGTGAACAACAATCGCCCAAGGATGCACAACCCGAAGTGTTTCGCTGGACCGATGGCACACAGTCGCATGTGACTTGCACCTTCGATGAAGGCAAGTTGAGTACATGGGTTTTGTGGCGACCTGAACAAGTTGCGGAAACTGTAGAGACGCCAGTAGCCGAAGTGAAACCGTCAGTTCTGTAACAGGGTAAATCCTTTAAAATTTCTTTTTCATCAATTGAATAGCAATCAGAATTAATAGCACCATGTCTACCGCCAAAACCAACCAAGCCATTGAACTCCTCGCTTCTGATTTAAACCGCGAAGGCGGCGTGTATTGCCCCAGCCCCACTGCACACATGCAAGTTTGGAACACGCACCCCAAGGTGTTTTTAGACATTGCACACACTGGCAGCGCCAAATGCCCGTATTGCGGTACGGTCTACGCCCTGAAAGCTGGCGAACACGTTGCTGCAGGGCATTGAATCAAAGAAGCCACGTTCACTTTCACAGATTTCGTTAAAAGAATTCACGCTCAATTGAGCATAGGCTCAGCGTTTTATGGCGGTTTGCCGCTAACATTGCGCACATGGCCATCACCTCCTTCAAGCGTCATTGTCAGCGACAACAGCCGATTTAAAACCCCTGATTGACCGCATTCAAAGTGCGGCAGCCGCGAAAACACCATTGCGCTTTCGTGGGGGTGGCAGCAAAGATTTTTATGGGCAAAAGTTGGTCGGTGAAATTTTGGACACCACCACATACCCTTCATTGCAAGGCATCACCAGCTACGAGCCCAGTGAATTGGTGGTGACCGTGAAAGCGGGCACACCGCTGGCTGAATTGGAAGCGCTGCTTACCGAAAAAAACCAATGCCTACCGTTTGAGCCACCGCATTTTGGGCAGACCTGGGCAGGTGAGCGCATCATGCCAAACTTTGCCGGCTCACAAACCACTGTTGGCGGCATGGTGGCGGCGGGCTTGAGCGGCCCAGCGCGCGCCAGCAGCGGCGCACTGCGCGATTATGTGTTGGGCATGGACATCATCAACGGCAAAGGCGAGGCCTTGCACTTTGGTGGCACCGTGATGAAAAACGTGGCGGGTTATGACGTGAGCCGTTTGATGGCGGGGTCCATGGGCACGCTGGGACTGATCACAGAAGTTTCTCTCAAGGTACTGCCAATTGCACCGGCCGAAGCCACTTTGAAGTTTGCGTGTTCGCAACAAGAAGCCATCACCCTACTGAACACCTGGGGTGGCAAGCCATTGCCTTTGAATGCCAGCTGTTGGGTGAAAGACGAGGGCAAAGGTGTGCTCTACGTGCGCCTGCGCGGTGCGGTCGCAGCGGTCAATGCGGCAGTCAAAAGCATGGGTGGCGAGTTACAAAATGCCGCATCGGGCAATGCCACTGTGGCGGCCGATTGGCAAGCATTGCGCAACCAAACCTTGCCATTTTTTAAGTTGAATGAAGGTGAATCTTTGTGGCGATTGAGTGTGCCTGACACCACGCCCGATTTGCAGCTAGACGCCTATGGTGAAACGCTGATGGAATGGCACGGTGCTTTGCGCTGGGTGAAATTGAGTGCAGAGGCTGCTGCCAAAAACCCAATGGTGTTGCGTGAATTTGCCACACGTGTGGGTGGCAGTGCTACTTTATTCATAGCATCACAGGCAATTAATACGCCGTCTATAGCCAGATTTAACCCATTATCCGCACCTTTGTTGCGCATTCACCAACAATTGAAGCAAGAGTTTGACCCAGCCGGTATTTTTAACCGGGGTCGCATGTTTGCGGATATGTAATTGTTTTGGGCACTTGAATCAACATGCAAACCAATTTAGCGCCTGAATACATCAACACAGCCGACGGCAAAGCGGCTGAAGCGATTTTGCGCAAATGCGTGCACTGCGGTTTTTGTACGGCAACCTGCCCAACCTACCAATTGTTGGGCAATGAATTAGATGGTCCAAGAGGACGCATTTACCTGATGAAACAGGTGTTGGAAGGCCAAGCGCCGACGCGCGAAACCCAATTGCATTTGGACCGCTGCCTGACCTGTCGCAACTGCGAAAGCACCTGCCCCAGTGGTGTCAACTATGGGCAGTTGGTGGACATAGGACGCAAATTGGTCGATGCCAAAGTGGCACGTCCTATGGTAGAAAAAACCATTCGTTGGGCTTTGAAAGAAGGGCTCACGTCACCTTTGTTTGCGCCTGCCATGGCGATGGGGCAATGGGTGCGCCCCCTGTTGCCTGCATCACTTAAAAACAAAGTGCCGGCCAAGCAAGCTGTGGGGACAATACCTGCACAAACACACACTCGCAAAGTGCTGATGTTAGAGGGCTGTGTGCAACCGGCCATGAGCCCGAATATCAACAGCGCCACGCGCCGCGTGCTGGACGCTGCAGGTATCGAAACCATTGTTGCAGCCAAAGCGGGGTGTTGTGGCGCGGTGAAGTTTCACTTGAACGACCAAGAGGGTGGCAAAGCGCAGATGCGTGCCAATATTGATGCGTGGTGGCCTTCTATCGAAGGCCAATCCATTGAGGCCATTGTGATGAACGCATCCGGCTGCGGTGTAACGGTGAAAGAGTACGGGCATATTTTGCAAGATGACCCGCAGTATGCCGATAAAGCCCAACGCGTGAGTGTTTTGACCAAAGATTTGAGCGAGTTGCTGCCCGATTTAGTGAGCGCATTGAAAAACAAAGTGAATGCCAAACGGGCACAGGCAGTCACATTCCACCCACCTTGCACCTTGCAGCATGGGCAGCAATTGCGTGGCGGTGTGGAGAAGCATTTGGGCGAGTTGGGTTTCAACATCAACACCGCCAGTTGCGAAGCACATTTGTGCTGCGGCTCGGCAGGGACTTACTCGGTGCTGCAAACCGATTTGGCCTACCAATTGCGTGACCGAAAATTAGCTCATATTGGGGCGATGAATCCTGATGTGATTGTGTCCGCCAATATCGGCTGCATCACACACTTGCAAAGTGGAACAGCCACACCTGTAAAACATTGGGTGGAATTGTTGGACGAAGCTCTGAATTAGTTTTTCTGCACCATGCGTGTGCCAGCCCACGCGTCATGCCAAAACTGGCGATCGGGATGCAATCGGCTGAGCTGTGCGTAGACCACAACCCAAACCATCACCAAGGCCACTGTTTCTAGCGCAGTCAGTGGAATCAAAGCTGCAAAAGGCAAGGGCGGTAGCAACCACATCCAGCTCAAAACATAGCGCACAAAAGCGCGTTTTTGTGAGATGGTTTGTCCTGTTTGAGCATCTACCAGATGTATCCGCCATGTTTTCATCGCCAGCGTTTGCCCCTTGTGCCAAAACCACGTGAAGTAAATCGCAAAGACCACAAACAGAAAAGCTTGCAATGCATGTCGGTTGTCTAATGCGTGGCGGGTTTGGCTCAAAGTGCTGAACAAATAGCCTGCGATGAAGACCACGCCGAACATCAACAAACCTTCGTAAAACCAGCTGGCCATGCGTCGGCCTATGCTGGGTGTCAGATTCGTTGTCTGGCTGGCAGGTATATCGGTTGCAGCATCTGCGCTGCGAGTTATTTGGCTCATGCGTGCTACGCTGTGCTAACTAGCGGGGTGTCTGTGGGGGGGTGAGCAATGCTTTCGGCTGGTCAGCACCAGGCTTGGCGGCAATAGCAGTAGGCGCGGGGGCCAACGCACTGGGTTTGAGGGCAGGAGCAGCGCCGGCAACATTGCTTGATTTATTGGCTTTGGCCAGTTTTAATTTTTCTTCGGGGCTGAGTGCTTGGTACGCTAGCCATTTGTTTTGTTTGTCATCAGGAGACAGTTTTTTGGCACGTGCAAAATTCTGTCTGGCTAGTTCGCGCTGTTTCTTCGTCAGACTGGCCCACTCTTTCATCCGAAAGTGCAGTGTTGATTGTCCTTCAGGAGAGAGCAGGTGATAGCCCACCGAAATATCCAACCATTTTTGTTTTTTAACAGGCGAGATATTGCTCCAAACTGATTCGAGGGGCGCTAATGCGGATTGTTGTGATTCGGTCAATGCTGACCAATTTTTGGCAGGGGCAGAAGGGTTTGAGGATTTGACTGCAGACTTTTTCGACGCTGAACTGCTAGGCAAATTACCGGCAGCATCTTGCGCATTGGCAAATTGACTCAACGAAAGTGCGAGCATCGCGATGAATAAGTGATGGGTAAACGCTTTCAAAAACATTCAATCTAGATGGTATTCAATTAAATTATTAAATTACTTGCACACGGTTCACTTCGTTTTTAGACAGTGGCGACAATTGAGGTTGATCTAATGTGCTTATTTCAGCATTCATTTTAAGAAACTGTGCAAAACCAGGGTCGGCATAGGCGCTGGCTGGCAATGCGTCAGTCAAAAGGTCGGCATCTAATTCGGCTGCGTATTGAGCTTGTTGTGTGGATTGTATGTCTGCAATGGCAATTAAACCTACGACCAAAATCAATAATGGCAAGAATGAGGCGAAGCGATTCCACCAGCTCATACCTTCGTCATCAAATGACAGCGTAGCCGATCCGCCGCCACCGTACACGGCGCCAGCTGTTTTTGACATGGCAACCCGTTTGCGCTTGGCAACCGCCATTTGTCTGGCAATGCGCAGGCGTTCAGAAATGTCGTGGTGAATGTCGGCTTCATCAGAGTTCAAGCGTGCAGCAACTTTTTTACCAAACGCATCGTGTGTTTGTTGCGCAGTTGTCGTTTTAGCTATGTTTAGTTCTGAGGATAAAGTGTTTTGTAGTGTATTCATAGTTGTATGCCTCGTGCTTTCAATGCCTTGGCCAAAGATGCAACGGCTCTGGAGCAGTGCGTTTTCACGCTGCCTTCAGAGCAACCCATGGCGGTTGCAGTCTCAGCCACATCGAACTCTTCCCAATAACGCATGAGGAAGGCTTCTCGTTGACGTGCAGGTAACTCTTGAATCTCTTTTTCTATTTCTCTGAATATTTGGGCTCGACTTGTAACCGATTCAGCACTTTCTGTGCCATCTGAGTCGTTTTCTAGTTCTAAAGTTTCCAAAATATCGAAATTTCCGTCTTCATCACTGGTTGCAAAGTCGCTGAAGTTGGAAAAAACGCCTTTTTGAGTCTTTTGTCGCCTAAACCAGTCCAAGGTGCAATTGGACAAAATGCGCTGAAACAGCATCGGCAACTCTTCGATTGGCTTGTCGCCATAGTGCTCAGCCAACTTCATCATGCTGTCTTGCACGATGTCTAAGGCGGATTCTTCATTGCGAACGTGGTACAACGAGCGCTTGAAGGCACGTTTTTCGACGCTTTTAAGGAAGTCAGAGAGTTCGAGTTCGGTTGCCAAGTGATTGCGCCAAAGTGGATTCTGTGTGACGTTCTAAATATATGGTTGACGTTTTGCGACGAATTATGGCACTGGAAATATCAAAAAGATGATGAATGACTGATTGAATCCGATATTTTGTGCTTTCAAATGCGATAATGCGTGTTGCAAGTTAAACGGCAAACGGATCGTGGCAGAGCGTTAACATCATGCGCTCATGGCAACGGTCCTAAGTCCTGATGCGGTTCCACAAGAGCTCAGCAAAGGGGCACCCAAGGTATTTCGTTAGAGAAATTCACAAAGGTTTTAGTTAAAGGATCACCATGAAAACGAATCAAGCTGAGTCTTCAGCTTCCGCATCTGCCACCGTGTCAGCATCTACATCTGCGCCTGAACTTCGTGGCGCTGAGATACTGGTTAAAGCACTTCAAGCCGAAAACGTCAAATACATCTGGGGCTACCCAGGCGGTGCTGTTTTGCACATTTATGACGCACTTTACAAACAAGACACCATGCAGCACATTTTGGTGCGCCATGAACAAGCAGCCGTGCATGCTGCCGACGGTTATGCCCGTGCAACGGGTGAAGTGGGCGTCGCTTTGGTCACATCAGGGCCTGGTGCCACCAATGCAGTGACCGGCATCGCCACTGCATACATGGACAGCATTCCAATGGTGATTGTGACTGGTCAAGTTCCAACCGCCGCGATTGGCTTGGACGCATTTCAAGAATGCGACACCATCGGTATCACACGCCCCATTGTCAAACACAATTTTTTGGTCAAAGACGCACGCGATTTGGCTGAAACAATGAAAAAAGCTTTTCATATCGCTCGCAGTGGTCGACCTGGCCCTGTGGTGGTTGATATTCCTAAAGACGTTTCATTCAAAAAAGTACCGTACCACGGTTACCCCGATTCAATTGAAATGCGGGCATATAACCCAGTACGCAAAGGGCACAGTGGTCAAATTCGCAAAGCATTGCAGCTGTTGTTAGCGGCCAAACGCCCCTATATTTATACAGGTGGTGGCGTGTTGCTGAGCAACGCCACGGCAGAATTGCGACAGCTCGCAGACATGTTGGGTTTTCCATGCACTAATACTTTGATGGGTTTAGGCGCTATCGCCGCCAGTGACCCCAAGTTCTTAGGCATGTTGGGCATGCATGGCACATTCGAAGCCAATCACACCATGCAAAATGCAGATGTGGTTCTGGCGGTTGGTGCGCGATTTGACGACCGCGTGATTGGTAACCCTAAACACTTTGCTCAAGTTGAACGCAAAATCATTCACATCGATATTGATCCATCCAGCATTTCGAAACGCGTCAAAGTAGATATCCCAATCGTAGGGGATGTGAAAGAAGTGTTGCTTGAAATGATCGCCATGATCAAAGAAGGCTCATTGAAACCCGATACCAAGGCTTTGGGTGAGTGGTGGAACATGATTGACAGCTGGCGCAAACGTGATTGTCTCAAGTATGACCACGGAACAGGCGATGTCATCAAGCCGCAATACGTGATTGAAACACTGTGCAACATGACCAAGGGTGAAGAAACCTACATCACATCGGATGTTGGGCAACACCAAATGTGGGCTGCGCAGTACTACAAATTTGAAGAGCCACGCCGTTGGATTAATTCTGGTGGTTTGGGCACCATGGGTGTTGGTATACCTTATGCCATGGGTATCAAGTTGGCCAAACCCGATAAAGAAGTGTTCTGCGTAACGGGTGAAGGCTCGGTACAAATGTGCATTCAAGAGCTGTCAACCTGCTTGCAGTACAACACACCTATCAAAATCGTCGCCCTGAACAACCGCTTTTTAGGCATGGTTCGTCAATGGCAAGAGATTGATTATGAAGGTCGTTACAGCCACAGCTACATGGATGCGCTGCCCAATTTTGTGAAATTGGCCGAAGCCTATGGTCACGTGGGCATGCTGATTGAATCTCCCAAAGATGTCGAACCGGCATTGCGAGAAGCACGTAAACTAAAAGATCGCACGGTATTTATGGATTTCCGCACCGACCCCACTGAGAACGTGTTCCCAATGGTGAAGGCTGGTATGGGAATTGACGAAATGTTGCTCGGTTCAGAAGATCTGTAAAGAAAGGACGATCAAAATATGAAACACATTATTGCTGTCCTTCTTGAAAACGAAGCGGGTGCATTGTCTCGCGTGGTAGGTTTGTTCTCAGCGCGTGGCTACAACATTGAGGCATTGACTGTTGCACCCACTGAAGATGCAACACTGTCACGCATGACCATCCAAACTTCTGGATCGGATGATGTCATTGAACAAATCACCAAACATTTGAACCGATTGGTTGAAGTGGTTAAAGTGGTTGATTTAACCGAAGGTGCTTACACCGAGCGTGAGCTCATGATGGTGAAAGTTCGTGCAGTTGGCAAAGAGCGTGAAGAAATTAAACGCATGGCAGATATTTTCCGCGGTCACATCATTGATGTGACAGAGAAAAGTTACACCATTGAGCTGACAGGCGACCATGCCAAAAACGATGCGTTTTTGGAAGCCATGGACAAAACAGCTATTTTGGAAACCGTTCGCACGGGTCCAAGCGGCATTGGACGAGGCGAGCGCATATTGCGCGCCTAACAGCATATTTAAGTTAAATTGATATGAATGGCACGGCGCTTACAATACCGTGTCATCATAAAGTTTGTATTTTTTAGCATTTATTAACGGAGATTGAGATGAAAGTTTATTACGACAAAGACTGTGACCTGAGCTTGATTAAAGGTAAAACCGTGGCAATCATTGGTTACGGAAGCCAAGGTCATGCACACGCCCAAAATTTGAACGACAGTGGCGTAAAAGTCGTTGTTGGCTTGCGCAAAGGCGGTGCTTCTTGGGATAAAGTTGCCAAAGCAGGTTTGAATGTGATGGAAGTGAACGACGCTGTGAAGTCTGCTGATGTCGTCATGATTTTGTTGCCCGATGAGAACATTGCCTCTGTTTACCAAGGCATTGAAGCCCATTTGAAAAAGGGTGCTTCATTGGCATTTGCACATGGTTTCAACGTTCACTACAACCAAGTCACACCACGTGCCGATTTGGATGTGTGGATGGTTGCCCCTAAAGCACCTGGTCACACTGTTCGCAACACCTATACACAAGGCGGCGGCGTGCCTCACTTGGTTGCGGTGCACCAAGACACCTCTGGCAAAGCCCGTGAATTGGCGATGTCATATGCGATGGCCAATGGTGGCGGCAAAGCTGGCATCATTGAAACCAGCTTCAAAGAAGAAACCGAAACCGATTTGTTTGGTGAACAAGCCGTATTGTGCGGTGGCGCAGTTGAACTCATCAAAATGGGTTACGAAACATTGACTGAAGCCGGATACGCCCCTGAAATGGCTTATTTTGAGTGCTTGCATGAACTCAAATTGATTGTAGATTTGATTTATGAAGGTGGTATTGCCAACATGAATTATTCAATTTCTAACAACGCTGAGTTTGGTGAATATGTGACTGGTCCAGAGGTCATCAATGACCAAAGCCGTGTGGCGATGCGCAATGCCTTGAAACGCATTCAAAATGGCGACTACGCGAAAATGTTCATTCAAGAAGGTCGTTTGAATTACCCAAGCATGACGGCTCGTCGCCGTAACACAGCAGACCACAGCATTGAAAAAGTGGGCGCACAATTGCGTGCCATGATGCCATGGATTGCAAAAAATAAATTGGTTGACCAAACCCGCAATTAAGCCTGTAATCAATCTGAAAAGAATTTGACAACAGGGGTTACTATGCACGACGGTGAACAGGTATCGCGAGATGATGAAAGTTTGAAACAGCTTCAGATTCTTCCAAAACGACGCAAGGGCATTTACATATTGCCCAATCTGTTCACATTAGCAGCATTGTTTGGTGGGTTTTACGCTATTGTGATGGCGATGAACGGCCGATTTGAAATGGCCGCCATTGGTATCTTTTGTGCCATGGTGCTTGACAGTCTAGACGGCCGTGTCGCACGCATGACCAATACACAAAGTGCCTTCGGAGAGCAAATGGATTCGCTCTCCGACATGGTATCTTTTGGTGCCGCACCAGCTTTGATATCCTACATTTGGGCACTCAAAGGCCTGGGACGCTGGGGTTGGTTTGCTGCATTTGTGTATTGCGCCTGTGCGGCACTTCGTTTGGCTCGGTTTAATGTCAACACAGCTGTCGTCGATAAACGTTACTTTCAAGGTTTGCCTTCACCCGCAGCAGCAGCCATAGTGACTGGTTTTTTGTGGATTGCAACTGAAGCTGGCATCAAAGGCAGTGAAGTGGCTTGGCCTATGTTTGCATTGGTGCTGTACTCAGGCTTGACCATGGTCACGAATGTTCCTTTTTACAGTTTCAAAGACGTGCACTTCAAACAAAGTGTGCCTTTTATCGTGACGGTTGTCATTGCTTTGGTGATTGCCATCATCGCATTAGAACCAGCTATCGTTTTATCTGCATTGTTTGTGATTTATGGCATCAGCGGCTATGTCATATTTGCGTGGCGCAAAGCCAAAGGCATTCAAACCAGTGTCATCAGTACCTCAACGGATGAACCTGATGAGCGCGGTATGCACTAAGTCTGACGACTCTGTAGCACTCGACAATCTAGGCGATTAAAAAACGGTATAGATTGCGCAGCATACCTGCCGTTGCGCCCCAAATGAAGTGAGTGGCTTCATCATCTTCTTTTGATTCTAGACTTTTGCCATCCTGCGATTGCTTAGGGTAGGGCATTGAAAACCAACGACGCTGTTGACCCTGCCACGACATCTCATGCTCCATGTGATTTCTTGGGTGCATTAGAAATGACAGCGGAACTTCAAATACATGATCAACTTCTATGGGGTTGGGCTGAATTTCAAAACCCGGTTTGACCAAAGCAATAATGGGGCTGACAACGAAGTGCGTTCCAGTGATGTAGTTAGGTAGTGAGCCAATAACCTCTACAAAAGCAGCGTCTAACCCAATTTCTTCTTGCGACTCACGCAAAGCAGTGGCGATGGCATCTGCATCCGTTTGGTCTGATTTGCCACCCGGAAATGCAATTTGACCTGCATGTGTCGACATGTTTTGGGTGCGTTGTGTGAGCAGAACCATCAACTCATCACGCATCACCAGTGGAATCAACACCGCAGCGTTGGCGGGTTCGCGTTCGGTAAAACTGGCTTCCCGAAGGACTTCAGGCGTCCAAAGCGGCGGATTTTGAAACCGCTGCCTTAGCGCTTCTGGAATAAGTTGGGTGGGGTGTACCGCACGCAAATGCTCGCCTGTGCCAACGACAGGGACTTTGCGTGGGTCGAATGCAGGGATTGTTTTATGCTGCAACAGATGCAGTTTTGACCTTTTTAGGTGCCAATTTTTCTTTGATACGCGCAGATTTGCCGCTGCGATCACGCAAGTAGTACAACTTGGCACGACGCACATCACCGCGACGCTTGACTTCGATGCTGGCAATCAATGGGCTGTAAGTTTGGAACGTACGCTCAACACCTTCACCGCTGGAGATTTTGCGAACGATGAAGCTGCTGTTCAAGCCACGGTTGCGAATAGCGATGACAACGCCTTCAAATGCTTGCAAACGCTTGCGTGTACCTTCAACGACGTTGACGTTAATGACAACGGTGTCGCCAGGTGCAAATTCAGGGATGGTCTTGTTCAGACGAGCAATTTCTTCTTGCTCTAAAGTTTGGATTAAATTCATGGTTTCCTCTTATTGATCATGGCAGCACCAATGTCGGGATTGACATATGCTCGTAAATACAACAAAAATGTCGTTAAAGAGCGGTCGGCCAGAGGATCGAAAAGCCTCTGATTATAGCAAATTTAAGGCTTGAAATGGCAATTTTACCTACAAAGCTACTTGCTTAGGAGCCGCATGGCATCTTCTAAACCCTTGATTGTCAAAGGAAACATGCGCTGGCTCATCAATTGTTGGATCACTGCGATACTTTGACGGTATTGCCAAACCCCTTGAGGTTCAGGGTTGATCCAAGCAAATTTAGGAAATGCATGTGTCAGCCGCTGCAACCATTCTGCGCCAGCTTCTGGATTGTTGTATTCGACACTGCCACCAGGTTGCAAAATTTCGTAGGGACTCATGGTGGCATCCCCAACAAAGATGAGTTTGTAATCTTTGTTGTATTTTCGGATGATGTCCCATGTCTCAAACTTTTCAGCATACCGGCGGCGGTTGTTTTTCCACATGAAGTCATAAACACAATTGTGAAAATAATAAAACTCCAGGTGTTTGAATTCTGTTTTAGATGCTGAAAACAGTTCTTCAACCCGTTGAATGTGGTCGTCCATGGTGCCGCCCACGTCCATCAAGAGCAAAATCTTGACGTTGTTGTGCTTCTCGGGCACCATTTTGATGTCCAAATACCCTGCGTTGGCAGCTGTTGAATGAATGGTGTCGTC
This sequence comes from uncultured beta proteobacterium, assembly GCA_963841045.1. Classification (GTDB taxonomy): domain Bacteria; phylum Pseudomonadota; class Gammaproteobacteria; order Burkholderiales; family Burkholderiaceae_C; genus Aalborgiella. The sequence goes on along the minus strand of CAWJBD010000006.1, from coordinate 33,337 downwards.
TAAATCCAGCTCTTCTTCATTGCCCAATCGTGCAAATTTGCGTAATCGGCGCAATGCCACTTTGATGTTACGTGTGCCCAGCTCTTGGCTGTCGTCATAATCTTTGTAAGCACGTTGATCCCACACTTTGACGGCGCTTCGGTTGCGGCTTTTGTCTTGCCCAATGCGAATCCCTTGCGGGTTTTGTCCATACGCACCAAAGGGCGAAGTGCCACCTGTGCCAATCCATTTGTTGCCACCTTCGTGACGTTCTTTTTGTTCTTCAAAACGCTTTTTCAGCGTTTCCATGAGCTCGTCCCAGCCCATTTTTTCTATCTTGGCTCGCTCTTCGGGGGACAAATTCAATTCAAGATTTTTACGCAGCCAGTCCAGTGGAACGTCTTTGGTGAAATCCGCTATCGTTTCGATACCCTTGAAATACGCAGCAAACGCACGGTCAAATTTGTCGTAATGCTTTTCATCTTTGACCAAAACCAAGCGACTCAAATAGTAAAAATCATTGATGTCGTAGCCACTTCCTGTGTCGCTGTGTTCGGCTTCATCGTCTGGCGTGTTGGGTCCCACCACGCCAGCCTTTAATGCACTCAATAAATCCAAATACTCTTTCACCGAAATCGGTAATTTGGCCGAGCGCAAGGTGTAGAAAAAGTCAATTAGCATGGCTATATCAAGTCCGACGTTTGCTCAACAAATACAATAGCTGCGCCTTGACTTCAGGCCATTCGCCGCGTGTCAAGCTGTACATCACGGTGTCGCGTATGGTGCCGTCGCGTCGCAGGGCGTGGCCGCGTATGACACCATCTTTTTTAGCACCCAAACGTTCTATGGCACGTTGGCTGGCAAAGTTGAAATTGTCTGTGCGCCAGCCCACTACGTTGTAGCCCAAAGTTTCAAATGCATGTGTCATCAACATGAGTTTTGCAGTGGTGTTCACATGGCTGCGTTGCACGCTTTGGGCGTACCAGGTGTAACCGATTTCCAATCGTTTAACAGATGGCAATATGTCATGGTAGCTGCTGGTTCCGAGCACCTTGCCACTGGCTACGTCAATCACAGCATATGGCAAACGTTTGCCTTCTTGCTGCATGGTGAGGGCGTCTTCTATGTATTTGCGGGTTTGGTCTGGCTCAGGCACAAATGTGACACGCAGATTCCATAACTCACCATCTGCTGCGGCTGCACGCAAGCCTGCTTCATGTTGCAGAGCCAAAGGCTCAAGACGCAACAACGCATGGTGCAAAGGAGCGTGTGTTGGCATTTCCATGTTCTTGCTTGCGATTCAGTTGTTTCAGTTGTATTGTGCGCCTGGCGCAGTACCGCGTAAGAAGCCCATCAATTTCGATGATTGCAAGTTCATGTAAATTGTTGTCTCACCCAGTGCGCAATTTCGACCATTACCATAAGATGTGGTGCCGACCAGATTGGCTTGACCATTTTGTTGAACCAAGAGAGGTCCACCTGAATCACCAAAGCATGTGTTGCTGTTGCCATCTTGTGATACGCCTACGATTAACTCGGGTTCAACACTGGCAATGACCATTGCGCCTATGCGCAAGACACCCGCATCGGATGCGTTACCTGCCGTGAGTCCAAAACCAGCAACAGTCGCTTTTTGACCATCTTTTGGTGCGCTGCTGGCCGAAATCGGAATAGGTGTCATCGGCAAAGGGCTAACCATATTCACAACACCAATGTCATTGACCAAGCGACCTGAACCTGTAACAGCGTATTCAGGGTGCACCACCCAAGACGAGCCGCGCATGCGTGCATACTGCTCTGCGGCTATGCCATAAATCACATCAATGCTGGCAGCACCACTTAAACAGTGTGCTGCGGTAAGAACCTGAGTTGATGTAATCAGCGTACCAGTACAAAGTCCCGATGTGCCATCAGGCATATTTTTAATGATGGCTAGCACAGGTGATTTATTGACTTCGGTACAAACGCGTCCGCTGGTAATTTTGGGCGCTACCTCAGTGCTGGTTTTTTCGGTCAGACCGATGGCGCTGCATTGGCCGGTTAAATCCTCCTCGTCGCCACCGCATGATACGAGTAATGCAAAACTGGCAACGCCAAGCAATTTGAGCAATAAATGCATTTTTAAAATCCTCTTATTAACGGTTTCGGCTTTGCATGAAAACAAGTTTTTCAAACAAGGTGACATCTTGTTCATTTTTTAAGAGTGCGCCAACCAATGGTGGAATGCTGACTTTGTCATCCTTGCTTTGTAACGCTTCTAGGCTGATGTCTTCGGCCACCAACAATTTGAGCCAATCCAGCAATTCGCTGGTAGAAGGTTTTTTCTTTAAACCAGGTAAGTTTCGCACTTCGTAAAAAGTTTTCATGGCAGCATTCAGCAGTTCTTTTTTCAAGCCGGGGAAATGCACGTCGACAATTTTTTGCATGGTCACTGCATCAGGAAATTTGATGTAGTGAAAGAAACAGCGACGCAAAAATGCGTCAGGTAATTCCTTTTCATTATTGGATGTGATAAAGACCAAAGGGCGGTGTTTGGCTTTGATGAGCTGGCGAGTTTCGTACACATAAAACTCCATGCGGTCAATTTCGCGCAGCAAGTCGTTTGGAAACTCAATATCGGCTTTGTCGATTTCGTCGATCAACAACGCAACAGGCTGGTCAGCTGTAAAGGCTTGCCATAAAACACCTTTCACGATGTAGTTATTGATGTCTTTGACTTTGTCGCCACCATCGATGGTGGACAGCTGTGAATCACGCAGGCGGCTAACGGCATCGTATTCATACAGACCTTGCTGGGCTTTGGTGGTCGATTTGATGTGCCATTGCAACAGCGGAATCCCCAATGTGCTGGCGACTTCTTCTGCCAACATGGTTTTGCCAGTGCCCGGTTCGCCTTTGACCAAGAGTGGTTTTTGCAATGTGCTGGCGGCATTGACGGCCAGCATCAAATCATCGGTTGCAACGTAGTTTTCTGATCCTTGAAATTTCATGGGTTCGCTTTCTGAATGGGTCATATATGCAGTGTGTCTTATTGTGCGCGAAAAAAGACTATATTCTCTTCTGCTGTTGTCTGCCAAGCCTACTTTTACATAGGGTAAGCAGCAAAGGTGCTATAGCGGTCATTCATGTTATTTTATATGAAAAAAATGGCTGTATCCGGCGTATTTATTGCCTGTATTGCTATTAATATTATAGCAATACTGATTTGTAGTGAATTTCCACATCTGTCGCTAAAATAAATAAGCAGCAAGTTAAATATGAAAGAAAGTTTATGAATCAAACTAAAACCGAATCCAAAACCAAAACCTTTGCCAGCCAAGCTGACTTAGAGGCAAAAAAAGTCAGTTTCGACAAACTGTCAGACAACGCCTATGCCTACACTGCAGAGGGTGATCCCAATACCGGCATCATCATTGGTGACGATGCGGTGATGGTGATCGATACACAAGCAACACCTGTCATGGCGCAAGACGTGATTCGCCGTATTCGCGAAGTGACCGATAAACCAATCAAATACGTGGTGCTGAGCCACTACCATGCTGTGCGCGTGTTGGGCGCGAGTGCCTACAAGCCTGAGCAAATCATTGCCAGTCAAGACACCTATGACTTGATTGTGGAGCGCGGCGAACAAGACAAAGCCAGCGAAATAGGGCGCTTTCCACGTTTGTTCAACGCGGTTGAATCCGTGCCACCTGGCATGACATGGCCTACCATGACGTTCACCGGCAAGATGACGATTTGGCTGGGTAAGTTGGAAGTGCAGTTGTTGCAACTGGGACGTGGCCACACCAAGGGTGACACGGTGGCATGGTTGCCACAACAAAAAATCATGTTTGCGGGCGACTTGGTGGAATTTGGTGCCACACCATATGCAGGTGATGCCTACTTTAAAGATTGGCCAAGCACTTTGGATGCCATAGCTGCACTCAAACCTGAAAAGCTCGTGCCCGGTCGTGGTGCCGCTTTGCAAACGGCTGCACAGGTGGCGCAAGGCTTGTCTGATACGCGTGCATTTGTGTCAGACGTTTATGCCAGCGCGCAAGCCGGCGCGAAAGATGGCAAAGACTTGAACACCGTCTACAACGAGACCATGAATCGTTTGCGTCCTAAGTATGGACAGTGGGTGATTTTTGATCACTGCATGCCGTTTGATGTGACCCGCGCTTATGACGAAGCAACGAAATACACCGACCCGCGTATTTGGACAGCCGAGCGTGACATTGAGATGTGGAAAGCTTTAGAAAACCAGTAAACAAGGTCAGTACAGCCATGAACACCTGTCGTGCAAAAAACCTATACCTATCCGCAATTTGATTACGTTCAAAGCGAGGAGCAGCGAACCCAAACGCTGAAGCGTCACCCAGTTGTCATCATTGGTGCTGGCCCAATCGGCTTAACCGCTGCGCTGGATTGTGCGCAACGCGGCATACCGGTTGTGCTGATTGACGACAACAACACCGTCAGCATAGGCTCGCGAGCCGTTTGTTATGCCAAGCGCCCATTGGAAATTTGGGATAGATTGGGCGTGGCAAAACCCATGGTTGACAAGGGCGTTAGTTGGCAAGTTGGTAAGGTGTTCATGCGTGATGACTTGGTCTACAGCTTTGATTTGCTGCCAGAGCCAGCGCACAAAATGCCGGCCATGATCAATTTGCAGCAATACTATTTAGAGGAATACTTGGTGAAAGCGTGCCAAGAGCATCCACTGGTCGATTTGCGCTGGAAACACAAACTGCTGGATTTGCAGCAGAACAAAAACAAAGCTGATGCACCCGTAACTTTGTCACTTGAAACCCCAGATGGTATTTTCAAGGTCGAAGCAGATTGGGTCATTGCTTGTGACGGTGCCAACAGCGACACCCGCAAATTGGTAGGTGCGGGGTTCAGTGGCCAGTTTTTCCAAGATCGATTCTTGATCGCCGATGTCGTGATGAAGGCCGATTTTCCTACCGAACGCTGGTTTTGGTTTGATCCGCCGTTTCACCGCGGACAATCGGTTTTGCTGCACAAGCAAAGTGAGAATGTTTGGCGCATTGATTTTCAATTGGGTTGGGATGCAGATCCTGAGCTTGAAAAACAACCCGAACGCGTGATTCCGCGCATACAAGCCATGCTGGGACCTGATGCTCAATTTGAATTGGAATGGGTATCGGTCTACCAATTTGCATGTCGCCGTGTCGATCAGTTTCGCTATGGACGTGTGCTGTTTGCGGGCGATGCCGCACACCAAGTTTCGCCCTTCGGCGCACGTGGTGCAAACACCGGTGTGCAAGACATCGATAACATTGCATGGAAACTCAAGCTGGTGTTGGATGGCATTGCGCCAGCATCTTTGATGGACAGCTACCACGATGAACGTGCGTTTGCGGCAGACGATAACCTGCTCAATTCCACGCGGTCTACCGACTTCATCACTCCAAAAAATCAAGCCAGCTTGCGCTACCGCAATGCGGTTTTAGAGCTGGCCAAAACCGAAAGTTTTGCCAGACCTTTGGTTAACAGTGGCCGCTTGTCCACGCCAACACCGTATCTCCATTCATCACTGAACACACCTGATGACGCTACGGATGTGTTCGTGGGCAAAATGTTTCCAGGCACAAACTGTGCGGATGCACCCGTTCGATACGAGGGTGCAAACACTTGGCTACTCGAAGTCTTGAACCTTTTGTCCGTCAAACAAAGCAATCCTGCTGCCACATTCATTCTGCTGGTTTTTGGTGATGCACCACCAAACGAACAACTGAATCAATTAACTTCTCTTTTACCAGCCGGTCTGTCAACACCCGTTTTACAGCTTGCATCAGGTTCTTTACAAGATTCAGAGGGCAGGTTGCAAGAGCGGTATGACGGTAAAGCTGGAACCGTTTATTTGCTGCGCCCCGACCAGCATGTGGCGGCCAGATGGCGTGCATTTGATGCCATCAAAATTGCACGAGCAGTGAAACGTTGCATTGGCGTATTTGAAACATCAGGCGCAAACTTGGGTAAAAAGGAGAATGCCGCATGACACTTATTCGGACGCCGAATATTGGACAAACCGACGCGTTTTACCAAGCATTGATCGATGCCCAGCGTGATATGAGCGAAGAACAAGCGAATATGTTCAGCACCAAATTGGTATTGATATTGGCCAACCATGTTGGTGATAATGCAGTGCTGAACGAAGCGATTGCTCTAGCCAAGGCCAATCAGGCAGTAAAGACTGAATGAAAGTTGAAAGAATTTTATGAAAACACTGGTGTTACATGGCATTAACTTGAACATGTTTGGTAAGCGTGACCCAAAACAGTATGGAACGATAACGCTTGATCAGATTAATGACAAAATCAAATTGTTAGCAGATGAACTTGGCGTTGAATTGGAATGCTTTCAAACCAACCACGAAGGCGACATGTGTGAACGTATTCATCGTGCACATGCTGAAGCAGTTGATGTGGTTCTGATCAATGCAGGCGCATGGACACATTACAGTTATGGTATTCGTGATGCATTGGATATTTTGGAGTGCCCCATCATAGAGGTGCATATGTCAAACATTCACGCACGTGAAGCATTCCGTCATGTATCTGTTTTTTCCGATCTTGTGAAAGAACAAATATCGGGATTAGGCGTAGACAGTTATTTGGTCGGTTTACGAGCTGGTGTTACAGCGGCAAAAGCACAATAACTTTAGATCATTAATTTCTGGTCGCTCTGCGCTGTACCGCTTCTACGTAGGCTTGCCCATCTGGTTGTCGACCATTTTGTTGGCTGTCCCACAACATTTGCCCCAAATGCTCCATGGCAATATGGTGCGCATCGTGCAATGAATCCAAACGAGCCGTTAACAATTCAACAGCTTGCCGGATGCCTCGAGGTTGATCGACTGAACATTGCTCACTGATGCTCAAATGCATGGACAGGTGCAAAAATGGATTCATTTTGCTGGCATCAGCAGAGGTCGATTGTTCCAGCTTCAGCAATGCTGCATCCACATCGCTGAAATCGTTATGGTACTCAGGGTGTTCATCCATCCACACACTTGCTATGGTTTCAATAGCTTCTAAGGCAACACCTGCGCGGGCTTTGGCATAAACAGAGCAAAAAAAACGACGCACATCGGCTTGTGAAGGTTGAAACAGCATGCTTGTATTTTAGTTGACTGTTAAACTTGCCTGAACACCTACCGCCACTATCCGAATGACACTTTCTTTTGACTTCCCACTGATCACCGACCCGTTTTTCTACGCGGTCACCATACCTGCGGTATTGCTATTGGGCATCAGCAAAAGCGGATTCGGAACGGGTTTTGGTTCAATGGCTGTGCCCATGATGGCCATTGCTGTCACGGTGCCGCAAGCTGCGGCAATTTTGATGCCGATATTGCTGGTGATGGACTTATTGGGTATGGCAGCTTTTCGACACCATTTTGATAAAAAGTTGCTGGCGTTCATGCTGCCATTTGGTTTGCTGGGCATTGTTTTGGGAGCAATGTTATTCAAAGTGTTGTCACCGCAATGGGTGGCTGGCATTTTGGGTGTTTTTACTTTGTTGTTTTTAGCGCAGCGCCTTGTTTTTCCACCAAAACCAACAGTCCATTACCACCACGTTGGGTGGGTGCCTTGTTGGTCATCACATCAGGGTTCACCAGTTTCATTGCGCATGCTGGTGGTCCACCTATCAGTGCTTATGCCATTCCGCTAAAATTAAAACCCGTGGTGTATTCGGCCACCATGACGTTTTTCTTTTTCATCATCAACCTCTCTAAATGGGTGCCCTATGCGTGGCTGGGCTTGCTGGATATGAAAAATTTCGCTACGTCGCTGGTACTGCTGCCATTGGCACCGTTGGGCGTTTATATTGGTGTGACAATCGCCAAACGAATTAACCCAGATTTGTTTTATCAAATTCTTTACTGGGGCATGGGGATCACGGGAGTTAAGTTGGTTTGGGATGCTTTTAACTAAGCTTTTCCAGCCATTTCGCGCTCTTTCGCCATTTGTTCTGCCAGTTGATCTCGGCCAATTTTGGCCACACTGATTAATTTTTCACGGTCTTTATAGTGTGGGTACATTTGTTCGAGCAGGGCAATGTTATGCGCTTTGAAAACCTGAACCAACCTGCTGGCATCAACACCAGGGTAGCCCAACAGTTCTAAAACGCTGGTGGCACTTTGTAAACTGCTTTCGAACAATTCTCGCTGAATCAGGGATACATCACGGTCTTTCAGTTTGTTCCAATGGGTTGCATCACGTGCGCGAACCACCAATTGCAATTGTGGAAAGTGCTCTTTCGCCAAGTCAACTATCGCTAACGATTGCTCAACATCATCCACGGCAATAACGAAAATCTGTGCCGTTGCTGCGCCTGCCGTACGCAACAAATCAAGTCTAGTGGCATCACCATAAAAAACACGGTAGCCAAACCGTCTGGCGGTATCAATCATTTCGGCATCATGATCTAGAACAGTCGTAGGAATGTCTTGCGCCAACAGCAAACGGGCAACAATTTGACCATAGCGACCAAACCCTGCGATGATGATGGGAGCAGCTTGTTGCTCTGAAATCTCGTCTGGCTGTTCTACGCCGCAATTGGCATAGCGAGGTAACCAAAGCTTGTCGATGGCAATCAAAATCACCGGACTGATGAGCATTGACAGCGCGACCACACCAATCAACAATGAAGCCGTCTCTGATGCAAAAACCTTAGCGCCAGCAGCGGCTTGAAACACCACAAAGGCGAATTCACCACCTTGTGCAAGCAGCAAAGTCAGCACCGGTCGTTCTTGAAAAGGCACATTCATGAGGCGGGTGATGCCATAAATCACTGCAAATTTAATAGCAATAAAGGCAATCAATACGCCAGCTATAAGCCAAGGTGAGTTGATGATCACCGAAAAATCAATGCTCATGCCAACGGCAATAAAGAACAGTCCCAAAAGCAATCCTTTGAACGGTTCAATATCTGTTTCTAGCTCACGGCGATATTCGCTTTCAGCCAATAGCACCCCTGCTAAAAATGCGCCCAATGCCATGCTCAAACCCACAAACAACATCAATGCCGCAATGCCAACGACCAATAGCAGTGACGCAGCGGTGAATATCTCTGGTGTCTTGCTGCGTGCAATCCAACGGAAAATAGGGCGCAACAATAGCCTGCCACCAATCACAATGCCAGTGATAATTGCTATAACTTTAATAGCAGAATAGGCAATATCTACGCCGGATGATGCCTCATTTACCTCTTGAGTGACACCCAAAAGTGGAATCAATGCCAAAATCGGTATCGCAGCCACATCCTGGAACAATAAAATTGAAAATCCGGCTTGTCCGCTGCTGGTTGGCAGCAAATTGCGCTCACCCATTACCTGTAGCGCAATGGCGGTGGATGACAGAGCCAAGCCCAGTGCTGCGACCAAAGCGGTCTTCCAACCACCCAGTGCGGTAGATACAGCAGGAACGAACAAACTCGCAGCCCATAAGGCCATGAACAATATGGCAGCGCAGCCCATGACTTGTGCACTTCCCCACCCAAAAATGGGTCGGCGCATGCTCCATAAACGTTTGGGTTCAAGCTCTAAACCCACCAAAAACAACATCAGCACCACGCCAAACTCGGCAAAATGCAAAATATCTTGCACATTGGTGACCAAGCCTAAGCCCCAAGGCCCAATCGCCATGCCTGCTGCCAAATAACCAATAATGCTACCCAAGCCCAAGGCTTTGGAAAAGGGTACAGCGACAACAGCCGCACCGAGGTAGATTAAACTGTTGATGAGCCAAGATGGGGCATGTTCCATATTTGATGGTGGCGTACTTTAATTTTGAAGAGAAATGATAGTTAGCAGTATATTGTTTTAGTCTGGAAGTAATTAATTAAAAAGGCAAATGAGAAAACCAATGAAAACATTTCAAACTTTGGCTGAATTGGCCACTTGTGTCGGACAAGAAGTCGCCGTGAGCGATTGGATCACCATCACACAACAGCAGGTCAATACTTTTGCCGATGCCACGGGTGACCACCAGTGGATTCATGTTGACGCTGAAAAAGCCAAAGCTGGGCCTTTTGGCGGCACCATCGCGCACGGATTTTTAACCTTGTCCTTGTTGCCGCGGTTTTTGGAGTCTTCAGTCGTGATCAATGATGTGCGCATGGGCATCAACTATGGTTTGAACAAGGTGCGTTTCATCAACCCTGTGCTGGTAGGCAGTCGCTTGCGTGCGCGCATGAGTTTGGCAGCCAGTGAAAACATCGAAAACAATGGCAAGCAAATGGTGTGGGATATCACCATTGAGATTGAAGGAAAAGACAAGCCTGCTTGTGTGGCGCAGGCGGTGATTCGAAGCTACGTCTGAATAGTCCGTTCGCCCTGAGCTAGTCGAAGGGTTCTTTCGCTCATAACGCAGGCTCAACCCGAACGGGTATTTATATTTAACGATTTAAATAGCTTTGTTCGCAAACGCAATTTGCCGCCAAGCTTCATACACGGTGACGGCCACGGTGTTGGATAAATTCAAACTGCGTTGCGTCGGCAGCATGGGCAATTTGATTTGTTGCGGTGGCAGAAACGTATCGCGCATGGCTTGTGACAGGCCTTGGGTTTCAGAGCCAAAAACAAAATAATCACCATCTTTGAAAGCAACATCAAACAGTTGTTGAGTGGCTTTGGTGGTCATGGCAAACAGGCGTTCTGGTGCGGGTTTTTGCTGATCTAAAAACGTTTGCCAATCGGCATAACGGTTCACTTGTGCATACTCATGGTAATCCAATCCCGCGCGCCGCATGTGCTTGTCGTCCATTGAAAACCCCAAGGGTTCAATCAGGTGCAAGGTACAGCCTGTGTTGGCTGCCAAGTCGAATGATGTTGCCCGTGTTGGGCGGAATTTCGGGGTTGACTAAGACGATATGAAACATGCGTACATTATCCGCTGGACTTCATTTCAACTACCTGCTCGGAAGCTTATTTATTGAATTTCTGTACGAGCAAACACCACCGCAGTGATGTGCGCGGCCTGTGCTTGCCGTAGTACTTTGGCGGCGGAAAATAAAGTAGCACCACTGGTCATCACATCGTCCACCAGCACCACGCGTTTGCCTTTGATGTCTGCTGCACGCAATGGGTCGATGGCAAATGCGGTGGCAACGTTTTTCAAGCGTTCAGTCCGTTTGAGCCGGCTTTGTACATCGGTGTGTTTGACCCGCAGCAGCAAATGTGGGTCGGTTTTTGCGCCAGCCAAACGTTTGCAAATCTCATGCGCTTGGTTGTAGCCGCGTTCCCGCAAACGTTCGTTTGACAAAGGTATGGGAATGACCACATCTGTGTTGGCCATCGCAGCCTCTATCTGCGAATTGCTTTGCAACAACAAGCTGAATGTTTTTGACCATGCCGGGTCGCTACCAAATTTGTAGCTGGCAATGCAATCTGTCCAGGGAAATGCGTATGAAACGGCAGCGTAACACGCATCCAAAGGCGGACGGTTAACCATGCACGCACCACATTGCGTCAGGTGCGATGCAGGCAAGGCGAGGGCGCATGTGCTGCAGCGTGCCACAGGTTGGGCATATTTGCCAACACAGTTTTCGCACACCAAGCCAGTGGCTGGCCATGCATCGCACACCACACATTGGCTGGGAATATGAATTTGCTGCAATAAACGCCTAAACATAGCGACAATATAACCTTATCTGAGAATCAATATGTCAACGAATTCACCCCCCAGCATTGACAAAGTTGCCGCTGCACGTTGGCGCGTGTCTGCACCGCAAACCACACCTTGGTTGCATGAAGAAATAGCCACACGCATGCTGGAACGTTTGCAATGGATAACTGCACAACCCAAAGTCTGGGTGAACTGGAATGCCAACCGTGGCGGCGAACAAGCTCACGCAGCACTTTTGGCAAAATACAAAGAATCAGAAAGTTATATACAAAATTGGCCTCTAGCCGGCGAATCAATTGCCTATGGTGCTATTAAATCTGTAGCAAATAACGCTACCACTGCAAACTCAAAAAATAAATGGTCATTATCAGCTTGGTTCAAAAGTGCCCCTAAACATCATCTGGGTTTGCCAGCCGAAGGTACAGCAAACATGCTGTGGGCGAATATGCACTTGCATGACGCGCATGAACCGCTGGACATGTTGGCACAGTGGCACAAAACACTAGCTGTCGATGGCTATGTCATGTTCTCTTGCTTTGGCCCCGATACTTTGAAAGAGTTACGCAGCGTGTACGCCAAATTAGGCTGGCCTGCACCCAGCCATGATTTCACCGACATGCACGACTGGGGCGATATGCTGCTGCAAGCCGGCTTCGCCCAACCCGTGATGGATATGGAGCGCATCGTTTTGACCTACGAGACACCGCAAAAACTCATCCAAGACCTGCGCGATCTGGGTCGCAACCTGCACCCCAATCGCTTTCCGACTCTGCGCGGCAAAGCATGGAAAGCAAAACTGGAAGCAGCTTTGGCAGAACACTTGGCCGACCCCAACGAAAATGGCCGCCTGAAACTAACATTCGAAATCATCTACGGCCACGCCATCAAACCCGAACCGCGCGTGAAACTCAGCGAACACAGCGCGGTGAGCTTGCAGGATATGCGGGCGATGTTGCAAAGCAAGGGTAGATGAATTGAACCAGATACATTTCCACTTTGTCGATGGTGCGTTCGTTGAAATCACTGGCGATGTTGAAGAAGAGTACTCAGTAGAGTTCATTGATACGCGTACAAATGTGGTCGTGCATCAAGCACAAATTAAAAATAATCACTGGGTCAGAACATCGCGGCAATTCTTTACGCCGTGGCAAATCAAAGTCTTTAGTCTCAAGGACAATGAATTGTTGTTCACACACCAATATGAATGCAAGGGCAAGCGTGTTTATATTGCATTCGAATCCAAAGCACTTGGAGATACATTGGCGTGGTTTCAACTGGTGGATGATTTTCAAAAGAAGCATGAATGCGAGTTGATTTGTTCAACTTTCATGAACAATTTATTCAAAGATGAATATCCGCATATTCAATTCGTTGAGCCCAGTGAAACCGTGCACAACTTGTATGCCATGTACCGAGTTGGTTGGTTTTATTTGCCTAAGGGTGAGATTGATTTCAATAAAAATGTCAAAAACTTCAGGTGCCAAACCTTGGGAGAATCTGCAGCTGACATTTTGGGGTTGCCATACTTGCCGGTCCGGCCAAAGCTAAATGTTGTCAATCTTGGCAAGCCCATACTCGACGACTATGTTTGTATCGCTGTCCATTCAACTGCCCAGGCTAAGTATTGGAATAATCCAAACGGCTGGACCGATCTAGTCAACTATCTTCGTGAGCAAGGTTACCAAGTTGTTCTGCTGTCGAAGGAGGGAATGGCTTATATGGGCAATGAAGTGCCAACAGGTGTTCTTCAAGTTCCACCTGGAGAAATTGGCATCATCATGAATTACTTGCTGCATGCCAAACTGTTTGTAGGCATTGGCAGTGGACTCAGTTGGTTGTCATGGGCATTGAATCGCCCGACCTGTGTGATCAGTGGGTTTTCTGAACCCTATACCGAGGTCAGCGACATGATCAGAATTGGTGCCAATCCAAATGATTGCAGTGCTTGTTTTAATCGCTATCCAATGAATGCTGGTGATTGGAATTGGTGCCCTGACTATAAAGACACATTGCGCATGTTTGAATGCACACGCAATATCAGCGCACAACAAGTCATTGACAAAATTTCAGCGTATTTACCGCAAAGTAAAAATACGCTGTAATTTTTATTTACTTGCTGCTGCCACTGGTTCCGCTGCTGCCACTGCTGCCGCTGGTGCCATCTGTTCCGCTTGATCCACTTGTTCCAGCAGTACCACTGGTACCAGATGTGCCTGCAGTACCACTCGTACCCGCAGTACCTGAGGTTCCACTGGTTCCTGCTGTACCACTGCTACCTGCGTTGGCGGATTGGTCGCCAGCAGTTGCGCTGTCTGAACCACCGCCACAGGCAGTCACTAGAAGTGTCGATGAAACTGCAATGGTTAAAGTTGCAGCTTGAGCGACCAAAGATGATTTAATTTTTCGCATATCGACTCCTCATTAAGTTTTGAACACAGAAGGGAATTTAAGAATGTTGCAAAAAAATTTTACTCAAGTGTCTGTTTGCAATTCTTAAGTCGATATTAAGCTCTAAATAAACTATCTTGTCGGTGACTTTTGTCACCGACCTTTGCTGCGAATACTTTAGTTTAATTATTGAATTAATTACTTCGCTTTAACCGTACGCACTTTCTTTGCCATATCGCGAGGGACGAACACTTTGCCGCCATTTCCAGGACGTACAGCTGGTTTGGCTGCTGGCTTGGCAAAAGTGGGTTTGGCGAAAGATGGTTTTCCGAATGCGGGTTTGCGGTCGGCGAAATCGCCACGGGGTGCAAAGTCGCTACGCTCACCGCGTGGTGCAAAGTCTTTACGGGGAGCAAAGTCACCACGGGGAGCGAACTCTTTGCGCGGTGCAAAATCGCCGCGAGGGGCGAAATCACCACGCGGAGCAAACTCTTTACGTGGTGCGAAGTCGCCACGAGGCGCAAAGTCGCCGCGCTCGCCGCGAGGTGCAAATTCTTTGCGTGGCGCGAAATCAGCACGAGGTGCAAAATCACCACGAGGAGGGAAGCCGCCACCGCTGTTTCGGTCATTGAAGCCGCCTTTGCGAACGTAGCTGCTTGGGTCACGGGCGTTGTCGGAACGGCCAGCAAAGCGTGGGTCTGCACCACGGTCACCGAAGCGGTCGCCTTGTGGAGCGCGGTCATTGAAACCACCACGTCGCCACCAAAGTTACCACGGGGTGCGCCAAAGCGATCACCACCACGGGGAGCGAATTGACGGTCACGTCCGCCAAAACCACCGCCACGGTTGCCACCACGGTCACCACCGCCGCCACCAAAGTTGCTGCGTGATTCAGGGAAGCGTTGTTTTGGCTCTAAGCCAGGAATCACGTCGGTTTTGAAGCCGGTGCGTGTGTATTGCTCAATGTCCATGATGCGGCGACGGTCGCGGATTTCAGCAAAGCTGATGGCAATACCGTCACGTCCTGCACGACCTGTACGACCAATGCGATGGGTATAGTCTTCGGCCTTCATTGGCAAACCAAAGTTGAACACATGGCTGATGGATGGCACGTCGATACCGCGTGCTGCCACGTCGGTAGCGACCAAAATTTGCACATGGCCTTCACGCAATGCCTGCAAGCGGCGGTTGCGCATGCCTTGGTTCAAAGCGCCATGCAATGCCACGGCGCTGAAGCCTTCTTGTTGCAAGTCATTGGCCAAGCCGTCGCACTCAATTTGCGTATTGGCAAACACAATGGCTTGTTTGATGCTGGTATCGCGCAACCAATGGTCGAGCAATTTGCGTTTGTGCTGAGAGTTATCGGCCCAGAACAAAGACTGCTTGATGTTTTGGTGCTTGTCTTGCGGGCTGTCGATGGTGATGCGCTGTGGCTCACGCATGACGCGGCCAGCGAGTTGCTGAATGCGAGACTCGAACGTGGCGCTGAACATCATGGTTTGATGGCGGTCAATGGTTAACTGATTGACTTCGGCCAAATCGTCAGCAAAGCCCAAATCGAGCATGCGGTCAGCTTCGTCTACCACCAAAAATTTCACGTTGTTGAGTTTGATTTGGTGTGAGCGTTGCAAGTCCAGCAAACGGCCCGGTGTTGCCACCACCAAATTGGCGTTTTGCAACTTGGCCAATTGCAATTGGTAAGGCATACCGCCTACCACGTTGGCAATGCGCAAACCTTTGCAATAGCGCACCAAATCAATCGCGTCGTTGGCAACCTGTTGCGCCAATTCGCGGGTAGGGCACAGTACCAATGCGCCAGGTGTAGCTGGTGTGAAGTTGCGGAAATTGGTAGGGTCTTTGCGCTTAGGGCGTTTGGGTGCGGCTTCACCGCGCGCCAAGGCTTCAGCTGTGGCTTTTTCAAAGGCTTCGCGTTCAGCAGCTTGTTCTTCCGCTTGTTGCTTTAACAATGTGTGAATCACTGGCAATAAAAACGCAGCCGTTTTACCCGAGCCAGTTTGGCTAGACACCATCAAGTCGATGAATTTCTTCGGTGCGCCGTCAACGCTGTCCGCTGGCAATGCCAATGGAATGGTTTTTTGCTGCACGATGGTGGGCTGTGTGAAGCCCATTTCTTTGGTGGCTTGAATCAGCTCATCAGCCAAACCCAATGCGATAAAGCCGTTAGGCAACTCAGCAACTGGTTCGCTTGCTTCAGAGCCTTCTACGCTTACAGATGTGTCAACATCATTTGCTATGATTTCAATAGCATCGTTGGCAATAAATTCGCTGGCTACAGCCGTGTTTTGTTCAAAATTTGTTTCTACAGAGTCAGTCATCATACATCCGCTACCCTTAAAAGGTGCGGTTTCATTCAATGGTTAAAAAACATCAACCATCAAACGAAGTACAACGTCTTCTTGCTCTGTGACTCACCTTTGTACCGATTGGTACGAGTGAGAAAACTGTCGGTGTGACGCGGTTGGCTAAATCAAAGTTAGCCCTAAGTGTGGCAGATGTGCGATGCCAGAAATCAGTGAAATTCACTTTTCAATTTCTGTGCAGTCTCTGATTATCGCACATCTTGAAAAGAATTGCTAGGGTTAATACCTAAATTACCCCTAATTAGATTACAGACTCGTTTTGTTATTGAGTTTCAATGCCAGCCAATTTAACCCATCCTGCCCATTTTTTGATTTCCGCATCAATGGTTTTCGCAAGTTGCGCAGGGTTTTGGTGGTCCAAATCAATACCTGCGTTATTGAGCTTTTCTTTCACTTCAGGTTTGGCTAAAACGGCTTGCAAGGTGTCGGCTAATTTTTTCGCAGCATCGGCTGGCACATTGGCTGGAGCCATCAAGGCAAACCAAGCGCTGACTTCATAGCCTTTGATGGTGTCGCCAATCGGCGGCACGTTCGGTGCTTTGCCAGCACGTTTGACAGTGGTAACACCCAAACCTTTTAAACGACCACCATTCATTTGCGTCACAGCATTGCCCACATCAGCAAATGCGTATTGCAATTGGCCACCCATCAAATCGGTTAATGCAGGAGGAATGCTCTTGTAGGGCACACTCAATGCTTCAAAACCGCCTAGTTGCGCCACCAAAGATCCCGAAACTAAAGAACCGGAAGAGCCATGACCATAAGACAACTTGTTGGCTTTGGCATAGGCTAAAAACTCTTTCATGTCTTTGGCTGGAAATTCAGGTTTCACCATCAAGATAAAACCAGTTTCGCCTATTTTGCCGATGGGAGTGAAGTCTTTCACAGGGTCATAAGGCAACTTTTTATACAAGCTCACATTCGCAGCTTGTGTGGTGCTGGTGGTAACCAAGATGGTGTACGGGTCGCCTGCTGCAGTTTTGACCAAATCTGCACCTGGAATACCATTGGCACCAGCTCTGTTTTCAATCGTAATGGTTTGGCCCAGTGCATCGCCCATGGCTTGTGCCAATATGCGTCCCACATTGTCAGTGGCCGTGCCTGCGCCGAAGGGCACGACAAATTTAATCGGTTTAGTTGGGTAGGCTTGTGCGTAAGCCGATGTCGTTGCGAAGAGCCCTATGCTTGTTGTACAGACTGCAATGACACATTGACGCAGAGTTGAGCTAAATTTCATGTATGAACCTCGTGAGTTGGTTGATCAAAATCCAACTCGGAAATTAACACAGATGAGATCGTTTCAGTTAGCGGGTAAATCCTAGGAGAAAGCAAACCATCGCACGTCTGTCGTTTATCATAGCGCCATGAGCTTTTTTGCCATTCTTTGCGCGCTCTTGATTGAGCAAGTCAAACCATTGCACCGCAGCAACCCCATTCATACTGGTTTGCGGACATGGGCGGATTGGGTGCGCCAGCATTTTGATGCGGGCAAAGAGCCACATGGCAAGCTGGTTTGGGGTTTGACAGTCGGCTTGCCATCCTTGGGGGTGCTGCTGATTCATTGGCTCTTGCTTGATACGTTGGGCTGGCCCGCCGCAGTGGTGTGGAATGTGGTGATTTTGTATTTGACCTTGGGCTTTCGACAGTTCAGCCACCATTTCACCGATATCCGTGATGCTTTGGACAATGGCGATGAAGAAAAAGCACGTCAATTGTTGGCCGAGTGGCAACAAGTCGATGCCAGTGACTTACCCAAGAGCGAAATTGTGCGCCACGTGATTGAATATTCGGTGCTGGCAGCGCATCGCCATGTGTTCGGCGTGTTGACCTGGTACGCTCTGTTAGCGGCAATCGGTTTAGGCCCAGTCGGTGCAGTGTTTTACCGCATGTCTGAATTTGCGGTGCGCTACTGGAAACCCAGACACGCCAGCCAGCTTGACCTGAAGCAACCCAAACCCAACGCTTGCATCACCCCGTCAGTGACCATTTGCGCGATGTGACTGCCCATGCCTGGTGGTTGATCGATTGGCTACCCGCCCGTTTAACTGCGATTGGTTTTGCCATTGTGGGTAATTTTGAAGACGCCATCGACAGCTGGCGCAACTTTTCAGAAAAGCTTCCAACATTGGACAACAACAACGACAGCCTGATTTTGGCCGCCACATCGGGAGCGATGAACGTGCGACTGGGTGGAGAAACTTTGCACCCCAAAAGCAGCGTGAACAATGCTTCTAACATTTTTGAAAATACAGAATTCGACGGTAACACGATAGATGCCAATCTGGCTGATACCGTGAGTACACCGGACAGGGAAGCAGAGCCTGCCCATTTGCGCAGCGTGGTGGGTTTGGTTTGGCGTTTGGTGGTGCTGTGGATGCTGGTATTGGCGCTGTTAACTTTGGCCAATCTGCTTGGCTAAGAATGAAATAATCACCGTCGCCCTGAGCTTGTCGAAGGTTTAGGAGGACTTCGACCGGCTAAGTCGAATGGAACCCATAATTCGCTTTAAAACGATTGCCAGATAATTCAGCAAACAAGCTGCTATAAATTCTATAGCGCTCTAGGCTTATTTTATGCTGGATAGAGTCCAATTTCATTGAATTGATGACGCCACAGCCTGGTTCATGCAGGTGGCTGCAGTTGTAAAACTTGCATTCAGGAACATGCACTTTGAAATCTGGCATATAGCTGGCCAGATGCATGGGATCAATGTGATTCAGGCCAAATTCTTGAAAGCCTGGTGAATCAATCAAAGCGGTCGTTTTGGCATCGTCAAGCCAATACCATGTGGTGCTGGTGGTGGTGTGTTTGCCGAGTTCAAAGCTTGTGAAATTTCTTGCGTCAGCACTTTGGCTTTGGGTAACAGGGTATTAATCAAGGTGCTTTTGCCTGAACCTGATGGGCCAAGCACCAAGGTGGTTTTGTCCTGCAGCACGCGCGTCAACAATACATTTTGCGAAAGTGAAACGCTTGTTTCTACATTGGCTTCGGCTTCTGTTGCTTTGGGTTTCAAGGCCAGTGAAATCAATTCATAGCCCATGTCACGGTAAGGCTGCAAGCGAGACCATGCACGGGCAAACGGTTCGGTTAAATCACTTTTGTTCAAAGCGATGATGGGTGTGATGTGTTCGGCCTCGGCAGCAATCAAGGCACGTGCCAATTGGTTTTCAGAAAATTCTGGTTCAGCCGCAAGCAGTATCAACACCTGGTCTAAATTTGCAGCAAATGATTTGGTGCGCATTTCGTCTTGCCTGTAAAACAGGTTTTTGCGCGGTTCAATTTTTTCAATGGTGCCTTCATCTTGCGAGGCCAACCATTGAATTTTGTCGCCCACCACCACATTGCTTTTTTTACCGCGCGGGTGGCAAATCACACGCTCGCCAGTTGCAGTTTCCACCAACACGTGTCGCCCAAAGCCAGCGACAACTAATCCCGATTGGAGCAAAGATTTGCTCAAACAGCTTCCTTCATGGCAGGCATTATTTGGCCAGTAAACCCCATGCGCGCTAGACGTTCAGACGCGGGTGGGTGAGAATAGTAAAACTTCACAAACAATGGGTCTGGTGTCAACGTTGAGGCGTTGTCGTCATACAGTTTCAACAAGGCATGAGCCAAATCGCCGTTGGCTGTTTGTTGAATGGCGTAGGCATCGGCTTCAAATTCATGCGTGCGTGACAACTGTGCGAAGAGCGGCGATATAAAAAATGTGAACACTGGCAAGGCCAACATCAACAACAAAAGCGCCAAGGCATTGTCGGGCACGCCTGCGTTTGTCATGAAGTTGGGTATGACGCCCAAACCCGTATAAAACCAGGTTTGTGCAGACAACCAACCTAAAAGTGCGAAACCGATTAGGCTCAGACCAAATAAAGCAATCATGCGTTTGATCACGTGCTTGTGTTTGAAATGTCCCAGTTCATGAGCCAGCACAGCATCGACCTCTGCAGGAGCGAGTTTGGCCAGCAGCGTGTCGTAAAACACCACGCGTTTGGATGCACCAAAGCCTGTGAAGTAGGCATTGCCATGGCCGCTTCTCTTGCTGCCATCCATCACGAACAGACCTTTAGCAGCAAAGCCACAGCGTTGCATCAAAGCGGTGACGCGGGCCTTTAATGCTTCATCTTCCAGCGGTTTGAATTTGTTAAAAATGGGTGCGATCACAGTAGGGTAAATCAAGAGCAGCAGCAAATTAAATGCCATCCAAACGCCCCAAGTCCACAGCCACCAATACGTACCAGCGGCGCCCATCAGCCACAATATCAAGGCTGCCAATGGCAAACCAATCAAAGCGCCCAATAGGCTGGATTTCACGGCATCTGCTAGCCACAATTTGAATGTCATTTTGTTAAAACCAAAACGCTCTTCGATCACAAAAGTTTGGTACAGCGTGAAGGGTAAATCGATGAGGCTGCCAATCACTGCAAAACTGACAAACAAAGACAGTTGTTGCGCCATGCCACCGTAACTGTTGCCAACGACATCCAAAAGCCAAGTGTTCAATGCATGCAGACCACCCATCAATGTCCACGCGACAAGCAATCCAGTGCCCAATGCCAATTCCAACAAACCCAAGCGTGCTTTGGTCAGGGTATAGTCGGCGGCTTTTTGATGTGCGCTCAGGCTGATGTTGTTGGCAAAAGCGGAGGGTACTTGGTTGCGATGCTGCGCCACATGGCGAATTTGCCGCAAGGCCAGCCAGTATTTGACGATCAGGCCTAACACCAGCAAACCCGCAAAAACCAGCGTGAAGATTGTTGAATAATTATTTAAATCGGTTGCAGGGTTCATAGCGCCCTAGTTTAATAAGATTCTGTGTCATTCGTTGTGTCTACTTGAAATGCGCGACAATTCAGGCCATGCCTAAAAATTCACCATCACAAACACAAAATCCCGAAGAATCTGCCACAGTATTGGTCAAAAGTGACCAGAACCTGATTTGGTTAGACTGCGAAATGACTGGCTTAGACCCCGACAAAGAGCGTTTAATCGAAATTGCCATCATCGTCACGGGCCCGAAATTTAGAGCCACGCATCGAAGGACCGGTACTTGTAATTCACCAAAGTGATGCCCATTTAGATGCCATGGACAAGTGGAACAAAAGCACGCACGGCAAGAGTGGATTGATTGACAAAGTCAAAGCATCCACGCTGACGGAAGCAGATGCTGAGGCGGAGATACTGGCATTTCTAAAAAAATATGTTCCCAAAGGGGATTCGCCCATGTGTGGCAACACCATCAGCCAAGACCGGCGTTTTTTGGTGAATTACATGCCTAAATTAGAGGCCTACTTCCATTACCGCAACATTGATGTGAGTACCTTGAAAGAAGCTGGCCAAACGCTGGCGGCCTGAGGTGTACAAGTCATTCAAAAAGCACCAAAAACACACCGCTTTGGCGGATGTGCATGAGTCCATTGATGAACTCGAACATTACCGCACGCATTTCTTGAAGTAAAAATATGTTCGCAATTGCTACAATTATTCATGGCGACTAAAAACCCTACAAAACCCCCTGCGAACAAGCCACATCTCGCGCCGAAGCCCAAGCAAGACGATGGCGGCACAACAGTATTGGAGCGTGTCCCGCAAAAGACCAAGCCGCCACAAATGTTTCAAGTGGTGATGCTCAATGACGACTACACCCCAATGGAGTTTGTGGTTTATGTCTTGCAAGATTTGTTCAAAAAAGACCGTGAAACGGCCACCCAAATCATGCTCAAAATCCATTTGGAAGGTAAGGCTATTTGTGGCGTTTTCAGCAAAGATGTGGCGGTAAGCAAGGTGGAGCAGGTTCACTTAGCAGCGCGGGAAAACGGCCACCCATTGCAATGTGTGGCAGAACCTATTGATGAGTGACCCAGAATTAAGCGTGCACATCTTGAACATTGATAAGCACGCCCCAAATGGCTTGAACAGATCTATTCGATTTATCTTTGTTAAATATGTATTGCAAGGATAAATTAGTTATAGTTGTATTGTGTCAGTGGTTTTTTAATTTTTTTCATATTTAGGCCTAAGGAAACAGCATGATTGCTCAAGAGTTAGAAGTTAGTTTGCACATGGCCTTTGTTGAAGCGCGTCAGCAGCGCCATGAATTCATCACCGTAGAGCATTTGCTCTTGGCATTGATCGACAACCCCAGCGGTGCTGAGGTGCTGAAAGCCTGCGCCGCCAATTTTGACGAACTGCGTAAATCCTTAACCGGATTCATTGCAGACAATACGCCGCAAGTGGCTGGTACAGAAGAAGTTGACACACAGCCGACCTTGGGTTTTCAGCGCGTGATTCAGCGCGCCATCATGCACGTGCAGTCCACAGGCAGTGGCAAAAAAGAAGTCATTGGTGCGAATGTGTTGGTAGCGATATTTGGCGAAAAAGACTCGCACGCGGTTTACTATTTGCACCAGCAAGGCATTTCCCGCTTGGACGTGGTGAACTACATTGCGCATGGCATTAAAAAGGGCGACCCATCAGAACCTGTGAAATCGGGTGAAAACGCTGAGCAATCGGAAGAAGCGGCTGCTGAAAAAACTGAAAAGCAAACACCGCTGGATCAATTCACACAAAACCTGAATGCCTTGGCAGCCAGCGGCAAGATTGACCCGCTGATTGGGCGCGATTTTGAAGTGGAGCGCACCATTCAAATCCTGTGCCGCCGCCGTAAAAACAACCCACTGTTGGTGGGCGAAGCGGGTGTGGGCAAAACCGCCATTGCCGAAGGTTTGGCATGGCGCATCACACAAAAAGATGTGCCTGAAATTTTGGCAGACGCTGTCGTGTATTCACTCGACATGGGCGCACTGCTGGCTGGCACCAAATACCGTGGCGATTTTGAGCAACGCTTAAAAGGCGTGTTGAAGCAAATCAAAGAAAAGCCCAACACCATTTTGTTCATTGACGAAATCCACACCATCATCGGTGCGGGTGCAGCATCAGGCGGCACCATGGATGCGTCCAACCTGTTGAAACCAGCGCTTGAGCTCGGGTCAGCTCAAATGCATAGGCGCAACCACATTCACCGAATACCGTGCTATTTTTGAGAAAGACGCGGCATTGTCTCGTCGTTTCCAAAAAATCGATGTGGTCGAACCGACTGTGGCCGAAACCGTTGATATCTTGAAGGGCTTGAAATCGCGCTTTGAAGAGCACCACAACGTGAAATACGCCGTGTCTGCTTTGCAAGCTGCTGCGGAACTCAGCGCCAAATACATCAACGACCGCCATTTGCCGGACAAAGCGATTGACGTGATTGACGAAGCAGGTGCTGCACAACGCATCTTGGCACCGTCCAAACGCAAAAAAATCATCAGCAAAACCGAGGTGGAAGAAATCGTTGCCAAGATTGCGCGCATTCCGCCCGCCAATGTATCGAACGACGACCGCGGTAAGCTGAAAACCTTGGAACGCGATTTGAAGAGCGTGGTGTTTGGGCAAGACAAAGCTTTGGACATGCTGGCATCCAGCGTGAAAATGGCGCGCTCTGGCTTGGGCAAAGTCGACAAACCGATTGGCTGCATTCCTGTTCAGCGGTCCTACCGGCGTGGGTAAAACCGAAGCTGCCAAACAGTTGGCCTACATCATGGGCATTGAGTTGATTCGCTTTGACATGAGCGAATACATGGAACGCCATGCCGTGAGCCGTTTGATTGGTGCACCACCCGGCTATGTGGGTTTTGACCAAGGTGGTTTGCTGACCGAAGCCATCACCAAAAAGCCGCATTGCGTGCTGTTGTTGGATGAAATTGAAAAAGCGCATCCCGATGTGTTCAATGTGCTCCTGCAAGTGATGGACCATGGCACGCTGACGGACAACAATGGCCGCAAAGCCGATTTCCGCAACGTCATCATGATCATGACGACCAATGCCGGTGCCGAGACCATGAACAAAGCCACCATCGGCTTTACCAACCCACGCGAAGCTGGTGATGAAATGGCCGATATCAAACGCCTGTTCACGCCCGAGTTCCGCAACCGTTTGGATGCCACCGTCAGCTTCAAGGCGCTTGGACGAAAACGTCATCTTGCGCGTGGCAGACAAGTTCTTGCTGCAGCTCGAGATCGCAATTGGCCGAGAAAAAAGTCGAAGTCACATTCACCGACGGCTTGCGCAAGTATTTGGCGAAAAAAGGTTTCGACCCACTCATGGGTGCACGTCCAATGCAGCGCCTGATTCAAGACATGATTCGCCGCGCCTTGGCAGACGAATTGCTGTTCGGTCGTTTGGTCGACGGTGGCCGCTTGACCGTGGACATTGCCTTGAAAACAGACGAAAAGGGCGTGGAAACGGGTGAAGTTGTCTTGACATCACACCATTGCCCAAATCGCCAAAGAAAGACGGCAAAGCCAAATCTGAAACTGAGGAAGTTTCGGAAGGCTAAATCACCATCTCATGGGCGCAGATACTCAAAGGGTTGGCAACTTCGGTTTCCAGCCCTTTTTTACATCACTCTTATCAACATATGGCTCCACACACATTTCTTTGGCACGACTACGAAACCTTCGGCATCAACCCGCGCCTTGACCGTCCCTGCGCAGTTCGCCGCC
The DNA here is from genome assembly GCA_963841045.1 of uncultured beta proteobacterium. Lineage (GTDB taxonomy): Bacteria > Pseudomonadota > Gammaproteobacteria > Burkholderiales > Burkholderiaceae_C > Aalborgiella. Next base: position 8,406 of record CAWJBD010000006.1, on the reverse strand, counting down.
ATCCGCACCGACGCCGATTTGAACGTGATCGGCGAGCCCATCATGCTGTACTGCCAGCCTGCGCCTGACTATTTGCCCGATCCTGCGTCTTGCCTCATCACCGGCATCACCCCGCAAGTTTGTCTAGAGCGCGGCATTCCTGAGCATGAATTTGCTGCTCAGATTGAGGCGGCCTTGGCTCGAACCCGGCACCATTGGCGTGGGCTACAACACCATTCGGTTTGACGACGAATTCACCCGCTTCATGCTCTGGCGCAACCTGCGCGACCCCTATGCACGCGAGTGGCAAAACAACTGTGGCCGTTGGGATTTGACTGGACGTGGTGCGTACCGCCTATGCCTTGCGGCCAGACGGGTGTCAACTGGCCAATGAAGGAAATATCAGAAGAAGAATTGCAGAAGATAAATCGTGCCAAAGATCCAATAATGCTACAAATAATATAGCAGCTCAGGCAATAAATACGCCGGCTACAGGCCAAAAAAGCACTGAAAAATTACCCAACTCAACTAAACCAAGCTTCAAACTCGAAGATTTAACCAAAGCCAACGGGCTAGCGCATGAAGCCGCGCATGATGCGCTTGTCAGACGTGCGTGCGACCATTGATTTGGCGCGGTTGATCAAAAACACCAACCCCAAACTGTTTGATTTTTGCTTGAGTCTGCACAAAAAAGACCGCGTCGCGGCCGAGTTGGGTTTACCTACCACGCTGCAAAATGCGCGTCCGTTTTTGCATGTTTCTGGCATGTTCCCGCAGAACGTGGCTGCATCGCCATCATGTTTCCACTGGCCATGCACCCGACGAATAAGAATGAATTGATCGCCTGGGATTTGAGCGAAGACCCGAGCACCTTGGCCACTTTGAGCACAGATGAAATACGCCTGCGCATGTTCACCAAAGCCAGTGAATTGCCCACAGGGCATGACGCGCTTGCCGATCAAAACCATACACCTGAACAAGTCGCCGGTTGTCATCAGCAGTCTGAAAACACTCACGCCTGAAATGGCCAGCCAATGGGGAATTGACATGGCATTGCAAATGAAACATGCCGAAAAAGCCACCGAATTGCCCGACATGAACGCCATGTGGGCTGAGATATTCAAACGCCCTGAAGTTGAAAAAACGATTCCCGATGTGGATGCAGACCTGTATGGCGGCTTTGTCGGCAACAACGACAGACGCCGTTTGAATCAGCTCATCGCCTTAACACCCGACAAGCTATTTGATGCACGCACAGGTTTTGAAGATGAACGTTTAGAGGAACTTTACTTCAGGTACAAAGCCCGTAACTTTCCTGAAGTGCTGAATGAGGACGAACAAGAGCGCTGGTACGAACACTGTGCAGGATGTTTACAAGACGGGCAGGGTGGTGTACGTTCACTGGAAGTGTTCTACGCCCAACTTAACGAACTGTCGAAAACCGCCGATGCTAAAGGCTTGGCAGTTTTGACGGCTTTGGCTGAATACGGCGACAGTTTGGCTTAAGTGTGAATTGAAGACGTCATCACAAATCAAACGCCCGCTGTACAAACCAATACAGCGCCATTAACGCAATCAACACAGAGCCCCATTTGAAAACGCCAACCTGGTAAAACTTGGTTGTACGTAACCAGAATGCGACTGGTAGAAATGCGGCAACGATGGCGAGTTGACCCAGTTCAACACCGACATTGAAGCCAATGAGGGCAGTGATGAGCGCGTTTTGCGGCAAGCCCAAATCTGCCAGAACGGATGCAAATCCAAAACCATGAATCAAGCCAAAGCCAAAGGCCATGATCCAGCGTTTGGTGTCCAGATTCCCTCGAATATTGCTCATGGCCGCCACGATGATGGAAGCCGCAATGACCGACTCAACCAAGCGTGATGGCAAGCTGATGTAACCCAAAGCGGCCAATGTCAAGGTGATGGAATGCGCCAAAGTGAATGCGGTGACGACTTTCAGAACCTCTTTGAACGCGCCCCAAAAAGATGGCGCAGCTTGCAGGTGCTTGACCGCATCGCTTCGATTGAAAACCAATACCGCAGGCAACAGCAGTGAGAGCAAAAACAGAATATGGTCAAAACCTATCCAGATGTGCCACACACCTTCAACCACATACTGTTTGAAACTCTGCCACTGGCTGGGCGCTTGCAGTGGCAAGTTTTGCGTTGCTGATTCGGTGCCCAACACAAAAGACATTGCTTCTGATTCTTGCCCCTCTTTGGCTGGCATGTTCGGTGGAATCCATTGCAACAATCCACGGTGCGATGGGTCCACATCGAACAAGAGCGAATACTTGACTTGTACTGCTTCAGAAATAGCAGCGCCACAGGCTGCACTCAGACTGAGAACCGCATAGGTGCCATCGCTGTGATGGTCCAGCTGCATGGGTGTGGCGGTTGTCATTGCGCATGGTTTATCTTTGTTAGACAGTTGCAAATTGGATGTGGCATATTGGGTGATGTCGTCACCACGGCTGCGAACTTCGCCCCAAGTCAACGCGCCATCGTTATCGCGGTCTAACTGTAAAACGTAATCCAAATCACGCAAGGCAATGTCCCAGCGAACTGCGATGTCTGAGCCATTGGCTTGCGCAGTCAAGGTCAGATAACTGTCACTGGGTTTGTGCGCGTGTGCGTTGGTGGACGCTAAGGCAGCAAGCAATGCAGCGACACTGATTATCAAAAATGATAGCAATCTAGGCAATGAATACGCCGGCTGTAGTCCAATTTGATGCTTAAAGATGTTCATCATCATTTGCCACCACCAATCTTGGCAATGTCAGCGGCCAAGGCTTTCAAATTGGCATCTTCGTAATTATTTTGCTTTAACCATGTCAATGCGGGCTCAGCCGCGGTTGCATCTTTGGCTGCGAGGGCTGCGCGCAGTAGCACTTGTGCATCGCGTGGTTCTCTTTGCCGTTTGTAGTTGTTGACAGCCAAGGCCAGTGCTTGGCTTGGTTTGTTTTCAATGTCCAATTCAAAACGTGCAGCCTCTTGCTCGTGTAACCTGTCGCCGCGTTGGGCTGCTTCCTTGAATCGGTCGCGCAGTGTATTGGCCCATTCAGTGGCTTTTGGATGTTTTGTGGCTTTGCCAGCCAATGCCAATCGCGGAACAACAAAATGTCAGAACGTTCCCAATTGGACAGCAATTCAATGACCGCATCTGGCTTGTTTTGAGTCAATAAAAAATCAGCATACGAACCCAGCAAAAATTGATCCGTAACACCCAGTTTCAAAGCGCGCTGAAAATAGGCATCCGCTTCGGCAGGCCGGTTCAGGCGAATAGCCATCTCAGCCAAACGCGTTAATTCCCACAACATCAACTCGGGTGATGCATTCGTCTCAGATTTAACCGCGGCGTGCAAAGTGTCAAATGCTGCTTTGCAAACCCGCCGCACCACCAGAATGCGCCTTCACGTATTGGCTGCAACCTGTTGCGAATAATGGTGTGGACAATGGTTTGAGCGCATCGCATTCAGTTTGCGCTGTGACATAGTTGGCTTGCACCATGTGAATGGCGGCGCGCCTAACGCATAGGGGTCGGGAGATTGGGTATCTGCTTGGCTGGCTTTGTTTAGGCTGTCTAACGCGCCTTCAAAGTTGTGGCTGTATTGCTGCAACATGCCTTTGGTGAGCCAATAGTTTGCAGCCAAAGCGCTGGTATTTGGTGTGTTTTGTCCAATGGTGACAGAGCAGCAGACGCATAGCCCACATAACGTTGATCGCCTTGCGCCATCGCCAAGTCAAAATAGCGGCGGGCTATTTCCAGTCGCAAACTCACATCATTCGGTTTGGCATCCAATTGCTTGCGCAAGGATTGCAGCCTGCGCACAGATGGGTCTGTGGCACTCAAAGGTAAACGTTCACCACATCGCTGTCGTTGGCAGGCGTGAATGGTGCAGCTTGGGCTGCCAAACCGGACAAGCTAAAAAACAGTGCTGCAAAGGTTCTTGACAGTATGCTGTGCATGGATAATTGTTTCATTCTAAATATATGAAAAATTCAGCTGTATCTGGCGTATTGATTGCCTATACTGCTATTATAAATATAACAATTGAGTTATTCAATCAATACCAAGATGAGCAATGCTTAAACGCCTTGCTTCAAACTCGCTTCAATGAACAAATCTAAATCGCCGTCCAGCACCTTTTGCGTGGCAGACGTTTCGACATTGGTACGCAAGTCTTTGATGCGGCTATTGTCCAGCACGTAGCTGCGGATTTGATGCCCCCAGCCCACATCGGTTTTGGTGTCTTCCAGCTTTTGTTGCTCTTCTTGTTGCTTGCGCATTTCCAAGTCGTACAACTTCGAACGCAAACGCTTCCAGGCCACTTCGCGGTTGCCGTGCTGACTGCGCCCGTCTTGGCACTGCACCACGATGCCGGTTGGGATGTGCGTTAAGCGCACCGCTGAATCGGTTTTGTTGATGTGCTGGCCACCCGCGCCACTGGCGCGAAAGGTGTCGGTGCGCACATCGCTGGGGTTGATCTCGATCTCAATCGAGTCATCAATTTCGGGGTAAACAAACACCGAGGCAAACGAGGTGTGCCGCCCGCCAGATGAATCAAACGGACTCTTGCGCACCAAGCGATGCACACCGGTTTCGGTACGCAGCAAACCAAAAGCGTATTCGCCTTCAATCTTGATGGTCGCACCTTTGATGCCTGCCGTGTCGCCCGCGGTTTCGTCCTCGATGGTGGTTTTAAAACCTTTGCGCTCGGCGTACTTCAGGTACTGGCGCAGCAACATGCTGGCCCAGTCGCAGGCTTCGGTGCCACCTGCGCCGGCTTGAATATCCAAAAAGCACGGCAGCGGATCTGCCGGGTTATTGAACATGCGACGAAATTCGAGCTGCTCGATGATGGCCGTGAGCTTGGCGGTCTCATCTTCGATGGTCATGAGGCCAGCCTCATCGCCATCGGCCTTGGACATGTCATACAGCTCGGTGTTGTCGGCCAGTTCGTTGGTCAGGCTATCGAGCGTGCCCACCACGCCATCCAGCGCTTTTTTTTCTTGCCCCAACTCTTGGGCTTTTTTGCTGTCGTCCCAGACCTTGGGGTCTTCAAGCGATGCGTTAACGGTTCTTAGACGTTCGGCTTTGGCAGCGTAGTCAAAGATACCCCCGTAAATCCAGTGTTCGAACGGTCAAGTCGAGCCAAATGGCTACCTATGCTGTTAATTTGTTCTGCGTCCATAAAAACCTGCGCTTGTTTGTGAAATGGTTGTAACCACGCATTTTCGCATGATTGATTGCAGTAAATATTTGTTGCAATAAAGTTCTCAGGTGTGCATTAGTTGGCGGAATGCATTTGTTTCAATTGTTAATACCAAAGACTTATAAATCTTAAACTCTAAAATCAAATATGAAACGATACAGTCAAATTGATAATTTAGTAATTAGTTAATAAATAAGTAAACATGCGTAACAACCAACTACAACAAATATTAAATGACTTGAACGGCTGAACAGCCGATATTGAAGCATCTGCTTTGATATCAACTGACGGCTTTTGATGATGGCTTCGCCTTGCCCAAGGCATGGATGAAGACCGCGTGGGTGCCATGACAGCGGCTTTACTGTCGTTGGGTGACCGTGCAGCCAAAGAACTGGCCCGTGGTTCATTGCAACGTATTTTGTTGCAAGGTGAACGTGGCTTTGTGATCTTGAGTGCTTCTGGCACCGAGGCGGTATTAACTGTTTTGGCTAAGCAAAACGCTAAACTGGGCTTGATATTCTTGGATATGAAGCGTGCGGCAGAATCATTAGCGCGGTTAATTTAAACAAAGTATCCATTAGCAAAATGCCAAACTTTGGTGACTTAGCGCAGGCTTCTTTAGAGTCGCGCGTGACGATTTAGAAACTGAGCCGCCTAGTTATCAAAGACAGAAACAACGTCGTTCTGCATCAATCACGCTTGCAAGCTGCTATGCATCTGCCTGGCTCTGAGCCAATTCAAGGCGCATTGGTCGATATGTTGCTAGGGTGTATACCTGCAACCGAAGTTGACCGACAAGCAGCTTTGAGCTTTGTACAAGATCGGCTCAATCCTTTACTTGTCACTAAACTGAAACCATACATTGCAAATCCGGTATTACCGCTAAGTAACGCGCTGGCAACAAGATGGAGTGTGATAGCCCAGTCGCATAACCTGACATGCCTAGACGCACAATGAGGTGCAACACAGACGATTCGCGATTACATGCACAAAACGCAGTGAAAGCATGGCACGAACATGATGTGGCGACACAAAATGCGTTTTTTGAACATACGTGGCACCGTCTGCCAAGACAAACTTGCGTTTTTGTTGGCGCGACGAAGCTTGTTGCAACAGCTTGATGATTTGCCTGCCGCATGGGAAGCTGTAGGAGATCAACTTGAAATGGTGGCAACAGAGTCATGAAGATATTGCTCATAGGCTTATCGCGTGGCTCAGCCATAGCGGTAGAAATGCTGGCTTCAGTCGTGTGGAACGAGCCCGAATATGCCCGTATAGAGAGAAACATGACGGCCGCCTGGGCGAGATTCCGCGTGAGATGCGTGACTATGATTTGTGCATGATTGACCTTTTAGGCATAGGATATTCACGCTGTACCGCAGAGCGTGAAATGGCGCTGAAGCAAGTTATCCAATCACGTCCTGCACTGATTTTCATACCGCCGGGTAGCGGAGGCGGTTGGTTAAATTCTGTGATGCTGCAAGATTGCCAGGTGCATACAGCAGCACACTGTTTAACGGTTCAACATCCGATATCAACCACCATTTTGCGCGAAGCCATGAAGGACTTGCACCGCCAGAATGACTGAAATCTCAAAGTTCGAATTTGCCTGTAATCAATCAATTTGACACGCAACATGCAGAAAAAAATGCAGACAATCATGCAACGCAAAAGCTGGAAAATTACGATTTTAGAAACTCTTGCCGATATAGTGACTGACACCAGTGAATTAGCCCGCAAGGGTATGGGACGTTGGGGGGGGCCATCGCTAAAAGGCCGCCAATTTCAAATGAACAGTCACTTGCGAATTCGTTAGGTAATGGTGCTCAGCTACCAGCCGTTACGCCATTTACCTGACCGAATTCAATTACGCGTATTTAATAGCAGCAGCGCCAGAACTCAAAGAAAATCATTACCTCGCGTTGACTTACCAATGTCTTTTGTACCCCAAATCTACCGAACTGCGTATCAGACACCGCGCCAGAGACAACTGTTTTCTGTCCTATTGAGAATTGGGTTGCCAGTAACGTTTCAAAAGCATTGGTGTCCCGCATGATTAATCATGAGATGATGGTGAAACTCGCAACGGTGCTTCAAATATCCGATGACACACCAAAAAAGCGCGCATTGGAATTAAGCTCTCGGACCAGTCAGACAAACGCAAAGCATTGGATGCCGAAGTGTGGCGATTGGTGTTTTATGTGATGCGTGACAAGCCGCTGCTTCCCAACGTAGATGTCCGATTTCAGCTGAATCGGTTTCCAAATTTCACACGCATACATGGCATGCCTGATTTATATATTCAACTGTCATTGTTGTGCATGCGACAGCCACAAACGCTCAAAGGTTTGCAGTCACTGTTTCCCAAGAAAAACTCGCAGTTGATTGCATTATTTGTATGCTGCGCATTGTCTTCTGGCATGGCCACAGTTTTGACAACGACCAACCCAATTGAAAAGTCAAAACCAGAGAGCTTGCCTGTATTCACACATAAACCTGCACGCAGCCGCAGCTTCCTTCGATCATTATTGGACAAACTTTTTGACCTGCATTTTCAAAATTAACCACGCTCTTAATCGTTATTTCATTTATGGCATCAGTTTATAAAATAGTTTCGCAGGCCCCGTCGGCTCAGGAAAGACGCGTGCAGTTAAAACGCTATCTGACATTGATGTTGTCTCTACGGAGGCGGTTGCAACAGATGATGTGAAGAATCTGAAGCATCAAACCACCGTAGCGATGGACTATGGTGTGATGAATCTGGCGAATGGCGACAAAGTGCGTTTGTATGGCACACCAGGACAAGAGCGATTTGATTTCATGTGGGATATCTTGTCAGAAAACGCATTGGGCTTGGTCTTGTTATTAGACGGTAGCTCGCCAGATCCTGAAGGCGATTTGCATGCCTACGTTAATGCATTGAAAAAGATCATAGACTGCAACAGTGGTTGTTGTGGGCATTACGCACACAGAAGACAGATCTTGACAGAGACAATGCAGTTCGCAGTGCAGTTTCAAATGCATTGAAATCACTTAATTTCCCCGCTACGGTGTTGTCTGTTGATGCGCGTGAGCGTGCCGATATGGTGCTGGTCATGAAAACGCTGTTGTACAGCATCGACCCTTTGTATCAATCCGAATAATACCAATGTCCATCGCATTCATTTTTTCCATGTCAAACGAAACATTTCCGTTGAGCAATGCGTGG
>CAWJBD010000005.1:0-255272 GCA_963841045.1 uncultured beta proteobacterium | reverse complement strand
TTATGTAGCTTATTGGTAAGATTAGTATTGCTCCTGAATGTCATCACCCACCAGTTTGCCAAAACCTGCTTGATTATGATGCGTGTACGCTAGCCAATTCGCCATGTGCCTTCCTCAGATTTATCTATTTTTTTTACCGCTTTTTCATAGCAAATTTCAGGCGCACAATAATTTTTTCAATCAGCGGCCAGAACAACATCAGCATCGCCAAACCTGTGATGCTGGCGACCAATGGGTTGGATACAAACACCGACATATTGCCACCAGAGCCTAATAAGGATTGACGGAAAGCATTTTCAGCCATGTCGCCCAAAACCAAAGCCAACACCAGCGGTGCCAGCGGGTAGTTGAGCTTTTTGAACACATAGCCCATGACACCAAACACCATCATCAACCACACGTCAAACATGGAGCTGTGCACCGTGTAGGCACCGACCGCACAAATCACCAAAATAATCGGCGCGATGATGGAAAACGGAATGCGCAAGATGGCGGCAAACCATGGCACGGTTAAGAGCACCACAATCAAGCCGGCGATATTGCCCAAGTACATGCTGGCAATCAAACCCCATACAAAATCTTTTTGTTCCACAAACAACAGTGGACCAGGTTGCAAACCCCACACCAACAAGCCACCGAGCAACACGGCAGCCGTAGGTGAACCGGGAATGCCCAATGTCAACATCGGCAACAGAGCCGAAGTACCGGCGGCGTGTGCGCCAGTCTCTGGGGCGAACACGCCTTCAATTTCGCCATTGCCAAAATTTTTGCCGTTTTTAGAAAAGCGTTTGGCAATACCGTAGCTCATGAACGAAGCTGGTGTGGCACCGCCTGGTGTGATGCCCATCCAGCAGCCTACCAAAGCACTGCGCAGGTAAGAGGCCCAATACTGTGGCAGTTTTTTCCATGTCTCCCACACCACTTTGGAATTGATTTTGGCGGACTTGCCTTGGAAGGCCAAACCTTCTTCCATGGTGAGCAAAATCTCGCCGATGCCAAAGAGACCAATCACCGCGATCAAAAAGTCAAAGCCTTTCATCAATGGCTCAACGCCAAAGGTCAATCGCAATTGCCCGTCACATTGTCCATGCCCACGGCGGCCAGTGTGAAACCCAAGAACATGGCGGCCAGTGTTTTCCATGGTGCGCCTTTGCTCATGCCGACAAAGCTGCAAAAGGTTAAAAGTTGCACCGCAAAAAATTCAGGTGGGCCAAAGTTGAGCGCAAACTTTGCCACCAAAGGCGCGGTGAAGGTGATCATGATGACCGCCACCAAAGCACCAAAGAAAGAGGAGGTGAATGCCGCTGTCAACGCCGCACCCGCATGACCTTGTTGCGCCATGGGGTAGCCGTCAAAGGTGGTGGCGACCGACCATGGCTCGCCCGGAATATTGAACAAGATGGAAGTGATAGCCCCGCCAAACAAAGCACCCCAGTAAATGCAGGACAACATGATGATGGCCGATGTGGGTTCCATGCTGAAGGTGAGTGGCAACAAAATGGCCACGCCATTGGCACCACCAAGACCTGGCAACACGCCAATTAACACGCCCAATATGATGCCCAAAAACATCAAGGCAACATTGACAGGTGACAGGGCTACGGCAAAGCCCTGCATCAAGGCTTGTATTTCTTCCATGGTGAAATTCCGATTGTTCTTTTTAGAAGTTAATAACCAAATGCCGCCTCAAGCGGTCCTTTGAGCAAGGGCACGTTGAACCAGATTTCAAACATGGCAAACAACACCACGCTGACGATGAGTCCAGTTAATATGGATTTGACCCAACTGAACTTGCCTTGCCAGCGCATGAAGACGGCAATGAAGATGGCCGATGACACATACAAACCGACAAACTGCATCACCGCCAAGTACACCAAGGTGGGCAAGAATATCGCCAACACCAGCTTGATTTTGGGTTTGGATACAAAGGATGTGCTGCGACGGGTGCGCAGTGCGGTTAACAAATTTGCCAAGGTGGCAATGCACATTAACAGGCCAATGTAAAACGGGAAATACCCGCTTTGCGGCCCATCGTCTCCCCACTTGGCGCCAATGCGGTAGCTGTCCCACATCACCAAACCACCGATCAGCAAAAAGAACAGCGCGGTGGCTATTTCCAATGTTTTGGTTGATGCGGCGCTCGGTTCATCCTCATGCTTGTCCATGCTCATGCTGCTGGTCTCTCAACAATTATTTGGCAACAAAGCCTGCTTCTTGCATCAACAAACGGTGGCGAATTTCTTCATTCGCAACCCAGCGCACATAGTCCACACCCGTCATGAATGTTTGGTTGAAAGCACCGTCTTCCATGAACTTTTTCCACTCAGGTGTGGCGCGCACTTTTTGCATCAAATCGATGTAAAACGCGGTGTGCTCAGGCTTCACGCCAGGTGACATGAAAATGCCGCGCAACATGAGGTATTCCACGTCCAAGCCACCTTCTTTGCAGGTAGGAATGTCGCCCCAAGCTTTGTCAGCCACTTTGGCGGTGTAAGCCAAGCGTTTGCCATCAAAGACGCACAATGGCTTGAGCTTGCCACCACGCCATTGGGCGAGGGCTTCAATTGGGTTGTTCACAGATGAATCAATGTGCTTGCCCACCAATTGCACAGCCACTTCACCGCCGCCTTTGTAGGGCACATAAATGAATTTAACGCCAGTAGATTTTTCAATCAGTGCGGTGATGATTTGGTCTTCTTGTTTAGAGCCTGTACCACCCATTTTCATTTTGCCGCCAGATGCTTTCACAGCTGCGAAATATTCTTGCGGTGTTTTGTACGGTGTATCGGCATTCACCCACAGCACAAATTCGTCCAATGCCAACATGGCCACCGGTGTCATGTCTTTCCAGCTGAATGGCACACCAGTTGCCACCGGTGTGGTGAACATATTAGACAAGGTGATGATGATTTTGTGTGGGTCGCCATTACTGCTTTTCACGTTCAAGAAACCTTCAGCGCCCGCGCCGCCGCCTTTGTTGACCACCACCATGGATGATTTCATCAGGTTATTCTTGGTCACAATGCCTTGAATCAAACGCGCCATTTGGTCTGCGCCACCGCCTGTACCGGCTGGTACGATGAATTCCACAGTTTTAGTGGGTGCCCATGCGGCTGCAACTGCAGGCAATGTATGGCAAGCCAAAGTGGCCAGCGCTGCGATGGGGAATAAACGTTTCAAACCTAGACAAACGCATAGTGAATCTCCTGTGTAATGAATAAATGGAATGTATACGGAAAGAAATTTGAATATGTGAAAACAAATGAATCATAAATATGACTCGGGCCACGGAGCATTATTATTTATCTACTCTTATATAAGATTGGTGTTAACCCTTGTTTCGTGTTTTTATAGATAACGAATATTGCTTTAGCAATCAAGATTATTTATAGAATGCTTTGTAGACATATTCAGATGAAAACTAAAGCATAAACTTTCGTAAGTTTCGACAATTCGTAAGAAACACGCTGCCAAGGCGACAAACGGTATGCACCCACTGCTTTCACCGTTTAAATTCACAGTCCTCGCTCTTTGCGCCGCTTGCGCATCAAGCTGGGTCTATGCCATGGGCTTGATGGTTGAGCCTGCGGCCGCGCAATGTGGCGTGAAACGTGTCGCCCCATTGCAAGACATTCCAGTCCAAGCTGCAAGCCGTTTGCCTGACAGCCAAGTGGCACGCGGCAACAAAGACATTGCATGGGCCTGGTTGGGCACACCCACCATGCGCTACCCGCACAAAGCGCTGGGTGCCAGCAGCCACGCGGCCACTTTGCATGTGTTGTTGAAACCAACTGCAAACTTAGCTGCACAAGAAATCGTATTTGAATTGCCGCTGAACCGCGTCTTTGAAGACCGCGTGCCGCGTTTGGTGGACATTGACAAAGATGGTCGCGACGAAATTGTGCTGATTGAATCCGACACATTCAAAGGCTCATCCACCGTGGTGTACGGTGTGCAGCTTGACAATAAAAAACCGGTATTACAGGAGAGGGCACGCAGCCCATTCACAGGTTCAACCTTTCGCTGGTTAAACCCCATTGGTGCTGCCGACTTTGATGGCGACGGCAAAACCGACATTGCCAGCGTCATCACCCCGCACATAGGCGGCATGCTCACGCTGTACCACTACGCACCACCGCAGTTGAAGCCTTTTGCGCAAGCCATGGACACATCCAATCACCGCATGGGCGATGTGGACCAAAGCCTGTCCGTCATCGTCGAGCAAGCCGGCACACGCCCCACCATCATCGTCCCCAACATGCAACTCAAAGCCCTGCACGCCCTGCGCTGGGAAGCCCCCGGCCAATGGAAAGAACTGTCAGACGTCATGCCCCTACCAGCCCCAGTCCAAACCATCACCCCTGTTGCAGGCGGCGGCTGCATCCAACTCACCAATGCGACTTGGTGGCGTGTGACTTTGCATGAGTGAACGGTGTGCTATAAATAAAGTAGCACTCTAGGCAATCAATACGCCGGCTATATGCCAATTTGATGCTTAAACTAAGTGAGATCTAAGCCGTCACTTTGTTTTGCTGTGCCATTTCTTCAGCCAGCAAGCGCTCTATCACTTTGCGCGAATGCGAACCGCCGGCGTCGATGTTGAGCGTCATCAGGCGGCGGGTGGGGTGGGTCGATAGGTTTTTTTGCTGCATCTCTAGCATTTGTAAATCTTCGCTGAAAATTTTGTTTTGGCCGGCGCGTATGGTGTCGGTCAGCGCGGCGTCGCTGGGGTTGAACTTGCGGGCCATGCCCCAAAAATAGTGCATGGATGTGTCGGTTTCGGGGGTGATGAAATCGACCACCACGCTGTACACCTTGTGCGCAGCGGGCGCGTCGTAGCCGCCATGCCCCACATGCGCCACGCCCACTTCGATGTGCACATTGCTGGGCGGTGTGAAGCGGCAAATTTGCCAGCGGTCTACCAGCACATCGTCTGCCAAGTGGTTGCCGCGCAAGGCCAGTTTCCAAAATGGCGGTGGCTCGATGTTGTGCATGAAGCGGCTGGTGACCACTTCGTTGCCTTTGAGCTCGGTTTGGCAGGGCACTTCGTCGATTTCTTTTTGGCCAATGCTGTTGCTGTGCACATAGGTTTCGTGCGTCAGGTCCATCAGGTTGTCGATCATCAAACGGTAGTCGCAGTTGATGTTGAAATGCCCACCGCCAAACGCCCATTCGGGGTTGTTGTACCAGTCCAAATGCGGAATGCTGTCGGGCGTGGCCAATGCGGCATCACCCGGCCAAACCCAAATAAAGCCATAGCGTTCCACCACTGGAAAGGCGCGAATGCTGCGAAAGTTTTGCACGTTTTGCCCCGGCATGGACACCGCTTTGCCCTCGCAACCCATGTGCAACCCGTGGTAGCCGCACATCAGCTTGCCGTCGTTCACGCGCCCCAGCGACAAGGGTGCGCCACGGTGCGGGCAAAAATCTTCCAGTGCGGCAACCACACCGTTGTCACCACGGTAAAACACCATGCGTTCGTTGCAAATGGTGCGCGCCAAGGGCTTGGCACCATCGGCAAACTGGGCGTCGATTTGATCTGGCGTTGCCGCCACATACCAGGTGTTTTTCAGAAACATTGCAGCTCCCAATCTCAGTTTCAAAAATCTGTATTTACTATCAATTTAATAGCATACTAGGCAATCAATACGCCGGCTAGAGGTCGATTTTTCATATAAAACTATCTTGCAATCAATCATCTACGGTGCCAAGCGCTCTCTTAACCATGCGCCATCAGCCGGTTTTGAATAACGCAAGCGGTCGTGCAAGCGGCTGGGTCGGCCTTGCCAAAACTCCCAGGTATCGGGCTTCAATCGGTAACCACCCCAATGGTCTGGGCGCGGTGGGCCGTCTTTGAACATGGTGGGAATAAATTGCAGGCCGTATTTGGCTGCGTTGGCAACCAAGACGCTGCGGTCTGCAATCACTTGTGACTGGGGCGACGCCCATGCGCCTATGCGTGAATCCAGCGGCCGGGTTTTGTAATATTCATCGCTTTCAGTGGCGCTGACTTTTTCTACCACGCCTTCAATGCGCACCACGCGCTCCAACTCCACCCAATGAAATTGCAGCGCCGCGTAGGGGTTGCCGGCCAGCTCCATGCCTTTGCGCCCTTGGTAATTGGTGTACCACACAATGCCGTTGGCATCAAAGCCTTTGATCAGCACAATGCGGGTGCTGGGGCGCAACTGGCTAGAGACCGTCGCCAAAGTCATGGCGTTGGGCTCTGGCACTTTGGCGTCAATGGCCTGTTGCAGCCACAGCGCAAACTGTTGCATGGGGTCGGCGTGTGAGTCAGATTCGCTCAATTCGGCGCGTTCGTAACTTTTGCGAAGTTTGGCAAGATCATCCATGCTCAAAGTATAGAAGCGTTTACAATCTGTGCAGGTTTTTTGGCTCTGTTTTAGAGCGTATTTTTATCATTATTGGAGTTTTGCATGATTTCTGACGAAGACGACGGCCGCGGCTGGATTTTGGGTGTGGTGTTTGGTGTGGTAGCGCTGGTGATTGCATTGGCAATCGGTGTCAGCATGCATTTCAAAAATGTGAAGAACGCTACCGCTGCTGCTAACGCAACAGCTACCAGCAGCGCAGCGGGAGCAGCCGGAACTGCAGATGCAGCAGCAGCCGATGCCGCCAGCGTAAAAGTTGAAAACGGCGTGGTCAAGTTCTACTTTGCTTCTGGCAAAGCAGACATTGCCACTGGCGGCAATGAAGCCTTGGCCGAAGTGGTCAAAGCCGTCGCTGCAGGCAAGCAAGCCGTGGTCAGTGGCTTCCATGACGCAACAGGCGACAAAGCCAAAAATGAAGAGCTTTCCAAAATGCGTGCTTTTGCCGTACGTGACGCTTTGAAAGCATTGGGCGTTGCGGAAGACAAAATCGAACTCAAAAAGCCTGAAGACATGCTGGCAACTGGCAGCAATGCCGAAGCCCGCCGCGTAGAGGTGTCGATTAAGTAATTTGAAATTTCAAATGAATCAAAAGGAAGGTTGCAGACCTTCCTTTTTTTTCGTCTATCGGTTTGTCTAAGAGAATGGCTTTGCGCTCTGGCCTCGATTTCAAACACATTGTCCCAATAAAAATGCTTGCCGCGAACGAGTGCCCAGCCACTTGCCAGCAGGTACAGCACAGGTAAAAAAATTCCCCAGCGTTCGTATTGACGCACATGCACATGTTCATGGCGCGGTAGGCTTTGAGTACGCCGTGCTTGCGTCCCAATATCACGTGTCCCAGCGTGATGGCTTCGTAACGCGTGCTGATTTTGTTCAGCCAATGCGTGCGCGTGTTGCCGGCAATTTCAATCACCCCAAAGCGCCGTTTCATGGTCGCGCCAAAGCCATAAGCCAACAAGCCCAGCCCCAAACCCAGCAGCGATCACAGGTGACACCCACAGGTAGTTGAGGAGGCTGCGACGGCGTTTCATTGGGGGGTGGAAGTGAAATGGAAGGTGCGGCGATTTGGAGCGGGTGAAGGGAATCGAACCCTCGTTATTTGCTTGGGAAGCAAAAGTCCTACCACTGAACGACACCCGCGAAAGTGAAAAGGATTTTAATTTGTTTTCACCTATACGATCATAGGTATATCATTGCATCATCATCTGTAACTGGAGATTTGCATGAACAACACCCCCCGTATTTTGACCGCACTGCTGGTTGCAGCAGGCATTGCATTGGCTGGTTTTGCGGTGAGCAGCGGACTGGAGCGCTTTCGCATGGCGGACCGGTCTGTCACTGTCAAAGGCTTGGCTGAAAAAGATGTGGAGTCGGATTATGTTGTTTGGACTTTGGCTTTCAGACGCGCGGGCAATGAGTTTGGCGCGGTGCAGCAAGCGCTGATAGCGGACCGCGATAAGGTGATTGCGTTTTTGAAAGCACGTGGTTTCACCGAAGCAGAAATTGAGCCACGCCCTTTGAGCGTGCAAGATTTGATGGCGCGTGATTATGCGCAGGGCAATGTGCCTTTGCGCTTCAATGGCACGAGCCAAGTGTTGGTGAAATCGACACGTGTGAAAGAAGTTGAAAAAGCCGCGTTGGCAGTGGACCCGCTGATTCAAGCGGGCATTCAATTGGGCGGTGAAGGTGGTTTTGGTGGCCCGCGCTACCAGTTGCGCGGTTTCAACGACATCAAAGCACCACTACTGGCCGAAGCCACCCGCAATGCCAAAGACCAAGCCGTTAAATTCGCCGCTGAAGCGGGTGCAACTTTGGGTGCTTTGAAAAACGCCAACCAAGGTGCGATACGCATCAGTGGTGACGATGGCAGCGATGCTGACGACACCAGCTCACGCGTGAAACGATTGCGTGTGGTGAGTACGTTTGAGTACGAATTGAAATAAATTATTTCAATATATCGCCCAAACACAAATACTTCATCTCCAAATACTCGTCCATGCCGTGGTGCGAACCTTCGCGGCCCAGGCCGGATTGTTTGACACCGCCAAAGGGCACGTGCTCGGTGGCGATGACGCCGGCGTTGATGCCGACCATGCCGTACTCTAAGGCTTCTGACACGCGGAAGATGCGACCGATGTCGCGGCTGTAAAGGTAGCTGGCCAAACCAAATTCAGTGTTGTTGGCTGCGTCAATGGCATCTTGATCGGTTTTGAATTTGAAAATGGGCGCGAATGGGCCAAAGGTTTCTTCGCGCGCGCACAGCATGTCGGCGGTGGCGTTGCCAATTAAAGTGGGTTGAAAAAACTGGCCATCTAATTGTTTGCCACCTGCCAACAAGGTACCGCCTTTGGCGAGTGCATCCGCCACGTGATTCAGCTACCTTTTCAATAGCGGCAGGTTCAATCAGCGGGCCTTGCACCACGCCGTCTTCAAAGCCGTTGCCGACTTTGAGAGCTCTGACTTTGGCCGAAAATTTCTCTGTAAATTCATCGTACACCGCCTCTTGCACATAGATGCGGTTGGCGCAGACGCAGGTTTGCCCGGCGTTGCGGTATTTGCTGGCCATGGCACCTTCGACAGCAGCGTCCACATCGGCATCGTCAAACACGATGAATGGCGCGTTGCCCCCCAATTCAAGTGACAATTTTTTCACCGATGGTGCGCTTTGCGCCATCAAAATACGGCCCACTTCAGTAGAGCCGGTGAAGCTGATATGCCGCACGATGGGGCTGTCGCACAGCACTTTGCCAATGGCGATGGAGTTGTCACTGTCTGCCGTCAATATATTCAGCACGCCCGCAGGTATGCCCGCGCGCACAGCCAGTTCAGCCACAGCCAAGGCGGTCAGTGGTGTCAGTTCTGCGGGTTTAATCACCACCGTGCAGCCCGCGGCCAGCGCGGGCGCGACTTTGCGGGTGATCATGGCGATGGGGAAGTTCCACGGCGTGATGGCAGCGCACACGCCAATGGGCTGTTTCAGCACCAACAAACGGCGGTTGTTGTCAAATTGCGGCAGCACTTCGCCGTTGACGCGCTTGGCCTCTTCGGCAAACCATTCCACAAAACTCGCGCCATACGCCACTTCGCCTTTGGCTTCAGCATACGGCTTGCCTTGCTCGGCCGTCAAAATGCGGGCAATGTCGTCTTGGTTCGCCATGATGAGGTTGAACCATTTGAGCAAAATGGCATGCCGCTCTTTGCCGGTTTTGCCGCGCCAAGCGGGCAAGGCAGTATTCGCAAATGCTACTGAATTTGTAGCATCACTGGCAGTTAAATTGCTGACATCAGCCAGTTTTTGGCCAGTAGCCGGGTCGTTCACGGCAAAGCGTGAACTGCCTGCAACCCATTCGCCATTAACCAATGCGTCGGTTTTCAGCAGGGTGGGGTCTTTTAACTTGGATAAAGGTGATGTAGATAGTGTTCATAGCGTGGAGCTTATCACTCATAATCGAAGCTTTCAATCAACACAGCAAGGATGAGTCGTCATGGGTGCGCAATGGAAAGCAAAAGGCAAAGAATTGGCAGCCAGTGCCAAAGGTAAATTATTTGGCCGCTTGGTCAAAGACATCGTGGTGGCGGCGCGCAATGGCGCAGACCCGGCCAGCAATTCCAAGCTGCGCATGTGTGTGGAGCAAGCACGCAAAGTGTCCATGCCCAAAGACACGTTGGAGCGCGCCATTAAAAAAGGCGCGGGTTTGACGGGTGAAAACATCAGCTATGAACACGTCATCTACGAAGGCTTTGCACCACACCAAGTCGCTGTGATGGTGGAATGCTTGACCGACAACGTGAAACGCACAGCCCCGAAATGCGCGTGCTGTTTCGCAAAGGGCAATTGGGTACATCCGGCTCTAGTGTCGTGGGACTTTAACCACGTGGGCATCATTGAAGCCGAGCCAACGAACAAAGACGCCGATGCCGAAATGGCCGCCATCGAAGCCGGTGCACAAGATTTTGAAGCGGGTGACGCCGACGAAGACGGCAAAGTCACCACATCCATTTTTTACACCGACGCCTCAGACCTCGACCTTGTCAGCCGTGCATTGCCCAATCACGGTTTCACAGTGTTGTCTGCCAAACTCGGCTACAAACCCAAAAACCCAGTCGACCCATCATCCCTTAGTGCCGAACAATTACAAGAAGTTGAAGACTTCTTAGGCGCGATTGATGGCAATGACGATGTGCAGAATGTGTATGTTGGCTTGGGTGGGTAGATAATTCACCTTTCTATTTTTAATTATTGAGATTTTTAACATGACAGAAGCGACACCAGAAACCGGTAACACAACCAGTATCCCTAAGCCACCACTCCCAGACCACCTGTCAACCGACGCGCGCAGCAAGTTTCATGATGCCAAAGTGTTTGAACATGACATTGGCATTCTCTTTAATGACAAAGAGCGTTTTGATGTGGAAGAGTATTGTTTGAGCGAGGGATGGATCAAAGTGCCTGTGGGCAAAAAGGTCGATCGTTTTGGTTATCCGCTCACCGTTAAATTAAAAGGTAAAGTCGAAGCGTTTTACAAATAAATCTAAAAGGAGACTCGCTATGCGTTGGATCAAAAAGTTAATCTGGTGGTTGTTTTTGCTACTGGTACTTGCCAGCATAGCGGGTGCAATTTATGTGTGGCGCAGTTTTCCCACTTTATCGGGTGAACAAAAGCTATCTGCCGCGGGTCTGAAGGACGAAGTGCGTATCACGCGCGATGCCTCTGACATCACGCACATTCATGCCAAAAATGTGGACGACGCCGCCTTTGCGCTGGGCTATACCCATGCGCAAGAGCGCAGCTGGCAGCTGGACTTCAACCGCCGCATCATGCATGGCGAGTTGAGCGCCATGTTGGGCGCTGCCACTTTAGAAACCGACAAACTGATGCATACATTGGGCATCATCCGTGCCGCGCAAAAGCAGTTTGATGCGATGCCCGCTGATGCCAAAGCGCAAGTCAAAGCCTATGCCGATGGCATCAACGCCTTTCATGCCACCAGCAGCCAAGCATTGCCACCCGAGTTTCATGTTTTGGGTGTGAAACCTGCCGCGTGGACGGGTGTTGACAGTGTGGGCTGGGCCATCATGATGGCGCTGGACTTGGGCGGCAACTGGGGCACCGAATTTGGGCGCTTGTCCACCGCGCAAAAGTTACCAACCAAACAGGTGTGGGATTTATTCCCCGCCTATCCGGGTGATGCGCCGATTTCCAAAGTGGATTTGTCCAAACTTTATGCAGACTTGGGTGTGTTCAAAGCGGCAGAAATAAAGGCAGCTGGTCAAAAATTTATGGAAAATCAGGCTGTAGGCGGCGTGAATACTGCCTATGGTGCTAGTAAATCTATAGCATTAGCGACAGATGATGCTGCTAATATCATAGGCAGCGAAATTGGCAATATTGAAGGCAAGGGCAGCAACAACTGGGTGGTGGCAGGCAGCCACACTGTCAGCGGCAAACCTTTGCTGGCCAACGACCCGCATTTGGGTTTGAGCGCACCGGCCATTTGGTATTTTGCGGGCATGCATGTGCCAGGTGTATACGAAGCTGTGGGCGCAACTTTGCCAGGCTTGCCATCAGTGGTGCTGGGGCGCACCGCCAAAGTGGCTTGGGGCTTTACCAATACCGGGCCTGATGTGCAAGATTTGTATCTGGAACAAATCAACCCTAGCCAACCCCAAACAATACAAAACGCCCACTGGTTGGGCTGATTTTGAAACCCGCACCGATACCATCAAAGTCAAAGGCCAGCCCGATGTGGGCTACAGCTACCGCAGCACACGCCATGGCCCTGTTATCAGCGATGCACAAGCTGTGCACGCAGCGGTGTTGGACACCAACAAATTTGTGATTGCTTTGCGCTGGTCCGCATTGGATGCCGACAACACCACAGTGTTGGCGGGCTTCAACGCGCAAAAAGCGCAAAGCGTGGATGAACTTATCCAAGCGTTTTCAGGCTACCACTCACCCATGCAAAACGCTGTCATGGCGGACGTGTCGGGCAAGATTGCCTACAAAGCCATTGGCAAAGTGCCGGTGAGAAGCGCTGACAATGACATCAAAGGCGCAGCGCCTGCACCGGGCTGGGATGCCAAATACGATTGGGCGGGTTGGTTGCCCTACGCCGATACGCCGCAAGACGATGGTCAAAAAGGCTGGGTGGCGACTGCCAACCAACGCATTCACCCCAAAGATTACCCGCATTTCATCACTGGCGATTGGGCCACACCAGAGCGTTTTGACCGCATTGAAGCTTTGATGGCTGCCACGCCAAAGCACGACGCAGCTTCTATGCACAAAATTCAAGCGGACACCACTTCATTGGCGACGCAAAAGTTATTGCCCGTGGTGCGCGAAGCCAAAAGCAATCATGCATTGGCAGGTGCTGCACAAGCTTTGTTGAAAAACTTTGACGGCAATATGCAAGCCAGCAGCGCTGCGCCGTTGGTGTTTGCAACCTGGGCGGACGAATTGGCACGTGGCTTGGTGGTGCCCAAAATCGGTGAAGCCAAATTCAAAGCACTCTATGGCAAGCGCCAATTCCGCGGTGTGGTGGAACAATCCATGTTGAGCAACGATGCCAGTTGGTGCGCGCCCAAATCGTGCGCCGAGCAATCTGCCGATGCGATGACGCGCGCCTTGGATCGCCTGAGCGCCAAATACGGTGCAGACCCAAGCAAATGGCAATGGGGCGTAGCGCACGTGGCAAGGTCCATTCACAAACCCTTTGGCAATGTCGCGCCTTTGGCCAAAATGTTTGATGTGACTGGTACCTACATCGGGCGACCCTTGGACAGTGAACGTGGGTCAATATTGGCTGAACGAAGCCGAGCCCTTCCACAACCGCCACGCCGCCAGCTTGCGCAGCGTGTTTGATTTGTCCGATTTGGACAAATCCAGTTTCATTTACCAAACAGGACAAAGCGGCTTGGTATTTTCAGCCACGTTACAGAGA
This sequence comes from uncultured beta proteobacterium, assembly GCA_963841045.1. Taxonomy (GTDB): domain Bacteria; phylum Pseudomonadota; class Gammaproteobacteria; order Burkholderiales; family Burkholderiaceae_C; genus Aalborgiella. The sequence goes on along the minus strand of CAWJBD010000005.1, from coordinate 241,935 downwards.
CATGAGCCTGCAATGGGCTGGCATCGCCGCACAGCCCAACCGCGCGTTCAAACTCAATCCACCGGCAGTGGGCGATGCCTTGGTGCTGAAGCCATAATTCGCTTTGACTTCATTCACTTTGAGAATGTAAGTGGTTAAACAGCTGCAGAACATGGCTCGTTTTTTGATGCATGTTCTGCTGTGTTTGGGTATGGCACTGTCATTGCCATTACCTGTAGCAGCCCAAGTTGTACAACCATCGGCAATCAAACTGCAAGTGACGGAGCTGAACAACAGTTTGCAAAGTCCATGGGGTTTGGCGTTTTTGCCAGATGGTCGCATGTTGGTGACAGAGCGAAAAGGCGCACTGAAACTGCTGTCTGCCAATGGCCAAATGCTCGCGCTCATACAAGGTGTGCCTGAAGTTAATTCTGAGGGGCAAGGTGGATTGTTGGACGTGGTGCTTGACCCCGCATTCGCTGTCAACCAGCGCATTTACCTGACATTTTCTGAAAGTGATGCCAATAACACCAACCGCACGGGCACAGCTGTTTTACGCGCCAGTTTGAATGTCACAGAATCCAAATTGAAAGATGGGGTGGTGATTTACAGACAGCTACCCAAAGTTAATTCCAGTGGACATTTTGGTTCGCGTTTGGTGTTTGATCGCAATGGCCATTTGTTTGTCACACTGGGCGACAGGCAATCTCGCTCTGAGCGTGTGCATGCACAAGATCTCTCGCGTGGCAATGGCAAAGTGGTGCGCATCACCACAGATGGCAAAGCAGCACCTGCCAACCCACAATTTGCAGAACGCAACGCACAGGCGGGTATTTGGAGCTATGGCCACCGCAACCCGCAAGGCGCGGCATTGCACCCAACAACCGGCGAACTGTGGGTGAGTGAACATGGTCCACAAGGTGGCGATGAAATCAACCGCGTGTTGGCTGGCAAAAATTATGGTTGGCCGGTGATCAGCCATGGGCAAGAATATGGCATCAGCATCCAAGTCGGTGAGGGTTCTGCCAAAGCGGGCATGGAACAACCCGTCGTAGTTTGGCTCACGCGCGATGGCAGTCCGCACACTGGTTTGATGAAAGTCTTCCATCGCACCGCAGTGGTTTGGCGTTTTACACGGGGGATAAATTTCCCGAATACCGTGGCAACCTCTTCAGTGGCGCGCTGGCTGGCACCGCACTGTGGCGAATTGTGTTGAATCCAGACCATCAAACCGAGCAGTCCCGCGAACGCCTACTGGCCAATTTGGGTGAGCGCATCCGCGATGTGCGCCAAGGACCCGACGGGTGGCTGTATTTGTTGACCGATAGTGGCAAATTACTGCGGGTGTGGCGATAAAAGCAGCGCTTGAAATCTATAATTGCAGGTATGAATCAACCTGCATCCAACCCCAAATTTTCCGTCGCTGACATTCGCAAATCTTTCCTCGACTTTTATGCCGAACGCGGGCACGCCGTGGTGGCGTCCAGTTCATTGGTACCGGGCAACGACCCGACGCTGATGTTCACCAACTCGGGCATGGTGCAATTCAAAGACGTGTTTTTGGGGCAGGACAAGCGCCCCTACGTGCGCGCAGCCAGCGTGCAAGCATGCTTGCGTGCAGGCGGCAAGCACAACGATTTGGAAAACGTGGGCTACACCGCGCGGCATCACACCTTTTTTGAGATGTTGGGTAACTGGAGCTTTGGCGATTATTTCAAACGCGAATCCATCAAATGGGGTTGGGAGCTGTTGACCCAAGTCTACAAATTGCCAGCCGAGCGTTTGCTGGTGACGGTGTACATTGACGACGACGAGGCCTACGACATTTGGCACAAAGAAATTGGTTTACCCGCTGACCGCATCGTGCGCATTGGCGACAACAAAGGCAAAAAATACGCGTCCGATAATTTTTGGATGATGGCGGACACCGGCCCCTGCGGTCCGTGCAGCGAGATTTTTTACGACCATGGTCCGCACATCCCAGGTGGCCCACCGGGCAGCCCTGACGAAGATGGCGACCGCTTCATCGAAATTTGGAACCACGTGTTCATGCAGTTTGACATGCAGGCCGATGGCAGCTTGGTGAAATTGCCAGCGCCGTGTGTCGATACCGGCATGGGCTTGGAACGCATTTCGGCCATTTTGCAGCACGTGCACAGCAATTACGAAATCGATATTTTTGACACCTTGATCAAAGCCGCCGCGCGTGAAACTGGCACAACCGATTTGGACAACAAGAGCCTGCGCGTGATTGCGGACCACATTCGCGCCACCGCATTTTTAGTCAGCGACGGCGTGTTGCCCAGCAACGAAGGCCGCGGCTACGTGCAGCGCCGCATCATTCGCCGCGCCATTCGCCACGGTTATTTACTCGGCAAAAAATCACCGTTCTTCCACAAATTGGTGGCAGACTTGGTCAAGGTCATGGGCGATGCTTACCCCAACATGGCCAAGCAACAACAGCGCATCACCGAGGTGCTGAAGCAAGAAGAAGAGCGCTTCTTTGAAACGCTGGAAACCGGAATGAAGCTGTTGGACGGCTCACTCAAAGATGGTGACAAAGTCTTGGCGGGTGAAGTGGCTTTCAAACTGCACGACACCTATGGCTTCCCGCTCGACTTAACAGCCGACGTGTGCCGCGACCGTGGTGTGGAAGTGGACGAAGCGGGTTTTGCGGTGGCGATGGAGCAGCAGAAAAATCGCGCACGTGCTGCAGGCAAATTCAAAATGGACAAAGCGCTGGACTACAGCGGTGCGGGTAACGAATTTGTGGGCTACGAGAAGCTGGACAGCACTACCAAAATCATAGCACTCTACGCAGATGGTACGCCGGCTACAAGCCTAAATGCAGGTCAAAATGGCGTCATCGTGTTAGAAACGACACCGTTCTACGCGGAAAGCGGCGGGCAGGTGGGTGATGAAGGTGTCATCAGCGCAGGCGGCAATGTCTTTGAAGTGCAAGACACACAAAAAATCAAAGCCGATGTGTTTGGCCACCACGGTGTGTTGACATCAGGCAGCTTGAAAGTAGGCGACGCGGTGACTGCGCAGGTGAACATGGACATGCGTGCCAAAACCATTCGCAACCACAGCGCCACGCATTTGATGCACAAAGCCCTGCGCGAAGTGCTGGGTGAACACGTGCAACAAAAAGGCAGCTTGGTCAATGCCGAGCGCACGCGCTTTGACTTTGCGCACAACGCACCTGTGACCGACGCGCAAATCACTGCGATTGAAGCCAAGGTCAACGCCGAAATTTTGGACAACGCAGCAGCCAGCGCCCGCGTGATGGACATCGAAGCCGCCAAAGCCACTGGCGCGATGATGTTGTTTGGCGAAAAATATGGCGACAGCGTGCGCGTGCTGAACATCGGCTACAGCATCGAACTGTGCGGCGGTGTGCACGTGCAGCGCACCGGCGACATTGGCTTGTTCAAAATCGTTGCCGAAGCGGGCATTGCCTCAGGCGTGCGCCGCATTGAAGCGGTCACCGGCAAAAATGCCTTGGTCTATGTACAAGAGCTGGAAAGCACGGCTGCCAAAGCCGCAGGCGCACTCAAAGTGACTGTGCCAGAATTGAGCGAACGCATTCAAACCGTGCTGGACCACAGCAAAGCGCTGGAAAAAGAAATCAGCGCGCTCAAAGGCCAATTGGCATCGCACCAAGGCGATGCGCTCTTGTCCAAAGCGGTGGATGTCAAAGGCTACAAATTACTTGTCGCCAAAATGGAAGGCGTGTCCGCCGCAGATGCTGCACAAACACTGCGCGACACCGTGGGCAAGCTCAAAGACAAACTCAAATCCGCCGTGGTGGTGCTGGCCAGCAGCGATGCTGGCAAAGTGCAAATCGCTGTCGGTGCTACAGCCGACGTGATGGGCAAAGTCAAAGCGGGTGAACTCGTCAACTTCCTCGCCGCACAAGTTGGCGGCAAAGGCGGCGGCAAGCCCGACATGGCGATGGCCGGCGGCACCGATGCGGCTGGCTTAGACAAAGCACTGGCCAGTGCACAGGGCTGGGTCAGTGAAAAGCTGGGTTAATCTGCTGTTTGCCAGTTTTATATGGAAAATTGGCCTCTAGCCGGCGTATTGATTGCCTAGAGTGCTATTAAAAATATAGTACTCCCACTACATGCGATTCGGCATCCATGTCACCAACTGTGGAAACCACCATAACAAAGTGACAGCCGCTACCATGATGAAAAAGTAGGGCATGCAAACCTTGGCTATCCAGGTGATATCGCGTTTTGTCATGCCTTGAAGTACGAATAAATTAAAACCCACAGGCGGTGTGATTTGTGCCATTTCAACGACGATGACGATATAAATTCCAAACCAAATGAGGTCAATGCCCGCCGCGCTGACGGTTGGCAAAATAACGCCCATCGTCAGCACAATCATAGAAATGCCGTCTAAAAAACAACCCAACACAATGTAAAACAGCGCCAGCGCAAACAATAACATCGCTGGGGACAGACCCAAACTTCCCACAAATTCTGCCAAGTGCCGAGGTAAACCAATATAGCCCATGGCCAATGTGAGAAAAGCCGCGCCAGCCAAAATCAAAGCAATCATGCAGTACAGGCGCGTCGCTCCCAACAAGGAATCGCGAAAAGTATGCCAATTGAGCGAGCCTTGAAACGCTGACAAAATGAGCGCACCTACCACGCCAATGGCAGCAGCTTCTGTGGCCGTTGCAATACCTGTGTAGATTGTGCCAATCACGCCAGCAATGAGCAGTACCACCGGAATCAGGTGACGCGACTCGCTTAATTTTTGGGTAAAGGTGAAATGAGCTTCTGACTGGGGAATTTTGTCTTTATGCAACAGCGCCCAAACCATCAGGTAGGCGCTGAACATGGAGGCCAACAGGAGGCCGGGGATCACACCAGCCACAAACAATTTGGCTATCGATACCTCCGCTGCCACGCCATACACAATCATGACGATGGAGGGCGGAATCAACAATCCCAGTGTACTGGCGCCGCCCAGTGAACCGACGACCAACTCAGCAGGATAACCGCGCTTGGTTAATTCAGGAATCGTCATCTTGCCAATGGTTGCGCAAGTTGCGGCAGATGAGCCTGACACCGCTGCAAATATGGTGCTGCCCAAAATATTGGTATGCAGCAATCGCCCAGGCAGGGCATTGACCCAAGGTGCAAGCCCTCTGAACATACTTTCGGACAATTTGGTACGAAAAAGGATTTCTCCCATCCATACGAAAAGCGGCAGTGCGGTCAGCGTCCAGCTACTGGCAGCGCCCCAAATGGTGAGCACCATGGCATCGCCTGCTGGCCGTGACGAAAACACCTCCATGCCAATCCAAGCCACACCGGCCAGCGTAAGACCTATCCATACCCCGCTTCCCAGCAATGCGAATAAGGCGATGATGAGGAAAGCCGTTATCCATAAATCATTCATGACGTGTATCCGTTGCGGAATGCGAACGCTTCCCAGTCCATTCTAAAAACCACTCGTCTACAAATGCCACGAACAAAACACTGACGCCGATGCCCATTAATATCTGTGGAATCCAAAGCGGTGTGGCATCGCTGGCGGTTGAAATATCCTGAAATTCGCGCGACTGAATCACCAATCGCCATGCATAAAAAGTCAGCAAGCCAGATAACAAAACAGCGACCGATAGTGACCACAATTCCATCACACGGCGCGGTGCGTTGTGTAGTTTGCTGATAATGAGAGTGACACGTATATGCTCATTGCATTTCAAAGTATGCGCCAAGGCTAAAAACCCGGCACCTGCCATTGCATAGCCTGCATAGGCATCTGTGCCGGGTACATGAAAGTGCAGCAAGCGACTGATGATGGAGGTAAGCACCATCACCAGCACGCCAATCATCATGATCGCGGCTAGCCAAATGGATGACACATAGAGTCTGTCAAGAATATTTCGCACCCGCGTTTCCAATCAGCGCATTCAATCAACGTTTACTTGCGATACGCATCTATCATGCTCTTGCCTTCTGCGCCTGATTTTTCAAGCCATTCTTTTTCCATGACTTCGCCCACTTTTTTCATATCGGCTTTCAAAGCTGCAGATGGCGGCAGAATATTCATGCCATTGCTTTTCAGCGTCGCTAAAGTATCTGCGTTCACTTTTTGTGACTTGGCCCAACCACGGGTTTCAGCATCTGCAGCAGCTTTTAAAACTGCGCCTTGCGTCGCTTTATCAAGTCCATCAAATGCTTTCTTGTTCACAATCACCACATTTTTGGGCAACCATGCTTGCAAGTCGTAGTAGTACTTTAAGTGTTCATACAGTTTGCTATCCACACCGGTAGCGCCTGAAGTCATATTCGCTTCGACCACACCCGTTGCCAGCGCTTGTGACAGCTCTGCCGCTTGCACTGTGACGGGTTGTGCACCAACCAGTTCGGCGATGCGAGCCGTTGCAGGGCTATAGGCGCGCCATTTAACGCCTTTTAAATCGGCGGCTGAAGCAATCGGCTTTTTGCTGTACAAACCTTGCGGTGGCCATGGCACAGAATAGAGCAATTGCATACCCTGTTCGGCGAGTTTTTTCTCCATCACTGGTTTTTGAATTCGGTACAGTTTTGCAGCTTCGTCATAACTGTCGGCCAAGAAGGGAAGTCCGTCAGCACCATAGATTTGCCATTCATTTTGAAAGTTGGCCAAAATTATTTCGCCTGCCTGCGCTTGTCCGCCTTGTACCGCGCGTTTGATTTCAGGTGCTTTGAATAGCGATGCACCTGCATGAACTGTGATTTTCAATTTACCAGCGCTTGCTTTGTCAATGTCGTTCGCAAATTGGACCAAATTTTCAGAATGAAAATTGCTAGCAGGATAGGCCGAAGCCAAATCCCACTTGGTCTGTGCCAAGGCGGCTTGTGCCGAAAAGAGCAAGGCTGTGGCACCCAAAGCCATTATTCGTAATTTCATAGTGAACTCCTTTAGTCAATTAACAGATCAATAAACAAACAAAAAACCAACCGAAGCAGCCAGTCTAGTAATGATTCGATTTTTGAAGAATAGGTGTTATCCCTAATTATCAACATATTGTTGATAATTTATCGTTAAAAAATCTACAATCAATGTATGGCTACAAAAAAACCCACTCCTGTTAAAGCTATCATGCAGGCGAGTAAATCGCCCATCGTTTCCTCTGCGCATTTGGTTTCACCGCAATCTGCTGAAATGAGCGAGTTCGAATTTGGGCTCATCGTCGCTGGCAACGCATTTCACCGATGGGTGATGCATTGCATGCGTGCAGCCGGACTTAAAGAATTAACGCCCTTGGATGTGCTGATCATGCACCACGTTACGCACCGCGCCCGTGGCAAGCGTCTTGCCGACATTTGCTTCATCATGAATATCGAGGACACCCATTTGGTGAACTACTCACTGAAGAAATTGCAAGCGATTGGTGTCGTTGAGGCCAGCAAAAGCGGTAAAGAGGTGGGTTATACCGCTACCGAATTGGGGTGCAATTATGTTGAGCGCTACCGACAAGTGCGTGAACAGTGCCTGATTGATGCATTGCATGCTGACGAAGCGCTGAACCGCGATATTGGCGAGTTGGCTCGGCTGCTGCGTGTATTGTCAGGTGTTTACGACCAAGCAGCGCGTGCTGCATCGTCGTTGTAATATGTTTGACAACACGGCAAGTTATGAAAAACCTAAGCTGCTGAACTTAGGCGATAGCGCTTGGACCATTGAATTTGGACGTGTAGCCAATGCGCAAAACCACCAGCGGGTTTTAGCCTTCCGTGATGCACTGAAATCTGCTAACTTAACTCCGTTCGGCGTTATTTTAGATACCGTTCCCAGCTTGCGTTCGCTGAGTGTGCACTACGACCCGCTGCATACCGATGCCATTGCATTGGGGCAATTTTTGTTGGAATTGTCAAAAGGCAATACTGCATCAAGCAGCAAGGGAGTTGATTGGTATTTGCCCATCTGCTTTGAGGCGGACTATGCACCAGACTTAGCTTCAATTTCTAAAAGTTGCGGGCTTTCAACTCAGCAAATTATTGAGTTGATCACGGGTATATCTTTTGAAGTGTATATGTTGGGTTTTTTGCCAGGTTTTGCATTCATGGGTGATTTGCCAGAGGTCTTGCATTTGCCGCGCTTGGCACAGCCGCGTACCAAAGTGCCTGCAGGCTCTGTGGGTATTGCAGGCAAAATGTGTGCCGCGTATCCGTGGGAAAGTCCGGGCGGTTGGAACTTGCTTGGCAGAACACCGGTTCATTTTTTCACAAGTCATGCGCCAAACCAACCAGCACTCTTGACCGCGGGCGACCATGTGCATTGGCAAGCGATTGGTGCAGAGCAATACATCGCTATTCAAGAGCAGATGCAATCGACAATGCAAGCGGCGAACAGATAGCCGCCAAGAGTGGTGGCAGACACAATTGCAACAATTGCAGAACCCAAGGGCATGGCTGTGAGTTCAGTGCTTGCACAATTTGAATGTCTGCACAGTGGCTTTGGCGCCAGTTTCCAAGACTTCGGCCGCAGTGGCTATCGTCATTTAGGTGTTCCCATCAGTGGCGCAGCAGACAAACTCAGCATGGCATGTGCCAATGCCTTAGTCGGCAATGCAAACGAAGACTGCGTGATAGAAATTTCAATGCAAGGTCCGCAACTGCTATTGACCCAAGCAAGCAGCACAAGTGGCGCTGGTCGGTGATATTGAAGCCTTTGTGTTGTTCCCAAATGGGCATAAGCAGCGTTTGCCGAGTTGGCGCAGTGCCACTTTAGAAGCTGGGCAAACACTGCTTTGCACCAAGGTGAATTCGGGTTTGGCCTATTTAGCGGTGGCAGGTGGTTGGAATGCGCAATCCACTTTAGGCAGCCACAGCTACTATGGCCGTGCCGAATTAGGACAGGTGTTGCGCAGTGGACAAAACTACGGCGTCAACGTATAAAGCGCAATTACCTGATAGCACGCTTACCCAAACCAAAATAGCAGAGCGCTGTGCCCCGCCGTTTGAATTTGATAGCGCAGCGTTGCGATGCGTTGCAGGTCCGCAGGAGGATTATTTTGATGCGGAATCAATTGATTCGTTTTATTCTCAAGAGTGGAAATTAAGCATGCAGTTAGACCGCATGGGCTATCGGCTAGAAGGCACGCCGCTTTTGCACAATGCTTTGGGGGCAGAAATTGCCTCTGATGGCGTTTGCGTCGGTGCGGTGCAAGTGCCCCCGAATGGCATACCCATTGTATTAATGGCTGACGGACAAACCATAGGCGGCTATCCCAAAATTGCTTCAGTCATTACGGCGGATATTGGCCGCTTGGCAAACATGCGTGCGAATACTTCGGTGGCGTCTGTGGCTTCCGTGCGATTTGCCAAAGTTTCTTTGCCAGAAGCACATGCCATTTTGCGTGCACAGAAGGCAGCTTTTGAAAAGTGGAAAAATTCCATCAAACCGGTCAGAGACTTGGGTGATTTTGACAGCGAAACACTGCTGGCGCACAACCTGATTGACGGCATTCTGCGTGGCGATGAATGATGACTGTAAATTAGATAGGGAAGAATGATGAAGAAAAAAATCAACCTCAACGCAGACATGGGCGAGAGCTTTGGCTCTTGGGTGATGGGCTCTGACGATGCGATGTTGGCCATTATTAACAGCGCCAATCTTGCATGCGGATTTCATGCAGGCGATCCGCTTGTCATGCTCAAAACGATACAAAGCGCTAAAGAGCACGGCGTCAGTATCGGTGCGCACCCCAGCTATCCAGACTTGCAAGGCTTTGGCCGCCGTGCCATGCAAATGAGTGATGCAGAGTTGTATGCCTGTGTGCAATACCAAATATCCGCATTGGCGGGTATGGCCAGTGCCAATCAACACGAAATCAAACACGTCAAGCCCCATGGCGCATTGAACAACGCGGCATGCATCCGTGCTGATATTGCAAAGACGATTGCCCGTGCCATTGTAGATTTTGATAGCCAACTCATCTTATTGGCGCCAGCTCTTTCCGAGCTGTACCATGCGGGGCAAGCAGCTGGACTTCAGGTGGTGGCTGAAATTTTTGCGGATCGCAACTACGAAGACGATGGGCAACTGGTTTCACGCCAAAAACCCCACGCGCTCATTCACAGCGAAGAAGCCAGCTGGCAGCATGTGCAGCGCATGTTGGAGGCGGGTGGCATTGTCAGCTACAGCGGTGCGGTGTTGCCCTGTCCAATAGGCAGCATATGTGTGCATGGCGATGGTGCAAACGCGGTACAAATGGCCGCGTATTTACGGCGTGAATTGCAAATGGCAGGCTATGAACTGTGTACTCTGAAGCAGCTTGACTAGAAGAGTCGCTATGTAAGCCGAAAGATTGGACTGCCTGTTTTTATATGAAAAATTGGCCTCTAGCCGGCGTATTAATTGCCTAGTAGTGCTATTAAAAAAATAGCATTATCAGTGATGCTTGTGTTGCACAGTTGGCGGCACGCTACCCAGCAAGCGTATCAACTCTTGCTGCCGCGTGGTGCCTGTCTTTGCAAAAATGCTGGACAACTGGCTGCGAATGGTTGTGAGTTTCAGGTTCAAAACTTCTGCCATTTCAACCGGTGTTTTGCCCAACAGCAACAACGGTATCAGGCGAGATTCGGCTTTTGAAATGGCAAAGGCATTGCATAAGAAAGTTTCAGCTGCTTCATGTGATTCGTCAGCACCTACCAAAATCAGCATCACTGACGCACGCGTTTCTCCCGAAATAGTGCGCACAGGGGTGGACACCGGTAGAGCAAGCACCATGATGCGATGCCCTTCAAGTAAAGTTGCACCACCCTGTCCGTTGGCAGCCGCATCAATCAATTCTGCAATTGCGCCTTGCGCTGGTAAGCGTGGTAACAAGATGTCTTTGGCAATGCGATGCGCCGCTTGGTTGGCATGGCTCACGCGGCGCACGGCGTCAATGTAAATCACACCAAAATCCATGCTGTCTAAACTGTTGTGAAAGGTGCTGAGCTGCTCCGTCATGTTGCGCCATTGCCAGTGCATGGTGAAGGCGCGGTGGATGTGCGGGTAAAGCGCGCGTAGAGCCTCCACATCGTCCGCATTAAAAGGCTCTGCGCCCGGTGCTCTGAAAAAATTCAAGGCAATGGGCGTCTCGGTGATCTCAGAGCCATCAGACAACACCACACCCATCAAATGTTCGATGTTCAAGTGGATTAAATTTTCGGTGTAGAAGGGCGTCTTCTTCAAATCAGCGGTAGAAATCAGGTCAGTGCCAAGAATGATTCGGCCTTTTTGCAGCAAATTTCTTTGTCCTATCGTTTGCAGCCAAAGATTGTGTTGCCACCAATAGTCTTCGTACGACTTAACCGCGTGCACGTCATAGTTGTAGTTGGCGTAAAAGCTCTGCTCAAACTTGCCCATACCCACAAAAACCAAAATGCCAATGCTGGCATCCAGGTACTCGCTCAAAGTTTGCACCACGCCACTCCAAGCCTCTTCTTTACCCACCGCATCGTAAAGACTAAAAATGATCGATTGTTGGTTTTTGTTATCGTTTTTCATTCATATGGAGGTAGCGAAAAGTTACCAAAGTTACAAGAATCAAAAGTATGACCGCCTGCGCATATTAAACCTTATTTCGTAAGCCAAAGTTTCTATACCTTTTGGTCTATACCTTAATGCACTAGATATAAGTTGTTCAGACTTTTAACATTTCATTACTTGTAGCAAAAAAGTATTTCATCAATTAAACGGAGCACCAACATGAACAATCGCCAATCAATCGCTAAATCGCTTGCAATCGCAGTGACAACCATGACGCTTGTCGCTTGTGGTGGGGGTGATTCAGATACAGCACCAGCAGTCGCCGACCCCGCAGCAGCCGCCACGCCATGCACCCCGGCTACATCAACCAGCACGTTCAGTACGACTCTACTGGATCGTCGGCCAGCTCTACTGCGCCTGATTTTTCAAATTTCGGCAATCTTGCATCGCCAACCGTTGGGAGATGGGTGCTGAGCAAATCAAAAAAGCTAGTGACACGTTTATAGCTTCAACAGGCGAAGATGCCAGCGTAACCATAACAGGCAACAGAATCTTTGAATTTTCTGCAAGCGGAACCTACAAGGAAACCCCTGCCTACACAGCGGTTGCCACCCATAGCGGCTTTAGTGCCACATCGCAATATGCTGGCACTGATTCAGGCACATGGTCTGTCGATGGCGATAAGCTCAGGCTTACACTAACTAGTAGAGGCACCACCATTACATACACCATCGCGGGTGTTACTACAACGCAAGCGACTACTAACGTACCGGGAGAAGCCAAAGTCATTTCTTGCACCCCGGCTACCTTAACGTACGAACTCCCACTGGGCACTGGCGAGGTGGTTCGCATCGTGTTGGTGCGAGCTTAATTTACCAAAACAACATTCAAAACAAAATCAGGAGAAAAACTTGTCTAAAAAAATAATTTTTTTAGCGGCACTGGCTTTGTCGTTGGTACTTGCAGCTTGTAGTGGTGGGGGTGGTGATGCAACAGCGCCTGGTGAGACAACGACGGGTGGCACTGACGGTGGCACGACAACGACTACAACTGACGGATCAACCATCACGCAGTCACCACCACTTGCACCCCCGCACCCGCATTGCCTTCACAGTATTCCCGCGTTTTCAAAGGCTGTGATTCGGCTGGTGTGGCGCAGTATTACGATTTAACTGAGTGTGTACGCGACAACACGACTGGGTTGATCTGGCAAGGGCAGACGAACATTGGGGGTGAATTGCGAAACAGAGGTCGGGTATTAAATAACTATGACAGCACATCTGGAAATCAAAATTACAACAGCGGTGTGCCAACTTCCGTCTCTGATATTCAAATTAATGATTTAAACAATTCAGTAGGTTTCAAAAATGCAGTGAATGCTACGAATCTATGTGGTTCAAACGCATGGCGTTTGCCTACTATAGATGAACTTATGGGACTGGTTAAATCTACGGAGTCCCCGAAAATTGATAATGCAGCGTTTCCAAATACTCAAGGCTACTTTTACGCTTCGTCTACGCCGAGTACGACAGCCGCATATTTAGCATGGGTTGTCAACTTTAACACTGGCACAAGTAGCCAAAACTACCGCAATAACGGTGGTGGTGGTTATGGTGCACTGGTCCGCTTGGTGCACTAAAGCTCAACACAGTCAAAATTAAAACTAAGAGGGCTAAATGTCTAAAAAAATAATGCATTTGGCGCTGGCTTTGTCGTTTGTGCTTGCGGCTTGTAGTGGTGGTGGCGGTGGCGGTGATGCAACTGCGCCTAGTGAGACCATAACAACAGAGGAATCGACTAGCAGTACAACTACCACAACACCAGTTGCAGAACCGACTACTGGTTTTGGATTCGTAACCAACCCAGCGGGTGGAAATTATGGGTATAACTGCATCAAAGATTATGCGACAGGTTTAATTTGGGAGGGAAAAGAGCCGGCCAATTCTAGCTTGCGCTTTTATGGCCGAAGGTATACCAATTTCGACAACATCAACGTATACCAAGATATATCAGTTGGTGGAGCTACATATTTAAAACCGACGCAGGCACAAGTGGATGCGCCCACCAACTCAGTGGGATATAAAAATGCGGTAAACGCGACAGCATTGTGTGGTTTTACCGATTGGCGCATACCAACTAGCGAAGAGATTGAAAGTTTAAAAACTGGTTTTTCATCTTCAAGTCCTAGCATTGACACTGCTTGGTTTCCATTCACTACAACTGGCTATTACATATCTTCCACATCTGAAGGCGCTTCAACTTTACCATCAGGCGAAATACTAGACTTACTGACATACCGCTCACTTTTCTCCGCTGGCGGCGGTGGAGATAGTTATGCGCGGCGGTCTAGTGATGAATTGCGCTTGGTGCGCTAAATGAAGGAGGATAGGTTATGAAACTCCTTCAATTACTTTGGATAGCAATCACCCTCATCACCAGTCAGCCTGCGCTGGCTGATGAGCGTTTTACCATCAGTGGCAATGCTATGGAAGTTCAGGACACGACCACAGGTTTAACTTGGCGGCGGTGTAGCGAGGGACAGGTTTGGGATGTGGACAAATGCACTGGCAAGGCGCAAGAGTTCAATTACAAAGGTGCGCTGGCGCATGCCAATAGACAAGTTCAAATTGTGGATAAGAAAAAAATCAAATGGCGTGTACCGACTATTGATGAGCTGGCTACCTTGGTCAAACCAGCAGGCAAGCCCGCTGCGATAGATGTTGATGTTTTTCCAGGCACAGCACCCCGACAATTTTGGTCAGCCACGCCGCACGAATCTGAGGCCACCCAAGCGATGGTGGTCTATTTCAACGGTGGGCATGCATCCAAATACCACCGAAACAACAAAGCGCATTTGCGCTTGGTGCGCTAGTTTATCTGCATTAAAACAAGCAACAGGAAACAGGTATGAAACACATCAAACAAATTCTCATTGCAATATCAGTAGTCGCATTGCTTGTTGCATGTAGCGGGGGTGGTGGCGATGCCACAGCGCCTGAAGAAACTAGTACTGGTGGGACTGCAGGTTCCACACCAACCGATTCTGCTGCTACAGAACCTACCACGGGCTATGGCTATGTCACCAACCCTGCGGGTGGGAACTTTGGCACGCAATGTGCAAAAGATTACGCTACCGGCTTGATTTGGGAAGGTAAAAGTTTAGATCCTGCGGATATGCGGTTTGTTGGACTAACATTTACCAATTTCGATAGCACAACCGCATTGCAAGTTGAATTTGAAATTGCAGGTAGACCCAGTGTTTACGCTGCGCCGACAAGTGGTCAAGTCAATGCTGAAAGCAATTCAATAGGTTACAAGAATGCCGTCAATGCAAGTGCGTTGTGTGGTTTTACGGATTGGCGCTTACCATCAAGAAATGAGTTGGTTGCGTTGGGTTTATTAAGCAGTAAGCTGACAGATTTTCCAGAGGTAAGTTCACGCGCATATTGGACAAATGAATCTGGATTTGATAGAGACAGCACCGGATCAGTTTTACGCCCCCCGCTACGGCAGGAAACAAAGAATACCGAGGCAACTCTTTTGGAATCCGCTTAGTCCGTTCAAGCCGCTAAACGCTGATTTGCAGTAAACTTGTTCACCATGAACGAGTCACCAATTACCTGCAACGCCAACTGCATCACCTGTCAACCGCAAAGCCCGCCTAGGGCTGTTGCTGGCTTGCGTGGCAGTTGGGACGGCTATTGGCTGGGTGGGCAAGCACTTCACTGGGAATGACTGGTGGTACGCTGCTATTTTTGGTGTCACCGCCATTGCATGGCTGCTGGTGGCCAACCCTGATGACTGCAACTGCAACGCAGTGTGCATGTCAAAAAATATAAGAAATTAGCCTGTAGCCGGCGTATTTATTGCCTATATTGCTATTATAAGTATAGCATTATGCTGTATCACATTTGTATTTAATGACATTGATATGAAGGAGTGCGACCATGAACCCAATTGCTGTGATGGCCAAAGATGTTGCGCCGCGTGCCAAGCCATCGGTTTACCCTGAGCAATTTGCATCGCGCATTGCTGGGCGCGAAAAGCGGGCTTTGGGTGATGCGTTTGGCTTGACCAATTTCGGTGTCAACCTTACCCGCCTGCAACCTGGTGCCATCTCCGCACTGCGCCATGCGCATACCCAGCAAGATGAATTTGTTTACATCTTGGAAGGTGTGGCGATGTTGATTAGCGATGAGGGAGAAACGACTTTAACGGCAGGTATGTGCGCGGGTTTCAAAGCAGGTACTGGCAATGCCCACCAATTGGTGAATAGATCAACAGCAGAAGTGGTGTACCTGGAAGTGGGCGACCGCGCAGCGGGCGATGCAGGCAGCTACCCAGACGATGACTTGCAAGCCAAGCTGGGCAGCGATGGCAAGTGGCAGTTCTTGCACAAAGATGGTAAGCCGTATTGAAGACCTAAGCTGCTATCCAAAGCATAGCAGAGAAGACAAATCACTGAGCTTTACGAATCGTCATTGCGCCACGCAATTGGCCCAAGGTGTAGCCAACCGCTTTGTCGTTGGGGTAGAGTGATTGCAGCTTGGATTTAACTTCGGCGCTGAGTTTGTCAGCTGTACCATGGCAAGCCAAACAAATATTGCCAACAGGTAAAGCGCGCATGTAGCGGTATTCGTTACCTTTATCGCCATTGCTCACCAGCTCGCCTTTTTCTAGCGTCGTAGGACTTTCACCTGCTGCAGCGCGTTTATCAAAATCTTCCAATACCGCACGTTCCCACGCATCTGGCACGGCTTTGGGATTGCGGTTTTGCAGGCTGACACGTTTCACCATCCAACCCGTTTGTTCGGATGCGGCTTTGGCCATCTGGGGTGCTTTCACATTGCAAACTTCAATGGCAGACGCAGGGCCGCCTTTGGCAATTTCTTCAGTCAACACTTGCAGTAATTTGGGCGGCACCATGCTGGCAACATTGCGTGCTTCTAACAGCAGAGCTTCATTGGCAAACGTGCTGGTGGCTGCGAACAGTGCGGTTGCAATAAGTAAATTTTTAAAGCTGTGGTGCATGTTGACTCCTTGTTCAATGGTTTGTTGCAAGACGTGAAAAAGAGTGCAAAGCTTACGCAAAGATTTGCGTTATAACAATAATTCAAAGGAGCTATCAAACTGTCGCCATGCATGGGTGATGGGGTCACGCCACTCAATGGATTTGGCCAACAGTTGCAAAGGGTTGGCGTAATCGATTTGCCCTTCTGGTGTCAGCACGGGGTAAATGCCATCGCCTTTGATGGGCAAGCCCAGCGCGTTCATGTGCACACGCAGTTGGTGGCGCTTGCCGGTGATGGGTTTGAGCCGGTACTTGGCCCAGTCGCCCTTGAATTTGCAGCACATCAATGTGCGTCAAACTGTTGGGCGTGCCAGCTACTTCGCATTGCGTCATGAAACCACGGCCTGCTGATTTGTCTTCGTCCAAGCGGCTTTCGTATTGAATAGGAAAGCGGTTGGTGGGGTTCCACGGTGCGATGGCATGGTAGGTTTTGTTCACAGCACGGTCGCGAAACAGGGCTTGGTAGGCATCGCGTGTTTGGGGTTGAACACTGAACAGCACCAAACCGGCGGTGTCGCGGTCGATGCGGTGAATGGGCACCAAATCGTCCAAACCCAGTTTGCGCTTCAATCGTACCAACACCGTCTCTTGCAGGTATTTGCCTGATGGGGTGACGGGCAAGAAATGCGGTTTGTCGACCACGATGAGATGCTCGTCTTGGTGCAAGATCACTTCATCGAAAGGGATGCGGTCTTCTACCTCCAGATCGCGGTAGTAGTAAACGCGAATATGGCCTTGGTAGGGGCGCTCTGCTGTGACGGCTACGCCGAACTCGTCTTGCACATCGCCATCGGCCATGCGTTGCAACCACGTGGCGCGGGGAATAGCGGGGAATCGTTCAACTAAAAAGTCGGTGATGGTGCGCCATTGGGCAGATTCATCTTTCGGCAGGCCGACAACGCTGGGGCCGACGCCGTTTTTGACAGGGAGCAAAATCAGGTTGCTGCGCGTTTTTGTTCACGCAGCATGAATAAATACAAGCTTTCCACCTTCTCACGCGCCCAAGGCGTTTTGCGCAAAAATTTCAGGCTAGATGCCACGCTGGGGTCCAGCACAAAACAGCGAATGTGAATGCGTTGCCCCAGCTCGTCCCAGCCGTAATGCGCTTGCAGTGCAGTGACCATGGCCTCCAGCGTTACGCCGTGCAATGGATTGCGGGCTTGCGTTGGGGGCGATGCAGGCGCTTGCTGCATCTGAGCAGTATCTTGCAATTATTTCTTCGCCAGCTTGGCCGCTTTGCCGCGCAGGGGCACTTGCGTGACCACGCTGGGTTGGGGTTTGTCCAGCGAAATTGCTTTTGGGGGAGTGGTGTCTTTTTTCGGTTTTTTAACCATTTTTTGAGCGCCAATGCCTTTTGCCATGATTTTCTCCAATGCAGTTAAAAATTTGTGAGAGCTGTGGTCCGAGTATCGTTATTATCGACCACTTCAATTATTTTAATTTGATTTCTTACTTTCATACCTTCCGTCCCATCTTTTCAGTCACTCAATTAACATGCAAAACATCACCGTACGCCCTGCTACCGAGGGCGATGTCCCCGCCATCACCGCCATCCACATTCGCGCTTGGCAAATGGCCTATGCCGGCATCATGGCAGACGAACATCTCGACAACTTATCGACAACCAAACGCCAAGCCTTTTGGCAAGATGCCATTGAATACAGCGAACCCCAAGTGTGGGTAGCGATGGGCTCCACCAAAACGGGTGAAAAAGTCATTGGCTTTGTCGGCTTTGACCGCAGTCGAGACGAAAAATCCAAACCCACCACCGGCGAAATTTGGGCCATTTATGTGGACCCCGAACATTGGGGCAAAGGTGTAGGCTTGGCGCTGTGGGACGCTGCCCGCGAAGGCATGTTGGAAGAAGAGTTCACCGATGCCACGCTGTGGGTGCTCTTGCAAAACGAACGCGCATTGGAGTTTTACGAAAAAGCTGGCTTCAAACGCGAAATGAATACCCTGAAAACCGTGGAAGTGGGCGGTGCGAAGTTGGAAGAGATTCGTTTAAAACGCTCTTTATCTTAGGCAAAATAGATTAATTCGCGTTGTCTATCATTGTCATTCTATTGCTATATATTTAATAGCATACTAGGCAATTAATACGCCGGCTAGAGGTCAATTTGATGCTTAAACTTTGCCTGATTGGGTATTGTTGATGCCAAACTGCACCACCAAGTCACTTTGCGCATGCGCGCAGCAGGGTAACAGCAAACCAGCTTCTTTTTCCTCTGCCAAGAGGCCAGGCCAATCGGTGTTGTAGCGCACGCTGCCACTGACCAGTGTGCTGATGCAGGTGCGGCAAGTGCCGTTGCGGCAGGAACTCAAAGGGTAAATCAGCGCGCGTTCGGCGGCTTGCAAAATGGTTTGATCGGCTGCAATGCGGAATGTTGCCTCTGTGGGCTGCACCGTGACGGTGAATATCTGCGCGTCCGTATTGGCATCTTGAGGTGTGTCAGGCATGGTTATTCGCTTGGCGTTAGACTTGCTGCTTTTCGTTGTTCGGTCATTTCTATGGCTACTATTTTAAGGATTCACCATGTCACTCTCTATGTACACCGCATCCGTCCCTGTGTTCCAGCACACCCTCAAAGCCATGAGCGCATTTTTAAGCAAAGCCGAAGCGCATGCTGAAGCCAACAAATTTGCGCCTGAAGCTTTGCTGCAAAGCCGTTTGTTTCCGAATATGTTTGCCTTGACCAAACAAGTGCAAGTGGCTTGCGATTTTGCCAAAGGCACGTGCATGCGCTTGGCTGGCAAAGAAGTACCCAGCTTTGACGATAACGAATCCAGCTTTGCCGATTTGCGTGCGCGCATTGACAAAACGATCGCACTCTTGGGCACGCTTGATGCCGCCAGTATCGATGGCAGCGAGACACGCGAAATCCATTTAAACCCAGGCACACCACGCGAACGCAAATTTCCGGGTCAAACTTACTTGCTGCACTATTCATTGCCCAACTTTTTCTTCCATGTCACCACCGCATACAACATCTTGCGTCACAACGGTGTGGATTTGGGCAAGAAAGATTTCATGGGCGCACTGTGACTGATTTTGTGACAGTCTGCTGATTTAAGCCTTGATCATCCTCGCCCCGATGGAGGGGCTACTCGATTTTGTCTTGCGCGACATCCTCACCCGCGCGGGTGGGGTGGATCGTTGTGTGTCAGAATTTATTCGCGTCACGAACACAGTGCTACCCGACCGCGTATACCAGCGCGTGGTGCCAGAGATTTTCAATGGCTGGCGCACCAGCAGCGGTGTGCCTGTGCGGCCGCAGTTGTTGGGTTCTGATGTGGCGTGTTTGGCTGACAACGCGTCTTCATTGGCACGACTTAACCCGCCTGGCATTGATTTGAATTTTGGCTGCCCCGCCAAAGTGGTGAACCGCCATGGCGGCGGTGCGGCGCTGTTGGACGAGCCTGAGCTGGTGGCTGATATTGTGGCAGCGGTGCGGCGTGCTGTGCCGGCACACATTCCCGTTTCAGCCAAGATGCGATTGGGTTTCAAAGACGATAGCCGAGCAGAAGAATGCGCTATAGCAATTGCCGAAAGCGGCGCGACTGAACTGGTGGTGCACGCCCGCACACAAGCCCACGGCTACCGCCCACCCGCGTACTGGGAGCGCATTGCCGATGTGCGTGCGGTGGTCAACATTCCGGTGATTGCCAATGGCGAAATTTGGACCGTGCAAGATGCCGCACGGTGTCGTGAGTTATCCGGCTGCGAGGCCTTGATGTTGGGGCGCGGCATGGTGCAAAACCCAGCATTGGCGCGTGCTATTCATGCGCTTGAACTGAGGGTGAGCAACAGCCCTCACCAGCGTTGGATTGGGCGAGCTTGTTGCCCTTGATCAATGACTATTGGGCTTTGGTATCCAAGCGGCTCGATAAAAAGTCGCGCACTGGCCGCTTGAAACAATGGCTCAACTTTTTACGACGCACTTACCCCGAAGCCGAAACCGTGTACCAAGACTTTCGCACCTGCAACGACCCCACCATGGTGGACATGTGGCTGCGTGGAATTCAGCTCAACGCCCAAAAAAGCCTCTGAACCCTGAAGGGCCTGAGCGTCGGTCGCGGGAAGGGCGTTCGTCTCTGTCAGAGCTACCCATGCCAGACATCATGGGCATGATGCTGGTGGTAGAGCGGGTGCGAACTTTGACTGCGTATTCTTGTTTCCATTCCACGCGCACATCGCTGGGGCGGGGTGGGTGCACCACGTTCAGCTCAGGACCAAAAGCGTTCAAGCTGCTCATGAAAATTTGACCCCCTGCGGCTTCGAGTACTTGCTTGGGAATCACACAGTCTGTTGTGCTGGGCGACATGACAATGCGCTCGCTCACCAATCGATTCACCTCTGCAGGTGGTAAGAAACCCATCAAGGCTTCGCCACCCAACATGCGTTGTGCGCTGGAATTCCACATCACCATGTCAGCGGTGCGCGGTGCTGTTTCGCGCATGCCCATGGCCGTGGCGAAATAGCCCAGGCTGCGGTCAACCGCGCTCCAGCTGAGCCGCATGCCACCCGATGGGTCGTTGGCGCTGGCCATGTTGACAGGGTCGAGGTAGTCGTTGGCTGCCGATACAGAAAACCGAATGTTGGGGCTGATGTTGCTGCTGACCGCATGGTCACCCACCATGGATGCGCTAGCGGGTACCGATGGGTTGTCATTGGCGTTGGGCCAATCGGCAAAGCCACGGTCGCGCCCTAAAGCAGGGCCGCGTGTATTGTCACGCACGTAGGCCGAGCGCATGTTGGTGGGTAATCGACCTGCCATGATTTCTTTGGTGTCCAACACCACCGGTTGACCTGGACCTACGTTTTCACCACAGCCCCAGAAGAACAGCATGCGCATGTTGCCATCACGCTCTTCCCATTGCGGTACATCGCGTTCCACATACTCACGGGGTGCGCGTTTTTCACCAAACAATGGCAAGCTCTCACCCATGTTGAGTGCTGGCGGGATGGTGTGTTGTCCCGTGGCGGGGTTGGCATCACGCACAGCACCCAAATCCAGCTTCAAGGTTTTGGAATGACTGCTGCCACCACCACGACCAAACATGCTGCTCATGGCAGCGCCCATGCCGCCTGCGCCGCCAGCCATCATGCCAGCCATGCCCGAACGGGTTTCGGCTTGCACCCAGTAGCGTGCTTGCGGACCCGAAACTTTTTGTTGCTGTTGTGCTTGCAGGGCGATGGGTAACGCTGTCAGCACAACAATGACAGTGCCGGTAGGAAGAAATTTACGGCGGAAAGGGATGTAAGTACGCATGGCTTCTCCTTGAATTAAAAACCATGGTAAAGCGATGCCGTTGTTTAGTCAATCTACCGAAAGGTACAGATACCAGCCGAATGCCAACACGTTGCGCTTAATCAAACACTTGCGTCCAGAAACAAAGCCTCAAACCCCTTCTTCAGGCTTAAAACATTTTTCGAACACTGTTAGACTTATGCGCACAGATTATTTGGTTAATTGTTAACAACAAGGAGTTGGTAATGGGCATCATATTTTTAGTCCTGCTAATCGTTTTGATCGTGTACGGCGTGATGTTGTTCAATAGTCTGGTAAACATTAAAAACAATGTTTCCAAGGCATGGGCGAATATAGATGTTCTGTTAAAGCAACGACATGATGAACTGCCAAAGCTGATTGATACTTGCAAGCAGTACATGAAGCATGAGCAAGAAACTCTAGAAAAAGTAATCAAAGCGCGCTCTCAAGTATCTCAAGCTCGTGAAACACACAATGTTGGTGCTTTGGGTTCAGCTGAAGGCGCATTACGTAGCGGTTTAGGTCAGTTGTTTGCCGTTGCCGAACAATACCCAGAATTAAAGTCAAACGAACAATTCTTGCATTTGCAGTCTCGCATCAGTGGTTTAGAAAATGCGATTGCGGATAGACGCGAGTTTTATAACGAGAGTGTGAATATCAACAATACAGGCATTGAACAATTTCCAAGTTTGATATTGGCTAGATTTTTTAATTTCAAAGCCTTTGAACATTTGAAATTTTCGTCTGTAGAAATGAGCGACGTTGATATTGGCAGCAGATTTAATGCCTGATAAACCATGATTCGTGGATTGCAAAGCAGTTATCAGGAGTCACTAACATCGGCCAGTTATTTTGCACTGTTTTTGGTCGCGGCACAAAGTGGCATTGAGTCGAGTGCTTGGTTATTGTGCCTGTCTTTAATTGCTCTGATTGCATTTGCATCTTGGTTATCGACTCATGCGCGTGCGCGTGCAATTGCTGAATTGCCAACCTCGAAAATTGGTTCAGCCGCCCAAGGCTATGTGGAACTCTTTGGGCGTGCCAGTGTCAATCGCGAGACAACAACTATCAGTCCAGTGTCTGGTATCCAATGCATTTGGTATCGATGTATCACTTACACCAAGGGCAGTAACGACAAAGGTTGGAGAGAAATTGAACGAGATGTCAGCAGCACGATGTTCGAAATTAATGATGGTACAGGCGTATGCATGGTTGATCCGGATAATGCTGAGATCGTCGGCGCAAAAAGCAATACCAGCTATAGCCATGGGTACAAAAAAGTTGAAGAATTGCTTTTGAGTGGAGTGAATACCTATGTGTTGGGTGAATTCTCTACACTGGGTATAGATCACATTAATCTAAGTTTGTCACAAGAGGTCAGCGCGTTATTGTCGGAATGGAAACGCGATAGTAAAAACTTGGTAAAACGTTTTGATCTCAATGGCAATGGAGAAATTGATATGGACGAATGGGAATTGGCCAGGCGATTGGCCATACGCACCATCGAAAATACACACCGCGAACTGCGCCAAGCGCCTGGTTATCATGTGATGCGTGCACCCAAAAATACTCGCTTGTATCTCATTTCTAATTTGCCACCACATCAATTACGGCAACGATATTTGTGGTGGAGCTATTTTCATTTCACTGCATTTTTGATCGCCGTATCAGCACTGACCTTGATGACATCCAGCGGATTTTTTAATCTTTGAACAAGGCCTCAAACCCATCCACTGGTTCAAAACGGTTGTTGCGGTAGCACAGACGTGTGGGGCCGGGCAGGGCGCGGGTGGGTATCGGGTGTTGAGCGTCGCCGGGGTAGCAAATTACGCGGGTGCCGTCCATGTTGTAGGGTTGGGGCTCAATCAATGGCACAGGCGATTGCGCTGCTTGCTGCCATCACACTGGCGACAGAATCGTGGCGCGCCAAATGCACAAGCTCATGATCTGCGGTGGCGCGAGTGAAATCTCTTTGTTCCAATAGCTTGTCAACGCTTCACGCGGGCTGAGCCAAATTGATTCGGTTGTTTCATGGTTGGCGCTCGATGCAGTTTGGTTGGCAGGTAGCGCTGCGATGAAGAAGCGCGTGTCAAAGCGTTTGTGGCTTACCGAGGACATTTTGGGTGTGATCCAGCGCGACCACGGCAGGATGTTTTGCGTTTGCAAGCGCAAAGCCAGTTGCTGCAAAATTTGATTGAACGGTATGCCTGTTTGGTGCAAAGCGGATGCTGCTTGGATTTGTTCATCAGTGGCCTGTGCTGCAAACAAAACTCCCGATTCTTCAAACGATTCACGCAATGCCGCCACATACAAAGCGCTGGCTTGCTTGGGTGACAGTTCGGGTTCATTCAGTGCGGCAGGTAATGTGTCAATGATGCTGTGCTTTGGTCAAAATATTGGGCGGCGTCCAGTTGCGCATCGGTATCATCCACCTTGCCGCCTGGGAACACATAAGCACCGCCCAGTACGTCGGATAAACCGTGGCGCTTCATTAAAAAAACTTGCAAACCATCAGCATGGTCGCGCAACAAAACAATGCTGGCGGCATCGCGTACGGGTGTGGTGATTTCGTCGTGGTACAGTTTCATCAGGGTTTCATCAAGGACTGATCAGAATTGGATTTTTAGAAAGCAAAGATTTGAAAACAATCAATATCATAGGCGCTGGGCGCGTGGGTCGCACATTGGCACATTTGTGGCACAAAACAGGGCGTGTTTGCGGTACAAGATGTGTGTACGCGATCTTTATCCAGCGCACAGGAAGCCGTGCAGTTTATTGGTTCAGGGCGGGCAATCACCCACATTGAAGACATGCGAGCCGCCGATGTGTGGATGCTGGCGGTGCCCGATGCGCACATCAAGCCGGTTGCCGAAGAGTTGGCAATATTTATACAAAAACAGGCTGCAGACGACGTATTGATTGCCAAAGATGCTATCATTTTTCACTGTAGCGGCGCTTTGGCAGCCTCTGAAATAGCCACACTGAAAGCATCGGGCGCACACACTGCCAGTGCGCATTGCTTGTTGAGCTTCAGCGCACCTGAACGGGCTGCGCAGCAATTTGCGGGCTCCTTATGTGCCTTAGAAGGCGATGTGTTGGCAACGACAGAGTTGAGAAAAGCTTTTCAACAGATTGGTGGGCAGTGTTTTGATTTAGCTGCCAAAGACAAAATTTTGTACCACGCAGCGGCCGTATTTGCCACCAACTTTGTCCCTGTGCTGCACAGCGTAGCGTCTGATTTGTGGCAAAAAACCGGTGTACCTGTGCACATGATTGAACCCCTGTGCAACACCTTGCTGCAAAACGCCGTGAACAACATTCAAACCCAAGGTGCTGCCCAAGCATTAACCGGCCCCGCCGCGCGCGGTGATGTGGCGCTGGTCGCCATGCAGGGCAAAGCAGTTAGGGCATGGAATGAACAAGCAGGTCAAGCCTATGATGCACTGAGCCTTTTAGCGACAAATTTGGCGGCAAATTTGGCGCATAAAGCTGCAAAGTAAATAGTCGGTAAAGTTAGACTTTGTGACCTATAAAAGCGCATTTGGCTTGCATTTTGGCTTGAAATGCCAACAATAGCATCCATTTGGTATCGATATGCGCATGACAACCTACACCCAATCTTCCAAACGACGAATCATTCTGAAAACCAGCATGGCTGCTGGTTTGTTGGCGCTGGTGCCAAGTTTGGTATGTTTTGCGCAAAGTGACAGCAAAACTGATGCTGCTGTAACAACAAGTCCCAGCGAGCGCAGGGGGTGGTTTGAATCGACCGATTTTGCTGATGCGCTCACCGTACAAAATTTTGATTGGCAGGATGACAGTCGCAAACGCAGCGTGCCTGTGCGCTTGTATTTACCTAAAACAGTTGCTGACTCTGAGGCCAAATCATTCAAACCTGTGCCCTTGATTGTGTTTTCACATGGCCTGGGTGGTTCACGCAATGGCTACCAATATTTAGGCCGATATTGGGCTGCCAATGGTTATGCCAGCTTGCATGTGCAACACATTGGCAGTGACAGGCAAGTGTGGTTTGGTAACCCTTTAACATTGTCCAGTCGTTTGATTGCGGCAGCTCAAGATTCAGAAGCAATTGACCGCACCAAAGACGTGAGCTTTGCTTTGTCTGAATTGTTGAAACAGCCACAATTGACAGGACGCTTTGACACGGAGCGCTTGGTCATGGCTGGGCATTCTTATGGAGCCTCAACCACCATGCTGGTGATTGGTGCCAAGGTTCCTAAGAAAGACGATAACGGTAATGACTTTAACTTGCGTGACCCACGCTTCAAAGCCGCCATGATTTTGTCTGCACCTCCGTTTTATGGCTACACCAATATGGCGTCTATCTTGGGTGGCGTGTCCTTGCCAACATTGCACGTCACCGCCACCGCGGACGACATCATGGTGCCCAGCTACAACTCAGGCTACGAAGACCGCGTGAAAGTGTTTGATGCGATTGGTGATCCGCGTAAAACCTTGGTGGTGTTTGCCGGTGGCTCGCACAGCATCTTTACCGACCGCACCAACACGGGTGGCGCTGAGTTAAACCCCAAAGTGAAAGCCGCTACGCAAGCATTGTCTTTGGCGTTTTTGAAACAAACCTTTGGCAGTGACACAACCGCACTGGCCAACTGGCAACCGCAGTTTGCTGATTTATTGGCGCGTTATGTTGCGCCTGGCAAATAATGTACTTCTGTGGAGATGCACAAAAAAGTTATCAACTCAGCGCCGAAATAACCTTTAGCCTAATTTAGACAACAAGGCTTGGCTGGCCTTTAAATATTGATGTGCTTTGTTTTCGTCAATGGTTAATTTGATGAATTTGTAGCATTTGTCTGCGGCCATTATCAGTTCATTTTGTGAATCTGGCACATCGTCAAGACGTTTGAGCACTTTAGCTGCATCAGCACCCAATAACTCACGCGTCAAGAGCAATCAGTGCCAATTTACCTGTTTTCTCAATCGGTGCAGCTTGAGGCAGCGATGTAGATGTGTTATTCGTTGCGGGTTGGGTTGGTGATACTTCCTCAACGAATCCTTCCTGAATTAACCAACTCAGGGTTTCTTCAGCATCGTGTAGCTGCGCGGTGTATCCCAGTAATTTATCTACGGTCGAGACACCGTCAATGATAATCAGCAAAGAACGCACCGATTGATGAAGGCCGAAAGTCCGGTACTTCATTTCATCGACTCCTTTTGGAGTCTTTCTCAGTACTTGCGTTCTTATCATTTTCGAATTCAGCGGGTCATCTCTTCAATGATTCGATAAATCAGTTTTACAGTTATCAGTACATAAATTGCACCAAAAAAGAAAATTAATGCGACAAGCAGGTTGATAACATCGGTTGGTAGTCGAGTGAAAAATGGTGTAACAAAATAACCTATTGTGAATAGGCTAACCATCAAGGTAAGCAAGCTCCATTGTTTTCCAACAACGCCACCTGGAATTTCAGATCGCAAGTCGTAAAACAGTAAATAAGCAAAGCAGCATAACGGCAATAGCTGCCAAGTTGATAATCAAAATGAGATTCGATGTCATGATGCAACTCCTTATGAAAGTCTTGGTTGGTAATCGAGATTGAACGTTGACACTGACCAACACATCGGTGTACTGTTCACTTTGTAGCAAAGCTGAAATGATAAGCCTAAATTCGGCTTGAGTGTAAGTTAAAAGTCAGTCCTAGGGTAAATCAGTAGTACGATCATTCAAGGACTGCCTTTGGACGCAGCTCTGTATTCAGGTAAAATATGGTCAAATTATGCCTATAGACTGGCGTATTTATTGCCTAAGTTGCTATTAAATATAGTAGCATTTCATAGAATGCAACATGATACACTCTATAAGCATTAATTCAAGAAAGCGCACAGATGGCCATTCAGTGGTTTCCCGGTCACATGAATTTGACCAAGCAAGCGATTCAAGACCGCATCAAAGACATTGATGTGGTGATTGAAATGCTGGACGCGCGCTTGCCTGCATCAAGTGCCAACCCCATGTTGGCGCAACTGACCAAAGGCAAGCCGTCTTTGAAAGTCTTGAACAAGCAAGATTTGGCTGACCCAGTGCGCACCGAATTGTGGTTGGCGCATTACAACGCCATGCCAGCCACACGTGCCATCGGCCTATCGGCCACAGACACAGCACCGGCTAAGCAACTCATCAAAGCCTGTCGTGAATTGGCTCCATTGCGCGGTGGCATGGTCAAACCGCTGCGGGTTTTGATTTGTGGCATTCCCAATGTAGGTAAATCCACACTCATCAATACCTTGGCAGGCAAGCGCTATGCCCGAACGGGTGACGAAGCGGGTGTCACCAAAACCGAACAGCGCATCACGCTTGGCGGAGGATTTTTATTTGTACGACACACCCGGCATGCTGTGGCCGCGCATCATTGTCGCCAAAAGTGGCTACAACTTAGCCGCCAGTGGCGCAGTGGGGCGTAATGCGTTTGAAGAGGAAGAGGTGGCGCTGGAGTTGCTGGACTACCTCATCGCCAATTACCCACAGAACTTGGTTGATCGTTTCAAATTGAAGATGGAAGATGTCATTGGGCACACCGACGAACAAGTGCTAGAGGCGGTTGGCAAAGCGCGCGGTGCCTTGTTGGGCAAAGGACGTGTCAATTTGCAAAAAGCGGCTGAAGTGGTGATTTACGATTTTCGTGCCAACAGTTTGGGCCGCGTCACTCTGGAAACACCAGAAGAATTTGCACAATGGCTGGCAGTGGGTGAAAAAATGGACGCCGAACGGCAAGTTAAAAAAGACGCAATTGAATTGGATAGAAAAATTCGATTTAAAAAAATTCCTCGTCCATCGAAACGCGACATCGATTAGTCATATGCAAGCTTAGGTAAGCTTAGGTAAGCTTAGGTAAGCTTAGGTAAGCCAAGGCAGGCTAAGGTTGGCTTAGGGTTTATGTCTAATGCGCGAAGCCATAAGAGTTGCTATTATGAATACCAATTCATCAAACGGAGACGACATGCGCAAAGGATTGAGAACACTTTTTTCCTCACAACTGGTATTGATTAGCCTATTTGTTGTGGGGTGTGCAAGCCATGCGCCAACGACCAATCCCGCTGAAGTGGGCGAAACCCGGCCAGGGTCAGGCTATTTGAAAGGCTATTTGGTAGCCGACCAAATGCCAAACAGTTTAACTTTGCTACCCGCACCACCGGCAGAAAACTCACCCGAACAAGCAGCTGACAAACAGGTGTTTGAGGCGCAAAAGGCTTTGAGAAAAGGTGCGCGCGGTCAAATGGCATTTGATGACAATAACCTGAAATTCCCTGTTGCTGCAGGTATTTTCAGTTGCGCGATGGGCTTGCCAATTTCGCAAGAAGCCACACCGCACACCAATATGTTGCTGCGTCGAACATTGCTGGATGCTGGCTTGTCTACCTACAAAGCCAAAAACCACTACAAGCGCAAACGCCCTTTTGCAACCTTCAATGAAACCACTTGTGCACCCAAAGAAGATGCGGCCTTGGCCAAAGACGGTGCTTACCCATCCGGTCATGCTGCATTGGGCTGGGCGTGGGCGTTGGTTTTGTCTGAAATAGCGCCAGATAAGTCAGATTCAATTTTGCAACGGGGCCATGCGTTTGGTCAAAGCCGTGTGATTTGTGGCGCACATTGGCAAAGTGATGTCAACGCAGGTCGATTGGTTGGCAGCGCAGCAGTGGCCAAACTGCACAGCAACCCCACTTTTTTGGCTCAAATGGCGGCCGCTAAAGTTGAAATTGCAGAGGCACGTGAGAAAGCAACGAAACAAAAACCAGACACAACACAAATAGCTCGATGCGATGCAGAGCTTGCAGCTATAGCAAGCGAGAGAAAATAATCAGAAGAGCCCAGTTCATGAATTTGTTCTCAAAAGAAAGTTCACACATACAAAAGTTACAAAACACCAAAACTGATCGCCGCCGAGCTTTACTGGGCATGGGCGCAGTGATCGGAGCAACTGGTTTGGGCTTGTGGCCAGAGGCACGAATTTTTGCGCAGCAAGCCGGTCAATTTGTACTCGGTCCACGTGTGGCTGATATTCCAGCACAACAACTGTCCAAACGGGTGTGGATGGTGTTTGC
Organism: uncultured beta proteobacterium; assembly: GCA_963841045.1. GTDB lineage: Bacteria > Pseudomonadota > Gammaproteobacteria > Burkholderiales > Burkholderiaceae_C > Aalborgiella. The sequence continues at coordinate 212,034 of CAWJBD010000005.1, read as the reverse complement.
CAAAGACAGTTTTCCAACGCCCGAAAACCAAGGCATGATGGCCAATAGTATTTTTGTGGTGACCAGTGCGGGCGTGGTGGTGATAGACACCGGCAGTTCGTTGCAAATAGGTCAAATGGCCATGCGTATGATTAAAAATGTCACGCCATTGCCTGTGGTGGCCATTTTTAACACGCATTACCACGGCGACCATTGGCTGGGCAACCATGCTTATGTTGATACCTACGGTGCACAATTGCCAATCTATGCACTTCCAGGAACGACAGAACATATCAAAGGTGTGCAAGGCAGTGATTGGCTGGCTTTGATGGAGCGTACTACCAACCAATCCACTGCAGGCACCAAAATCATTGCCCCCAATAAAGATACCGCACACGGACAAACATACCAGTTTGGTGACACCACGCTCAGAATGCATCACTATGGCACAGCGCACACCCAACATGATTTGTGTGTAGAGATTGTGCAAGACAAAGTCACTGCGGTGGGTGACATCGCCATGACCAACCGCATTGCCAATATTGACGATGGTTCATATATAGGTACATTGAAGTATTTTGCTGAGTTGTCCAAATCAGCGGGCGATCAGCTTTGGGTGCCGGGGCATGGTTTAGGGCGCAAAGATTTGTTGCAAACCTATGGTCTATTCTTATCTGGTATTTGGGAGCCGTGTTTGCAAGCGGTCAAAGATGGCAAAACCGAAGCACAAGCCAAAGCCATGGTATTGGCAGATCCTCGCGTATCCAGTCGCGCTAAAACCATGAATGGATTTGACTGCGAACATTGGAAAATACACCAGCCTTGCTTACCTCGAAGCAGAAAAACTGGCTTTTTAGTTAACGCACAATATCAGTGACGCACTGGTTCAGCCGTTTTTGGGCGGGGTGTGCTGTTGCTTGATGCTGGCAAGATAGGCAGTTTGAAGTCAGGTTGCTTGCCTGTCAAAGTTTTCAAGAAAGCCACAATTTGGTCGATTTCTTTGCCGCTGTATGTGCGACCCAATTGCAATTTGCCCATGATGTCTACCGCTTTTTCAAGTGTGTCTGCACCGCCGTCGTGGAAATAGGGATAGGTCAGTTCGACATTGCGCATGGTGGGCACTTTGAACTTCATGCGGTCTTCGTCTTTGCCGGTTAAATCCGCAGCGCCTTTGGCTTTGTTGCGTGTTTCATATTTGGATGTCAAACCCATTTTGGCAATGTTGGATCCGCCCATGGCCATGCCGTCGTGGCAAGTCGTGCAACCACTTTGTTTGAACAGTTTGTAGCCATCCAATTCAGTTTTGGTCAAAGCGCCTTTGTCACCTTTGAGCCACTTGTCAAAGCGCGAATCTGGTGTGACCAAGGTTTGATTAAATGCGGTGAGCGCGTTCACCAACATGTCGCGGGTGATGGTGTTGCTACCGTAAGCCTTTTTAAACTCTTGCTTGTATCCAGGTATCGAGTTCAGCACATCAATGACTTTGTCATGCATAAAGGCCAAATCGGCTGGCGACACATCGTATACGCCTTTTGATTCTTCATGCAAGCGGCCATCCCAAAATTGCACTTTGTTAAAAGTTGAATTCAGTACGGTGGGTGTATTCATCTGTGCTTGCTGCCAGTTATGACCCAACGATGTCTTGAGGTTATCCGTACCACCTAAAGACAAGTTATGGCAAGAGTTGCAAGACATGGTGCCTGATTGCGAAATACGCGGGTCAAAGTACAGCTTTTTACCCAACTCGACTTTGGCAGGGTTAAGAGGTTTGACATGTGGAATGGCATGTACCGGCTCAGCGGCAAAAGCATTGGTGACAGTACTTGTGTAAGCCGTCAAACTGAGCAATAAAGAAAATAAAGTTTTTATTCGCATATGCTTATATATCTGTGAATTGTGTTAATTTGAGTGTGATTAAGCAAAATCCAATTTGAGAATTTACACCAAAATCTGCGCAGAGTTATCGAACCAGGAGAACTGGGGTTTTGCAATTTGCCAGCACTTTGGTAGCGACAGAACCTAAGACCATGTTCAAAAATGAACCATGTCCATGTGATCCCATGACAAGCATATCAAACTTTCCAGCTTCGGCATATGTTGCAATTGTTTCGCCCACATTTCCGGCCTTCCACACGCTTTTAGCTTGAATACCATGACGTGCTAAGAACTTATCGATGGGCGCGAGCACTTTTTCAGCATCGTCTTTGTAATAGTCTTCAACAATGTCTTTACCCACTGCAGCGCGCGCTCTAGATGGTATTGGCAAATGCACTGTTAGAACTGTGAAATTGTTGTCCTTGTTGAGCAAGCTCTCATGCGTTGCCAAATAGGCCAACATTTTTTTTGTGTAGGTGCTACCGTCAACAGCGAGTAATATTTTCATGGTGAATCCTTGTGCTAGGTTTAGTTGTATGGAGTATGTACTATTTTGAACATGTGTCTTTGAGTTAGGTCAATATTTAATTTATACAAAACTTTTCAATTCGATAACTAAAAAAGTCGATTGAAAAATACGGGTGTGAGTATTTAGACGAAATAAATTAGCTCAATAATTTATCTATTTGTACTAATTAAGTAGCAAATGTATTGCAATATGTGTATTTTGGTATAGACTTTACGCCTGAATTGAACAAACACTTGTTTAATTCAGCAAATAATCAAGTTCAAACTTCAAGGAGGAAAAATGCGCGAACTCAATGAAAAAGAAATGGAGTTGGTTTCTGGTGGATGCGGTGGTGGTGGTCGTCGCCATCGCTCAAGTTGCCAGCCTAAGCCTGCATGCCAACCAAAGCCACCATGTGGGGGTACTCCACCTGGTGGTGTTGACGATTAATTGATCAGATTACAGATTCAATGGTTTGGTAATCTGTTAACTGGTCTGTTTCGAATTAACAAACGACGCTATGCGTCGTTTGTTATTTTCAGATTTCAAGTTTACTGCGCGATGAATTCACGATCTTCTGAAGACCTTACTTCTCCATTATTTCGACAAGAAGCTATGGATGCGTTGCGTCCGCAGCAATATGGTCAAATAACACTACTGCCAGGTGCAACTTCCCGCTGGATGGCGCTCTGGGGATTGCTGTTTATTCTGTCCATCGTTGCTTTTCTCATTTTTGGGACTTATACACGCCGCACCACGGTAGGTGGACTGATTTATCCAACAGAGGGCTTGATTCGCGTTACCGCAACACAACCGGGTGTTGTTGTTGAGCAATTTGTCAAAGAAGGTCAATCGGTTAAACGTGGCAATGTTTTGTTCATTCTTTCAGGCGATCGTTTGGGCAACGGCAATGTCAATTTCCAGAGCAGTATCGCTGACCAAATTGAATCTCGCCGACGTCTGTTAGAAGACGATTTAAACCGTACCAAACAAACTGAACAATTGGAAACCAGCCAGTTGACACGACGCTTGACTTCCCTGCGTGCTGAACAAGAACAAGTGACACAACAAGGGCAATTACTTTCAAAGCGTGTCAAAGCAGCTGAAGATGTGCTCAAACGCTATGAAAACTTGTATAAACAAGAATACATTTCGCGCGATGAATTACTCTCAAAGGAGACTGAGGTTTTAGAATTGCACAGTCGACTGCAAGGAAACCAGCGCGATAGGATGTCATTAGAGCGTGATTCTGTGGCTACACAGCGCGACTTGGAATCAGTTCGCACGCGGATAAGCGGACAACGCTCAGAGATTGATCGCTCCATCTTATCAGCGCGACAAGAATTTTCAGAACTCGAGGCCAAACGACGAATTGTTGTGACCGCACCTGCTGATGGGAAAATTACTTTGCTTCAATCGGAATTGGGTCAAAGTGTAGAGATAGGTAAACCAATGGCGCAATTGCTGCCCGCTAGCAAGCAATTGGTCGCACGTTTGTATGCACCCAGTCGTTCCGCAGGCTTTGTTCGAGAAGGGGATGCAGTCTTGATGCGTTTAGATGCATTTCCTTATCAAAAGTATGGACAATTAAAAGGCACAGTTCTATCAGTTTCAAATGCAGCTGTAAATGCTGCCGATTTGCTAGGCTATGTTCCGCGCACAGAAGCCGCAGCAGAGGCCATGTTTGCAATCGCAGTCAGCTTGCCAGAAGAACATTTGAAAGTTGCAAATGGCATTGCAAAAGATCAGATTCAATTACAGGCTGGTATGCGCGTGGATGCTGACTTATTGCATGAAACTCGCCGTTTGTATGAGTGGATTCTAGAACCGTTGTATGCAGCGAAATCGCGGCTTTAAATATTTGAATCAAGCATGTCTATCCTAGAGCGCATTCAACTTTCTTGGGGCTCGCGCATACCATTGGTATTGCAAACAGAGGCATCTGAGTGTGGTTTGGCTTGTATGGCAATGCTACTTGCGCATCACGGCACGATCACTGATTTAGCTACATTACGTAACCAGCACGGTGCTGTATCGCAAGGCATGACTTTGCTGGATTTGACGCGTGTGGCACAACAAGAAAAATTAAATACGCGTGCTGTGCGACTTGAATTGTCCGATATCAACCAGCTGCGTTTACCTGCCATTTTGCATTGGGGCATGGGGCATTTTGTGGTGTTAAGTGGTATTGAGGGCAAACAATACCGCGTGTTGGATCCAGCGCAAGGGGAACGCGTGTTGTCCTTAGAAGACATGTCACGTGACTTTACTGGAGTGGCATTGGAGGTTTGGCCAGCTAATGATTTTGTAGCGAAAACAGAAGCGCAAAGCATATCAATCAAGACATTGGTTGGACGTGTAACGGGCCTATGGCCCACAGTTTGGCGCGTGTTGGCGATTTCGTTGACGCTTGAAGTTTTGGGCTTGATATTCCCACTATTTCTGCAAACGGTTGTAGACAATGTTGTTGTGACGCGAGACACGAATTTATTGACAACACTGGCTTTGGGATTTTTATTGCTGTTATTCATTCAGCAATTCTTTAACCTGATGCGGTCGTGGATGGTATTGAAGATTGGTACGCAGCTCAGAGTTCAATGGCGATCTAACGTGCTCAGCCATTTATTGAACTTGCCATTAGACTATTTTGCGAGGCGCCATTTAGGCGATGTGATGTCGCGTTTTAATTCAGTTGATCACATTCAAAAAGTATTAACTGACACTTTTGTTGAAACTGTTTTAGATGGACTTTTAGTCATCGTCACACTTGTTTTAATGATGTTGTACAGTCCGACATTAACCGCCTTGACCGTATTGTCAGTTGTTTTATATGCTTTTGTTCGCTGGGCATGGTATGGTCCTATGCGCCGTGCCATGGAGGAGCACTTGGTACGTGATGCCAGTGAATCAAGTTACTTGTTGGAGACGATACGCGGCATGCGCACCATCCGTCTTTTTTCCAGAAATACCGAACGTTTAGGGGCTTGGCAGTCGTTGATGGTGGCTGATGTCAATGCAAATTTGAGAGTGCAAAAACTCGATATTTTTTACCGAATACTGCGCGGAACATTGTCAGGTTTTTTTGCGATTTTGTTACTTTGGTTGGGTGCAAAAGATGTGATAGCGGGTTCAATCAGCGTCGGTATGCTGTTGGCATTTTTAGCATACCGAAACCAATTTGACAGCCGCTGCATGGAATTGATCAACAAGTGGGTTGATTTGCGAATGTTGGGATTGGATGCACAGCGTCTTGCAGACATTGTATTGACACCTGCTGAAGTTCCATCAAACGTTTTAAATGTAAAAACAACAAAGTTGCCCCCTCAAATTGAAATCAGTGGATTGAAATTTCGGTACTCAAATGGAACACCAGACGTCATCGATAATTTGAATTTGACAATCCCTGCGGGACAATCTGTAGCCATCGCTGGCCCTTCAGGTGGCGGAAAGACGACGCTTGTAAATTTGCTCTTGGGTATCTATCAGCCACAAAGTGGTGCATATTCGCATCAATGGTATCGATATGACGCAGTTGGATATTGCACAGTGGCGGTCGCAAATTGGCACTGTCTTGCAAGATGATGTATTGTTTGCGGGTTCAATCGAAGACAACATCAGTTTCTTTGATTCGAATGTCGATGTTGAATGGCTAGAAACCTGTGCGGAAATGGCATCTATACATCAGGATATTTGCAAAATGCCAATGTCGTACCAAACCTTGGTGGGCGACATGGGCAGCTCCTTGTCGGGTGGTCAAAAACAGCGTGTTTTGCTGGCACGTGCGTTATACCGTCGCCCAAGCATTTTGATTCTTGATGAGGCCACCAGTCATTTGGATATCGCGTGTGAAGCCGAAGTCAATGAAACGGTAGCGCAGATGAATCTAACTCGCATTGTGGTAGCACACAGACCACAAACATTGGCCTCGGTAGACCGCGTCGTTGAGCTGGGAGACGGAGTTGTCGCACGCGATGAATCTGCTTCAGAATACCGACTGCGGACTCGCCAAAATACGGTGGGGTAGTCCGAATGTCTTCAACTCTTTTAGGCTGGAGCTTGCGCGCATTCGGTGTGTTGACGTTGATCTTGCCTATATCCTTTAGTACCAATGCTCAAGCTGAAGAGCCGATAGCCAACTTGCAGCTTAAGCTCAGTCATATTTTGTCGAGCAGTGATGTACCAACGATAGCCACTGCTTCAGTAAAGTCTGTTGCTGAACACCAAGATGTGAGTCTGTCTGAATTATTCAAACAGCGTAGACCTTGTGGCGTCGCAAATGCACAAAGTGGCAATGACTGGCTCTACATGGAGCATGTTATTCATCACGTCATTTGCCAGCGTTTAGGTGTTCGCGAAGGATTTGGGCTGACTGAGCAAGCGCAAGCCGCACTGGAGTTGGCAGAATCACAAAGGTATCCATCCTTGGGGTTGACTGCGGGATTTGATAAAGAGCGTGGAACTGGTAAAGCCAACAACACGGTCGCACTGCGCTTGGATTGGTTGCTGTTTGATTTTGGAAACACCAATGCCAACATTCAACAATCAAGATTGGCACTGGCTGCCGTGTTGGATGACCAGCAAACAGAGGTGCTAATGGCTTTAGCCGATGCCGCTCAGCTTTTTGCTGCAGCAAAGACTGCTTTAGGACGTTTTGAAACGACCGAACAAAATATTCTCACAGCGCAAAATAGTTTACGCATGATTGAGGCCAAAGCGGCTGCGGGTGCCAGCTCACTTGCAGAAAAAGCACAAGCGCAAACCGCCTTGGCTCAAGCTCAACTTGAGAATGTCCGTGCAAAAAGCCAATGGTTAGCTTCCAGTGGTGCTTTGTCGATAGCAATGGGAATGCCTGCAAATCAAAAAATTGAATTTGATAAAAACGAGAAGATCGATGACGCGTTTTTTGAAAGCGCCATTGATATTCCAGAACTCATTGCTGAAGCTAAGAAAAGGCATCCTCGCATCACTGCAGCACGGGTTCGCCTAGCTGAGGCAGATGCGCAGCAATAAAGCCGCATACGCGGAACGTTGGGGTAATGTCACATTGAGTGCGGTGGCAGGCCGAATTCGCACCAGCGGGTATACCGAATTTCGCGATACAAGCTCTGCCTCTGTGCTGTGGACATTGCCATTGTTTGATGGTGGTGCCATCAGCGCGCGTCAGCGTGATGTGCAGGGACAGCGCATGGTACGGCAAGCCGGGTTAGATGAAGCTTTGAAACAAACAGAGTTACAGGTTTGGCAAAATGGACAAGCTTTGTTGAGCGATCGCAACATACTGCGCGAAGCTTTGAATGTCCGCAACAAAGCAGAGCAATCTTTGCGCATCAGCAGTGAACGATTCAGATTGGGCGTGGGCGTGTTCAGTGATGTGCTGAATGCCCAAAATGCAGTCACCACTGCACGTTTTCAATGGCTGGATGCACACGCCAATTTGTTCAAATCGCAATTGCGCTTAGCGGCAACCGTTGGCAGATTGGGTCCATTGGCGCCGAAATAATTCCAATCAGACCTCTGCTTGCTATGTGAATCGCTTTAACTGGTTGGCGATAGTGACGCTGAAGTAAGCGATAATTGGCTTCAACATTCAACACTTCACCTACTCGGAGTATTCAACCTTGTTGTCCATCATTCAAGCTGCGGGCTGGCCGATTTGGCCTTTGATTATTTGTTCCATCATTGCGGTGGCCCTGATTATTGAGCGATTTGTCAGCCTTAAAACCAGCAAAATTGCACCCCCCAAATTACTTGACGAAGCGTTGACCGTTTCACGCCATGCTGTACCTTCGACCTGAAATCAGTAAACAACTTGGAGCAAAGCTCTGAACTGGGGCAAGTGTTGGCCAGTGGCTTGCGGGTGTTGAACACCAATCCGAAAAGCTCTGAAGCTGATTTACGCGCTGTGATGGAAGAGACAGGTCGTACCGTTGCGCATCGATTGGAGAAATATCTATCAACGCTGGCAACCATTGCATCTGCAGCGCCTTTGCTCGGGCTTTTGGGTACAGTGATTGGCATGATCGAAATTTTCGGTTCACAAGGATCAACGACGGGAACGGCTAATCCTGCGCAATTGGCTCATGGCATTTCTGTCGCTTTGTATAACACTGCATTTGGCTTGATTGTTGCCATTCCCGCATTGATTTTTTGGCGCTACTTTCGCGCACGTGTGGATGCCTATTTGCTCACCCTTGAATTGGCTGCTGAACGACTGGCGCGCCATTTGGTGAATTTGACAAAGTAATTTGACGAAGCAATTAACACGCCAGCGTTCATGAATTTCAAAAGCCCCTCCCATCGCAGTGCCAGCACTGAACCTGAGATTAACCTCATCCCCTTCATTGATGTGTTGTTGGTGGTGGTGATATTTTTAATGTTGTCCACCACCTACAGCAAATTCACCGAAGTCGAACTCAAGCTGCCAACTGCAGACGTGCAAGCGGCCAAAGACCGACCCCATGAAATCATGGTGAGCGTGAACAGTGCAGGGTGTGTACTCGGTCAACAAACAAGTGGTGGCACAACGCGGGGTGTTGGCTTTGACCACCGCTTTGAACAATGCCTCCAAAGCCATTGAATCATCCTTGCAAGGTAAAGCGCCCATCGTCGTCATCAGCGCCGATGCCAACGCCAGCCACCAATCCGTCATCAGCGTGATGGAGGCGGCTCGTCAAGCGGGTTTAAGCCAAATCACCTTTGCAACGCAGAAATCAAGTGCAAATTAAAACGACAAATACAAATTTGTTAAAGATTGCATTGCAATCTACTTGGTACAAGCAAGAGCCACTCACATTTTTGCAGTTAAGTTTGCTATGGCCACTTTCACAAATATATAGATTTTTATCATTTGTACATCGAAATATTTATCAAATTGGTATTCTTAAGTCTAAAAAGTTCAAAATTCCAGTTGTTGTGGTAGGCAACATTGTGGTCGGTGGAGGTGGTAAAACACCTACAGTCATTGCCCTTGTGCAATATTTCCAAACGAAGGGTATTCAAGTTGGTGTTATTTCACGTGGTTATGGACGAATAAGTATTGAGACATTGGAAGTCAACAAGGACAGCAAGATACCAGAAGTCGGAGATGAACCAACTGTTATTCATTTAGCAGTTAATTTAACTAAATTGAAGACACCAGTATTTGTAGCAAATAAACGAATTGATGCAGCTACTAAACTCTTAAATACTTACCCGGACACTCAAATCATAATATCTGACGATGGTTTGCAACACCATGAGTTGCAACATGATCTTGCAATCACTGTATTTGATGATAGAGGTGTTGGGAACGGTTTGCTGCTTCCTGCGGGACCATTAAGAGAGTTAACAGTTAAAGCGAAAAATTCAATAATTTTGCACACAGGGAATAACCCAGTCAAATTAAATAACGTACTAGCACCGCAATATTTCGCTCGTCGAGAGCTAGCAAAATATGCGGTCAGACACGATGGTAGTAAAGTAAGTTTAAATGACTTAAAAGAAAACAAGAAGTTGGTAGCAATTGCAGGCATTGCGAACCCAGAAGCATTTTTTGAGATGTTGCGAGATTCGGGATTGACTTTAGCTAAAACAATTGTGCTGCCGGATCATTACGATTTCCCCTATACCCTGAATAGAGAATCTGATAATAAATATAACGATTTCACATTTATTTGCACAATGAAAGATGCAGTAAAGATATGGCAAGTTACGCCTGATGCTTTAGTAGTTCCACTGGACTTTGAGCCAGAGCCTGCATTCTTCACCCAAGTTGACACGCTGCTGGCAGGCTTAAAATCATCCACATCGTCCACATCAAACTAACACCAGCAAAGCTAACATCATTTTTATGGATACAAAATTACTCGAACTTCTCGTTTGCCCTGTCACCAAAGGTCCTTTGATTTTTGACAGGGAACGGCAAGAGCTCATCTCCAAAAGTGCGCGATTGGCTTATGCTGTGCGCGATGGCATGCCTATCTTGCTGGAAAATGAAGCCAGGGTGTTGACCGACGAAGAAATTGAAAAGCTGCAAGGCTAATTTTTACCCTGACCCAAGTTGATTCTCAAATCATGAATCGCAGCAGCCTCACTGTACTGATCCCCGCACGTTTGGGCTCAAGCCGCTTGCCCAACAAACCTTTGGCTGATGTGGCAGGTTTGCCGTTGATCGTGCGTGTAGCCCAACGCGTCATGTCAGGCACAAGCGCACGTGTGGTGGTAGCTTGTGACGATGACAGCATAAGCAAAGTTTGCCAGCAACACCATATCGAAGTCGTGTTGACCCGAGCAGACCATCCAAGTGGCAGCGATCGATTGGCTGAGGCTTGTGACATTCTGCAACTGCCAGATGAAGCCATCGTGGTGAATGTTCAAGGTGATGAACCCTTGATTGATCCTGATTTGATCTTGCAAGTGGCAAATGAATTGCAAAACCAACCACTTGCCAGCATGAGCACTGCCGCTCACGCGATTGAATCAGTTGACGATTACCGTAACCCCAATGTGGTGAAGGTGGTTTTGGACGCACAGCATTTGGCGCTGTACTTTAGCCGCGCACCCATTGCGTGGTGGCGCGATGGCGCAAAACAGGGTGTGCCAGAGTTACCTGTTACCCCCAAACCGCTGCGCCATATCGGAATTTATGCTTACCGAGTGGGTTTTTTGAAACAGTTTCCCAAGCTGCCGCAAGCTGAGATTGAGGTCTGCGAGGCGCTGGAACAATTGCGTGCCCTGTGGCATGGGCATCGCATCGCGGTTCATGTCACCGACAAAGCACCTGGTGCAGGGGTTGATACGCCTGAAGATTTGGCGCGTGTGCGAATCGTTTTTGGTGCCAAATAATGCATACACATGCAAAAGCAGTCAACTGTATAAGTGGTTAATGATATGCATGGGCTGTCAGCAAAATGATAGCTATCCGTGCTATTCTTTCAACCTCTTTGACTAGTCCTACAACCAATAAGCCATATGCAATTTGACTTTACAGAGGCGAAAGCTTTGAAGTCAATCACCCTCAATTCGTATCCACAATTCGTATGAAACTGATTTTGTTAGGCGCACCAGGTGCGGGAAAAGGCACGCAAGCGACGTTTATTTGCGAGAAATTCAAAATTCCACAAATCTCCACGGGTGATTTGCTGCGTGCCACGGTTAAATCAGGCAGCAAGCTGGGTTTGAAGCTGAAAAAAATATTGGATTCAGGCAACTTGGTGGACGACGAATTGGTCATCGAAATGGTTCAAAAACGCATTGCCGAACCCGATTGCGCCAATGGCTTTTTATTTGACGGTTTTCCACGCACCGTATTACAAGCTGAAGCGATACGAGCGCAAGGCTTGAAGTTGGATTACCTGCTTGAAATTCAAGTGCCGTTTGAAGACATCATTGAACGCATGAGTGGCAGACGTTCACACCCCGATTCTGGGCGCACTTACCACATCAAATTCAATCCGCCCTTGGTGGAAGGCAAAGACGACATCACAGGTGAACCATTGGTGCAACGTGCGGACGACCAAATTGATACGGTAACCAAGCGTTTGGATGTTTACCGCCAACAAACACGACCTTTAATTGACTACTATTCAGCATGGGTGCGTTGGTCGCCCAACGACGCACCCAAATACCGCGTGATCAACGGTGTGGGCACGGTCGATGAAATCAGGCAACGCGTTCTAGCGGCTTTTGAACAATCGACATAAACAACTAAGCGAAGCACCTGACACATGAGCTTCAATCTGCATTTCAATGTGAATAGGGATGCCAATCACCTGTCAATTTATGGCCAATCGTCACTGGCCCATATTGACGTTAGCAAACCAACTGTTATTTTTATACATGGTGTTTTAAACGACCACAGCGTTTGGGATGCCGTCTTGTCGCCACTGGCGACAAGCATTTCGGGTGGAATCAATGCGATTGCGATTGACTTACCAGGCCATGGTCACAGCACAGGTCAGGCCCCAGCAACAGTTGAGGAAGCGGCCGATACATTGCTGGCTATGCTAGATGCTTCAGGGATTGCGCGTGTAGCATTGGTGGGCCACAGCTTTGGCTCACTCATCGCACTGGAAGCGGCGGCACGAGCACCTGGTCGCGTGACGCATGTCGCTTTATTGGGCACTGCCAGCCCCATGCGCGTGTCTCCTGTGTTGTTGGAAGCATCGGTGAATGACCCCATGGCGGCTATCGACATGGTCAACAACTTTTCATTCAGCCAAAAACCGCCACCGCTACCTGAATTGATGCAGCACATTTTTGCCAAAAGTCAGAATAAGTCAGCGCCAGATGCTGCAACAAACATTTTTCACACCGGGTTGAATGCCTGCAACAGCTATCAAAACGCAACATCAGCCATCACCAAAGTTACGGCGCCATTGCTTTTTATCGTGGGTGACAAAGACAAAATGACGCCGCCCAAAGCCGCACAAGTGCTGGTTGATGCGGCCATGCAAGCGGGCAAATCCGTCACGCAAGTCAATGTTGATGCAGGACACGCCATGATGGTCGAAGCGCCTTCAAAAATAGTGCAGGCATTGCACGCATTTTTGCAAAAATAACGGGTATTTCACCTGATAGACAGGCAAATGTCGCATTCTGTCGGCTCAAAGTCAGATAAAAGTCGGGCTGTGTCACCTGACTGGCACCGCAAAGTCACCTGAACGGCGCTATGCTGTCGTGGTCAAACCATAGAGCCTTACCTAAACTTGTGCTTGGTGACGACAGGGTGTCGTTTTATTTCAAAAAGAGGAATTTCAAACATGTTGGTTCAAAAATTACGCCTTCAACGCGGCTGGTCGCAAGAACAATTGGCCGAATTAAGCGGCTTGAGCGTTCGCACGATACAGCGCATTGAACGTGGTTTACCTGCTAGCACAGAAACCCTGAAGTCACTGGCATCGGTCTTTGAGATCGATTTTTCTACTTTGCAAGCCACTCAGGAGCCTCTTATGACTACGACTTTGAACCCATCAATGAACAACGCACCATCTTCATCGCAACCAAGCAACGCTCAAAGCGTCAGCGCTGACGAAGAAGCCGCTTTGCGCCACGTGCGCAAAATTCGCGGTTTTTATGTGCATTTAGCCCAATACGTGGTCGTTATCAGCGGTTTGGCCATTTTCAATTTCATCAAATCACCTCATCACATCTGGGTGGTTTGGCCCGCATTGGGCTGGGGCTTGGGCTTGGTATTTCACGGCATGCGCATCTTCGGCACCATGCCGTTTATGAACCCTGATTGGGAAAAGCGCCAGGTAGAGAAATATTTAGGTAGAAAACTGTGAGGCTGATTTGTAGCGCTAGTATGCTATGTTTTTCATAGCGCCTTAGGCAATAAACACGCCGACAATTGGCTGTTTTGCCATATATTTTCGGTGTGTTCATTGCGCGCTAACAAGAGCTTTTCGGCCAATGGGGCGATTGGGGTTTGGTTGGGGTTGATTAAGAGCACAAAACGACCATCGTTGCGACCATCGTTTTCTTCTAGCTTGCCCACCCAATCCAAGCTCAGCAAGGTTTGCAACGCGCGTTCGAGTTGCAAATCGTTCACGCGCAGGGCTTTGGATAGTTCATCTAAACTTTTGGCAGATTGGTTGGCAGCATCGTTTTGGGGCAAAAGCTGCCGCAACAGTTCCAACGCCAATTGAAAATCCCAGCCTGGGCTGTTATCTCGCCGTGCAATGCCACTGAGTAAGCTGGGTAAATAAGCGGACACAACCGCGCCCAACAGCACAATGACCCAGGCCACATAGACCCAAATTAACAAGATAGGCACAGTGGCAAATGCGCCGTATACCGCCGACATGGTGGGTACTTTCACCAAATACCAAGCCAATATGCGCTGTGCCAATTCGATACCCATCGCAGCAAAAAAGCCACCTAAGAGTGCGTGCGTCCAACGCACTTGAGTGTTGGGTACAAATTTATACATGGCGGCCAGCACAAGCGTGATGGCGATGAATTGCAGTGTGTCGATGAAAAATTTCAAACCACCCGTCATGCTCGTGCCATTGACCCAACCTTTGGATGCGCTCACGGCGTACGAGCTGAGCGAAAGGCTGGCCCCCAAAAGCAAAGGCCCCAAAGTGAGCAAAGCCCAATACATCAAAATGCGGCGTGTCAACGAACGTGTTTCGCGCACCCGCCAAATGTTGTTGAGACGTCGGTCAATGGTCAAAATCATAAGCAAAGCCGACAATAAAAATGCCACCGCACCTACCCAGCCAATTTGCTTGGCTTTGGCCGCAAACAGGCCAACATAATTCAACACCTGTTTGGCGATGTTGTCGGGAATCAAACTGTCCACCAGCCACAGTTGGATGCTGGTTTGCATTTTGGCAAACATGGGAAAGATACTGAATATGGCCAGCGCCACGGTCAACAGCGGCACGATAGAAATGATGGTGGTGAAGGTCAAGCTGCTGGCTGTTAAACCCAATTGGTCTTCTTTAAATCGTTCGCGCAGTGTCACCGCGGTGTTGCGCCACGGAAAGCGCAATGCATCGCGTATAAAATCGTTCAACCAGTCTTTCATTTTGTCCATGGCGCTATCATGCCACTGCAATGAATGACTTTGAACTTTTTAAATGACAAAACCTCAACTTTTGACCACTGCCATCCCTGAAAATGTGATGATGACGCGCGTTGCCGCCGTAGCTTGCCTCCTTGGTCTCATCGTGTTGGGCATTTTGTGGGAAATGTGGTTGGCACCCATCAAGCCGGGTGGCTCGTGGGTGGTGCTCAAAGTATTGCCACTGTTTATTCCTCTGGCCGGCTTGATCAAAAACCGTTTGTATACCTACCGCTGGGTGAGTTTGTTTGTGTGGTTGTACTTCATTGAAGGCGTGGTGCGCGCTTGGAGCGACAAAGCACCCAGTAATTATTTGGCGTTGGTAGAAGTGTTCTTGTGCCTGGCGCTGTTCACGGCAGTAGCCATGCACGTGCGCTTGCGCTTGCGAGCGGCCAAACAAGCCCAAACAGTGGCCAGCGCCTTGGGGGTGAATACCGAGATTGACACATCAGTTTTATCGTAGCTATTCATCACGAATGCAACACCATCATCGCAGCAGATTCGCGTAATATTTCTACTTTCAACAGCACTATCAGGAGACATTAAATGGCTACCAAAGCAAAGACACAGACTACTAAAAAGATGAACGCTTTTTATGCGCAATCAGGCGGTGTCACATCGGTTATCAATGCATCGGCTTGCGGTGTGATTGAAACCGCACGCAAACACAAAGACAAAATTGGCAAAGTCTATGCAGGCCGTAATGGCATCATTGGCGCACTGACTGAAGATTTGATCGACACCAGCAAAGAATCTGCCAGCAACATCGCCGCTTTGCGCCAAACGCCATCGGGCGCATTTGGTTCATGCCGTTACAAGCTCAAATCTTTGGAAGCCAACAAACTTGAATACGAACGCTTGATCGAGGTTTTCAAAGCCCACAACATTGGCTATTTCTTCTACAACGGTGGTGGCGATTCGGCCGACACCTGCTACAAAATCAGCCAGTTGAGCAAAGCCATGAATTACCCATTGCAAGCGATTCATGTACCCAAAACCATTGACAACGATTTGCCCATCACCGATTGCTGCCCTGGTTTTGGCTCGGTGGCGAAGTATGTGGCAGTGTCAGCGTTAGAAGCATCCATTGATGTGAAATCCATGAGCCTCACCTCCACCAAAGTGTTTGTGATGGAAGTCATGGGTCGCCACGCTGGTTGGATTGCCGCTGCCGGTGGCTTGCTGGAAGACCACGGCGTGCCAGTGGTGATTTTGTTCCCCGAAATTGTGTTTGACCAAAAGAAATTCCTCGCCCGTGTGGATCAATTGGTGAAAAAGCACGGCTACTGCACCGTGATCGTGTCCGAAGGCTGTCACCATGCTGACGGCACATTCCTGGCAGAGCAGGGCAGTAAAGACGCCTTTGGTCACGCGCAACTGGGCGGTGCAGCGCCCGTGGTGGCCAACATGGTGAAGCAAGCTTTGGGCTACAAATTCCACTGGGCGGTGGCCGATTATTTGCAACGTGCCGCGCGCCACATTGCTTCCAAAACCGATGTGCAACAAGCGTATGAACTGGGACAAAAAGCGGTTGAACTGGCACTCGCCGGTAAAAACGCCGTCATGCCCACCATTGACCGTGTTTCTGATGCGCCCTATAAATACAAAATCGGTGTGGCCGAATTGTCCAAAGTAGCCAACGTTGAAAAGTTCATGCCGCGTAACTTCATCACCAAAGACGGCTTTGGCATCACCGCCAAATGCAAAGCGTATTTAACACCGCTGATTGCCGGCGAAGACTACCCCAAATACAAAAACGGCTTGCCTGTTTACGTGACTTTGAATAACGTC
Organism: uncultured beta proteobacterium; assembly: GCA_963841045.1. GTDB lineage: Bacteria > Pseudomonadota > Gammaproteobacteria > Burkholderiales > Burkholderiaceae_C > Aalborgiella. Next base: position 195,331 of record CAWJBD010000005.1, on the reverse strand, counting down.
TCTGTGCCTAAAAAGCTGAAAAAATTTGCGATTAAATAATTTCAAAATAATATTTCAGAATTTTTTTTAGGACACCGCCATGCCAAACCAAACAAAACCCCCCAATCAGGATTTGGCGGATCTGTTAGATTCACTGCGGCAAATCGTCGGCAATGACCACGTTCTAATCGAATCTGCCAGCAACGACCTTGTGCAATATGTGCGCGACTGGCGGGGAAGCGAGCGGGGTATTGCTTTGGCCGTGGTGCGGCCGAATTCGACAGAGCAAGTGGCTGCAGTGGTCAAAGCATGCGCGGCAACCAAAGGCGTCAGCATTGTGCCCCAAGGTGGCAATACGGGCATGGTTGTGGGCTCTACACCCGATGCAACAGGCACACAAATTGTGCTCAGCCTGCAGCGAATGAACAATGTGCGTAAGTTTGATATGGGTAACAGCACGCTCACGGTGGATGCGGGCTGTATCTTAGAAAATGTGCAGCAAGCTTGTTTTGAAAAAGGCTTTTTGTTCCCGTTGAGTTTGGCCTCACAAGGCAGTTGCACCATAGGCGGCAATTTGGGCACTAATGCAGGCGGAACGCAGGTGGTGCGCTTTGGCAATACACGAGAGCTCTGTTTGGGTTTGGAAGTGGTCACTGCGCAAGGTGAAATTTGGAATGGTTTGACTGGCTTGCGCAAAGACAATACCGGTTACGATTTGCGAAATTTGTTCATTGGTTCCGAAGGCACACTGGGCATCATCACTGCAGCCACCATGAAAATATCGCCATTGCCTGTGGCCAGCTTGACGGCATTTGTGGCGGTTTCTTCAGTCAAATCAGCGGTTAAATTGTTGGGCTTGGCACACAAACATTTGAATACCGGTTTAACTGGGTTTGAAATGATGGGCAAAGTAGCATTGAGCTTGGTCAACAAGCATTTCCCACAACAGCGTGTGCCGTTCTTGGACATGGCAGAGGCCAAATACTGCGTGGTGTTGGAGCACTCTGATCACGAATCTGAAGCGCACGCCAGAACACAGCTTGAGAGTTTGCTCGAAGCGGCGATGGGTAATGAGGAAGGTGGCGGTTGCATTTTGGATGCTGTTTTGGCAGAGAATTTGACCCAATCCAAACAACTTTGGCACATTCGCGAAAGCATACCGCTAGCACAAGCGCAAGAGGGCTTGAATATCAAAAGCGATATTTCAATTCCCATTTCCAGTATTCCAGAGTTTGTGCGGGTCACTGACGAAAAGCTGGCCATTGCTTACCCAGGAATACAGCTTGTCAACTACGGACATTTGGGCGACGGCAATTTGCACTACAACGTGCAAGCACCGGCGGGAACAGATCAAAAGGCATTTTTGATCAATGAAGAAGCCAACGTGAATGCGATTGTCTTTGGCATGGTTGACCAATTAGGTGGCTCTATTTCGGCGGAACATGGTGTGGGTAGCATGAAGGTCGACAAATTGCCCAAATACAAATCGCCGGTAGCTATCGAGTTGATGCGTACCATCAAACGCGCTTTGGACCCGCACAACATCATGAACCCAGGGCGTGTGGTCCGGGTGTGATGGTGAACGCGAATACGCTATATGCTATACATTTAATAGCACACTAGGCAATAAATAAGCCTGATACAGCCAGATTTTCCATATAAAACAGGAGAAGCCATGAATTCCAAGCTCAACGACGCAACGCGGCACGTGACACTGTTTCATTCTCCGCAAACGCGCTCTGGCGGTGTGTTGGCTTTGTTGGAAGAGTTGGGGGCGGATTATGAACTGCATGTGCTGAACCAGAAGAAGGGCGAACAGCGCGGCGCCGCTTATTTGGCGATCAACCCCATGGGTAAAGTGCCTGCCATTTTGCACAATGGCGCACTGGTCACCGAGCAATCTGCCGTTTATTTGTATTTGGCTGATTTGTACCCTGAAGCGGGTATCAGCCCCCAGATGGGTGACGCGCTGCGTGGTCCGTTTTTGCGTTGGTTGGCGTTTTATGGTTCGTGTTTTGAACCTGCTTTCGTGGACAAAGCTTTGAAGCGCGAGCCCGGCAGCCCAGGCATGATGCCCTATGGTACGGTGGACGATGTGTGGAACACCGTGACGGGGCAACTCGCCAAAGGCGACTATATGCTGGGCAGTCAGTTCACTGCTTTGGACATGTTGTGGGGCAGTTCGCTCAATTGGATGACCAAGTTTGGTCTGGCACCTGAAACACCAATGGTGCGTGCGTACATCGACCGTGTAATCAGCCGTCCGTCCTTTGCGCGGGCAGGTAAAATTGATGCGGATTTGATTGCCAAGCAAGCACTTGACGTCTTGATGCAATTTGAACGTTTCAGAGATCGAATCACGATTTTCAATTTTTAAGCCCTTAACAACACAGAATTGCATGTCTATGCCAGCCCATTCAGATGCTTTAGCCAGCCAAGGCTCTAGCCAATACGAAGACTTTTTACGCCACGTGGATACGCACGGCGTGTTCAAAGCAGACCGTACCGGTACTGGCACCAAGAGCGTGTTTGGTTACCAAATGCGCTATGACTTGAGCCAAGGCTTTCCGTTGGTCACCACCAAGAAAGTGTTTGTCAAAGCCATCATCACCGAGCTGTTGTGGTTTTTAACGGGCTCCAGCAACAACAATTGGCTGACTGAACGCGGTGTGACCATTTGGGATGAGTGGGCCAAACCCGATGGCGATTTGGGCCCTGTGTATGGCGTGCAATGGCGTTCATGGCCAACAGCAGATGGGCGACACATTGACCAGATTGCTGAAGTCATCAAAACCCTTGAAAACCAACCCCGATTCGCGCCGCATCATTGTCAGCAGTTGGAACGTGGGTGAGCTGGACAAAATGGCGCTGATGCCATGCCATGCCTTTTTCCAGTTTTATGTTGCACCACCCACCACACCCAATGGCAAAGGCAAATTGAGCTGCCAGTTGTACCAGCGCAGTGCCGATATTTTCTTGGGCGTGCCGTTCAATATTGCCAGCTATGCCTTGCTCACGCACATGGTGGCGCAGCAGTGCGATTTGGATGTGGGCGATTTCATTTGGACCGGTGGCGATTGCCACATTTACAGCAACCACGCCGAGCAAGTGGCACTGCAATTGAGCCGTACACCGATGGCGTATCCCAAACTGAACATCAAACGCAAACCCGATTCGATTTTTGACTACCAGTACGAAGACTTTGAAATCGTGGGCTATGAATCGCACCCCGCTATCAAAGCGCCAGTCGCGGTGTAATTGAAAGGTCTGCATGCAACTGAACCTCATTTACGCACGGGCACGCAATGGTGTGATTGGCAAAGATGGCAAGATGCCTTGGCACTTGCCTGAAGACTTGGCCTACCTCAAACGCATGACGCTGGGCTGCCCGGTCATCATGGGGCGCAAAACTTGGGATTCGCTGCCACCCAAATTTCGTCCTTTGCCTGGACGTACCAATGTGGTGGTTACCCGTCAACAAGATTGGCACGAAGATGGCGCCCTGCCTAGCGCATAATCTGCTTGAAGCGCTATCAATTTGTGAGCACATGAGTCTGATTTTGGACCCCAGTCCCGATCAAGTGTGGGTGCTGGGTGGGGCACAGATTTATGAGCAAGCTTTGCCATTTGCCAAGCGTGTTTTGGTGACAGAGATTGACGCTGATTTTGATGGCGATGCATATGCACCGACCTTGGATGCGCAATGGAAAGAGACATCACGCGAGTCGCACACCAGCGCGACTGGTTTGGCATTCAGCTTTGTGACTTACACGCGGCTTGACAAATAAGATGCAACTCGCCACTTGGAACGTCAACTCCTCTAAATGTGCGTTTACCGCAGGTGTTGGAATGGCTAGCAGCCAACCCAGTCGATGTGCTGGCGCTGCAAGAAACCAAGTTGACCGATGATAAATTTCCAGCAGATGCATTTGCACAAATAGGTTACAACGCACAATGGTTTGGTCAGAAGACTTACAACGGTGTTGCGCTGTTAACCAAAGCTGCTTTACCTGTGGCAGACGTTGTCAAAAATATCCCAGGTTTCACAGACGATTTGGCGCGTGTCATCACTGCCACGGTGGCTGATGAAAAACTAGGACATATACGCGTGGTCGGTGCTTATTTTCCCAATGGGCAAGAGCCTGGAAGCGAGAAGTTTGACTACAAAATGAACTGGCTAAAAGGCTTGCGAGATTGGCTCAAAGTGGAATTGCAAACGCACCCTAATTTGGTCATCATGGGCGACTACAACATTACTTTTGATGATTTGGATGTTTGGGATCCCGTTGCGCTAGAGGGCACGATTCATTGCACCGAAGAAGAGCGTTACCAATTGCGTGCCTTGATTGCGCTGGGTTTGAACGATGCACATCGCTTGTTTCCACATCCACCCAAAACATTCAGCTGGTGGGATTACCGCAACATGGCGTTCCGAAAAAAACAGGGCTTGCGCATTGACCATATTTTGGTGAGCCATGCGCTGAAAGAGCAGGTATCAGCCTGCGAAATTGACATCACACCACGCAAAAACGAACGCCCCAGCGACCATGCGCCTGTGGTGCTTACTATCTAAAGCTTGTTAGATTTTATTTTTCAGCAGCAGATTCGCCCATTTCACAATGTCATTGCCTGACATCGCACCCGGACGACGGCCAATTTCTTTGCCACCTGAAAAAAGCATCATGGTGGGTACCATGCGAATGTTGAAGCGCGCGCTTAAACTGGCAATGGCTTCAGTATCGGCCTTGACCACACGCACCTTGGGTTCAAGTTGCTTGGCAACCTGTACATAGCCCGGCGCCATTTGGTGACAGGGACCGCACCAAGGTGCCCAGAAATCAACCAAGACGGGAATGTCGGTTTGTGCAATGGTTTTGTCAAACGTGGCTTCGTCAGTCAGGTTGACAGGTTGACCAGTGAACAGCGCTTTTTGACATGACCCGCAGGTGTCGGGCAAACTGTTTGCGGGCGATACTGCTGTCACTTCTTGGCAGTGCGGGCATACGATGTTGTGTGCTGATGGCTGTTGGACGGTTGCGGCTAATTCTGCTGGTGCTGCGATGTCGCTCATGGCATTTCCACAAACTTAGCGGTCAACATGCGTATTTTGGGCGCAAAGAAATAAATGATGGGCGTGGCAATGGCATAAGCAATGATGAAAACTTTACCCCATTTGCTGAAAAAATCTGGCGTCCAACCAAGGTTGACCAAAGTGATAACGAAAGTCACCACAGTCACCATCATGAGTCCCATTAACAATGAAAAGACCAAGTGAAAACGGTTTTTAGGGAGTTTGTTCATCAAAAATACCTTTAAGGTTTGATCATCGGCCATGCACGCATGGACCAGCCCGACATACCACCATGCACATAGCTGGCGTTGGTATAACCCATTTGCTGCAATTGGCCCACAATATTGGCTGACCGGTTTTGTGTGGCGCAAATGACCATGAATTTTTCAGCGCCAGGTTTTGGCAATTCGGCTAAGCGACGGCCCAATTGGCTCATTGGGAATCAACTTGGCACCCTTGGCCACACCATTGGCATGTTCAGAGGGTTCACGAATGTCGATCATGATGGCGGATGAATCCGTTTCCAATGCCTTACGGGCATCATCTAGGCTAACGACGGGTGGGGCTGCAAAAGCGTTCATGCTGCTGATTCCTAAAAATAAAGTCAAAATTGCCGTACTGGCGATGGATTGAATGCGGTGAATGATAGAGGATTTCATGCGTACTTAAATTTGGCCAAGGTTTACATCAAGCATTGCATTATACCCATGGGAGTATATGTGACAACACTCTCTTCAATAAACCCTTCAACATTTGCGGCATTCTTGATGTGCTTCGATTCATTGGACGTAAAAAAACCCGCTTCACAATAAGTTAAAGCGGGTTTTTTGGCAAATTCTTGGCTCCTCAACCTGGGCTCGAACCAGGGACCTACGGATTAACAGTCCGGCGCTCTACCAACTGAGCTATTGAGGAATAAGCCTTAAATTATAGCGCGATTTTGCTTGGCTTTTTTCATTTTCCCAAATCAAAGTGCAATTTGTAGGGCGACGCGCACGGTTCTGGGTGCGCCTGGGAACAAATAACTGTGGCTGAATTGGTAGGGTGATTCTTTGTAGTAAGTCTTGTTCAAAACATTGTCTACACCCATGAACCATGTTGTTTTTGTTTGACCGATGTGGGTTTCGTAACTGGCACCCAAATCAAGGCGTGTCCATGCTGGCAACATGATGCTGTTGTCTGGCAACACAGCGCGTTTGCCTTCGTGGGACAAATGTGCACTCAACAGCAAACCTGGAACGGCTGCAATTTTGTAGCTGCCGTTCAAGCGCAAGATCCAGTTGGGTACATTCGTGGGGCGCAAACCATTTTGTGATGCATCAATACTGCCTTGCCGTTTCGCGTTCAGAACGGTCACGCCGGCGTCCATATGCCACGGCTGTGAAGCGCTTGCTGCGGGTGTGGCTGCGGTGAATTCAAAACCACTGTGTTTGGCTGTGCCGTCGATTTGGCGTATGCAAGAACCATCCACATCGCAATCGCCAAAATCGCCTGACACGGGGCGGCTGATATTGAAGTAGGCGGCAGACCAGCGTAAATGATCCAAATTACCTTTGATGCCCAGTTCAAATTGCTTGGATTTGAGTGTCGGTAAAACTGCACCTGCATTGGCGTAGCGGGGCAGGTTGGCCACCACTTCAGATTCCACCCCTTGGCCATAACTGGCATACAACATGTGTGAGGGGTTGATTTGGTAACTGGCAGCGATCCATGGTGTGGCAAAGCTAGCACTGTAATTGGTTGCATTGCTGCCATCGGTGCGCACACCGTTTCGATGCAGTTTTGTATAGCGCAGGCCTGTCCATGTGGTGAATGCTGGTGTCCAACTGATCGCATCAAAGGCTAGACAACTCGGTGCTGCGTTCATTGCGTTGGGTAGCTGCTGTAGTCAAACTGGGGTCGGCAAAGGCTTCAGACAAAGTATTCAGATTTCCCATGCCCGCATAGTTGTAGGCTTGGCTGTTAAATGTGTCGCGTGCTTGGGCTTGTAGTATTTCAAAACTGAGTTGGTGCTTGATGTTGCCCGTGTCAATTTGACCTTTGAGCTGCAATTGCGCGGCGCTGGTGCGGCGGCGCTCATTTTCACTGCGGTAATCGTACAAATCAAAATCGCCATTGGGGCAGAATCTGTCAGCGTAATAATCCACGTCGTTGCTATCTGTGCAGCCGAATGGGAATGCGGTGCGGTCATTCGAGTTTAAATTTTGCGTGCCGGCTTTGGCAGACCAGCGCCATTGTGAATTGATGGCCTGTTCAAACTTCATGATCCCGTTAAGCCTTCTAACTCCACCGGTTGTGACCAAGCTTGGCTGTTGATGTTGAGGCGGTTATTCACCGCGGGCAAGGTGTTGCCAGTCAAACTCACACCTGGTACGCTGGGTTGGACGCGGCGCGAATATTCAACTTCGGCTTCCAAAATGCTGTCTTTGTTGACGCGCCAATCGGCTGCAATGGCCAATAGTTGGCGATTGCCTTTGGCTGCAGATGTGTGGTGGTCGATTTTGTCGTAGGCCGCATTGATGCGGTAGCCAAATTCTTTGTTAGCTACCAAATCGGCCACCCAAATCAACAGCACCTTGCAAGTTGCCGTGGCTATTGCCTTCTAAGCGAATGCTGCGAACATCATTCTGTGTTGGGCGTTTCACCATGTAATTGATCAAACCACCGGGCGCACTGGTGCCAGCTTGTATGCCGCTGGTGCCTTTGAGGATGTCAACTTGTTCTTTGTTGTCCAAAGGGATAAAGGTTTCCGCATTGATGGGCAAACCATCGCGGCGGTAGTTGTATTTGTTGTCAATCACAAAACCGCGCACGGTGGCGTAGTCCCAGTAGCCAGCAGCGTTGTAGGCGTCGCTGACTGATGCGTCAAACTGGTTCAAATCAGACAAGCGCTTGGCGCCAGCGGATTCAATTTGCTTGGCTGTCACAACATTGGCGCTGATGGGTGTGCGTGCCAAGGGCTCATCGCTCAAACTGGTCAATTCAGAACTTGTGGCTTTGTCTGTCACAAGCACCGCCTTAAGTTGGCCCTTGTTTGGCTGGCCCTCACTTGAATTTGCCTGGTTTTGAGCTGTGCACGCTGGAAGCGCCAAACGCTATAAATATAATAGCACTGTAGGCAATAAATACGCCGGCTACAGGCCAATTTCTTATAAATTTTTGATTAAATGATGCCATAAGGTCTTTTCAAAGCTTACAGCAGGTCGGCTTGCGGTAAGGGCATTCAATGCCCCATTGTTTGCAATGCTTCCCTGCGCGAGGATTACCTCAATCAGGTTCAAAGGGACTTTCTCAGTCGCAGAGCAAGATGCTTATCTTGTACTGCAACACCCCTAGCGAATGGCCACTTGCGAATTCAAGTGACCAGCATGGATTCTATCGCAACATCAATCCAGCGAATGAAAGATGGGCTAAATTGGGCGCAGTGTTTTCTTCTTCCAAACCAGTCGGTAGTAAGCCGTTTGCATCAACAGCATGGCCGTGAACGCAATGGGAAAGCCGGCCCAAATGCCAGGTAATCCATAGCGTTGATTGAGAATAGTTGCAACTGGAATCAATACTCCTGCCAATGAAAACATGGTGATGATGGTTGGGAACAACACGGTACCACTGGCGCGCATCAGGCCAGACAAAACCATTGCCATGCCAAACACAATATTGCCCCACAGCATGATGTGCAACAGCGATTGCGCGGTTTCAACCACGGCGGGGTCGGTGATGAATAAACCAATCATGGCGCGTGAAAAAATGTAGCCCAGCAACACCAGCGCACCGGTTAACACCACATTCAAGGTGATGCCCGTTTTGGCAATGTGCCCCAATGCCGTTTGTCCGCGTCCTGCACCAATCGCCTGTGCTCCTAAAATTGAAGCAGCAATGGCAATCGAAATGGCGGGGAACTGTACATAGTTCACAATTTGAATCACCGCACCATACGCCGCAGTTGCTTGCGATCCGTGGCTATTGACCAGCGATAAAACTGCCAGCTCGGCCAATGCCATGGTGACAATGGTGATGCCAGAGGGTAAACCAATGCGCAATACTTTGGCCATCAGTTCTTTGTTGAAGCGCAGGGTTTGCAAAAAATCAGCGTGTGGTGCCAGCGGGTGTTCACCCTTTGCGAATTGCTTGTGTATAGGGCGGCGCAAATACCATACAGTCCAAGTGATGGCAATTACAAAAGCGGTTAATGTGGCATACGCGCTGCTGCGTATGCCCAACATCGGCAAACCACCCCAACCGCGAATCAAAGCGGGTGTGAGCACCATGCCAACTAAGGTTGAAATCAGCAGTGTCAGCATGGGTGTTTTGCTGTCGCCCACACCGCGCAACATGGATGTCAACAGCAAGAAAACATAAACACATGGCGCACCTAAAAACATGATGCGTGCATACGTCACCGTGTCCGGCAAAATATCAGCCGGTGTGCCCAATGCGCGCAGCAACGGCTCTGTGAAAATGCTGCCCAAAATGGCCACCACGATACCCAAAATGATGCCCACCAACAGGGTGCTCCCAGCAATCGCTTTGACCCGAGCAGGGTCTTTAGCGCCCCAAGCTTGACCAATCAAAACCGATGCACCCGTACCCATGCCAATGTTGAATGCGATGGTAAAAAATAGCACGGGGAAAAATGCCGATACCGCCGCCATGGCGTTTACACCCAGCATCTGACCCAAATAAATATTGTTCACTGTGCCAGACAAACTTTGTAGAAGATTGCTCAAAATCATAGGCACCAAAAAGATGGTGTAGGTCTTCCAAAGGGGTTTGGGTGCTTTTTGTGTGCTTGGATCAGCTAGGTTTCATGGACATCATTCTTTATATTTCTTAACAGCTTAAGCCCAAAATGCATCAGCAAGTAGTTTTTTCAGATGCGTTTGGATATCGGCAGGCCAATCGGCAGTGATGGTTTCGAATTTGGGCAAGTCACCCGCAAACAAGGCGCGGCTGGCTTCCTCAAAACCAACTTCATGCCCAGCCATGGTGGACATGAATTTATATCCCACAGCACTCGCACGTGCAACGCGGTCTTTCACTTCTGAGGTGCGTCTAGCCACTTCAACCAATTTGCGCAAAGTCACTGAAGCTCCACCCGTTTGGGTCGCCAACCATTCCCAATGTCGCGGCAAGAGCGTCACCTCACGCGCCACCACGCCCAATTTGGGTCGCCCAGGTCCGGTTGTGATTTGGGGAGCATCTGGACATGCTGCCGGCGTCAAGCATGTAGTCTTCTTCACTGGTGCCTTCGGGAGTGCATCAATTCGCTCTTGAAATTCGGCAACGCTGCCACGCCAATCCAACTCAATGACTTCACTGCTGGCATTGTCAAAAACCAAAACAGGCGCAGCTTGTTCGGTTGTGACGCAACTGCATCGACAGCTAACTTGGCAACCAAAGCGACTGTACGCAGCTCGCCTGTTGCAATGCACTTGCTGCCTTCAAAGGCGGTGCAAATGGTGTTGGTATAGAACATAATTTATCCGGATGTAATTTCAATGATTTGAATTATATCCGGATAATATACTTTAATTTCACCCGTATAAAATAACTGATGAAATTGTTTCGATTGGTTTAAGCAATGGTTTTGCTCAGCTTTAGTTCTGCGATGGATGACTCGTTCAATCCCATTTCACGTAATATTTCGTCGGTATGTTCACCTTTTGTGGGCGGGTTGAGGCGCACCTTCATGCGTTGGCCGTTCAAAGTGAAGGGGAAGAGGGCCGTTTGGGTCACTTGGCCTTTTGGCACGCTATCTGGCAGCACAATGTCTGCCAAGCCACCGCTGGCCAGCAAGTGTTCGTCTTTGAAAAGTTCTTCGGGGCGGGTGATTGGTGCGAATGGCAAACCATGCGATTCAAAAACACCGGATATTTCTTTAGCTGAATATTTTTCTAACCGAGCTTTCAATTCGGGTAACAGGCTAGGGCGCATGCGCACTCGGTCATTGTTGCTGGTGAAATCTGAGTTGTTTTTGAGATCAGTAAAGCCAAAGGCATCACAAAACGTTTGCCACTGCGCATCGCTCACCACCGCGATGAAGATTTGCGCACCATCTTTAACAGTGAACACATCGTAAATCGCCCAAGGTGAAATGCGCTCTGGCATGGGTGCAGCGGGTTTACCTGTGACCGCGTATTGCAACATGTGCTGACCGACCAAAAAAACATTGTTTTCAAAGAGTGCCGATTGCACCTCTTGCCCGCGACCGGTGATGCCGCGCTGTACCAGTGCACCCAAAGCACCGATGGCACCAAACATGCCACCCATGATGTCGTTGACACTGCTGCCTGCGCGCAAGGGGTCGCCCGAGCGACCCGTCATGTAGGCCAAGCCCCCCATCATTTGCACCACTTCATCTAAAGCGGTGCGGTGTTCATAAGGGCCAGGTAAAAAACCTTTGTGGCTCACATAAATGAGTTTCGGATTGGTGGCACTTAAGCTGGCGTAATCCAAACCATATTTGACCATGGTGCCTGGTTTGAAGTTTTCCAAAACCACATCTGCAGTTGCTGCCAACTTTCTGGCCAATTGCGCGCCTTCTGGTTTTTGCAAATCAATCGCAATGCTTTTTTTGTTGCGGTTGAACATGGGGAAAAAGCCAGCACCAGCGCCCAATAAATGCCGTGTGCGGTCGCCCTCTATGGGCTCGACCTTGATAACTTCTGCTCCCATATCAGCCAGCACCATGCCACATGTTGGCCCCATGACCATGTGGGTGAATTCGACCACACGCAGCCCCGCTAATGGAAGTTGAGGCAGATTTTGAAGATTCGGCGGATTTGACATGGCTTATTGTCTCTGAAAAATTGTCACCTTATGTAAGTGTCAGGTCAACTTTGCTCAGCTATAATCAGCCCCATGAACGCCCAAGTGAACATCACTTTTATCGCCCATAGCCGCACAAGCGGTAGGTGCGTGCGCGTTGATAACTTCCACCAAAACGACAACCATTAAAGGCTAATCCAGCCCGGTTCGTCGCGCCCACCCCCGGAGCCTGACGAGCCGGGGGGATTAGTCAAGACTGATTAATTTGAAAGGCGCTTAAAAATGAAAAAAGTAGGTAACTTAGTAGGTCTGGTAGGCTGGCGCGGCATGGTCGGCTCTGTGCTGATAGACCGTATGCAAGCGGAAGGTGATTTTGCACTCATCGAACCTGTGTTTTTTTCGACATCTAACGCGGGTGGTCAAGCGCCAGCTTTCGCAAAGAACGAAACCACGCTGAAAGATGCTTTTGACATTGAAGCGTTGAAAAAATGCGACATCATTGTGACGGCGCAAGGTGGTGACTACACCAAAGAAGTTTTTCCAAAATTGCGCGCTGCCGGTTGGAATGGGCACTGGATTGATGCGGCATCAACTCTGCGCATGCAAGACGATGCCATCATTATTCTGGACCCAGTGAACCTGCCAGTTATCAAAAACTCGTTGGCCAAAGGTATGAACAATTGGGTGGGCGGCAATTGCACCGTCAGTTGCATGCTGATGGGTGTGGGAGCTTTGTACAAAGCAGGTTTGGTGGAATGGATGACCACCATGACCTACCAAGCCGCATCAGGTGGTGGTGCGCAGCACATGCGTGAGTTGTTGACACAGTTTGGTACTTTGAATGGTGAAGTACGCTCCTTGTTAGACGATCCCAAATCCGCCATTTTAGAAATCGACCGCAAAGTACTGGCCAAACAGCAAGCTTTGACAGCTGCCGAAACTGCGAACTTTGGTGCACCTTTAGGTGGCAGCTTGATTCCTTGGATTGATTCTGACCTTGGCAATGGTATGTCCAAAGAGGAATGGAAAGGTGGCGCTGAAACCAATAAAATTTTGGGACAAGGCACCATGTTTGGTACGGAATCTACCCCAGTCGATGGCTTTTGCGTGCGTATCGGCGCGATGCGCTGCCACAGCCAAGCATTGACATTCAAACTCAAGAAAGATGTGCCAGTGGCAGATTTGGAAGCCATGATGGCTGCAGATAACGAATGGGTCAAAGTCGTACCGAATACCAAAGAGGCCACTTTGCGCGAATTAACACCTGTTCAAGTGACAGGAACCATGCGTATTCCAGTGGGTCGCGTTCGTAAGTTAGCGATGGGACCTGAGTATGTAGGCGCTTTCACAATTGGTGACCAATTGCTGTGGGGTGCCGCAGAACCTCTGCGTCGAATGCTACGAATTTTGTTGCAATCTTAAACATTTAAGAGTTGCATAGCTGCAACAATTAGTTTGTAATTGGGGTTTTTGTCTTTATGCTACAGGTTCTATTAAAATGAAACAACTCATGCGTAATCAAACAAACTCCTCCCGCACTCGTCAACCGCAAGCCGAAAAGTTTGCGTGGCGTGCCACTGCTTTAGCCGCTGCAATGGGCATCATGTTGAACATGGTGCACACCAATGTGAATGCGCTGTCTTTAGGTGCCATGACTTCTTTGTCGTCTTTGGGCGAGTCATTGGCAGCTGGAATCGCCATTTCTGAGGCTGATACCAAGGAGTTAGAAAGTCTGAAGTTGTCATTGGCTACCCCAGCTGAATACAGTGCGATGGGTTTGGATTACAACTCTGCTCTGTCATCTGCTCAAATCACGCTGATGCGACGTGCTAACGGAACCGCCTATTTGCTGGTTCGAAGCGATAAAACCGTGAATGATCCATTCGTGAATGTCGTTGTTCAAGCCAGTTGGTCAGGTGGTCGCATCGTTCGAAATTACACGATTCTGATTGATCCACCAACGTCTAACGCTACTGGTACAAACACCATCACAACGCCCATAGCCGTTACGACGGCGCCAGTTCAGGTTGTAACTCCATCACCAATTCCTGCGCCAGCTTCTGCACCAGTTGCTGTTGTAGAAGCAACGCCACAAGCCGCCTCTGCAACTACTTCGACTACGCCCGCTCCAGCTGTTACACAAGCACCAACGCCATTACCTGCTACAAAAGCAATTGCGACCAAACAAACTGCAGAGCAAGTTCGCGTTAAACAAGGGGATACAGCTGGTGCCATTGCTGCGCAAAACCTTCCTGTGAATGTATCCTTGGATCAAATGCTGGTTGCCATGTTGCGTGGCAACCCTAAAGCGTTTGTAGGGAACAACGTTAACCGTTTAAAGGCAGGTGCAGTTTTGGAATTGCCAAATGCTGAGGATGCAAGCAAGATTGAAGCGAAGGAAGCGCGCCAAAATATCTTGGCACAAAGTAAAGATTTCAAAACTTTCAGGCGAACCCTAGCGGACAATGCCGCCAGCTTGGCATCGAAATCATCTGATCGTCAATCAGGCGGCAAAATTGATGCTGTCGTTGACGATCGAAAAGCAGCTTCAACAGCACCAGATAAATTGACTTTGTCCAAAGCAAATGCGAAGGCAGACGTAAAAGGTGTTAAACCAGATGAATCAGCAAAAATTGCAAAAGATCGTCAAGCTGCAGCTGATAAAGCCAGAGCAGCTGAATTGAATAAAAATATCGCAGATCTGAATGCGGTAGCAAATGCTGCCTCAGCTGCCAAAGCTGGCACAGCCAAAGTACCAGAAGCAACTCTGGCTCCAACCATCGTAGCGACAGCGCCAACGCCTGTTACTACTCCAGCAACTGCAACACCTGCAGCAACGGCACAAACACCAGCTGCCGCAAACGCCGCTATCAAACCAGTAACTCCTATGCCAGCACCTGTGGTACCGGAGCCCAGTTTCATGGACGACTTGTTGGCAAACCCTATGATATTGCCAGCTACGGGTGGCTTATTGGCCTTGTTGGCAGGTTGGGGTTTATATAAAGCTCGCCAAAGAAAAAATCGCCTTGATGATGAAGATTTTGATGACCGTGATGACAACGAACCAACTGTTTTTAACATCACACAATTGGATGATGTTCAAGCCAATGTGAACATCAAAAAACCTGTCACTCCAACACTGCCAGTGGTGACATCGGTTGCGAAAATTCAAGATGAGCCTAGTAACGTTGATATCAAGCTTGATAGCCCCATGACTGCCGCAGATACAGTCACTGCTTCTAGTGCGAGGCCAGCTGCTACCCCCATTACCTGAAGTTAAACCAAGTGCTAATCAAACACAAAACTTAAGCGATGCTGCAGCAATAGCGAAAGATGGCCAAGATGATGTGCTGGCAAATGCCTTTCCCGAGTTCACACCATCTGAATTTTCGGTTCATACCATTGTACAAGTCGACCCTGTTACGGCCAAGTCACCAACGTCAGTAGATTTGGATTTGGATTTTGATTTTGCGGTTTCTGGGTTCCAAAAACTTGAACCTGAACCTGTCAAAGCGGCCTTATTTACACCGCCTGAGCCTGTCACTACGCCACCAGTGCCAGATGCGCAAAAACAGGCAGATTCTCCCAGCTTGCTTGAAAAGAGTGGTTTGGTTGCTGTGGCAGCAACTGCTGCAGCCGCAACAACAGCAGCTGTCGCTTCAGTCAAATCAGCAAATGCACCCATGGAATTTAATCTGGACGGTTTGTCATTGGATTTAAATGCCAATAACAAGGTGACAGAATCTGCTCAAGTTGATGTGGGTCCATTGGAAACCAAATTGGCTTTGGCGAATGAGTTCCGCGCAATTGGCGATATCTCTGGCGCGAAAGTTCTGGTTCAAGAAGTCATTGCGCGTGCCACGGGCACTCTCAAGTCTAAGGCCGAGTCTTTGCTTACTGAATTGGGCTAAGCGTATTTTTTGTGCGTGTCGCTCTGGGCATCAGCTATAACGGCACAGTCTATGAAGGTTGGCAAAGCCAACTTTCGAGGCTGACCATTCAAGACAAACTTGAAGCCGCACTCGCAAAATTCACACAATCTAAAATTTCTACCCTGTGTGCTGGTCGCACGGATTCAGGCGTGCATGGCTTGATGCAAGTCGTGCATTTCGACACGGACACCGACAGAGAAACCAACTCATGGGTGCGTGGTCTCAATGCCAGTTTACCCACAGACATTGCAGTGCAGTGGGCCAAAATAGTTCCACCATCTTTTCATTGTCGCGCCAGTGCGCTCACACGTCGTTATGCCTATGTGGTTTTGGAATCTGCGGTTCGTCCGAGTGTAGAAGCCAATCGCGTGGGTTGGGTTTATCGTTCGCTGGATGAAGCACGCATGAAATCGGCAGCGTCATTGCTGCTTGGTGAGCACGATTTCAGCTCGTTTCGAGCCGCAGCTTGTCAAGCTTTGTCGCCGATTAAAACCATGAAGCGCATTGATATTTCTTTCCGAGGTGAGCCCATGCAACGCTATTGGCGTTTTGAGTTTGAAGCCAATGCCTTTTTGCACCACATGATTCGCAACATCATGGGTTGCTTGCTGATGGTTGGCGATGGCCGGCAATCACCTGAATGGATATTGGACGTTTTAGCCAAGCGAGACAGAGATGCCGCAGCGCCCACATTTTCGCCCGATGGTCTCTATTTTTTAGGTCCTACCTATTCACCAGAGTGGGGCATTCCTGATCGAACCGCAGCGTTTGACTGGTTGCCTTGATACGTGCTGGTTCGCAGCAACTTAATCGACAGTGATGGCATAAAATAAAGCCATGAGTATCGCTACGAACAGAGCCCAACGTACCCGCATCAAAATTTGTGGATTAACCCGAGAAGAAGATGTGGATGCGGCAGTCGCAGCAGGTGCTGATGCCATTGGTTTTGTGTTGTACAAAGCCAGTCCGCGTTACGTCAGCCCTCTACGTGCCGCAGAATTGTCAAAGCGTTTGCCGCCTTTTGTCACGCCCGTGCTATTGTTTGTCAATGAAAATGCTACAAATGTAATAGCAGCAAAGGCAATCAATACGCTGGCTATAGCCCAATTTCATGGTGATGAAACGCCAGAGCAGTGCAATCAATTGGGCTTACCCTACATTCGCGCAGCACGAATTCCTCTGGGCGACGGCGCTGCTTCGTTTGACCTAGTAAAATACGCACACGATTATTCACAAGCCAAAGCCATTTTGCTGGATGCCCATGTAGAGGGTTACGGCGGTGGTGGCAAAACATTCAATTGGTCACTGCTTCCAACAAACGTCAACGCTCACCTCGTCTTAAGTGGTGGGCTCAATGCTGCCAACGTGACCGATGGCATTTTGCAAGTACGACCGCGCTGTAAAACGCTGGCGGTCGATGTGAGCTCAGGCGTGGAAGCCACTGATGCTCAAGGCAATGCCATCAAGGGCGTTAAGGATGCCCGCAAAATTCACCAATTTATCCAAGCCGTACGTGCGGCGGATGCGCAATTTAATCAGACCATTTAATTTCAGTTTTCACCATGTCAGACTATCAACAACCAGACCCCAGTGGTCACTTCGGCATATATGGCGGCAGCTTTGTGTCCGAAACTTTGACCCATGCCATCAACGAGCTCAAAGACGCTTACGCCAAATACCAGCACGACCCTGAATTTGTCGCTGAATTCAAATCAGAACTGGCACATTTTGTAGGACGTCCATCACCTGTTTACCACGCTGCACGCATGAGCCGTGAGCAGGGTGGGGCGCAGATCTTCCTCAAGCGGGAAGACTTGAACCATACGGGCGCGCACAAAATCAACAACACCATTGGACAAGCCATGCTGGCCAAGCGCATGGGCAAGCCACGCATCATTGCTGAAACAGGTGCTGGGCAACACGGCGTAGCCACTGCCACCATCTGTGCACGCTATGGCTTGGAATGCGTGGTGTACATGGGCAGCGAAGACGTGAAACGCCAAAGCCCGAATGTGTACCGCATGAAACTACTGGGAGCAACGGTCGTACCGGTGACCAGTGGCAGCCGCACCTTGAAAGATGCATTGAACGAAGCCATGCGTGATTGGGTGGCCAATGTGGACAACACCTTCTACATCATCGGCACAGTTGCCGGTCCTCACCCTTATCCCATGATGGTGCGCGATTTCCAAAGCGTCATCGGTGAAGAGTGTTTGGTGCAAATGCCGCAGATATTGAAAGCGGCAGGTTGTAAAACCAAACAACCCGATGCGGTCATCGCGTGCGTGGGTGGTGGCAGCAATGCGATGGGCATTTTTTATCCCTACATTGAGCACAAGAAAACCAAACTCATTGGTGTGGAAGCCGCAGGTGAAGGGCTGGACAGTGGTAAACATTCGGCTTCATTGCAGCGTGGCAGCGCTGGTGTGTTGCATGGCAACCGCACCTATATTTTGCAAGACGACAATGGGCAAATCACTGAAACGCACAGCATCAGCGCTGGCTTGGATTACCCCGGTGTTGGGCCAGAGCATGCGTTTTTGAAAGACATTGGACGAGCTGAGTATGTGGGCATTACCGATAAAGAAGCATTCGATGCGTTTCACTACCTGTGCCGCACCGAAGGCATCATTCCTGCACTAGAGTCCAGCCACGCTGTTGCGTATGCGATGAAATTGGCCAAAACCATGCGGCCTGACCAATCCATCTTGGTCAACTTGTCAGGGCGCGGCGACAAAGACATTGGCACGGTAGCGGACTTGAGCAAAGCGGACTTTTTCTGCCGACCCAGTTGCCAAGGTCAATCTGTAAAGGGTAATAACAGTGGCAATGAACACGTATTGAAGGTGGTGAAATGAGTCGCAAAATAAGTCGCATCAAAGCATGCTTTGACAAGCTCAAAGAGAACAAGCGAACGGCATTGATTCCGTATGTCACGGCGGGCTTTCCGTTTGCCAACATCACTCCTGAATTGATGCACGGCATGGTGGATGCCGGGGCCGACGTGATTGAACTGGGAGTACCTTTCAGCGATCCATCGGCAGATGGACCAGTGATTCAAAAAGCAGGTGACAAAGCTTGGCACTCGGCATTGGCTTGACCCAAGTATTGTCAATGGTGAAAACATTTCGCCAAACCGATCAACGAACACCCGTGGTACTGATGGGGTATGCCAACCCCATAGAAACCTTTGGCACTCGGCATTGGCTTGACACAAGTTTTGGCCATGGTGAAAACATTTCGCCAAACCGATCAGCAAACACCCGTGGTACTGATGGGATATGCCAACCCCATAGAGCGGTATGACCAACGCCATGAGGTTGAGGCAGGTAGCTCTGCCAAAAGTGCTTTCATTCGCGATGCAGCTGCAGCAGGTGTGGATGGTGTGCTGGTAGTGGACTACCCACCAGAAGAGTGCGAAGCTTTTGCAGCAGATCTCAAAGCCAATGGCATGGATTTGATCTTTTTACTGGCGCCTACTTCCACCGACCAGCGCATGGCGCAAGTGGCCCGCATTGCCAGTGGCTATGTGTACTACGTGTCGCTCAAAGGTGTGACTGGGGCAGGGACTTTGGATACCGATGCGGTAGCGAGCATGTTGCCAAAAATTCGGCAACACATGGGCAGTACGCCGGTGGGTGTGGGTTTTGGTATCCGTGATGCCGCATCCGCCCAGGCTTTAGGTAAAGTGGCTGATGCGGTGGTGATTGGCACCAAAATCATCCAAGTCATATCGGATATGCCCTACGAAAAGGTCGTACCAAGTGTGAAGAACTTTTTGCGTGAAATTCGTGCTGCTTTGGATGAAAATTAAGGCCATAATCCGAACTAAAGGAATTGAAAAATGTCTTGGTTAGAAAAATTACTCCCTCCCAAAATCATCAAGTCCGCCCCTGAAGACAGGCGCACAGTGCCTGAAGGGGTTTGGATCAAATGCCCCAGCTGCGAAGCGGTGCTTTACAAAGCTGATTTAGAAGCCAATCAAAACGTTTGCCCCAGTTGCAACCACCATTTGCGCATTGGTGCACGCGCACGGCTGGACACATTTTTGGATGCCGAAGGGCGCTACGAAATAGGGCAAGAAGTGTTGCCTGTTGATGCGCTCAAGTTCAAAGACAGCCGCAAGTACCCGGATCGCTTGAAAGAAGCTTTGGAAAACACCAACGAGACCGATGCCTTGGTGGTGATGGGTGGCTCGGTGCACAGCATCAATGTGGTGGTGGCGTGCTTTGAATTTGACTTCATGGGCGGCAGCATGGGCAGTGTGGTGGGCGAGCGTTTTGTGCGCGGTGTGCATGAAGCGATTGAACAAAAAGTCCCCTTCATCTGCTTCACCGCCACTGGTGGCGCACGCATGCAAGAAGGTTTGCTGAGCTTGATGCAAATGGCGAAAACCAATGCGTCGCTGACCAAACTGGCGAAAAAAGGCTTGCCCTATATCAGCGTCTTGACCGACCCCACCATGGGCGGTGTCAGCGCTGGTTTTGCCTTTGTGGGTGATGTGGTGATTGCTGAACCCAAAGCCCTGATTGGATTTGCTGGCCCCCGTGTGATTGAATCCACCGTGCGCGTGAAGTTGCCTGATGGCTTTCAACGTGCTGAATTTTTGCTTGAAAAAGGCGCCGTTGATTTCATCAGTGACCGCCGTGAACTGCGCAAAACCATTGCCAACGTGCTGGCCATGCTGCAAAAGCAATCCGCCGACGCGGTGGTTTGAATGTCGAAATTGATTCATAGGATGAGTGCTATATATTTGATAGCACTATAGGCAATCAATACGCCGGCTACAGCCTAATTTTTCATTTATTTTTGCATCAGCTTGAATAAACTCGCGTCGTCAAGATCGGCATAGCCATCGTCCACCGCACGCGCAAAAGTTGCCATGGCGACTTGACCCAAGGGTGTGGGGTAACTCAAATGGCTGGCAGATTGCACCGCCAGTTTGCTGTCTTTGGCCAAAAGTGTGGTGTGGGCGCGTGGTTCGTAATCGTTCACGATGGCGCGGCGCATGCGGTCCGAACCAATCCAACTTTGGCCACTGGAATGTTCAATCACATTCAAGGTGGTGCTTAAATCCAAACCCATTTTTTCAGCCAAACCCATCACTTCGGCCGCACCAGCCAAATTGATGCTGGCCAGCAAGTTGTTCACCAGTTTGGTTTTCGCGCCGTCACCAACGCGTTGGCTGATGCGAAAAACTTGATTTGAAAGTACCGCAATGAGGTCTTGGTGTTTTGCATAAACAGCGTCATTGCAAGCCAGCATCAAGCTCATGCTGCCATCGCGTGCGCGTGCGGGTCCGCCTGACATGGGTGCATCTATTGTTTCTATTCCCAATACCAATAGCTTGTTTGCACAAGCTTCAACATCCTCTGGCGAGATGGTGGGGCACAGCATGACCGTTTGTCCCGCTTTTAAGTGCTTTGCTGCGCCATTGGTACCAAACAACACATCTTTCGTTTGTGCGGCATCTACAACGCAAATGATGATCAAGGATACATGGGGCGCTAAATCAGCAGGCGTTTTGTGTGTGACAGCGCCCAAGTCTGCCAATGGTTTGGTTTTGCTGTCGTCAATATCGCAGATGTGAACTGGCCAAGCCTGCGACAACAAATTGGCATGCCATCGCACCACCCATGTTGCCAACGCCGATGATGCCGATGGGGTAAATCATTAGGTTCGTCATAGAACGAAATCCTAATGCGCTTTTTCCCAATTCTCACCCACACCTACTTCAGCTAAGAGTGGCACTTTGAGTTGCGCTACGCCTGCCATCAAGCGTGGTATCTCGTGCTTGACCCAGTCGATTTCATTCTCAGGCACTTCAAAGACCAATTCGTCATGCACTTGCATGATCATTTTGGTACCGCGC
The DNA here is from genome assembly GCA_963841045.1 of uncultured beta proteobacterium. Lineage (GTDB taxonomy): Bacteria > Pseudomonadota > Gammaproteobacteria > Burkholderiales > Burkholderiaceae_C > Aalborgiella. The sequence goes on along the minus strand of CAWJBD010000005.1, from coordinate 173,709 downwards.
TTTTCAGCATCCAATACTTGCTGCACTTTCACCATGCTGAGTTTGATCAAGTCTGCGGCTGTGCCTTGCATAGGAGCGTTGATGGCGGCACGTTCGGCACCAGCACGGCGTGGGCCGTTGGGGGAATTGATTTCGGGCAAATACAAACGGCGGCCAAACACTGTTTCGACATAGCCTTTGGCTTTGGCGTCGATTTTGGTGCTGTCCATGTAATGCTTCACGCCAGGGTAACGGGCGAAATAGCGTTCGATGTAATTTTTAGCCGCGGTATTGTCGATGCCCAAATTGCGCGCCAGGCCATACGCACTCATGCCGTAAATCAAACCGAAATTGATGACCTTGGCATAACGGCGTTGCTCGCTACTGACTTCATGCGTCTGCACGCCAAACACTTCTGCAGCCGTGGCGCGGTGCACGTCCATGCCGTCATGAAAGGCCAAAAGCAAAGAGGCATCGCCACTGATGTGCGCCATGATGCGCAACTCGATTTGCGAATAGTCGGCGCTGGCAATCACGTGACCTGGCGCTGCCACAAAGGCTTCGCGCACGCGCCGGCCTTCAGCCGTTTTGACCGGGATGTTTTGCAAATTGGGGTCGTTGCTGCTCAAGCGCCCAGTCACCGCCACGGCTTGCGCGTAATGCGTGTGCACGCGGCCCGTGCGTGGCAAGGCCAGTTGCGCCAGCTTGTCTGTATACGTGCCTTTGAGCTTGGCAATGCCACGGTGCTCCAATATTTTGGCGGGCAGGGGGAAATCCTCTGCCAACTTTTCCAGCACTTCTTCATCGGTGCTGCGTGCGCCAGTGGCTGTTTTTTTGACGACGGGCATGGCCAGTTTGTCGAAAAAGATTTCACCCAATTGTTTTGGGCTGCTCAAATTAAATGGCTGACCCGCAATCGCATAAGCCTCGTTTTCCAGCTCAATGATGCGTTGCCCCAGCTCGTGGCTTTGGGTGGCCAGCATCGGAGCGTCGATTAAGACACCATTGCGCTCGATGCGGTACAGGGCTTCGCTGCTGTCAATTTCCAGTTGGTAGATGAAGTTGAGTTTTTCATCGCGCTCAATTTGCGGCCACAGTGCCAAATGCACGTCCAGTGTTTGGTCGGCATCTTCGCAAGCGTATTCGCTGGCTTTGTCTATGTCCACTTGGTCAAAACATATTTGATTGGCGCCTTTGCCGCACAGGTCTTCAAAACTCAAACCCGTGCGACCCACGTGGCGAAGTGCCAGGCTGGACAAACCGTGGGGCTTGTGCACTTCCAGTACATAACTTTGCAGCATGGTGTCGTGCGCGTAACCTTGCACCTCGATACCATGATTGGCAAACACATGGCGGTCGTATTTGATGTGCTGGCCCAGTTTTTTGTGCGCTGGGTTTTCCAGCCAAGGTTTCAATTTGGCCAGTACCTCGTCGCGTGGCAATTGCACTGGGTGCATCAGGGTAGCGGTGTGCCAATGGAATGTAGGCGGCTGTGCCAATGCGGGTGCTCAAGCTGATGCCGACAATTTCGGCGCGCATCTCATCGAGTGAAGTGGTTTCGGTGTCAACAGCCACCAAATCGGCTGCCAGCACTTTGGCAAGCCATGTGTCGAACTGCTCCCATGTCAGCACGGTTTCGTACACCAAGGTGGAAATTTTGGAGGAGGGCGGTAGCTGTTGATCGGACAGTTCAATACCTAAGGCTGGATCGCTCACTGCCGTTTGAGTTGCAGCGGGTTCGTCAAACAAGCCAGGTTCAGTCGATGCGGCGTTCTGAGTTTTGGGTGCAGCTTTGACAGCCGTGGCATCACTGGCATTTTGCAATGTCCGAACCAAGCCCTTTGAATCCAAACTTAGTATAAAAATCGAGCATAGCCGGCGTATTGATTGCCTGATATGCTATATTATTCATAGCAGGCAAGCCGTCGATGTAAGGGCTTAAATCACAATCTTTTTTGATGGTGACCAAGCGGCGACCTTGTGGCAGCCAGTCCACCGCGGCGCGTAAATTCTCACCCACCACACCTTTGATTTCATGTGCTTTTTCCATGAGGGCATCTAAGGAGCCGTACTCCATCAATAACTTGGCTGCGGTTTTGGGACCGACTTTGGCGACACCAGGCACGTTGTCCACCGCGTCGCCCACCAGCGTTTGATAGTCCACCATCAGCTCGGGCGGCACACCAAATTCAGCCGTCACACCCGCCACATCGCGTTTTTTCCCATTCATGGTGTCGATGATGGTGATGTGTTCATTCACCAACTGGCTTAAATCTTTGTCGCCACTGGAGACGATGACCTTGATGCCTTGTGCCGCCGCCATCACCGCCAGTGTGCCAATCACGTCGTCAGCTTCGACCCCAGGTACAGCCAGAACGGGCCAGCCCATCAAGCGGCACACCTCGTGTACAGGTTCGATTTGGCTGCGCAGGTCGTCTGGCATAGGGCTGCGCGTGGCTTTGTAGGCGGGGTACCATTCGTCGCGAAAAGTCGGGCCTTTGGCGTCAAACACGCACACGGCGTAGTCGGCCGGTTGGTCTTTGCGTAACGATTGCATCATGTTGACCATGCCGCGTATCGCGCCGGTGGCGGGGCTCGTTGGGTCACCCGCGACGGCGCGCAAATCAGGCATGGCGTGAAAAGCGCGGTACAGGTAGCTGGAACCGTCAACCAAAAGAAGAGTTTTTGTCATTGTTGCATGTCTAAAATAAGTCTAAATGAAGCATTTTCATTGATTATCCCCGAGCGCCACTTTGATGACACTTTTATTCTTAGACTTCTGGGATAGGTGGGCGTTTTTCTCAGGGATAATCTAGCCATTGATATCCCGTACAAATACCGTACGTAACCCGTTCTTATGGCCGTTTATACCGAAATTACCCCCACTGAAGCGCAAGATTTGTTGCATCGCTTGGACTTAGGCAATGTGAAGTCACTTGAGGGCTGTGCAGGAGGTATTGAGAACACCAATTATTTTGTCACGACGGACAAAAGCGACTACGTGCTGACCGTGTTTGAGCGATTGAGTTTTGAGCAATTGCCTTACTATTTGCACCTCATGCAGCATTTGGCCAAGCAAGGCATTCCCGTGCCAGACCCTGCGCCGGATGCCACCGGTGCACTCTTGCACAGCTTGCACGGTAAACCAGCATGTGTGGTCAACAAACTACTTGGCAAGAGTGAACTGGTACCACAGATCAGCCACTGCCAACAAGTGGGTGAGATGCTGGCACGCATGCATTTGGCAGGCAAAGACTATGCGCGCGAACAACCCAATTTACGCAGCTTGCCATGGTGGAATGAAACCGTGCCCGTCATCCTGCCGCATTTGGACGCAGCACAAAAAGCGTTGTTGTTGAGCGAATTAGCCTACCAAAACCATGTCTTTGCCAGCAGCGCTTATGCGGCTTTGCCTTGCGGACCGGTTCATGCTGATTTGTTTCGTGACAATGTGATGTTTGACGCTGGCAAACTCACTGGTTTTTTTGATTTTTACTTTGCCGGCAACGACAAATGGCTGTTCGATTTGGCTGTGGCTTTGAATGACTGGTGTTTGAATGCGGATCAATCGGGCGTGAATGGTTTATTCAATGAACAACATGCGCGCCACTTCATTTGCGGCCTATGAACAAGTTCGCCCATTGAATGCAGCAGAGCGGCAACTGTTACCTGCCATGTTGCGTGCCGCTGCGCTGCGGTTTTGGATTTCGCGCCTTGTGGGATTTTCATTTACCACGCGAAGCCAGTGTGCTCAAAGCCCATGACCCGACACACTTTGAGCGCGTTTTGCGACAGCGTGTGAATGCACCCGTGCGTTTGACTTCTATTCAGCCCATCAAACTAACATCAGCCTTTTATGTTGTCCCAGACACCGTCACCGTCAAATTCACCAGCACAGTCGATTGCACTCAATGTTGTACCTGCAGCGGCGGGCAAAGCGTGGGTGAAGCAAGGCATTCAAACTTTTTTTAAGCAACCACTGGCCTTGGGTGGTTTGTTTTTCATGTTTTTGGCTGTGGTGTCGGTCATTTCGATTGTCCCCGTCATTGGCGGAGCATTGGCATTGATTGTGTTACCCGCCGCCACTGTGGGCTTGATGGAAGCGAGCAAGCAAGCCAATGCTGGAACATTTCCCATGCCAAGCGCCTTGTTTTCAGCGTTCAGAATCAGTCCAACTAAAACGCGAAACATATTGGTGCTGGGCGTCGGTTACGCCGCTGCATTCTTGTTGGTTTTGGGTATTTCGGCTTTGCTGGACGGTGGGCAGTTTGCGCAAATGTATTTAAGTGGGGAAGTGGTATCCAAGCAAGTGCTAGAGTCAACCGAGTTTCAAATGGCTACTTGGGTCAGCATGGTTTTGTACGTGCCCATTTCGATGATGTTTTGGCATTCACCCGCGCTGGTGCATTGGCACGATGTACCGCCTTTGAAAGCATTGTTCTTCAGCTGGATGTCGTGCATACGCAATTTGAAGGCCATGATGGTTTATGTTGTAAGCTGGATGGCCGTCTTCCTGCTGGGCGGTATCGCCATGGCTTTGGTGGCGGGTTTAACAGGCTCTGAATCCATGGTCAGCATGGTCATGTTGCCGGTGGCGTTGTTGATGGCCAGCATGTTTTTCTGTTCGATTTATTTTTCTGTGCGCGATTGCTTCAAACCGCAAAATGACGGAAACCCAGACACCCCAGTGGCGTGAATTTACCCGTGAACTGAGCCGGCAAAAATCGGCCGCAGGGGTGGACGGTGAAGCGGTTTTTGTCTCAGTCGTTTCCACTCAAGGCTCTGCGCCGCGCGAAGCGGGCACTTGGATGGCCGTGTTTGCAAAAAATCTAGTCGGCACCATTGGTGGTGGGCATGTTGAATTTGAAGCAAGCAAACAAGCGCGCGAATTTTTGTCACGTAGGGATGATCTAGAGCCCTTTGAACAGCGTTATGTGTTGGGAACCAATTTGGGGCAATGCTGTGGTGGTGTGATGACATTGCGCTATGAAAAATATAGCACTATAGGCAATAAATACGCCGGCTACAGCCTAAAAACATATATAAAACAGGCAGAAGAGAGCGCCCTAAGTGACTCTGCGTCACAGTCACGCCAACAGATTGCATTGTTTGGCGGTGGCCATGTGGGCAAAGCCATTGTTCGCATTTTGGGAACTTTACCTCATGCAAAGTGATGTGGGTGGACAGCCGCGATGAAATCTTCCCAACTGAAGTGCCGTACAACGTCGTCACCGAACATTCTGATCCAGTGCAGGGCGCTGTCAACGGTTTACCCAGTGGCAGCCATGTGCTGATCATGAGCTTCAGCCATGCCGAGGATTTAGACATCGTAGCAAGCTGCTTGCAGCGTCAGCGTGACAAAGGTGATTTGCCTTTCATTGGTTTAATTGGCAGCAAAACCAAATGGGCAACATTCAAACACCGTCTTGAAAATCGTGGTTTCACTGAACAAGAATTAAACCATGTCACTTGCCCAATTGGCATAGATGGGATTAAGGGCAAAGAACCTGAGGTGATCGCGGTGGCAGTGGCAGCACAGTTGTTGCAAGCATCGCTCCATAAGGCGTCATTACCATGACACCTGAAGACCTCAAGCATACGGCCAATCGAACACTGTCACATTACGAAAGCAGTGCAGAAGCTTTTTGGCAGGGCACCAAAGACCATGATGTCAGTCAAAATATTGACGCATTGTTGGCACATCTAGATGGGCAAGCACCGCTTGATATTCTCGACTTTGGCTGCGGCCCAGGTCGTGATCTGCAAACTTTCAAAGAGCTAGGGCATCGCCCAATTGGACTTGAAGGGGCGACCGCTTTGGCGGCCATGGCACGTCACAACAGTGGCTGTGAGGTCTGGGAGCAAAATTTTTTGGCGCTTGATTTACCACCAGATCGTTTCGACGGCATCTTTGCCAATGCCGTGTTGTTTCATGTGCCCAGCGCTGCGCTGCCACGTGTTTTGGCGCAGCTGCGTGCAACGCTGAGGCCGCGCGGTGTTTTGTTTTGCTCTAACCCACATGGCAATGACCAAGAAGGCTGGCAAGGCGCTCGTTACGGCGCGTATCACAGCTTGGCTTCTTGGCGTCAATTCATGCAAGCAGCTGGATTTGTTGAATTGACACATTACTACCGCCCCACAGGTTTGCCCCGCGAACAGCAGCCTTGGTTGGCATCAGTCTGGCGAGTGCATGGCACTTTAAACCAACTGGTATTACAAATCTGTGTTTTGAATAAGCTGATTGATCAATTGTTACGAATTTAAGAGTTTCGTCTCTAAAATGTAATATTAAGTGTTCAATTAGTTGCTTTTATGGGAATTCAACTGGAATTTATTTGTAAATTAGTTCACACTATTCAGGTGGTTGTTAATTTTTTATAACCATTTACTTAAACTCATTTAACAGAGGATTCTATGAAAAATTCATTACATTTTGTATCAAAAGGCATGATTTCTGGAGTGGTTCTATTGGCGGGCTTGACAGCAAATTCAGCTTGGGCAGCTTGTACAAATGCGCAAATGTTATTAGGTTTGAATCCTTGCGTTAATACGGTTAACAATACGGAAACAGGCTTAGCTACCACCAATGCTAATTTGGCAACGACAAATGCAAATCTTGCGACAACCAATGCCAATTTGGCCACTACGGATGCCAATCTCATCGCAGGTGATGCAGCTACATTATCATCTTCGAAAGCATACACAGATGGCAAAGCATATGCTGTGGGTGCAGATACTTTGAATTCTGCTAAGTCTTATACAGACACTCGCGCCACTGAAACATTGAAAAGTGCCAATGCGTTCACGAGTGAGCAAGTGACCAAACTGGAAACCAAGACTGCTGGTGGGGTGGCTGCCATAGCGGCAATGGCATCTGTTCCACAATTAACGGCTGGTAAAAACTTGAGTGTTGGCGTAGGTGTAGGTAGCTATGATGGCAAGACTGCCATTTCTGTTGGTGTACACAAGCGTATTAATGAGTCAATGACAGCTCGTTTTAATCTTGCCACTGGTATGGGCAGTGGTGCCAAGCCAGTCATTGGTGCGGGTGCTGCTTGGGAGTTTTAACGACTTTTAACAAGCTTAAGCACTATTAAAAAAGCCGCTTATAGCGGCTTTTTTTGATGGCTATTCTTTTTGGAGCAAGCTTTTGACTTCAGCCAAATCCAAGCCATACATTTGTGCAAATTCAGCCGCTTTATCTCCACCAGAATCAAACTTAACGAAGGCTTGTTTCAGTGCAGTTTGTTTGGCTGCTTTGGCTTCATATTCATCCAAAGCTTCAATCAATAACTTGGTCGCTTCTTCGTCACTGTTTTGAACGCGCAATTGATAGTCTTGTCGGCTCAGACCAGAGGCTTTGAATGCTGCTATCAGCTGCTTGCGAAAGATGGGTCGTAAATCCAATTTGGTTCGGCTTTTGTTGTTATGGATAACACGACGACGAAAGAGTTCGAGCAAAGACAAGTACACATGTTCTGGTGCAACTTCTTCGCTGGCGATACCTTGTAAATCATGACGTTTGTTGCCATCTGCTACGCACTGCAAATAGCGGGTGGAGCGGGTGTGAAAGCCCAAAGCAGCTTTGAGACTGTCTTTTTGAAAAACATCAGGGTGTGCTGCCATCAGGTCTTGATAGATACCGCGTTTCAGCGGCAAAAACTTCGCGCCAAAAAGGGAAGGGTATAACTCAAACAGCTTTTCTAGGACTGGCTGAACATCAATTTTGGGCTTGACGGGTTTGGCTTGCTGCGACTTTTGATCAGATGGGGAATCTGTGTCGACTAAGCTCGTTTGGATGTCGTTGATGGTTGCCGCTTCATCCATAGCAAGTGCGTTCGTCTCTTGGCTCATAGTGTTTTAAATACCTCTTGTGCTGCAGCTACCGTGGCAGCAATATCCGCATCGCTGTGCGCGGCACTTACAAAGCCCGCTTCGTACAAGGCAGGGGCAATGTAGACGCCGCGATCGAGCAAACCGTGAAAGAGTTTGTTGAATTTTGGACTGTCGGTGGTCATGACTTTGGCATAGTTTTGTGGCAATTCATTCATCAAAAAGAAACCAAACATACCGCCCTGGCTGTCGCCGCAAAAAGGCACACCAGCATTCTGGGCGGCCTGCGTTAAACCATTTATGAGACTTTGCGTTTTGCGACTCAAATCTTCAAAAAATCCAGGATTCTGAATTTCTTTCAACGTCGCCAAGCCGCATGCTGTGGCGACTGGATTGCCAGATAAAGTGCCTGCTTGGTAAACCGCGCCGAGTGGTGCTAAGTGTTCCATGATGGCGCGAGAAGCGCCAAACGCAGCAAGTGGCATACCACCACCAATCACTTTACCCATCACAGTGATATCGGGTTTGATGCCCAAAACGGCTTGGGCACTGCCCAGTGCAACGCGAAACCCTGACATCACTTCATCAAACACCAGCATGGCTCCATATTGCGTGCACAATTCGCGGCAGCGACTTGCAAATGCTTGACTGGCACGAACAAAGTTCATATTGCCTGCGATGGGTTCTATCACCAAACAGGCCAATTCTTTGCCATGTAAAGCAAATGCTTCTTCCAATTGAGTGATGTTGTTGTATTCCAAAACCAAAGTGTGTTTCACCACATCAGCAGGAACACCTGCACTGGTTGGGTTGCCAAAAGTAGCCAAACCAGAGCCAGCTTTGACCAAGAGCGCATCAGCATGGCCGTGGTAACAGCCTTCAAATTTGATGATTTTGTCTCGACCTGTGACACCGCGTGCCAAGCGCAGGGCGCTCATGGCTGCTTCTGTGCCTGAGCTGACCAATCTGACCATTTCGATAGAAGGTACCAGTTTGATGATTTCTTCAGCCAGTTCAACTTCACGCTCTGTCGGTGCACCAAACGAAAACCCGTCTATTGCGGCTTTTTGTACAGCTTCCAAAACGGCAGGATGACCATGTCCCAATATCATGGGCCCCCAAGAACCAATGTAATCAATGTGCTGTTTGCCATTGGCGTCCCAGAAATAGGCGCCTTGCGCACGTTGCACAAAACGGGGTGTTCCGCCTACCGCTTTGAAAGCACGAACGGGAGAATTCACCCCCCCAGGAATGCTGCGTTTGGCGCGTTCGAAAAGTAAAGAATTCAAGTCAGTTTGCATGGAATTAAATTTGGCGTTGAAAGGTAAGGGTGAACTGAATTATGATGTATACAAACTGGTTTGGTTTGTAATTCATTAGTGTTAGGTTAAAACGTCAAGTCTCAATTTTGTCGGCTATTTCCGACACAAGCGAGTTTGAACAAGAGATATTGTAAAAAACTATAGCAGAGCACACACATTCTAGTGGAACTGGACGTAACATAGCAGGACTTTCAATGAAAGAAAACAATCATGACACCTGACCCGCGTTACAAAATTTTGGTAATAGACGACAGTAAAACTGTCAGACAAAGTGCAGAGCTTTTTCTCAAGCAGGGTGGGCATGAGGTTGTCTTGGCAGAAGATGGCTTTGACGCACTCTCAAAAGTGAGCGACCATCAACCTGATTTGATATTCTGCGACATTGTGATGCCACGTTTAGATGGCTATCAAACCTGCGCCATCATTCGCAGAAATCCAGTTTACAGTGGCATTCCAATTGTGATGCTGTCTTCCAAAGACGGTGTTTTTGATAAAGCACGCGGTCGCATGGTAGGGGCTCAGCAATATCTCACCAAGCCATTCGAAAAAGCAGGTTTACTTAATTCCGTGCAACAGTTTGCAGGTCGCAATGAAAACAGTGTTGATGCACCTGTCGATTCAATTTAAATTCAGCTTGAGAAAGTTTGAGAAGAAAAATGCCTATACAAAAAATTCTTGTTGTTGATGACTCCAAAACGGAGCAAATGTACATTTCAGACATTTTGAAAAAAAATGGATACCAGGTGACGACTGCTGACGATGGCGACCAAGCAATGGCTTCTATGCTCGCAGATAAACCTGATTTGGTGTTGTTGGATGTGGTGATGCCTGGGAAAAATGGATTTCAATTGGCCAGGTCTATTTCGCGTGACCCCTTGTATGCACAAATACCTATCATCATGTGCAGCAGCAAAGGACAGGAAACTGATCGCATGTGGGGATTGCGGCAAGGTGCTAAAGATTACATCACCAAGCCCGTGAATCCTGAAGAACTCATATCAAAAATTAGGGCGCAAGGGTAGCGTGCATGAGTAAACGACAGTCATTACGCGATCTTCAAAGCCGACTTGCTGAAAAGTTAGAAGCGGCAAAGTCGGGTGCCGCTGGCACAGCGGCTTCGTGGCTGGCTGTTGACGCCAATGGATTAAAATTTCTATTCCCGCTTAGCCAATCAGGTGAGATCTATCCTTTGACGCCAACGCATCATGTTGCGCACACCAAAGATTGGTTTATTGGTGTTGCTAATTTGCGTGGGGCCTTGTTTGGAGTTGCCGATTTTGATGGTTTTTTGAGAAATGCAAAACCTGCTCCAAAGCCAGTCCAGACGCTATCTGATGTGCGATTTGTAACTTTGAACGCAAGCATTGAAATGAATTGTGCTTTGCAAGTAGACAAATTAGAAGGTTTGAGAAGTGTCACATCTTTTAAAAAATCTGAACCGCCAGAAAATTCGTCACCTGCATTTTATGGCCACGTTTATACCGATTTAAATGATGCAAAATGGCAAGAAATCAATTTGCAAATACTGGCACAACAAGGTGAATTTTTAAACATTAACAAGCAATAAAAACGCAGTTTTGTCTTAATGCTATTCGATAATTAAAAGGCTCTTTATGTCCGAACAATCTCTATTCAAAAAGTTATTTTCAACCAAGCCTTCACAAGCTATTCTCGATGGTGAACGACAAGTTGTCGATTTATCAAATGAAGTTGAAAGTCAGTCTGATGGTCAAGTAGTGCAAGATCAGGATACGTTTGCCAACAAAGTGCAAAATGTGATGGAGAGCACGCCACTTGCTGCAACAACCCCGGATGAAACTTTGTCTAAACTGAATCAAAATTCGGATCGTGCCGGAAGTGCAGAGGAGGTCAAATCGGGCGAATCCCAAACACCAGAGGGAATGCTGGACATTCCTGTTTTAGGGAAACGTTCGGTTACTGAACATCAACGGATATTAGCCGCTCTGCTGGGTTTAGCTTTATTGGTTTGGGCGCTGATTGGTTTTTACGCTTTGACGCAAGCGGATAAAGTTTCGCAACAGTTGTCAGGTACAGGTCAAACTTTAATGCAATCGCAACGCTTAGCGAAATCGGTTTCTCAAGCGTTGGTTGGCAGTCCACAAGCTTTTCCGGATGTGAAAGAAAGTGCGGATGTGTTGGCTAAGACAATTTTAGGTTTAAAAAATGGTGATGATGCGATGAATCTAAGCGCAGTATCTACCGATATGCAAGAGGATTTAGGGAAAATCAGCCCAATGGTGGATCGTGCTGAGAAAAATGCAAGAACGGTTCTGCAACAGCAAAAAGTTTTGACAGAGGTTGGATCTGCGCTGCGAAATATCAATCGGCAGTCGGCAGATTTACTGGAAATTGCGGAAACGGTTTCTTCACTGAAGTTGCAACAAAATGCTGCACCGACTGAAATTTCCGCTGCAGGGCAATTGGTGATGTTGACTCAACGTATCGGCAAATCAGCCAATGAATTCTTGACAATGGAGGGTGTAAGCCCTGAAGCCGTTTTCTTACTGGGAAAAGACTTGAATTCATTTAAAGAAATTGCACAGGGTTTGCAGTCTGGAAGTTCTGAATTGCGATTGGTTGGGACAAAAGATCCACAAACAAAAGAACGGTTGGACGCATTGCTGAAACTATATGACCAAACCAAACTTCAAGCAGGTGCAATTTTGGGTAATTTGCAAGGCATCGTGTCAGCACGTGAAGCGCAGTCTTCTATTATTGCTGATAGCGAACCCCTTCGTGTTCAGCTTGAAGGATTGCAAACAAAACTTTCAGGTAAAACGGGTTTGGGGACTGGCACATTGATTGCTTTGATTTTGTCCACGCTGTTTACATTGTTGTGTGCTGCAGGCTTGGCGTATGTGCAATTACAGGAAAGTAAACGTCAACAAGTTATTGCACAAAATCAAAAATTGCTGGCGGAACAAGATCAGCAACAAGCGAAACGCGTTAATGATGGCAATCAAGCCGCAATTTTGCGATTAATGAATGAGTTGCAAGCTGTGGCTGAGGGTGACTTAACTCAAGAGACAACTGTAACTGAGGATATTACAGGCGCTATTGCCGATTCTGTGAATTACACCGTTGAAGAGTTGCGTTTATTGGTGGGCAATGTTCAAAACACAGCGGGACGAGTGGCTCAAACAACAACGCAAGTAGAAAACACTTCCACAGAATTGTTGGCCGCATCAACAGAGCAGCTGCGTGAAATCAACGCAACCGGCAAGATGGTTGTGGATATGGCCGAACGTATTAATAAAGTATCTTTACAAGCTCAAGATTCAGCATTGGTTGCGAAGCAATCGATGACGGCCGCTGAATCTGGTTTAACAGCTGTGCAAAACGCCATTGGCGGTATGAACTTTATTCGTGATCAAATTCAAGAGACATCGAAGCGAATTAAGCGATTGGGTGAGTCTTCGCAAGAGATTGGCGAAATTACAGAACTGATTTCCGACATTACGGAGCAAACTAACGTGTTAGCCTTGAATGCAACTATCCAGGCTGCATCAGCGGGTGAAGCCGGTAGAGGGTTCTCGGTTGTTGCTGAGGAGGTTCAGCGCTTGGCGGAGCGATCTGCAGATGCGACACGACAAATTGCTGCGTTGGTGAAAGCCATTCAAACTGATACGCAAGATGCTGTTGCAGCTATGGAGCGGTCAACGCAAGGTGTGGTTGCAGGTGCAAAGCTATCAGACACTGCGGGTACTGCACTGACTGAAATTGACAAAGTTTCTCGAAACTTAACACAGTTGATTGAGCAAATTTCTAAATCAACTTCAGATGAAGCGGCATCTGCAAATATTGTTGCGAATAACATGCAGCATATTTTTGCTGTGACTGAACAAACTGGCGAGGGTACTAGAGCAACCGCGCAACAAGTACGCGAACTTTCAAAAATGGCAACAGATTTACGTGAGTCTGTCGCACGGTTCAAAATCGCCTAGCCATAAATATAGTTCTATACATTGCGAAATTGTTTTAAATTTGATAGTCGAGCAACTCATTTTATGCAAGTCATAACGAATCAAAAAAATGAAAACGTGCTGCCAGTGGTAGTCGATAAAGGTTCGTTGACGTGGGTATTTGAAGAGGTATGTAAGTCTCTGGATGTCTCTATCAAATCATTGAAGCGACATTTGGATGAGGCACTGCGGTCTAAAGGCGCAGTTTTGGCAGCGGAAAATACAGTGAACCTAAGGGTTGCAAAACAGAATCTACATCAAATTTCAGGTGTTTTTGATGTTGTGGGCATCAGTGAAATTAAGTTGCTGGTTGACGCTATGGATGGTGCAGTGCAGCGTTACATTTCGAAACCCCAACTTTGCGATGAATCATCGGTCAAGCTTTTGGAACGAGCCAGTTTCACTGTTATTGAATATCTGGAGTACATATTAGCTGGCAAAGCGTATTCATCATTATCGTTATTTGGTACGTACGCCGATATTAAATCGCTATCAAGTGCAGAGCGTGTTCACCCAACCGATCTGTGGGAAAGGAAAATCTTTGATTGGCTCGATCCAAAGCTAGCTGCCGCAATTCAAAAAAATAACTTCAGCGATGAAACAAGAATTGAATTGGATCGCTATTTACTCGCATTCATGCAGACTTCAAGTAAGGATGCCGCCACTTCGTTATGTCAATTGTGCCTAGGACTTTCAGAAACGCAAACGCAAATCAAAGCACGAACTTTTTGGAAGCTATGCGCGGGTTTTTTTGAAGCAATAGCCAAAGACAAATTAGAAGTTGATTTGAATGTTAAGCGAATTGCTTCTGGTATTGTTGTTCACTACAGCAGCATGTCACATGGTGAATGGCTCTTTTCCGATAAGTTCATGCTTCATCTCTTGTTTTTCTGCGAGCAAGCCATTATTGATGAGTCAGATGACTCTGGTACGCCTTTGCTTTCTATCATCAAGAAGGTATGGGGTCTAAAAAATGATGAATTAATCAATTACAAAATTAATAGATATGGTCATTTTGATCCAGCAATTTTGGCACAAGCGCGTAAGAGAATTGTGGTCGCAAAAGAATTGTGGACTGCATTATCAGGCGGCGATTTACAAAAAATACGGTCAACAGTTGAGCAATTTAAGCTGGTAACGGATTCACTCCTAAATTTATACCCATCTAGCTTGCCTTTAGCAAATGAGATATCCAACACTGTTGCCAGTGTTGCGAATGAGAAAATGCAGCCGAAAGCAGAGTTAGCTTTAGAGCTAGCTACTGCTATTCTGTATTTGGAAGCTGTGTTTGGTGAATGGGGAACTACGGATGCCGAGATGCAGGTTAAGGCCATTGCTTTGGCAGACAGATTGGAGAGTGTTCGTTTAGGGCAGAAATCAAAAATAGTTGAGCCTTGGATTGAAGAGCTTTATCGCAAAGTCAGCGATCGTGCATCGATGGGAAGTATTGTTGGCGAACTGCGTACATGTTTATCGGATGTCGAGAAATCCATTGACCTGTATTTCAGATCTCCAATTGATCAATCATCTCTGCGCCAAGTACCCAATCAGCTTTCACAAATGCGTGGTATTTTCTCCATTCTTGGTTTGGATCCTGCTACCAAAGCTGCTCAAGTTATGAAAGAAAAAGTTGATGAGTTCTTAGAGCCCAGCTTTGACTTTGACAATGCTCGCGATAACGGTGAAATTGATAAATTTGGTAACAACTTAGGAGCGTTGGGGTTCTTAATTGATATGTTGAACTATCAGCCAAGCATTGTTAAAAATTTATTTGTATTTAATGCAGAAACTGGTGATCTGAATCCATTAATGGGTCGTGCAAAAACTGAGATTGTTACGGGAACAATGACCTCAGCTACTACTGAGTTGGCAAATAATCCTGAAAGCGTTTTAAAGGTTTCTTCTTTAGATGGAAGCAATCAAATTGCTAAAGAAGATTGGAGCAAAACCAGTTTCTTAAATACACAGAATTTTGAATCGACATTAGAAGACGATCATGAATTAAAAAATATATTTTACGAAGAAGCGATTGATGTTATATCAAATGGCTTGAAGACTCTTGAAAATTTGGCTACTAACCCGAATGAGGGAAGCGCTCAAGCTAATTTGCGACGTGCGTTCCATACGCTAAAAGGCAGTGCACGTATGGTAGGCTTGATGGATTTTGGGGAGGCGGCCTGGTCACTAGAACAACTTTTAAATGCCAGGTTGTCCGATTTAGCTCCATTTGATTCACAAGTTTGTAATTTGTCCGGTTCTGCACTTTTATCATTCCAGGAATGGGTGGAAGATTTAATCCAAAATCGCGAAGTGCATCACGATGTCAGTGTATATCGAAAAGCAGCTGACGCTATGTTGTTTGAAAATCGCTTAAGCCTGAATGGCCTTATGCCTTATTCAAATACAAAAATCTCCGCCATTCCCGCGGTAGAAATTAATATTCCAGAGCATATTGATGAACTTCACATTAGCGAGGTGAAACCGGTTGAGCCTGAAGCCAAGATGTTATTACCTGATGAGATTGAAACACCTGAATTAATAGGATTTGAGAATAATGAACTGAAAATAGCTGAAACTATTTCTTCTACCTCAACGTCAAGCGTGGATTCAATCACTGTGAAAGTATCACTTTCTAAAGTTGTGGAACAAATGCTGGAAGAAACGTCAAGTGATCTGTCAACAATGGAGAGCGAAGAACAATACAAAGTTATTGATGATTTGAAAATCAGCATACCTTTGTACAACGTTTACCTCAACGAAGCCGATGAATGGGTGAGACGACTAGTCGCAGAGTTGGATGAATGGTCACTGGGTTTTGATAAGGCTATTCACTATGACACGATTGGTCTATCGCACGCACTTGCTGGTAGTTCTGCTACTGTAGGCTTTACTGCTCTCTCTGACCTCGCAAAATCTTTAGAGCTGGCCATGGAGCGAACAAGACATCAGCGCAATAGGACGTCTGAAATAGCAGCATTGTTTAACGATGCTGCAGAAGAGTGTCACCGTTTGCTGCACCAATTTGCAGCTGGTTTTCTTAAAAATCCTGACCCTAACCTATTGGAAAAACTAGATAGTCTGGGGGCTGAGGTGGTTAGATCTGTTTCGAACGATGTAACACCTTTAACTGAACATAATGCGATTTCATTAGATGCAAAAATATCGCCATTGTCGATTGATAAGATAGATGAAGATGTTAAAGAAGAGGTAAAGGAAGTTGTTAGCGATAAACAGAATATGGATCTAGATTTGGATCTAGATAAGCCGATTGTTGGCGAGAATGTTCAAATTGAAAACCTGAGAAATACCCAAGCACTCAATTTATTGCCAACTTCTAATCCGCAACGTTCATATTCATACCAGACTTCTGATGAGGATTTTGAATTTAAAGATGTGCTTGATCTTGATCTTTTGTCCGTATTTCATGAAGAAGTCGCTGAATTATTACCGCGTCTAGGTGGTGCATTACGGCAATGGATTAATCATCCAGAGAATTTGAGCGCGCGATCTGAGATTTTGAGGACTTTGCATACGCTCAAAGGTAGCGCTAGGTTGGCTGGTGCCATGCGTTTGGGGGAACTCTCACACCGCATGGAGTCAGCAGTTGAAGAACTTGGATTAGAGGATCTTCTATCAAAAGATATTGAAACATTGCAGCATCGTGTCGATGGTCTGCAAATGGCTTTTGATGGTCTGTATCAGCGTGCTGAGGCGGGAGGGTTTGATACAAATTTAAACCCAAACCAAACTCCCGATACAAAAAAATCTTTTGCAAGTTCTGATTTATCGCGGGAAATTAATTCAACAACTCAATATGTAATAGATCCCGAAACATTGCCAGTCCAACGCGGAGTCGCAGCACCTGCGATGAGTATTCTCAATACGGACAGAAAAGACAGTGGTAATTCAATTCGGGTTAAAGCTCGATTGCTTGATCGATTGGTAAATCAAGCGGGTGAGGTCATCTTGTCGCGTTCACGGATTGAATCCGAATTAGGTTCATTACGAGGTTCCTTGGGCGACTTAACGGGTAATTTGGACAAATTACGAACACAGCTCAGAGATATTGAATTGCAATCTGAGACGCAAATGCAATCGCGAATGGAACAAGTCAAAGACTCAGATAAGCGTTTTGATCCACTTGAATTTGATCGGTTTACTCGTGTTCAGGAATTGACTCGGATGATGGCGGAGTCAGTAAATGACGTAGCCACAGTTCAGCGCAGTCTACAAAGAACAGTTGAGTTGACGGAAGATGATCTAATTGCTCAAGCTAGGCAGACACGTGATTTACAAAGAGATCTGCTGCGCACCCGAATGGAAGAATTTGAAAGTATTTCTGATCGACTTTACCGCGTTGTAAGACAAGCTTCAAAAGAAACAAATAAACAAATCAAACTTGATATTGTGGGTGGTGTGATAGAGCTTGATCGGGGTGTTCTGGAGCGGATGACGCCAGCTTTTGAGCATTTGTTACGCAATTGTGTTGCACACGGAATTGAACCATCGGATATACGTTCTAAATCTGGTAAGAATTTGATTGGCGAGATTGAAATCAAATTGCAGCAAGATGGTAATGATGTTGTTATTGAATTCAGTGATGATGGGTTTGGTTTAAATTACGAACAAATTCGTGAAAAAGCGATTTCTCAAAATTTGATTTCAAAAGACAGCTCGATATCAAATGCACAAATCACAAATTTAATATTCACCCCTGGCTTGTCGACGGCAACAAATGTATCGGAATTAGCAGGTCGGGGTATTGGATTGGATGTTGTCCAGGCTGAAGTAGTGGCTTTGGGTGGTCGCATCGAGGTAAAGAGTCAGCCGCAAAAAGGTACAACTTTCAAATTGGTTTTGCCATTAACAACGGCCGTTACTCAAGTGGTGATGTTGCGGGCCGGCAGTTTGTCATTTGGTGTTCCTGCACATTTGGTGGAAATTGTTCGCCTTGCTCCAAATAACGATGTCAAGACCGCATACCAGCTGGGATACTGGGGAGAGATGAAGATAATTTGCCGTTCTATTGGGCGGGGCATTGTTGCAATCATCAGTTAACAGTGAGGAATACTCACAAAAAACAAAATCAATAATTATTTTCAAAAGTGCGGGACAACGAGTAGCCTTGCACGTCGATGAAGTCTATCGGAAACAAAGAGGTCGTAGTTAAAAGTTTGGGATCACAACTTGCTCGTTTGCCAGGTCTAGCTGGCATGGCGATATTGGTATCCGGTGCAGTTGCCTTGATTTATAACCCTGTAGCTCTGGCAGCCGTATATGGTGAAGATGCAAGACCGTAGATCGGGACTGGATGACGATGAGAAGTTGCGAGATGAGGTTGACCAAAAGGTAACAATCACTGCCTCTGGTCACGAAGTTCAAGACACGCCATTGGTATTGGTTGTGGATGACTCGATTACTGTGCGTCGCATTATGCAGCGATCTATTACAACGCGAAGGTTTCCGCGTTGTGTTGGCAGTTGATGGCTTGAACGCCATTGAAAAGCTAGCTGGCGAGATACCATCGATTGTTCTTTCTGATATTGAAATGCCGCACATGGACGGATTTGACTTGGTTCGCAATATTCGATCTGACTCACGTTTGAAACATATACCAATTGTGATGATCACTTCAAGGATAGCGGATAAGCACAGAGAGTTGGCAATGTCTCTGGGTGCAAATGAATATTTAGGCAAACCTTATTCTGAAGATGGTTTGTTAACCATATTGCGCAAATATACGCAAAAATCTTTATCAGCAGTTAAGGTTTAAGCCTACGCAACTTGCATGGTGGATTTTGTACACATATTGAATTCTTGCAAAACCATTGCAGTTGTGGGGCTGTCTCCCAAACGTGAACGAGCGAGCTATGGTGTAGCGCAGTATATGCAAGAACATGGTTATCGCATCATTCCAATAAACCCAAATACTGCCGCATCGAATTCGATGATATTAGGAGAGAAATCGTACGCTAGTCTCGAAGATGCAGCAAAGTATGAGCAGATTGATATGGTTAACTGCTTTAGAAACAGCAAGGATATTCCTCCTATTGCAGATTCAGCAATTGCTATTGGTGCAAGCGTTCTTTGGATGCAACTCGGTATTGAGAATGCAATGGCCAGAATCAAGTGCGAAACGAATGGACTTACAGTCATTGAAAATCTGTGCTTAAAAATTGAGCACCGTCGATTTAAATCTGAACTTATTTGAGTAAGAGTCAAAATTCAATTTGTTGAAATACTGGCTATTTGCAAGTCGAATTTTTTTCATAAGCCTGCGACAATATAGGTTATGACCAAAATAATCCACGACTTTAAACATCTCGTAAATCCCACTTTTTTGCAAGCTTGCACACGCCAAGCTTCTACGCATACCCCCGTATGGCTCATGCGGCAAGCGGGACGCTATTTACCAGAATATCGAGAAACTCGAGCTAAAGCTGGTAGTTTTATGGGGTTGGCAACCAACACTGACTATGCTACCGAAGTGACGATGCAGCCTTTAGAACGTTACAAACTCGATGCTGCAATATTGTTTAGCGATATTTTGACTATTCCAGATGCAATGGGTCTTGGATTGAGTTTCGCGTTGGGCGAAGGACCAAAATTTGCACATAGCGTGCGCAATGAGTCTGATGTGGCGAAGCTTGCCGTTCCTGATATGAACAAGCTGAAATATGTTTTTGATGCTGTATCGTCAATACGCAAAGCATTAACGCAAGCAGATGGTCGTGGTAGCGTGCCCTTGATTGGTTTTTCTGGTAGCCCATGGACTTTAGCTTGTTATATGGTCGAGGGCGCTGGTTCAGACGATTACCGTCAGGTAAAAACCATGATGTACAGCCGTCCAGATTTGATGCATCGGATATTGGAATTGAATGCAGATGCAGTCGCGCTCTATTTAAATACACAAATAGACGCAGGCGCACAAGCTGTGATGATCTTTGACAGCTGGGGTGGTGTATTAGCGGATAGCGCTTTCCAAGAGTTCAGTTTGACATATACCAAACGTGTTTTATCGCAGTTGAAACGCACGCACAATGGCAAAGAAGACGGGGTAATCATCCCAAGCATCGTTTTCACAAAAGGTGGTGCTTTATGGTTAGATGAAATGGGAGCACTAGACTGCAATGTGATTGGTTTAGATTGGACCGCGAATTTAAGCAAAGCACGAGCACAAATAGGTCACGATCAAAATGGTATGACCGGCAAAGCGTTGCAGGGAAATTTAGACCCAAATGTGTTATTTGCACCAACTCAGGTAATTCAAAACGAGGTAGAAAAAGTTCTGAATAGCTTTGGTAAGCCCCATACTGATAAATTGACCACTGGGTCAACTCACATTTTCAACTTGGGGCATGGTATCAGTCAACATACTCCTCCTGAAAATGTAGCAGTGTTGGTAGATGCTGTGCACTCCATATCGCAGCGGATGAGAGCATAGCAATTTAAGGCCATCTTCATACATTATTTCCTAACACAAATTGCCATGTTTTCGATATTTTTTTGACAGTTATCAACAAAAATGCGAGACATATCATTATTTTGTATTTAAGGTCAACCAAATTGCTACAAAACAAATAGCAATCTAACTTATTGATTTATATAGCAAAATTACTGTGCTTATTTTTTAAACAAACTGTAGAAAGCCTTGTTTTATGCGGGTTTGATGCATTGTGGAGTGGTTTATCAACAAAGTTATCCACAATTCATGTGCGTTGCTTTTTTATTCAATCAAATCAATGATTTGGTCAATTTCATTCAATAAAAATCGGGTTTCAAACAACTCGATATGACAAATTTGACACCTTTAAATTGTATTAGTTTATGGTCAAAGCTCTGATATTGGCTGCTGGCAGAGGAGAGAGATTACGACCTCTGACAGACAAACATCCCAAACCGATGTTGAAAGTTCATGGCATTCCCTTGATGCAGTGGGCAATGCGCGCTTTGGGCTTGGGTGGAGTCACAAAGTTGGTCGTGAACACTGCCTGGTTGGGGCATCAGATAGAAGATTACTTTAGCAGTCAATATACAGATGTTTTTAGCCATGAGACGGCGTATTTGTTGCCTAGTATGCTATCAAAATCAGAGCAAAAACTAGAAATAAAATACCTTTATACACTTCAGTATTCGCATGAAGGGATTGACTTTGGCGGTGCATTGGAAACAGCTGGTGGTATTGTGAGAGCATTGCCAATGTTATGTAGTGCTGATGAAAATGATATTTTTTGGGTTTTGGCAGGTGACGTCTATGCTCCCAATTTTTCTTTTTCACAAGAATCCGTCGAAAAATTTAAAACCAGTAACAAGTTAGCCCACATTTGGTTGGTGCCTAATCCAGAGCACAATGCGCAAGGGGATTTTGGTTTGCAAGATGACGGCTTGGCTCTCAATGAATCTGGTGCCAATGGGCAAAAATACACATTCAGTACCATTGCGCTCTACCGTAAATCGTTTTTTTCATTGCCCTATTGCGACATTGCTGAAGGTAACCCATCTGGCATCAAGGCAGCACTTGCACCATTGCTTAGAAAAGCCATCTCCGAACACAAGGTTAGTGCCGAGTTGTACACTGGCACTTGGGTCGACGTTGGTACACCAGAACGCTTGATGCAACTGAATAATGAACCACTACTATGATTCAAATTAACCAACATATTTACCAAGCAAGACGCGCTCGCTTTGCGCAATCTCTAGGAGCAGATGGTATTGCAATCATTCCTACGGCATCCGAGAAGAGGCGGAATAGGGACAGCGATTTCCAATATCGATTTGACAGTTATTTTTACTATCTCACAGGTTTTACTGAGCCAAACGCTTTGCTTGTGATCACTGGTGATGGGGGCTCAACCCTGTTTTGTGCGCCGAAAGATCAGGAGCGTGAAATTTGGGATGGTTACCGTTTGGGACCTGCAATGGCACCGAATATCTTGGGTGTTGATGCTGCTTTTTCATATGAGGAATTGGATCAAAACATTCCAAAGATGTTAGAGAACAAATCACTGGTTTCTTACCCTTTTGCAATTCATGACGGGTTAGAGACTCGAGTTAGTCAATGGTTAAACAAAGTTCGTGCAAGAGTTCGCTTTGGTGTTAATTGCCCTGATATCCAACAAGATGCATGCACCATGCTGGATAACATGAGGCTCATCAAAGATTCGCATGAATTAGCAACAATGCGAAAAGCGGCACAAATCAGTGCAGCCGGGCATATACGTGCTATGAAGGTAAGCAAACAAATGCTGAGCGAGGGCAGAGATACCCGAGAATTTCATTTAGACGCTGAATTACTGCATGCATTTCGACAGGCTGGAGCTCAGCATTGTGCGTACAGCAGCATCGTTGCTGGGGGCGCCAATGCATGTGTTTTGCACTACAGAGCAGATGCAGGTGAAATCAGAAATGGTGATTTGGTTTTAATCGACGCAGCTTGTGAATTGGATGGATATGCAAGTGACATTACACGCACTTTTCCAGCCAATGGTAAGTTCACTGACCCGCAACGTGCGCTTTACGAAATCGTTTTGGCCAGTCAAGAGGCTGCAATCAAAGCTACAAAATCAGGTGCCCGTTTCATTGACCCGCATGAAGCAGCCGTCAATGTGCTGGCGCAGGGCATGTTAGATATCGGATTACTTGATAAAAACAAAGTAGGACATTTGCAAGATGTCGTTGAATCTCGAGCATATTTTGAGTTCTACATGCATCGAACTGGGCACTGGCTTGGTTTGGATGTTCATGATTGCGGAAGCTACACCGAGCCAACTGAAACTGGGAAAAGCAATTTGCGTCATGATCCTTTAAGCAATGAGGCTATATTGGACCGTCCAAGCAGAATATTAAAGACAGGAATGGTTCTGACCATTGAACCTGGAATTTATGTTCGACCATCTTCCAATGTGCCGGAGAAATTTCACAACATCGGAATACGCATTGAAGATGATGCGGTAGTAGAAGACGATGGCTGCGAATTAATCAGCCGTGATGTTCCCGTTTCAATTTCTGAAATAGAAGCACTGATGCGTTAAACAGAGTCTAATTACAAATTAGTAATCTGCTGATGGTTATTTTGCTTCAGGCTTCTTAAAAAGCTCAGTTGGGCCAGGGCCTTCGGGTTCTTTGTGTGCAATTGCAAAATGACATTCGATGCAAGTTTTCCCTTCTGTTTTAGCTTTGGCATGTCGTGCTTGGGCTTTAACAGACTGTAACTCAGGACTCATCTTGTCTGCTACATGGCAGCTTCTGCAAGTGGCTGAGTCACTCTCCATCATACCTTTCCAGACGGTATGCGCCATTTCAGCGCGCTTGGCTTCAAACTTTTCTTTGGTATCAATAGTTGGCCAAACGAATGTGTAAAAAATGTCTTTGCTGGCTTTTAATTTTGCCAACATTAATGGACCAGGCTCATGCGGGGTGTGGCAATTACTGCAAGTGGCACGTACACCAGTACGATTGGTATCGTGTATGGTACCTTTGTACTCGTTGTAGTTATATGTCATATTATGACAACTGGTGCAGAACTCTTCTTTACCAGTCCATCCCACCAAATAGGCACCGCCGATTCCAACCGTTAATGAAAAAACAAACAAAGCAGACAAAGCTGCCAAAGTTGTTTTCCAGTTTTTGAATACGATTTGGAAAATGGTTTTCATGCGGATGCCTAATTACAACAGTTGCTTAATTTAGACTCTATTAACGAGTCAAAAAGTATGCGACTACGTTTTTAATGGCAGCGGTGTCTTTGGTTTTGATAATCGCGTGCTCTTCTTCAAAGCCGTCAACTTTAACTTTTGGCCCAGTTGTAATATGCTTGATTAATTTTGCCTCAGCGTCGGCTTTGCCTTTGTACTTTGCTGCCACTTCTTTCATTGAAGGACCATCTTTTTTGCTGGAAACAGCATGGCATTTGGTGCATTTGCTGTCTTTGAGTTGGGCCTCAGCTGCCGCGACATCAACTGTTTGTGCACTGGCATTTGACAAAACACTGCACAAGCCAATGGCCAAAGTTGCTTGGATGAGTGGGAGTTGGAATTTGAGTTTCATGCTAAGAAAATCCTAAAAGTAGTTGATTGATAGAGGTGAAGGATGTGGATGAGAGAACTGAGATATGAATTTAATTTGATAATATATATAAGCGTCTGATTATAGAAAATACAAACCATTGACTCATCAGGGAATTCCCTAGTTTTGAATGCATTTTTGTTGATAAATACATTTGACTTAAATAGTGATTAGTGAATTGGCTTTTTGAATTCTTTCATCCAAATACGTGCCATAGAAGTCCGGTATATAAGCGCCAGAAAGCCTTTCGGCAAGCTCAGTTCCATTAGAGCCAAAGAAGAGTACCGTCGGCGCTACTTTGACACCCCATGAGCGAATCAACTGATCATGCGTTGTATCAATACCTTTGAAATCTTTGATTTTTTCTCTCGATCGCATATTGACTTGAACAATAGCTATGTTCTGTTGCTCACGCAAAGGTATCAAATAATGCTCTCGAGAAATTTTGCAAAATGGGCATCCATCTAAACTTACCATGACAATCAGCGCTTTTTTCGCTTGAAGCGCTGCTGCCAATGAATTTGCCAATGAAGTTGTTGTTGGCAAAGTTTTAGATGCGGCACTAGCGAACTGGCTAACAGTTATTAAGCCAGTTACTTCAACGAAACGTCTTCGATTAATCAGTTTGTTTAACATATTGAGAATGAATGGCTCAAGCTTACTTCCAACAATTGCTTAATTCTATTTCAAACAACCTTAAACGAAAACGCCGTCACCCCAAAGAGGGTTGACGGCGTGATAGTAAGTTAACCGGAAAATTCGAACTAAGCCAAGCTCTCAGCCCAAATGCCTTTAGCCCAAGCCCATGCATAGCGACCTTCTTCAGCGCTGGCTACTGTGGAGACGCCTCCAGATCCGGGTACTGTAAGCATCGTTTTCTTAGCGGCATCATAACGATGAACGCTGGTCACATGCACTGCCTCATCAGCACTTACAAAGCTATAACATGCATTGAGATAAATCGGCATAGACGCCACTGCTTTTCCTGTGAGCAATGATACAACTGCTGCTGCACACGTTTTAGCTTGTTGGTTCGCCATTTGACCTGACTTAGGCATGGCAGGTGCAATTTGAATCGAATCACCCAATACATGTACATTTTTGGCAACTTTAGATTCATGCGTCAAGAAATCAACTTCACACCAACGTTTGTTTGCAGTCGCAAGCCCTGATTTAACGGCAATATCGCCAGCACGCATTTGCGGTATGACATTCAATACGCTGGCTTTGATTGGGTCGTTGAACTCAAATTTCAAAGTTTTGGTTGCAGCATCTACGTCAGTTAAAACATGTTTTGGACGGTATTCAACAATGCCTTTATAACGGTCTGCCCATGCTTTCATGAACAAGCCTTTTTTGGATTGGACATCATCATTGCCATCCAAAATCAACACTTTGCTCTTCGGCTTTGCCTTTTTGAAGTAATCTGCTACAAGACAAGCGCGTTCATAGGGGCCAGGAGGGCAGCGGTAAGGAGCTGGCGGTATTGACATTGCAAACACGCCACCATCCGGCATGGCCTCAAGTTGTTTACGTAGCGCAACTGTTTGTGGACCCGCTTTCCAAGCGTGAAGAATATTGTCTTTAGCGCCTGCTGCTGCCATGCCTGGGAGAGTTTCCCACATGAAATCAACGCCAGGTGACAAGATTAAGCGGTCATACGCCAATTCACCCCCCTTGGCGAGTTTTACTACGCGTTTTTCAGCGTCAATACTTGTGACCATGTCATGCACAACATTTACACCATGCTTGCTCACTAAATTGGAGTAAGGTGTGGTGATATCAGCCATGGTGCTTTTGCCATTGAGCACGAGGTTAGAAATGGGACAAGAAACAAATGCTGCGTTAGGTTCTACCAAAGTGACTTGAATGCCATAGTCTGACCACATGCGAACATATTTTGCTGCTGCTGCACCACCAAAACCACCACCCACAACTACAACTTTTGCACCTCCAGAGCCACCAGTACTGGCGCAACCTGAGAACATACCTAAAGCACTTAAAGCAGAGCCAGCACCTAAGGTTTGAATAATTTGACGACGTTTCATGAGTGCTCCTTTAGTTTTTCAATGCTGCGAAGTAACCAGCGAGTTGTTCGAGTTCTTTGTCTGAGTAACCTTTTGCAATTTGGTGCATGATGGTTGCTGACTTGGCGCCTGATTTGTAATCTTGCATGCGTTTGAGGAATCGATCCTTAGGGATACCGGCAATGGATTCGCCACCATCTACTGCAATGCCGACTGTGCCATGACAAGAAGCACATGCCGCTGCCCAGCTACGCACTTGCAAGGCATCTTGTGCGCTGGCAAGCATGCTTGCAGCTGCCAAAACTGTCCCTATCGCTAACTTCATTCGATTTTTCATACGGTCTCCCATGTTATTAATACTACTTACACACTGACAAAAATTGGGTTAAATATTCATTCATGCGTTATCACTTATACGTTTCAATCGTAAGGTTATTCAATGAATTTTTATAGAGGATAAACCCTTAGAAACGTTTCAATTGAACAAGTGATATTCGAGCGGAACACTTATATTTGGTAATCGACATAATCGGCATCAGTTTGAATATTCGCACAAACTGCACGACACAATGATGCAACACGATTGTCAACCACTCGATAGTAAATGTGAACGCCATCTCTGCGTTTACCGACAATACCTGCATGGTACAAAGTCGTTAAATGTTGCGACATATTGGGCTGCGTGGTATCAATCTTACTGAGCAAATAGCTGACATGCTTTTCACCGTCGCATAAAGCGTTAATGATGCGCAATCGCATGGGGGCAGACATCACCTGGAACAGTTCAGCCGCCATGTCGAACATCTGATGGTCGAGTTCCTGACTTTGCGGTTGAATTGCCTCTGATGTCATTGTTATTGTTGCCGTTTACTGAAAGATGTATAAGTTATTCGCACTTTAGTTTAGATAACTGCAAGATTTGTTCCTACTAAAGTGCATAACCAGGGTTGCCGTCCATATTAAGCAATTTTGGATTGTATAACTTAATTGGACTGATGACTTTTTTATCCTTGAGGTAGGTTTCAACGATTTCCCAAATCGGAGGTCCTGCATTTTTACTGGCTTCTGCGACCGGTGCCCAACCAGCAACTTTGTAGGTTTTGGAGGCTTCAATTAAGTTGCCACCTAAACGCATGTCACTGATGCGCGAGCCAGCTTTGGCAGAAGGGTCGCAAGTGTAGGTCATACCACCTGTACGCACCATGTCACCACCTTGTTGGTAGTAAGGGTCTGGATTAAACAAATTATCACAGACGTCTTCTAAGATGGTTTTAATGGTTTCACCGGTCATATTGGTCAAAGTCGTCCACGGGTAGGTGATGGCGGTTTGGTCCATCACATGTTCACGTGTAATCGCTTGGCCTGACAATAATGATGTTCCCCAACGGAAACCTGGTGAAAAGGCGATATCTGCACCACGCACATTAATCAGAGCATCTGTAATCAGTTGATCAAAGGTGCCGTTAAAGTTACCTCGGCGATACAAAACACCTTCTGTCACTGCAAGTTTTTCGGTTAATTTACCGAGGTAGGGTGCGCGAATTTTGTCAATCAGTGCAGACATGTCTTTATCTGCCGGCAAATAATTGGCGAAAACGGGAAGTAATTTATAGTGAACACCAACAACTTTCTTGTCTCGCACATCCAAATCTAAAACACCTAAAAATTTACCATTACTGCCCGCATTGGTAACCAAAGTTTGACCGCTTGCATTTTTAACCATGGTAGGAATAGGCACGCCATCGTGGGTGTGACCGCCCAAAATGGCATCGATGCCTGTTACACGCGATGCCAATTTCAAATCAACATCCATGCCGTTGTGTGAAATGACGACCACTGCTTGTGCACCTTTGGCGCGAGCTTCATTCACATATTTTTGCATTTGCTCATCTTGAATACCAAATGTCCAGTTTGGTACTTGCCAGCTTGGGTTGGCAATGGGCGTATAGGGGAATGCTTGGCCAACAATGGCAACCGTTACCCCGTTCATTTCTTTTAAAACATAGGGCTTGAATACTGGGTCTTCAAAATCCTTGGTTTTGACATTCTGTGCCACAAATTCAATTTTGTTAGCAAAATCTTTGGCAATGATTTCTTTGACACGGTCTTCACCGAACGTGAATTCCCAGTGTGCGGTCATCACATTGACGCCTAGCGCTTTACACGCATCCACCATATCTTGTGCATTGGTCCATAAACTGGTCGCACTACCTTGCCAAGTATCGCCGCCATCCAGCAATAAAGCGCTAGGCCGGCTGGCTCTGAGTCGTTTGACGAGTGTTGCCAAGTGGGCAAAGCCACCGACTTTGCCATACTGCTTGGCTGACCGTTCAAAATCTAAATAAGTATGTGCATGCGCCAATGCGCTACCAGCCTTGAGGCTCGCATATTTCATCAATTGTTCGCCAACTAAATGTGGCACATTGCCGCGCATGCCTGCAACGCCAATGTTCATATTGGGTTCACGAAAGTAAATCGGCAAGAGCTGCGCATGGCAATCTGTCATGTGGAGCAGATGCACATTGCCTTTTTTGGGCACGTTGTACAAATTGTCTGCCTCTTTGGCAGTGGCTTCACGACCCAATGGAAAACCGGCAACCACAGCGGCTGTCAAAATTGATGAAAATTCGCGGCGAGATAAATTCATGATTTCGGTAATACTGATGATTATGAAAAAAAGAAAACCCGGCTATGCTGGAGGAATAGCCGGGTTGGGATGTCGTTTCTTTATTGATTAACGGGTGATTTGGGATCCACTAAGAGTGCCACCAAATGTTTCACTTGTTCCTCTGTCATGATGCCAGAGTGACCTGCGCGTGGCATGCTGGAGCATGCACTGTAAGCGCGCGAATTCCAGATTTTTCCCCATGTATATTCAAGCACTGCTTTAGATGCGGGATCGGTTACATCTTTAACTTGGCGCAATTTCCCGTAGTTATATAGACTTGGACCAATTGTGCCAAAAGAAACTTCTTTTTTGTCAATTTGATGGCAGTTATAGCAGTTGCCACCATTGAGCGTTGTTGGCAAATCTGTCCACGTCATGCCACGGCCACTTTGTGCCAACTTTTCTCCTGCCTTCCAATCACCTACAAACTTGCCGTCGCTTGGCCATTTGACCAGTTTGAGATTGGCAGCTTCTATCGCTTTTGCTGTTTTGTCGTCCAACTCTTTGCCTGCAACCTCTGCAGCGCTGCACAATTTATTGGCTTCGTCAGTTTCTAATCTTGATACTTTTACAATCCCTTTATCACTGAATGATGCCTTGACAATATCCGCGGTCAGCTTGTCAACTTCTACTGAACTGGGTTGTGTTGAGCAAGCTGATAGCAAGGTCAATAGTGCAATTGAACCGAGTGTGCTTTTGATGTTTTTCTTCATAATTAATTTCCTATCAGTCAAATTGTTACTTAACGTTTGATGGCAGGTGCTATCGAAACAGCACCTTTGGCATTGACGCCTAAATACGAACCAAGTGCAATTGTGGCGTCACTGATGTAGCCAGGAAATGGAAATCGTTGTTGGCGGTAGCAATCGTTCAAACGATGTTGCATGCTCCACATTTGGCCGTTGGATACACGGTAAGCAGGCCAAGCAGCAAAACCGATACCATCGCCTGGGTTTTTGGTGAGATTGGGCAAGTCTTGCAGGCGAATCCGTAAGTTATCTTTGCTATGGCAAGTGGCACAGGCAAAGTCATGTGCGCCAGCACGTTGGAAAAACAATCGCTTTCCAACTTCGTAAAAGACTTGTTCTTTTTCGTGTGATTGTGGCAAATTAAACTTCATGCCTTTAGATTCTGCAGCTATCCAAGTAGCTAAGGCAGACACATTGGCTTTTTCACCTTTGCCAAATGCTGCATTGATGGTTTCTGTAGAGTTTATACCTTGAAGCGTTTCCATACAGGTAACGAGTCGTGATTCCAAATCTTGCACGCGGTTGGTATCCGCAAAAAAACGAGGTAGCTCAACAAACACGCCTTTAACGACGCCAGGGCCTTTACCTAAATCGCATTTTTCTAGAGAAGCATTTTTAGCCCCACGTTTCTTCTTCCACAAATCCTCTCCCTTGGCTTCAAATAATTCGGCTGGATTACCATCTGCCAGAAGCGCACGGTATTCTTCAATGCTTTGCACAGCTGTTTTTTGTGCAGATGCGCCAATCGATGTCAAACATGCGAGGGTGAGTAAGGAAAGTTGTCTCATCATTTTCATATTGCGTTCTCTTGAAATTGGAAATTAAAAAAGGTGAAGCAATCAATTGGTTTTGAATGATTCACCTTTGGCTTGAAGTTAGTAGAACTTATTAAGATTAAGTTGCTGTCGCCTCATCTGTACGCGACTCGCCCTTGTTGTCTTTCCAAGTCACGCTGAACTTGTCACCCGCTTTCGCGCCCTTGACAACGAATTGCAAGAACGGGTTCTTAGACACAGAACCACCCCATTCAGCGGCAAACACTGGCTTGCCATTGTGGGTGGCGGTTACTTCAGTGATGTGCCAAGCTGGAATCACTTTGCCAGCGCCGTCTTTGCGTTGACCAGTTTCCATTTCGTGACTCATCAAAACACGTACGGTGGCTTTGTCGCCCGCTACTGCGGCTCGAATGCGCATTGGATCTGCCATTTTTCTCTCCTAATTTCTAAATGTTTGGAATTTGTTTGTTGAAATGTGAATTAACCGCCGCAGCCGCCGATGGTGACCTTGACTTCTTTTTTCGCGTAGAGTGCTTTACCGTCGGTGGTAATAGCGATCGCGTAAACGTCAGATGTTTGCCCCATTTTGGCGCGTGTTTGGAAGTTGGCATCAACTGCTGGTGTCACATTGAATGCGGCAACCAAAGGAGATGGATTCTTTTCAATCACCAAAAGCAATTGCTTCACATTAGGCAGGGTAGAGCTGACAGTCAAAGGCACAACCGCACCGTTTTCAGCGATATCTGGACCACCAATCACAACGTCTTTACTGGCAGTTGGGGCGCCTGCGCCCAAAGCTTTGAGCGCGTCGTTTAAGTTTTTAGCTTCAAACGAGCCTTTGTTGTAGGCCAAAGCATATTGTGGGAACAAGCCAGTCGTGGCCAGCAAGCCTGCCAATGCTGCGCTTTGTTTCAGTGTCTTGCGACGAGTTTGCATGTGTTTCTCCTTAGAAATGCAATAAGAACCAATAAACGTAAACCGTGGTGATAAGTCTACGCGAATATAACGCGACATGCAGCGCAACTGCCCCTAGTAATTACCCTAGATGATGCAGTTCTTTTGGATTATGTGATTAGCTAGAAGGAGTGCTTGCAAAATGTGTTGATGAACTTTTGTGACATAGATTTGCAAAAGTGCGAGCTTAAAAACGGGGCGCTTTGAAATCGAATCGCTAACATGAAAGAAAAATATTTGCTATAAATAAAATAGCAATATAGGCAATAAATACGCCGGATACAGCCTGATTTTTATATAAAACTGTTTTGCGATGCGACTTGTAAGAATTCAGTCAAATTCGGGTGAAATCATTAACTCGTAGTCGATCTCGTAACCCTAATGGGTAAGTGGGTATTACCCTTTGCGGTGATAGACGATAGTTGGCATCTCCACAAGAATCGTGGGCGTTCTCTAGGTGCTTGTGGCGTCTATGAGAGTGATTGAACTTTTCCTCTACACTATCGGCTTTATTCACCACTATTTACGGAGTATTTCATGGAATTTAACAAAGAATTTGACGCATCTGGTTTGGCCTGCCCACTGCCAATCGTAAAAACGAAAAAATCACTGCAAGACATGACTTCTGGTCAAGTTCTGCGCGTTATTTCTACTGA
This sequence comes from uncultured beta proteobacterium, assembly GCA_963841045.1. Classification (GTDB taxonomy): domain Bacteria; phylum Pseudomonadota; class Gammaproteobacteria; order Burkholderiales; family Burkholderiaceae_C; genus Aalborgiella. Next base: position 141,698 of record CAWJBD010000005.1, on the reverse strand, counting down.
TCCTGGCTCTGTTTGCGACATGGCTGCATTTGCAGAACAAACGGGTCATGCTTTGTTGGAGCAAGGCGAAGAAGCTGGCAAATTTGTGTTCTTTATCAAAAAAGCATAAGTTGATTTTTGATTTGTATCGCTAATACAAATCTGGCAAAAGTGTATCTATAACTAAAGGGGACAAAATGGCTACTAAAAAAATGGCACTCATCGCCACCAAAGGCACATTGGACATGGCATACCCGCCATTCATTTTGGCATCTACAGCTGCAGCATTGGGTTGGGATGTGCAAATTTTCTTCACTTTCTATGGCCTCACATTGTTGAAAAAAGACCTGAGTGGCGTCAAAATCAGCCCATTGGCCAACCCAGCTATGCCCATGCCTGTGCCCATGCCCGTTATGGTGCAAATGTTGCCAGGCATGGAGTCTATGGCGACCATGATGATGAAAAACAAGATGAAATCTAAAGGCGTTGCATCATTGCAAGAGCTTCGTGATCTTTGTTTGGAAGCCGATGTGAAGTTTGTTGCTTGCCAAATGACGGTCGATTTATTTGAGTTTGAAACCAGCGATTTCATCAAAGATGTCGAATACGGTGGTGCCGCAACTTTCATGAAATTTGCAGGCGAATCAGACGTTTGCTTGTTTATCTAAAATACGCAAAAAGGTGATACCCAGTATCACCTTTTTTTATTTCCCTAAACAATAACTTTGGTACTATGAACGAGATATTGACCCCGACAAATATGGTGGTATTTGGCGGCTTTATTTTGGCTTTCATCTTTGGTGCGATTGCCAATAAATCGAATTTTTGCACCATGGGTGCGATTTCCGATGTCGTTAATATGGAGCATTGGGGTCGTATGCGCATGTGGCTGCTGACCATGGCTGTTGCAATCGCTGGTGCCAATGCTTTGTATTATTTTGGCGTCATTGATTTATCTAAAACCATTTATCAACGCAGCACTTTGCCATGGTTATCATTAATTGTGGGTGGCCTTACGTTTGGTATTGGCATGACATTGGCCGGCGGCTGTGCGAATAAGAACTTGGTGCGTGTTGGTGGTGGCAATCTGCGCTCTTTGGTGGTGTTGGTGTTTGTTGCAATTTCAGCATATATGACACTCAGAGGTCTGTTCGGTCAATGGCGTACCAATTTTTTAGACCCTGTCAGCGTTGATTTCGCTTCCTTTGGTTTGAAGGATCAAGGTTTGTCATCTGTAATTGGGAAAGTATTGGGTTTGGATGCCAAGACAGCATTGGCATTGACAAGCTCGGTCATCGTGGCAGCATTGTTCATATTTATTTTCAAAGACAAACGGTTCCGCGCAAACGGCTCGCACATTTTTGCTGGAATTTTGATTGGTCTATTGGCCGTTGCAGCCTGGTATTTGACAGGCTACGTTGGTTTTGGTGAGAATCCAGAAACACTTGAAGTGGGTTACTCCGGAACAGGTTCGCGTACTTTAGAGTCGTTCAGTTTTGTAGGACCCATTGCCTCTAGTTTAGAGATGTTGATGCTTTGGACTGACAAGTCTTTAAAAGTTAATTTTGGCATTGCCTCCGCAATTGGTGTGGCATTAGGTTCTTGGGCATATGCCATTTCAACAGGCAAATTTCGTTGGAAGAATGAAGGTTTTGCGTCGTTTGACGATTTGAGAAGTCAATTGCTTGGCGCAGTTTTAATGGGTTTTGGTGGCGTTACAGCCATGGGGTGTACAGTGGGTCAGGGTATCTCAGGTATCTCGACTTTGGCGATCGGTTCTTTCATCGCTGTGGCTGGCATTGTTGTCGGTGCAGCCTTAACGATGAAGTGGCAACAGAGGTAAGTTTTTTTTAGATTTAACATTCGTATATAAGCAAGTAATCCTATTTGACATATACATTCATTACAAAAAAGAGGAGACAGTATGAAAGTATCAAAATTTAACTTCAAAGCAGCTGCCATGGCAGTTGCAATGGCTTGTTCAATCGGCGCAGTTCAAGCGCAAATGGCAGTACCTGCCATGCCAGTGACTGCAGAGCAAACGACAGCTTGGGCCAAATCATTTTCAGATCCAAAAATGATTGAAGGCATGATGAAGATGGCCGATCCAAAAATGATCAACCAATGGATGGGCATGATGACCGACCCGAAGATGATCGACAGCATGATGAAAATGGCTGATCCCAAGATCATGAACCAATGGATGGGCATGTTCACCAACCCTCAATTGATGAATGCCATGACCAAATGGGCAACTGAAATGCCTTACATGAATGCCATGATGAAAGTGGCAACAGATCCCAAAATGATGGACAGCATGATGAAGATGGCCGACCCAAAAATGATGGATGGTTTCATGAAAATGGCAACTGATCCAAAGATGATGGACAGTATGATGAAGATGGCTGATCCAAAGATGATGAACCAGTGGATGAGCAGCATGACTGATCCTAAAATGATGGACAGCATGATGAAAATGGCCGACCCAAAAATGATGGATGGTTTCATGAAAATGGCAACCGATCCGAAGATGATTGATAGCATGATGAAAATGGCTGATCCTAAGATGATGAATCAGTGGATGGCTATGATGACTGATCCCAAAATGATGGACAGCATGATGAAGATGGCTGATCCGAAAATCATGAATCAAATGATGGCTGCGATGACCGATCCTAAGATGATGGACAGTGTCATGAAAATGGCTGATCCAAAAATCATGACTCAAATGATGACCATGATGACTGATCCAAAAATGATTGACGGCATGATGAAAATGGCGGATCCAAAAATCATGACTCAAATGATGAACGCGATGACCGATCCAAAAATGATGGATGGCATGATGAAAATGATGAACCCAGCGCTGATGATGAACATGATGACTGCCATGATGAGCATGGGTAATGCAGGTGTCACGGCTGCGAACAGTGTGAATAAATCTGCCACTTCAAGCATGAAGAAACCAGCGCCCAAAGCAGCGGCTAAGCCTCAAGCTAAGCCTGCAGCAAAAGCTCAATGATTTAAGTATTAACTTGAAATTACGATTTGGTGAATTGCTTTCACAAAGGCAATTCACCTTTTTGCTTTTTAGCAGACAATAACCTTCAACTTATATGGGTAACCGAGCTATGTCATCATCAATGAAAATGCACAAACACTTTGCAATTCTTCTCGTGGCAATATTGCCTGTTGTTTCACAAGCTGCTGAACCTGTGGTCACGCCTGCAGTCAAAGCCGCAACAACAACTGCAAACACGGTTATGAAGAGTGCAGCAAGCATGCCTGCTCCTCAAATGCCTGCGATGAACTTCCCAATGCCGTCGAAGAAAGATCATCCAGCAAATACCATGACAACCACAGTCAGCAGAGAAGCTAAAACCATGATGATGCAAAGCATGATGGCAGCCAGTCCTTTGTCGGTGCAGAGAAATCGGTAGCCATGATGGTTACCAAGCACAAGGTTAAACCTGGTGTTAAATTTGATGAAGTGGTTGAATCACTGAAACTTGTTGCGAACCGGAACAACTTCAAATACACAGGTGTTTCATTGCTTTCGCAAGGACATTGAGGCATCAACTGGAAAAGCCAACACCGCGAGTTGAAATACTGAGTTTTTGTGATTCATCTGTCGCTCGAAGCGTCATTGACTATGCACCTGAGCTCATCGCATTTTTACCATGTCGAGTGTCTGTGACTGGAAGATGCTAACAAGGATATTTGGATTCTTTCCTTGGACTGGGACATCAGTTGGATGAAATTGAGTGTGAATCCAAATATCATGGACGAAAAACTGATGAAGGAGTCAGAGCCGCATACGTAAAATCATGGATGAAATGATGGAAGCGGCTGCAAATGGCGATTTTTAACGAGTAGCTAACCAAAGGAATAAGCATATGACACTACCCGAGCGCGATGGAGATGGTTACCTCACCGATATGGGTGAATGGACAGAAGAAATTGCACGCGAAATGGCGCGCGTGGATGAATTTGAATTGACTGATGAAAAGTGGAATCAAATCATCAAAGCGCGTGAGTATTATGATGAATTTGGTAGCGTTCCACCCATTCGTAAATTCGCCAAGTACATCGAGCAAGATCAAACCGTGGTGTTCAAACTGTGGATGACTGGTCCCATGAAGCCGATAACTAAATATGGTGGTATGCCCAAACCAACTGGGTGTGTATAATTGAATTTTGAGGTGCGAATTGCTGAGTGCAGAAGAATATTTAAGGTCTATTAAAGAGAAAGTTGCTGCGCATCCTTTCTTGCAACATCCATTCTTGCAATTGTTCAGCACCCAAAATTTAACGCGTGAACAAGCGCAAAAATTTGCGCTTTTGTATTATCCCCATATTCAACGCACACGCCTGTACCAAGCATGTGCTTTGGGTGTCACGCCAGATGAAAATATCCAATCTGTGCTGGCTGAAATTCTGTATGACGAATACGGAAATGGCGATAACGCTAACTCGCATATGGCGATATATCGCAAACTCATGCGTGCCCTGGATTTGACAGAAGAGCAAATCAGCAATCCACCCATTTTGCCAGAGCAGCAAGCCTACATTGATACCATGATGCGTGTTACACAAGGGCAAGATTGGCTGGCAGCCATTGGTGTGGCCGGTATAGCAGGAGAGTGGCCAATTCCGCCTTACTACACCATGCTGCTAAAAGGCTTGCGCACGGTACCTGGCTTGATCTGACGATGATTTGCAGCTGTTCATTGAACACATTGATTTGGATGTGCACCATTCTCATATTGTTGAGAATGCGATTCTTCCTTACCTTGATTCGCAGATCAACAGAGATTCCTTGTGGCGTGGCATAGAGTTAAATTTGAACGCCCGAATCGTTCAACTGAATGGCTTGCAACGCGAACTATTTGCCTAAGCAGTCATTGGCAGAACCGACTAAATTGGTTTGTCTTTGAAACGCTGCCTTGGTTTCCATAAGGCAATCGCAGCGACAATTTCTTGCCAAGGCAGGTCCACCATGCTTTCTTCCTTTTCCAGCGATTTTTGAATCAAGGCGTGCACATTACAGGCATCGGCTTGCAACACATTTTGTAAACCTTTAAGCCCGCCGCACTGAAGCTGCATGGCTTTGTTGTGTGCTATTTCGGTATTGGCTGGTGCTATTTTCAGCGTAAAAGCTGCACGTTCACGAAATATACTGTGCAGTGTGGTGCAGTTGATTTGCGCTATTTGCGTATTACAGGACACCATTTCTCGCTCTGCCAATGAGCGCTTGGTTGATAGTTCGCATTGCGCGCAACCTGCTAATATGGCTTTGCTAAATACGCACGGTATGGTGTTTATCTGACTGCGATGCGCATGGTAGGCATTTTCATCCATGTGATAGTGCGCTTAATTCGTTACTGATACGGGTTATTGCATCAATCATCGCCTTTTGGGCCGGCTTCTCGTACTTGCGACAGCAAATCTACCGCATGCATTTCGTCATCTGCAAAAATTACTTTGACTTTTTCGAGTGAGGCTTTGTCTTCTTTCAAACGCATGTCTTTGGCTTGCGAAGAAGCTTCTTTGAACGTGTCAAAAGCGGCTAATTTCTCAAAAATATTGAATGGTTTGATGCGGTAGATAAAGTAAGGCATAAGGTGATTGTTAGTTAAATTGGTTAAACGGTACGCACTTTTTCAAGTGCGATTAAACATAGAACTTCGACGCGCGTCTGCGGCCAGGCAAAGCCTTTTGAATAATGACGCCTTTGATATCAGAAAAATTGTCCAAAGGTTCATCACTGAAGTTGGGATTCAAAGGGTGGAGCAACCATTTGGCAGTGTTGCTTGTCGATGATTCACCACCAGCACGTTTGAGCTGTCGGAAAGTCCATTCATCGCGCTGATTAACCAGCACAAATGAACCATCTTTGGCTAAACCTTCAGGTTCAATGATGATGATTTCACCTTCTAAAAACTCGGGTGCCATACTGTGCCCTAGCACCATCAATGCAAACGACTCCCCACCCGCACAACTGGGTGCTTGCATCTCAAGTTCCAACTCTAAATTTCGTGGTGTGGTAATTACGGCTTCATTCATTGAATTTTTTTAGTTAAACAATTTGACTGTAAATTTGCAATGCTGGAACGCCAGCATCACGCAATTCTTGTGTCAATGTGTTGATGAATTCTTCAGGCCCGGTGATGTAAAAATCACAATTGATATCAAATAAATCTTGCCGCATGGTTTGTGCTATTTGACGCGCACCCTCAACCTTATCAGCATTGGTGATGAGGTCGTATTCAAACTGGTCTAAAGCTTCAGACCATGCTCGGCATTGGTTGTTCAGATAATGACCACCAACTTCGGTCGCTAACCAAAACAAGGACAAAGAGGGTGCGGCGTCCAATGAAAATGCGTACTCAATCAAACTTTTAATTGGTGCAAATCCATTGTCGCAAGTTGCAAATACCAAAGGTCTGCTGCCTTCAGCCAGAACGAAATCACCCGTGGGGCCAAGCACAGAAATTTGCGAACCAGCTGTAATGTCACCCGCAAACAAGTGTTTTGCAAAGGCATCTGATTCAGATTTTTCGATGTAAAAAAGCAGGTTCCTATCGTCACACGGACAGCTACCCATGGAGTAGCTGGCGTGGACAGACCCTATGCCTGGAATTTCGAGGCTTAAGGTTGTCGCTTGTCCGGCTAAAAACCGGAAACGATGTGTGCGTGGTGTTTGCAAATGCAGCAGCGTGATGTTCGGCGCGATTTCTTGAATTTTTCGCACTTGGGCAACGATCAATTGTTCGGGTATGTCTTGCGGTCCTTCAACTTCGAGCACTTCAATGCTCAGCTCGCTGCTGCTTGGGCGTATGGCAACACATCAATGTGTAGCCTTGTGCCTTTTCAGCCTCAGACAATTGGTAATCGTAATGCTGTGTCTTCACCACTTCACCTGAAATAACGCGCACTTTGCACATACCGCAACTGCCATTGCCGCATCCATACACCAGTTTCAGACCAGCCTGTAAACCCGACTGCAAAAGGCTTGAGTGGCCTTCAACCACAAACTCATGGCCACTGGGGCGAACTGTCACTTGGCTAGTCATGACTTTAAGCATATCGTCCATTATCTCCAGCACGTCGACTGGTTCAGTTGCTAATACTTTGCCAAGACCTTGGCTAATTTGGTTGGCTAAATTTACAATGGCGTCATTGCTGGGGTTTAGCCTTGTCATTTCTTTGGCATTGGTCTGCAGTGAAATGACCAAGTCATGGTATTGCCGTAGTAGTTTACGCACATCAGCCAGTTCTTGGCTTTGTGCAAAAACGCGTTGGGCGAGTACCTCTTGACTGGGTAGCATGCGTTCACGTATGCGTTTGCCAAACGATTCCGTGCGAATTTGAACGACACGCTCCAACATCCCAGATTCCTCGAACTGCACATGCGGGTAAAGCCGCAACAGTTCGTCGGATGATAAAAATCCGTCATTCAGCATCAAGTCGCCATTGCGAACTTGCTGTTGCAGAACACCGCGTGTTACGCCAAGTAATTGCGCTGCACGCCAAACACTTAATTGATGTGACATGGTCTAATGCTATAAATATACTAGCAACATAGGCATTAATTATGCCGTCTGCAGCCTATATTTCATCATTAAAATTACTCACACGATCGCGAAACCGAGCGCGGTATAGAAGTCTGGGCTTATCTGGGTCGTCGTCAAATCCAGTTCGATCATGCAGCACGTTATTGCATACCAAGCCCATGCCAGGTTCAAGCTTGAGCCGGAAGATGAAAGGTGAGTCGCTTGCTAAAAACTGTTCCAAAAATTGCACAGCTTCTTGTGTGACAACATCAGGTTTCCAGGCAATGCTGCGTTTGCGTGCTGTGTAGCGCATATGCAGCCTACCTGTTTGCTTGTCAATTGAGAATACAGGGCCTGATTGCTCTTCTCGTGCCACGCCGTCTTCATCGGTACGTGCTGGTATGGTCATTGCATCATTAGCCATCAATGCCGCTACCCAATTTGGATTGGCTTCACGCATGGCGATGTAAACCATTTCATGGTCAATAACAGCGGTTTCACCGCCAGACAGTGCAGGGCGAACACAATGCAAAAGCATGCCATTGATCATTCGCTCTGGCGACTGGTAGTAGCCATCTGTGTGCCATTTGATAGGCAGGTTGGTGTATGGAATCATCACCCGACGCGACGTTTTTCCATTTGTAGCTGTAGTCGATTCGACGGTGTTGGCGACAGCTATAGGTGATATGCCATCTTCGTCTGCCAGCCAATTGCAGTCCAGTTGCTTCATGCCCAGCTGTGCAGCCAATTGACGGGGGATATTTTTGTCTTCGCTGGTATTCGGGCTGCGATAGATGGCCATATTGGCGTCATTGCATAAAGTTAACAATGCAACTCTTTCATCTTCATTTAAATTACATGGATCCTTGACATCCACAATTAAATCAGCAGAGGTTTTCGGATGACAATCGCGCTTCTTATCACGCCAACTTGCATAGGCCAGCTGGTTGTTGATATCGAATGGGTTGTTTTTCGTCATCACGATTTAGTCATCTGCAGCCGTTATTTCGGCAGAATCTTCAGATGGAACAGCGCTGTTAGCAACTTCCACATTATTTGTGCTTGCAGGACGGGCAGAGCGATTGGTTCGCGCTGGTCGTTCAGGGCGAGCTGGCCTGGGTTCTGTCGATAAAACACCTTTCATCCCTCGCTGTAGCATGTCTACCGCTTCAGGTACTTCTGTGGCCATGATTTGGTCGATCACCCAGCGTTGATCTTTGGCAGGCATGAGTGCTTCAATGCGATGACCGAGGTAGCGGACAAAGTTGAAATCGGGCCCTGCTTCATCATGACCAAATTCAGCGTAATGATCGGCCAGCTCATTGTAGAGGTCAATAAATTCATCAAAATAACTTGCTTGTCCATCTGCTGGCACACCCAACATGGTGTCTTCGTTCTCCTGCAATATTTCGGCAACACGAATGACCAAAGCGGTGACAAATTCGGCGCGTTCGTCGTGCGTCATGCGGTCACTCGCCATGCGGTCAAGCACTTGAATTAAAAATACCAACACCTCGCGCGTGAATGCAAAATACTGTGCGCCAATATCAATGTCAAACTGCGCCAAACGCATTTGTTTCAGCGTATTTTGCGCAACCCGCCAAGTGATAAACGCCATTGCACTGGCGGTTTGTTTGGGTGTTTTGGCAGTATCGTTTTGATACCACTGGCTTTTAATTCTTATTGCCATTTAGATAGCTGTGTGAGTGCAACAATTTCCCGCTGAGCCGCCTCAAGGGAAATTAGCTCCTTTGGGGGGCAGCGTAGTACACAAGGTGACAAGCGTGGGGGCATTAATAACCGCCTTTGCCTTTGGGTTGGGGTAAACCGGCCACCTTAGGACCTTGCTTTGCTGGGCCAATCGGGAACAAATCGTATAGGTATTTACTGTCAACACCTGGACGAATTTCATCCATGCCTTTAACCATGTTTCTGAAGTTGGGAGTGGCACCTTCTTCACGGTATTGATCACGCAAATAATTGATCACTTCCCAATGTGCATCAGTCAATGTGATGTTTTCGGCAGCTGCGATGACGTTCACTGTCTCGTCATCAAAAGATGGCTCCAATAAATAACCTTCAGCATCAGTTTCAAGTTCAACGCCGTTAACGATGTATGTCATTTTTCTCTCCTATAAATAATGATAAACAAACACAATAAAACCAAATATTCTGTGCAACTTTGCTCGCAAAAAAAAGGATTCTTTCACACTGCAGCAGCGGATTTGTGCGCAACAAAAACGCCACATCCCAACTGTTTGTGTTTCCCTAAGCCAAATTCTTGCAAACGCAACGATTGTTCTGGTGCCAAGCCATGCACCATTAAGCTGAAAGTGTCGAGTGATTGTTTGGTCTCGCCAATATAGTGGCGTTTGCCGCAAACGCGTTCACCGCTGATACCTAAAACTTGCAATTCATCGGATACTTTAGACAAAAAGTCTGATTCGCTGGCATCGCCTGCAACCACATGGTAAGCGTACAAAGTTGAATGAGGAATTAATTCCTTTTCGTGAGGTGTGCCAAGTCGTATCACATGACCAGACAAATTCAACGCTTTTCCGCTCAATTGTTTGATTTCTTCGTTGCGAGAGCGAGCACCGCGAACAATCAATTGCGCGCGGCGTGACAATATGGTGATATCCGTGTCGCCGGTAACCAATTTGATGGGGTGAATGCTGAATTGTTTATCGCTGGTTATCCAAGGCAATTCATTTTGCAAAGCACTTTGCAAATCATGCGAATAGTGCCTGGAAATCGTCGTTCCTTCAATCGGGAAAACAATGTCCACCATCTGTGGATGATAGTTTGTCTGCACCATTACTTCTGGTCGTTATCGGTTTGATTTTGAGGGTTTACTTTGGACTGACTTGCGGCCCAAGACAACAGTGTTTCACCCCAAATTTTTGCTGAATCTGGATCAATTTCAAATACAGTGAATCTGCTTTTTTCGCGGATGCGCGTGCGCAGCAAACTCATGCCGCCAGATGCGTGGTCAAATTGCTGTAATTCGATAACTTGCCCACCTATAGGGATGGTCATTTTTATCAAAGGGGTAATCGTATCTGTCATAATTTGCAGTCTGTTTTTAGCTGACATATTAGCGTAAGCAGAATGAAAATGAGCTATTGCCTGAATAGATTTAAGGGAATAATCCGAATGGGTAGCCCTTTATACTCAACGAGGGTGATAGTTGCACCCCATAATCGCACATAAGATTCGACACCGAGTTAAACTGTACCCTCAACCAGATTCGCACCATCCAATCAAGGAGACTAACATGAGTAAGAAACAACACGATACCCCCATGCTTGACCAGCTGGAAAGTGGTCCATGGCCTAGCTTTGTCACAGGTCTGAAGCGCTTGGCAAAAGACAGTGATTACATGACCGATTTAATGGGTCAGCTTGAGCACTCTTACAAAACCCGCAAAGGTTATTGGAAGGGTGGTACGGTCGGTGTATTCGGCTACGGTGGTGGTGTAATTCCTCGCTTCTCTGAAGTGGCCGAAATGTTCCCGGCTTCTAAAGAATTTCATACCTTGCGTGTACAACCGCCAGCTGGTATGCATTACAACACTGACGTATTGCGCAAGATGTGTGATATTTGGGAGCGTCACGGTTCCGGTCTGATCGCATTCCATGGTCAATCTGGTGACATCATGTTCCAAGGTGCAAGCACTGCCAATGTGCAGGGTGCTTTCGATGAAATCAATGAGTTGGGATTTGACTTGGGTGGTGCAGGCCCAGCTGTGCGCACCAGCATGTCCTGTGTGGGTGCAGCGCGTTGCGAACAGTCTTGTTTCGATGAAGCTAAAGCACATCGCCAAGTGCTCAATACATTCTTGGACGATATGCACCGTCCTGCACTGCCATATAAATTCAAGTTCAAATTCTCTGGTTGCCCAAATGACTGCATGAACTCCATTCAGCGTGCTGATATGGCGGTAATTGGTACATGGCGCGACAACATGCGTACCGACGAAGCATTGGCCCGCAAATGGTTTGCAAAGCACGGCATGACCGAATTGGTTAACGATGTGGTAAGCCGTTGCCCAACCAAAGCCATTATGCTGAAGGACACATCTGCGGTTTCTAAGGGTCCAAAAATTTCAAGTGTTGCGATCAACGATACACAATCATTGGAAATTGATAACGGCAACTGCGTACGTTGCATGCACTGCATCAACGTCATGACAGGCGCTTTGGCTACTGGTACAGACAAAGGCGTAACTATCTTGATGGGCGGTAAGCGTACCTTGAAAATTGGTGATTTGATGGGTACCGTCATTGCTCCATTTATGCCAATGAAGACAGAAGAAGACTACGAAGCTTTGGTTGAATTGGCCCAAAAAGCGATTGACTTCTTTGCGGAAAATGCATTGGAGCACGAGCGTACAGGCGAGATGATCGAACGCATTGGTTTGATTAACTTCTTAGAAGGCATTGAGATGGAAATTGATCCAAACATGGTGACAACTCCTCGTACCAATCCTTACGTTCGTACAGATGGTTGGGATGCGGAAGTTGAGAAGATTAATGCGCGCAAAGCGGCGTAAAAAATTCTCACAATAATTTATTCAATCTAATTTGACTGACACAGGAAATAATCAAATGGCTACAATGCGCACCCCCATCGAAAGTGGCGTACCAGATAACAAACAATATCTGCATCCTTTGATGCTAAAAAATTACGGCAATTGGAAGTACCATGACCGGCCACGTCCAGGTGTTTTGCACCATGTGGCACATTCTGGTGATGAAATTTGGACTGTCCGTGCTGGTACGCAGCGCCAAATGGATCTGTTTACCATTCGCAAGCTATGTGATATTGCTGACAAGTATGCGGACGGTCATGTCCGATTCACAATTCGCAGTAATATTGAATACATGGTGACAGATCCGGCTCGTGTAGCGCCATTGATTGAGCGCACTGGGTGAAGGAGGTTTCCCAGTCGGTGGTACAGGCAACTCTGTATCAGCAATTGCGCATACACAAGGTTGGTTGCACTGCGACATTCCTGGTACTGATGCCTCTGGTGCGGTCAAAGCCTTGATGGACGACCTGCACGAAGAGTTCATTAAAGAAGAAATGCCAAACCGCGTTCATTTGTCTACATCATGCTGTGAAATTAACTGCGGTGGTCAGGCTGACATTGCCATCATTATTCAGCATACAAAACCACCAAAAATCAACCATGATTTAGTCGGTAATGCTTGTGAGCGACCTACCGTCGTGGCACGTTGTCCTGTAGCGGCGATTCGTCCTGCGATGGTGAATGGCAAACCATCATTAGAAATTGATGAGGCGAAATGCATGTGCTGCGGTGCTTGCTACCCTCCATGCCCACCTATGCAAATCAATGACCCTGAGCACAGCAAATTGGCAATTTGGGTGGGTGGCAAAAACTCAAATGCACGCGGTAAACCAACTTTCATGAAAATGGTGGCATCTGGTTTGCCAAACAACGCACCACGCTGGCCAGAAGTCTCTGCAATGGTCAAGAAGATTTTGTACACCTACAAAGAAGATGCGCGTTCTTGGGAGCGTATGGCTGACTGGATTGACCGCATCGGCTGGCCTGCATTCTTCGAGAAGTGCGATTTGCCGTTTACCAAGTATTTGATTGACGATTGGCGTGGTTCTCGCTCAAGTCTCAATGCTTCAACGCATATTCGTTTCTAGCATTTAATTTTATTCAATAACTCGGAATTTTAGTTATGAAGTTTGGACTACTCGTCAGCGAAGGCCCTTACACGCACCAAGCATACTGATACGGCGTATCAGTTTGCTATGGCGGCTATTGCCAAAGGTCACGAAATACAACGTGTGTTTTTCTACCATGATGGTGTTAACAATGCGACGCGATTAACTGAGCCACCGCAAGATGACCGACACATTGTCAATCGTTGGTCCGCTATGGCCGCTGAGCACAAGGTTGATTTGGTAGTCTGTGTTGCTGCTGCGCTGCGCCGTGGTATTAAAGATGAAGTGTTGGCGCCAGGATTCCGTATTTCTGGTTTAGGGCAATTGGTAGACAGTGGTATCAAGGCGGATCGTCTGGTTACCTTTGGCGACTAAACTTTTGTTTCAGAAAGAATTCCTAAAATGAGCGAGCAACAATCAGGTCCCAAAATGAAGAAATTCATGTTTGTCAATCGTAAAGCGCCGTACGGTACCATTTATGCGCTTGAAAGCTTAGAAGTCGTTTTGATTACGGCGACTTTCGATCAAGACGTGAGTCTGGTATTCGTCGATGATGGTGTTTACGAATTGGTTAAAGGCCAACAAACCAAAGATATCGGCATTAAGAATTTTTCACCAAGTTACCGTGCACTCGATGGATACGATGTGGAAAAACTGTATGTAGATAAACAATCATTGGAGCAACGTGGTTTAACTGAGAGCGATCTCTTGGTACCTGTCGAAGTTCTTGACGCTAAAGCCATGGGTGAACTCATGGCTGAGCAAGACGTTATCCTCAGTTTCTAAACAGACCGAACAGATAAGAGTAAATACATATGTTGAATATTGTTAATAAATCACCGTTTCAGTCGACCAGCTTGGATACATGTTTGCGTTTGGCGCAACCTGGACAAGGTTTGTTGCTCATTGAAGATGCTATTTATGCTGCAACCAAGGGCAGCACTGCCGAAGCGGCTATTCGTTCAGCTTGCAGCACATTGAAAGTTTATGCCTTGCAGCCAGACATGGATGCGCGCGGCGTCACTGCAAAAGCCATTGAAGGCGTTACGCTCGTCGATTACAGTGGTTTCGTCGATTTGGTTGCACAATACAGCACATCAAATTCTTGGCTCTAAGTCATACGGCTTTGTGCTAATTTGGTAGATGGTTTTTATTATTTTTAACAGGAGTGAATCACATGGCTTTCGAGATTAACGGTAAAACTTACGAAACTGACGAAGAAGGTTTTTTATTGAACTTGGCTGAATGGGACAGAGATGCAGCTTTGCACATGGCAGTTGAAGAAAAGGTCGAGATGACTGACAACCACTGGGAAGTTGTTGACTTTTTGCGTGAGTACTACAACGAATTCCAAATTGCACCCGCAGTTCGTGTGTTGACCAAAGCAATTGGCAAGAAGTTCGGCGAAGAGAAGGGCAACAGCAAATATTTGTACGACTTGTTCCCATACGGTCCAGCCAAGCAAGCTTGTAAGATTGCTGGCTTGCCAAAGCCAACTGGTTGTATTTAATTTGTCAACGAAGTAGCCATTCTCAACTTACGAACAGGATTTGGTAATGTCATTGCTGACCATTATTTATGCGGCTTTGTTTTATCTTGCCACTGTTATCTTTGTTGTTGGGGTGGCTCTCAAAATTCGCACTTATGCGAATGCGCCAGCGCCTTTAAAAATTCCGACCACTCCTGCGCCCCTAACTAAAGCGGGTGTGGGCTGGCGCATGGCCAGAGAAGTAGTTTTTTTTGAAAGTTTATTCAAATCTAGCCTATGGACTTGGATTTTTGGATGGACTTTTCATGCGGCGTTATTGGTCGTGACTCTGCGTCACTTGCGCTATTTTCAAGATCCTGTTTGGTTACCCATTGCATTGATTCAGTCGATTGGTATATACGCAGGATTTGCCATGGTGGCAGCACTTTTTGGTTTATGGGCCAGACGCTGGCTGGTAGATCGCGTACGTTACATCTCTACACCATCTGATCATTTGATGCTGGTGTTATTAATAGCCATCGGTATGAGTGGTCTCGCTATGAAATTCGTAGCGCACACTGACATCATTGCCGTTAAATTATTCATGCTGGGTCTCATGCGATTCGATTTGCAGCCTTTGCCGGCAGACCCTGTATTGTTGGTGCATTTGACATTGGTTGCATTGCTGATGATTATTTTCCCAATCAGCAAATTGCTGCACGCACCAGGTATTTTCTTTAGCCCAACACGTAATCAGGTGGATAACGCCCGTGAAGTAAGGCATATCAGTTCTTGGGCTGCTGGATTAGAAAAGCGTAGCTAGTCCAACACGAAGCAAATCCACTACAGCGAATACACATACATGGCAACTGCAGCATTTGAAACCCCTAAGATTAAAAGCTACCCTGTTATCCCGTTGGTTCAAGCAGGTGCAACATCACACCTCAAGCCATTTGTAGCAGCTGCCCCGATTCAAAAGGCCGTTGGATTTCCTGAAGAACTGGTCGAAAACTGGCAGGAAAAAGCCATCGCCAAAATGGGCGAGTTGTTGGGCAAATACCGTTCGCTGCAAGTTTACATGGACACATGCGTCCATTGTGGTGCATGCTCTGACAAATGCCATTATTTTTTGGGAACCGCTGATCCTAAAAACATGCCGGTTGCGCGTCAAGATTTGATGCGAAAGGTCTATCGACGTTACTTTACATTTGCGGGTAAATATTTTCCGTGGTTGGTGGGTGCGGTTGATTTGACCAAAGAAGTTCTGGACGAATGGTATTCCTATTTCCATCAATGCTCAGAATGTCGTCGTTGTTCTGTATTTTGTCCATATGGTATTGACACGGCTGAAGTGACCATGGCGGCACGTGAAATCATGGCCAGTGTGGGCATGGGACAAAAATACAGCAATGAAATTATCGGCAAAGTACACCGTATTGGTAACAACTTAGGTATTCCTGGGCCAGCTTTAGTCGATACCTTGGAAGGCCTGGCAGAAGATACCAAAGACGAAACAGGCGTTGATGTCTTGTTTCCACTCGATGTGAAAGGTGCTGAAGTTCTGCTTATCACACCATCGGCTGACTTTTTCTCTGAACCGCATGTGGAGAGTTTGATTGGCTATGCCAAAGTGTTCCATGCTGCGGGTATCAGCTGGACGCTCAGTTCTCATGCCTCAGAAGCTGGTAACTTTGGCATGTTTATAGGCAACTATGAGCAAATGCGCAACATTTCTATGCGCGTTAAAGAAGCCGCTCTTGAATTGGGTGTTAAACGCATCGTGGTCGGAGAATGTGGTCACGCTTGGCGCGTGGCATACAGCTTCTGGAATACGCTGATCGGACCTTTTGACTATCTCGATCCGCGTTATCCTGTTCCACAACACATTTGTGAAGTGACGGATGACTTGATTCAACGCGGCGCTTTGCAATTCGACAAAGAAGCCAACGACAACAAAATCATCACCTTCCATGACTCTTGCAATGTGGCACGGGCATCACGCATGGGCAACATGGTTGGCGGACAATTCATTATTCCACGACGCATCATCACGTCGGTAGCCAATCATTTTCATGACATGGCTCCCAACACCATTCACGAAAGCACATTCTGTTGCGGTGGCGGTGGCGGTTTGCTATCGGACGACATGATGGAAGTACGTGTCAAAGGTGCACTTCCACGCATGGAGGCCTTAAAGCATTTGGTCGATGACCACCAAGTTAACTTCATGGCAACCATCTGTGCGATTTGCAAAGCGCAATTCACCAAAGTTTTACCCTATTACGGATTCAATATGAGCATGGTGGGTGGCGTTCACCAGTTAGTGAGCAAAGCCATTCGTTTGGGTGATAAGTAAACGTAAATAGTATTTCGAGAAAATTTACAAATAGTTCAGGAGTACAACACATGTCGAGCATTGCAGAACCGACCGCAACCAAGCCAATCACTTTCCGCCGATTCAAAGATGGTGCCAATACGTACAGCTCATTCCAGAAAGCGATTTTCGATGCTGATCATTCGCATAAGTGCCCCACATATATTCAAAGTGCACCACCATGCCAAGGCAGCTGTCCTGCAGGTGAAGACATTCGCGGCTATTTGAATATTGTTCGTGGTATTGAGAAACCACCTGTCGGTAGCGATGGTAAACCCAGCATGAGTTGGCAAGAATATGCGTTTCGCCGATTGACTGAAGCCAACCCATTTCCTTCCGTGATGGGTCGAGTTTGCCCAGCACCATGTGAGTCTGGTTGCAATCGTAACCAAGTTGAAGATTTTGTTGGTATCAACTCAGTCGAGCATTTTTTGGGTGATTACGCGATTCAAAACAAAATCGCTTATAAAAAATCAGAGGCATCTAGCGGCAAAAAGGTAGCCGTCATTGGTGGTGGGCCAGCTGGTATGTCAGCCGCATATCAATTGGCTTTAAAAGGTCACTCAGTCACTATTTTTGATGAACGTGCCGAGCTCGGTGGCATGATGCGCTACGGCATTCCTGGATTCCGTACCCCACGCGATGTCTTGGACGCTGAAATTCAACGAATTTTAGATTTAGGTGTTGAGGCACGCATGAACTGCCGCATTGGTACTGACATCACCATGACCCAGATTCGTGCGGATTACGATGCCGTATTTTTGGGCTTAGGCGCACAAGCTGGTCGTGCGCTGGCGGTGGAAGGTGCTGATGCACCCAACGTGGTTACGGCAACTTCGTTCCTGAAAGCGTTTAACGATGGTCGTTTACGTCATGTGGGTAAACGTGTTGTGGTGGTTGGTGGTGGTGACACATCCATTGACGTTGCAACTGTCGCACGTCGTTTAGGTCACATTGATAAAATTAACGAGTCCGATCGCCCTGAATTTGCCATTGCTGGACATGTAGCACATGATGTGGCTTCTGCTTCTGCGCGTCAAGGTGCTGAAGTCACTTTGACAACTATTTTTGCGATTGACAAGATGCAAGCTTCAAAACATGAAGTTGAGCACGCGCTGTCTGAGGGCATTTCGATTCGTGGCGGCATGGTGCCGTTGTCTATTGTTCGCGGTGCTGATGGCCGAGCAACTGCATTGCGTGTGATTCAGTGCGAAGCAAAAATTGTTGGCGGTCGCTTGGATATCAAAAACATTGAAGGCACCGAAGAGGATATTCCAGCCGATTTGATTGTTTCTGCAATTGGTCAAGCGGTTGACTTCACAGGCCTTGAAGAATTTAACAATGGCAAAGGCGCAATCAACAGCGACAAGAATTACCAAGTTCAGGGTCAAGAAGGCATCTTTGTTGGCGGTGACGTGGTGCGTCCACACTTGTTGACAACAGCCATTGGTCACGGCGCGATTGCGGCTGACGGCATTGATCGTTTCCTCCAAGGTGAAGCGCTTGAAAAACGTCCAAAAATTGACGTGCATTCATTCGACTTGACTCGCAAGATGGTCGAGAAAGGTCTCACTTTCAGCGAAGTGCATGAACCAATTCGCGGTACAGATAAGAGCACTGCTGCAATCCACAACTTCGACAACCGTTCTGACCGTTATGTGATTTCACATAAAGAGTTGTTCTTGGGGCATTTCCCGTCAATCAATCGCAACGTGCGCAATGTCACCAACTTGACAGCTGTTGAAGCATTGAATAACTTTGAAGAGCGCCTGCATCCATTGCTGGAAGCGCAAGCAGTAGCCGAAGCCAAACGTTGCATGAGCTGTGGACAATGTTTTGAGTGCGATAACTGCGTGGTTTACTGCCCGCAAACAGCCGTATTCAAAGTTCCCAAAGCGAAATCAACCACTGGCCGCTATGTTGATACCAACTACGCTAAATGTATTGGCTGCCATATTTGCGCTGATGTTTGCCCTACAGGCTATATTCAGATGGGTCTGGGAGAGTAAGTTCATGGCACTGACCTTTCGCTTGCCTAGTTTGGGTGCTTTGTTGCGTTTGATGTTGTTAGCCTTCATCACGCTCGCAGCAACATGGGCTATGGCTGCTGAAGGCACTAAGACAGCTGGGTCGCGAGTCTCTGCGCCCATCGTTGAAAAGGCCAAGGGTGGTGAATGCGTCGCTGATCCCGCATTCATGCGCCGCAACCACGGTGACATGTTGAAACATCAGCGTGACGATACCATGCGTGGCGGTATTCGCACTGGCAAAAACAGCTTGAAAGCATGCATTGAATGCCATGCCAGCAAGACAACGAACAGTGTCAATGCCAGTGGGTCTAACTTTTGCCAAAGTTGCCATAATTTCACCGCAGTCAAGATTGATTGCTTTGAATGCCATGCCAGCAAACCCGCGCCAACTGCGTTTCATCCACTGGTTTCACCACATGGTAATTCGGCTGAATCAGCAGCCAGTATGAAACTGCGTCAAGTCGTTGTGCAGCAACAGGTGAAGCCATGAACACAGAAAATTCAAATCCAGATAAATCAACTTCTCCAGATGTGACTAATGCCGCGTCAAATTCTGCCAGTCGCCGTGGATTTTTAGGATTGGCAGCGACAGCGGGTATTGCGGGTGCCTTAATTGCACCAGGTGTGCGTTTAATGGAAGTTGCGCAAGCTGCAACGCCCGATGCTGGTGCGGCAGGTCAGGGTGCTAGTAGCAAAGTACGTTGGGGCATGTTGATCGACAGCGGTAAATGCAGCAGTGGTTGTACCGATTGCGTGACGGCCTGCAATACAGAAAATGGATTGTCTGGTGGTACCTTGCCCACGGATTCACAGTGGATTCGCAAGATCGAAATCAAAGAAACAAAACCGGAAAAACACAATCATTGCCCATGATGTGCCAACACTGTGCCGAACCACCTTGTGTCGATGTGTGCCCAACAGGTGCATCGTTTAAGCGTGTCGACGGCATCGTCTTGGTAGACAAGCACATTTGCATCGGTTGCCGTTACTGTGTGATGGCGTGCCCATACAAAGCGCGCTCTTTTGTGCACGAACCTTTGATAAATCAAAAGCCTGATGTGCCACGTGGCATGGGAACAGTTGAAGGGTGTACCTTGTGTGTTCACAAAGTTGATAAGGGCGAAAGTCCTGCCTGCGTCAGTGCTTGCGCATCTGCGGGTCACGAAGCCATACTGTTCGGTGATTTAAACAACCCCGAAAGCGACATTGCTAAAAAGGTGGCGACTTTGGCTACACGCCAAGTTCGTGAAAACTTAGACTTGAACACCGGTGTTCGTTACATTGGTATCTAGTGCCAAATAGCGGTACAGCTTGCGCCAAGAGGTAAAAACATTATGAAAATTGCGTTACGTAAATTAGAGGGCAAAAGCACAGGCTACTACATGCTGCTGGCAGGCTTGGGCTTGATCGCTTTGGTTGGCATGCTCGCCGTTTGGTACATGGAACACAATGGCCATATCGTGACCGGCATGAACAACCAAATCATTTGGGGCATGCCACACGTATTCGCTGTTTTCTTGGTGGTGGCGGCTTCAGGCGCTTTGAACGTGGCATCCATGTCATCGGTCTTTGGTAAGACGGATTACAAATCGCTGGCACCTTTATCAGGAGTATTAGCCGTTGCATTGCTGCTGGGTGGTTTAACGGTGTTGATGTTGGACTTGGGCCGCCCAGATCGTTTGATCGTTGCCATGACGCATTACAACTTCAAATCGATTTTTGCCATGAATATCTTTTTGTATTCTGGCTTCATGGGATTTGTCATCGCCTATTTGTGGACCATGATGGAACACAAGATGAACCGATTCACTCCTTTGGCAGGTTTGTTTGCATTTGTGTGGCGTGTGGCTTTGACAACAGGTACAGGTTCTATTTTTGGTTTCTTGGTCGCACGTCAAGCTTATGACTCCGCCATGATTGCGCCTTTGTTCATCGCCTTGTCTTTGAGCTATGGTTTGGCCTTGTTTATTTTGGTTTTGATGTTGGCACACCGTGGGGCAGGGCGTCCGCTGGGCGATGAAATGGTAGCCAAATTGGCGCGTTTGCAAGCCATCTTCGTGGCAGTGGGTTTTTACTTTGTCTTGGTCTATCACTTGACCAATATGTACTTCACCAAGCACCACGATTTTGAACGTTTCATCTTGTTAGATGGCGGTGTTTATACCGTTCTATTCTGGTTGGGGCAAATCGTATTGGGCACAGTATTGCCATTTATTTTGTTGCTACACCCCCAAATCGCCCAAATGCGCAGCCGCATTGTGGCTGCTACAGCTCTGGTAGTGTTGGGCGCGTTTGCCCAAATGTACGTCACCATTGTGGGTGGTCAAGCGTTCCCCATCGTGATGTTCCCAGGCAAACAAGTTCGCAGCACGTTTTATGACGGCGTGGTGGCATCTTACACACCCAGCTTGCCAGAAATTCTCTTAGGATTTGGCGGCGTGGCCATTGCAGGCTTGATTGTTTTGTTGGTTGTGAAGTTGCTCAACATCTTGCCAGAGCGCTTAGACGATGCGGCTTTGCAGTCGTCCAGAATACCTGCACCTACTCCGGCTTCTGCGTCAACAGCACCTGCAGCCAGCACCAAACCTGCAGGCGCAAGCGCCTAACGATGCATGTCGCGCCTGCTTATTTCGGCTGCGCACAAGTCGTCAGGTAAAACCACCGTTACAGTTGGCATATGCGCTGCGTTAACGCAACGCGGCTTAAGGGTTCAGCCATTCAAAAAAGGACCAGACTACATTGACCCCATGTGGCTGGCACAAGCCAGTGGTCGGGCTTGTTTCAATCTCGACCCTTACCTGATGTCGCACGCACAAATTGAAGCGATATTTGCCACACACAGTCACCATGCCAACATCAGCATTGTTGAAGGTAACAAAGGCCTTTATGACGGCTTGGCACTGGACGGCAGCAACAGCAATGCGGCATTGGCCAAACTGCTGGATTTGCCCGTGGTGCTGGTTTTAGATGCACGCGGCATGACACGCGGCATCGCGCCCTTGATATTGGGTTACCAAGCCTTTGACCCTGCTATTCGCATTGCGGGTGTGATATTGAACAAAATTGGTGGCTCGCGGCATGAAGCCAAACTGCGTGCGGTGATTGAGCACTACACCGATGTGGAAGTGCTGGGTGCCATCGGCCTCGATGCACAATTGTCTGTCACAGAACGTCACTTGGGCTTGATGCCCAACCACGAGTTGGACGATGCAGCACAACGTGTCAACACCATGGGCGAGCTGATTGCAAAAGGCGTGAATTTAGACCGCTTACTGAGCGTTGCCAATCAAAGTATCAGCCCTGCGCCATTAGAGAAAGTATCAGTAGTCGCGAGCCCATCGCCAACTAAAAAAGATTTGCAAAGAGATTTACGCATAGGCATCGCACAAGACAAAGCCTTTGGCTTTTACTACCAAGACGATTTGCTGGCTTTTGAAAATGCTGGCGTTGAACTGGTGCCGTTTGATACCTTGCAAGATGCAGCTTTGCCAGATGTGGATGGCATCTTCATCGGTGGTGGCTTCCCTGAAATGTTCATGCCCTTGTTAGAAGGCAATGTTCAGCTGCGTCAGCAATTGCATACAGCCATTGAAGATGGTATGCCTGTCTACGCCGAATGTGGTGGTTTGATGTATTTGGCGCGCAGCATCAGCTGGCAAGACAAAAACTACGACATGGTGGGTGCTATTCCTGCTGATGTGCAAATGCACAGCAAACCGATTGGACGTGGCTATGTTGAACTTGAAACAACAGCGAATACGCCTTGGGCTGTGTCGGGCAGTGCAATTGAAACAAATACGGCCATCAAAGGGCACGAATTCCACTATTCAAGCCTTGAAAATATCGCACCCGATATGCAATACGCCTACCGTGTCAAACGTGGACACGGTGCCGATGGCAAGCACGATGGTTTGCTATACAAAAACGTGTTGGCATCGTATGCACATCTGCACCACAATGCGTCGTCGCAGTGGGTAGAGCAATTTGTAGCTTTTGTTCGGGATAAAAAGAAGGAGCGTGCCAAATGACTTTAGCCGAACCTGTATTAACCCAAACGGTATTGCCAGACGGCACCATCATAGCAACCGATACCGAAGGCTATCTGAAAAATTTGGACGATTGGAGCGAAGATTTTGCTCGCGCCCGTGCTGCAACAGAAGGCTTGGAACTAAAACCCGAGCACTGGGAGGTTATTCGATTTTTGCGAGAATATTACGAAGAACACCGCGTGCAAGCGCAGGTTCGCGTCATGATTTGGCATTTCTCCAAAGTGTGGGACGAACAGCGTGGCAGCAACCACAACTTGCATGAATTGTTCCCCATTGGCGGCCCGCAAAAGCAAGGCAATCGGCTTGCAGGTTTGCTGAAAACCAAAGGCGAACACTAATCGAATCTCAATCAAACCACAGACAATTTTTAACCACCGACAGTTTAAGATCAACACCATTGAAAGGAAAACAAACATGT
This sequence comes from uncultured beta proteobacterium, assembly GCA_963841045.1. Classification (GTDB taxonomy): domain Bacteria; phylum Pseudomonadota; class Gammaproteobacteria; order Burkholderiales; family Burkholderiaceae_C; genus Aalborgiella. The sequence goes on along the minus strand of CAWJBD010000005.1, from coordinate 118,121 downwards.
TTACAGTCACACCCGAAGCAGCCAAACAAATTGAAATGGCAGTCCAAAACAGCGATGCAGCAAGGCATGGCATTGCGCATTGCTGCCAAGCGCAAGCCGATGGCTCTGTCGAATACGGCATGGGCTTTGATGACATTGCCGATGAAGACATGAAGCTTGGACCTGAACGGCATCCCGTCGTCATTGGGCCTGAATACCAACCATTTTGGACACCACCATTTTGGACTTTGTAGAACTCAATCCTGGTGAATTCAATTTCATCTTCAGCGAACAGAAGCCAGCAGTGGTGGTGGCTGCGGTACCAAATCATCTGGCGGTGGCTGCGGCTCTGGTGGTTGCAGCACAGGCGGTTGTGGCACTGGTTCAAGCAGTTCCAAAACCATGCACTGAGATTGCGATAATTCCCGTATGAGTGCATCTGCAAGTTTGTCGAATCATCGTGGCCGTGTCTATTTGGTGGGCGCGGGCCCAGGTGACCCAGAGCTTTTGACCCTGCGCGCTGTGCGCTTGCTTGAAAAGGCCGACGTGGTGGTGTACGACCACTTGGTCTCCAGCGATGTGCTGGAGTTTGTGAACAAAACCGCAGAGCGCATTTATGTGGGCAAGCGCCGCAACGAACACACCATGCGGCAAGAGCAAATCAACACCTTATTGGCCAAGCTGGGTAACGAGGGCAAGCAAGTGGTGCGCCTCAAAGGTGGCGACCCGTTCATCTTTGGTCGTGGTGGTGAAGAGCTGGAAACCTTGCATGCGCACGGTGTTGATTTTGAAGTCGTCCCCGGCATCACCGCTGCGTCGGGCGTGTCCAGCTATGCGGGCATTCCGCTTACGCACCGCGACTATGCGCAAAGCTGCTTGTTCGTCACAGGTCACCTTAAAGACGGCACCGCCGATTTAGATTGGCCCAGCCTGGTGCGCCTGAACCAAACCGTTGTCATCTACATGGGCTTAGGCGGTTTGCCAGAAATCAGCCGCCAGCTCGTCGCGCATGGCGCATCCGCCGATTTGCCCGTAGCCGTGGTGCAAGACGGCACCATCAGCACCCAAAAAGTCGCCACCGGTACATTGGCCACAATAGCCGACATCGTGGCGCAGCAAGCCCTGAAATCGCCTTGCTTGGTGATAGTCGGTGAAGTGGTCAAGCTGCACCATTCTTTGGCGTGGTTTGGTGCCAAAGATAAAGTCACAGCCACAGCCTGAGAATGACTCCCCAAACACCCTATGAACGCATTGGTGGCGAAGCCGGCGTGCGCAAACTGGTGCACCGCTTTTACGAGTTGATGGACGAACTCCCCGAAGCCTACCAAGTGCGCAAATTGCACCCCGATAGCCTAGCGGGCAGCGAGCAAAATCTTTTTGAATATCTCAGCGGTTGGTTCGGCGGCCCCACCATGTACACCGACAAAAAAGGCCACCCCCGCATGCGCCAGCGTCACGCCCCGTATGCCGTCACACCAGAAGCCAAAGACGAATGGATGCTGTGCATGAAGCAATCCCTGGCAGAAACAGTCGCAGATGAACCCTTCCGCACACAACTCCAAGCCAACTTCCAAGCGCTGGCGGATCACATGGTGAATACGCAGTAGTAGTCTCAAGTAGGCAAAATGCTATATTATTCATAGCATACTAGGCAATAAATACGCCGGCTACAGCCTAAATTTCTATATATTTTTTCATGCAAGCGATTGTGAGCGAAGACAATCTCTCAGCGCATCATGCATCCGCGTCTGCTACCCAGCACCTGTCGCACTCTGTGCGGACTTAGGTAGACCGAACACCTTGTCAAAGGTCCAAGTGAAGCCAATCGCATAGACAAAGAAGAAAGCAAGCAAACCCAGGTTTGCAAGGAACGCAACCCACATCGTTGTGTTCAACCACAGCGCCATAACCGGAACCAGAATGAGCGTGAGACCGCCCTCAAAACCAATTCCGTGCGCTAGGCGACGGGCAAAGTTTCTGCCTTTGACTTCTTGCTTTGACTCCCATCGCTCAAAGATCGCATTAAATATATAGTTCCAGCACAGCGCGATGGTGGACAGCACAAGCGCCAGTAGGAAAGTTGAGCTGGCGGGCTTTTCAAAGGCATAGCTCAACACGGGGCCGACGAACACGATGGCTCCGACTTCATACAGAACTGCCTGAAGTACGCGTCGAAATCTTGGTGTCATGGGTTGGTTGAAGAGAAAACTGAGTCAATACCTCAGTCGCTGGAAGTGTAAGGCCTTTACGCCTAAGTTAAGCGGTGGGTTAAGCCCGTTCGATTGAACATATTGTTAAGGGCGTTTTGAACGGACATACGCGTGGCAGAATTTGGTAGCCATTGAAACAATCAAGTCGATAGCCTCATCTAGATCGGTAATAACTTTGGTAGGCGGATCATTCCCTGCGGCACCATGCCTCGCATACACACCAAGTATGCTCATGTTATTGCACGCCGCCGTGAAAGCATTGATCTTCTGTTTGTCAGCCAACTGGTCAAATGGTAGTTGTAGAGTTTTGGAGTGATGCCTAATCGTATCGAGTATCTTATACAGGGTACCCCAGGTAAGAATGCTTTCAATCGGCGAGTTATTTGATACCAACCCGACAAGAAACAGAAGACCTCGTAGATCTCTATCAGATTTTGATACATGTAGCAGGTACGATGGATAACTGTTTTCTGGGTTGTTCCATTTTGGAAAGTGAACTATTTCAGGTTTTCCGCTGAATGGATTTTCCTCTATGATTTTCGCATAGACCGAGCTTCGTTCGCCGCCGTCAGATCGCGCGAAATCGGTAAAGTGAACAGGTATAGCACGAATGTTGCCCCAACTTAGACGTAGCGCTCCATTCAATAGAAGTTGTAGGCTGTAAAGTCTCTGAGCTATATGAACAGGATCATCGAGTTCGTCCACGTGACTTGAGTAGGCAAAAAACTGCATGCCAAGATGATCATTCTCGTAACTGAGATCAATATCGTTACCAGGGAAGTTATGGGTGAGGTCGGGGTAGTACGAGCCAGCCGAAACTGCGATTTCCCATTTGTGCGGTGACGACATGTGATTAACACGTAAAGTTGGACGAATTGGGCGCCGAAGCGCATCGGAGGGAACCAAAATGCGTAGCATTTTGGCGTCCCGTTGACGGACGGTTAGATGCAGTAAAAACAGGCCATAGGACGTGCATTATTTGACCTTCTTAACGCGTTCCCATTCACGCTTCAGAACGCGTTGAGACACATCGGTAAGTTCGTCAAGGCTGCTCTTCATTTTGTCCAAAAATGAAGTCGCTTGCTCGCTATCTTTGGCTTGATCTAGCCGTTTGATTGTTGCTGTACGCGCATCGACTACAAGTTCAATTAGCTTCTTGTGATCATCTTCGGATGCGTTTAGGAAAAGCTTGATCTTCGCTTCTAAGTAAGCAATCCGTTCAACCATTTTGAACCGCACACTTGGATCTTCGGTCAGACCGAGCATTCTGACTGTTGATGAGAACTCAGAAATGGCGTCGCGGAGGTTGTTGATCCACGTCTGACGATTGTTTGACAACACGGCTACGCGGGTCTGAATGTTAGCGGCCCAAAGAGCTACGAGCGGCCCAATCAATACAGCACAAAGAGCAGTGATTGATGAAATGACTGCAATTGAGATGTTTTCCATTGTGTCGGCAATCTAACGTAATGTAAACTGCAAGACTAACAACATAATCTGGGGACTGCGGGATAATCCGGTCATTTTCATCTCCTGCTTAAGGTTTTTAACTACATCATACACTGTAAATATAATAGCGCATCAGGCAGTAAATACGCCGGCTACAGCCCGATTTTTCATATATTTTTACCTACCAACCCACTCAAGGCTCTGGTGTGTCAGTGTCATTTACGCCTTGGCCTAGGTTTTGTCTTGCGGAGGCGGCTAGGGCTTGGTATTTGGTTTTGAAACTGTCTATGTTTTCTTGTTCAAGCTCTTCTAAATCGAGCAAGGCATTGTGTGCGCCTTGGGTGGCGCGTATCAGTTCGTCCAGTTTGATTTGAATCGCTTCGGTGTCGCGGTTTTGGGTGTTTTGAATCAAGAACACCATCAAAAACGTGATGATGGTGGTGCCTGTGTTGATGACCAATTGCCACGTGTCGCTGAAGTTAAACAGAGGGCCTGTGATGATCCAAACGAGGATGATGCCCACCGCAATGGTAAATACAGGTGGTCTGCCGGTAAAGCGTGAGGTGGCTTTTGCGAATTTGGAGTACCACGATTTGGTGTTCATCATGTGGTGTGCTCTGGTTCGCGGCTTAAAGTTAGTGATAGCAGAGTGCGCTTACATCCCCGCATAGTTCGGACCGCCGCCACCTTCTGGTGTTACCCAGACGATGTTTTGCGTCGGGTCTTTGATGTCGCAGGTTTTGCAGTGGACGCAGTTTTGGGCGTTGATTTGCAGGCGGTCGGTGTTGTCTTCGTTTTTGACGAATTCGTACACACCAGCCGGGCAATAGCGCGCTTCAAGACCGGCGTATTTCGCCAAGTTGACATTGACTGGCACGCTGGCGTCTTTCAGCGTCAAATGCGCAGGTTGTTGTTCTTCGTGGTTGGTGTTGCTGATGAAAACGCTGCTCAGGCGGTCAAAGGTGAGTTTGCCGTCTGGCTTGGGGTAGTCAATTGGTTTGCATTCAGCAGCGGGTTTCAGATAGGCATAGTCGGGCTTGGTGCGGCGCAATGTCCAAGGTATGCGGCCGCGCAAGACGAATTGTTCAAAGCCGTTCATGATGGTAGCGATGGTCAAGCCGTGCTTGAACCAGTTTTTGAAGTTGCGGTCTTTGTTCAGCTCGGTGTAGAGCCAGCTTTTCTCAAACGCTGCTGGGTAGGCTTTGAGTGTGTCGTGTTGGCGACCTGCTTGCAGCGCGTCAAACGCGGCATCTGCGGCCAGCATGCCGGTTTTGATGGCGGCGTGGCTGCCTTTGATGCGGCTCACGTTTAAAAAGCCGGCATCGCAGCCCACCAGCGCGCCACCTGGGAACACGGTTTTTGGCAGGGCGTTGATGCCGCTGGCGTTGATGGCGCGTGCGCCGTAACCCAAGCGTTTGGCCGTGATCTCCCCTTTGTTCGCCTTTTCAAAATAGTAGCGCACATTCGGGTGCGTTTTCCAGCGTTGAAATTCTTCAAACGGGCTTAAATACGGGTTGCTGTAGCCCAAGCCGGTGACGAAACCCAGCGCCACTTTATTGTCATCGAAGTGGTACAAAAACGCACCGCCGTAGGTGTCGCTTTCCATCGGCCAGCCCGCAGTGTGCATGACAAAACCGGGTTGGTGTTTGGCAGGGTCAATCTCCCACAGTTCTTTGATGCCCAAACCCCAGCTTTGTGGGTCGCGGCCTTCATCGAGTTTGAACTTGGCAATCACTTGCTTGCCCAAATGCCCGCGTGCGCCTTCGGCAAACACGGTGTATTTGCCCAAGAGTTCCATGCCAAGCTGAAAGCTTTCCATCGGCTCGCCATCTTTGCCCACACCCATGTTGCCAGTGGCGACGCCTTTGACAGCACCAGATTCAGAATACAAAACTTCAGCACCCGTAAAGCCGGGGAAGATTTCCACACCCAAGGCTTCGGCTTGTTCGCCCAGCCATTTGGTGACTGCACCCAAGCTCACAATGTAGTTGCCGTGGTTGTCGGCAAAGGGTGGCAACACCATAGTTGGGCACGCGGTAGCCCGTTTTCTCGCTCAAGAAAATGTAGGCATCGTCGGTGACCAGCTGGTTCAGCGGTGCGCCCAGTTCTTTCCAGTTCGGAATCAATTCGTTCAATGCAATCGGGTCCATGATGGCACCCGACAAAATGTGCGCGCCCGGCTCAGAGCCTTTTTCCAGCACCACCACAGAAACCTCAGCACCCTTGGCTGCTGCCAGTTGCTTCAGTCGAATGGCGGTGGATAAACCAGCAGGCCCGCCACCGACGATGACAACATCGTATTCCATGGATTCGCGTGGACCGTGTTTGGCTAAGATTTCTTCGTTGGTCATAAAGTTCTTTCTGTGAACGAGAGGGGTAATCTAATCATCTGAATGCGTGCTCGCTATTTTAGAGGCACAAAAGTGAAATACCACCGCTAGAATGCTTGGAGTAGATATAAACCTCTATCTATCACAGTGCATCAAAGACACACAGTACGTTTAAAAATCACCATGAAATTCACACTGCCAGAAGTCAAAAAACTTGTATTTGAGATGACCATCCCGATTCGCTGGGGCGATATGGATGCCATGAACCATGTCAATAACACGATTTATTTTCGCTATTTAGAAAGCTGTCGCATTGAATGGATGCGATCCATCAATGCATTACCCAACCCCAAAGGTGAGGGGCCGGTCATCGTCAATGCGTTTTGTAATTTTTACAAACAGTTGGAATACCCAGGCGATGTGCTGGTGAAGATGTATACCAGCGACCCCGCACGCACCACGTTTGAAACGTGGGCAACGATGGAACTGACCAATCAACCAGGCGTGATTTATGCAGCCGGTGGTGCAACGACCATTTGGGTAAACTTTCCACAGCAAAAATCGATGGACTTGCCCGATTGGCTGCGCCAAATGGTGGCTGTGTAGTTTGGGCCGTTTGAATCGAATCAAGTATTCAATGCATTTGATCACCTGTAATAAAGAGATCTGAATCTCGACCAATACAACAATTCCCGCAACATAAATTATAAAAAACCATGCATGCCAAAATTACGTTGCTACCAATCTTAGCGCAAGGCTTTCAGTCATGATTCTGGCAACAAGTCGATTGCTTGAAGACCTGCGCGAGGCGCTGCTGACGCAATGGCCGCAGGGTGGCGCATGGGCGCAGATGCACCTGGAGCCGCTCAAAGCCAAAGGCTTCAGCACATGATCATGTACGGCTGGTTGGCACGGGTTGGCTGGCGCGCATACCCAAGCAAAGCCAAATGCAGCTTGGCGCACAGGAAAATTTGATTTACCAGCAGGCCTGTTTTGAGAGGGCAAGCCCGGCGGGGCATGCGCCTGCTTCTCGGCATGTGATTGCGCCATGCACAAGCTTGCCGCGTGGTGCCTTGATCGTGCAAGAGATTCTGGGCCGCCCGGCGCATTTGCCTCAAGATTTACCCTTGATGGCCAGCAGCATGGCGGCTTTGCACCGCATTGAATTGCCGTCGGAAAAGGACATAGCACCGTTGATGGATGCCTTGGATCCGTTGCAAGCCATGTGGGAAGAGGTCAGCACGCAAGCGAGCTATCTTCCGCACGCCGAGCTGCAAAGCGCTGAGGCCGCAAAAATTCAATTTGAGCTGGAACGCTTTCATAAACTCTGCCAAGGTGCGGCCAGACCAGAGCGGCGTTTGATTGCGTTTGACGGACATCCGGGTAATTTTGTGATTGCCAAAGATTCGGACACAAAAGAGAAAGCGTATTTGGTGGATTTGGAAAAATGCCGCTACAGCTACCCCAGCTTTGATCTGGCTCACGCTACGCTCTATACCTCCACCACCTGGGATTTGGATTCACACACCGTGCTCAGTGTGGACGATGTCATCGCAACATACCGAGCCTGGAGCACCCAAGTTGATACCGCTTTGGCGCTGGACGCAGAGCGCTGGCATCTGCCACTGCGCCGCGCGATGTGGCTCTGGTCGCTGACATGGTGCGCAAAATGGCGCGTCGCCTCGCGTGCGTCCAAAGCCATGGCGCAAGATGGTGAAGATTGGTCAGCGCAAAATTTGGATCCCGTGCTGGCCAGCCATGTACGTGAGCGGGTCGATCATTACCTCAGCGCCGAGGGGCTCGCTTGGGTGAATGCCGAGTTCGATGCGCTTGGTCAACGCATGCATGCTCTGTCCGCGTAAAACATGCCGTTGCAATCTGCTGCCAATATTTCTGTCGAATCAAGCGCTAGGCTTCGCATCGTGATGCCGGTGCTCAATGAAGGCGCAGGGCTGAACGGACGGTTAGCTGCTTTGCAAAGCCTGCGCGCCCAAGGCGCTGAGTTGGTGGTGGTGGATGGTGGCAGCACAGACGAGAGCTGGGCGCGTGCGCGACCTTGGGTGAGCCATTTAATTGCCAGCGCGTCGGGGCGAGCACGGCAAATGAATGCAGGTGCATTTGCACCCGGAATGCGACCAGCGCAGAGCCTGCTTTCTTGCATGCTGACACAACGCTTCCCCGCGATGCTTTGCAACTCATAGAGTCAGCTTTGAAAGTGCAACATTGGGGCCGCTTTGATGTGCGGCTGGATGCACCACAAGCTGCTTTTCGCATGATTGAGACCATGATGAGCCTGCGATCTCGCCTGACCGGAATCGCCACAGGTGATCAGGCCATCTTCGTTCGAACAGACACATTTGCGGCTGTTGGTGGGTTCCCAGATCAAGCGCTGATGGAGGATATCGAGTTGTCCAGCCGCTTGCTTCAGTTTTCTCGACCAGCATGCCTGTCACAGCGGGTCACAACCTCCGCACGCAAGTGGCAAAAAAACGGCATTTGGCGCATCATTTTGCTCATGTGGCGGTTGCGTTTGGCGTATTTCTTCGGGGAAAAGCCTAGCAATTTAGCGCAAGCTTATGGCTACAAAGCTGCCATGCCACCTGCCATTGCGTCGGTAGCGGTTCTGGCCAAAGCGCCTGTTGCGGGCTTGGCGAAAACGCGATTGATACCTGCTTTGGGCGCGGCAGGTGCGGCACGTGCGCAGCGGCGATTTTGTTTACAGACGATCCACACGGCGATGCAATCTCAGTTGGGCGCTCTCACGCTGTGGTGCGCGCCGAGCTTGCAACATCGTCATTTTCGAGCAGTGAAACAAGTCTTAGGCATTGCCTGTCAAGAGCAGCCCCATGGTGATATTGGCGAACGCATGTGCCATGCGGCAATCATGCATTTTGCGCAAACTGATGCATCGCCCCTGCTGATCATTGGCACCGATTGCGCAGTACTGGCGCCCGGACATTTGCAGGAAGCCGCTCGCAGCTTGGCAACAGCGGATGTTTGCCTGATTCCAGCTGAAGATGGCGGCTATGTGTTGATTGGCTTGCGGAAAATGATTCCTGAAATTTTTCAGAATGTAGACTGGAGCACGAGCGCCGTGCTCACCCAAACACTGGCACGCTGCACCTTGCTTGGCGCCAGCGTAGCGCAATTGCCCACACTGTGGGACATTGACGAACCCGTAGACTGGCAGCGCTGGCAAGCCATGTGCCGTCTCACTCACTAAAACCATTACTTATGAACACAACACATTCCATGCACCGACCTGAGCATCTGCCGCTCAGCCAGGATGCTTATTCAACGCGACTGCGCTTGCCCAATGGGCGGTTGCATATCGTCATTGACACCGATGCAGCGAATGAGATTGATGATCAGTTTGCCTTGGCTTGGGCATTGCTGCACCCAGAACGCCTGCAAATCCACGGTATCTATGCCACGCCATTTTCCTTTGCACACAGGCGGTCAACATACGCGGCAGCCGCCCCAGATGCACCTCCGTTCAACTCGCCCGATGTAGGCATGCAGCGCAGTTTTGATGAAATCATCAAGGTGCAAGCACTGTTGGGTTTGTCATCCCCATTGCCCACATTCAAAGGCAGTCCAGCGTATCTGCGTTCTCAGAGCGAACCCATTCGCAGCGACGCTACCGATCATTTGATCGCCACCGCTCTGGCCATGCCGCAGGATGAACCTTTGTATGTGGTGGCAATTGGCTGCGCCACCAATGTTGCCAGTGCATTGTTGCTTGCACCTGAAATTACGCAAAAAATAGTGGTCGTTTGGACCAGTGCATTTCCATCGCATGCACCGCATGCAAATGCGTCTTTTAATCTGGAGCAAGATGTGCTGGCAAGCCAATACTTGTACGAAAGTGGCGTGCCATTGGTGTATTTGCCTGGCTACCATGTGGGTGCGCAATTGCGACTGAGTTTGGCTGAGGTGGAACGCTATGTAAAACCGCATGGCAAGATTGGACGTTATTTGCACGCGCTTTTTGCAGATAACCCGCTTTGGGCAATCACAGGACGTCCCGCGACCGAAGCGCACAGCTGGGTGATCTGGGATTTGATCAACTTTGCATGGTTGATCAACCCCGATTGGGTGCCAAGCCACATCGTGCCTACGCCCATCTTAGATAATGATCTTCACTGGCAGCCACGCGAACATGCGCATCCCATGCGCGAAGCATATGCTGTGCAACGCGACGAAATCTTTAACGACTTTTTTGCAAGATTAGCAGCTACCAGCGTGTAAGATTCAACGCTGTTGCTCGACTCATCATTTTACTGTTTGAGTTTTAATCTTGTCTATGAAAGTCTCTATGCCTTATTTGAATCGCCGCCAGTTTTCACGCAACGCATTGGTGATGGCCTCCAGCCTGCCGCTGGCCTCATTGTCGTTTGGACAATCTACATGGAGCGAGATTGAGCGCAAAGCGCGTGGCCAAACTGTGGTGATGAACGCATGGGGCGGCAGCGAGCGCACCAATGCTTACCTGGCTTGGGCAGGCGAAGAGATCAAAAAACAATTTGGTGTGACGCTGCAGCATGTGAAAGTGACCGATACCGCTGATGTGGTCAAACGCGTTCGTAACGAAAAAGCGGCAGGACGCAATACTGACGGATCGGTCGATTTGGTGTGGATCAATGGCGAAAATTTCCTCGCGATGAAGCGCGAAGCCATGCTCTTCGGCCCTTGGGCAGAGAGCTTGCCCAGTTTTAAATATGTTGATGTGCAAGGAAAACCCACCACCCGCATTGACTTTGCGGAACCCGTGCAAGGTCTGGAAGCGCCTTGGGGAATGGCGCAGCTGACATTTTTTGCCGATCGCAGCAAAACGCCCAATCCGCCACGCTCCACAGCTGCATTGCTTGAATTTGCCAAGGCAAACGCAGGCCGCGTCACCTATTCCAAACCGCCCAACTTCCATGGCACTACTTTCCTCAAGCAAGCTTTGATGGATTTGACTGCAGACCGCGCGGCGCTTTACAAACCCTATGACGCTGCAGCTTTCGCGAAAGTCACCGAGCCCTTGTGGAAACACCTGGATGCCTTGCATCCCTATTTGTGGCGCGGCGGCAAGCAATTCCCTGCTAACGCTGCAGCGATTCGCCAAATGATGGCCGATGGCGAACTTTCCTTGTCCTTCACTTTCAACCCCAACGAAGCAGCGAACGAAATCGCAGCAGGACGTTTATCTGCCAACGTGATCAGCTATCAGTTCGATAGCGGAACGATTGGCAACACGCATTTTTTAGCGATTCCATTTAACAGCAAGGTCAAAGAAGCCAGCCAAGTGGTGGCGAACTTCTTACTCTCGCCAACGGCACAAGCGCGCAAAGGCGATATCAAGGTGTGGGGTGATCCAACCGTGTTGTCGCCCACCAAAATGAGCCCGCAAGATGCCGCGCTATTTAACACTGCGCGTGCGCCCGGCCAAGTCGAGAAATTCGCCCCCGTCATCCCTGAACCCCATGGCAGTTGGGTCGATCCGATTGAGAAGGAATGGCTGCGCCGCTACGGGGCTTGATCGGGATGGCGTTATTGCCTGGACTCAACAAAACAAGAATTGCCACTAGTCTATTGGCTTTGCCGATTGCTATTATTTTGATAGCAGTTTGCGCATATTCTGTGCTGGCTAGCACCAGTTTTGATGCTTGGAATGAGCTTTTCAAAGCACCACATATCGACAAAGCAATTGGCATGACACTGTGGACTGGACTGGTTTCTACTTTGCTCGCCTGGGGCTTAACGGCATGGCTGATTTCACAAGCTTTCAGTAAGCCTTGGTGGTCTGCACTCGTGCACCGATTAGGTTTTTTGTTGGCTGTGCCGCATGCTGCGTTTGCTGTTGGCTTGGTATTTTTGATCGCGCCCAGCGGCTGGATATTGCGCGCGTTATCACCTTGGCTCACTGGCTTTGACCAAACGCCGCTGATCGCCACTTCGCAAGACAGTTTTGGCTTAGGTCTGATCGCTATGCTGGTTTTCAAAGAAGTGCCGTTTCTCCTTTGGGCAGCTGCCACTCAATTGCAGCGCGTCGATACCGGCGCGCGTTGGCTGCGTGAATCCCATGCCGCACAAACACTTGGCTATAGCAGTGATCGCGCGTTTTGGCGCATCGTATGGCCGCAACTCAAAATTCGTTTGCTGTGGCCGCTGCTGGCGGTATTGGCCTACGGGCTGACCGTGGTCGATGCAGCTTTGATTGCTGGGCCGAGCAGCCCAGCAACACTGTCGGTGCGTGCATGGCAGTGGCTGCAAGACAGCGAAGCCAGCACCAATGCGCTGGGTGCTGCTGCAGGCTGGTTGCTCACCGGCATCGTCGGCATGTGCGCAGGTTTGATGGGGTTATGGATAAGATACAAACCCAATTTGACCAGCGGTGAGCGCGGCAAAGAGGCAATACAAAGACGTTTCACCAACGGGCATCTTGTTTGGCTTGCAATTGTGTCGGGCTATGTCGCCGTGCTGCTTGTGCTGGCTGTTGGCAGTGTCTCAGGCGTTTGGCCGTTTTCCTCAATTCATACCCAGCAATTTCAGTTCTGAGGCTTGGATCTCTGTTGCCAGCAGTAGCAAAAGCGTGGTGATGACTATGGCCTTGGCTTTCTGAGCGCTGGCATCGGCTTGGTTTGGGCGGTGGCATGGCTGGAAACAGCACCACCGCAGCGCTGGGACAATGCATTACGCAAGCTTTTGTATCTTCCCCCTCTTGCTACCTGGCGTGCTTTGGGTGCGTTGGGCTGCATCGATTGGCCTTGGATTTGCATCTCACCGGCAGTTTCATCGGCGTCTTGCTCACTCATTTGCTGGCTGTCTTGCCCTATAGCTTGATTGCGTTGTCGCCAGCTTATCTTGGTTTCGATCCGCGCTATGCACACATCAGTGCAACATTGGGCAAGAGTCGCTGGCAGTATTTGCTGCGCGTGAAGTGGCCTTTGCTACGCCAAAGTTTATTGGCCACCTTCGCGGTTGGCTTTGCGGTGAGTGTGGCGCAGTTTTTACCGACGCTGTATGTTGGCGAAGGTCAAATCGTCACGGTGACCACCGAGGCTGTGACGCTTTCATCTGGCGGCCAACGCTCATTGGTGGCTGCATTTGCATGGTTGCAATGGTTGTTGCCTGCCGTGGTCTTCGCCTTGGCAGCGTTGTTAGGCCGACCCAGGCGCTTTGCAAACTGATCGCAGAACAATTTACGTGAACAACCTACACTCTAGACTATGAAAATTCAAGTGCATCAATTGAGTGTTGGGGAGGGTGTGGGTAAGAATGTAGGAGCAGGCGAATCTCTGCGCGTATTACTGCGTGATTTCTCACTTGAATGCCCAAACGGTAAGGTCATGACGCTGATGGGCCCAAGCGGCTGTGGCAAAAGTAGTTTGCTCGCCGCCATTGCTGGCTTACCTTTGAATGGATTGCATGTGAACATTGAAGTAAGTCTGCAAGGCCAACGTGTCGATCACTTGCCCACGAGTCAGCGCCGAATTGGGCTGCTGTTCCAAGACGATTTGCTCTTTGCGCACATGAGCGTGCGCCAAAACCTGCTCTTCGCTGTGCCGCCCGGCACCGCAGCTGAGCGCGAGGCGCAAGCCGATGCTGCGTTGAAGGAATTGGGCTTTCAAAGCATGGCTGATCGCAGCCCGCTCACGCTCTCTGGCGGTCAGCGCGCGCGCGTCTCGCTCATGCGCACACTGTTGGCCAAACCGCAGCACTCTTGTTAGATGAACCTTTTTCTAAGCTCGATGTGGCACTGCGCGAGCAGTTTCGCCAGTTCGTTTTCGAGCATGTGCGCCGCCTGCAATTGCCCACGCTCTTAGTCACACACGATGCGGCAGATATTGCGACCGTGATGCCGTGATCGACTTTGCCAGATTTGCGTGAATTTTTCAGGCTGTTAGACTCTTCAAGCTTCGTATGTGGATGTGCATGTGTAAGTTTTGCAAGGCCATGACAGACTACTACGTATTCAGCAGCAATTCTTTGCATAGTTGACCAACATCACGTACACCATGAACAAAAGCAAAATCATCCTCATCCTTGCGCTGATTGCCGCCATCATCGCCTTCTTTGCTTTTGACCTCGGGCGCTTTTTCACGCTGGATTTCATCAAACAAAGCCAGACGCAATTTGGTGAGCTTTATGCACAAAAGCCCTTGCTGGTGATTGGCAGTTTTTTTGCGATTTACGTGGTGGTTACAGCACTGTCGCTACCCGGTGCGACGATCATGACCGTGGCTGGTGGCGCAGTTTTTGGTTTGGGGGTGGGTTTGTTCGTGGTGTCATTTGCCTCCACGATAGGTGCAACTTTGGCTTTTTTGGCTGCGCGTTTTGCGCTCGGCGAGACAGTGCAAAAGAAGTTTGGCGCAAGCATGGCGGAGATCAACAAGGGTGTAGAAAAAGAAGGAGCGTTTTACTTGTTCACACTGCGTCTGGTGCCGCTCGTGCCTTTCTTCGCCATTAACTTGCTCATGGGTTTGACCAAGATGAAAACTTGGACTTTTTATTGGGTGAGCCAAGTTGGCATGCTGCTGGGCACGGCAGTGTTCGTCAACGCAGGTACACAACTGGCCAAAATTGATTCGCTCAAAGGCATTCTTTCGCCCGGTTTGCTTGGCTCATTTGTGCTGCTCGGTATCTTCCCCATCATCGCCAAGAAAATTGTCGATGGCATTAAAAAGCGCAAAGTCTATGCCAAATGGAGCGCAGTTAAACCAAAATCGTTTGACCGTAACTTAATCGTCATTGGTGGTGGTGCGGGTGGTTTGGTCTCTGCTACATAGCTGCCGCTGTCAAAGCCAAAGTGACCCTGGTTGAGGCGCACAAAATGGGTGGCGACTGTTTGAACTATGGCTGTGTGCCGAGCAAAGCGCTGATTAAATCGGCCAAAGTCGCAAACCAAATGCGCCATGCGGCCAATTACGGTTTGCAAGCAATGCAACCAGTCTTTCAGCTTCAAAGCTGTGATGCAACGTATCCACACTGTGATTGCCGCGATAGAGCCGCATGACAGTGTTGAGCGCTACACCGGCTTGGGTGTCGAAGTGCTGCAAGGCTACGCCAAAATCGTTAATCCATGGACAGTTGAAATCGCCATGAACGACGGCAGCAAGAAGACATTGACCACGCGCAGCATCGTCATCGCCGCAGGTGCCAGCCCTGTTGTTCCACCATTGCCAGGCATTGAGCAATCGGGCTATGTCACCAGCGATACATTGTGGGACAAATTTGCCAAGCTGGATGCCGTGCCACAGCGTTTGATCGTGCTGGGCGGTGGCCCGATTGGGTGCGAGCTGGCGCAAAGCTTTGCGCGTTTAGGATCAACCGTGTCGCAAATTGAAATGGCGCCGCGCATCTTGATTCGAGAAGATGAAGAAGTCTCAAAGTACGCACTTGATTCTTTGACAGCTGACGGCGTTCAGGTCTTGACGTCACACAAGGCGCTGCGTTTTGAAACAAGCAACGGCGCGAAAGCATTGGTCGTTGAACATGCGGGCACAGAGCAGCGCATTGAATACGATGAGATCATTTGTGCAGTAGGGCGCATTGCACGGCTCAAAGGCTATGGCTTGGAAGACATTGGTATAAGCACTTCACGCACGGTAGAAACCAACGAGTATTTGGAAACGGTGTACCCGAATATTTTTGCGGCAGGCGATGTGGCGGGCCCATACCAATTTACCCACACTGCCGCGCACCAAGCTTGGTATGCGGCGGTGAATGCTTTGTTTGGCACCTTCAAAAAATTCAAAGCTGATTACAGCGTGATTCCAGCCGCTACCTTCATCGACCCCGAAGTGGCCCGTGTGGGTTTGAACGAACAAGAAGCCAAAGCGCAAAACATCGCGTATGAAGTCTCCAAATATGGCATTGACGATTTAGACCGCGCCATTGCCGATGGCGAAGCACATGGCTTTGTGAAAGTGCTCACAGTGCCTGGCAAAGACAAAATTTTGGGTGTCACCATTGTGGGTGTACACGCAGGCGATTTGTTGGCGGAATACGTGCTGGCGATGAAGCACGGTTTGGGCTTGAACAAAATTCTAGGCACTATCCACACTTACCCCACATTGGCCGAGAGCAACAAATACGTCGCAGGTGAATGGAAGCGGGCTCATCAGCCCACCAAGTTGTTGCAATGGGTGAAAAAGTATCACGATTGGCGCAGGGGATAGAAAATGCGTCATCTGATCAAGTTTCGATTTCTGCCAATATTAGCTTTGTCCGGCTTGTGCAGTATGGCTCTGCACAATGCTCAGGCCGCTGAGCTAAGTGGTTTTGCCACTGCCACCAATGCCAAAGTGCCCGCACCGTGGCAGTACGTGGCTCTACCCGAGCGCTATGCCAAACCACTGACCACCATCGATGTGCAAACGGTGGACGGCAAAAAGGCTTTGCGATTGTTGGCAGATAAATCATGGGGCACGGTGGCGCACCCGTGGTCTGGCGCAGCCAAAACCATGACGTTTCAATGGCGCTTGGATAAAGCGCTGACTCAAGCCAGCTTCAAAGGCAAAGCAACTGAAGACACAGCGCTGAAAGTGTGCGCCAGTTTTGACATGCCAGATGAGCGCATACCCAGCGGTGAGCGTACTTTGTTTAAATTGGCGCAGTTTTTCAGCAAAGAAAAATTGCCCACCGCCACGCTGTGCTATGTGTGGGCGAACGCAGAGTCGGTAGGCAGCATTCACAACAGCCCCACCACCGCGCGTGTGCGCTACATGGTGCTGGATGTAGGCGCACAGATCGCTGAAAACTTGGAAACCGCACACGCGCAATGTGGCAGATGATTTTTTGAAAGCGTTTGGCGTCGAATCAAAAACAGTGCCCGCCATTACCGCCATCATCGTGGGTGCAGATGCAGACAATACCGGCGACAACAGCTTGGGCTATGTGGCTGATTTAAGTTTGCTACCCTGAAATATATGAAAAATTGGCCTGTAGCCAGCGTATTGATTGCCTAATGTGCTATTAAATTTATAGCAAATGGTGTGTCAATGTGATTTATGCTTTCACCTTGGGAACGCGCCCCATCAAATAAAACTCAGGGTTGGGTGCCATGTCGCTGAAGCTGGCCATGCGGTTCGACAATCCAAAGAACGCGGTGATGGCGGCGATGTCCCAAATGTCTTCATCGTCAAATCCATGCGCGTGCAAAGTGGTGAAATCGGCATCGTTCACTTCATCAGCATGCAAGCAGACTTTCATTGCAAAGTCCAACATCGCGCGTTGGCGTGGTGTGATGTCGGCTTTGCGGTAATTCACAGCCACTTGGTCGGCCACCAGCGGTTTCTTTTCCATGATGCGCAAAATCGCGCCATGCGCCACCACGCAGTACAAACATTTGTTGGCGGCACTGGTGGTGGTGACGATCATTTCTCTGTCGCCTTTGCTCAGGTTGCTGCTGCGACCCGCAGTTTCGGGTGCCATCAGCGCGTCGTGGTAGGCAAAAAAAGCGCGCCATTCAGCCGGGCGGCGTGCCAAGTCCACAAACACATTCGGAATAAAACCGGATTTTTCTTGCACCGCGACGATCTTGGCGCGAATGTCATCGGGTAAGCTGTTGATATCAGGGGCAGGGTAGCGTTTTGTATGGGATGCGCTCATTTTTTCTCTTCCAATCGATAGTGATGGCGTCATTCTGCCAGTTTTTCGCAGATATTTGGTTCAAGCCCTGAGACAATAGCGCCTATGAGAAAAAACAGATCTAAAAATAACGCAGTAAATTCAAACGAAACCGGCGAAACCAAGACTTACCCCACCGAATGGCTGAACGTTGAGTCCCTGGACATTGAAGCCCAGGGCGTGGCGCATAAGGCCGATGGCAAAGTGGTGTTCATTGACGGCGCTTTGCCTTTTGAAGTGGTCAGCGCCAATGTGAACCGCAAAAAAGACAACTGGGAAAAAGCCACGCTGTTGGAAATCAAACGCGAATCATCGCAGCGCGTCACCCCGCACTGCCCGCATTTTGGTTTGCATTCGGGTGCGTGTGGCGGTTGCAAAATGCAGCACTTGCACATTGCCGCGCAGGTGGCGGTGAAGCAGCGCGCGTTGAAGACGGCTTATGGCACTTGGGAAAAATCAAAGCCAATAACATCTTGCGGCCTATCGAAGGCCCAGCATGGGGCTACCGCTATCGCGCCCGCATCTCCGTCAAATTCGTCCGCAAAAAGGGCGAACATGGACAAGTGCTGATTGGTTTTCACGAACGCAAAAGCCGATACGTGGCCGATATGCAAGTCTGCCCTGTATTGCCCAAGCATGTGAGCGATTTGCTGATGCCGCTGCGCGATTTGATTGCCAGCATGGACGCGAAAGAGACTATTCCGCAGTTGGAAATTGCGGTCGGTGATGCTGTCGTGGCGATGGTGGTGCGCCACATGGAGTCCTTGAGCGCGGGCGACATGGACAAGTTACGCGACTTCGCACAGAAGTACACATTTGTGCAATGGTGGTTGCAACCCAAGGGCTTGGACACGGTCCATTTGATGGATGAACAAGCTGGCAAAGTCAGCACCCTGAGTTATGCCTTGCCGCAATTCGGCATCACCATGCCGTTCAAACCGACCGACTTCACTCAGGTGAATCCGCACATCAACCAAGTGCTGGTGGCACGTGCATTACGTTTGCTGGACGTGCAAAAATCTGAGCGCGTGATTGATTGGTTTTGCGGCTTGGGTAATTTCACCTTGCCGTTGGCAACACAAGCCAAAGAGGTGCTGGGCGTGGAGGGCAGTGAAGAGCTGGTAGCCAGGTCACGCCAAAATTACCTCATTAACCAACCAAAATTTATAGTAAATCAGGCTGTAGCAGGCGTAAATACTGCCTATGATGCTACAAAATTGGTAGCTACTACCTTTGTGGTCAGAAACCTGTTTGAAATCACCGGCAGTGTATTGGCGGCAGATGGCATTGCCGAAAAGTGGCTGATGGACCCACCGCGTGAAGGCGCGTTTGCCTTGGTCAAAGCCCTGGTCGAATTGGTCACGCAAGACAGCAACCCGACAATTGAAAATCCAAGCGAAGCCGTTAAGAACTGGCAGCCCCCCAAACGCATTGTCTATGTGAGCTGCAACCCCGCCACCTTGGCGCGTGATGCCGGCCTCTTGGTCAACGAAGCCGGCTACACCTGCACCGCAGCGGGCGTGGTGAACATGTTCCCGCACACCGCGCATGTGGAGTCGATGGCGGTGTTTGAATTATTTTAAGAAATTGAGAGTTGTTAATTCAATCAGCTTGATTATGATTTCATTAAGCAAACTCATTCTCATATTGGGTAACCTCAGCTAGTAATCTCTGGCTAAGTGAAATCCATTCATATAGCGTGCTTGATAAAAATGTCATGTCATCATTGCGAAGGTTTTTTTGTATCACAGAAAGCATATTAAACAAATGGCAATCTTCTATCTCACCAATAGTTTTAGAAATTTCAGGTGACAAATAGTTGAGTTGATTTTGAAGTCTGTTAATCCCCGCAATTGTTCGAATCTTGTAATATTCAATATATTGCATCCAGTTAGCGTGTGCACCAGTATTACTGAGGAATAAAGGGGAATGGGACATAGGGTTGATTTTCTTAAGCGCATCACGTAATAATTCTTCGGTAACATTTGAAAATTCTACGTTCACCCCCGCTGCAATAGACAACTCTGCAAGTAAACCTTTGGCTTGTCCAGCTATAAAGTTACATTTTTTAGTAATAAAGGGTTCGACAACTTTTATTTTCTTTGATTCGGTAATTTGCTCAACAAAAAAATAAAAAACATAACCAGAAATAATTGAACCAAGAATACTTTCCATAAGTAATCCAGCTTCATGCGCACCCGGAAATAGGGCAGCAAAATTATTCAACAAATAAAATTTTGTAATCAATAACATGAGAGAACCAGCAGCTAACCAATGTGCTTCATGTGGTATGTTCTTGACAAGCTGTGGTAGCTTCATATGTGCCTTAAGAAAATTTAGTAAATCGCTAAAAATTGCAAAAGCAAATAGTTATTGTTGTGATGTCTGCCAATTTTAAATTTGTTAGCTTGTACAGTAATTGAGCTTTACTATCGCCTCGTAGTGTTCAAATATTGTGTATTCCGCCATATAGTAACGGCTGTGTTTGAGTGGGCGTAGTTTAGCCCTTCACCTTGACATCGATCACATCATCAACCATACCCTTTGACGCAGCAGGCGCAGGCGAATTCTTGGCAATGTCTGTATCGTTCACTTTTTTGCCGCCTTTTTTCTCGTACTGGGCTTTCAGGCTTTCGTACAGGTCTTTGGGTAAGAGTTTGAAAGCGAGTTTGAAGAGCAAGATGGCGATGACGCCATCGTCTATCCAGCCCAATATGGGAATCACATCTGGCACCAAATCAACTGGGCTGACAATGTAAACCGCAGCCAGAAGGGCAACCAGCTTGGCGATGGCGGGTGCTGTTGGGTTTTTCAGCATGGCAAAGACCATCATGATTTCTTTTTTGAATTTCCACCACAGCGCACCTAATTTCCACATAGCTAACTCCTCAAAAGATTCAATTAAAAATGAACGACGCATCCAAAACGCACATACGCGGTGCAGGATGACAGGAAAAATAAAAACCTGAAAATAAAAAAGGAGTCCGAAGACTCCTTTTTTGCGTGAGCCTATGCTCGATTAGGAGCGCTTAATCGCGTTCGCCGCCGAAAATGCCCAAGAGAGACAACAAGCTTTGGAACACGTTGAAGATGTCTAAGTACAAAGCCAAGGTGGCGCTGATGTAGTTGGTTTCTCCACCGTCGATGATTTGCTTCAAGTCGTACAACATGTAGGCACTGAAAATGCCGATGGCAGCTACAGAGACAGCAATCATGGCTGCGGAAGAGCCCACCAAAATGCCGATGACAGAGCCAATCAACAAGGTAATCGCACCGACAAACAACCATTTGCCCATGCCACTCAAGTCACGCTTGATGACGCTGGCCAATGACGCCATGACGAAGAACACACCCGCTGTGCCACCAAATGCGGTCATGATGAGTGAAGCGCCATTGCTGAAACCCAATACGCGGGCAATCAGGCCAGACAGCATCAAACCCATGAAGAAAGTGAAGGCCAGCAAAACAGGCACGCCAGCGGCAGAGTTTTTGGTTTTCTCAATCGCGTACATGAACGCAAACGCGCCGCCCAAGAACACGACGATGCCCATCCAGCCACCCATGAAAGCTTTGGTGATACCTGTACTGACACCCAACCATGCACCCAAAACGGTGGGCAACAAGCTCAAAGCCAGCAGCCAGTAGGTGTTGCGCAATACGCGGTTGCGTGATTCAGCGGTAACCGCTTTACCAAAGCGCGTGTTGTTCAAAATTTGTTCAGACATATCCACTCTCCTATAAATACTGCAATGGTGCAGATGGGGCGAATTTTAGGTGAATTTTGAAAAATTCAAGGGCTACATCGAAAAACGCCTTAAAAACCTATAATCCGTGGCAGATTTACAGATTTTGTATACACTTTAATCATTATCAACAGGAAACTCCCATGAAAACCAAATCAACATTAGAAAATTCTGACATCAAATTAATCGCTGCAGCCGCAGAAGCAGAAGCCGTCAAAAACAATTGGGCCGTCAGCATTGCCATTGTGGACGAAGGCGGTCACTTGTTGCACTTCAACCGTTTGGATGGCGCACCTGCCATGTCTTCACACATTGCACCATCCAAAGCACACACAGCGGCATTGGCTCGCAAAGAGAGCAAAGTGTACGAAGACATCATCAACAATGGCCGCACATCGTTTTTAAGCGCGCCCACTTTACAAGGCATGCTAGAAGGCGGCGTGCCCATCATGAAAGACGGTTTTTGCTTAGGCGCAGTGGGCGTGAGTGGTGTGAAATCAACTGAAGACGCACAAATTGCCAAGGCAGGCATAGCAGCCATTGGACTTTAATCCTAGCCTAGATCCACAAGCGTTTTTACGCCACCTTTTTGAGGTGGCCGTCAATCGCGCCTTGCCACTACACAACACCGCAGCCTATTTGCCCAAGCCACCTGCAAAAGGTCGCACACTGGTGATTGGTGCGGGCAAGGCAGGTGGGGCGATGGCGCAAGCAGTGGAAACGCTGTGGCCGGCGGATGCGCCATTGAGTGGTTTGGTGGTGACGCGCTATGGACACATTCCAACACGCCCCGAAAATTTACCGAAACGCATAGAAGTGGTGGAAGCCGCGCACCCGGTGCCGGATGCGGCGGGCTTGCAAGCCGCACAGCGAATTTTGGAATTGACGCAGGGTTTAACGGCAGACGATTTGGTGCTGTGTTTGATCTCTGGCGGTGGCTCTGCCTTGCTCACTTTGCCGTGCGATGGTTTGACGCTGCAAGACAAACAGCGCATCAACAAAGAGTTACTCGCTAGCGGTGCCAACATCAGCGAGATGAATTGTGTGCGCAAACACCTGTCGCAAATCAAAGGCGGTCGCTTGGCGCAGGCTTGCTACCCCGCGCAGGTGGTGACGCTGACCATCAGCGACGTGCCAGGTGATGACCCCAGCATCATCGCCAGTGGTCCCACCGTGCCTGATGAAACAACCTGTGCCCAGGCTTTGGACATCTTGCAACGCTATGCGATTGATGTGCCGGATGCGGTGCGCCAGCGTTTGCAAAGCGGTGCATTGGAAACCCCTAAATCACTGGCAGCTCAAGCCGTTCACCTGATTGCTACACCCATGCAATCACTGCAAGCGGCTGCCGAAGCAGCACGTGCAGCGGGCATCAATGCTTATATTTTGAGTGACGAAATAGAAGGCGAATCCAACGTGGTTGGCAAAGTGCATGCGGCCTTGGCAAGGGGCGTAGCACTGCATGGACAACCATTTGCCAAACCCTGCGTGATATTGAGCGGTGGCGAAACCACGGTGACCTTCAGTAAAACATCAGTGACAACAGAGCCAACTAAAAAAGGGCGTGGCGGCAGGGCAGGCGAATTTTGTTTGGGATTGGCCCAAGCGCTGCAAGGACAAGCAGGTGTTTGGGCAATGGCAGCAGACACCGACGGCATAGACGGCATTGAAGACAACGCCGGCGCGATGGTCACGCCCGAAACCTTGCAGCGCGCACAGGCAAAAGGCCTGTCAATTGCCGACCATTTGCAGCGCCACGATGCATATGGTTATTTTGAAGCGTTGGGCGATCTGGTCGTCACCGGCCCCACACACACCAATGTGAACGACTTTAGAGCGATATTGGTGCTTTAACCGTCTTGTCTAATTTGCTATATATTTAATAGCATATTAGGCAATCAATACGCCGGCTACAGCTCGAAATCTTATATATTTTTGATAAAAATGCGTCAAGCCAGTGGTGAACCGGCTTGACCATTTGACATTGGTTGAATTACTCAGCTTTGAAACCAGACCCACGCAACAGCTCTGCACTGCGCTTCACATCGTTGTTGATGAATTGTTGAAACTGTGCAATATCTTCCGACACAGGCAGTATGCCCAGCGGTGTCAAGGTGCCGGCTTTGGCCAAGTCTTTAACAGCTGTATTGAACGCCTCATTCAAAAACTTGGCTTTGTCCGCAGCTATCCCTTTGGGTGCCCACACGCCATACCAAGAGTAGTAAACCATGTCGGGGAAACCACTTTCGACAGCAGTTGGAACGTCAGGTGCCATTCCCATGCGCTTGGCTGAGGTGACTGCGATGGGGCGAACGCGGCCTTCTTTGGCCATAGGGTTGATAGAGATGATGGAGTCAACCAAAATTTGTGCATGACCGCCAGCCACATCGGTGAGAGCAGGTGCGGTACCACGGTAAGCCGTAGTCGTTAATTTGACATTGCCTTGCTTGGCAAACATCAAGGTGCCCACATGGCTGGCGGCACCCAATGCTGGCAAAGCTGCGGTCCATTTGTCTGGATTTTGCTTGGCTGCATCCAACACTTCTTTCACATTTTTTTGTGGCAGACTGGGTGAAATCACCATCATCAATGGCGCTTCTGCCACCCGTGCAATCGCTTGAAAATCCGCTACCGGATCGTACGGCGCTGACTTAAGAACTTCTTTTGCAAGGACATGGGTAGAGGCGGTGAACAGCAGTGTTTGACCGTCGGCAGCCGCGGTTTGCACAGCTTTTCCACCCACAGTGCCACTGGCACCAGCGCGGTTTTCAACAATCACGGTTGTGCCCAAGTTGGTTGACAATTGTTTGCCAATCAAGCGTGCCGCGATGTCAACACCGCCACCTGGCGCGAAAGGCACGACCAGTTTGATAGGACCTTGGCTATTGGCTTGCGCCAGAGCCTGTCCCGACCAAGTGGCTGCCAGTGTGATTGAAGTGAAGGCGACTAGAAAATCTTTGAGAAAGCGTTGACGATTGATGTGCATGGCAATGTCTCCTTGTTGTATTGTGATGATTAAACTTTACCCAGACCAGCGGCTTGCATGGCGGCGAAAATTTCTTTGTCAGCACCTGCAGCCAAAGGCAACAAGGGGCTGCGCACTTCAGCATGTTCCAAAATGCCACGTGCCACCAAAGCCCATTTGAGTGCCACTGAGCCTTCCATGTGCGAACCACGGTGGTAGACATTGGCGGTGACGGGCAAGAGTCGGTCATGAATGGCGCGGACTTTGGCGTAATCTTTGGCTTTGCCCGCTGCAATCATTTCAATCAATGGCTCTGGTGCAATACAGCCATAGCCCACCAAAGCACCGTCTACGTCAAACATGGTGTGGCTCAGGTATTCGTCGTGGCAAGTCAAAATTTGCAAATGCGGACGTTCTTTGCGAATGACTGGAATCTCACGGTCCCAGCGCTTCATGTTGCGCACACCATTTTTCATGGCAAATACGCCAGGTAATGCCGCAATGTCCAATTGGGTTTCCAAATCATAGGTGCATTTGGTGATATCGGGGTACTGGAACAAGATCAATGGCAAACCACTGTGTTCGTAGATGGCGCGGTATTTGTCTTGTGGCGCACCTTTTTGGTAGCCAAAGCGCAACCAGCCGTGCGATGGGTAAACCAAGCCTGCTGTGGCACCTGCATCGACTGCGCGTTTGGCTTCGGCTGCAGCAACCTTTGTGCCTTCCAGCGTGATGCCAGCAATGATGGGAATGCGACCATCGGTTGAATTGCGAAATGCTTCAATGACTTTGAACTGCTCATCGCGCTCTAAAAAAGTGCCTTCACCGGCATGACCCAAAACGGTCAAACCTTTGACGCCTTCAATGCTACCTAACCAAGCGCCCAGGCGTTTGATGGCAGGGTAGTCCACCGCGCCATCGCGGGTGAAAGGGGTAATCGGTGCTGGAACGAGTCCACGTAAATCAAGTGCTTGCATATCAAATCCTTTTCATCTTTGGTTTAGGGTAAATAGACATGCTGGTGCATGCATGAGGGGAGTGTAGGAAGCCTTTATCTATAATGGAACTGACAATTCTCATATTTCAGATATACAAATTACACATATCAGAGGAGATCTCAACATGGACCAATCATCTTGGCGCATCTTTATCGAGGCAGCGGATTTGGGCAGTTTGAGCAAAGTGGCGCTGGCACATGACACCAGTCAGCCGCAAATCAGCAGGCGCATCAGTGATTTGGAGCAAGTTTGTGGCGGACGTCTCTTGCATCGCAATGGTCGCGGCGTGGCTTTGACAGAGTTTGGTCAACGCATTGCGCCCAAAGTGCGCAGTTGGCTGAACAGCACTGAGCAACTCGAAAACGAAATTCTGGAGGTTGCAGGTAAGCCCATGGGTCGGGTGCGCATGGGTGTCATGCCATCTGCTGCGCACCCCTTGGTGACACAGTTGTACGAAAAAATGCGGCAAGCCTACCCATTGGTGCAATTGAGTGTGCGTGAAGGCCAAGGTGCGCAGTTGGAGACCTGGCTGGAAGATGGCAGTTTGGATTTTGCGGTTCTCTATAGACACCAAACCACACCCAAAAATGGCGATATTTATTTGAATCAAACCAGCACGTATGTGGTCGGTGCTAAAGGCGATGCGTTCTTGAAGCGCGATGCGGTGCCATTTTCAGAGCTGGATGGTAAGCCCTTGGTATTGTTCTGCCGCCCCAGCAGTTGGCGTGACCGGCTGGATCAAATCAGTGTAGATTGCGGCATTTCATTGAATGTGGTTTTGGAAGCTGATTCCCTGGCCTTGCAAACCCGCATTGTTTCTAATGGCGGTGTTTACGCTTTGTTGGGGCCGTATGCCATCGATGCAGCCATGAAAAGCGACAGCCTGCAAGCCGTGCCACTGGCCAATCCAAGTATCACACGCCATGTGGCATTGTCAATGTCGCGGCATGGCGAGCTCACTTTAGCTTGCCGCACGGTGATGCGTGAGTTGCAAGATATTTCAAAGAACTTGCCACACTGATGATCGTCAGTGCTGCGGGTGCGCTGGATGTCGTAATGCTATATATTTAATAGCATACTAGGCAATTAATACGCCGTCTACAGGCCAATTTCTTATAAATTATTGCCAGATACAAGCCTAGTAGGTCAAATGCCCGGGCTTGATCTCTTGCAAAATCGTGGTCGCTATTTCTTCGATGGATTTGGTGGTGGTGGACAGCCAGCGGATGCCGCTTCGGCGCATCATGCCTTCAGCGGCGTGCACTTCGGCACGGCAGTTTTCTAGGCTGGCGTAACGCGAATTTGGGCGGCGTTCGTTGCGGATTTCGCTCAAGCGTTCTGCTTGAATCGACAGGCCAAACACTTTCTTTTTGTGCGGCACCAATGCAGGCGGCAACTGCATGCGGTCAAAGTCTTCGGGGATGAGCGGGTAGTTGGACGCTTTGAGCCCATACTGCATCGCCAAGTACAGCGAGGTGGGTGTTTTGCCACTGCGGCTCACGCCAATCAAAATCACGTCCGATTGCTCTAAGTCGCGGTTCAACTGACCATCGTCGTGCGCCAAGCTGAAGTTGATGGCTTCGATGCGGTCGTTGTAGGCTTTGCTTTTGCTGGCGTCACTGAAGCGGCCCACGCGGTGGTTGGATTTGATGCCCAATTCGTCTTCCAAGGGGTTCACAAAGGTGGCAAACATGTCCAGCAACAAGCCTTGACAATTGTCTTCCACCACCTTGACCACGTCCATGTTCACCAGCGTTGAAAAAACAATTGGCTTTTTACCTTCAATTTCCGCAGTGTGGTTGATTTGTCGCACCGCTTGGTGCGCTTTGTCCACGGTGTCGATAAAGGGCAAGCGCACATGGCGCGCTTGCATTTCAAATTGCGCCAAAATGGCGTTACCAAATGTTTCGGCAGTGATGCCGGTGCCGTCAGAGATGAAGAATACGGTGCGGTTGGACATGATGTGATTGCAAAAAAAGCTGATGGGTTTGAAATAATTTCTATGACTGGAACACAATAAACTGCGATTAAGACACAAAGTCGAGCCTACAATGGCAACCGCTGTCTAAATTTTTTAGAATCAATCCCAATTTCCCATATTTTTTTGCAAGCTGTTTTGATGAACCCGTTGCACATTACAAAACAACTCAAGCACGCGTTTGATGCGGCTTGCAAGATTTCGCCCGTTGCTCCTGTAGCGTTAACGTGGCAGTTCAAGTTTTTAAACTCTGGAGCCTCCCTATGTCTACACTCTTTAGCCCGACCGCACTGGTCGTTCCGTTTGAGAACCTGAGAAATTCTGACGTCGAGTCAGTTGGCGGTAAAAACGCCAGCTTGGGCGAGATGATTTCACACCTGCCAGGCGGCGTGCGCGTCCCCACCGGCTTTGCCACCACGGCGCATGCCTTTCGCGAATTTTTAAAAATTGATGGCTTGGATGCCAAAATCAATGCGCTCTTGGACGCGCTCAACGCCGACGACGTGCGTGCCTTGGCCGACACGGGCGCACGAAATTCGCGCCATGGTGGAAGCGCAACCGTTTTCAAAAGAGTTAGAGGCAGCCATTCGCGATGCGTTTAACACCTTGCAAGGTGGCGTATGCAGAAGCATCCTTTGCCGTGCGTTCATCGGCCACGGCTGAGGATTTGCCCGATGCATCGTTTGCAGGTCAGCAAGAAAGCTTTTTGAATGTGGTCGGCATTGACACCGTGCTGCACAAAATCAAAGAAGTGTTTGCCTCGCTGTACAACGACCGCGCCATTTCTTACCGCGTGCACAAAGGCTTTGCCCATGCCGACGTGGCTTTGAGTGCTGGCATTCAGCGCATGGTGCGCTCGGACAAAGGCGCAGCAGGCGTGATGTTCACCATGGACACCGAATCAGGTTTTGACCAAGTGGTGTTCATCACTTCCAGCTATGGCTTGGGTGAAACAGTGGTGCAGGGCGCAGTCAACCCAGACGAATTTTTTGTGCACAAACCCATGTTGGCCGCAGGCAAACGCGCCGTGATTCGCCGCCATTTAGGTTCCAAGCAAATTCAAATGGAATTTGCCAGCAATGAAGAAAAAGCCGCCAGTGGCAAATTGGTCAAAACCACCGATGTGCCGATGGAGCTGCGCAACCGCTACTCATTGACCGAAGCTGAGGTGGAGCAATTGGCCAAATACGCCATGTTGATTGAAGCGCATTACGGTCGCCCGATGGACATTGAATGGGGCAAAGACGGTTTGGATGGCCAGTTGTACATCTTGCAAGCACGCCCAGAAACCGTGAAAAGCCAAGGTGCAGGCAAAGCTGAGATGCGCTACAAGCTCAAAGGCAAAGGCACTGTGTTGTCACATGGCCGCGCCATTGGTCAAAAAATTGGCACGGGTCGCGTGCGTTTGGTGCGCAGCATTGACGAAATGGACCAAGTGCAAGCCGGCGATATTTTGGTCACCGACATGACAGACCCGAATTGGGAACCCGTGATGAAACGTGCCAGCGCGATTGTGACGAATCGTGGCGGTCGCACCTGCCACGCCGCCATCATTGCGCGTGAATTGGGCATTGCCGCTGTGGTGGGTTGTGGCGATGCCACTGAAACTTTAAAAGACGGCAATTTGGTCACCGTGAGCTGTGCCGAAGGCGACACCGGTTTCATTTACGATGGTTTGCTGGAAACCGAAGTCACCGAAGTGACACGCGGCGAAATGCCAGCCATCAAAACCAAAATCATGATGAATGTGGGCAACCCACAATTGGCATTTGATTTTTGCCAATTGCCCAATGCGGGCGTGGGCTTGGCGCGTTTGGAATTCATCATCAACAACAACATTGGCGTGCACCCCAAAGCGATTTTGGATTACCCCAGCATCGATGCCGATTTGAAAAAGGCGGTGGAATCGGTGGCGCGTGGTCATGCATCCCCAAGAGCGTTTTATGTGGACAAAGTGGCCGAAGGCGTGGCCACCATTGCGGCTGCGTTCTGGCCCAAGCCGGTGATTGTGCGTTTGAGCGATTTCAAATCCAACGAATACCGCAAGCTGATTGGCGGCAGCCGCTACGAGCCCGAAGAAGAAAACCCGATGTTGGGCTTCCGTGGTGCGGCGCGTTACATCAGTGCCGATTTTGGCGAAGCCTTTGCGATGGAATGCCATGCCTTGAAGCGCGTGCGTGAAGACATGGGTTTGACCAATGTACAAGTCATGGTGCCCTTTGTGCGCACCTTGGGGCAAGCCAAACAGGTCACCGAATTGCTGGCCAAACACGGTTTGGTGCGTGCATCGGCGGGTGGCAAAGACGGTCTCAAAATCATCATGATGTGCGAAGTGCCCAGCAATGCGATTCTGGCCGACCAGTTTTTGGAGTATTTTGACGGCTTCTCCATCGGCTCCAACGATTTGACCCAGCTCACTTTGGGTTTGGACCGTGATTCCGGCTTGGAGCTCTTGGCCGCTGACTTTGACGAACGCGACCCGGCTGTCAAAGCCATGCTGGAAATGGCAATTGGCGCCTGCAAACGCCAAGGCAAATACGTCGGCATCTGCGGCCAAGGCCCCAGCGACCACCTCGATTTTGCCCAGTGGTTGGTCGATATCGGCATCGAATCCATCTCGCTCAACCCTGACAGCGTGATGGCGACTTGGCAGGCGCTGGCCAAGTAAAGCCTCAAACCAGAGCCTCTACAGCCAAAAAAAGCTTATAATCAAAGGCTTTATTTTTATTACCTTGCCACACCGCTACGCTTAGGAAAGGTTGAATTCTCAACTTTGATTTTGCGTAGACGCAGCGGGTGGCTTTATCCTAAAGGAGTGTTTATGCGTCATTACGAGATCGTTTTAATGATCCATCCGGATCAGAGTGAGCAAGTTCCAGCTATGCTGGAACGCTACAAAGGCATGGTTACCGCAGGTGGCGGTAAGGTGCACCGCGTTGAAGATTGGGGCCGTCGTCAAATGGTTTACCAAATCAACAAATTGTCAAAATCACATTATTTGTGCATCAACATTGAAGCCGATCAAGCCGTAATGGCTGAGTTAGAGCACGCATTCAAGTTCAACGACGCTGTGTTGCGTCATTTGACCGTGTTGCGCAAATCTGCAGATACAGCACCTTCTGTGATGATGAAAACGGTTGAGCGCGAAGAATCTCGCAAAACCCAACACACAGATTTTGCTGCTTAAATCGAATTAGATTCACCAATCTGAAGAGGAGTGAACCAACTCATTTTGACGGCCAGTATCGAAGAGGTTTCAACCTTACGCTACACGCCCGCAGGCTTACCGGCTTTGAATTTAACGCTCATCTCATGCGTCTGAAGTTGAAGAAGCGAGTTTGCCAAGACAAGTCAAAGTCAGTGTGAAAGCCGTTGCAATCGGGTCTGTTGCTGAATCCATCGGTAAACAGGCAGTTGGCAGCAGCTGGCAGTTCAAAGGCTTTTTAGGAGCCGCCCTTAGAGGTAAAAGTGTGGTGTTTCATATTCAATCATTTAAGCCAATTTAGATTTTTAAACCATTTAACTTAACCATTTTTTAGGAGTCCATCATGCCCGGACCAAAACGTTTCAATAAAGACAAGCGCCCAAAGCGCCCCGCACAAAACCTGTTGTTCAAACGCAAGCGTTACTGCCGTTTCACGGTTGCTGACGTTGTTGAAATCGACTACAAAGACATCGATGTTTTGCGCGACTTCATCGCCGAAAACGGCAAAATCATTCCTGCGCGATTGACTGGCACACGTGCTATTTATCAGCGTCAACTCAACACCGCCATCAAGCGTGCACGTTTCTTGGCTTTGGTCCCATACAGCGACCAACACCGCATCTAAGGAGCTACCAACATGCAAATTATTCTTTTAGACAAAGTTGTGAACGTTGGCAACTTGGGCGACATCGTTAAAGTCAAAGACGGCTACGCACGTAACTTTTTGATCCCATCTGGCCGCGCTCGTCGCGCAACCGCTTTGGCGAAACAAGAGTTTGAAGCACGCCGTGCCGAACTCGAAAAACAAGCCGCCGAAAAATTAGCGACCAGCCAAGCTTTGGGCGAAAAATTGGCTGGCACCGTCATCAAGTTGACGCAAAAAGCCGGTGTGGACGGTCGTTTGTTTGGTTCTGTGACCAATGCAGACATCGCCGAAGAATTGGGCAAACAAGGCTACAAAGTCTTGAAATCTCAAGTTCGCATGCCAAACGGCCCGATCAAAGTCGTCGGCGACAGCTCTGTGGGTGTGTCTTTGCACACTGACGTAGCGGTTGACATCACTGTGACCGTATACGGCGAAACAGCTTAATCAGCTT
Source organism: uncultured beta proteobacterium (assembly GCA_963841045.1). Lineage (GTDB taxonomy): Bacteria > Pseudomonadota > Gammaproteobacteria > Burkholderiales > Burkholderiaceae_C > Aalborgiella. The sequence goes on along the minus strand of CAWJBD010000005.1, from coordinate 86,548 downwards.
CAGTATCGACCAAAAACCACTGGGTGCAAACTCTGGTGGTTTTTTTTCGTCTGTTTGAGGGGTGTTTGCGTATTGCCTGTGCATAACTTCGTTCAGTTTTGCACAGTAAACAACCGTCATTGCACTGGTTTTACAGCACTTATGCACAGGGTTTTCCCATCACTTTTTGTGCTTTTCGCTTAACATCAGTGTCTACACAATAGGAATTTCATGTCTGCCGTCACGCCATCCGAAAACAGCTTTACCGATATCAACCACAGCTTGCAAAATGCAGCACAGGATGACGATCATGGCGCTGTGCCAGATGCAGTGGCTGGCCGTGTGGTGGAGGGCGATTTTGGCACCCGCGTGAGTTCGGACTACATTCCAGATCGCCAGATCGCGCAGCTGCGCATACCACCGCATTCCATCGAAGCCGAATCCAGCGTCTTGGGCGGATTGCTCCTGGACAACGGCGCTTGGGACCGGGTGGGCGATTTGCTCAACGACAGCGATTTCTACCGCTACGAACACCGCTTGATTTACAGCGCGATGAACACACTCATCAACGCCAGCAAACCAGCCGATGTGATCACCGTGTACGAACACTTGCAAAGCCTGGGCAATTCAGAAGAAGTGGGTGGCTTGGTGTATTTGAATTCACTGGCGCAGTATGTGCCCAGTGCGAGCAACATTCGCCGATATGCCGAAATCGTGCGTGAACGCGCCATTTTGCGCAAGCTGGTCAGTGTCAGCGACGAAATAGCCACCAACGCATTCAACACGCAAGGCCGACCTGTCGCCACAATCGTGGACGAAGCCGAACAAAAAATCTTCAACATCGGTGAAGAAGGCTCGCGCATGAAGCAAGGCTTTCAAAGCATGGACACCTTGGTGGTGAGCTTGCTGGACCGCGTGCAAGAAATGGCGGATAACCCGAACGACATCACCGGTGTGCCCACAGGTTTTTATGATTTAGACCGCATGACATCGGGCTTGCAAGCGGGTGATTTGGTGGTGTTGGCAGCACGTCCGTCCATGGGTAAAACTGCGCTGGCCATCAACATTGCCGAGCATGTGGCGCTGAACGAAGGCTTGCCAGTGGCGGTGTTTTCCATGGAGATGGGTGCGGCGCAATTGGCAGTGCGTGTGGTGGGCTCTATTGGGCGCATTGACCAATCGCATTTGCGCACCGGCAAATTGAACGACGACGAATGGCCGCGCTTGACCGAAGCCATTGAAAAGCTGCGCAACATATCTTTGCACATCGACGAAAGCGCCGGTTTGAATTCCAGCGAATTGCGCGCCAACGCGCGCCGCTTGGCACGCAAATGCGGCAAATTGGGTTTGATTGTGGTGGACTATTTGCAGCTGATGAGCGGCACCAGCACCAACAGCAACGGCGAAAACCGTGCCACCGAATTGGGCGAAATATCGCGCGGTTTGAAAATGCTGGCCAAAGAGTTGCAATGCCCGGTCATTGCCTTGTCGCAGCTGAACCGCAGCGTCGAAACCCGCACCGACAAACGCCCCATGATGAGCGATTTGCGCGAATCCGGTGCCATCGAACAAGATGCCGACATCATCATGTTCATCTACCGCGACGACTACTACACCAAAGAAGCGTCCAAAGAACCCGGCGTGGCGGAAATCATCATCGCCAAACAACGTAACGGCCCAACCGGTGTCGTCAAACTCGCCTTCCTCAAACCCATCACCAAGTTCGAAAGCTTGGCCAGCGGGGGCGGGGATTATTAACGTTTTGGTCAATTTTATATAAGAAATAGGCCTCTAGCCGGCGTATTCATTGCCTATATTGCTATTGAATATATAGCATAATTGGTGGATGCATTTGCACTTGTTGCGTGATGCGCAACGGCGTATAATCATGCTATGATTGTTTCATTTCGCCATAAAGGACTGCAAAAGTATTTTGAAACTGGCAGTTTGGCAGGTATTCAGGCGGTGCATGCGAAGCGACTCAAAATGCAATTGACCGCGCTTGAAACCGCGCATGTGATTGACGATATGGATATTCCTGGTTTTCGGCTGCACTCATTGAAAGGCGAAGCCAAAGGACGTTGGTCAGTATCAGTCAGTGGCAATTGGCGCATGACATTTGAATTTACCAATGGCAACGCATATGTTTTAGATTACGAGGATTATCACTAATGGCTATGTTTAACCCACCCCATCCCGGCGCGTTTATTCAAGAGGTTTACTTAGAGCCAAACGGCATGAGCGGGCGCGAATTGGCACTCAAACTGGGTGTTGCTGCATCCACGCTCAGCAGGGTATTGAGCCAAGCCAGCGGTGTGAGCCCCGAAATGGCCCTCAGGTTGTCTAAAGCGCTGGGCCGTTCACCCGAAAGCTGGCTGACCATGCAAGATAACTACGATTTGTGGCAAGCCAAACAGACTCTGGATTTGGCCAATGTAAGCAAAATTGAGTTCAACTACGCGTAAGTTCGAAATTTATCAAGAAATTGGCCTCGAGCCAGCGTATTAATTGCCTAGTGTGCTATTTAATTTATAGCATTTGTGCACGCAGTACCAATTAACCTGCCGCTGTATTTGTGACTGGTAAAAAGTCCATCTAATCAATTCATCTTTTTTCACTCGCCATGTCGATTGGCGTTGGCCTCCATTCGTCTTACTACCGTGCACAGCCATTTTGCTGGGCACGGTTTAAAACGAAAAGGAAAAAATATGATGACTCCTGCTATCACTGCTTTGTATGCGATTGTGTTTGCGGTGTTGATGATTGCGCTTTCTACCCATGTGACGATGCTGCGTGCCAGCTCAGGTGTTTCTATCAATGACGGCGGTAACAAGGAGCTGGCGCTGCGCATGCGGCGGCATGGCAATTTTGTTGAAAGCGTGCCCATGATTGTGCTTTTGATGTTGTTGGCAGAGCTCTTGGGCAGTGGCGCACTTTGGCTGCATGCGGCAGGTTTGCTCTTGCTGTTGGGGCGGGTGATGCATGTTGTTGGCTTGCAGCACGACAACGCCAAAACGCTGCTGCGCATTTTGGGTGGTATGCTGACCAAGCTGGCGGCTTTGGTAGCGGCTGTGGCCATTTTGTGGCGCATATATGCCTAGTTTGAAAAATTGTCTGTAGGAAATGTCGATTCAGCACTGGGCTGATCGTCTTGATGATGTGAAGTCAAAACCAGTTGTATTGGCTGTGACGTCACAGCGTCTTTTTAATTCATTCACATTTATATTTTTGGAGTGTTCAATATGAAATACCTCGCTTTGATTTATTCACCAGCCGGCGCCAGCCCTGCCTATGGCAGCCCCGCTTTTGCATCGCACATGGCGGCTTACCAAGCTGCCAATGCGGTTTACGCGCGCGACGGCGTGATGACCGCTGGCGAAGCGTTGCAACCCACATCCACTGCCACCACCATCCGCGTGCGCGGCGGCAAAACCGAAACCATGGATGGCCCGTTTGCCGAAACCAAAGAGCAACTGGGCGGGTTTTATGTGTTTGACTGCGCTAATTTGGACGATGCCATTCGCTATGCGGCGATGATTCCAACGGCAGCGTTTGGGTCGATTGAAATCCGTCCTATCCTCGAACTTCGCAAATCCTAAATCCTGAATCCTAAATCCAAATTAAGACAATGCCAGCCAACCCTTCCGAGTTTCAAGCGCATGCGGCGGTGGCCCATGCGGCGCGCGAACATTCGGGGCGGCTTGCTGGCATTGTTGATTCGCGATTTAAAGGATTTTCATCTGGCGCAAGACTGCTTGCAAGACGCGCTGGAATCGGCAGTGGTGCATTGGTCACGCAACAGCTTGCCGCATTCGCCCGAAGCGTGGTTGTTGCAAACGGCCAGACGCAAAGCCATCGACCGCATTCGGCGCATGCGCAATTTTGAACGGCTGTCTGACGAATATGCGCGCTTGCTTGAGTTGGACCAATCAACGCAAGAGCAAGAAGAGCCCGAGGTGATACCGGACGAACGTTTGCGTTTGATCTTCATCTGTTGTCATCCAGCCATTGATGAGAAAACGCGCATCGTGCTGACCTTGCGCACCTTGTGCGGATTGACCACTATTGAGATTGCGCGAGCGTTTCTGGACACGCCAGACGCCATGGCGCAGCGCTTGGTGCGGGCACGGCACAAAATTAAAAAAGCCGGTATTCCCTATGAACTACCACGCGAAGACATGTGGGCTGAACGCTTGCAATCGGTGCTGTCGGTGATTTACCTGGTGTTCAACGAAGGCTACGCGGCCACATCGGGGCAGCATGTGTTGCGCCATGAACTGTGCGAGGAAGCGATTCGTTTAGGGCGAATGATGCTGCATCTCAAACCCGGTGAAGCCGAAATTGAAGGCTTGCTGGCCTTGATGCTGCTGAACCATGCCAGACGCAAAGGTCGTGCCACAGCTGACGATGACCTGATACCACTGGACCAACAAAATCGGCTGTTGTGGGACCAAACGCAAATCAAAGAAGCCACCGATTTGCTGGTAACTGCGCTCAAACGTCAGCAGCCAGGTGTCTACCAATTACAAGCAGCCATCAGTGCCATACATGCCGAATCACCCAGTCACGCTGCCACGCCTTGGCACGAGATTGTGCTGTTGTATGACGGCTTGCATGCGCTGTCGAACAACCCGGTTTATTTGCTCAACCGTGCAGTGGCTTTGTCGTATGCCCAGTCGCCACAAGCTGCACTGGATGCACTCACGCCATTGGCAAACACATTGGGTGACTACCAACCGTTTTATGCCGCGCAAGCCGATTTGTTGCGTCGGCTTGGACGTTCAGATGCGTCTTACCAAGCCTACCAACGCGCGATAGATCTCAGCCACAATGACAGCGAGCGCGCATTTTTGCAATCCAGGCTGGCAACGCTATCTAAGTAAAATATATAGAAAATTGGCCTGTATCCGGCGTATTATATGCCTAGTATGCTATTAAATTTATAGCATATAGGGTTAAGAATCGGACTGCGACATGTTCAAGTTTTTGGCAAAAAACGCCATGGTTCTGCCCCATGCCAGTTTGGCAGCTTCGGCATCAAAGCGTGGCGTGGTGTCGTTGTTAAAGCCATGTTGAGTGCCGGCGTAGGTGTGCGCTGTGAAGGGCGCATTGGCGGCTTTTAATGCGGCTTCATAAGCAGGCCAAGCAGCGTTGATGCGTTCGTCCACACCCGCGAAGTGAATCAACAAAGGCGCTTTGACTTTGGCCGCTTCAGTGGGTAGCCGGCAAGTTGCCGTAGAAGGGCACACCGGCATTCAAACTTGGTTGGCTGATGGCCAAGCGTTGCACGATGCCGCCACCATAGCAAAAGCCGACTGCACCAAGTTTGCCGGTGCTGTCGGCACGCGTTTGCAGCATGGTGGCGCTGGCCAAAAAGTCTTCAAATATATTGGCTTGGTTCAAGGTGGCAAACAGCTCACGCGCTTTGTCTTCGGGTTGCGGGTTGCTGGCGGGATAGCCACCCAAGCCGGTCAAAGCATCAGGTGCAAAGGCCATGTAGCCGTCCACTGCCAAGCGGCGTGTGATGTCTTCAATGTGTGGGTTCAAACCGCGGTTTTCGTGGATGACCAAAATCGCGGGCAATTTTTTGCTGCCCGCGTTGGCAGGTCGTGCCAACAAGCCTTTGATGCTGCCTGAGCCTTTGGGTGATGCGACATCCAGCATTTGCGTACTGATGCGTTTGTCGTCCTTGGCCACCACTTGAGCAGCAGCAAAGTTGGGGCTTAGCGCGGCCAATATCATGCTGGCGGACATGCCAGCGGTGGCAAACTTGGCAGCGCCGTCTAAAAAGCCACGGCGGCTGATGTTGCCGTGCACATAAGCGTCAAACAAAATGAGGAGTTCTTGGTCAAAATCAGCGGCGGTCAAGCGGGGTTTTGTAGTCATCTTTGTCTCCGTTAGTGTGATGGGAAAATCATTCTATAGATATTTCTGAAAATGTGCTTAATGCTTCGAGTATGCTTGCTTGAATATGCTATTTAACCGCAGAGAATTTATACAATCCAGTACCTTGGGTGTTTTGGCATCCACAGTGTGTGTGCAAGCACTGGGTCAAACTTATCCTTTTGCTTTAGGCGTTGCCAGTGGTTCACCCACACATGATTCGGTGGTGCTCTGGACACGCTTACAAGGCGCAAATCAAACATTAATCGCAGAAGCGCAAGTTTCAGTCCGCTGGGAAATAGCGCATGACGAGGCTTTCAAGCAATTGGTGCAAAAGGGCAAGGCAACAGCAGATGCGCTACTTGGTCATTCGGTGCATGTTGAGGTGCAAGACTTGCAGCCAGATCGCTGGTATTTTTACCGGTTCATGGTAGGTAATGCCATCAGCCCAGTTGGTAGAACACGCACGTTTGCGAAGGCGGGTAGTGCGGTGAACCAACTGCGTTTAGCTTACGCATCTTGCCAACGTTGGGAGGCGGGTTATTTCAGCGCTTACAAGCACATGCTGGCTGATCAACCCGACGCAGTGCTGTTTTTGGGTGATTACATCTATGAATACCCAGGCAACCCAGTGTCAGCTATTCGCACGCCCAGTAGCACGTTCATCATTTGGTTTTGTGTTGACTTTGGATGATTACCGCGCGCGCTACGCCCAATACAGAACCGACCCCGACTTGCAAAACATGCACGCGGCATGCCCGTGGCTGATGACATGGGACGACCATGAGGTGCAAAACGATTACGCAGGACTCATTGGCGGTGACAGTGGCGCTGCAGATGTGTTTTCCAATCCGAAAGAATTTGCACTGCGTCGTGGTGCAGCATACCAAGCCTATTATGAAAACATGCCAATTCGAGCATCCACTTTGATGCAAGGTTTGGCTAATTTGCGTGCATTGAATACAGGCGCAGAAATGCGCATTTACCAACGCGTTGATGTGGGGCAATTGGCATCGCTGTACATGTTGGATACACGCCAATACCGCGACCGACAAGCCTGTTCCAAAGACGGTAAATACGGTGCAAGTTTGGTCAACCCAGAGCAGTGCCCAAATTGGTTAGACCCAAAGCGGACACTGTTAGGTGCAAGGCAAGAGGCATGGTTGGAATCTCAGTTTGCCAAAGCCAAACAGCGTGGTCAAACTTGGAACGTGATGGCGCAATCCACTTTGTTTGGCTCTGCGTGATAACAAGCCTGGTGATGGCATGAGTTTTTTCAACGACGGTTGGGATGGTTACCCGCTAGCCCGTACAAAATTGACCGATGCCTTGCAAAAGCATGCCGTGTCTAACCCTGTGATGCTGGGTGGCGATGTGCATGAAAATTGGGTCGGGCACATCAAAGCGGACTATGCGCAAACACCTGCTGCACAAAACAGTAAACCCATCGGTGTCGAGTTTTGTGGCACCAGCATCACATCTCCTGCAGGCAGCAGTGCCATTGCCAGAACGGCCGAGCGATTGGCGGAAAACCCACATTTTGTGTTTGCCGATGCAACGCAACGCGGCTATGGCATCATTGATTTCACGCCGCAAAAATTGGAGACACGTTTGCGTGTGGTTGACGATGCGCGCAAGGCAAGTACATCCGTGTCAACCGTGGCGCATTTCAGTGTGAAAGCGGGTCAAGCACTGTTGGAACGCGTGGCTTGATCGCTGTCGGTGCTCTGATAAAAAGCGATCGGTATTTGTAATTTGAAGACGCTGCCTTTACCCGGCTTTGATTGAAAAACAATGCGAGCGCCGTCCATGCGCTGCACCAATTCGCTGACGATAGCCAAACCCAGCCCCAAACCTTCGGTATCTTTATTAGGTGCATCCGCGCGGAAAAATTCTTGGAAGATTTTGTCTTGCACAGTGGTTTGAATACCAATGCCGGTGTCCCAGACCTCAAAGCTAATATGTTCAGACGTTTTGCGAACACCCACCAACACGCCCCCTTTGTCGGTGTAGCGAATGGCATTCGTGACGAAGTTACTCAAGATGCGGGTGAAATACTGGACATTGACATTCAAATAGCCTTGTTTACGTTTGAATTTCAATTTGATTTTTTTTGTCTGCGCTATCGGCTCAAAATGCAAGGCCAAGCGCGTGAAAATTTCTTCGATCGAGATCCTTTTCAATGCTGACGCATCGGACGATATATTCAATTTGTGAAAATCAAATAATTCATTGAACAATTGATTAACTGAATCAGATGATTGTTTGATTTTGCTGATGAGTTGCTGGTTTTCTTCTGAATCCGTTTCCAACATGTCCACATACAAGCGCATTGCGCCAATCGGTTGGCGCAGATCATGTGCTGCACCCGAATAAAAGCGTTGAATCACTTTGTCTGCTTCTTGCAAAGCATTGTGTTTGATTTCCAATTGTTGTTGCGATGTTTTCAAATCATCAATGAGTTTGATCTTGGCGTATTCTGCAGACCAATAACTGCGATGCAAATTGGCAAACCTGCGCCCCACAATTCGCAGCAAATACCAGCTGAACAGCAAGTAAACAACATAGATTGCATAAATTTGAAACTTGCTGTCGTCGGTTTCAGTGCCGATGAAATGCAAAACCGCAAACAAAAGCTGCGCCAATATCAAAATGGCAGTAACTTGGTTCATCAGTTTCACATTCACACTGGTGCGGGTGATGGACAAAAATGCCAATGCATTGGCGATCACCAAACTGATGAGTTGCGCGTTAAACGGAAGATAATGAATGAACAAAAAACTGGCGCCACCCCAAATCAATGCGTTCACGCGCCATGCTAATTTGTATTGTTCGGCAAGCTTCGTCATCGATGCCGTCATGACGTGGTTTTGTTCACTCAAACCACTTAGCAATTTGGCGTATTGACCGATTAAATTTTGCATCCAATAGTTGCCTGCAAATGACAACAGCAACCAAATGATGACTGCGGCTTGTGGGGCATAAAAAATCAAAGCCAAGCCCATGCACACGCGCAAAAATGTGGACACCGTTTGTTTGCGCGGCTCCAGTAGCAAGCGATTGGATTCAAATTCAAACCACTCTTCACGCGTCAAGTCATGAGAATTCGATACGTTCTCAACCGGCGTTGTATGTGTTTCGACTTGTTTCGTCGTATCCAAATCATTTGTCCTAAAGTAGTACAAATGATAACTGATTTAGGTGATTTAGATACTTTTGAGTGATGATCTAGCGCAATAGCTTGATTGATTTATTTTTTTGGCGTGTTGTCTTTGCTGCCTAATTGAGGCAACGATGAGCTGTCACCCATGGTCAGCAAACCTGATTTGACGTAAATCGCCAACTTATCGCGGGTGTCCACGATGTCGAGGTTGCGCATGGTCAATTGGCCGATGCGATCCAGCGGTGAGAAGGGCGCGTCTTCGACTTTTTCCATGCTCAAACGCTCGGGTTTGTAGGTCAGGTTGGGCGATTCGGTATTGAGCAATGAGTAGTCGTTACCACGGCGCAATTCAATGGTTACTTCACCCGTCACGGCACGTGCAATCCAGCGCTGGGCAGATTCACGCAACATGATGGCTTGGCTGTCAAACCAGCGGCCTTGGTACAACAAACGGCCTAATTTCAAACCGTTGGTGCGATATTGCTCAATGGTATCTTCGTTGTGAATGCCCGTCACCAATCGCTCATACGCTATAAAAAGCAGAGCAAGGCCAGGGGCTTCGTAGATGCCACGGCTCTTGGCTTCGATGATGCGGTTTTCGATTTGGTCACTCATGCCCAAGCCGTGACGGCCACCGATGCGGTTGGCTTCTAAAATCAGCTCAACCAAATCTGAGTATTCCACGCCGTTCAGTGCAACGGGGCGTCCTTCTTCAAAACGAACCGATACAGTCTCAGCTTTCACCACACAATCGTCGCGCCAAAATGGCACGCCCATGATGGGGTTGACGATTTTGATGCCGCTGTTTAAAAACTCCAAATCTTTGGCTTCGTGCGTGGCACCCAACATATTGGAATCGGTCGAGTAGGCTTTTTCAGCACTCATTTTGTAACCAAAGCCGTGTTGCGTCATGAACGCCGACATCTCAGCACGGCCACCTAATTCATCAATAAATAATTGATCCAACCACGGTTTGTAAATTTTCAATGATGGGTTGGTCAGCAAACCATAACGGTAAAAGCGCTCAATGTCATTGCCCTTGAATGTGCTGCCGTCACCCCAAATGTTGACATCGTCTTCTTTCATGGCTGCCACCAGCATCGTGCCCGTCACCGCTCGACCCAGTGGCGTGGTGTTGAAATACGTCATGCCGGCTGTCGAAATATGAAACGCGCCAGCTTGTAAAGCGGCCACACCTTCGTGTGCCAGTTGGGCGCGGCAGTCAATCAAACGGGCTTTTTCAGCACCATACTCCATCGCCTTTTTGGGGATCTCGTCGTAATCGGGCTCATCAGGTTGCCCCAAATTCGCAGTGTAGGCATAGGGAATGGCACCTTTGAGCCTCATCCAATGCAGTGCGGCACTGGTGTCCAAACCGCCAGAAAAAGCGATGCCGACTTTTTGTTGAATGGGTAAATGTTGAAGTATGGTAGCTGACATGTTGGTGTTTATCTTATTGTTTTATATTGTAAAAATATTAGTTAACCGTTTAGGTAATTAATTTAAATTCAAATTAACCAAAATGGCAGATGTAGTGGTATGGCTCTGTGACACGTATGTCAAAGCTGGAATTGCCTGGAATGCTGAATTTTTCGCCAGCGCTGGATTTCACCCAATTTTCACTGCCTGCCAATTTGTACTCGCAGCTGCCAGCTGTGCATTCCATGATTTCGGGAGCACCCGTATTGAAGGTAAGGGTAGCAGGTAAAACCACGCCCACTGATTTTTTCGTGCCATCGGCCAAAGTTATCCCGTGGCTGATGCATTTACCGTCAAAGTAGACACTGGCAGTGGTGGCGACGGTGACATTGGGGAATTGGGCAGTGATGTTTGACATGTTGAAAGTAATCCTGGTGTAGCGTGGTAAGGCAGACGATGAGGCAAAAAAAAAGGGATGCATCTCTTGGATGCACCCCTGATTTTAGGCGATTCTCGCTTACCAATTACGATGAATATCGCGGTGTGGTTCGCGATGAGGTTCACGCTGTGGCACACGATGGACATGCTGTACCGGCGGACGCACTGGCCGGACAGCGGCATGCGGTGCGACATAGTACGGTTTGCTGTAGTAGCTGATGGGGCGATACACGTGGCGATAATCATCGAATACGTTGTAGTACACCACTGGGTTTACAGCAGGCGCGCCATAGAAGTAGGTGGTGGTTTGCACGGGTGCAGGCGCTGGGGCGTCTACATGCAATGCCAAACGTACACCAGGGCGGAAATCGCCTTCAGCCGGCATTTGCACGGTGTAGCGCTGACCCGCGTAGTCATACACCACTGTTTGCGCCACGGTGCGGTTTTCCACCACGTTTTCAGTGCGGCAATGTTGTGTAGGGTATTGCCCTTGCGCTTCAATTTGGTTGCCCACAATGCCGCCACCCAGCGCACCAATCACGGTTGCCACAGCGCGACCATCACCTTTGCCAAACTGGTTGCCAATGGCACCGCCCACGACTGCGCCTAACAATGCGCCACCGCCTGTTGGTTGGCCGTATTGAACCGTTGTGGTTGTGCAAATTTGTTTAGGCACAGTGACTTTTTGCACAACAGGTGTGCTTGAGACCACAATGCCATAGGCGTTGGCAGGTCCAGTTTGTGCAAAGCTGGCACCAGCAGTTGCTATTAAAGCGGCGGACAAAACGCTTTTCAAAACCAAAACTTTATTCATGCTCTTTTCCATGATCAAATACTCCCTCAATGCAGAAGATAAAACTCAAAACACCTGAACAAAGGTGGTGAGGAATTTCACACTTGCCCGTCCAGTACACCTACAACGCAGAGCGTGGCCAGTTAGCTGACGGCGTTGTGTATCGCTGATGTAAAGATGGGGTGAAGTTATTTAAATAGCGCGGCTCTATTGCTAAATATGCTATAAATTTAATAGCACACTAGGCAATAAATACGCCGGCTTAAGGCCAATTTGTTATATAAAACAGATTGGACTGCCGTGTTACAGCCGTTTGGCCCATTCGTCAGGTTTGAAGCCGACCGTGATGTCGACTTTGCCCGGGTTTGCAGTCCATTCAACAACTGGACGCTTGATGACAGAGCTTTGCATCAACATCAATTCCGCCGCGCTGTTTGCATCAACCACACTGGCTTGAACCTCTGGACTTTGCTTGCGCCACATGGTGCCCTTGCGATTCAACAGAGTTTCCCAGCCGACTGCAGCTATCCATAGTTTCAAACGATCAGGTGGAACTCCCAATTTTTTAAAGTCGTGGAACTGGTAGTTCCAAACCGTGCTCAGTGAGCCATGCACGGGCTTTTTTAACCGTGTCGCAATTGGGTATGCCGTAGAGGGTGATCATGATGAATGGGCGATGTTTACTGATGAATGGTTATTGAACTTTACGCAAGTTTAACTGTCCATTCAAACAATGTAAATACTGAATCGCATTCATGCGTGCGATACTCGCGCTGATAAAACTAAGGGATAAACAATGAGTGAATTATTTGCGTTTGGCGACAAAGTAGAAGGCTACAACGTGCGCGTGTTCAACGAACGCGTGGTGCGCGCTGCTGCTGGCATCTTGTTTTTCCCTGCGCTGGTGGCTTTTATGAATGCGTGGTTGGCGGGTAATTTTCAGCCGATTCGTTTGTTTGTCATCATTTTCTTGATTGACTTCACCATCCGCTTGTTCATCAACCCGCGCTACGCGCCCAGCATGATTTTGGGGCAGTGGATGGTGCGCAAGCAGCAGCCTGATTATTCAGGCGCACCCCAAAAGCGTTTTGCTTGGGGCATTGGTTTTGTCTTGGCATTGGTCATGGCTTACACCATGGTATTCAATCGCATGCTGGGACCCATCAATTTTCTGTCTTGCGGTATATGTTTGATCTTGATGTTTTTTGAGACATCGTTCGGCATCTGCATTGGTTGCAAAATTTACAACATGATTTATAAGAATCAAGCCGAGTTGTGTCCCGGTGGTGTGTGCGATTTGCCCCCACCAGCCAGCAACCAATTGCGGTGGCCGCAAGTGGCTGTGTTGGCAGCTTTCATTGCCAGCCTATTTGTGATTGCACCTGTGGTTTACACCAAAGGTACGCTGAACACGGATCCAGACATGATGCGCGATATGATTTCTAACAGAGGCATGCATTCAGACAACAGCATGCCCAGTGTGGAATCTGATAAACCTATATCGACAGACGCCGCAGAAGTTGCGCGTTGCACCGTGCCTGAATTTGCCAAAAAAATAGGTCATGAAGCGCAATGGAAATTGCACAACAATTGCAAGTGAAACGCAGTGAACGATGCAAGTCTGAATTAACCCCCACCGCGTTGCATATACAAATCAAAGCGCTTCATGAAAGCATAACGCTGGGCGTCATCTAAGCCTGCAAAACGAAAGTTGACCAGCAAGCGGGGGATTCGCACCAAGCCAATAACGCGCGGTTCGCCGACTTGCCATTTCAAGCCCAGTGCACCGTCACCAATGCGCACGCCAGCCGATTGGGATTGCAATTTCCAATGATTGTCGCCAATGGCATTGGGTAACCAGCGCAGCCATTCGGCTTCGGTGCAACCCATTTCGCGCTCGAAGCGTTCAGCGTAAAAGGACTGCATGAAACCAGCTACCCGCCCGCAATCGGCGGCCAAATGGCAAGTACGTCGTCTTCGATTAGGCGTTTTGTAGCGCGATCTTCAGGGTTGATGTAACTGCCGTTGACCAACACCAAATGCACCCATTTGGGTGGCAATTGGTATTGGCTGATGATGTCACCAATGGTGGTGCCTTCCGTCACGTCCAACTCAACGATGTTGGTGTAGCGGGATTCGGCTGGCAAGTAATCGGTGAGGGTGGCAAAAAGTTTGAGCGTGATGTGCATAGATTGAGTTTATCTGCGAATTTCAACGCCTGCGCTCATCACCTGCACCCGACCACTGGCCTTGCCCTTGTGCGCTGGCCAAATAGGCTTCTACCAACAATGTGGGGTCAGCTTTGAGTTTGTCTTTCCAAGAACCGAGATTGATTTGGTCTTCTACCAAACTGCGCAGCACACCCACGTGTTGGGTCCAGCCCACCGCATTGCAGCCCACCAGCACATCGTCTTTGAATTGCAAGTTCAAATGGCGATTGTTAGGTATGTCGTTGATCTCAACATGTTCGCCACCGCTCACGCCTTGCCAGTTGCCAAAGCTGCAAGAGATTAAACCCAAGGTGTCCAGCACATTGATTTGCGTCACGCCTTTGAGCTCGGTTTTGGCGGGCTCACCACGGCTGTAGGCCACCATGTTGATGGCTGCGCAACGCGCTTGTTCAGCCGCGTTGGGCTGAATAGCGCTGACAATGGTTTTGTTGCTGATTTTGTCATACGCTTCAGCGCAATCACCAGCAGCATAAATGCCGGGTACATTGGTTTGCAAATGTGCATCTGTTAAAACGCCCAGCAAACATTCCACGCCTGAATCTTTCAAATACCCAATCGCAGGACGCACACCCGCAGCGCTGATGAGCAAATCGGCTTCTACAGTCTTGCCATTGCTCAGTTTCACTTTAAGCGGTTTGCCCGCTTCAATTGATTCAACTTTGGTGGATGTGAAGACTTCAACGCCTTTGTTCTCGCACCATTGGCGAATCATGCCGCCAGCAGCAGGCCCCATCATGCGTGGCACCATGCGATCGCCCATTTCCACCACGCTCAATTTCACACCACGTGCTGCCAGTGCTTCCATGATGATGCAACCAATGAAACCCGCGCCCAGTTGCAACACACGTGTGCCTTTGCCAGCCTTGGCCATGATGTGGCGTGCATCAGCCAAAGTCCAGCAGGTGTGCACACCTTCAGAGTTGATTCCTGGAATAGGTGGTGCAATTGGATGTGAGCCACTGGCGATCAGCAAGGTATCAAAACTGGCATTCGATTACCGGTCGATAATGCTATGGTTTTACTAGCAACATTGACAGATTTCACGCTGGCTTGAACCCAATTTATCTTTAAATCAGCAACATGTGTGGCGCTTTTGCGTAAATGCGTACCGTGCTCGTCCACTTTGCCCATCAGCAAATACGGTATCGCCATGCGTGAATAAGCTGGTTCTGGTTCGTCACTGATGATGCTGATGTTGTCCAACGGTGCTAATTTGCGTATCGTCTCTGCAGCTATCAAACCTGCAGGCCCGCCGCCAATGATGATGTGGTGCATGTTGTTTTGTCCTCTTCAAATTAAAAAGCGACCCCTTGGAGTCGCTTTTTGGGTTGGCTCAAATGGCGTGACTCTTTCGATCACAAACCAAGTCGTTTGCGTGTATCCGCTGTGGGTTTGCCTTCTTTGTCCCAGCCGCGTGCTGCATAGTATTTGGGCAACATATCGGCCAGCATATTGACCTTGCCTTTGGCTGGGCCTGTTTTGCAAGCTTCAGTCAGCAGGCGCTTAGGCAAGCTGTCGTCCTTGGCGGTGAAACCCGCACGGTTGTTGAATTCGCGTTCCATGTTCCAAATACGTTCGCCAATTTTTTCCAACTCTTCAGTGGTGTACTGGTCACCGCACGCGCCTTGCATTTGCGGTGCCAGGTCAGCCAAGCCCCATGCAAAGGTGGTGAAGATGCACAAGCCAGATGAATCAAATGCCGCTGTCGCATCTTGAAAGGCTTTGACCAATTCTGGTTTGCCTTCATGCTCTAAGGGGTCAGTTTTGACCGGAATGCCCAACACTTCAGACGCAATGGTGTAGCCACGCAAATGGCAACCGCCGCGGTTGGATGTGGCATAGGCCAAGCCGATACCTTGAATGGCACGACCGTCATACGCAGGGAATTCTTGCCCTTTGCTGCTCATGGACAATTCTGGGTGACCGTACTTGGCTGTCAAGCGCTTTGAACCTTGGCCAATCTCTTTGCCAAAGCCGCGACCGTTGACGGTTTCTTCAGCCAAAAATGCCAGCGCTTGCGCTGAGCCAAATTTGGCTTCAATGCCCACTTGTTCTTTGGTCAGTACACCCATGTCGTACAGTTCCATCACGGCGCCTACGGTTGCACCAAAGCTGATGGGGTCAATGCCTTCTTCGTTGCACAATAAATTGGCGTATTGCAGAGCCTCTAAATCATTCACACCATTGGCAGCACCCAATGACCAAGCGGCTTCGTATTCCAGACCACCATTGGCACCACGGTATTGTGGTTTGTTGACGATGGTGAAATGGTTTTCGTCCATTTTGCTGATGCGGCCGCAAGCAATGGTGCAACCAAAACAAGCTTGGTTGGTAACCAAATGTTTTTTGCCATCGGATTTGCGTGGTGTTGCCATGGCTTCTGCGCCAATGTCTTTGGCACCTTCAAACTGGTTGTCGCGGTGGTTGCGGGTGGGCAGGGCGCCCACTTCGTTGATCACGCTCATCAGCACTTGCGTGCCCATGGCTGGCAAGCCTGTACCAGTCACACCGTTTTCGGCAAGAATTTTTTTCTTCTCGTTAACGGCTGCCATGAAGGCTTTGGGATTGTGCAAATTGCCCACACCTTTGGTGCCACGCACAGCAATCGCCTTGAGGTTTTTGCTGCCCATGACAGCGCCCACGCCAGAACGGCCAGCAGCACGGTGCATGTCGTTTACAACGGCTGCAAACAAGACACCGTTTTCACCCGCTTTACCAATGCTAGAAACACGAGTTAAAGGGTCTTGCAAGCTGGTTTTCAGGATGTTTTCAGTCTCCCAAACGCTCTTACCCCAAATGTGCGAGGCATCGCGCAGTTCAGCCACATCATCGTTCACATACAGGTAAACCGGCTTGGCTGATTTGCCTTCCATGATCACCATGTCCCAGCCCGCCATTTTGAACTCTGCACCCCAATAGCCGCCCGAATTGGAGCAAGCAATTGCGCCAGTCAATGGGCCTTTGGTGATCACGGTGTAACGTCCACCGGTTGATGCCATCGTGCCAGTTAAAGGACCTGTTGACCAGATGAGTTTGTTATCAACAGACAATGGATCCACTTTGGCATCCACTTCTTCAACAAAGTATTTGGTACCCAAGCCACGCGAACCGATGTAAGAGCGTGCCCATTCCATGTTCAGTGGCTCAGATTTGACTGTGCCAGCTGTTAAATTTACCCGTAGGATTTTTCCTGCCCATGCCATGATGTGTTCTCCTAATGAAATTGCTTAGTTGTCAACATCAACTCAGGCAGCAGCCGGTTGATTGCCTAATTTATTCGCCCACTGTTCCATCTTGCCAATGCCGGTCCAGTTGGCATCGACATAGGTGATAGCCGATGTTGGGCAAGCGGTAGCACAAGCTGGGTCGCCGCCACACAGGTCACATTTTTGAACTTTGCCAGTGGTTTCAACGTAGTTGATCGTGCCAAACGGGCAGGCAATGGTGCAAACTTTGCAACCCACACAGGTGGCTTCGTTCACCACTTTTGCGCCTGTGGCTTTGTCAACCGTGATGGCTTCTACCGGGCAAGCGTGCAAGCACCAAGCCTCGTCGCATTGGGTGCAGGTGTACGGTACTTTTTTACCTGTTTCGTGGAAGTTGAAGACCTTGATGCGCGATTTGGCCGTGGCAAAAGTGCCATAGTTTTCAAAAGCACAAGCCATTTCGCACTGCAAACAGCCGGTGCACTTGTCTGCGTTGATGTGCAGCATTTTTTGCATGTCAGTCCTCCATCTTTATTGAACAAATCAAGTTAAAGGCATGCAATTGAAAATAAACCAATTGCTAAGCCTATGAATTCTTATGCATAGCATTGGACACGAAATTTTGAGCCTCAGAGATAAGTATTAACCCTAGTGGTGAGCGTGTATTCTCAAAATGAGACATTCATGAAGCGTTTTAGTTTTTAAAAACGCTGGATAAGTGAATCATCTCGGCACTTGTTGATGCGTATTCGGCAGATCGCATGAAGGCACAAACCTACATGAACTGAATGTGTGCCAACTTATGTCAGTTTTTTTGTCGCTAATTTTCGATATAGCGTTGCACGACTAATTCCCAAATCGCGTGCGGCTTGTGCAATATTGCCTCGAGCTTGGTCAACAGCTTGCTTGATCATCTCAGTTTCTACATCTCGCAACGCCTGGCTGGCATGGAGGGAATCGGTACGGATGTGCATGTTGATGCGTTCGTTTTCAGGACGCAAGGCCAAAGCGATGATGCGTAAACCTGACCAAAGCGGCACCTCGATGGCAGCATGTGAGCGACGAGAACTGTCAAACAGCATAGAAAACGACATGGCAAACAAGTCGCTGGCATGCATGCCTGCACTTTTGGAGAGCTGCGCTAATTGCGGCACCATGAATCGTGCGGATTGGTTGGCACCTAAGATATTGCCATCGTTGTCCAGCGCTATCAACCCGTCGGTGTCTTCGCCCAGCGGTTGGCCTGGCCAATTGATGCGCAACAGTAAATTGTGTGGCTGTTGCAGTAGCAGCGCGTTTTCAATTGTACGAGCGGTTAATGAGGTCAGGTGTTTCAGCTCAGGGCGTTCTGGCACCATGATGCCAGTCAGGTCCAGCATGCCAATGCATTGTCCCGTTGATCCAAACAAAGGCGAGCCGGCGCAGCTGAATGCGGTGTTGTCGTTGAAGAAATGCTCACCACGGTGTAACCAAACCGGTTGTAGTTCGGTCAATGCTGCGCCAATGGCGGTGGTGCCTACGGTATGCTCGGACAAATCTACGCCAATTCTGCTGATCAATCTGGCGCGTTTGTCAGATTGATCAATTGGCCCATTTGTATCAATCACAATGCCGTGCGCATTGGTCAAAATTGCGAAATAGTTGGTATTGGCTATAGCGCGCCCTAATTTATCCATCAAGGGTTTGGCGGCACATAACAGGTCGTGGTTTTCTATCTCCACGCGATGCAAATCTTGTCTGCTGATTTGTGCGAATTCAACGGCGGTTTGCGGCTGAAAGCCCTTGGAGAGGCATCGTTTCCATGAGCGCTCTATCCAGCTGTCGATATGGCTGCTCGGCAGCGAGCCGCGATCTTCGAGAACGCTGCGCCGCGCAACGGCTATGTGGTTCATCCTTGCATCGACGGGAGTCATGCTTAAACTATAGCATATGACGATGGAAAGTTTCAGTTCGATTTTTTGATTGATAAAACCGTGAACTCGCCATTGATGTGATCAGCCGTGAAGCTAACTTTATCTCCCGTTTTCACATCGTCTAATAATTTTGCATCTTTCACCACAAACACCATGGTCATTCCCGGCATGTTGAGGTTTTTGATTTCGCCATGTTTGAGGGTGATTTTTTTATTCTCTAAATCTATTTTGCGTACTTCAGCTTGGGCAGGCGGCAGCGTGGCTTGCGCTTGTACGCTATTGCCAAATGCGGCAATAGCTAAAGCGATGGTGGCGATTCTTGTGTACTTCATGGTAGTCCTTTGCAATTAAAATATATGAAAAATATGGTTGTAGCCGGCGTATAAATTGCCTGGTATGCTATTAAAAATATAGTAATCATTGAGCCTTTGCATCAATGATGGGCATGTCCTCCCGTTCCCTGCGGTTTGCGAATTTGCACTTCCACTGGGGTTGGCTTGGTTTGTTGAAGTGGCATGGATGACTTGGTTTCGGCTTTGAACCGAACGGGGTCAGCTACTCTGGCGTTGACTTCAAATGCCACCGTACTCTCAGGGTGTTGGTACCAAGCAGGGTTACTATAGTCGCCCGGTTTTTGTTCTTTGCGCACTTTCAATACACTGAACATGCCGCCCATCTCCACGCCACCAAAGGGGCCAGCACCTGTCATCATGGGGGCGGTGTTGGCAGGCAATTCCATGCTCATTTCGCCCATGTCGGCCATGCCGCGTTCGCCCATCACCATGTAGTCGGGAACCACCTTGGTAACGGCTTGGGTGATGCCACGGTGGTCCACACCAATCAGTGTAGGAACATCGTGTCCCATGGCGTTCATGGTGTGGTGCGATTTGTGGCAATGGAAAGCCCAGTCGCCCAATTCGTCTGCTAAAAACTCAAATTGCCGCATTTGCCCCACGGCAACATCAGTGGTCACTTCAGGCCAGCGCGCACTTTTGGGCACAGGTCCGCCGTCGGTGCCGGTCACTTCAAACTCATGCCCATGCAGGTGAATGGGGTGGTTCGTCATGGTCAAATTACCCACGCGGATGCGCACTTTGTCCATGTGGCGCACGTTGAGCGAATCAATACCAGGAAAGATGCGGCTGTTCCATGTCCACAAATTAAAGTCGGTCATGGTCATGATTTTGGGAGTGTAAGCACCTGGGTCAATGTCATACGAGCTGAGCAAAAAGCAAAAATCCCTGTCCACCTCGCTGATGAGCGGGTGTTTCGTCTTAGGATGGGTAATCCACATGCCCATCATGCCCATGGCCATTTGCGTCATTTCATCGGCATGCGGGTGGTACATGAATGTGCCAGGGCGGCGTGCCACAAATTCGTAGACAAAGGTTTTGCCGGGTTGGATAGATTTTTGTGTCAGTCCTGATACACCGTCCATGCCATTGGGCAAGCGTTGTCCGTGCCAGTGCACGCTGGTGTGTTCAGGCAACTTGTTGGTAACGTAAATGCGCACGCGGTCGCCTTCGATCACCTCAATCGTCGGGCCTGGCGATTGTCCGTTGTAGCCCCACAAATGTGCTTTGAAGCCGGGCGCCATCTCACGCACCACCGGTTCGGCAACGAGGTGAAACTCTTTCACGCCCTGGTTCATGCGCCACGGTAAAGTCCATCCGTTCAAGGTGACAACCGGGTTGTACGGCTGACCAGATTGCGGGATGAGCGGTGGCATGGTATCGGGTTTGGTTTGCAGCATCGGTTCAGGAATGGCAGCGAGGGCTACTTTGCTGACAGCACTTGCCGTCACGGCGGCTGCAATCACGCCTGCGCCGCCTAAAAAATGGCGGCGTGTAGCAGTTGTTGCGGGCGTGGTTTTAGTTGGATTGTTGTGAATCATGTTGTTCATTTCATTAATTGATTGCAATGGCTTATTCAAAAGGATTGGCGCGTTGTTGCGTAAGCAACATGTCTTGAAACACCGCTTCGGCTTGCCAAAATTGCTGCAAAGCGCTGATAGATTCCATCACCGCTTTGCGTTCTTCACGGCTTTGCGCCAACAACTCTTGTGTGCCGATGAACATGCCGTTGTATCGCAGCAATGCTTCTTCAGTCATGATGGTGTGCAGAGGCAAGATGGCATCACGATGGTGTTTCGCCAAATCGTAAGCATGTCGATACGCTGCATAGCTGCTACGCAATTCGGAAGGCGCGCTCGATGCATAGCGTTCGTAACGGGGTATGCGCACAACGCTGGCCAACACAGATTCAGGCATAGCTTGCACAGGTAGTTCTCGCAGCGCTATGGGTAATGAATTTGATTTGAAAAGCGTTTTTGCTGACTCTTCATTCAAGCCCAAAGCGCGAATGAAGTGTCCGCGTGCGTCAGCAGCTTCATGTGCGGTCTTAAGCGCCAGCGCACTGGCTTCGGCATACATCAAGTGCTGAGTGGCTTGCTGTAACCGCGTTACATTGCCCACGGTACGCATGCGCCTGGCCAATTCGCTGCTGGTTTGAGCGGCATGTTGGCTCTGTTTGGCTTGTTCCGCCTGCGCTTGCTTAGACACCGCTTCTAGCCAGGCCAATCGCACAGGCAAAGGTGCTTTTGCTACCCACTCTGCGTTGTAAATTGGTTTGGCAGAATGGGCTGAAGCTGATTCTGCGGTGGAAGTTTGCGCAATGGCTTCTTTGGCATATTCGCGCCAACCACCCATTTTTCCAACAGCATCGTTGGCTTCTTTCCAAGGCTTCACTTTTTCGTCTACAAACGGAGTGTATTCGGCAGTGGGTGATGTGTAGGGTAATGCATTGGATGGGGTAGGTGTTTGTGCCATGCTCGCATTGGCAGTCATGTTGGCAAGCAGGAAAGCAGCCAATGCAAGTGGTTTATAAAAAATAGGTTTCACTGAATTCTCCAAAATGAGTTCGGACATGGGTTGTGACGATTGGACGCAAGATTGCACATGCGCCAAAAGAAGTCGCATCCCAAAGCACTAGCCTGCAAAGTACAGACGGAGTTTGGGCTGGAGAATTACAGAATGGGTGGTTTTTGACCCAACGCGATACTGGCGCTGGCCAACTGCGCGATGTGCGCGAGTGGTACGGCTGATTGCGCTGGCGATGCTTGGAATCACTGGGATGGAATTGACCAAGCCAGTGGCGTGGCAGGCTTGGCAACTGTTGCAAGTAGATTGGGTTTGCACTTCTTCGCTTTGGCTGGCATCCATGTTTTTGTGCATGTCGCAGTCGGGCATGCTGGATTCATGGTGTTTTTGGCCTGTAGACGGCGTATTTATTGCCTGAGGTGCTATTAAATTCATAGCAGCCATGTCGGTCGCCATGGCTTCGCCTAACCAACCACGAATGGGGAGCAGAGCGATCATGAGGATAAAAACAATGCGGCGCATGGTTCTATGATAACGAAAGTCTGCTTTAAGTTCCAGCAATCAATTTGTCGTAAAAACCGCCTGCACGCGTTGCAACATGTCTGTCGCTTCCATGTAGCCGTTGGCAACCATATGACCTTGCTCGCCATTGACAGCGATTAACGCTGGAAAGCCCTGAATGCCCCATTGCTGCACTTGCTCAAAATCGACGTGTGTGAGCATTTTCATCTTGTCGCTTTCAAACGCTGCTACAAATTCATCGCGGGTCAACAACATTTGTGGTGGTACTTTGTTGGCTTGCAGCGTTTGTATACCTTGCCAAATATCGGCCAGTACCTGTGTTTGTGTGATGTCGTGCCCCAAGGCGTAAAAAGCGTGCTGCACCGCGTGGTACAT
Organism: uncultured beta proteobacterium; assembly: GCA_963841045.1. GTDB lineage: Bacteria > Pseudomonadota > Gammaproteobacteria > Burkholderiales > Burkholderiaceae_C > Aalborgiella. The sequence continues at coordinate 63,747 of CAWJBD010000005.1, read as the reverse complement.
CACCAAAGTTTGCGATGGTGCTAAATTGCGAATGGTGACCACTGCGCGGCAAGCGGGTTCGGTATCGTAAATGTAGCCTGCGCGGTCAAACTGGCCAGTGCCAAAGGGTTTGCCAGAGCGTTTATGCACAGCATCCCAGTGTTGGTGAATGGTGGCTTTCAAATTGTCGGGCATCACTTCTTTGTTGTAAGCACGCAAGCCACCCAAAACCAAGTTCAAAGGCACATCTGGCAAGCTTTGCAGCAAGGCTTGCAAAGGCACACCAAAACCATAACACCATGAACACATGGGGTCGCCAACGTAGATGAGGGATTTGTTTGACATATTGAATTGAAAACGATTCGTTTAGAAAGATTGGCTTGCTAGAAGCCAAATATGAACGAAGTATATATAAGCCATATATAAGCATCAAACAATGGATACATAAGCCCCGTGCAACAGGTGGGATAATCGCGCATCAAAGAATTTGCAAAAGTTAATGAAAGATTAAGTGCGCATGCAAACCTCCACGCAAAATTACATGAACAAAGACCGCAAAACCAGATTGATTGCCACCTTGCAGTCAGAGATTGACAAACAACGTTTGCCGGGTGCGGTGGTGAAAGTGGTGCAGGGCGGGAAAGAGTTGGTGTTTGAGGCTTTGGGTCAACAGAACCCCAACGATGGCACTGCAATGGCGCTGGATTCCATATTCCGCATTTATTCCATGACCAAACCGATTGTGTCGGTGGCGGTGATGATGCTGATGGAGCAAGGTAAGTTGCTGTTGAACGATTCGGTTAGCAAGTATCTGCCAGAATTTTCCAAGCAACGAGTGGCGCTTGAAGCGAATGGGGAAGTCTCTTATGTCTCTACGAAAAACGATGCAACGATACAAGACCTGCTGCGCCACACATCGGGTTTGACCTATGAATTTTTAGGCAACACAGCGGTGCAAAAGGCTTATCGCAGCTCAAAAATTGGCATGAGTTTGCGTGACGCGAACAATGCCGAGTTTTCGAAATTATTGGCCACTTTGCCTTTGCAGTTTGAACCAGGTACGGCGTGGGAATACAGCCGTGCCACCGATGTGCTGGGCGCTTTGGTGGAAGTGGTCAGCGGGCAAAAATTGAGTGAGTTTTTGCAACAACACATTTTTACGCCATTGGGCATGTTGGAGACGGGTTTTAGCGTGCCAGAAGAAAAACACCACCGCATTGCCGAACCATTCAAAAAAGACCCAGATGGCGGCATTCAGTTGAAGATGATCAACATCCACACACCACCATTGTTTGAGTCGGGCGGCGGTGGACTGGCATCGACTGCTTCAGACTACGCAAGATTTTTGCAGTTCATGTTGAACAAAGGTGAGCTCGATGGTGTGCGTTTATTAAGCCGCCACACAGTGCAAATGATGACAGCCGACCACTTGGGCAGCATTCCTGTGAACCGCGCTGGTGCGTCGGGCGAACTCTTGTCACCGGGGCATGGTTTTGGTTTGGGTTTTGCCATTCGCAAAGAAGCCGGCATCAGTTCGGTTTTAGGTTCGGCAGGTTTGTACTATTGGGGCGGCATTGCAGGAACCAGTTTTTTTGTGGACCCTGCACTCGATATGTTTGCCATCATGATGATTCAAGCGCCTAATCAGCGCGACTACTATCGCCCACTCTTCAGAAACTTGGTTTACGCTGCGCTGGCGTAAATTTGCTTCATACAAACTATCATTTTTAAAACCATGTCCCAAGTTGAAATATCTCCACCCAATTCAGTAGAAGATGCTGTTCTCATTTTGCAGTTGAATAACCCACCAGTGAATGGTCTCAGCCATGCTTTGCGCAGGCACATTGTGGACAGTTTGGATGCTGCAATGGCCAATCAAAATGTCAAAGGTATTGTGATTGTTGGTAGCGCAAAAGCATTTTGTGCAGGTGCTGATGTGAATGAATTGGGCACGCCAGCACAAGTGGCTGCACCCATATTGCCTGATGTGCTGGCGCGTGTGGAGGCTTGCACCAAGCCCGTTGTGGCGGCGATTGCCGGCGTAGCTTTAGGCGGTGGTTTGGAATTGGCCATGGCGTGTCATGCACGCGTGGCGGTGGCTTCTGCGAAGCTGGGCTTGCCTGAAATTTTGCTGGGATTGATTCCCGGTAGTGGTGGCACACAGCGTTTGCCCAGATTGGTTGGCATGGAAACGGCTTTGGGCATGATGCAATCGGGTGCACCGCAAACGGCACAGAAATTGGCGCAAAGCGGCTTATTGAACAAGCTTGTAGATTCGCAGGAAGAATTGCTTGCAGCAGCTAAAACGGTAGCATTGGATTTGGCAAAAAATCCGAGCAAGCAGGTCAATTGGACTGTGGCCAGTCAAATTGAATTCGATGCAGAAGCTGCTACAAAAGCCAGAGCAACAATAAACGCCGCACGCGACAAACTGAACGCACGGCAGAAAATGCAACCTGCGTACAGCGCGCTATTGAACGCACTGGAAGCAGGCATAGATTCATTTGATGTGGGTTTGAAGCGCGAACGCGAGTTGTTTTTACAGCTCTTGTCCACCACCGCAGCCAAAGCATTGCGCTACCAATTTATGGCAGAACGCGAAGCCGCCAAAATGCCAACTGAATTGCGCTGTCAACCACGCGCATTTGATTGTGTGGCCGTGATTGGTGCTGGCACCATGGGTGCGGGTATCGCGATTTGTGCACTGGATGCGGGTTTGCAGGTCGTACTGCTGGAACAAGATGCAGACGCATTGCAACGAGGTCAAGAGCGCGTAGCGACCCATTACCAGCGCCAGATTGAAACCAAGAAAGTCAGCCCGCAAGAGGTAAGCGCACGGCAAGCGCGTTTAACCTTGACGACCGATTGGACCCTGCTGCAACGCGCCGATGTGGTAATTGAAGCGGTGTTTGAAGACATGGCTGTCAAGCAAGAAGTGTTCAAGAAAATTGATACCCATGCCCGTGCTGGCGCGGTGCTGGCCAGCAACACATCGTATTTGGATCTGGATGCCATTGCACAATTCACCCAACGTCCGCAAGACGTTATCGGTTTGCATTTCTTCAGTCCAGCCAACGTAATGAAATTGCTCGAAGTGGTGCGCGGCAAAGAAAGTGTGCCTGACGCGCTGGCAACAGGCTTGGCTTTGGGGCAAAAGCTGAAAAAAATACCTGTGCTGTGCGGCAATGCCTTTGGCTTTATTGGTAACCGCATTTACAACGCCTACCGCAACCAATGCGAATTCATGCTGGAAGACGGCGCTTGGCCTGAAGATGTGGACAACGCATTGACAGCCATGGGCTTTGCCATGGGACCGTTTGCCGTGGCTGATTTATCTGGTTTGGACATTGCTTGGCGCATGCGCAAGTCGCAAGCAGCGACACGTGACGCGCGGGTGCGTTATGTCAGCATCCTGGATAACTTGTGTGAGCAAGGTCGATTGGGGCGCAAAACAGGCAGTGGTTATTACGCCTATGTCGATGGCAAACAAACGCGCACGACCGATGAATTGGTACGCCAAGTGATCACCCAAGCCAGCCAAGCACGCGGCATTGAACGCCGCACATTCAGCGTAGAAGAAATCCATAGACGCGCATTAATGGCCATGGTCAACGAAGCGGCCTTGCTGTTGCAAGAAGGTGTGGCACAGCGCGCCAGTGACATCGATGTGGTGCTGACACAGGGCTATGGCTTTCCTCGCTGGGAAGGCGGGCCTGTATTTTGGGCACGGCAACAAGACCCTGCAATGCTTGCCAGCGAACAAGACGCATTGGCCAAATCCGTAGGCCATGGGTTTGTACGCGCCGATTTATCAAAATTATTAACCTTATCAGCAAAGTAAAAACGACCATGACACAACACGCCTTCATTTGCGATGCCATACGCACACCTTTTGGCCGCTACGGCGGTGCATTGAGCTCGGTACGCGCGGACGACTTGGCCGCTATTCCTATCAAAAGTTTAATGGCACGTAACCCGCAAGTTGATTGGGCGCTGCTAGACGACGTGATTTACGGTTGTGCCAACCAAGCCGGTGAAGACAACCGCAATGTCGCCCGCATGGCAGGTTTGTTGGCGGGTTTGCCGCTCGAAGTGCCAGGCGCGACAGTGAACCGTTTATGTGGCTCTAGCTTGGACGCGGTGGGCACCGCGGCAAGGGCTATAGTATCTGGTGAAACCGGATTGATGATTGCTGGCGGTGTAGAGAGCATGAGCCGGGCACCTTTTGTCATGCCAAAAATGGACAGTGCTTTCAGTCGCAGCAATGCGGTGTACGACACAACCATAGGCTGGCGCTTTGTCAACGCTTTGATGAAGGCGCAATACGGCGTTGATTCCATGCCCGAAACAGCTGAAAACGTGGCGACAGATTTCAAAATTGACCGCGCATCGCAAGACCGCATGGCATTGGCGAGTCAGCAAAGAGCTGTTGCGGCGCAGCTGGCAGGGCATTTGGCACGAGAGATCGTGCCAGTCACCATTCCACAGAAAAAAGGCGAGCCCATCGTGGTGAGCCAAGACGAGCACCCGCGCGCCACCACCATTGAAACGCTGGCCAAGCTTAAAGGTGTGGTGCGTGCCGATGGTACTGTCACCGCAGGCAATGCCAGTGGCGTGAACGACGGGGCTTGTGCATTGTTGTTGGCCAATGAAGCCAATGCGAAAAAATTCCAACTCACCCCCCGCGCCCGCGTGGTGGGCATGGCAACGGCAGGTGTTGCACCGCGCATCATGGGCATTGGGCCTGCGCCAGCGACACAAAAACTGTTGGCACGCACGGGTTTGAAATTGGAGCAAATGGATGTGATTGAACTCAATGAAGCCTTTGCCGCTCAAGGCTTGGCAGTGCTGCGTCAATTGGGTTTGCGCGACGACGATGAACGTGTCAACGCATGGGGCGGTGCAATCGCATTGGGTCATCCATTGGGTGCATCAGGTGCACGCTTGGTGACCACCGCCATCAACCGCTTGCACACCAACGGTGGACGCTACGCGCTGTGCACCATGTGCATAGGCGTGGGGCAGGGCATTGCGCTGATTGTTGAACGCGTTTGAAGCGCGTTTGAAAAAAGGCAGCAATTCACTGAATCTAAACATTTCTGAAAGTGAAACACATCATGAAATACGAAAATATCTTGTTTGAAGTGCAAAACGGCGTTGCGAAGCTAACTTTGAATCGCCCCGACAAACTCAACAGTTTCACCGAAGAAATGCACGCCGAATGCCGTCATGCGTTGGACAGCATTCAAGCCAATACCGCTGTGCGCGTGCTGGTGCTGACTGGTGCAGGACGCGGATTTTGTGCAGGGCAAGATTTGTCTGACCGAGCCATGCAAATGGCGGCAGGTGTCAAACCCGATATTGGTGACACGATTGAGCGCAACTACAAACCTTTGGTGCTGCGCTTGCAAAACATGCGTGTACCCACCATTGCTGCAATCAATGGCATTGCAGCTGGAGCAGGGGCCAACATAGCCTTGGCGTGTGATTTGGTGGTGGCCAGTCATTCAGCCTCATTTTTGCAAGCCTTTAGCAAAATCGGCTTGATGCCGGACGCTGGTGGCACTTGGTTTTTGCCTCAGCGTGTGGGCATGGCACGTGCCCTGGGCATGGCCATGTTAGCCGATAAAGTTTCTGCCGAACAAGCTCAAACTTGGGGATTGATTTGGGCAGCAGTAGCCGATGCAGAATTTGCCAGCTATATCGATGCACTTGCGAATAAATTAGCATTGGCACCAACCAATGCACTGGTACATATGCGCCAAGCCATGCATGCGGCGGCCAAGAACACATTGGAGCAACAGCTTTCACTAGAAGGCGAATACCAACGCAAATTGGGTTACGCTGCAGACTATGCCGAAGGTGTGGCCGCGTTTTTAGAGAAACGCAGCCCACAGTTCACTGGCCAGTAGATTTGGGTACATTGCCAGTCTGATTTTGAAAAATATATGAAAAATCAGGCTGTAGCCGGCGTATTGATTGCCTAGTATGCTATTAAATATATAGCAATTAACCATCTAAATTGTCCATGACCGATATTCAAATCGCCGACTTCAACAACCCCACCCACGCCAGCGCCATCGTCTTCCTGCTGAACGAATACGCCAAAGACCCCATGGGCGGTGGCGAGGCTTTGTCAGTCTACACACAAGCCAATCTAGTGGCCGAAATGGCGAAGCGCTCCACATGCCATGCAGCCATTGCATTCGTAAATGGTATACCTGCCGGCTTAATCAACTGCATCGAAGGCTTTTCCACCTTCGCCTGCAAACCATTGTTAAACATTCACGATGTCGTCGTTCTGGCTGAGTTTCGCGGACAGGGTATCAGCAGTTTACTTTTGAAGAAAGCCGAAGAAATTGCTACTGGTTTGGGCTGCTGCAAACTCACACTAGAAGTTTTAGAAGGCAACAAAATCGCTCAAGCCGTATACATTGCCAATGGGTTTGCAGGTTATCAGCTAGATCCAGAGATGGGACGGGCGTTGTTTTGGCAGAAGAAGTTTTAAAACTCTTCAAATGGTGATAAATATAACTATAGACGGCGTATTTATTGACTAGAGTGCTGCTATTTTAATAGCAAAACAGAGTTCCTTGATCACTTTTAATTTATTTCTGTCTTGGCAATTTGGTTGTTTGAACGGCGAATAAGCCACCTAGGAACAAATCCGCCACCACGGGTGCCATGTCGGCATGCTTCAGTTTGCCATTTGGTTGCAACCAGGTGAACAACCAATTCATCATGCCAAACAGCAACATTGTTAAGGGCTTCTGCAATTTGGCTTTCTTTAAGTCTGGATTGGCTTTCGCGATGGCAAGGGCAAAGGCGTTGACGATTTGGCGTTGTTGCTTCAAGACGATGGCTTGACTCTCTGGATCTAAAAATTTCACATCTTCAGTCAACACCCTGTGCGCATGACGCGCTTGAGCATATTCAATGACAAAACGTTCAATCAAACTGCGCACCTTCGCGTTTGCATGGGCATTGGCTTTGGCGGTGGTATCGACAACAGATTTTTGCTTGGCATGACTGGCATTGACTTCATCAACCAAAGCCAGCAAACGCGCCACATGGGTGGACGCAATTTCAAATAGCAATTGCGATTTGTCTTGCACATAGTGGTACAGCGCGGGTTTAGACATGCCACAGGCCTGGGCTACATCGTTCATGGTGGTGCCCACATAGCCTTTGTTGGCAAACAACTCAGCAGCGATGGACAAAATTTTGGCACGCTGTGTGTCGTAACCGAGAGCGCGTCCTCGTGCCATGAGATTGGTTAGTGCTTGTATTTAGCGTTGATCGAATGAAATCACCACGCGATCGGTGAGTGGATGCGATTGGCAGGTGAGAATAAAACCTGCTTCCACTTCGTGTGGCTCTAATGCAAAGTTTCTGTCCATGCGCACTTTGCCTTCAATCAGTTTGGCACGGCAGGTGCAGCAAACACCTGATTTGCAAGAATAGGGCACTTCCAAACCAGCGGCCGCGGCGGCTTCCAGCACATTGCCATGTTCGGTGCGAAATTCGATTTCGCGCGTCAGACCGTCGCGGATGATGGCGACCTTGGCTTGCGGTGCATCGCCCACTTTGGCAGCTTGTTTCGCTTGTTTGCCGGCTTCGCCGTCGGGTACGCCAAAGCGCTCGATATGGATACGTTCTTTCGGCACACCCGCTGCCAGCAGTGCCGCATCTGCCTCATCATTGAAACCATGTGGCCCGCAGATAAAGACGTGGTCGATTTGGGGTGCACGTATCAAAGTGCCGAAGAATTCACCCAACTTGTCTTGCGTCAAGCGCCCGCTGTAGAGTGGTGAATCCATGTGTTCTTGCGAGAAAACGGTATGCAAGGTCAAGCGCGTCATATAGCGGTTTTTCAGATCCTCCAGTTCTTCTTTGAACATGGTGGAGTTTTGACGGCGGTTGCCATAAATGAGCGTGAAGCTTGACTGTGGTTCACGCGCTAAAACGGTTTTGATGATGGCCAAAATCGGCGTGATACCACTGCCGCCTGCAATGCCCAAATAGTGCCTTGATTTTGCACTGTCAATCGGCACAAAAAATCGCCCATCAGGCGGCAACACATCAACCGTATCTCCCGCTTTCAAGCGCGTATTGATCCAACCAGATACCACACCGCCGTTGACATGGCGCACGCCGATGCGCAGATCACCATCGTCCACGCCTGAGCAGATTGAGTATGAGCGGCGCTCTTCTTTGCCATTCAAATGGGTGCGCAAGGTGAGATGCTGGCCTTGGGTAAATTCAAAGTCATTTTTGAGTGCGCTGGGTACATCAAAGGACACGATGACAGCTTCATCGGTGTCGGGTGTGATGCTTTTGATGCGCAGGGAGTGGAAATGGGTACTCATGTTTAAATCGAATTTTGAAAGCAAATTAAAAGGGTTTGAAGTGCTCAAACGGCTCTTGGCACGACAAGCATCGCCACAAAGCTTTGCAAGCGGTTGAACCAAATGCAGACAAGCGTTCGGTGTGCTTGCTGCCGCAGCGCGGGCATTCGAGCGTAGCCGTAGCTTGTCGTCCCTGCGGCATGTAACGCAAAACGATGTCTTGGCCAATCTCGACAGGCCCAGGCGGTGCAATGCCGTATTTGCGCAGCTTGTCGCGACCCTCATCGCTGATCCAGTCGCTGCTCCAAGCGGGGGCATGGCTGGTTATTAAATTGATTGGGGTAAATCCAGCTGTAGCACAGTGCATTTGTTGCCTGAGATGCTATCATTTCTGTAGCTGGACAACCTGAATAAGTGGGCGTGAGAACCACATCCAAACCACGCTCGCCCTGCATTTGCACATCGCGCACCATGCCCAAATCACAAATCGACAACACCGGCACTTCAGGGTCGAGCACGGTGTTTAACACTTCCCACGCGAAAGCCAGCGTCAACGTGGTGGTTGATTCTGCCATTGACTCTTGGGATGGCAATCACCACACACCGCCGGGGAAACTGCGTTGCAAGTACTGCATGTCGGTCAGCAAAAGGCCCATGTGTTCGCTGTGACGGCCTGTTTTGCCGGTGCTGACAAAGGCGGTGGCTTTGGGTGTTTGCAATGTGGCGGCGGTGAGCACCGCGTTCACATCGGCCAAGCACTCGGTTTTGACATCGCCAAAGCGTGGGCCTAAGCCTGAATCATGCGCGGCATCGTCCACCGCGTCGTTGGTCAACATCTCGGTGGTGTAGGGCCATAACTGGTTCAGCGCGTCCTGCATGCGTTGCTTTGATTCGTCGGTGCCATCACCCAAACGCACCACCCAGTCGCCTGCATGCTGTTGGTGGTAGCGTGACTCTTTCAGTGCTTTACCAGCCACTGCTGCCAGATCGGCGTTGTTGGAGGTTTGCAAGCGCTGCCACAGCGGTTTGAGAAAGCTTGCCACCACAAACACGCGCAGGATGCTGAAGGCGAAGTTGTTGGTCAATCCTTTGCGAATGCCGTTGGGTAGTTCCACCAAGGTGAAATTCAGGTAATCGTGTTCATCGCGCAAAAAGGCGAGTTGGTCTTCACTGTATTCAATGGGTTTGTTCATCTTTCCAGCCAAGGTGTACAGCAAACGCGACTGGCCGATCAGGTCGAGTGCGATGTTGGTCATGGCAATGTCTTCTTCCAGCGCGGGCGCATGGCCGCACCATTCACCCAAACGTTGCGCAAGAATGAGGCAGGTGTCGGCCAAGCGCAGAACGTAGCGTTGCTGAGGTTCAGCAGAGATAGAAATTGAGGCTTGCATCGGTTCAAACACCTTCACATGTGGTCCACAGCCGCTGGCAACTCGTAAAAGCTGGGGTGGCGGTAGACCTTGTCGGCCATGGGGTCGAAGTAGTTGTCTTTTTGCGCAGGGTCTGACGCGGTGATGCTGGTTGAGGGAACGACCCAAATGCTCACACCCTCTTGGCGGCGTGTGTAGACGTCGCGGGCCAGTTGTATGGCCATGGTCGCATCGGCGGCGTGCAAACTACCGCAATGCTTGTGATCCAAGCCTGCTTTGCTGCGCACGAATACTTCCCACAAGGGCCATTCATTGGGTTCTTTTGGCACATCGACGGCGTGTTTGTTGCCTGTAGTGCTATCATTTTTGATGTTCATAAATTAATTCCTTGATTCAAACGATTTAAGCAGCTTTGGCGCTTTGTTGTTGTCGGGTGGCTTGTTTGGCGGCATGTGCCAGTGCGGCTTCGCGCACCCAAGCGCCGTTGTCCCATGCATCAACGCGAGCGGCGAGGCGTTCTTTGTTGCATGGGCCGTCGCCACCCACCACTTGCCAAAATTCTGGCCAGTCAATCGGCCCCATGTCGTAATGCTGGCGCGCTTCGTTCCACTTTAACAATGGGTCAGGCAGGCTGACGCCCAGCACCTTGGCTTGCTCAACCGTGGCATCCACAAACTTTTGCCGCAAATCGTCATTGCTGATGCGCTTGATACCCCAGCGCATGGACTGCTCAGAATTTGGCGATTCGGCATCTGGCGGACCAAACATCATCAGCGACGGCCACCACCAGCGGTTCACCGATTCTTGCACCATGGCGCGCTGAGCTTCTGTGCCCTGCGTCATCATGGTTAACAGCGCTTCATAGCCTTGGCGCTGGTGAAACGACTCTTCGCGGCAAATCCGGATCATCGCCCTTGCATAGGGCGCGAAAGAGCAACGGCACAATGGCACTTGGTTCATGATGGCGGCACCATCCACCAGCCAACCAATCACACCCATGTCGGCCCAGGTCAGGGTGGGGTAGTTGAAGATGGAACTGTACTTGGCTTTGCCTGTGTGCAGTGCGTCTAACAATTGGTCGCGTGATGTACCCAGTGTCTCTGCGGCGGCGTACAAATACAGACCGTGACCGCCTTCGTCTTGAATTTTCGACAACAAAATGGCCTTGCGTTTCAAAGTAGGCGCGCGGCTGATCCAGTTGCCCTCTGGCAGCATGCCGACAATCTCAGAATGCGCATGCTGGCTAATTTGCCGCACCAGCGTCCTGCGGTAATGTTCTGGCATCCAGTCTTTGGCTTCGATGAAATCGCCAGCGTCGATGCGGGCGTCAAAGTCTTGTTGCAATTGCAATTCTTCGGCACTGCGCAGTTTCGCTTTGGCGGCTGCTTCTAATTGCTTTTCTTCAGGGCTCAAGGTGTCCATGGATTGGGTGTACATACACGTTCCTCTCTTTATGAATTGCGCAAATCAACCACGCGTCGTGCCTTGCCCACCAGCGTGCGCTCAATGCTGTTAGGTAATTCCACGCTGACACGGGTGCTGATGCCAACCAGTGTTTTGATGCGGTGAATCAGCCAAGCTTCAGCGTCTTTGGCACTGATGTTGGCATTGGGCAACAACTCGCAGCGCACATGCACAGAATCCAAAGGACCTTCACGGGTAACTACCAATTGGTATTGACCTGAAAGTTGACCGTGTTTGAGAACGATTTCTTCAATCTGCGTTGGGAAAACATTGACGCCACGAATGATCAACATGTCGTCGCTGCGTCCCACAATTTTGCCCATACGGCGCATGCTGCGCGAGCTGGGTGGCAAGAGACGTGTCAAATCGCGCGTGCGGTAGCGGATGATGGGCAGCGCTTCTTTGGTGAGCGAGGTGAACACCAATTCGCCCTCCGCACCATCAGGTAGCAATTCACCCGTTTCAGGGTCAATGATCTCGGGGTAAAAATGGTCTTCCCAAATCACAGGGCCGTCTTTGCTTTCGATGCATTCGCTGGCCACGCCTGGTCCCATCACTTCGGACAAACCATAAATATCCACCGCATCGATGCCCGCGTTGGTTTCAATTTCCTGGCGCATGGCCTCGGTCCACGGTTCTGCGCCAAAGATGCCGAGTTGCAAGCTGCTCTTTTTGGCATCCAAACCTTGGCGTTGAAATTCCTCAATAATCACTTGCATGTAGCTGGGTGTGCACATGATGATGCTGGGCTGAAAGTCGGTGATCAACTGCACTTGCTTTTCGGTTTGCCCGCCCGACATGGGAATGGCGGTTGCACCCATGCGTTCGACACCATAGTGCGCTCCCAACCCGCCCGTGAAGAGCCCATAGCCATATCCCACATGCACCAAATCGCCGGCACGTCCGCCGGCAGCGCGTATAGACCGTGCCACCAAATCCGCCCACGTATCGATGTCTTTCAAGGTGTAGCCCACCACAGTCGGCTTTCCAGTGGTGCCGGACGATGCATGGATACGCGCCACTTGCTCACGTGGCACAGCAAACATACCAAAAGGGTAATTGGCGCGCAAGTCTTGCTTGGTGGTGAATGGGAATTTTGCCAAATCGGCCAGCGTTTTCAGGTCGCTGGGATGCACACCAGCGTTATCAAACGCTTTTTTGTAATGTGGCACCTTGTCGTAGGCATGTTGCAGCGATTGCTTCAAGCGCGTCAATTGCAGCGCTTGCAGTTCATCTTTGCTGGCACGTTCAATGGGTTCTAAATCATTAGGGGCGGGAAATTTAACCGGCATATTGTCTCCAAAAGCGTCTCAAAAAGGTCTCCAAATATTTTTATAAAGCGATCATCTTTTTGTCTTTGAGTCGATAAGAGCGCCCACGCATCACCGCAATTCGTTTGCCGTGTTGGTTGCTGACATTGATGTCGTATAAACCGGTTCGTCCTGCCAAGTTGAGCTCTGTGGCAACAGCCGTCAGCACATCGCCGCCTTGCACAGCGGCTATGAATTCAATGCCCAAGGACGATGCCACAGTGACATCGTTGTATGAATTACAAGCATAGGCAAAAGCCGTGTCCGCAAGAAGAGTGATGTAGCCACCGTGGCAGATGGCAAAGCCGTTCAGCATGCGGTCTTGAACCGTCATGGTCATAGCAGCAAAACCTGCATTGACCGATTGCAATTGAATGTTCAAATCCTGCGCCACGAGGTCTTTGGCGAGCATGGCTTGGCTGACAGCTTCAGCCAATTGTTGCGGTGGAAGAGACGAAGAAGTGGAGTGTGTAGTCATAAAAAAAGCAGAAGTTACCAATCGGTCGAATCTGCACAGCTTATTCAGAAACTGGTTTTGTGTCAACCGAGCTTTTGCTATGCTTAGTAAAAAAAGTACGTTTGTATGGATAATCTGATTTTTTTAACGATGGTTAATTTATGTCACTACCAGCACCTGCTTTACAACATATCTTTGATTTAACGGTGTATGTCGCAGCACCGATTGAAGCGGGTAATGTCAACGGCTTAAATAGCCGTGGCAAGCGTCGCATCATCCCGATCACTGGCGGAACAGTGACGGGGCATGTGCAAGGCAAAGTGTTGCCAGGCGGCGCAGATTTTCAAATCGTGGTCAGTGAAACCACGGCCGATTTGGATGCGCGCTACATGATTGAGTTGGACAATGGCGAACATATCTTTGTCCAAAACCGTGCCCTGCGCCGTGGCGCGGCAACAGATATTGCGAAACTCGTGCGCGGCGAGCCCGTGTCGCCTGAGGCGATTTATTTTCGCTGTGTTCCCACTTTTGAAGTGTCGTCGCCAGATCTGGAATGGTTAACGCAAAGTATTTTTGTGGGAACAGGGGCGCGTTTTCCTGACAGTGTGCAACTGAGTATTTACCGCGTCGCATAAAAAGATAGGAGGCCGTTCGCCCAAGCGAGCACATACGCTGGAAATCTTAAGTCGAGGCTTGTCTTTACGGGTATATACGGGTATATACGGGTATATCCTATGCAATACAACAAACTTAAAACAGTAAACTTGTTCGTTGTCTGAACATCATGTATCAACTGATTAACTTTTCTTAATTTACAGGTAGACCAATGAAATTGAAATATTTAGCTTTTTTACCCGCAGCCATTTTTGCTGGCAATACTTTTGCACAAACAGTTTTGACGGTTTCCTCATGGTTGCCACCCACACACACAGCCAGCAAGGCGCAAAAAGAATGGTGCGATTTACTGGAGAAAAACACTGCAGGCAAAATGAAGTGCAACATGTTGCCACGTGGTGTTTCACCAGCACCTGGTACTTACGATGCCATTAAAAACGGTCTTGCTGACATCTCGTATACAGTGCATGGTTACACGCCTGGCCGTTTTGTTTACACACAAATGGGTGAATTTCCGTTCTTAGGTAATTCAGCTGAATCCATTTCAGTGGCATTTAGCAAAGTGACGTCCAAGTACCCACAGTTTGCAGCTGAAAACACCGGTGTGAAAGTCTTGACCTTGTTCACACACGGCCCTGGCATCGTGTTCAATACCAAGCGCCCCATCACCAAAGCAGCTGATTTGGATGGTTTGAAATTCCGTATTGGCGGTGGCATGGTGAACGAAATTTCGAAGACTTTGGGCATGAATGTTACGCTCAAACCTGCACCAGATTCATACGAGTTGCTCGCAGGTGGTGTGATGGACGGCACATTGTTCCCCGCAGAATCAACCGAATCGTTCCGCATCGACAAAATCATCAAGCACGCAACCACATTTCCAGGTGGCTTGTACAACACCAGTTTTGTCTTTTTGATGAACCAAGCTAGGTATGACAAATTGAGTGCAGAAGAGAAAAAAGCCATAGATGCCATCTCTGGCGAAACTGCCGCACGTATTTTTGGCCGCGGCTGGGACAAAGTTGATACCCGAGCTTTTGCGCTCATGCAAGCCAATGGCGTGCAAGTCACAAAGGCTGATGCTAAATTTGTCGCTGAAGTCAAATCCAAAACTTCTGCATTAGAGAACAAATGGGTGAAAGAGGCCGAAGCCAAAGGCTTAAAAAATGCAGCCAAAGTTCTGGCTGAGTTCCGTGCTGAGATTGTCAAACAAGAGAAATAAATTCTGCTGAAAATCAACAGTTTTTGAATCGCATGCGGCCTCATCGGGTGTGAGAGCCGCATTTTTAATGCTCATTTATTTGTATCTATTTTGAAAAAATTATTAGAAACCTTTTGTGGTTTGCTTGCAGGCACAGCACTCTTTGCCATTATGGCGTTGACGTTCTTTGATGTTGGCGGTAGAAAATTACTGAGTCAATCGATACCGGGTTCGTTTGAGCTGACTGAGCTTTTGATGGTGGTCGTTATTTTTGGTGCTATCCCCTTGGTTTCAGAGCGCAATGAACATGTTGTATTTGATTCGCTGGATAAATACTTGCCCACGAAAGTGCTCAGGCTACAAGGCATTTTGATCAATTTATTGCTTGGGTTAGCCATGATTGGGTTAGGCTATTTGATGTTCAAAACTGGGCAGCAATTTGCAATCAATGGTGATACCACCGCACAATTGCGCATCGACAAAGCACCATTTTTGTATGGGATGGGTGCCTTGTGTGCTTTGACAGGTTTGGTGCATCTGTTTTTTATTTTCAAACCTTTTGCTGTAAATGGTGATGACGATTCTGACGAGTCAGGGACTTCAGGAGTAGCCTTGTGATTGAAGCACTTCTTGGATTTGCAGCTATCTTTGCGCTGACACTTGTGCGCATGCCATTGGCGTTCAGTATGGGCTTGGTGGGTATTGCTGGCATTGGCTTGACTCGGGGTTGGGACCCGGCTTTGGCCAGCGCAGCACAAGTGGTACACGAAACTGGTTTCGCTTACACGTTGAGCGTGATTCCTTTGTTTATCTTGATGGGTAATTTTGTTGCTCGCGCTGGTTTGGCACACGAACTGTTTGCGGCTGCGAATGCGTTCATTGGTCACTACCGTGGCGGCTTGGCACATGCAACGATTGCGGCGTGTGCGGGTTTTGGTGCTATTTGCGGCTCATCTATCGCGACCGCAGCCACTATGAGCAAAGTTGCTTACCCGAGCATGAAAAAATTAGGCTACAGCGACTCATTGGCAACGGGTGTGATGGCCGCTGGTGGCACCTTGGGCATCATGATTCCACCATCAACCATCATGGTGATTTACGGCATCATCACTGAAACCAATATTGGAAAATTGTTTGCCGCAGGTGTGATCCCTGGTATTTTGTCTGCGCTTTTGTTGATGCTTGCAGTGGTTTACATTACCAGCAAAGACCCCGAGCATGCGCCCCCCGGCAAACACAGCACATGGCACGAACGATGGGCCGCATTGCGTGGTATTTGGGGCGTGGTCTTGCTGGTCGTTGTGGTGCTGGGCGGTATTTATGGCGGCCTGTTTACAGCGACTGAAGGTGCAGGTTTTGGTGCCGCAGGTGCATTTATTTTTGCAATGGCGCGCAAGCGACTCACTTGGAATATTTTGTATCAAGTGCTGGTGGAATCAGCGCGTACCACCGCGATGCTGTTCACACTCTTGATAGCCGCGACCATGTTTGCCAACTTTGTCAATTTCACGTCAATGCCAAATGATTTGAAAGACTTGATAACAAACTCTGGTTTGTCACCCATTTTCATTATTACAGCGATGATGTTTATTTACATCGTGTTGGGCACCGTGATGGAAGAGTTGTCCATGGTGCTGCTTACTATTCCTTTGTTTTTTCCCATCGTTACAGCACTGGGTTTTGACCCTGTATGGTTTGGTGTATTGATTGTGATGATTGTTCAGATCGGCTTGATTTCACCACCCGTGGGCATGAATCTGTTTGTCATCAATACGCTATTGCCCAAAGTCGGGCTGGGCAATATTTTCAAAGGCTGTTGGCCGTTTGTGGTGGTGATGATATTTGTGCTGGGCTTGCTGATCGCCTTCCCACAACTCAGTCTGTGGTTGCCATCATTGATGAAATAAGCCATTAGCTGGCGTATTGATTGCCTAGTTTGCTATTAAATATATAGCATGCAAATCCACGTTGACTGATTAATTTTCTTCAGCGTCGCGGTCTGCTACTTCTAAGCCTTCTCGCACCAACAAAAAAATCTCACGGTAAGCGCGGCCTTGACGGTGGGCGGTGCTGGCTGGTGCTTTGACCATGGCGTCTTGGTCTTTGCGGGCTTGGCGTATCAGCGCGCGCAATTGTTGTGTATCGGTTTGCGGGCGAATACCTATCCAGCGTTCAAAAGCATCATCATTCGCTATCAAATCATCTCGCCAGCGCTCTGCCACGTGCAGCGCCATTTTCTCTGCTGCTGTACCCGTTGTTTTATTCAAGATGGCGGTTTTGGCGCGTTCCACTTCTTCAGGCTCCAATTTGCGCATCAGCTTGCCGATGAACTGCATGTGGCGGCGCCGACCTTCAAAATTGGTGATACGGTGTACTTCGTTCAAAGCATCCAGCAATTTTTCGTTCAAACCTAGGGCCAGCAATTGATCGTTGCTCAGGGTAGTCAGGCTTTCCCCCAATGCTTGCAGTGCTTCACTCTCCCGTTTGTCATCGGTGCGGCTGGTTTCGTACCGGCCTTTCATTTCGCGTTTGAGTTCCAGGTCAATCTCGCTGTCTTCAGCGACAAATTGCCCGTTAACGTAATAACCTTTTTTGAATTTACTTGCCATGTGTTGATTTTCTGGGGGTTCGTTATAAGTTTCCAAGTATCATAAGCGCTTGATATGAAAAACCCCAATATAACAAAAGTTAAAGCAGCTTCACACGCCTCAAAATCCAACGGATTCAGCTACACACGACCCTTTTTTGAAGAGTTGGTCGATCAAGCCATCACGCATGCCAAGAAAATTGGTGCCACAGATGCCGGTGCCGAAGCTTCCGAAGGTTGTGGTTTGAGCGTTTCGGTACGCAAAGGCGAGTTGGAAAATGTCGAGCGCAACCGCGACAAATCTTTGGGTGTGTCGGTATACATTGGCACGCGCCGCGGCAATGCCAGCACCTCCGATTTTTCAACCGCTGCCATAGAACGCACCGTGCAAGCAGCTTATGACATTGCCCGATTCACTGCTGAAGACCCTTTTGCAGCACTGCCGGATGAGGCTGACATTGCCACACAGGCCGAGATAGCCCAACACGATTTGGATTTGTTTCACCCTTGGGCTGTCAACAGCGAACAAGCGGCCGCATTGGCCTTGGAATGCGAAACAGCAGCCATGCAAACCAGCAAAAAATGGATCACCAACAGCGAAGGCGCGGCAGTGTCTGCCCAGCAAAGCCATTTTTTCAGCGCCCACACACATGGCTTCAGAGGCGGCTATGCCAGTTCGCGCCATTCCTTGTCGGTTTCACCCATTGCGGGCAAAGGCGACGACATGCAGCGCGATGCTTGGTACAGCTCAGAACGCAATGCCTTGGATTTGGCATCGGCGCAAGCGGTAGGGCGCTATGCCGCAGAGCGCGCTTTGAGCCGTTTACGGTCACGCAAAATTGCCACCACCGAATGCCCTGTGTTGTTTGAATCGCCGTTGGCTTCTGGTTTGATGGGTGGTCTGGTGCAGGCCATCAGTGGCGGCTCTTTGTACCGCAAGAGCTCGTTTTTATTGGATTCCTTAGGCAAACAAGTTCTGCCCAAACACATCAATGTATTGGAAGACCCGTTTGTGAAACGCGGCAAAGCCAGCTCGCCTTTTGACGACGAAGGCGTGCGCGTGAAAGCTCGGCAAGTGATTGCCAGCGGTGTGGTGGAAGGCTATTTTTTAAGCAGCTACAGCGCACGCAAACTGGGTATGCAAACCACAGGCAATGCGGGTGGTTCGCACAATTTGACAATGACATCCACACGCACCCAAGCACAAGATGATTTGGATGAAATGTTGCGCAAGCTGGGTACGGGATTGTTTGTCACCGAGCTGATGGGTTCGGGTGCCAACCCTGTCACGGGCGACTATTCACGCGGTGCCAGTGGTTTTTGGGTGGAAAACGGTGTCATCGCTTACCCAGTGCATGAAATCACCATTGCCGGTAATTTCAAGAACATGCTGATGGGCATTGAAGCGGTGGGTGCGGATGTATTCAGCCAAGGGTCTAAAAAAGTCGGTTCAGTTCTCATTAATCGCATGACGGTAGCAGGCAGTTAAGCTTCAAAAATTTCATACAATCATCAAAACTAATTTCAAGGGAGAAAATGGTGCCACAACATTTCAATACTCGTGCGATCTTTGTCAGCATTGCTTGCGTAGCTACATTGCTGACTGGTGTAACAGCAGCAGCTCAATCAACAACTGCTACCCCAGTTACAACTTCTGTTGCATCGCAGAATTCTGAAGCTGGCAAATGGACAGTTTTTGCTGCTCCTTACACCTTCCATTTTTCAGACGCTACCAAAGAAAGCACGTCGGAGCCAGATGGCATCAAGCATTCTTATGTGTGGTTGGTGGGCGCTGAAAAAATGTTGGACGAAAAATACTTTGCTGGCGCCAGTTTTTTCAGCAATTCATTTGGACAACCCAGTCAGTACGTTTATTTTGGTGCGAAATGGCGTCCAATTGACACAAGCCCCAAACTATTCACCAAATTATCAGGCGGTATCATTCATGGCTATAAGCCGCCTTACGACAAAAAAATCCCTATCAATACCAAAAGTGGTTGGGGCTTGGGAGTGGTGCCATCGGTTGGCTGGGACTTCAACAAAAACATGGCGGTGCAACTCAACCTTCTGGGCACTGCTGGCCTGATGTTTCAGCTGAGTTTTACGACCGATTGATCTAATCTACAACACCTCACTCGCAAAATCCGCCAAGCGCGAACGCTCGCCGCGGGCGAGGGTGATGTGGCCGCCATGCGGCCAGCCCTTGAATTTATCGACTGCGTAAGTCATACCAGATGAGCCTTCGGTGAGGTATGGCGTGTCGATTTGTGCCAAGTTGCCCATGCAAACAATTTTGGTACCCGGACCAGCGCGGGTGATCAGCGTTTTCATTTGCTTGGGTGTTAAGTTTTGCGCTTCATCAATGATGACGTATTTGTTCAGAAATGTGCGGCCACGCATGAAGTTCATGCTTTTGACCTTGATGCGGCTGCGAATCAGCTCGTTGGTGGCGGCGCGTCCCCATTCGCCAGCAGAGGTTTCGGTTTTGGTCAGCACTTCCAGGTTGTCGTCCAAAGCGCCCATCCATGGGCCCATTTTTTCTTCTTCAGTACCGGGCAAGAAGCCAATGTCTTCGCCCACACTCACCGTTGCGCGGGTCATGATGATTTCAGTGTAGCGGCGGTCGTCCAGCACCTGCGTTAAACCGCAAGCCAAGGCCATCAATGTTTTGCCCGTGCCTGCAGTGCCAGCCAGTGTGACGAAATCGACCTCGGGGTCCATCAGTAAATTCATGGCAAAATTTTGTTCGCGGTTGCGAGCAGCCACACCCCACACCACGTTTTTCAGGTGTTTGTAATCTTTCAGCGTTTTCAACACCACCGTTTGAGGGCGCACTTCCACCACGCGTGCATACAAACTAGGTTCGCCAGGTGCTTCAAAATAGACAAATTGGTTCAGCAACATGCTGGATGCCAGCGCACCACCTAAGCGGTAATAGGTGGCATGGCCTTCTTGCCAACTTTCAACATGCTTGGCCTGCTTGCTCCAAAAGTCAGCGGGCAGGGCGAGTGTGCCTGAATACAGCAAATCGCCATCTTCCAGTGTTTTGTCGTTTTGGTAGTCGTCTGTTGCCAAGCCCAGCGCACGCGCTTTGACGCGCATATTGATGTCTTTGGACACCAAGACAACCTCTTTGCCAGCATAGACCTTGCGCAAGGCTTCCACAACGCCCAAAATCTGGTTATCGGCTTTGCCTTGTGGCAAGCTTTGGGGCAGGCTGTAGTCCAGTATTTGTGTTTGGAAAAACAAACGCCCCTTTGCCTCAGTGTGACCAGTTGTGTCTAAACGCAAGCCCTGCGCCATGTCGGCATCTTTGGCTGCTGCAAGTGCGTCCAGCGAACGGCTGGTTTGGCGCGCATTGCGCGCCACTTCGGTCATGCCTTTTTTGTGGCCGTCCAACTCCTCCAGCACGATCATGGGCAAATAAATGTCATGCTCTTCAAAGCGGTACAAGCACATGGGGTCGTGCAAGAGCACATTGGTGTCCAGCACAAACAATTTGGCAGGTCCACTGGGTTTTTTGACCTTGGCTTTGGCGGGTGCTGCAACAGCTTTCGTGGTGTCAAACTTGGCATTATCGCTATCATTATGATAGCTATCTGAGCTTATTTTATGCTGGCTATAGCCTGATTTTTCATAAGATTTCGACTTGGCAGTGGTCTGTGATGCATTCGAACTTGTATCGCCGCGCTTGGATGATTTGGAACTTTGAGAAACCTTGCCGCGATGTGTGGGTTGTTCTTTGCGCTGTTCTTTGGCTTGTTCTTTTGCCGCCGGTGCCTCGCTGTTGCTGGCAAATTTGCTTGATTTCAAAAGACTGGCGCGTTGTGATGGGGCTGGTGGTAGTGGCATGGTTTAAAGTTAAAACGATGAATAAATAGCAATCGATCTAAAAACGAAAAAGCCGCCTGGTTGCCAAGGCGGCTTGATGCGTTACAAAAATACAAATTGACCGGTGCATGCTCACATTATGCACATTCTGTGTGACAACATGGCTACTTTAGTGAACTTGTTGTTCAGGCAGCTAATTTTTCTTTTTCTTTGTCTTTTTTCTTCAATGCTTTGACGGCTTTTAATACATCATCCACATGGCCGGGTACTTTCAAACCGCGCCACTCAGCGACCAAAGTGCCATCTGAACCGATTAAAAACGTGCTGCGCTCGATGCCTTTGACCTTTTTGCCGTACATGATTTTGTTTTTCACCACGCCAAACATGTGGCACATTTTTTCTTCAGTGTCGGCAATCAGCTCAAATGGCAGTTCCAAAGTGGCTTTGAAACTGTCGTGTGATTTCATGTTGTCACGTGACACACCAAAAACCACTGCGCCGGCTTTCACAAAATCTTTGTTTTTATCGCGAAATTGCATCGCTTCGGTGGTGCAACCAGGGGTATTGTCCTTGGGGTAGAAGAACAGCACGATGGTTTGTCCAAGGTGCGAATCGTTGCTTACTTTAACGCCACTGGTGGCAACGGCTTCAAATTCGGGAAGGAGTTTATTGATAACGACAGCCATGATACTAATCCCGTAAAGAGTCTCGCAAAAAATGGGTTTTTAATTACGGTTTGCATCTTGCTAACCATCACACTGACATTGTCTTGAACAAGGACAGGCTTAAAAACGTAACCTCCGATTTTAACTCAGTTTCGCGTCAGCTTCCGTTTTTACAAGTTCTTACTCGGGTTCTACCAGCAAAGCCAGCAGCACATTGCGTCCTTCACCGGCCAAGATGTTGTAGGTACGGCAGGCGGCACCCATGTCCATGACATCGAAGCCAATGCGCTTGCGTATCAATGGGGCAAGCCATGCGGTTGGTGGGAACTGAATGCGTTTACCACTGCCGAAAATCACCAATTCAGCTTCAAATTCCGACAATTGCGCAAAATGCGCTGCAGTGAGGTCAGCAAACTGACGGCATTGCCAGTCTTGGCGAACACTTTGGGGCATCAAAACCAAACTATGTGAGATTTTTTCGCCGTTAATAATGACCCAGCCCGAACCATAGCTATGTATCGTTTGTCCGTCAGCATGTTCTGCTTCTAATTTCATAGTGTGGTAGTTGTGGTGAAAAGCTTGCTTCTGCGCGTTTGTTAGCGTTTCTCTAAGCGATAATGCTATTTTAACGAAGCATTAATCTTGTAAACCAATGGGGTTTTTGCTTCAGCAATCTATCACCCTGGGAGTGGACTTTGAAAGCGATTCAAAAATCGACCAAATTAGCCAATGTTTTGTACGACGTGCGCGGACCTATTGTGGACGAAGCCAAGCGCATGGAAGACGAAGGTCAAAAAATCATCAAGCTGAACATTGGCAACACCGCGCCATTTGGTTTCGACGCGCCGGAAGAAATTCAACAAGACATGATTCGCAATTTACCCAATTCGTCGGGCTACAGCGACAGCAAAGGTATTTTTGCCGCACGCAAAGCGGTGATGCATTACAGCCAACAGCAGGGCGTACACGGCGTCACCATTGATGACATTTATTTGGGCAACGGTGCCAGTGACTTGATCACCATGTCGGTGACAGCTTTGTTGAACGACGGCGATGAACTGCTGGTGCCTGCACCCGACTACCCGCTGTGGACCGCGTCGGCCAGTTTGGCGAGTGGTAAACCCGTCCATTATTTGTGTGACGAAGCCGACAACTGGAACCCCAGTTTGGCCGACATTCGCGCCAAAATCACACCGCGTACCAAAGGCATTGTGGTCATCAACCCGAACAACCCAACGGGTACCATGTACTCTGACGATTTGCTCAAAGGCATTGTGCAAATTGCGCGTGAACATGGCTTGGTGATATTTGCCGACGAGGTGTACGACAAAGTGCTGTACGACGGCGTTAAACACACGGCGATTGCCAGTTTGTCGACCGACGTCATCACGCTGACATTCAACTCCTTGTCCAAAGCCTACCGTTCATGCGGCTACCGCGCTGGCTGGATGGTGGTGTCGGGCAACAAAGCAGCGGCCAAAGATTACATCGAAGGTTTGAACATGTTGGCCAACATCAAGTTGGGCTCCAACGTGCCAGGCCAATGGGCGATTCAAACCGCTTTAGGCGGCTACCAAAGCATCAACGATTTGGTGAAAGAAGGTGGCAGACTGCGCCGTCAGCGCGATTTGGCGTATGAGCTCATCACCGCCATTCCTGGCGTGACCTGCGTCAAACCGCAAGCGGCTTTGTACATGTTTCCACGGCTAGACCCCGAAATTTACCCCATCAAAGACGACCGGCAATTCTTCATGGAAGTGCTGCGCGAAACGCGGGTGATGTTGGTGCAAGGCACGGGCTTTAATTGGCCCACGCCCGATCACTTTCGCATCGTCTTCTTACCGCATGAAGACGATTTGCGCGAAGCCATTGGGCGCTTAGCTGGATTCTTGGAACGCTATAGAATTCGTAGCGGTACAGGCAAGTAATACGCCGGATACAGCCTGATTTTTCATATATTTTCCTGTTATATTTAAGTCGTTTTTAGTTGTTTTAATTTATTTTATGAAACCTATACAAGTTGGCCTTTTGGGCATAGGCACTGTTGGCAGTGGCGTATTTAATGTTTTGAATCGCAACCAAAGTGAGATTCAACGTCGTGCAGGGCGCGGCATTGAAATCACCATGGTGGCAGATTTGGACACAGCCCGCGCACAAGCCATTGTGGGTCCCAAAGTCAAAGTTGTGAATGACGCTCGCGCCATCATTGCCAATCCTGAAATTGAAATCGTGATTGAGCTGATTGGTGGTTACGGCATCGCCAAGCAGTTGGTGATGGAAGCCATTGCAGCGGGCAAGCACGTGGTGACCGCCAACAAAGCATTGTTGGCCGTGCACGGCACAGAAATTTTTGCAGCCGCACAAGCCAAAGGCGTGATGGTGGCGTTTGAAGCTGCGGTGGCTGGTGGCATTCCCATCATCAAAGCCTTGCGCGAAGGCCTCACAGCCAACCGCATCCAATGGATTGCCGGCATCATCAATGGCACCACCAACTTCATCTTGAGTGAAATGCGCGACAAAGGCTTGGACTTTGCCGCCGCGCTGAAAGACGCGCAAGCGCTGGGCTATGCTGAAGCTGACCCGACTTTTGACATCGAAGGCGTGGACGCGGCGCACAAGGTGACGCTCATGTCTGCCATCGCATACGGCATCCCGGTGCAGTTTGACAAAGCCTACATTGAAGGCATCACCAAACTGGCCGCGCAAGACATCAAGTACGCAGAACAATTGGGCTATCGCATCAAGCTCTTGGGCATCACCAAGCGGGTGCAAGCCAATGGCAAAGAGGGCATTGAGCTGCGCGTACACCCCAGCCTTGTTCCAGCCAAACGTCTGATCGCCAATGTCGAAGGTGCGATGAACGCCGTCGTGGTGCATGGCGACGCCGTGGGTACAACCTTGTATTACGGCAAAGGCGCCGGTTCAGAGCCAACAGCCAGTGCGGTGATTGCCGATTTGGTGGACATCACCCGCCTGCACACCGCAGACCCTGCACACCGCGTGCCGCATTTGGCGTTCCAGCCCAATGCAATGAGTGATTTGCAAGTGCTGCCCATGAGCGACATCGTGACCAGCTACTACCTGCGTTTGCGCGTGGCAGACGAAGCGGGCGTGCTGGCCAAAGTGACTGGCATATTGGCCAATGCGGGCATCAGCATCGATGCCGTGTTGCAGCGTGAAGCGGATGAAGTGGGCGGCGAGGGCTCAACCCAGACCGATGTCATCATCTTGACCCACGATTGCGTCGAATCCAAAATGAATTCAGCCATGGCGCAAATGCAAGCTTTAAGCAGCGTGCTGGCACCGATTACACGTATTCGCAAGGAAGAGTTGGCGTAATGAATTACCTATCGACTCGAGGCGACAACACGCCTCGTAAATTCTGCGAAATTTTGTTAGAAGGCTTGGCGCCCGATGGCGGTTTGTACTTGCCGCAAAGCTATCCGCACATCAACGACATTGCCTTGCAAAAATTGCGCGAGATTCATGACAAGCATGGCTATGCCGATTTGGCTTTTGCGATTTTGTCGCTCTACATTGACGATATTCCGGCAGCTGATTTGCAAGCGATTTGCCGCAAAACGTATACGCAAGAAGTGTTTGGCACCAAGGACATTGTTCCTTTGAAAGAGCTGGACGACAAAGTGTATTTAGAAGCGCTGTCTAACGGCCCCACGCTGGCGTTCAAAGACATGGCCATGCAATTGCTGGGCAATTTGTTTGAATACGAATTGGCGCGCCGTCATGAAGAGCTGAACATTTTTGGTGCGACCAGTGGCGATACTGGCAGCGCGGCGGAATATGCCATGCGCGGCAAAAAGCGGTGTTCGTGTTTTCATGACCAGCCCACAAGGTCGCATGAGTGCGTTTCAACAAGCACAAATGTTCAGCTTGATGGACGCCAACATCCACAACATCGCCATTGAAGGCGTGTTTGACGACTGCCAAGACTTGGTCAAAGCCGTGTCCAACGATTTGGAATTCAAAAAGAAATACAAAATTGGCACGGTCAACAGCATCAACTGGGCGCGTTTGTTGGCGCAGGTGGTTTATTACTTTGCAGGTTACTTTCAGGCTACCGTGCCCCCCGCTTCCCGCTGCGCGGCGCTGCCCCCCGAGGGGGCTAATTTTCCTAAGGCGGCCTGTCGGAAAATTGTCCAACCCTGAAAGGTGAACTTCACCGTTCCCAGCGGCAATTTCGGCAACGTTTGCGCCGGCCATGTGGCGCGCATGATGGGTTTGCCGATTGACAAGCTCATCGTCGCCACCAATGAAAACGATGTGCTCGATGAATTTTTCCGCACCGGTGTTTACCGTGTGCGCGGCACGGCTGACACGCACGAAACATCCAGCCCGTCTATGGATATTTCCAAAGCGTCCAACTTTGAGCGCTTTGTGTTTGATTTGCTGGGGCGCGATGCCGCCAAGACCAAAGACCTTTTCACCTCGCAGTTGGCAAAGAGCGGTCAATTTGATTTGAGCCAAGACCCTGCGTTCAAAGATGCTGCCAGCAAATATGGATTTTTAAGCGGCAAAAGCACACATGCCGACCGCCTGAACACCATTCGCAGTACCTACCAAGATCACGCGGTGATGATTGATACACACACGGCAGATGGTTTGAAAGTGGCGCGAGATGTTCTCAAAGCGGGCAAGGTCAAAAAAGAAACCGCGATGATTGTTTTAGAAACCGCCTTGCCCATCAAATTTGCCGCCACCATCGTGGAAGCTTTGGGCACTGAGCCAGACCGTCCTGCCAAGTTTGAAGGCATTGAAGCCTTGCCCAAACGCGTGGTGAACATGCCGGCAGATGTGGCGCAGCTGAAGGCATTTATCGCCAAGCAGTGTGCCTAAACAATGCGACCAAGGCATTTTATATGAAAAATATGGCTGTAGCCGGCGTATTAATTGCCTAGAGTGCTATTAAAAGCATAGCATTAGAGTTTCAACCGTACATTCAACACCATTCACACATCGGCCATGACACCCGCACCCGCGCCCGCGCCCGCAAGAGCCCCACTCAAACCTTTGGATGTAGCTTTGGCAGAGCTGCTGGCGCATGCCGTGCAGCTGAATGGAGTGGAGTCGATTTCCACCTTCGATGCAGATGGGCGTGTACTGGCAGAAGATTTGCGCTCAGCCTTGCATGTGCCACCGCAAGACAACAGCAGCATGGACGGCTATGCCATGCGTTGTGCCGATGTGCCAACCGCAGGTGCGGTGTTGTCGGTAAGCCAGCGCATTCCAGCGGGTAGCGCGGCATTGCCTTTGCAGGCGGGTACAGCTGCACGTATTTTTACGGGGGCGGCCATTCCAGCCGGTGCGGATACCGTGGTGATGCAAGAGGAATGTGAAACCTTGCCAGAGCAAAATGGATTGCAAAACGGCATGGCGCAAATTCGCGTGAATGCACTGCCTACAGTTGGTCAATGGATTCGCCGCGCGGGTGAAGATGTGACCTTGGGTGCGGTGGTGCTGCAAAAAGGCGAGCGCCTCACGCCTGCATCAATTGGTCTAGCGGCCAGCATTGGCATGGCCACATTGCCTGTGGTTCGTCGCCCCAAAGTGGCGCTGTTTTCCACCGGCGATGAGCTGGTGATGCCGGGTGACATTGCGCCTGAGAACATGCCAGCCGGCAGCATCTACAACTCCAACCGTTTCTTTTTGCGTGCGATGTTGCAACGTTTGGGTTGTGAGGTGACGGATTTGGGTATCGTGCCAGACAACTTGGGTGCGACGAAAACCGCTTTGAGCAATACTGCACAGTCGCATGATTTGATTCTCACCAGCGGCGGCGTGTCTGTGGGTGAAGAAGACCACATCAAACCTGCAGTGCAAGCTTTGGGCGAACTCAACCTGTGGCAAATCGCCATCAAGCCGGGCAAACCATTTGCGTATGGCAAAGTAGGGCAGACGCATTTCATCGGCTTGCCTGGCAACCCGGTGTCCAGTTTTGTCACTTTCATGCTCTTGGTACGCCCCTTTATATTGAAGTTGCAAGGCGTTGTGGATGTGGACCACATTGCTAGCAAAGCGATAACCATGCGCGCAGATTTCACAGTGGCCAAGGCCGACAAGCGCCGCGAGTTTTTGCGCGTCAAACGCAATGCCAATGGCGGTTTGGATTTGTTTGCTAACCAAAGCTCTGGCGTTTTAACCTCCGCCGTGTGGGGCGATGGCTTGGTAAACAACCCAGCCGGCCAAACCATAGCACCCGGTGACATGGTGCAATACACCGCGTTTGCAGAAGTGCTATCCTAGAGTCACCATGTCCAGCACCATCAAGGTCACTGTCAAATACTTTGCCTCCATGCGCGAGGCCATTGGTCTCGGCAGTGAAGAAGTTCAAACCCACGCCAGCACACTAGGGCAACTGCGTACTGAGTTGGTTGCACGCGGCGGTGCGTATGCGCAATGTTTAGATACCGCATTCAAAGGCAAAACTTTGCGCATGGCGGTGAACCATGACATGTGTGACGACAATGCGCCATTGAACGACCATTGCGAAGTAGCCTTTTTTCCGCCTGTCACCGGTGGTTAATCTCAGGAGATCAGCATGATTCCACGCGTCACCATCCAAACCGCTGATTTTGATTTGAGCACCGAAGTCGCCAAACTGCGTGCTGACGACAAGCGCGTAGGCGCTGTTTGTGCTTTCGTCGGCACTGTGCGCGATTTGAACGATGGCGATAAGGTTAGCGAATTAGAGCTGGAACATTACCCCGGCATGACTGAAAAATCCATCGTCGCTATCATTGATACCGCGATGGACAGATTCCACTTGTACAACGCCCGCGTTATCCACCGTGTAGGCAAGCTGCAACCCTTGGATCAAATCGTCATGGTGGCTGTGACAGCAGCGCACCGTGGTGAATCTTTCAAGGGCTGCGAGTTCATCATGGACTACCTCAAAACCCAAGCCCCGTTCTGGAAAAAAGAGCAAACCCCGCATGGCGATGTGGCCGCACGCTGGGTAGATGCACGGGCCAGTGACGACGCATCACTGAACAAATGGCAAGAACCCAAAGCGCCATAAATTGGGTATTAAATACCGTGCCAAGTCCGTGCATGGCTAATTTAGGGTTTCTGTCCTACACATGATTTAGGTCAAAAACGGTAAGCTTGAATTTTGATTAACCATCTCCATGTCATGGGTAATTAATCACATTTTCAGGGGTTTACCTATGCGACAAGACAAACTGACGACGAAATTTACTGAAGCTTTGAGTGATGCGCAGAGCATGGCTTTGAAGCAAGACAACGCCTACATTGAGCCCGCGCATTTGCTCTTGGCCATGCTGCGGCAAGAAGATGGCCCCAAGGCCTTGCTGGAACGTTCTGGCGCGAACTTGGGTGGCATTTTGACCGAGGTGGATGCCTTGATCAACAAGCTGCCACAAGTGCATGGGCAAGAGATGGTGCAAGTGGGGCGCGATTTGCAAGCCCTGTTGCAAGCGACTGAAAAAGAAGCCTTGAAACGTGGCGACCAATTCATAGCCAGCGAACTGTTTTTGCTGGCCTTGTGCGATTCCAAAGGCGATGTGGGCAAGCTGCTCAAAACGCATGGCGTTTCGCGCAAATCGCTGGAAGCCGCCATTGACGCCGTGCGGGGCGGGCAAAGCATGGACAGTGCCGATGCCGAAGACCAGCGCGAATCACTCAAAAAATACTGCATCGATTTAACCGAACGCGCCCGCATGGGCAAGCTGGACCCCGTGATTGGCCGCGACGATGAAATTCGCCGCGCCATTCAAGTGCTGCAACGCCGCACCAAAAACAACCCTGTGCTGATTGGTGAACCAGGCGTGGGTAAAACCGCGATTGTGGAAGGCCTGGCGCAGCGCATTGTGGCAGGCGAAGTGCCAGACACTTTGCTGGGCAAACGCGTGCTGAGTTTGGACATGGCCGCCTTGTTGGCAGGTGCCAAATTCCGTGGTGAATTTGAAGAGCGCCTGAAATCTGTATTGAAAGATTTGGCCAAAGACGAAGGCCAAACCATTGTCTTCATCGACGAGCTGCACACCATGGTGGGCGCAGGCAAGGGCGAAGGCGCGATGGACGCAGGCAATATGCTGAAGCCCGCCTTGGCACGGGGTGAATTGCATTGCGTGGGCGCAACTACATTAGATGAGTACCGCAAATACATTGAAAAAGATGCGGCCTTAGAACGCCGTTTCCAAAAGATTTTGGTAGGTGAGCCATCAGTCGAAGCGACCATTGCTATCTTGCGCGGCTTGCAAGAAAAATACGAAGTGCACCATGGTGTGCAAATCACCGACCCTGCGATTGTGGCGGCCGCAGAGCTGAGCCACCGCTACATCACCGACCGCTTTTTACCCGACAAAGCGATTGATTTGATTGATGAAGCAGCAAGCAAAATCAAAATTGAATTGGACTCCAAACCCGAGGTGATGGACAAGCTGGACCGTCGCTTGATTCAATTGCAAATTGAGCGCGAAGCCGTGAAGCGCGAGAAAGACGAAGCTTCGCAAAAACGTTTTGGTTTGATTGAAGAAGAAATTTTGACGCTGCAAAAAGAAATTTCAGACTTAGACGAAATTTGGCAAGCCGAAAAAGCGCAAGCGCAAGGCTCTAAAACCGTGATGGAAGAGATTGAAAAAATCAGATTCCAAATTGAAGACCTGAAACGCAAAGGCGACTTTAACAAAGTGGCCGAGCTGCAATACGGCAAATTGCCAGAGCTAGAAAAACGCTTGAAAGAAGCGCAAGCAGCCGAAGAAGCCACACC
The DNA here is from genome assembly GCA_963841045.1 of uncultured beta proteobacterium. GTDB lineage: Bacteria > Pseudomonadota > Gammaproteobacteria > Burkholderiales > Burkholderiaceae_C > Aalborgiella. Next base: position 33,171 of record CAWJBD010000005.1, on the reverse strand, counting down.
AGAGGGCAATGAAAGTGGTAAAGGCAAGCCACGCCTGCTGCGCACCCAAGTGGGCGCAGAAGAAATTGCCGAAGTGGTGGCGCGTGCCACGGGCATTCCTGTCAGTAAATTGATGCAAGGCGAGCGCGACAAGCTTTTGCAAATGGAAGTGAAATTGCACGACCGCGTGGTGGGCCAGGAAGAGGCTATTCAAGCGGTGGCCAACGCCATTCGCCGTTCACGTGCTGGCTTGTCAGACCCCAATCGCCCCACAGGCTCGTTCTTGTTCCTAGGCCCCACGGGTGTGGGTAAAACCGAGCTGTGCAAAGCATTGGCTGGGTTTATGTTTGATTCAGAAGACCATTTGATTCGCATCGACATGAGCGAGTTCATGGAAAAGCACAGTGTGGCGCGCTTGATCGGTGCGCCTCCTGGCTACGTGGGTTACGAAGAGGGCGGCTATTTAACGGAAGCCGTGCGCCGCAAACCCTACAGCGTGATTTTGATGGACGAGGTTGAAAAAGCGCATCCTGATGTGTTCAACGTGCTCTTGCAAGTGCTGGACGATGGCCGCTTAACCGATGGCCAAGGCCGCACCGTGGACTTTAAAAACACCGTCATCGTGATGACCAGCAACATCGGATCGCACAAAATTCAAGCCATGGTTGGCAAGCCGTATGACGACATCAAAGAAGCGGTGTGGGACGAGTTGAAAGACCATTTCCGCCCCGAGTTCTTAAACCGCATCGACGAAACCGTGGTCTTCCATGCCTTGGGTGTGAAAGAGATTGAGTCCATCGCCGCGATACAGCTCAAAATTTTGCAAGCCCGTTTGACCAAAATGGATTTGACTTTGGACGTGTCCACCGCAGCATTGGCAGAAATAGCCAAAGTAGGTTTCGACCCCGTGTTCGGCGCCCGCCCACTGAAACGCGCCATCCAACAACGCATCGAAAACCCACTGTCCAAGCTGATTCTGGAAGGCAAGTTCTTGCCAAAAAGCAAGATATCGGTGTCAGTAGACCCCATCAAGGCACCGGGGGTGTTTGTGTTTGGGTGAGGGGGATAACATGGCAGTGAGCGGACTGCGCGGTTTTATCGCGCAATGTCCTGTGGAGCGTAGGGTTAGCTTTCACTTGCATCCACAATGAATTTTGCTCGTTCGTATAGTTCGTCGAAGGTAATTAGCTCAGGGCTAACAGTGTTCTGGCGGAATAACTCCAACGAACGATATTGCTCGTGGTTAACGCCATGATCGCCAATAAGCTGCGCAAGGCTGCCGACAACGAGGTATGCTTTTGGTGAGTAGTTAAATGCCTCCTCACCTGTTGGAAACCCATCCTTATCCGTAAGCGAAAGCTTACCGCGGATCGTGTCCGTTGCGGCAGCGACAGTCCCCTGCACTTGCGAAACCGCTCCGGCCAATTCGGTCGAAGGTGCCCAGCAACCTACGCGATATGGCTTAGCGCTTAGGAGGGGCGTTTTGTGGGTCTTAATTTCCACGAAACAGAGACTAGAAATTATGCCCTTCGACTTCATCAGTGCGTCAGCACGTTTGCCGTGGGCTCCGACATTATGGCCGGCAACGACCTGCTCAAGTTTTTTATCGTTCAGCGAAGATAAATAGATGTAGCTAAGGCCGTAGCCAAAGATCCATGGGTTTTTCTCGAAGAACTGTTGCCACAGGCTTTCGTCTGTGCAATTTTTTCTGGCCTTCAATGCCTCGAAGTATGATGGGTCTACGAGAAGCGACCGAAAAACCTCAAGTTGTTTCTTACGGTAGCCGACAGCTACGACATCACTTTTGGTAATAGATGAGCGGACAACCTCGGCAAAGAGTTCTTCGTTTTCCTCAACGAGATTTCGGGCTTGGCTGTTCGATAGAACCAGACGTCGAAGCTCCTCATCGGTAATGTTGATTGAGCCTCGCCCAGTAAATGACACTGCATGAATGTTAGCAATGAACTCTAGCAGCTTACCGATTTCATCCCCGATAAATGAAAAGTTCGCGTTGTGTGGCTTATCCGTGGCAACTGTATAGCCTTGGATCGTAAGAACGGTTATGCGCCTATCATCTTCAAAGAATGTCGCCTTTATATAGTTCTTTGCACCGTCCCTATGCCGCAGCACCATTTCGTCCTTGACCTTCGCAAAAGCGTAGGCATCGGGCGACACGATCACCTTTGAGGCGATTCGTACTTTGCGATCTAATTGCCCGAAGGCGCTTAGGCTTGGGCTTATATACGTCTTGCCGGGTTTTGGATTTTCGTAGTTGTCCATTTGAGCGAGGGAGATCGATGCTTAAAATGAAGGGTAACGTTTGACGTGTGGGGCCGCCATAGCTACGAAGCCGTGATGGTAACCCACAAGCGCAGATTGTGGGCGAGCCCTTTCGATGGAATGATTAGCCGATTTCACGGTAGTTTTCTGAACGCCATGCTAGCTGTTTTTGTGTGAAGCGATAAAATGGTTTTAGGTAAAGCGGCATGCATTCCCATTTCACTCGCTCCCAATCGTGTTTGAGCAGCAACGCAATGCGGTGGTTGAACACGGATAGGTCATCTGACTTTGCAGAGAACAAACGATCATAGTGGCTAAGAATAGCTCCGTCGTTCTTTTCGTCCTTTGGGTTAATAGATGTTGCCAAGGTTGCTCGTAAAGCAGCAACTTTGCTGGGTGATACTGTTGTTTTGTTTTCTATGTAGAGAGCTGATATTTCAGCGGATAGCGTCCGCATGTTGTCTCTCCATTTTTTCCGTTCTTCTGTGATTTGGTTTAATTGGACTGAACGCTCGTCTTTGCGAAACGCAATGAACGATGCGACCCATCCGCCAACAACGGCGATAGACAGCCCGGCTAGTATTGATGAAACGCTTTCAGGGAGTTGGAACATAAATGGCTATCGTGATGTGTACCGCAAAATCAGCAACATAATTTGGCGACTGCAGGATAATCTGGGCATCATCATCTCCTGAAAAAGGATTGTTTATTGGGTTACAGACAGAAGTTCTGGTTAAATATTTAGGTATAAAAATTTTAACAAACACCGCACTTCTTGAAAGTAACTATAACGCAGTTTAGCCAAGCACTGGATTCCCGCCCACGCAGGAATGACGGGCAAGGACGTGTGATTCCAAACACCATGCTTCCCAGGTGAAAGCCCCAATCGCCAGTCGAGGTCAAATGGAAAGCGCCCCTTTCGCCCGGCGAGGCGAGAGGGTCTGGGGGTGAGTGGGAATGATTAATGCTATATATTTAATAGCACCTTAGGCAATAAATACGCCGCCTAGAGCCTGATTTTTCATATATTTTTGCTATACACAGAGCAAAAACAGGCCAACTATCTGGTCAACTGCTTGCGGCTATTTTTTCGAGTCAAACTCTACCATCCACTCAATACCGTATTTGTCTCTGAACATGCCAAAGTAAGTCCCCCAAGGGCTATCGTCAATGGGCATTTCAATTTGGCCACCTGCTGAGAGGCCGTTAAACAATTTGTCTGCCTCTTGTTTGCTTTCTGTGCTGATGACAATTTTGCTTCTGTTTTCGTTTTCATTGGTTCGCCCCATGCTGGGTGGAACGTCATTGGCCATTAAAACGGTGTAGCCAATTGGTAAAGCAATGTGCATGATTAAATTGGCTTCGCTTTCAGGCACAGGAAAATCTGCGCTTGCTAAGTCTTTGAAGCGCACGATTCTTGCGAACTCTCCGCCAAATATCGATTTGTAAAAATGGAATGCTTCTTCGGCATTGCAATTGAAATTGATGTGGGGATTGATAGCTGCCATGTTTTTCCTCCTGGTTATTTTGTTGAAGTAAAAGCGGCTATTGGCCGGCAGGTGGCTGCCACAGTTCGACTTTGTTGCCTTCAGGGTCTATGACCCAAGCAAAGACGCCGTATTCTGATTCATCGATTTTGTCGAGCACGTTGCAGCCTTCGTCTTTGAGCACTTTAGCCAATGCGCGCGCGTTTTCGACGCGGTAGTTCACCATAAAGGATGACTGGCTTGGTGCGAAGAGGTCTGCGCTTGCTGAACTGATGGACCATATCGTTGTTCCGCCAACGGGCTTGCCCGTGCTGTCGGTCCAACTGAATGCAGTGCCACCCCATTCCTGCACATCTATCCCTAGATGCCGCTTGTACCAGGCTTGCAGGGCTGCTGCATCCTTGGCTTTGATGAATATGCCGCCAATTCCAGTAACACGTTTCATACAAGCTCCTGTGGATAAGCGATTTTTAAACTCACTTTTTGAAAGTGTACAGTTTATTCAGGCACAAGGCTATCTTTACAACATCTCATAAACGCTATAAATTAAATAGCATCTTAGGCAATCAATACGCCGGCTAGAGGCTGATTTTTCATATATTTAGTTGTGTGCAATGCCAAATCAATCATGCACCGTGTATGCAGTTTCTAGGAATAGATTTGAGTCATGTTTTGACCTGATAGGACTATCGTTTAACCTCGTACCAATTTTTGTTGAGATAAGCTCTATCTTCACCCGCAATGGCCCTTCGTACCTGGCAGGGGTTGCTGAAGATTCGGACAAAATGCCAGTCGCCAAATTCATCGAACTTTCTGCATGATGTTGTGACCGATTCGAGTGAAATTATTTGATGGCGTCTGCTAGTTTTGTGGCCATGTAATTTGAGTCTTTTCAGAAAGTCCACATCTTCTGCAATGTGCCGTCCTTCATCAAAGCCACCGATAGCATCAAAATCTGATTTTTTAAACCAATACAAGCCAAAAGAAAGGCCAAGAAAAAATGCTGGTATTAACATCATGCTGTAACCAATGGCAATCCCTGGTGATAACCTTTCTGGCTTGATGCGTATGCCGCCACCAAGTGCATTTGGGGTGTTCGCGTGTCGGTAAATTTCGGATAGCACGCCCTTGGACATCCAGCTATCGGCATCAAGTGTGACCACCCATTCGGATTGAGAATGAGCGACCCCAGTGTTTTTGATTTTGGATATGTTTTTCGAATCATCCGTAACAATGGTCGCACCATAAGATTGCGCAATTTCTTCAGTTTTGTCAGTGCATCGATTCAAAACGACGATGGTTTCGACTTGTAGGTCATAGGGAATCATCTGTGCTTTGATTGAAGAAAGGCACCGCTCAATGAATTTTTCTTCGTTGTGCGCAGGGATGACGATACTGATCTTCATTTTGTTTCAAGCCCTTAGTTTGTGTTTTGGTTCAGCATCACGTAGATGACTTTGTTACAGACATGGTAGCAGTCATGCTATTTGAAAAGCTGTACAAAAATGATTGCGCCACCCACCCATGACGTGAACCAAGCCAAAGTGCGAAAGTAGACGATACCGGCTACATATGCACCAAGGTGACACACTCGTGCCCAAAAGAAAATGGTAGCGCCAAGTGCAGTGGCGGCGTTGGCTTTGCCGGATACGTGTGCTACCAGAACAAGCACAGCAAACGGGGCAAGGTTTTCTATCAGATTGGCGTGCGCCTGAACAGCGCGTGTTGTCCAAGGCGGAACAATTAGATCGGTATTTCGGTTACTTGCAGCCCAAGTAATACCACCAGGCTGCAAAAAACGGTCAGTGCCGTAGATAAAAGTTATGCCAACGCACAAAACGGCGGTAGCCACGAGCATCCAAAGGTCAGTAGTCATTTTTTCCTTCGCTGGTTAGTGAAATCTGAGCTGTTTTAATACATTGCTACGATCTATTGTCCGCAGTTTAGCACGGTGAATTTTGAGATGCTTTTGGTCTTTATAGATTTTTAATCACTGTGCAATCGTTAGTTCTGTCTTTTGAACTTAGCTTTTCAGCACCAATATTTACTATAAAAATGATAGCATCTTAGGCAATCAATACGCTGACTAGAGCCCGATTTTTCATATATTTTTGCTAAACGCAAGCAAAACCTGCCAAACCAACGGATCTAGGGTGTGCACGGTGGATGCAGTGGCTGGCGGCTTGGTATGATGGGGGGATGACTACTGCCAGCATTTCTAGCGCTCCAGCCCATCACGCATCTGTGCCACTTGCCCAAGACGCCAAAATCATTGGCTTGGTGGGTTTGGCGCATGCTGTTTCGCATTTTTCGCATTTGTTGTTGGTGCCGCTGTTTCCGGTGTTCAAGCAAGAGTTTGGGCTGAGCTATTCTGAGCTGGGTATGTTGATGACAGTGTTTTTTGTGATTTCTGGCATTGGCCAGGCACTGTCTGGTTTTTTGGTGGACAAGGTGGGTGCGCGGCCTGTGTTGTTTACCGCAGTTTCTACATTTTTATTGGCTTCCATCGTTGCGGGTTCGGCGACGAGTTATGGCTGGTTGATTGCGGCTGCTGCATTGGCTGGTCTGGGCAATGCGCCGTTTCACCCATGTGACTTCACTATTTTGAACCAGCGTGTGTCTTTGCCACGCTTGGGCCACGCTTACAGCGCGCACGGCTTGACGGGTAACTTGGGCTGGGCACTGGCGCGGTGTTTTATGTGAGCATCACGGCATTGTCAAACTGGCGCACGGCATTCATGGTGGCGACGGCTTTGTATGCGCTGGTTTTGCTTATTTTGTGGATCAATCGCGCTAGCCTGCTGACGCAAGTGGTGGTGCATACCGAACATGCAACTGAAAAGCCGAGCAACACCGCATTTTTGAGAATGCCTGTGGTGTGGTGGTGTTTTGCGTTCTTTTTGTTGTCCACCATGACATTGGCAGTGATTCAAAGCTTCTCCGTTTCCATTCTCAAGGCCATGCATGGTGTGAGCTTTGAAACGGCGTCTGCCACTTTGACCGCCTATATGCTGTGCGGTGCGGTGGGCATATTTGTGGGTGGCTTTGTAGCTGCCAAGACAACAAAACAGCGACAAAACGGTTGCCGCAACCATGGTGGCTGGTGCTGTGCTCTTGGCTTTGTGCGCCACGGGTTGGCTGGGCGCAACGGGCACCATGGTGGTATTGGCCGGCACAGGTTTTGCCATTGGTATTGGCAACCCCAGCCGCGACATGATGATTAAAAAAGCCACGCCCAAAGGCGCTACAGGGCGTGTGTACGGCACGGTTTATTCGGGCTTGGATGTGGGTTTTGCGGTATCGCCCTTGATATTTGGCAGATTGATGGATCAGGGCATGTATGCCGCATGTTTGTATGGCGCGGCAATCATTTTGTTCATCAGCGTGGGCGCTGCTTTGGGCGTTGGCATGAGAACCAGAAACGCCAATGTCTGAACAAGCTGCAAGACAAGCATCAAGACATCGTCTGGCACTCATCGCACTTTGGTTTGTTCCAGCTTTGTGGGCCGTCAATTACGTGGTGGCACGCAAAGCGCCGGGCGTGATTGGGCCGCATTTATTGGCGCTCGGTCGTTGGGCATTGGCCGCATTGGTCTTGTGCATCTTGGCCAGAAAAGAAATTTGGGCCAAACGCAAAAACATATTGGCTAACAGTACTCAGTTTTTGATTTTGGGCGCATGTGGCATGTTGATTTGCGGGGCATGGGTTTATCAGGGGGCACGAACTACCAGTGCCATGAACATCGCGCTCATTTATGCATCGTCACCCGTCTTGATTGCTGTGGGTTCGGTGCTGTGGTTGGGTGAACGCATGAACAAGGTGCAAATCGCGGGTGTGGTTTTGGCGATTGCAGGTGTGCTGCATGTGGTGCTGAAAGGGCAATGGACTGCTTTGGCTGGCATTCAATTTGTAGTGGGTGACCTTTGGATTGTGGCTGCTGCCATTGCTTGGGCAGCGTATGCGTTGCTGCAAAAATGGTGGCCCAGTGATTTGAGTGTGACGGCCAGGCTGGCCATGATTTGCTTGGGTGGCTGTGTGGCGATTGCGCCTTTTGCTTATTGGGAATTGCTGCAACCCAATTTGACGGTGTGGGGTCAGACGGCATATATATTGATGGTGGTAGCTGCTGTTTTTCCCAGCTTGGGTGCGTATTGGATTTATGGTTGGGCACAAAATATGCTGGGTGCCAACAAAGTGGCCATTACCTTGTATTTAGGTCCACTGTATGGCGCACTGGCCAGTTGGAGTGTATTGGGTGAGCAATTAGGGTGGCACCACTTGTGGGGTGCTTTATTGATTTTACCGGGTGTGTTTTTAGTGACCAATTCAAGCTACACTCGCAAGTAAAATTAGGAAAGACTTAGTTCAATATTTAGCCAAACACCCCGATATTGCGGAAAAAATTCAGTATGACAAATCAAGCCATCAACAGCATGCAAGGCAAAGCGCAGTTGGATGATTTTTTTACCTCAACCATCGTCGGTTTACCGCAAGAAGTTGTTTTGGGTCAGCGATTCAAAGAGCGCGATTTGATCAATCAGCAGTATGTGACTGTGGATGCCATGAATGCCAAAGCGTGGTTGTCAGAGCCAGCCTATCAAGTGCTCAACAAAGCTCTTAAACGCAGTCAGCGAAGCACTGGCGTGTCGTTCAAGCGGCAACTCGCGAATCAATTCGTTTCGCACGAAAGAAGTTCGGCACTGATGTTCATGTTAGGTTTTTTAGCTTCTGCCTTGATTGGTTTGGCGCTGACCTATGCGTGGTCACGCGCGTGGATTCAATTTACCATTTTTAATTGATTGCTTTTATTGAATTGATATGGCTGTAGATACTTCAAAACAACAAGACAAGCTGGATATCGATCCGATTGGCATGAATATTGTCAATCGCATTGCGCCAGATTCGCGCGTGAGCGGGGATGTGCCTACAGCGGCGGATTGTTGGTTCAAGGTGTCACCATCGTTGTGATGTTCAGCTTGAAGGGCAATTTGATCATTACACTGCCGCTGGATGTCGTGAGAATTGCTATTCCTCTGCTCATCTATTTTGTGGTTATGTTTCTAGTGTCGTTCTATCTTGGAAAAAAAATGGGCGCGGATTACTCTAAAACAACAACACTGGCTTTCACTGCAGCAAGCAACAATTTTGAGCTGGCGATCGCCGTGGCTATTGCCGTTTTCGGCATTAATTCCGGAGCGGCTTTTGCCGCCGTTATCGGTCCGCTGGTGGAAGTGCCGGTCATGATCGGCCTGGTCAATGTGGCCCTAAAATTTAAGAAGAAATTTTTCTAAAGATGAGATATAAGAACACGCACTAAAGATATTATCAACATTGACCATGAAAGACTTTATTAAAAAATATCGCAACTTAATCACCATTGTGCTGTCGCTGATCGGCATCGGCATCATGGCGTATTACGACTACTGCGATACCGCATGCAGTTATCTAAAAGGCGATATTTTCGGCATTGATCTCAAATGGGTCGGCATGGCTTATATGACGGCCATTATTGTTTTTGCCGCTTTTAAACAAACACCTTTCGTGCGGGCTATGCTGGCCGCGGGGTCTGGGCGTGGAAGTTCATCTTTATGCCTTTCAGGTGCAAAATGACGTTTATTGCCCTTTTTGTCTTGCATTTTCGGTCATGTTGATTTTATCATTCATAATTAATTATGAAGTCCCATCCGCCTGGCGTGAAAAACGCAGCCGGATGTGGCTCTATTTTCTCGGGGAGGTTGATTTTTCAATGTTCAGGATTTACAAGCTGCCTTTGTTGCTTTTCAGTTTAATGGGATATTTATTTGTTTTACTTACTTTCTCCGGTTCCGTCACGCCGGCTTATGGACAGGAAATTGCGAATGGTCAATCCCTTCTCTTGGCACAGGCAAATATGAAGTAGTTATCTTTGCCGACTATTTCTGCCCGCCGTGCAAAAGCATTGATACAAAAGCAGAACCTCTATTGAAAGAATTACTGGCGACAGGCAAGGTAAAAATAACTTTTATTGATGTTCCTTTTCATAAAGTCACGCCTGTTTACGCCAAATATTATCTTTACGCGGCAAATGCCAATTCCGGCGCAGAAAACATTTTTCATGTCCGCAACATACTTTTTGAAGCGGCACAGGTAAAAAAAATCGAGAAAGAAAACGATCTGGTCGTCTTATTTGACAGAGCAGAAGATTTCATTGAAACCATTTGACGAAAAATTAATTTTCCCGATGCTCACCGCCATCATTAAGGAAAATAATATTGATCAGACACCCCACCTGCGTCATCAAATATTCCCGACGAATGTCAAAAAATACATTGGTGATGACGAAATATGGCAGGGGCTGACTGCATTAAAGACGCATATATCAGCAGGGAAAAAGTAGTCTCTGGTATGAACGTCAAAGCAAGCCGTGGGGTACTATACTCTGCTTTGCAGGGATATCCCTATGTGCTTTGCGCAGGGGATAATTCAACTTACAAATATTACTGCACTGCGTTTGTAATATTTGAGTTTCATTAATTCGACCAACAAACTCCAAGACGCCTATAGTGACCCTAAGGTTATTCAGGGTATTTAGATTATTCGCTTTAGGAATTGGAGTTTCACAATAATCTTCAACAAAAACTATTATTTTTTCCAGATTATAATTTATACCACAACCGATATCAAGGTTCAGCCCGATCTGCATATTTCTTGACAAATCACTGCCTGCATGCAATAGGTTTTCGCGTTATTTTGGCGTCAAAATGCTGCGAAAAACGTCCCGGAGAAGAATATCAAACAAAACAAACAGGAGTGTTTTATGGTTAAAAGAAATTTTATCATTACCGTAGTCCTGATGCTTATAATTGTTGCCTCAACCAGCTTTGCCTCCGACAAATATCAATGGAAATTTGTCGACACTGAAGATGGATGCCAGATATATACGAGTGTGGTTGCCGGCAAAGAGTATATCGCGTCTAAAACTACCTGCGTTATCCCTGCAAGAATGGAAACAATTGCCACTCTCATCAGAGATATTGCCAATTATCCGGAATGGATGGAAAATTGCAGGGAAACAAAAATATTAAAAGTCGTAGATGACGAAAATGATGTTTCTATCTTTCGGTTCCGTCAACATATTACTCTATTTACAGACAGGGATATGGTACTTAAAAGCACAGTAAAAAGTAATATTGAAAAAGGTCAATATCTCATTTACGGCGACTTAACCAATGAAATGAGCTATGATTCAGGCAAAGGATATATCAGAATGCCTTCATTTAATTCATTATTTACTCTCGATTGGATTGACCGGGAGCACACCAGGGTAACCCTTATTATAGATCCGGACATTGGCAAAGGAGTACCATTGTCTATTGCCAACAGCCTGATTAAAAAGATCCCATATAAATCTTTAAAAAAAATGATGAAAGAAAGTGAAAAAATCTAAACATATTGAGTCTGCCAAGACAAATAAATACAATAAAGTGGTTGAGGATGCTATAAAGGCCGGGTTTTTAAAACCTTAACACCGCCACAATATATTTCATCTATCCTATTGTGACATATTTATTGAGTCAACGCTTGACATTTAATTTGAACAATATATAAGGCGCAACTTACATAAAGTTACTCGGATGTCCCTATCGTCTAGTGGCCTAGGACACGGCCCTTTCACGGCTGTAACCGGGGTTCGACTCCCCGTGGGGACGCCAATTAAATTAAGTGGTTAGCTAATTACGGCTAACCCTTTTTTCTGTTGCTATCCGGGTCATAGTATTCTAATCTCTTTAGTGGCCTCTACGACTACATAGCAAAGATCGTTGTTTGTACCTCATCCGCCGGTAAGATGAAGAACCCCGAACGTCCGGGTTGGTATTCTGTTGATGTTCCCACAAGAACTTCGCCGTCCTTGAACTCCACCCTGATTTTGAGTCCGATCGTAGGATATTTCGGATCGAATTCGTTCCGATTGACGTAATGCGAATTACCTCGGAAGTCCTTCACAAAGAACAATGCTTTCAAATCCTTCGTGTAGATTTTGAAAGGCTTTTCCTCGGCCGGTGCGTTCAACACGCTCACATGAAAAACATCTTTCCCCGAAAAGAAGTCGTTTGTCGTGCCTTTGATCATGTTACCACCAACAAACCGTGCTACAACTTTGTTCATAATCTTTTCCTCCGGCCGCAATCTTTCCAAGTCTGTTCGACAACAATTTTTGTTAGCCGAACGATTAATATCCGAACTTCGCTTATTACTTATTAATGGCTGTTTCTCTTTTTATAAGTGATTGGTACACATGGTCATTGAAAGCAACTATCATAACACCACCTATAGGTTCCCATCCTTCTTTTATTAAATCATTAACCTTTTTTTCTAATACTTTAACTGCAGCTTCCACTGACCATGCGCTACTAGAAATAATCTTATATTCCATAATCCGCCTCCTATTGTTTTTTTGAATATAATAATAATAACATTATTCATTATTTTTGAAAGAGGAAAATACACAGATCAATGTCCCGTGATATCAAATAGTAGAAAAAGCAAGATCAACCACAATGAAAGCAATACTTGCCAAGAAGTTAATCTTCAATAATTGTATATTGCAGTCAACGCAACAAAGGAATTCATTTGATAGGCATACAGGAGGATGTGACAAAAGTATTGGTTTGGGCATCGGTCTGGAGCTGACAATAGTCGTTTACAGCTAGGAGGTGGTTATAATCAAGGCATCATCGAAAGGACCGGAGACCACCATCTCGTTTGGCTTTGGAATAGGCTACGATTATGGAGATTGTCGAATGGTATGGCCCTATGAAGAATAGATCATCTTTTGCAGGATACAATTTGCTATTGACAATATGATTCTATCCGTGATGAATATAGAAAAAAGTAAATAAAAAGGGGGTTGATATAATGCAAAATGTCCGTTTTATGTTTTCACTCAAGATCCTGGTCATTTCCTTATTACTTACCGGATGTTCCAGAAGGCGTACATGGTGAGGTCCATGGATCCCATCATGGACGACATGACGACTGCCGTGAACAGGAGCACCGATGTCGATCTCATGCGAGATGGGCTTCCGGCAAGCCTCATCCAGATTGACGGATTCATCAAGTCGGCGCCGAATGACAAGCTGATACTGCGCGGCAGAGGCCTACTTCGGTTATGCAAACGCCTTTGTGGAGGACACGGACAAAAAGCGCGCAAGCGCTCTCTACCTCAAGGCCAGGGAATATGGCCTGAGTGTCCTGAGGGGAAACAGGCAGTTCGATGAGCACGGACCTGACTTCAAAGAGATGCTGAAAGATTGCGGCAAGCGACGTGCCTGCACTTTTCTGGGCCGCCAACAGCTGGATCGCCTGGATCGGCATCAATCTCGGTCGATCCGGAGGCCCTGATGGACCTTCCGAAGGTCATTGACATGCTGGAGCGAGTCATCGAACTGGACGAGAGGTATTACTTCGGGAGCGCCCATGCATGCTCGGTGGCTTCTACTCTGCCCAGCCCAAGATGCTTGGTGACAAGACGGCAATAAACACTTTGACAAGGCTTTTAAGATTTCCGGACGAAGTTGCTGTTCATGTAATCCTGTATGCCAAGTTTTATGCCTACCAGATCCAGGACCGTGACCTGTTCGTAAAGACCCTGGAGATGATCATGGCAACGCCGGGATAAATATCCCGAAACGGCCTTTGCCAATGAGGTTGCCAAGAGGAAGGCGAAAGATTCCTCCTGGACAATATAGATACCTATTTCTAATCGTAAAGAAAAGGGGAGCACAATGATGAAGCATTGTTTAGTTTTTCCAGCTGTATCATGGCCATTTCTTATCTGCGGGCTTAGCCTTGCTGCAGCGCCAGAGCCGAAGGTGATCATCAAGATGGCATCCATTGCACCCAAGGGCAGCAATCTTGCAAATTTCTTTGACGACATCGGCAAACAAATCAGAGAAAAAACGAACAATGAAGTCGGCTTCAAGATGTACTGGGGCGGTGTTCAGGGTGATGAGAAGGACATGCTCCGGAAGATTAAGCTCGGCCAGCTTCACGGCGGTGGATTCATGGGACCTGGTCTGGGCCTTGTTGTCTCCGAGGTGAGGATAACGGAGATCCCCTATATGTTCAGGAATTTTGAAGAGGTAGGTTATGTAAGGTCCAAGCTCCAGCCCTACATGGAGAAACAATTCGAAGAAAAAGGGTTCAAGGTCCTCGGGTGGATGGATCTCGGGTTCATACACACCTTTTCAAAAGAGCCGCTTGGTTTCCCTGGAGGTTGCCCGGAGACAGAAATGGTGGACCATGGAGGGTGAGCCCATCGGACAGGCCATGTTCCAGGCCCTGAACATATCACCCGTATCCCTTTCCATATCCGATGTGGCGACCTCGTTATCCACGAACATGATCGACTGCGCAAGCTCCACACCGTTCGGTGCCGTGGCCTTCCAGTGGTCTTCACGTTTCAAGTACATGTCGGGCTATCCGACCGGCAGCATCCTTGGTGCTACGATCATCAGCAAGACGTGTGGGACAAGATATCGCCTGCCAGCCAGAAGATCATGATGGATATCGCCCTGAAGGAGCACGACAGGCTTTTCAGGCTCACCAGGCAGGATAATGTCAGGTCTTTAGCCCTCCTGAAGAAGGCAGGGATCATCATCGTCCCTTATGATCCAAAGAACAAGGACATGCAGTTTGTCTTTGAGACCTCAAAAAAAGTCAGGGAGTCACTGGTGGGCAAGCTCTACTCAAGGGAGTTACTGGACAAGACCCTGGGGCTTATTGATGAATACCGCCGCACCCATCCCAATGACACGTATGTTATGCAGGTGGAATAAGGACTCCCATGCGTTGCCCATTGTGCGGATTTGAACTGGCAGGTGATGCTGTTGAAAAATGCCCGGAATGCGGGTGGTGTAGGGAGGCGCCATCCCGGCTGTTCAGTGCCATTGCCCGGGTGGAAGACGCGGTTATCTCGGTCGTGCTCTTGAGCATGATTCTGCTTGTGCTTGTGCAGATCGGGCTGCGAAACTTTTGTTCTACAGGGATGTCGGGCGGTGCCGAGATCGTGAGGCACCTGCTGCTCTGGGTTGCATTCCTAGGCGCCGCCATAGCAGCCCGTGAGGGAAAACATATCAGGATAGACCTGGCCCAGCGCATCCTTACGCAGGGACCAAAAAATGTTGTAGAGGTCATCACAAGCCTTTTCACCGCCATTGTCTGCGTGCATGCTCTTTTATGCATCCATCCAGTTCATCCGCAATGAGTATGAGATGGGAACGATTATCCCCTTTTTCAACATGAAGGTCTGGGTGCTCGAACTGGTTATCCCGCTGGGTTACTGCGCGGTCACACTGCGTTATCTGGCACGGTGCGCACAATCTTTTATGCAGCTTGTGAAGGGGATATAAGGCAATGACCACTACGCTCATTATCCTCATTACAGTCATGGTATTCTTAGGCGCCCCCATGTTTGCCGTCCTGGCGGCCTTCGGGATGCTCGGATTCTATCTTTCCGATATCCAGATCGCTGCCCTGATCGTCGATATATACAGCCACTTCTCAAACAATCCGGTGCTCTACACCATACCCATCTTCACCTTTGCCGGGTTTGTCCTGGCAGAGAGCAAGGCATCAGTGCGCATAGTCAATTTTTCACAGGCCATCCTGGGCTGGCTCCCGGGCGGCCTGGCAATCGTATCGCTGGTCGCATGCGCCTTCTTCACCACCTTTACCGGCGCCTCGGGTGTCACCATCATCGCGCTTGGCGGATTGCTCTATCCGGCCCTCATGAAAGGGAAATATTCCGATAATTTCAGTCTCGGACTGCTCACCACCTCCGGCAGCCTCGGGCTCCTGTTTTTCCCGAGTCTTCCCATCATCATTTATGGGGTCGTGGCCGGCACCAGCATTACCCAGCTCTTTGCAGCGGGCATCATCCCCGGGATCTTTCTGATGATTGTCCTGTCGCTCTACAGCATTTTATTTGCCGTGCGGTCAAAGGCAGTCAGGCACAAGACATCCCTCAAAGAGATCATCGAGACGACCCGGGCAGCCAAGTGGGAGCTCTTCATCCCCATAATCCTCATGGTGGGTATTTTCGGCGGCTATGTGACGCTGGGAGAGATCGCATCCATTATGGTGGCATATGTGTTTATCGTGGAGGTGTTCATCCATAAGGACATCCGTATCGCGTCGTTTCCCGCCATCATCAGAGAGAGCATGGTCCTGGTCGGCGCCATCTTCATCATCATTGGCTCAGCGCTGGCGCTGACCACCTACATGGTCGATGCCGAGATCCCCATGAAGATCCTGGAAGTGATCCAGGCGCATATAACCTCCAAAGTGGTATTCCTGATTGCGCTCAATATTTTTCTGCTCTTTGCGGGCAGCCTCATGGAGATCTATGGGGCCCTTATCGTGATCGTGCCGCTCATTGTTCCCATTGCCAAGGAGTATGGTATCAACCCTGTACACCTGGGCATCATCTTCCTGGCAAACCTTGAAATCGGCTACTCCATGCCGCCCGTGGGCCTGAATCTCATCATCTCCTGCATCAGGTTCGAAAAGCCTGTGATACAGCTCTACCGGGCGTGTTTCCCCTTTATCATCATTATGATCCTTGCCCTGATGGTGATAACATACTGCCCTGGATGAGCCTGGTGCTCATCGAGCACTTCGGTATCCAATAAGACCAATGCCGACAATTCAGGGCTGGATCAAAAGATTTTCGACATGACTAAATAATGATATTGATAATTTAATAAATTCACCAAACATGAAGTCAACATAATTATCCCTTCCGGGAGGCAAGAATGGCGGCGCCCAACGCTCCGATGAGCTGAGGATCTACGGTCAGGGGGGCGATATCGATCTGAAACAGGCGCTTTAGTTCCATGAGGAGCCCCTGGTTTTTCGCGCAGCCGCCGGTGACGGTGAGGCGTGGTTTCAGACCGACGCGCTTGAGGAGAGTAAAACAGCGCTTTCCCACGGCGTTCTGGATGCCCGCGGCAATATCGGCGGGGGGATTTCGTTTCGCGAGGAGGCTGATCACTTCCGTCTCGGCAAAGACGCTGCACTGGGCCGTTACGGGGATCGTCTTACTTGCACTGAGTGACAGTTTCGAGAATTCGTCCAGGTCCATGCGGAAAATCCGGCTCATAGCTTCGAAGAAACGTCCCGTTCCGGCGGCGCATTTGTCGTTCATGGCGAACTCCCGCACGGTGCCGTCCTCGGCGACGCCGATAGCCTTCATGTCCTGTCCGCCGATGTCCACGATGGTCTTGATGGACGGGTCGCACCAGAATGCGCCCATGGCATGGCAGCTGATTTCAGAGATGTTTTCATTGGCAAAGGGCACTTCGTTTCGCCCGTAGCCCGTCCCAATGAGGTAGGCCAGGTCTTCTGTATGCTGCCAATGCCGGGAACGGATGCACAGGCCTTCTCCAGGGCATGGTCGCGCCGTGATCTCCGGATCGATCTCGCTGGGAATGAGCGACTGAGCCAACATGATGCCGTTCCGATCCAGGATGACCGCCTTGCCCGTTGTGGATCCTACATCGCATCCTCCAAAATATTTTTTCAACATATTCTTCTCCCCTTGATAATATAAGGCTATTTTGTAGTATCTAAATATCCAGCATCCAGCCCTTGCCCTGTATTCTGGCAATGCCCCTGGCTGAAGACAGAAATGCGGATCTGAACAGGTCGCTCATGAGGTCCGCTTAACCGGAGTAAGTCTCAGGAATGCCCCGATGAATATTCTCATATAGTTCTGGGTCATACTCTGGGGGTTGTCGAAGATCTGATTCTGCAGATTCCCCTTTTCAAGACTGAGCAGGATTATCCTCTCAAAGGTGGTTTCCGGGTGGATGACCCTGACGCCACGGTTTATCATCCCGATGGCTTCGGAAGGGCACTTCAACGCACATACCCCGCAGCCCACACACATATGGACATCAATTCTCGCCTTCTTTTTTTTCCTTTTTTGGGGGTCATTTGCGGAAACCAGACTGGTTGCATTGACCGGACATATCTCCACGCATTTTCCGCACCCTGTACACTTGGCTTCATCAATGACTGCGATAAAATTGGATGTGACAGCACTATTCATAAAGCCAAACTTGTTCGCCCCTGCCAGATAGTTGCAACAGCATTTACAGCAGTGGCATACTACCATCGGGTTTCTCTTCGTATTTTCAGCACAGAAGACAAGACCCAGTTCCTTCGAACGGGCAAAATTCTCCAGCATTTCAGACTTAGAAACTTCCCTGCCCAGGTTATGTCTGATCAGATAATCCGCACCTATGCCAATAGCACTGCAGTTATCCAGAGGTGCATCACATTCTTTCTCTCCATTAAGAAATTTTTCATTCCGGCAGGAACACAAGCCGAGAGCAAATCTATGTGCATTCTCGATCAACGATGAGGCCTTTTCATAATCCATGAACTCGATGTGGTCACCGGGATTGATGGTTTCTTCCACCGGGATTACGCGCAGGATTGAAACCTGTTCATCATGCGAGAAGTTAGCCGGGTAGAAGGCGGCGAAATATTCCTGGAACAGTTTTGCGCATTCCTCCTTACTGTGGCTGTCTCCTTTTCTCATCATGGTGAATTCGAACAAACCGATGAGCAGAGGAGACGGCATAAAGTAACATTGCCCATCATTCTCATTGTACAGATCCAGCAACAATCCCTTATTGCTCAATTTATCCAGAATGCCGTGCAAACGGGTCTGTTCGATACCCGTTATCCGGGCAATTCTATCGATAGTGGATAGGGTGTATGGCATCCTGACCACCACTTCAGCTTCTTCCAGGGTATAAAGCTTTTTCAAAATACTGTGGAAAGTCTCGTTCCAGGGCGCGCGAACCGTAAGGTTATCTATCTTCTTACTCAGTGACCGATAAACTGCATCTTCAACTGTTCTGTTCATCTACTCTCTCCTTATTGATCAAGGCGCCGTGCCTTCATAATGTTCTCCATGAAATTGCTCACCTGTTCCTGAATGCCCTCCTTGGGTGTAATCCGCGAATCCATGAGATCGTAGTCGATCACAAGAAGCGGCACACCGGCGTCCCGGCACTTTTCCCGCAGGACGCCGCTCATCGCCTGGGTGTTCTTGCAGCCGATGTGTCCCGCCACCCAGACCATGTCGAGATCGAAGTGCTTGACCATGTGGAAGATATCGGGAAAATAATTCATCTCCGCAGGACCGCGGGTGTGCCTGGCCATGGGTCCCTGCATGATGATGCTGCCGAGACTCTTCAGCATGGAATCGGGCGATGAGGTGTCGATGAAGGGTTGACGGTTGAAGGACATGCTGTCGAGGATGAGACTGACGCCGTAGGTCCTTCTCCGCCCAGACCATGAGATCGACGTAGTGAAGCGTCGGGGGATTCCAGAGGAGGGCGCGGTATTTTTCACGGGGAACGGCGCTGACGCCGGCGGCCAGATTTTTTTCCGTCAGTGATTTGAGGTCGGCTAAAAGCTTGATGGAAGTGTCGTATCCCGGATTGATGTTGAAAAACCAGATGTGGCTCATCCAGACGGCCTCGGCGGCCATGGGTGCCGGCCGATGGCGGATCATGTCCCAGATATCGAGCTCCAGCTCCGCCATGGCGTTTCGTTTCTTGCAAATTTCCTTCAGGCGATCCCAATCCATCCTTCCCGGAGTGTGTTCTTCCAACCAGGCAATCATGGCTTTCAGTTCGCCCGCGAAATAATCAAGAGCGCGTTCATTTTTGAAATCAAAGGGGACATCCACCCAGTAGGCGGGTTTATTCACTTGCTTTGCAATGACGGTGTAAGATGACATGCCGCCGTCGCAGGGCATATTGGATGACACGACGGCCAGAGGCGGGGGCAATGCATTTTTAATGGCCACTCCGATGGTCGCTCTGGGCAGGCTGCATATATCGGGTGGAATGCCCTCATTTTCGGCCGCGTCCAGGTATTTCTGCATGCTATCGGGAACGATCATAGGCAGGAGAATTCCCAGGAGCTCGGGCACCCATGGCTGTAAACCCATGGCGCGAAAGATCTCCGGAGGCAGGAGGTCTTCATGGAGGATCAGGCGATCCGACCGGTAGAAGATTCCTTCGAGAAGCTCAATGACACCATCAACGACTCCACCGAGCACCATGGCGACGGCCGTGCGGTAATTCCCCGATCTTCCGTCCACCAACCGGCGGAGAAGAGAGTTGACTTTCAGTAAATCCCATAGCCAGGGATATCGCTTCATATCCCGGAGCAAGTCGAAAGGGCCGTGCTTTGCCGCCATGCGGCCGATATGCATCAGATTGATGGCCCGATATTTGTTAAATTCAAGATAATCGCTGAAACCGGGTTTTGTATCTTCCATGATGTTTCCCTCTATTTGCCCATGCTTTCGATAAACGCCTGAATGCGCGTCCGCAGTTGTCCTTCGCCGCCGAGGCGGTAATCCCGCTCCAGGCGCAGTACGGGAATCCCCGCTTCCCGGATGTAAGAAAAAAACGAGGCGATCTCCACACCCCAGGTATCGCAAAACTTCATCATCTGGATCACAACACCGTCCGCCCGGCATTCCCGGGCCAGAGAAACGATATTTTCCGCCCGTTCCTGGAAAGATTCCATCATGCGGGGGCAGGAGGTCCTGGTCAGATAATGCGTTGCAATTGCAGCGATGGGATCGCCCGTTTCCGGTATAGGCATAAGGCCTGGATAGGACCCCGTGCATAAACGGTCACCGACGACCAGGCCTCCCTGGGATTCAATAATGTTGATATAGCCGGGATCGTCGAGATGCCCGCCCACCAGGAGGAGGCGTGCGCGATATGGTTTCAGTGGGCGGCGTGTCTGCAGATCATCACGGATCTTTTCCAGAATGGGGAGGATGACTTTCTTGGGCGAGACGCTGGCTGCAATGACCAGACGATGATATTCCGTCCCCGTCATAGCGGGATGGTCACCTCTGCGGTGTTCACCGATTTCCCTGAGGATGGCGTTGAATCTGTTGTGTTCCCGGATCGCCTTTCCCAAAGACTCTGAGCCCAAATCAACGCCAAAGTTATCCGCCAATGCTTGGGCTAAAAGTTGAAGTTCCTCGGTGTACCAGGTGATGGCTGCATCACCGGTCTTGTGGGGAACATCGAGAATGCGTGAAAAGCCCGGTTGTCGCAGATATTCGAGATTGTCGTAAAGGCGGCGGAGATGATCACAGCTGGCGGCAAAGACCCAGCCACGAAGAAAATTATAACGCCCGTCCAGGGCAAATTCCAGCAGGCTTCGCGTGTAGGAGCAGATAACGGAGGAAAGATAATTGTCCGCCAGCTCCGTTCCGGCGATGCCGGGGGAGCGCATCCGGACGGGAAATAGCCCGTCAACGGAAAGCATGACGTCGGGGACATAGCTGCAGGAATAGCCGATGGGGATTTGTCCTTTATCAATCGACTTCCGGACCAGCTCATTGCAGGCGCGTTTCTTTCCAGCAACTCTGCGCCTCACTGGTGGAACCACTGTTTGTCCTTATATTTCCTCCGCTGGCGGAGGTGTCCCATGGGGACGGAGGTGGCTGCCAACTTGTAATTTTGTGAACTGCCTGCATAAACTTTCCACCCCCTGCCCCCGCCAGCGGGGGACACGCCACTAATCTCAGATTCCCGTTATACGCCTCACTTTTAATCTATAAAACCAGTAATGGCCGCTCTGACGGCTTCAATAGCCGGGCAGTGCGGTATCTCCATGAGGTTCCGGCCTACGATGTCCGCTTCACGGATGCCGTCATCTTCTGGTATCCAGCCGATCAGCGGGAAAGGCCGCGGACAGGGATAATCTGTTTTTTTCCTCTTCGCTGCGAATCCGGTTCAAAAGTAAGCCGGCTTTCTCATAATGAACGGCCTGACCGGCAACGCTGCCGATCGTCTCGATGACCTTCAGCCCCTTGGCCGAGGCGTCGGAGACGAGGAGCAGATGGGTAACCGTGGACAGGACGCGGCGGTTCACCTGTTCAATGCCTGCCTCGCCGTCGATGACCACGTAGTCAAAATTCCGAGCCACAGATTCGATAATGTCCCGGAGCATGCTGTTGACCTTGCAGTAGCAGCCTTCCTTCTCGGGACGTCCGATGGCGAGAAAGGCGACGTTTTCCCTTTCTTCCAGTGCGGCCATTACCTCGTAATCCAGAGCGGCCAGAAGGGCCTGGCGGTTTTCGCTTTCCCCTTTTTCGATGCGGTTGATCAGGTCGTTGCGGATGTCGTTGACGGTGCGCTCTCCCTTGAAGCCCAAGGCTGTTGCCAGACCCACGGCAGGATCGGCGTCGATGGCCAGAATACGTCTGTCCGCCTTTTCCGCTAAAATTTTGATGACAAGAGCGCTGATGGATGTCTTGCCGACACCGCCCTTTCCGCAGACGGCAATCAGAAGGGGATGTTTTTGCTTGTTGTCATGTTCCATGGTGTTCTCCTAAGATGTTTTTCGGGCGGCATGCATCTCCCTCAGGCCGTCGACGGCGTCGCAGACGGCGCGGTAGTCACAGGTCGGGCAGTCCGCCTCGATTTCTTCGTTCATCCGGTTCAGGGCGCCGATGATGGCCATGGCCCCGTTGGCCACCTCGCGGAGTTCGCGAACGGCCTCTGGGCTTTCCGTTACGAAGAGGATCTCCACCCCGTCGATGTATTCCTTTGCTTTCATCCGGTCCATGAGGGCGCTGCCCAGGATGGAGAAGGAAATCCCCTTTTCCAGGGCATCGCGGCTCACACGGCTCCATTCCCGCTGGTACTGGGAAACGGCGCGCATCATGTATCCCGCGAGATCAATATCGAACCGCAGGAGGTCCATTTCCTGCCACCGGTCACAGGTGTTTTCTTCGTTAAAACCATGGACGGAGGCCATGACGATTTTGGCAAACGGAAGACTCCTGCCCTTTGCATCGGGGAGATCGGGACCGATCACTGTTATCCGGCCGTCGTGAATATGGGAGTGTTCGTCGGCCCACAACATCAGGGACAAGGACTCCTGCCGGGGGTTCCCCAGTTCGATACCCGTATCCTGAGCCAGGACGATGTTCTTTTTTCCGCCTGCAGGCCATGGACATCCCTTGCCATCGTAATGGAATGTCTCGACCGGCTGTCTTAAGACACCGATGGTTCATGTAATCTCTGACCTGTCCGATGGCGGCGTCAAGAATTCCCATGGATTCGTTCCTTCCTTTTTTCAGGATTTTGCCACCGCAGCATCGCGAGCGAAGAGAGCGGCACCGACGGCGCCGTTGAGTTGGGGATTTTCAATCTTCCGGACGGGCATCCCCAATGCGGTTTCCAGGGCATGAAACATGCCGGCGTTTTTCGCTACACCGCCGGTCATGGCTACTTCCGCTTCGGCCACGATGCTTCCGACCATGGATGCCGCGCGATTGGCCAGGGCGCGGTGCAGGCCGGCGATGATACTGCCTACATCCCGGCCTTCATTGACCAGAGAAATGATCTCCGTCTCGGCAAAGACGACACATTGATTCGAGAGGGTGACGGGATCTGTCGCATTGCAAGAAAGTTCACCCAGATCATCCAGGGCAATTCCCAGGGCATCGGCCATGATCTCCAGAAAACGCCCTGTTCCGGAGGCGCACTTGTCGTTGTAGAGATACCTGATGACATTTCCCTTCTCATCGACCTTGATCGCTTTGGCATCCTGGCCACCGATATCCACGATAGTTCGTACCGCCGGAGCGGACCAGATAGCCCCACGCCCGTGGCAGGCGATCTCCGACTCTTCCCCGTTGGCAAAGGGGATCTGCTTCCTGCCGTAACCCGTTCCTACGCACCAGGCAATTTCCTCCATGGATAGACCGGCTTTTTGCAGGGCCTTGTCCATGACCTCCTGTGCCGACAGGGCAGGCTTTGTCCCCGCGAGGATGATATCGCTGGCGAGGATTTCCCCCTCTTCCATGATGACCGCCTTGGCAGTCAGCGATCCGACGTCACATCCGGCAACAATCATGAGGCGCCCCTCCTTTCCATTTTATCTCCGGCAATGAGGGCGGCGCCGACGGCGCCAACCAGCTGGGGGTCCACCTTCTTGATCCGTTTGATCGTCATTCCCAAAAGCTTCTCGAGGGCGGTAACGACGCCGGCATTTTTGGCAACCCCGCCGGTCATGCACAAGTCGCGCTCCAGACCGATATTATTGGCGAGAACAGCCATCCGTGAAGCCATGGCATTGTTGATTCCCGCGCCGATATCCTCAGCGGATAAGCCGTCATTAAGATGCTGGATGACATCCGCCTGGGCCCAGACGGTGCAGGCGTTGGCCATGGTGATCGGCGCTTTCGCCCGGGCCGAGAGTTCGCCCAGATCATCCAGAGAGACATTGATGAGCCGGGCCATAACCTCCAGAAAGCGACCTGTCCCCGAGGCGCACTTGTCGTTCGTAATGAATTTCACAATCTTTCCGTCCTTGTCGATGCGCATGGCCTTGCAGTCCTGGCCGCCGATGTCGATGACGGTTTTCACCGTCGGCAGAAGCCAGCGGGCGCCCCGGGCATGGCACGAAATCTCCGATACGGCCTCCTGAACGAAGGGGATCCTGTCCCGACCGTAGCCCGTTCCCACACAGAAGTTGATGTCCGCAAGGGTCATTCCCGCCTTCTGCAGGGCGCAATCCATAACCGCCACGGCGGACTCCGCCGGTTTTGTCCGGGACCGGATGACCTCCTGGGCCACAATCCTGTTGTCCTTCATAATAACCGCCTTCGATGTGAGTGATCCAACATCGCATCCTGCCGTAATCATGTGCGCAATCTCCTTACTTTCAGAAATTCCTCAATCCGCGATGCCGTCGTCTCCCACGATTCCACCCGCATATCGAAGGCGTCGGAGTAAAGGATGAGTGTGGGAAATCCGTTTTTCTCTGTGTCGCGGGCGAAAGGTTTCACCATGCCCCACGTATTCCGGCATCCCGGCGTTCCGTTATAGACGATGAAGTCAGCCTTGTGCAGCTTCGCCAGCGCAAGGGTATCCTGAAGCCACATGTGCGGGGCATCGTAGGGCCCGCGAATGGACTTGATCATGGGCATCCGGGAATTGAGATCGGCGATGCTGTCGATGAGCGTGTCCAGATCCGTCGTATCGATGGCGTATCCTTCTTCACGGCGGTCGAGGACCTTCGCGTAATGGGCATCCTGTGACCACATTTTGCTTAGAATGTTTCCGTGGTAGCTGATCTCCATCCGATCCAGGAGCTGCCAGAGGCGGAGGTCCTGGCCGTAATGGTCGATGTAGCAGAAAAATCCCCGGAGGCTTTCCTTTCCCCCGCTTAAGCCCCGACTGATTGCGATGGGCATTTTCCCGGCCGATCTTGAGCATGGATTCGAGCAGTCTCGTGCATTGGGGCATGCCGGCGAACAGGAATCGGCCGGCATAGATCAGGAGATTGAACGTGACGGGCAAGCGGATTGGGCACCAGAAGCTGAAGTTCTTCGAGTTCCGCCATCAAAAGATCCTGCCTGCTTACTTCCTCCATAATGTCCCGGAGCTTGCCCGTGTCGAGCTTGCGCCCCGTCTGTTCTTCCAGGAAGGCAATCAGGGCGCGGTAATCGGCGCGGTGATATTCTGTTGAGCGTTTTCCCGTGAGATCCGGCGGCATATTGAGCTGAAAGAAGGGCTTGTCCAGATAGGCCGAGGCGAAGGCGAAAGCGTTGACGTTCGTGTCGCACACACCGGGGCTGTCCGCCACAACCATGTCGATGGTCACGCCGTTTCCCGCCAGATAAGCCCCGAGGGTTCCGCGCTGGGACGAACAGGAGGTTTCCGTGAAGCCGACTTCGTTGCAGTAGTCGAGAAAATCAGCCGTGCCCCGCTTGTAGGTAGCGCCCATGGCAACGGTGACGAGTTCCAGGGTAATGGGGACGATATCGAGGGCGTAAAAGACAGCGGGGGAAAAACAAAAGGTCGTGATGGCGGTCTTCTGTCCCCGCTCACGCGCATGGATGATCTTTTCGAAATATTCCGCCACCATCTCGATGAAAAGCCGTCCCGGTTCTCCGATGCCGTAGATCGTATCAAGGACTCCCCGGAAGTAGGGAAGCTGATTTAAAGCATGGCGATATTCCTTCTCGCTGCCGGCCTTCATGCGGGCGGCGGCGGCAAAGGTCCGCCACAGCATCCAGTCAAATGGGTATTCCTTCAGTTCTTTTCTCATTTTTCCAACCTTTCCAGAAAGGCGTCGATCCGCATTCGGATCCTTCCCGTTTCCACCAGGGGACCGTATTCCCGTTCGATTCGTATGCAGGGGATGCCCGCCGCTTCAAGATCGCGCTCGAAGATGCCGTTTTCCGATCCGTGGAGGTCGCAAAAACGGATGTTCTGGAGGATCACGCCGTCCACGGCAGCCCGCTCGATTTTCTCTTTCAGGATATTCAAACGTCCCTTATAGTCACCGAACATGCGCGGGCAATCGTTATGGAAGAGGTAGCGCTTGGCCAGAGCGGCAATGGGGTCGCCTTCCGGCTCGACGAGATCGGCATAGAAGCGGGCGCCGAAGCAGAGATTGTCTGCCACGACGACAGCCTCATCGCCTTCGATGAGGCTCACCAGTTCAACGTCGTCATTGGCGCTGCCGACGAGCATCAGACGTTTCCGGCCGCGGATCGGGTTCTTTGCGGCCTCGAGTTCCATGATCAGTTCCTTGAGAAGGTCGTTAAAGGCCTTCCGGGGCATTGTTGTGCTGGCCAGAACTACAGCCAGAGCGTCGGCGCCGGAAATGGCTACATCTGTGGCGCATCGCAGGGCATCCAGGCGGGACAAAAGTACGCGTCCCTCGTTGTAAATGCCGATAGCCTCATGAAGCTGATCATCGGAAATGGTGACGTTAAAATGATTTTCGACGGCGGCCTTCAGGCGCTGCGTCTCCTCGATGAACCACATCAGACTGTAGTCAGCCGTCTTGTGAGGGACGGCGTAATGGAAGAAGAACGACGGGAGTGCCTCCGCGCGGTCCTCGCCGGCTTTCCGCCAGCAATCATCGAGACGCCGCATGGAGTCGCAACCCGGGGTGACGATGACTCCGTCCAGAAAATGGTATTTGCCTTCACCGGCGAGTTGTAACAGGCACTTGGGAAGACTGCAGATGAAGGGGCCGAAATAGGCGTCGGCAATGTTCATTTCCCTGGCCCCAACCCCCCGCAGACGGTAGGGGAGGATATCCGCTGCGTGGAAAATCTCATCAGGAACATAGGAGCAGGTATAGCCGACAACTTTACCGCCGCCGGTTTTCCAGTCCTGAACGTGTCGGTTGCAGAGGATTGTTGAAGATTCGCGAAAGGCCTTCATCATGGTTTCACCTCCCGTAGTGCCGTCTTCAACTGAGCGATAGCAGCAGCCATTTCATCTGGTATCATCTCCGGGTTCCGGTGTGAGCAGATCTGCCAGTCCACGGATGACCGAGGGCATGATGGCACCTGCCAAGGGTTTTACGGCGGTAACGGCGGAAGGGACAATCCAACTAGCCGCTTCTTTCAGTTCGTCCGTATCGATCGTTGCGACAATCCCGGCAAGAACCCCGGGGAGGGCTTCCGGGTGGGAACTTCGGAGAGAATTCAGGAGACGCAGAGTCGTATTGATCGTTTCCCCCAGTTCCTGGGTATCCAGATCGGACAAACCTGCAGAGATGGCTTCATTCACCTCATCTTTCGGCAAGTCCGCAAGGAGTCCCACTTCCCTCCTGGTCGCCCGGATTTGAGGATTCCGGCAGTCGGCTGAGCGTCGCAGGCTTTCCAGAAACAAATCCGGCCGTTCGGCCATCGTTTCCGTCCAGGCATTGCGGATGGTTTCCATATCTTCGGCCAGCGCTACCCGGGCCTTCACGATTACCTCAGGATTCAGGGCGGAGGCGAAGTCCGCTAGGAGAATCCTCAGATCGGCGCCGAATTGCGGCAGTCCCTGATCGCCGATAAGAGCGCTCCCCGTATGGATCTGGCGGATGACTTCAGCCAGATCATTCACAAGACCGCCCGCGTCCTTGCCGTTCAGGCTGCGAAGGAGAGAGAAAACAACGTCGGCAAGGACATCGGGGGCCTGGGTATGAAGGGGTGTCAGGGTTTCCCGTGCGGAGCGCAGGACGATGTTTGCCACAGTGGGCAGCAGGGAAACGAGGCAGATAAATTTGGCGGGATAGTCCCATATCGTGGTGTTGATCATCCGGACGGAGGCAACGATGGCCTCTCCGGAACCGTCCAGGGCATCCTTGAGTTCGCCGAAATCAAGAGAGGCGATCAGATTGCGGACGGGTTGTTCCAGTGCTTCGGCAAAGCCTTCGGGATCCGCCGTCAGGTCGCTGACGTTTTGTATTTGCAAGTTGAGCCAGCGGCCCAAGAGGCCCGCGTCAATTCCTTTTAGAGTTCTTTGAAAGATCTCCCGCCGGCATTCCGGCGGCAAGTGCTGGCGGCCTTCGCTCAAGCGGACGGCTGTCCCGATAATCGCATTGATAAGAAGAGGCACGTCTTTGGCCATACCTTGGGCCATGGCCGCAGCCATGTCCGGATCTTTCCAGTAATCATGTGTTTCCGTGTTTTGCTCCGCCAGAGTGGCCAGTCCCTTGATGATCAATTTTTCAACCCTTCCGGCGACGAGTCGATTGAAGGGATCCCGGGCGGACCAGTCCGCCAGCAACCGCCGGGCAAGGCCCGTGGCAACCGCCCTGAACTCTGCCGTAGACGCCAGTTCCTTTATCATCATGGATAAAAACTGGCCGCATTCGTCATCAGACAGGGGCGTTTTGGTATGGGGAGTCGTTTCCATTATTCTTACGTTTCCTTCCCTTTTTTCGATGTCTTTTTCGCCTTTTTAACGCTCTTGGCGGGTGTTGCGAGCGGTTTCCGGTGCTTTGTCTTCAAGACTTTTCGAGGACGAACCGATACAGGGTGTCCACCTTGGACGTAAAATCGATATTGTCCCGGATAATGATGCGTTCGGTGATGAGACCGATGAGATAGGTCATGACCAGGGCGCTTAACTCCTTGTCGGGCAGAACGTAAAAAGCGACGGCGTCGGTGTAGGTTGCAAGGACGCTGGCAACAAGGCCACCCGCATCATGGCCTTCCTGACGGTGGTAGTCGATGGTGATCAGGAGAACATCGGCAAAATGCAGCTCTTGATCGGCCACCCATTCCAGAAAGACCTTCAGGCGATCGGCCGGGGTAACGAATTTCTCAATCCGGGAAACGCCGTCGGCTATATCCCGCTCGGCGGTCAGATAAAAGACCTGCTCCAGAATGGCCATCTTGTTGGGGAAGTAGTGGTAAAGAGTTCCCGTTGAAACTTTCAATTCCCACGCGATCTCCCGCATGGTGACAGCAGTGTATCCCTTACGGGCAAAGAGATCGAAGCATTTCATCGCCAGTTCGTCGCGATAGACATCATGATCCACAATCTTTGGCATGGGATTCTTTCCTTTTTTTATGATTTCCGGTTACGGCGCCGGTCGCGGAAAAAGCGCCAGAACCATTTCCAGGACAGAAAACGGGATTTGTGGTCCAGCACGGCGTTGAACAGAATCCGCGCCGCCCCCTCGACCTCTTTTCCGTCTGTGTTGTCCAGTGTTTCCGCCACAAAACGGGAAACAGCGCGTGGGTCCTGCCGGTCAATCTCATTGATGAAGCGGGCGGCGGATGTAACGCCTGTTCCCAGCATGCGGGGAATATTCTGTGACAGATAGTCCTCAACAGATTTCCTAAACTCCGGCGAGGCTTCCCAGAGATTCGAGATGATCTTTCCCCAAATTTCGGTACAGGCAATGACTCGATCTGTGTCGATGTCTTCGCCCATGGCTGTCAGGTAATCCTTCAGGAGGTGCGGAGAAAATTTTTCGTCGATCTCCCTGCCCGCTTCGTTCAGGGCGCCGGTGCACCGGTTTGCGAGTTGGGGCAGAGTCGAAAGGACAGCCAGAGAGACTTCGGGGTCTTCCCACAGAAGCGTCCGGACGAGAGGGGGATCGTTTTCGCAGGCGGCGCTTTTCAGGCTGCTGCGGATGAGGTCCTTGACGAATGGGGTTGCCAGAATTTCCTTTATGACGCTGCTTTTTGCCGTATCCAGAGATGGCTCCATGTCACTCTCCCTCCTTTCCCGTTAAAATATGTTCACCCGTCTCTTTGAGCACCTCGTCTGCCACGGCAAAGAGGTCCACGGCGAGGCCCTTGCCGTTTTTGACGATACTCTCCAGGGTGTCCCGATCCACGGAGGAGGCCAGGGAACGGAGAAAATTGTGGAGGAGCAGGGGCGACATTTTTTCCCGTAGCTGGATAAGGAGCTCATCGATGCCGGAGATGGCGGCATTGACCATCGGAGGCAGAGCGCTGATGAGGGCGAGGAAGAACTCCGGATCCTGCCACATGAGGGTCCTGACAAACTGCCGGCTTGATGCCGGATCGATGTTTGTGAGAACTGTCCGAACACCGTCCTTGAAAGCGGGCTTTTTCAGAAGTTCTTTCAGGACACGGTCCGCCAGGTCGATGACGCCCTTATCAGGTGAATTGAATGTTTCCATAACGACCTCTTAAAGGGTTTTACAGTTGTAGAAATACCGTGCCGCTTCCATCTGGCACAGCTGCTTGCCGCCCATCCATAGCTGGATCATCTTGATGTCCCGCCAGTGCTTTTCGATATCGTACTGACGGTCCGGACCGTAAACGCCCAGAACATCCATAGCCCGGCCAAAGTTCTCCACAGCCCGATCGCAAACAAAATCTTTCAGGTTACGAAGTTTGGCAAGGACTTCTTCGGAATAAAGTGGGTGGCCATAGGAACGATTCCGCCGGTCGCCGATGCGAGCTCCTTCATAGGCAATGATCCGGCAGACTTCGATATCTCCGGCGATGCGGCCGATAAGCCCGGCGATGGCATCGTTTTCCTTGAGGGGCCGGTTTCCGTAAGTTCGGGTCGACGCGAATTCATAGAGAACCTCGTAGAGATTCATCATAGCTCCGACGAGAAATCCCATGCTTCCCACGAGTCCCCAGGGAATGATCTCCTTGAAGACCTGGGCGTCTTTTCCCGGACCATGGGCGCGATACCAGGCGGGGACGCGCACATCCTCAAACCAGAGATCGCCGTTCTTGTCCGCGGCCATGCCCGCTTTTTCGTAGGGTCCGCCCTGGGTAACCCCTTTGACATCCGCGGGGACGAAGATGAGGGCGAAGTCGTTCGGATCCGTCGATCCCGGACGGGTCGTGCAGGGCACGCCGAACAGCTGCCCGACGCCGCCCGTATTCGTGGGCCAGAGTTTGTGACCGTTGATGATCCATTCATCGCCATCGAGACGGGCGGTTGTCTTGATCGTCTTTCCCCCGAGGAGTTCCATATTCTCGATATCGGCGCCACCCTGGGGTTCCGTCATGGCCAGGGCGGCAAAAACGGCCTTATCCGATTTGCAGAACATGGGGGCGAATTCTGCCGCGAGCCGCCGGTTGACGTGAGGTTCCACAAGAATGGTCGTCAGCGGCCAATAGGTAACCATGAAGGCCACGGCCATGGCCGTATCGGCGCGGCCGACTTCCTCGGCCAGGGTGCAGGCGATGGTAAAAGCATAATCGGATTGTCCCAATCCCCAACCGCCCAGATCTGCAGGGAACAGGGCCTTCTGGATGCCGAACCCCTTGTTAGCCATGAGGTTGTCGAAGGCGGATTCGATGAGGGCGTGTTCCTTCCAGTCTTCATCATACTCACGACGGTGGGGCATGACGTCCTTCTCCACCCAGGCGCGGGCCACACTTCGAAAGTGTTTGTCCATGGGAGAAATATATTCTTCGGGCCGTGAAAAATCGTCGATGCTTTTCATAATTGTCCCCCTAAATTTCCCTGCTGTCGAAAAAAAACCGTGCTGTGTCCATTTTGACGGGGACTTCCGCCCCGACGCCGCACAGGTAAGACTGGATGGTCTTGATGTCCCGCCAGTGTTTTTCCGCATGCCATTCCCGTGCATAACCGGCGGACCCCATGAGTTCCATACCCCGGTTGACGGCACGCAAAGTTCCTTGCTGTACCCGGTATCCCACGATTTGAGACAACGTATAGACATGCTGCAATTCGGGATTATGTGGTCCTGCCATCTTAGCTATCAAGCGGGCAAGATCATCAATAAGAAAACCGGCAATAGCGATCTCCTCCGCCACATCGGCAAGGACAGAAGCGCACAGGGGGTTTTCCTTCATAATGCTGCCGCCCTTGATAGTGCGCGTGCCGGCCCAGTCATAGACGATTTCGAAGAAGTTCATGGCCGCGCCTACACTTGTCGCCCCGAGAAGGAGATTCAGCCAGAGGTAGAGTCTCTCAACGGCGTCAATTCCTTCGAGTATGGCTTCCCGGGTGAGCCGGACATTATTGAAAGTGACATCGGCGTTTGTGCAGGCGTTGAGCCCCGTTTCCTTGAGAATATTGCCTCTTTGCACACCAGGAGTGTCAGCGGAAACGAAAGCGATCCGGGGTTTTCCAGCACTGTCGGCACAGACCACACAATAGTAGTCGGCCATAGAACCGCAACCGGCAGGGCGAATGTTTTTACCAATAAGTATATCGTCGTCACCTTCATGAACAAGGCGGGCGTTGATGGATCGGCCGAGAAACAGGGGGGTCTGTTCATCCAGGGAACCCGCTCCGGGCAGGATCATTGCCGGGTTGACAGGTTTATCGACGCTGTAAAAGCGGGATATCAAAGTGCCGACGGGTGAGGTGCTGTCAGTGCCGGAAGCTAGAATGGCAGTAAACTGAAGCGCGGACATGTAGGCGATGGCGGCGTCCGCCCGGCCGATCTCGATTAAAACAGCGGCCAGACCGGGAGCGCGGGCATTATTGTTCCAACCGAACCCCCCATTCTCCTCCGATAGGGCAAGGCGCTGGAGGCCAATGTCCATCAGGAGCATCCGGCGCTTTTCGGCAAATTCTTTATCATAGTTTTCCAGGTAGGCAAGGCGCTTGGCGAGGATCTCCCTGTCCGCCCACTTCCTGACGGTGTTGACGATCCGCTGCTCTTCCTCATCAATTTGTTCTCGAGTTGAAAGAAACAACCCATCCAGTGGTTTGTGCATCATGCCCTCCTTGCTTGGAGATCCGTAAAACGGATTTTATTTATAACGGACGTTCGATATACAATACATGAAGAAATTATTCTGTCAAGTTTTTTTAAAGAGATTTAAAAGAGGATAAAAGTGCAATAATATTGTGTGATAATACCATTGGCATAATAAAACCGGCGGTTGAAGATGAAATCAATCGCCGGTGATGCATAATTGGTAAGGGTTTGAGAAGATAAGCCTATTAAATAGAACCGTCGCTTTTATTTCTAATTGCGATAATAACAAAGAAATATTTTTTGCCCGTTCCAGGCGGAATTTGCTGATGTTAGAAAAAGTACCGGCACTGACAACTTCCTTTAAAATTGCACATGTAAGCGCGTAAGGGATGTCTGTGTCTTTCG